>CAXTHW010000028.1:0-79731 GCA_964244245.1 uncultured Rubrivivax sp. | reverse complement strand
CGTTCATCAGCACGCTCGACGGGTAGGCCGCCTTGCCGCCCGGCACGTAGATGCCCACGCGGTCCAGCGGCGTGACCTTCTGGCCCAGCAGCGTGCCGTCGTCGTCGCGGTACTGCCAGCCAAGCCCGCAGGCCTGCAACTGGCGCTGGTGGTAGCTGCGCACGCGCCCGGCTGCCACCAGCAAGGCATGGCGTTGCGCCGGCGTGATGGCGTCCAGCGCGGCCCGCAGTTCGCCTGCACCGATCTCCAGCGCCGCCACCGAAGCGGCCTGCAGGCCGTCGAAGCGGGCGGTGTACTCCAGCACCGCGGCGTCACCGCGCGCACGGACGTCGGCCACGATCCCGGCCACGCGGCTCTCGATGTCGGCATCGGTCTCGGCCGACCAGTGCAGCACGCGCTGGAAGGCGGCCTCGAAGCCGGGCTCACGCGTGTCCAGGCTGCGGATGGTCAGCGTCATGCCGCGGCCTTCTCGAACGCGTCGATCAAGGCCCGCAGCGGCTCGCGTTTGAGCTTCAGCGCCGCCGGGTTGACCACCAGCCGGGCGCTGATGTCCATGATGCGTTCCACCTCCACCAGGTGATTCGCGCGCAGCGTGCTGCCGGTGGACACCATATCGACGATGGCGTCTGCCAGGCCCGTCAACGGCGCCAGCTCCATCGAGCCGTAGAGCTTGATCAGATCGACGTGCACGCCCTTGGCCGCGAAGAACTCGCGCGCCGTCCGGGTGTACTTGGTCGCGACACGGATGCGCGACCCCTGCCGCACCGCGGCCGCGTAGTCGAAGTCCTCGCGCGTGGCCACGCTCATGCGGCAGCGGGCGATCTTCAGGTCCAGCGGGCGGTACAGGTGGCCGTCGCTTTCCAGCAGCACGTCCAGACCGGCCACGCCCAGGTCGGCGCCGCCATGCTGCACATAGGTCGGCACGTCGGAGGCGCGCACCAGCACCACGCGCAGGTCGGCGCGGCTGGTGGACAGGATCAGCTTGCGGCTGGTCTCCGGGTCTTCCAGCACCTCGATGCCGGCGGCGCGCAGCAGCGGCAGAGAGTCGTCGAAGATGCGGCCCTTGGACAGCGCCAGCGTGATCACGGCGCCTGCCTCACCGCACGCGCTCGATGTCGGCGCCCAGCAGCCGCAGCTTGGCCTCCATGCGGTCGTAGCCGCGGTCGAGGTGGTAGATGCGGTCCACCAGCGTCTGCCCGTCGGCCACCAGCCCGGCGATCACCAGGCTGGCCGACGCACGCAGGTCGGTCGCCATCACCGTGGCGCCCGACAGCCGCGGCACGCCCTGCACCAGCGCCGTGTGGCCATCCACGGTGATGCTGGCGCCCAGGCGCAGCAGCTCGTTGACGTGCATGAAGCGGTTCTCGAAGATCGTTTCAGACACGCTGGCCGCGCCGTCGGCGATGCAGTTGACGGCCATGAACTGCGCCTGCATGTCGGTCGGGAAGGCAGGGTACTCGCTGGTGCGAAAGCTCACCGCGCGCGGCCGGCCGTTCGACCGCACGCGAATCCAGCCGTCGCCGGCCTCGATGGCCACGCCGGCCTCCCGCAGCTTGTCGAGCACCGCGCCCAGATGGTCGGCGCGCGCGCCTTGCAGCAGCACCTCGCCGCCGGCCGCAGCCACCGCGCAAAGGAAGGTGCCGGTCTCGATGCGGTCGGGGATGATGGTGTGCGGCGCGGCCGGCGCGTGCAGCGCGGTGACGCCCTGGATGCGGATGCGGCCGCTGCCATGGCCTTCGATCTGCGCGCCCATGCTGATCAACAGTTCGGCCAGGTCGGCGATCTCGGGCTCCTGCGCTGCGTTCTCCAGCACCGTCTCGCCGTCGGCCAGCGTGGCGGCCATCAGCAGGTTCTCGGTGCCGGTGACGGTGACCATCTCGGTGGTGATGCGCGCGCCCTGCAGCCGCCGAGCCGTCGCGACGATGTTGCCGTGCTCGACCGTGATCTGCGCGCCCATCGCCTGCAGGCCCTTGATGTGCTGGTCCACCGGCCGCGAGCCGATGGCGCAGCCGCCCGGCAGCGACACCACCGCGCGGCCGAAGCGCGCCAGCAGCGGCCCCAGCACCAGGATGGACGCGCGCATCGTCTTCACCAACTCGTAGGGCGCGACCGGGTCGGTGCTGTCCGGCGCCAGCAGCAGCACGCGCTGCGGCTCGGCGTCGGAGCGTTCGACCTGCACGCCCATCTGCCGCAGCAGCTTGAGCATGGTGGCAACGTCCTGCAACTGCGGCACGTTGGCCAGCGTGACCGGGCCGCTGGTCAGCAGTGCGGCGCACAACTCGGGCAGTGCGGCGTTCTTGGCGCCCGAGATGGTGACCGTGCCTTGGAGCGGCCGGCCGCCGCGGATGAGGAGTTTGTCCATGCTGCTGTGGGAAGCGTCGAAGGCGCTGCACAGCGGGGGCCCGGTCCACACGCCGCGGCCACCCGCGGCGCACCGCAGGGTGGTGTCAGTGGTGGTGGGCGTCGGCCGACGTTGCCGGCCCGGCTTGGCCGGCTTGGTCGGCGTGTTCGGCGGGGGTGAGCGTCTTCATCGACAAGGCGTGGATTTGCTCCCGCATTCTATCGCCCAGCGCCGCATACACCCGCTGGTGGCGGCGCACGCGCGGCAGGCCTTCGAATTCGGCCGAGACGACGGTGGCGAAGAAGTGGCGGCCGTCGCCTTCCACGTCGAGTTGCTCGCAGGCCAGGCCGGCGGCGATGAAGCGCCGCACGTCGTCGGGCGTCGGGTCAGCCATCAGCTCAGGTCCTGCTGGCGGTCGATCACGCGGGAGGCGATGCCGTAGGCGATGGCCTCGTCGGCGCTCATCCAGTAGTCGCGCTCCATGTCGGCCATCACCTTTTCGAGCTTCTGCCCGGTCTGCACTGCCACCACCCTGGCGATGCGCTCGCGGGTCTTGATGATCTCCTTGGCCTGGATCGCGATGTCGCTGGCGCGGCCGCCTGCGCCGCCAGCCGGCTGGTGGATCATGAAGCGCGTGTTCGGCAGGCAGACCCGGCGGTCTTTGGGCGGCGCAAGAAAGATGTGGGTGCCAGCGCTGGCCACCCAGCCGGTGCCGATGGTGCTGACTGGCGCCCGCACGAAGCGGATCATGTCGTGGATGGCGTCGCCCGACTCCACGTGGCCGCCCGGTGACGACACCAGCATGTGGATCGGCGCGTCCGACTCCTGCGCCAGCGCGATCAGGCGCTCGCAGGTGACGCGGGCCATCTTGTCGTCGATCTCGCCGAACACCAGCACGAAGCGGGATTTGAACGACAACTGCTCCTGCAGGCTGCCGCCACGCTCGTTCTTGCTGGCTTTCTCGGAAGGTTTGTCGTCGCCTGCGGCGCGGTGGTCTTGCATGCGGTTCTCCATTCGGGTGCCGATTATCTCAAGCCCGCAGCTTGTACCCGGTTTGCAGCAACCTCAGGCACAACGCGGCCACCACGACGAAGGCGCTGCCGACGATGGCCAGGCTCAGCCATGGCGACACATCGCTGGCGCCAAAGAAGCCGCGGCGGAAGCCGTCGATCATGTAGAAGAATGGGTTGAGGTGGCTCACCGCCTGCCAGGCCGGCGGCAGCGACTTGACCGAATAGAACACGCCGGAGAGAAACGTCATCGGCATGATGATGAAGTTCTGGAAGGCCGCCATCTGGTCGAACTTGTCGGCCCACAAACCCGCCACCAGCCCCAGCGAGCCCAGCATGCCGGCGCCCAGAGCGGCGAACACGATGATCCACCAGGGCTCGGCCAGGTGCAGCGGCGCGAACCACACCGTGACGATGAAGACGCCGAAGCCCACCGCCAGCCCGCGCACGACAGAGGCGCCGACGTAGGCCGCGAACCACGCCCAGTGCGACAGCGGCGTGACCAGCAGGAACACCAGGTTGCCGGTGATCTTGCTCTGCACCAGGCTGCTGCTGCTGTTGGCAAAGGCGTTCTGCAGCACGCTCATCATCACGAGGCCGGGCACCAGGAAGCTGGTGTAGCCCACGCCGGGGAACACCTGGACATGCTCCTCCAGCACATGGCCGAAGATCAGCAGGTACATCACCGCAGTCAGCACCGGCGCGCACACCGTCTGGAAGCCGACCTTCCAGAAGCGCAGGATCTCTTTGCCGAACAGCGTGCCGGCGCCGGCCAGGCGGCCCGCCGATGGCGTGGCGCTCAAGCGGCTTCGCCCATGATGTCGAGGAACACGTCTTCCAGGTCGGCGCGGCCGATCTCCAGGTCTTCGACCCTGACGCCGCCTTCTCGCAGGCGGGCCAGCAGCACCTCGACCTCGGCCGCGTCGTGCGCCTTCAACTGCACGATGCGCCCGGTGACGCGCGCCTGCGCTGCCAGCGGCGCTGGCAGCGCCTGGTCGGTCTTGAAGCGCAGCATCGTGCTGGCCATGCCCGACAGCAGCGCGGATGTCTTGTCCAGCGCCACCACGCGGCCGGTCTTGAGCATCGCGATGCGGCTGCACAGCGCCTCGGCTTCTTCGAGGTAGTGCGTGGTCAGCAGCACCGTGTGGCCTTCGCGGTTCAGCCGCGCGATGAACTGCCACAGCGTCTGCCGCAGCTCCACATCGACCCCGGCGGTCGGCTCGTCGAGCACGATCACCGGCGGCTTGTGCACCAGCGCCTGCGCCACCAGCACCCGCCGCTTCATGCCGCCGGAAAGCTGCCGCATGTTGGCGCCGGCCTTGTCGGCCAGGCCCAGGTTGGCCAGCAACTCGTCGATCCAGGCATCGTTGTGCCGGATGCCGAAATAGCCGCTCTGGATGCGCAGCACGTCGCGCACGTTGAAGAAGGGGTCGAACACCAGTTCCTGCGGCACGATGCCGAGCGACTTGCGGGCCGCGGCGAAGTCGGCCACCACGTCGTGCCCCATCACGCTGACCGTGCCGCCGCTGGCGCGCGTCAGGCCGGCCAGGATGGAGATCAGCGTGGTCTTGCCGGCGCCGTTGGGGCCGAGCAGGCCGAAGAACTCGCCTTGTTCGATGTCGAAGGACACACCGCCCAGCGCCTGCAGCAGCCCGCGCGGGCCGCTGTAGCTCTTGGTGACTTGCTGGAAGCGGACGGCGGGCGGAACCGGGCTGGAACGGCTGGGCATGGGGGCGGGATTGTAGGCACGCAGGCCCGGCACGCCCGGTGCCAGAATGCGCCGCACGATGCCCAGCGCCCCGCCCACCAAGAAGCCGCGCCGCACCGCCGAGCGCATTTTGGACGTGACGCTGGACCTGTTCAACCGCTTCGGCGAGCCCAACGTCAGCACCACGCTGATCTCGGCAGAACTCGGCATCAGCCCCGGCAACCTGTACTACCACTATCCGGCGAAAGACGAGCTGATCAACACGCTGTTCGACCGCTACGAACGGGCGCTGAACGAGTTGCTGCAGGCGGCAGACGGCCTGGCCAACGTCGAGGACGCCTGGTTCTTCTTCCACACGCTGTTCGAGCTGATCTGGCAGTACCGCTTTCTCTACCGCGACCTGAACGACCTGCTCAGCAAGAACCGCCGGCTGGAGACGCATTTCCAGTTCGTGCTGAAGAACAAGAGCCGCGCGGTGCTGGCCGTGCTGGACGGCCTCTCCCGCGGCGCCGCGGTGCGCATCACGGGCGCCGAAGCCGCGCCCGCGGCCACTGCGATGGTGGTGGTGCTGACCTATTGGCTCAGCTACGAGTACGTGCGCGACCCGCGCCACGCGCTGGAGGCCGACAGCGCCGCCGGCTCGATGGCGCGCGGCGCCTTCCATGTGCTGAGCCTGCTGCTGCCCTACCTGGAGCCCGCTTCCAAAGCCCACCTGCTGTCGCTGGTGGGGCCCTACCAGAACCCCTGAGGAGACCGACCATGGCCAAGTGGACCGCCTTTCCCTACGACGCTGCCGACTACACCTACAGCCCGGCCGCATTGAAGAAACAATGGGCGCGGCTGCATGCAGGCGACGCCGAGCCGCTGCCGGCCGACGACAAGGTACTGGCCGCCTGGGCGCTGTTCCACGCCGGGGATTTCCAGAAAGCGTTCGATGCCGGCATCAAGGCCGGCGGCGCCGGCATCACTGTCGCCAACAAGGCGCAGGCCATCCACGCCAACTACCTGGAAAGCAGCGAGAAGACCAAGCTCGCGATGTTGCTCGAAGTGGCCGAGCGCGCCGAGGCGCAGCAGGCCGCCGAGCCGAAGAACGCCAATGCCTTCTACTGGCAGGCCTACGCCATCGGCCGCTACGGCCAGGGCATCAGCGTGGCCAAGGCGTTGGCGCAGGGCCTGGGCAGCAAGGTCAAGAACGCGCTGGAAACCACCATCCGGCTGGCGCCCAGGCACGCCGATGCGCACATCGCGCTGGGCTCGTTCCATGCCGAGGTCATCGACAAGGTCGGCAAGCTGCTGGGCCGCACCCAGGGCGCCGATGCGGCCACCGGGCTGAAGATGTACAAAGAGGCCTTGAAGCTGCACCCCGGCAGCGCCATTGCGATGGTCGAATACGCCAACGGCCTGGTGATGCTGGAAGGTGACAAGCGCATGAAAGAAGCCGAGAAGCTGTATGCCGACGCCGCCGCCAGCACGCCGCTGGACGCGATGGAACGGCTGGACGTGGAGATGGCGAAAGCCGAGCTGGAGGACTGAGCGCGATGGCCGACACCACTGAAACCCTGCTCGCCGCCTGCGTCGTCAAACGCGGCGTCGGCATCGGCATCCTCGACCCCGCATCGCGCAGCGCCGTGCTGGCGCTGGCGTCTCTGTGCCTGCCTGCCGACGGCGTTTGCACCGAGGCCGAAGCCAACGCGCAACTGAAGCGCTGCCTGGCCGAGGAAGCGGCCTGTTTGGACACCGACCACGTCGAGCTGCGCCGCTGGCTGGTGGACAGCGGCTTCTGGCAGCGCGACGGCTTTGGCCGGGCCTACCGGCGCGTGGCAGAAGATGCCGCCCCGCCGGCACTGGCAGCGGTGCGGCAGTTGCTGGGCGGCACGCAGCCGGCCTGCTGGGTGGCTGCACAGGCCGCGCTGCGCCAACGCGAACGCGACGCGCGCAAGCAGGCCTGGGAGCAACGCCAGAGCGCGTGACGCCGCTGGTGTGGGCGTCAGCGGTGGCCGCCATCTCAGCCGGCCTTCTTCAGCGCGCCGGGCTTGTGGATCGCCGTCCTGCCGGTCTTCGCGCTCTTGACCTCGAACTGCGGCTCGCCGGCCGAGGCTTTGGCGGTGTGGCCGCCGGCCTTGGCGCTGCCGGTCACCTTGCGCGTGACGGTGCCTTCGGTTTTGCCTTGCGGCGTGTTCCATTCGACCTTGTCGCCCTTGTTCAACGTGGCCATCGTCGGCTCCTTCAGCACAACAGGAGCGGAGCAGGCGGCAAGCCGTGTTCCTACATCCGGCTGGGCAGCCAGAGCGCGATCATCGGGAAGGCGATCAGGATCACGAGGCGGATCATGTCGGTGATGACGAAGGGGATCACGCCCTTGAAGATGGTGGTGAAGCTCACGTCCTGCACCACGCTCTTGATGACGAAGACGTTCATTCCGACAGGCGGGTGGATGAGCCCGAGTTCGACCGTCATCACGATGATCACGCCGAACCAGATCGGGTCGAAGCCGAGTTGCATGATCACCGGAAAGATGATCGGCACCGTGAGAATGATCATCGCCATCGCGTCCATCAGGCAGCCCAGCACGAGGTACATCACCATGATGAGCGCGAGCACGCCGTAGCGGCCGATGCCCAGGCCGGTGAGAAAGCCCGTGAGCTTCTGCGGCGTCTGCGTGATGGTGAGGAAGTAGCCGAAGAGCAGTGCGCCGATCAGCACGGTGAACACCGCCGCTGCGGTGCGCGTGGCTTGCAGCAAGGCGGTGCGGATGCCGGCACGGTCGAGCTTGCGGCGCAGCACGCCGAGCAGGAAGGCGCCGCCCGCGCCCATGCCGCCGGCTTCGGTGGGGGTGAAGAAGCCGCCATACAGGCCGCCGATGACGAAGGCGAACAGCACCAGCGACGGCCACACGTCTTTCAGCGCCACCACGCGCTCGCCCCACGGCCGCTTCTCGCCTGCCGGCAGCAGCTTGGGCTTGAAGAACACGATGACGGCGATGGTCAGCACATACATGGTCATCGCCAGCAGCCCGGGCAGCACGCCGGCCATGAAGAGCTTGCCGATGTCCTGCTGCGTGATGACGGCATAGACGGCCAGCACGGTGCTCGGCGGCAGCATCGCGCCCAGCGTGCCGCCTGCTGCAATGACGCCGGCCGAGAAGCTTTGCGGGTAGCCGTAGCGCCGCATCTCCGGGTAGGCCACGGTGCTGAAGGTGGCGGCCGTGGCAACAGAGGAGCCGCAGATCGCCGCAAAGCCGCCGCAGGCCATCACTGTTGCCACGCCCAGGCCGCCGCGCAGATGGCCGACGCAGGCGTTGGCGGCGCGGAACAGCTCCTTGCTGACGCCCGACACCGAGACGAAGGCGCCCATCAGCATGAACATCGGGATCACGCCGAAGGTGTAGTCGGTGACGGTGCGCATCGAGGTCTGGCCGATCAACTTCAGCGCCGGGCCGGCGCCGGCGATCATCGAGTAGCCCACCACGCCCACGAGGCCCATCGCCATGCCCACCGGCACGCGCAGCAGCATCAGCACGAACAGCGTCACGAAGCCGCCCACGGCGATGAGGTCGGTGCTCATGTCAGCCCCTCGCCCGGCGAGTACGCCGGTCGATCCCCCGAGGAGATGCGGGCCGGCTTGGGGCGGCCCGGCGCTCGGCCCGCGCAGCAACAGGCATCGTCCACTCGCTATTCCTGTGTGCGCTGTTCAGCATGTTCGTCGTGCAGCAACTCCGGGTGAAACACCAGCCGCCAGGCGCGGATGGCGATCAGCACCACGGCGCAGACGTCGCCGGCCCAGGCCACCGCGAACAGCGGCCAGGTCGGCAGGTTGAGGTCATAGGTCAGCACGTTGTCGCGGTAGGTGGCGGCCACTTTGTCGAACAGCATGATGGTCTGCACCGTCACCACGAACAGCAGCACCAGCGTGGCGAAGACATCGATGAAGCGCTTCATCCGCGGCCCGGCGCTCGTCCACAGCAAATCGACCGTGATGTGGCCGCCGCGGTAGCTGGTGGCGGCGATGCCCCAGAAGATCAGCACGCCCAGCAGCAGGCGGCCAGCGTCGTAGCTGTCGGGGATGGAGGTGTTGAAGAACTTGCGCAGGATCACCGACAAGAAAATGTCGGCCGCGACGATGCCGACGAAGCAGGCCGCCAGCCACTCGATGACGTGGATGATGCGGTCGGCCAGGCTGCGCGGCCGCGCCGATACCGCCTGCACCTAGAGCGCCGACTTGTACTTGTTCAGGCTCTGGTGCAGGCCGTCGAGCACCTGCTTGGGGTCGGCGCCGGCCTTCTTCACGCCTTCGGCCCATTGGTCAGTCACAGGCGCGACAGCCTTGCGCCAGACGTCGATCTGCTCGGGCGTCAGCTTGGTCAGCTCGTGGCCCGCCATGCCGGCGATCTTGGCGTGGCCTGCGATCTCGAAATCGGCCCAGGCACTGCCCACCTTCTCGGCCCATTCGGTGGTGCAGTGCTCGTCCATCACCTTCTTCTGTGCGGGCGACAGCGAGGCCATCTTGTCCTTGTTGAGCACCCAGACGAAGGGCGTCACGTACAGCGGCACATCGACGTGGAAGGTGGTGACCTTGTCGATGCCGAACAGGCTGAGCGAGCCCCACGGGAAGGTGATGGCATCGGCCACGCCGCGCTCGATCATGTCGCGCGCCTCGGGCGCCGAACTCTGCACGTTGGTGCCGCCCAGCGTCGTCACCATCTGGCCGATGGTGCTGGTGGCGGGGCGCACCTTCATGCCTTTCAGGTCGCTCGGCAGCACCACCTTCTTGCGCGAGTGGAAGGCGCCTGGGTCGTGCGCGAAGGCGAAGCAGAACTGCACGTCCTTCATTTCCTTGGCCGCATACGGGCGGTACCAGGCGTCGATGGCGGCACTGCCGGCCTTGGCGTTGGACACCTGGAACGGCAGCGACGCCGCGGCGAACACCGGAAAGCGGCCCGGCTGGTAGCCCGGGTTCACGTAGCTGGCGTCGGCAATGCCGTCACGCGCCATGTCGTAGTGGTCGAAGGCCTTGCCGAGCTGCTCGCCAGGGAAGAAGGTGAAGGTGATGCTGCCGTTGGACTGCTTCTTGATGTCTTCGGCCCAGGCCTGAAGCGCCGGGTTCAGCGCGTGCTGTGCCGGCACCCAGCTCGACAGCTTCAGCATCACGGGCTTGTCTTGCGCCTGCACGGCGGCGGCGGCCAGCAAGGTGGCGGCCAGGGCGAGGGAGCGTTGGGTCATCTTGGGTCTCAATGCAGTGGTGTCTGGAATTCTGCTGGCTGCGCAGGCGCGCGACGAAGAGGGAAATCCAGCAAGCCGGCGCCGCGACATGCCGAAGTCATGCCGCATTCATGTCGATGGCTTGCGCTTGTACCAGCGGATGGTCTGCGGCCGGACGTCCCGCTTGGGCGCGCCGTGCGCCACCAGCGTGGCATCGAAAGCGCGGCCGGCGTCGTCGGCCAGCGCGGCAAGCCGCGCCTCCCGCACCGCCTGCACCGCCTGCGCCGCGTTGTCACGCTGCGCCAGGTGGTCGATGATGTGCAGCAGGTTCTCCTTGCCGCGCTCGTTGGTGCTGCCGTAGCCTTTGACGAGCCGGCCGCACAGCGCCAGCTCATGGCCCAGCGCCCAGCTACGCCGCGTGCCCTGCTCCACCGCTGCCAGCCAGCGCTCGATCAACTGCTGCTCCAGCGCATAGCGGCTGCCATGCCGCCGCCAGCCCTTCAGCGCCGCCGCACAACGCAGCGCCAGCGTGCCGCTGACGGTGTGGGTGCCGATCTTCAAAGGCAGCGCCCACGGGTCCAGCCCGCGCGCCACGCGCGCCGCGTCCCACGCTTGCAGGCGCCGCGCCAGCGCCGCCGGCAGCAGGCCGGCGATCTCGGGCACGCCGGGCTTGAAGTGCTCGAAAGTTTTGACGATCTCGTCGTCGCGCGCCGCCACCTCGCGGCGCACGCGCGCCTGCCGGCTGGCGGCGAGCTTCAGCCCGGCGACGCGGACGATGTCGTCGAAGGCCATCCACAACGCCAGCCAGCGCGTCATCTCGTCGGCGATGGCCGTGCTGCCGCCGCCGGCCGCCGACGCGTCTGCCTCTGCCTCTGCCGCTTCGATGCGCGCGATGCGCTCGTCGTACAACCGGGTGTAGGCGGCGTCCTGGTAGTCGGTCAGGCGCTGGCGCGCCAGCGCGCGCAGGTCGGGCGCCGGTGCAGGCTTGAGCGCGGCCTCCACCGCCACGCGCTGGGCGCGGCGTTGGGCCAGCGCATCGAAGGCGGCTGCAAAGCCGCGCAGGCTGGCTTCGACGCCCTTGCCACCGGCCCGCACGGTGGCCTCGTAAGCCTCGCGCGGCCACGGCAGCACGCCGCTGGCGGCGATGGCGCCGAACAGCACGGCGCTGATGGCCGTGCCGCTGTTGCGGGCCAGTGCCGCCATGTCCAGCAGTTCGGCGCTGCGGCAATGCTGTTGCAGCACGCCCACCAAGGCAGCGCCATCGGCGCGGCCGTCACCGAGTTGCATCTTCTCGGCCACCGTCAGCGCGCGTGCGGTCGAGCTGACGACCTGCGTGCGCTCTGCGCTCACCATGCCGGCGCCCACCTGGCGCAGCGTCTCCAGCAGTTCCGACGACACCAGCAGGTCGATGCCGCCGGGCACCGGGTTCAGGCTGAACACCGGCTTGCGGCCGGCCAGCGCGCTGTCGGGCAAAGGGCAGATTTCGACGTAGTAGGTGGTGGCGCCGGTGCGTTGCGCCACGCCGGGGATCGACGTGCTCTGCGCGCTGTGGCCGCAGCGCACGGCCAGGTCGTAGAGCCATTCGGACAGCACGCCGCCGCCTTCGCCGCCGAGGGCGCAGACGAGGATGGTGATCGGCCTCGCGCCGGGCGTGTTCATGCCGGTTGCAGCAGTCCGACGACGCCAGCCCGCACCGACGCCAGCAGCCGCTCGTGCCACCTCGGGTTGCGCACCAGCTCGGCGCGGTAGAAGCTGGGGCACAACGTGGCGGCATGGGCGTTGGCGCCGCACAGGCCGCAGCCGACGCAGCCTTCGATGACGGTCGCGACCGGATCGACGCGCAGCGGGTCCGGGTTGTCCTTCAGCGTCAGCGTCGGGCAGCCCGAGAGGCGGATGCAGGCATGGTCGCCGGTGCAGACGTCTTCATCGACGCCGTACTTCACGCGCTCCACCCGTTCACCGCGCTTCAGCAGCCCGGCGATCCAAGGCTTGATGCGGCGCTGGCGCTCCAACTGGCATTCGCCTTCGGCGATGATCACCTTCAGGCCGTTGAAGGGGCTGGTGAAGGCCTCTTGCAGCGTCTTGCGCATCGCATCGACGTCATAAGTGTTCACCGTGCGCATCCATCGCAGCCCCATGCCCTTGAGCGTGGTCTCGATGGTCTGGTTCTTGTGCGCCAGGCTCTGGTGCAGGCTGGCGTCGGCCAGCGCCTCGGCCTTGGCCTCGTCGTCGGGCGTGTTCAGGATGTCCTGCGTGCCGGTGGCCGAGGTGTAGCCGTTCTTCATGATCATCAGCACGGCGTCGTCGCCGTTGAACAGCGCCGCCTGCACGCCCGTCAGCAGCCCGTTGTGCCAGAAGCCGCCGTCGCCCATGATGGCCAGCGTGCGCCGCTGCAACATCGGCGATACACCCGCGCGGCTGGCCAGGCTCATGCCGTAGCCCAGGATCGAATGGCCCGAGCTGAAGGGCTCGAAAGTGCCGAAGGCATGGCAGCCGATGTCGGCCGCCACATGCACCGGGCCGACGTTCTGCTGCGCCAGCTTCAGCGCACTGAACACCGGCCGCTCGGGGCAGCCGACGCAAAAGCCAGGCGGCCGTGGCGGCAGCGGCCCCAGCGCCTTGGCCACGTCGGCACGGCGCTGCGCGGTGCTCGCCAGCCAGGCGCGTGCGGGCGCCAGTTCGACGTCGGGCAGGTAGCGTTCGACGAAAGCGATCAACCCCGGCAGCACCGCCTCGACGGTGTATTCGCCGGTCTGCGGCAGCAGGTCCTTGCCGTGCACCGGCGTCTGCACATCCAGCTTTCGCAGTGCCTGCACCAGGTCTTTCTCGGTGTATTCCGGCGAGCCTTCCTCCAGCACCAGCACCGCCTTCCTGCCGTGCGCGAAGCCGCTCACTTCGGCGGGCACCAGCGGGTAGGTGACGTTCAGCACCAGCAGCGGCAGCGCGCTGTTGCCGAAGGCGTCGGCCAGGCCCAGCGTCACCAGCGCGCGCTGCACCGCGTTGAACACGCCGCCCTGCACCACCAGCCCGACCTCGCTGCGCGGGCCGTCGAAGTGCTCGTTCAAGCGGTGCGCGGCGATGTAGGCCTGCGCCGCCGGCAGCCGCTGCTCGACCTTCAGCTTCTCGTGGCGAAAGGTCACCGGCGGGTGCGCCAGCCGCATGTAGTCGAAACCCGCCGGCTCGGCGATCAGCGTGCGGGTGGACAGTGCCGGCGCCACGTTGTCCTTGGCCGTGAAGTGGCCGCGCACATGGCAGGCGCGGATGCGCAACTCCATGATCGCCGGCATGTTGCTGGCCTCGCTGAGGCCGAAGGCATGCTCGACCAGCCGCACCATGTTCGGCAGGTCCGGCCGCGGGTCGAACAAGGCCAGCGTGCTCTTCAGCGCATAGGCGTGGGTGCGTTCCTGGATCACGCTGGCGCCTTCACCGTAGTCTTCGCCGACGACGATCAGCGCGCCGCCCACCACGCCGGGCGAGGCCAGGTTGCTCAGCGCATCGGCCGCCACGTTGGTGCCGACGATGCTCTTCCACGTCACCGCGCCGCGCAGCGGGTAGTGGATCGACGCGCCCAGCATCGCCGCCGCCGACGCCTCGTTCGAGCAGGCCTCGACATGCACGCCCAGCGTGTCGAGATAGGGCCGCGCCTGCACCATCACGTCCAGCAGGTGCGACACCGGCGCGCCCTGGTAGCCGCCGATGTAGGCCACGCCAGCCTGCAGCAGCGCCTTGGTGATGGCGAGGATGCCTTCGCCGTGGAAGGTGGCGCCCGCGCCGAGCTGCAATTGCTCGATCTGTTCAGTGAACTGAACTTCCATTGGTTTGTCTCCTGCGGCGAATGTAGGCAGCCGCCGCCCATTCGTCCATGCCATGGGCTTTGTAAGTAGGATTCATGCTGTGAATATCCGCGAGCTGGATCTCAACCTGCTGCATGTCTTTGCCGCCGTGCACGCGGCGCGCAGCGTCAGCCGCGCGGCCGACACGCTGGGCTTTTCGCAACCGGCGGTCAGCCACGCGCTGACGCGGCTGCGGCTGGCGTTGCACGACCCGCTGTTCACCCGCGCGCCCGGCGGCGTGCGGCCCACGCCGAAGGCCGACCAACTGGCGCGGCAGGTGGAATCGGCGCTGCGGCTCATCGACGCGGCGCTGCACGAGGCCGACACCTTCGACGCGGCGCGCTCGCAGCGCCGCTTTGCCGTCCACATGAGCGACATCGGGGCCGACGAGTTCCTGCCGCTGCTGATGGCCGGCATCGGCCGCCAGGCACCGGGTGTGCGCGTCGAAGCGCTGCAACTGGCGCCCGACGCCATCGCCCCGGCGCTGGAAGATGGCCGGCTCGACCTCGCCTTCGGCTACCTGCCGGGCCTCGTGGGCACCGAGTCGGCAACGCTGCTGCAAGAGCGCTACGTGGTGCTGCTGCGCCGCGGCCACCAGCTGGCGCGCGCGCTGCGCGACCGGGCTGCGCTGGAGCGGCTGGATTTCATCACGGTGGACAGCCACGCCGAGCCATCGCGCGCGTTGCAACTGCTGGGCTTGCAGCCGCGCGTTCGGCTGACCTTGCCGCACTTCACCGTGGTGCCGCCCATCCTGGCGGCCACCGAGTTGGCCGTCATCATGCCGTCGCGCCCGGCGCTGCGCTTTGCCGCCTTGCACGGCCTTCAGGTGGTGGAGCCCGACATCGGCCTGCCGCCGTTCGCGGTGGCGATGCACTGGACATGGCGCAGTGCACACGACCCCGGCCACCGCTGGCTGCGCGAACAGGCGCTGGCAATGCGCTTCGACCCCGTTGCGCCGGCAGCCCGTGCGCGGCGTGCGCGCAGCCCGCGCTGAGCCGGCTCAGCCCGGAGGCGCAGCGGCAGGCGCCGACGCTTCGATGTCTGCGAACAGTTCAGCAGCCTCGATCTTCAGGCCGACGCTGGCCAGTTGCACAGCCTGTCCAGAAGCGAACGGGTGCAGCACCCACAAGCCGTCTTCGCGCTTGCGGAACAGGTCGCAGCAGCGCGTGTCCAGGTCGATCAGCAGGTACTCCTCCAGCGTGGGCAGCCGCCTGTAGGAAGCGAACTTCTCGCCGCGGTCATAGCCCGCCGTGCTGGGCGACAGCACCTCGGCCACCAGCTTGGCCTGCGACTTCACCAGCCGCTGTTGCGCGTCTGCGCTGCCGCAGGTGACGAAGAGGTCGGGGTAGTAGAAGCACTGGTCGGCGGCGACGAAGAGCTTGACGTCATTGATGTAGCTGCGGCAGGGCGTGCCGCGCAGATGCTGGCGCAGCGCCATGTAGAGGTTGCCGGCAGCGGTGACGTGCCGGTCCTCGCCGCCCGCCATCGCAAACACCTCGCCGCGCACGAACTCGTGCTTCACCGTCTGGGTGGCGTCCCAGGCCAGGAATTCCTGGACGCTCATGCGCAGTTCGACGGCGGCGTTTCCCATGGCTGCAATTATGCGGCTTCGCCCTCCCACGGCAACATCAAGGTCACCAGCAGCAGCTTCTGGAATTCGGGCTCGAAGCGGTCGATGATGGCCTGCGGCTGCGGGCACAAGGCTTCGTCGGTGATCAGCCCGAACTGCACGCCGCCACCGTAGCTCAGGATGCTGACGCCCACGCCGATGTCGCCCGACGCCGGCACCCAGAACATCGTCTGCCGCAGCGTCGAGCCGCAGAACTTCAGCGGCACCGCGGGCCCCGGCACGTTGGTCATCACCGCGGTGGCCTTCTTCGCGAACAAGCCCAGCACCGCGTCCTGCACGGGCTTGATGAACAGGCCCGACATCGCCAGCACCGCAAAGGCCAGCAGCGGCTGGTAGCTGCCCTTCAACTGCGCCATGCGCCGGCGCACCGCATAGACGCGCTCGATGGGGTTGGCAATGCCCACCGGCAGCGTCAGCGGCGCCAGGCCGAAGCGGTTGCCGAGCTGCCAGGCCTTGTCGAGCGGGCGCAGGTTCACCGGCACCATCGCGCGGATCTCCTTGCCGCTCGGGTCTTCGCCCTCGTCTTGCAGGTACTGGCCGATGGCACCGGCCACGCAGGCCAGCAGCACGTCGTTGATCGAGCAGTTCAGCCCCTTGCCGATGGCCTTCACGGCGTCCAGCGGCAGCGGCTCACCCCAGGCGACCCGCTTGCGGCCGCTGGGCTTGCCCTTCAGCGCGGTGGGCGAGTCGTCGGCCATCACCGCCAGCGCGGCAACGTCCTGCAAGACCTGCATGCCGGTGCGCGCCATCTCCAGCGCGCCGGACTGCGGGTTGGACAGCATCTCCATCGACTTGGCGATGCCGCCGCCGTACATGCCGATGGCCTTGATGGTGATGTCGGTCAGCGGCTTCAGCACCGCGTCGGCGAGCCAGTCGCCCTGGTCGGCACGGTCGCTGCCGCTCTCGGCTGCAACACGCCTTTTGCGACGCGGCGGGTCGCTGCCGCCATCGGTGATCGACATCATCACCGAGATCAGCGCGATGCCGTCGCCGATGCAGTGGTGCACCCGCGCGATGAGCGCCGAGCCGCCTTCGTAGCCGTCGATCAGATGGAACTGCCACAGCGGGCGATCCGGGTCGAGCGCGGTGGTGGCCAGTTCACCGCACAGCGCCTGCAAGGCCGCGCGCTCGCCCTGGCCGGCCTGCGGCGCCAGCGTGGCCGCCACGACGTGCTGCGCAATGTCGAAGGCCGCATCGGGCACCCACATCGCGCCCATCATGTCGAGCCTGGCGGTCTGGCGGAAGCGGTCGTACTTGAGAAGCTTGTCGGCGACGCGCTCGCGCAGCGCGTCCAGCGTGATGGCCGGCGTGAGCAGCCACACGCCGACGATCATCATCAGGTTGACGTCGTTGTCCATGCGCAGCCATGCGGTGTCCACACGCGACATGCGCTCGGCTTCAAGCATCGGGTTTCTCCTGGGCGCCGGGGGTGGCCGGCCGCCGGACGATGCTGGGTAACATGGCATGCGTCAACTCAGATTTCCACCCACCGCAAGCCACGAAAGAGCAGCACCATGGCCGACATCCAAGCCGCCTTCGAGAAGGCCGTTGCCGACAGCAAAAGCCTGCCGGAGAAGCCCGACAACATGACCCTGCTGAAGATCTACGCGCTCTACAAGCAGGGCAGCGCCGGCGACGTGGAGGGCAAGCGCCCGGGCTTCGGCGACATGGTCGGGCGCGCCAAGTACGACGCCTGGGCGGCCGTCAAAGGCCAGAGCAAGGACGAGGCGATGCAGGGCTACATCGACCTCGTCGAGTCGCTGAAGTAGCGCTGGCGCGGCCCCGACAGACGCAGCTATTTCTTCTTCGCGGCCTTCTTCGCGGCGGGCGCCGTCTTGGCCAGCAAGGCATCGAGGTTCTTCTCGATCTCGGCCTCGATGGTCTTGCTGAAGGCGCCGAGCAGAAAGCCGAGTTTGGCGTTGAGGTCGAAGTGATCGGCTGCCACGAGCAGCGTGCCGCTGACGCCGCTGCGCCTGAACTCCACCGTGTCGCTGGTGTCGCCTTCCACCACGGTGCATTCCATCTCGAACTTTTCTTCCACCTGCTCGGCCCAGGCCCAGGCCACCTTGCGCGCCTTGGCCAGTCCCAGGCTGTGCGTGCGGTGGATGTTGATGTCGGCCATCGATCGTCTCCTCAGGGTTCTTGCACCAGTGTCGCCCGCCGTTCGGCCCGCGGCAAGGCGGCCAGGCGCCTGACCTCGGCGTAGAAGCGGTCGAAGTCGCCGTCCAGGCGCCGGAACAGGCGCTCGAAATCGGGCACCAGTTCGTTGTAGGCGGCCTGCACCCCCAGCGATGCATTGTTGGCGCCGGCCATCCACGCGTCGTAGCCGGCAAAGCCGTTCCAGCGGGTGGCCTTGATGGTGTCGTAGTCGGCGCGCAAGGCGGCCATCAGCGCGGCCTTCTGCACGCGCTTGTCGGCGTCGCTGGCAGGGCTGTCGTAGAGGCTTTGCAGGCGTTCGCGGCACCGCGCCGTCAGCGCACGGAAGTCTTCGCGTTTGGCGTCCAGCGCAGCGGCCTCGGCAGCGGCGCCCGGGCTGGCGCTGGCGGCCAGCCAGCGCCAGCCACCGATGCGCTCCACCGCGGTGGCGAAGGACTCGTTGAAGGTGGTGTCGTCGCTGGCATAGGCCACCTGGTGCGCCAGTTCGTGGAAGATCAGGCGCGCCAGTTCTGCCTCGCTCCAGTCGATGAAGGTGTTGAGCAGCGGGTCGCCACCCAGCCAGTTGCCGAAGCCCAGCGTCGAATAGGCCGGCACGCCGTACTCGTAGGTCTCCCAGCCGTCGGCGCGCAACGCAGCTGCCAGCGCGTCGGCCGGCGCGCGGCTGAAGTAGCCGCGGTAGCCCACGCAACCCATCACCGGGAAGCACCAGGTCTTCAGCGTCAGCGACAACTCCGGCGCGGCCACCACGTTCCAGACGGCGGCGGCGCGGTGCAGGTCGGCAAAGCTGCGGTAGCTGCGGTTGTCGGGCAGCTTCAGTTCACGCGTGGCGAAGTCACGCATGCGCTGGCTCAGCGCCAGACGCTCCCGCAGCGCGGGCGGGGTGGCCGGGTCGGCCAGCCAGGCGGCCACCGGGCGTGAGCGCTGCACGATGTCGAGATGGCCGCCGACGACCTGCGCGTAATAGGCGTAGTCGCTGACCGAGCCGCAGCCGCTGACGCCCACGGCCAGCAGAGCAGCCGCCAGCGCAGCGGGCAGCCACCAAGGCCGCATCAGCCCGGCTCGGCCAGGGCCACTTCGACGAGGCAGTCGTAGAAGGCCGGCGCGCGGCCGATGTCGGTGAGCTGCTGGTGCGTCAGCTCGTTGACGTTGCTGCCGTCGCGGCCCAGCTTGCGCCACCAGACGCCCAGGCCGTTGACGACGCCCTGCCGCGCGCGCTCGTTCAGCGCTGCCTTGCAGAGATAGACGCCACGCTCGTTGAACACGCGCACCAGGCTGCCGTCTGCAACGCCGCGCGGGGCCGCATCGGCAGGATGCATCTCGACCAGCGGCTCGCCTTCGATGGCACGCAGGCTCTTCACGTTGACGAAAGTGGAATTGAGGAAGTGGCGTGCCGGCGGCGAGATCATCGCCAGCGGGAAGCGTTGGCCCAGCGCGGGCGACGACTGCACGCTTTCATGGTTGGGCACATGGTCGGGCACGCCGAAGCCCGGCGCATCGACGATGGCCTTGCCGCTGGCGGTGGGAAACCCGCCCTCGGCAAAAGGCGCATCGGCAATCGGCAGCTTCACCCAGCCGCGTTGCAACAGCTGCTCGAAAGGCACGGCCTCGGGGTCGAAGGCGCCGCGCGCCAGCGTCTCGTCGTCGTCGTCGAAGCAGGCGTCGGTGTAGCCCATGCGCTGCGCCAGCGCGCGGAAGATCGCGGTGTTCGGCCGGCTCCCGCCCACGGGCGCTATGGCCGGCTGGTTGAGCAGCGCATACGTGTGGCCGTAGGCGCTGTGCACGTCCCAGTGTTCGAGCTGCGTGGTGGCCGGCAGCACGTAGTCTGCGTGGTCGGCGGTGTCGGTGAGAAAGTGCTCCAGCACCACGGTGAAGAGGTCATCGCGCGCGAAACCGGCCACCACCTTGCGGCTCTGCGGCGCCACCGCCACCGGGTTGCTGTTATAGACCACGAGCGCCTCGATCTGCGGGCCGAAGGCGGGCGACGCCTGGCGCAGCAGATCGTCGCCGATGGTGCTCATGTTGATGGTGCGCGGCCGTGTTGCGCCCAGCAGGTCGGGCCGCTGAAGCCAGGCGTCGCGCCGGTAGGGCTTGAACCAGCCCGAGGCCGACAGCAGCAGCCCGCCGGCGCGGTGCCGCCAGGCGCCCACCAGGCAGGGCAGCAGCGCGATCAGCCGCGTTGCGTTGCCACCGCCGTGCACGCGCTGCATGCCGTAGTTCAGCCGGATGGCGGCCGGCCGGGCGCTGCCGTAGTCACGCGCCAGGCCGCGCACTTCATCGGCCGTGATGCCGCAGACGGCAGCAGCGCGCTCTGGCGGCCATTGCAGCGCACGCTCGCGCAGCAGCGGCCAGCCATCGACATGCTGCGCCAGATAGCCGTGGTCCAGCAGGTCCAGCGCGATCAGCTCGTGCATCAGGCCGAGCGCCAGCGCGCCGTCGGTGCCGGGCAGCAGGGCGATGTGCTGGTGGCATTTCTCGGCCGTCTCGGTGCGCCGCGGGTCGATGCAGACCAGCCTGGCGCCGCTGCGCTTGGCCTGCTGCGCAAAGGTCCAGAAGTGCAGGTTGGAGGTGATGGAGTTGCTGCCCCATATGAGGATCAGCCGGCTCTCGGCATAGTGCTCGACATGCATGCCCACCTTGCCGCCGTAGGTGGCTGCCAGCGCGTCGCCACCGGCCGAGGAGCAGATGGTGCGGTCCAGCAGAGACGCGCCCAGCTTGTGGAAGAAGCGCGCCGCGATGCTTTCGCCCTGCACCAGGCCCATGGTGCCGGCGTAGCTGTAGGGCACGATGGCTTCTGGCGCGCGCGCCGCGATGGCCTTCAGCCGGGCCGCGATGGCGTCCAGCGCTTCGTCCCAGCCCACCGGCACGAAGCGGCCGCTGCCTTTGGGGCCGGCGCGCTTGAGCGGCGTCAGCACGCGCTCCGGGTGGTGCGTGCGCTCTGCATAGCGGCTGACCTTGGTGCACAGCGCGCCATGCGTGGTGGGGTGAGCCGGGTCGCCCTGGACGCGCACCGCGCGGCCGTCTTCCACGGTGACCAGCATCGCGCAGGTGTCGGGGCAGTCGTGCGGGCAGGCAGCGCGCACGACATGGGCGGAAACTGCGGCTGGCGTCATGCCGAAATGATGGCACAGCCGGCTGCGTGGCCTTGTGGCGGCCCGGCTACCATGGCCGCTTTGCGACATGGAGCAGCGCCATGAACCTGATCGAATCCATCCTGGCCGACGCAGCAACCGTCACCGCACTGCGGCGCGACATCCACGCCCACCCTGAACTGTGCTTCGAAGAGCAGCGCACGGCCGACGTGATTGCCAAGGCGCTGACAGACTGGGGCATACCGGTCCACCGTGGCATGGGCAAGACCGGCGTCGTCGGCATCGTGAAGAACGGCAGCTCCAGCCGTGCGGTGGGCTTGCGTGCCGACATCGACGCATTGCCGATGACCGAGCACAACCAGTTCGCCCACGCCAGCCAGCACCCGGGGAAAATGCACGCCTGCGGGCACGACGGCCACACCGCGATGTTGCTGGCGGCAGCCAAGCATTTGTCGCGGCACCGCAATTTCGACGGCACCGTCTATCTGGTGTTCCAGCCGGCAGAAGAAGGCGGCGGCGGCGCGCGCGAGATGATGAAGGACGGGCTGTTCGAGCAGTTCCCGATGGAGGCCATCTTCGGCGCACACAACTGGCCGGGCATGCGGGTGGGGCAGTTCGCGCTGCGCAGCGGGCCGGTGTTTGCCAGCAGCAACGAGTTCCGCATCACCATCCGCGGCAAGGGCGCGCATGCCGCGATGCCGCACAACGGCACCGACCCCGTGCCGGTGGCCTGCCAGATGGTGCAGGCCTTCCAGACCATCGTCACGCGCAACAAGCGGCCCATCGACACGGCAGTGATCTCGGTGACCATGATCCACACCGGCGAGGCCACCAACGTGATCCCCGACAGTTGCGAGATCCAGGGGACGGTGCGCACCTTCACCACCGAGGTGCTGGACCTGGTCGAGCGCCGCATGCAGACCATCGCGCAAGCCACCTGCGCCGCGTTCGAAACCACCT
Organism: uncultured Rubrivivax sp.; assembly: GCA_964244245.1. Taxonomy (GTDB): domain Bacteria; phylum Pseudomonadota; class Gammaproteobacteria; order Burkholderiales; family Burkholderiaceae_C; genus Rubrivivax. The sequence goes on along the minus strand of CAXTHW010000028.1, from coordinate 57,805 downwards.
GCGACTTCCACTTCAAGCGCAACTACCCGCCCACCATCAACCACCCGGCAGAGACTGAATTCGCGCGCGGCCTGCTGGCCGACGTGGTGGGCGCCGACAACGTGCTCGACTTCGAGCCGACGATGGGTGCCGAAGACTTCAGCTTCTTCCTGCAAGCCAAGCCGGGCTGCTATTTCCTGATCGGCAACGGCGACGGCGCGCACCGCGAAGGCGGCCACGGCATGGGCCCGTGCATGCTGCACAACCCCAGCTACGACTTCAACGACGACCTCATCCCGCTGGGCGCCACCGCCTGGGTGCGCATGGCCGAGAAGTGGCTGGCGGCACGGTGAGCGCCAGCGCCTTTGCGCAGACCTACGCCGAGGCGCGCGGCAAGTTCCTGGCTGGCGCGGCGGCGGCCGGCCTGGCGCTGCAGTCGCACCCGCACCCGCTGCCCGGGCGCGACGGCGAAGCGCTGGCGATGGACGTCGCGCGGCTCGGCGCCCCCGACGCGCAGGCGGTGCTGCTGATCACCAGTGCCTGCCACGGCGTCGAGGGCTTCTGCGGCTCCGGCGTGCAGAACACGCTGCTGGCCGACGCCGCGTTCCATGCCCATGCGCAAGCCTGTGGCGTGGCCGTGCTCTACGTGCACGGCCTGAACCCGCACGGCTTTTCATGGTGGCGGCGCACCACGCACGAGAACGTCGATCTCAACCGCAACTGGCTGGACTTCAGCGCGCCGCTGCCGCCCAACACCGCCTACGACGCCATTGCCCCGCATCTGGTGCCAGACCGCTGGCCGCCGCCGCCCGAGGCGCAGGCAGCACTTCAGGCGCATGCGGCGCAGCACGGCATGAAGGCATTGCAGACCGCCATCAGCGCCGGCCAGCCCGGCCACCCTGGCGGCCTGTTCTACAGCGGCAGCGGCCCCACCTGGAGCCAGCAGACGCTGCGCGGCCTGCTGCGTGAGCATGGCCGGCAGTGCAGCCGGCTGGGCTGGATCGACCTGCACACCGGCCTCGGCCCCAGCGGCCACGGCGAGCGCATCTTCGCCTGCCGCGACGACGCCGCAGCACTGGCCCGCGCCCGCGCCTGGTGGGGCGCCGCGGTGACCTCGATCTACGACGGCTCGTCGGAATCGGCACTGCTGTCGGGCATGATGTTCGAGGGCGCCTACCAGGAGTGCCCGCAGGCCGAGTACACCGGCATTGCACTGGAGTACGGCACCGTGCCGTTCACCGAGGTCATCGACGCGCTGCGCGCCGACCAGTGGCTGCAAGCGCATCCTGAAGCGCCCGACGCACAGCGGCTGGCGATCAAGCGGCAGGTCCGCGACGCGTTCTACACCGACACCGATGCCTGGAAGCAGCGCATCGTGGAGCAAGGCGTCGAAGCCGCTTCACAAGGCTTGCACGGCTTGCGCTGATCGGCGGCCACATCCGCCGGCGCCACCGTGGTGCTCAGGCCGGCGCTGGTGGCGCGCGCTTCGACGGCGCCGCCGCCGGGCCGCTGAGCAAGCCGCGTTCGGCCAGCGCTGCTTGCGCATCCTCCGCGCCGGTGAACAGCAGCGCCTGCCAGCCGGCCGCGCAGGCCGCATCCACGTTGGCCTGCACGTCGTCGAAGAACAGCAGGTCGCCGGGCGGCACGCCGAAGCGCGCTGCCGCCAGGTCGAAGATCGCCCGCTCGGGCTTGACGGCCCGCACGCGCGCCGAGATCACGCCGTCGCCGAAGCAGCCGATGAAGCCGTGCGCTTCCAGTTGCAGGGCATAGGCCGCCGGCATGTTGGAGAGGTAGAACAGCGGCACACCAGCCGCGTGCAGCCGGTGCAGCAGCGCCACGGTGCCGGCCATCGGCTGCATGGCGCCCGGCACGGCATCGACCACCGCGCGCGCGGATGGCAGGGCCAGGCCCGTGCGCGCTGCGATGCGCTCGGCGATCTCCGCCACGCCCAGCACGCCGCGGTCGAACTCCGCCCAGTCGCCTTCGTAGCGCTGGAAGATGCGCTCGGCCCAGAGCGCGGCGCTGGCGTCGTCGGTGGCATGGGCCGGCAGCACCTGCTTCAGCAGTGCGGCCGGCTGCCACCCGAACAGCACGCCGGCGAAGTCGAAGACGACGGCGGACACCGATGTCGTCATGCCGTCATGCGCGCAGGCGCAGCAACAGCCCGGCGGTGCTGGCGTCGAGGCCAGCCACGTCACGCGAGGCCAGGCGCGGCAGCAGGTCGCCGGCCAGCGCCTTGCCGAGTTCGACGCCCCACTGGTCGAAGCTGTCGATGCCCCACAGCGCGCCGCTGGTGAACACGCGGTGCTCGTAGAGCGCGATCAGCGCGCCCAGCGAGCGCGGCGTCAGCCGGTCCAGCACGAAGGTGGTGCTGGGCCGGTTGCCGGGAAACGTGCGGTGCGCGGCCAGCACCGCCTTGTCGAGCGTGGCCGACGCGGTGGGCGCGCGCTCGTTGCGCGCCACGTCGCTGCGCTTGCCCAGCATCAGCGCCTGGCTCTGCGCCAGGCAATTGGCCAGCAGCTTGGCGTGCAGGTCGGCATGCGGGTGCGTGGGCTGCCTGACGGCGATGAACTCCACCGGCACCACGTCCGTGCCCTGGTGCAGCATCTGGAAGTAGGCGTGCTGGCCGTTGGTGCCGGGCTCGCCCCACACGACTGGACTGGTGGCGTAGGGCAGCGGCGCGCCGCTCACATCGACCCGCTTGCCGTTGGACTCCATCTCCAGTTGCTGAAGATAGGCCGGCAGCCGCTTCAAGCCCTGGTGGTAGGGCGCCACGCTGCGGCTGCCGAAGCCGTGGAAGTTGCGGTACCAGACGTCCAGCAGTCCCAGCGTCACCGGCAGGTTGGTCTGCAGCGGCGCCTGGGCGAAATGCCGGTCCATCGCATGGGCGCCGGCCAGCAGCGCGCGGAAGTTGTCGGCGCCGATGGCAATCGCAATCGGCAGCCCGATGGCGCTCCACAGCGAGTAGCGGCCGCCCACCCAGTCCCAGAAGCCGAAGGTGGTGTCGATGCCGAAGGCGGCTGCCGCCTGCACGTTGGTGGTGGTGGCCGCGAAGTGGCGCGCGATGTCGCTGCCGCCCTGCGCCAAAAACCAGGCCCGCGCCACTGCCGCGTTGGCCATCGTCTCCTGCGTGGTGAAGGTCTTGGACGCCACGATGAACAGCGTGTGCGCTGCATCGAGCCCGCGCAGCGCCGCGGTGATGTCGTGGCCATCGACGTTGCTGACGAAGTGCAGCCGCTTGCCCGGCTGGCAGAAGGCATCCAGCGCAGGCACCACCATCTGCGGCCCCAGGTCGCTGCCGCCGATGCCGATGTTGACGATGTCGGTGATGCCGTCGTCGGCGCGCACCCGCTCTGCGTAGGCCAGCATCGCGTCCAGCACGGCGTGCACCTCGTCGCTGAACGGGCCGGCGCCGCGCGGCGCGCGCAACGCGGTGTGCAGCACCGCGCGGCCTTCGGTGGCGTTGACCACGTCGCCGCGCAGCATCGCGTCGCGCAGCGCCTCGACGCCGCATTCGCGCGCCAGGTCGCGCAGGAAGTGCAGCGACGCGGTGTCGAGCAGGTTCTTCGACAGGTCGGCGAAGACCTCGGGTGCCTCGAACGACAAGGCCTCGAAGCGGCCCGGGTCGCGGGCGAAGGCCTCGCGCAGGTCGAAGCCGCGGCCATGGGCCTCGAAGTGGCCTTGCAGCGCGGCCCAGGCCTCGGTGCTGTCGCAGCGCGCCATCTCAGCGGCCCGCCGTGTTGCCGTCGATGAGCGCACGGATCAACCCGTCCAGCTTGCCCGCATCGACCGCAAAGGCGCGGATGCCTTCGGACAATTTGTCGGTCGCCATCGCGTCTTCGTTGAGCGCCCAGCGGAAGCTCTTCTCGTCGTGGTGCACGGCCGGCAGGTCCAGCGCGCTGGCCTTGCCGGCGTCGAGCACGCGCGGCAGCGGGGCGTCGCTGGCCTGCAGTTCGGCCAGCAGCTCGGGGCTGATGGTCAGCAGGTCGCAGCCGGCCAGCGCGACGATCTGGCCGACGTTGCGGAAGCTGGCGCCCATCACCTCGGTGGCGATGCCGTGGCGCTTGTAGTGGTTGTAGATGGCGGTGACCGACTTGACGCCGGGGTCGTTGGCGCCGGCATTCGCGGCTTCGTCCCACCGGGCGCCGGCCTGCTTCTTTGCCCAGTCGTAAATCCGTCCGACGAAGGGCGAGATGAGCTGCACCTTCGCATCGCCGCAGGCCACCGCCTGGGCAAAGCTGAAGAGCAGCGTCAGGTTGCAGTGGATGCCTTCGCGCTCCAGCACGCCGGCCGCGCGGATGCCTTCCCAGGTGCTGGCGGTCTTGACCAGCACGCGCTCGCGGCCGATGCCGGCGGCCTGGTACAGCGCGATCAGCCGCCGTGCGCGCGCCACGATGGCGTCGCTGTCGAAGGACACGCGGGCGTCCACCTCGGTGCTCACGCGGCCGGGCACCACCTTCAGGATTTCCAGGCCGAAGCGCACCAGCACCTGGTCCACGATCTCGTCCAGCGGCTTGCCGCGCTGCGCGGCCACCGCCTCGGCCAGCAGCGGCGCGTACTCGGGCTGCTGCACGGCCTTGAGGATGAGCGAGGGGTTGGTGGTGGCGTCGCGCGGGGTGAACTGCGCAAGCTGCCTGAAGTTGCCGGTGTCGGCAACCACCGTGGTGTGCTGTTTGAGCTGGTCGAGCTGGTTCATGGCGTGCGCCCGGCGCTGGCGGGCAAAGACGGGGTGGGGCAGATTAGACCCGACACCTTATCCTCCTGCGATGTACGCGCCTTTCTTCGGCCTCAAGCGCGAGCCGTTCTCCATCGCCCCGGACCCGCGCTTCCTCTTCATGAGCGAAGCGCACCGCGAAGCGCTGGCACACCTGCTCTACGGCGTGTCGGGCGGCGGCGGTTTCGTGCTGCTGACGGGCGAGATCGGCGCCGGCAAGACCACCGTCTGCCGCTGCTTCCTGGACCAGGTGCCGCCGGCCTGCGACGTGGCCTATGTCTTCAACCCCAAGCTCAGCGTGACCGAGCTGCTGCAGACCGTGTGCGACGAGTTCCACATCGTGCTGCCGGCAGCGGCGCGCGGCGCGGCGAGCGTGAAGGAGTACGTGGATGCGCTGAACGCCTTCCTGCTCGCCTCGCACGCCGCGGGCCGCCACAGCGTGCTGATCATCGACGAGGCGCAAAGCCTGTCGGCCGAGCTGCTGGAGCAACTGCGCCTGCTGACCAACCTGGAGACGGCGGAGCGCAAGCTGTTGCAGATCGTGCTGATCGGCCAGCCGGAGCTGCGCAGCCTGCTGGCCCAGCCACGGCTTGAGCAACTGGCGCAGCGCGTGATCGCGCGCTACCACCTGCCGGCGCTGAGCGAGGCGGAGACGCTGCAGTACATCCGTCACCGGCTGGCGGTGGCCGGGCTGGCCGGCGCGATGCCCTTCGACGCGCGGGCGCTGCACCGGCTGCACCAGGTCTGCGGCGGCGTGCCACGGCGGCTGAACCTGCTGGCCGACCGCGCCCTGCTGGGCGCCTACGCCAGCGGCAGGACGCGCATCGACCGCGCCATCGTGGACCGCGCGGCGCGAGAGGTCTTCGGCGGTGCGCCTGGTCGGCGTGCGGCGCTGCCGCTGGCGCTGGGTGTGCTGGGCATCGCCACCGTCGCGGCGGTGGCCGGTGCGGCCGGCTATGCGTGGCAGCGGCCGGGGCCGGCAGTGGCCGGCAAGCCTGTGCTCGGGCTGGTGGCCGCGCCCGTGCCGGTGTCGGCGGGGTCGGCGGGGTCGGCGGGATCGGGATCGGGATCGGCTGCCGATGCTGCGCCTGCGCCTGCGGCTGCGGTCCCAGCAACCACGGCACCGGCATCGTTGGCATCGGCAGGCGCACAGGCAGCCGCGTCGGCAGCCGCCGCGTTGGCCGCGCCGATGGCTGCGCAGCAAGACGTGTCGGCGCTGCTGGCCCGCGCGTCGCGCAGCGAGGCCGCCGCCTGGCGGGCGCTGGCGCCGCTGTGGCAGCTCGACCTCGCGGACGAGAGCGAGCCCTGCGAGGCGGCTGCCCGCGCCCAGGTGGTGTGCTTTCGCAACAACAGCGGCTTGAGCGCCGTGCGCGATCTCGGGCGGCCCGGCGTGCTGACGCTGCGCGACGCGCAGGACAAGCCGGTGTACGTGCTGCTCACCGGCCTGGCCGGCGAGCGCGCCACGCTGGACGTGGGCGGCACGCCGATGGTGCTGCCGCTGGTGGTGCTGGCGGGCCTGTGGCGCGGCGAGTTCGCCACCTTCTGGCGTGCCCCGCCGGCCTGGCGCGAGCCGCTGACCGCTGCCGCCGCCGCGCCGCTGGCCGACTGGGTGGCAGCGCGGCTGCCGCCCACCGCCGACGGCAGCGCGCAGCCGCTGAAGACGCGGGTGGCGGCCTTCCAGCTTGCCCATGGCCTGAAGCCCGACGGCCTGACCGGGCCGCTGACGCTGATGCACATCAACCGGGCCAGCGGCATCCCCGAGCCGCGGCTGAACCCCGCGCCCTGAGCCATGTCCTACATCCTCGATGCACTGCGCCGCGCCGACGCCGAACGCGAGCGCGGCGCCGTGCCGGGCCTGCATTCGCAGCCGCTGGGCGGTGGCCCGGCGCCAGCCGCGGCGCCGCGCGGGCCGGGCCGCTGGTGGGCTGCCGCGGCCGTGCTGGCGCTGCTGTTGCTGGGCGGATGGCTGTTGGCGCAGCGCCCGCCGACGGCGGTGACCGTTGCCAAGGTGCAGGAGCCGGCGCCGCCGCCTGCACTGCCATCTGCGCCAGCGTCGCCAGCGCCAGCACCGCTGGCGAGTCCGGGCGTCCTGCCGGCCACGGCGCCTGTTGCTTCCGTGGCTGCGCCGGCGCTGGTGCGGCCACCGCCCGCACTGCCAGCCACGCCACCTGGTCCGCCGGCCGCAGCGCCCGGGGTGGCTGCCCAGCGGCCCGCGTCCGCGCCCGCGCCCGCCACGCCGGACAGCCGCGTCATTCCCTTCGCACAGTTGCCCGAAGAGACACGACGCCAGTTGCCGGCGCTGGCCATCGGCGGCGCGATCTTTTCCGACAACGCGGCCAGCCGCATGCTGATCGTCGGCGGCCAGTTGCTGCACGAAGGCGACGCGGTGGCGCCCGGCGTCACGCTGGAGCAGATCAAGCCCAAGTCCGCCGTGCTGCGCTGGAAGGACACCCGCTATGAAGTGGGCTTGTAGCGCGGTCCGGGCGGCGCCGGCCTTGATCAGACGCTGACCACCGACAGCCCGCGCGGCGCCAGCGTCAGGCTGGCCGCGTCGCCCACGGCCCAGGCGGTTTCGACGTCCGGCACGACGACGAAGATGCTGCCGAGCGCGGTGTCCAGCGTCACTTCGAGAAAGCTGCCGAGGTAGGCGCATTTGGAGACCGTGGCGGCCAGCCCGTCGGCGCCCGCGGGGCCCAGCAGCCAGGCCTCCGGGCGCACCGCCACCTTGGCCTTGCCGGCCGCCACCGCGCGGCGCGGGCGCAGTGTCAGCGGGCCCAGGCGAACGCTGCCGTCGGCCAGCGCGGTGGCGTCGAAGAGCATGGCCTCGCCCATGAACCCGGCGACGAACGCGCTGGCAGGCTGCTCGTACAACTGCTGCGGCGTGCCGGCCTGCGCGATGCGGCCGCCGTCCATCACGATGATCTGGTCGCTCACCGCCAGCGCCTCGCTCTGGTCGTGCGTGACGTAGGCCACCGTCAGCTTCAGGCGCTGTTGCAGCGCGCGGATGTCCTCGCGCATGCTGCGCCGCAGCCGGGCGTCGAGGTTGGACAGCGGCTCGTCGAACAGCAGCACCGCGGGCTCCAGCACCAGCGCGCGCGCCACCGCCACGCGCTGCTGCTGGCCGCCCGACAGTTCGCTGGGCAGCCGGGTGTCGTAGCCGGCCAGGCCCACGGTCTGCATCGTGGCGTGCGCGCGGCGCAGCAGCTCGTCCTTGGGCACGCCCTGCACAGACAGGCCGTAGCTGACGTTCTGCAGCACGTTCATGTGCGGGAACAGCGCATAACTCTGGAACACCATGCTCACATTGCGTTCGGCCGGGCCGAGCGTGGTGACGTCTTGCCCGTCGATGAAGATGCTGCCGCCGCTGGGTGCGTCCAGCCCGGCGATCATGCGCAAGGTGGTTGTCTTGCCGCAGCCCGACGGGCCGAGGATGGTCGTCAGGCTGCCCTTGGGCACCGTGAAGTCGATGCCCTTGACGACCAGCGGCGACGCCGCGTCGCCATAGCGCTTGGTGACGCCGCGGAATTCGATGCTCATGCGATGGCCCTCCGTCTGCCCAGCTTGCGCTCGCCCACCAGCCACTGGATCAGCGCGGTGGCGGCCGACATCAGCACGATCAGCACCGTGCAATAGGCCAGCGCGACGCCGTAGTCGCCATTGCCGACGCGGCCGATGATGTAGGTGGTGGCCAGTTCGTTCTCGGCCGTGACGAGGAAGATCACCGCCGACACCGTGGTCATGCTGCGCACGAAGCTATAGACCAGCGCCGCCACCAGCGCGGGTTTCAGCAGCGGCAGCACCACGCGGCGCAAGGTGGTGGCGGTGCTGGCGCGCAGCATGGTGCTGGCTTCGTCCAGGCTCTTGTCGAGCTGCCTGAAGCTCGCGCTGCCGGCGCGCACGCCCACCGGCAGGTTGCGGAAGACGAAGCACAGCACGATGACGAGGCCGGTACCGGTCAGCTCGAACGGCGGCACGTTGAAGGCCAGGATGTAGCTCACGCCCAGCACCGTGCCCGGAATGGCGAAGGCCAGCAGCGCGCTGAACTCGAACAAGCGCTGGCCTGCGAACTGCGTGCGCGCCAGCAGCCAACTGATGAGCAGGCCGATGCCCGCGCACAGCGGCGCTGCGATGGCCGCCAGCTTCACCGTGGTGAAGAGCGAACTCCAGGCCGTGCCGGCCCACACCAGGCCATGGGCGCCGACCTGCAGGTCGAACGCGGTGCGGAAGTGGGCCAGCGTGGGCGTGTAGTCGCGGCCCCATGTCTGCACGAAGCCGCCGGTGAAGGCGAAGAGATAGACCACCACGGTGAACAGCAGCCACGGCAAGGCGATGCCGGCGCACAGCCGCCGCACCTGCGCCGGCAGCGCCATCGGCAGCCCGGCGTCGCCCTTGCCCGACACCGTCGTGTAGCTGGTCTTGCCCAGCACCCGCTGCTGGATGAAGAACACCGCCAGCGCAAAGCCCGTGAGGATCAGCGCCAGCGACGCCGCGCGCCCCTGGTCGTACTGCGCGCCGACGATGGCGAAGAAGATGTCGGTGGACAGCACCGCGAACTGCCCGCCCACCACCACCGGGTTGCCGAAGTCGGCCATGCTTTCGATGAAGCCCACCAGAAAGGCGTTCGCCAGCCCTGGCTTCATCAGCGGCAGCGTCACCGTGACGAAGGTCTGCATGCGCGACGCGCGCAAGGTCTGCGCCGCTTCCTCCAGGCTGGGGCCGATGCCCTGCACCACGCCGCGCATGATCATGAAGGCGATGGGCGTGAAGGCGAACATCTGCGCCAGCAAGACGCCCGGCAAGCCGTAGAACCAGCGTGTCGGCGCGATGCCGAAGGCCCATTCGAGCAACTGGTTGACGATGCCGGCGCGGCCGAACAGCAGGATCAGGCCCAGCCCGACGACGAAGGGCGGCGTGATGATGGGCAGCAGCGCCAGCATGTTGAGCGGCCGCGCCAGCCGGCGGCTGCCGCGCTCTGCCATCAGCGCGATCAGGCTGCCCATCACGGTGGTGCCGGCCGCCGTGAGCAAGGCCAGGAACAGCGTGTTCCAGGCCACGCCGCAGCGCACGCCGCCCACCAGGCACGACAGGCCCCACACCCGCTCCTGGCCCAGCCGCTCGGCCAGCGCCGTGGCCGAAGGGTTGCCGGCATCGTCGAGGAACGCACCCGCCAGCGCCTTGCCCACCGGCAGCGCCACGAAGAGCAGCAGCAGCGCGCCGCAGAGCACCACCGCGCCGGCGACGAAGGCGTCGCCCCGGAAGAAGCCGAGCCTGGCAATGCCGGCGCCCAGCAGCATCAGCAATGCCAGCAGCACCAGCGCGGCGCCGACGCCGACGCCGGGCTGCCCCGCCGGCCACGCGCCGAAGAGCGCCGTCAACACGTCGAACGACCAGCCCTGCGCGCCGATGGCAAAGCCGGCGGCCAGCAGGCCCGCCAGCCCCAGCCCGGCGCCGCCCGTGAGCAGCGCGCCCTGGGGGCGCCCCGGCGCCATGCGCCACGCCGCAGCGGCGGCCAGCAGCCCCGCCAGGCCGGCCCAGAGCCAGGGCTTGTGGTGCACCGCAGCCTGCACCAGGCCGCTGGCCGTCTCGGCCCCGCCGAAGACGCCAGGCAGTGAGCCCAGCAGCGTCAGGTTCTGCGGAAAGTACCAGGGCAGCAGCGTGAAGCCGGCCAGGCCCAGCAGCAGCCACGCTGCCAGCACCCGCTGCGCACGCTGCCCACGCCGGACCTCGCGCTGCATCAGCGCGGCAGCGAGTTGACGTCTTTCTCCCAGCGCGAGATCAGGCGCCGGCGTTCTGCCGAGGCGCCGTACTTGGCATAGTCGTAGTCGATGAGCTTGATCTTCTTGAAGTCGGGCACATGCGGGTCGATGGGCGTGGCCTTGTTGCTGGGCAACTGGAACTGCTTGGCCGCGGCGCCGAACTGCTGTGCCTGCGGCGTGAGCGCCCATTCGTAGAACTTCTTGGCGTTGTCGAGGTTGCGCGCGCCCTTGATCAGGCTCATCGAGCCGATCTCGGCGCCGGTGCCTTCGGCCGGCGTGACGGTGGCCACCGGAAAGCCCTGCATCGCCTCGCCAGGGCCGTCGTGCACGAAGCTGATCGACACCGTGCTCTCGCCGCGCGCCACCGCCTTGATCGGGCCGGTGCCGCTGCGCGTGTATTGGCCGATGTTCTTGTGCAGCGCCTTCAGGTAGTCGAAGCCCTTGTCCTCGCCCATCAGTTGCACCAGCGTGGCGATCATCGTGTAGGCAGTGCCGCTGCTGGCCGGGTTGGCCACCTGGATCTCGCCCTTGTAGATGGGGTTGAGCAGGTCGGCCCAGCTCCTGGGCACCGGCATCTTCTTCTTGGCCAGCAGCTCGGTGTTGTAGCCGAAGCCCAGCGGCCCGGAATAGATGCCCACCGTGCGGTAGCCGCTCTGCTGCGCCTGCGCCTGCGCCCAGGGGTGCAATTGCGGCAGCGCCGCGCTCTTGTACTCCAGCGACAGGCCTTGCTCGGCGGCCTGCAGGTGCGGGTCACCGGTGCCGCCGAACCAGACGTCGGTCTTCGGGTTGGCGCGCTCTGCGATCAGTTGCGCCAGCGCTTCGCCCGAGCCCTTCAGCGACATGTTGACCTTGACCCCGGTGGTGCGCGCGAACACCGTCTGGATCATGTTGCACCACTCGGCCTGCACCGAGCAAATCACGTTGATCTGCCCCGCGTCCTGCGCGGCGGCGCCCGCGGTTGCTGCCAGCAGCGCAGCGCCGACGACGGCACATCGGGTCTTCGGCATCTGCGTCTCCTGCCTCGTGGGCACATGGGGTGCGGCATCGTACTGTCGGCCTCTGCCGAACCAGCGTCCGCAGGCCCGGTGGAAACCCGGTGCGCGCGCCGGGCCGGGTTTGACCGGCCTGCAAAATGGCGGCATCATCCAGTGAAACAAAGTTACACCACCGATGTCTTTCGATCTCGTTTTCTTCGGCGGCACGGGCGACCTGACATGGCGCAAGCTCATGCCCGCGCTGTTCCAGGCGATGCGTCACGACAAGCTGCCGCCGGGTGGCCGCATCCTCGCGGTGGCGCGTGAAGAGCGCAGCGACGACGCCTACCGCGCCTTCATCAAGGAGCGCTTCCTGGAGGTCGATTCCAGCAAGCGCCCGAGCGACGACGAGTTCGCGCGCTTCGCGCAGATGCTGCACTTCCGGCGGATGGACTTGTCGCAGCCAGAGCACTATGCCGGCCTGAAGGCCTGGCTCGACGAGCGCGGCGCCGACACCGTCGTGCTCTACCTGGCAACCAGCCCCTACCTGTTCCCGGTGATCTGCGAACAGCTCGGCGCAGCGGGGCTCAACGGCCCGCAGATCCGCGTGGTGCTCGAAAAGCCGCTGGGCCACGACCTGGCCAGCGCACAGGAGATCAACCGCGTGGTGCGCTCTGCCTTCAGCGAGCAGCAGGCCTTCCGCATCGACCACTACCTGGGCAAGCCCGCGGTGCAGAACCTGATGGCGCTGCGCTTCGGCAATGCGCTGTTCGAGCCGCTGTGGCGGCGGGAGAGCATCGCCAACATCCAGATCACGCTGGCCGAAAGCCTGGGCGTGGGCACGCGCGGCGACTACTACGACGGCACCGGTGCGCTGCGCGACATGGTCCAGAACCACGCGCTGCAACTGCTGACGATGATCGCGATGGAGCCGCCGCCCAGCAACGACGCCGACGCCATCCGCGCGGAGAAGCTCAAGGTGCTGAAGTCGCTGCGGCCGTTCACCGACGGCAACGTGGCGCGCGACGTGGTGCGCGGCCAGTACCGTGCCGGCACGGTGGGCGGCAAGGCAGTGCCCGGCTACCTGGACGAGGCCAAGGTGCCTGCGGGCAGCACCTGCGAAACCTTCGTCGCGCTGCGCACCGAGGTGCAGAGCTGGCGCTGGGCCGGCGTGCCCTTCCACCTGCGCACCGGCAAGCGGCTGGCGGCGCCGGAGGCGCAGATCGTCGTCAACTTCCGCGAGGTGCCGCACCCGATCTTCCCGGGTGCGAGCCGGGCCAACAAGCTGGTCATCAAGCTGCAGCCCGAAGACGGGCTGGAGCTGCACCTGCTGGCCGCCAAGGGCAGTGGCAACAACGAGGCGTTGTCGCCCGTGTCGCTGGACCTGGACTTCGACAAGGCCTTCCCGCACCAGCGCGTGGGCGCCTACGAAAGGCTGCTGCTCGACGCCATCGCCGGGCGGCTGAACCTCTTCGTGCGCAGCGACGAGCAGGAGCAGGCCTGGCGCTGGGTGGAGCCGGTGCTGCACGCCTGGGCGAAAGACCCGAACGGCCCGCGGCCCTATGCCGCCGGCAGTTGGGGGCCGCCGGCCGCCAGCGCTCTGGTGGCGCGCGACGGCTGTGCCTGGGCCGAGGAGCAGTAGGCGCCGCCGCGCCATCTTCCATGCTCGACCGCATCCGCGCTTCCATCCCTGCGCTGCCACCCGCCGAACAACGCGTCGCGCGGCTGGTGCTGGCCGACCCACGCAGCTTTGCCGGCCTGCCCGTCACGGTGCTGGCCGAACGCTCGCAGGTCAGCAAGCCGACGGTGGTGCGCTTCTGCCGCAGCGTCGGCTACGACGGGCTGGCCGACTTCAAGTTGAAGCTGGCCGGCAGCGTCAACGAAGGCGTGCCCTTCGTGCACCGCGCGGTGGATGACGACGACAAGGCCGGCGACATCGTCGTCAAGGTGATCGACAACGCGGTGGCCGCGCTGCTGCGCTACCGCAACGCGGCGGCCAGCCAGTCGGTGGAGCGTGCCATCGCCGCACTGGCCGAAGCCGGGCGCGGCGGCCGGCGCATCGAGTTCTACGGCGTCGGCAACTCGGGCATCGTGGCGCAGGACGCGCAGCACAAGTTTTTTCGCCTGGGCGTCACAGCGGCGGCCGTCTGCGACGGGCACATCCAGGTGATGAGCGCCACGATGCTGAAGCCCGGCGACGTGGCGGTGATCATCAGCAACTCGGGCCGCAGCCGCGACCTGCTCGACGTGGCCGACATCGCGCGCAAGAAAGGCGCCACCATCGTCGCCATCACGGCCAGCGGCTCGGTGCTGGCGCACGAAGCAGCCACCGGCGGCGCGCAGCACATCCTGCTGGCTGCCGACCACCCGGAAGACGCCGACCGCTACAGCCCGATGGTCTCGCGGCTGCTGCACCTGATGATCATCGACATTCTCACCACCGGCGTGGCGCTGCGCTTGGGCTCCGCCGGGTTGCGGCCGATGCTTCAGGAGATCAAGAAGAACCTGCGCAACAGGCGCTACGTGGCTTCCAGCGACAGCAGTTCGTCCACGCCGTAGAGGCGCGCCAGTTCCACCAGCTTGGGCGGCGCGCCGCGCACCACCAGCGTGGCGCCACGCGCCCTGGCGCGGCGGCTGGCTTCGAGCAGGATGGCCACCGCCGAGGTGTCGAAGTGCTTCATCGCCGACGCGTCGATGACGTCCGGCCCGGCATCGAGTGCCTGCAACAGCGAGCAGGCCTCTGCCAGCGTGGCGGTGGCCGGCAACTGCATCGCCTGCAGCGCGGCCATCAGCCCTTGCCGGCGCTCTTGTTGCGCTCGGCCATCTTGGCGATCAGCCCGTCGAGCCCGCCGCTGCTGATCTCTTGCGCAAACTGCGAGCGGTAGCTGGTGACGAGCCAGATGCCGCCGACGTTGACGTCGATGATCTTCCAGCTTGCGTCGGCCTTGTCGAGCCGGTAGTCCAGCTTGATGGGGTCGCCCTTGCCGCGCACCTCGGACTGCACCACCACCTGCGAGCCGCCGGCCACCGGCAGGGTCTTGGTGACCTCGACCGTCTGGTTGCTGATCTGCGTCAGCGCGCCGGCATACACGCGCACCAGCAGCGTCTTGAATTCGGCCTGCAGCTTGCTGCGCTGCTCCGGCGTGGCGCTGCGCCATTGCGGGCCGACGGCCGAGCGCGTCATGGCCTCGAAGTTGACGTTGGGCATCACCTTGGAATCGACCAGTCCGATGATGCGGTTGATGTCGCCCGACTGCACGCTCTTGTCGGTCTTGGCGGCGTCGATCACGTCGGTGGAAATCTGGCGCACGAAGGCGTCGGGTGCCGTGTCGGCAAATGCGGGGCTGGCGAGCGTGGCCAGCAGGGCCACGGCGGTGAGCAGCTTCTTCAACATGGAGTCGTCCTTTTGCGGTCTGGCCAAGCGGCCATGTGAACCTTCAACGCGCGATGCGCCCGATCCGTTCACTTCGCCGGCGAGGATGCCGGCGAGGATGCCGGCGCAGATGCCGGCCGGCTTGCGGACGTTGGAGCCGCGGGCTTCTTCGTTGGTTCCGCCGGTGCGTCCGCAGGCTCGTCCTCGAACTTTTCCATCGGCGCCGCACCGTCGGCCACCTGGTCTGCGCGGCGCGCCAGATAGGCGTCGCGGATGAAGCTGTAACGGTCGAGCGCCACCTGGTCCAGCAGTTGGGTGGTGCCCAGCAGATCGGCCCGCACGTTGACCAGTTCGAGCGCTGTGACGGCATAGCGCGCCGTCTCCTGGCTGGGCAGGCTGCCGGGCGCGGCGAGGCGGTCCACCGGGAAGGCAGCGGTGTCGCGCAACGTGGACGGGCCCAGGAAGGGCAGCACCACGTAGGGGCCCGGGCTGACGCCCCAGCGGCCCAGCGTCTGGCCGAAGTCTTCCGAGCGGCGCGGAAGCTTCATCTCGGTGGCCGGGTCGAGCAGGCCGCCCAGGCCGAAGACGGTGTTGGTGAGCACGCGCATGCCCATCTCGAAACCGTATTGCCCCTTGCCCTGGAAGAACTGGTTGGCCGTGGACCAGACGTCGCCGATGTTGCCCAGCACGTTGCCGATGCCGGTGCGCACGATCTGCGGCAACACGTCACGGTAGGCTTCGGCCACCGGCTTGAACACGGCCTTGTCCACCGCCTCGTTGAAGCCATAGACCTTGCGGTTCCAGTGTTCCCAGGGGTCTGGCTTGGGTGCTGCGGCGGCGGTGCCGTCGGCAGCGCCTGCCGGCGCGCTGCCCGCAGGCGCGGTGGCACAGCCGGCCAGCAGCGTGCAAGCCAGCGCCAAGGCCGAGGCCAGTGCGCGCACGCGGACGCGGCTCGGCATGGTGGATGTCATTTTGCAGCTCCAGAAGCGGGGGAGGCACCGGAGGCTGCCTGGTCGGCGGCGTCGGCTGCCTTGCCGGTGAGGAACTGGCCGATCAGGTTTTCCAGCACCACGGCCGATTGCGTCTGCGCGATGGTGTCGCCGGCCGCCAGGTTCTTGTCGTCGCCACCGGGCTCGATGCCCACGTACTGGTCGCCCAGCAGCCCCGAAGTCAGGATCTTGGCCGACGAGTCCTTGGGGAACTGGAAGTGCTGGTCCACGTTCAGCGTGACCACACCCTGGTAGGTCTTGGGGTCGAGCGTGATGCGGGTGATGCGGCCGACGGTGACACCGGCGCTGCGCACCGGTGCGCGGGCCTTGAGGCCGCCGATGTTGTCGAACCGTGCCGTCAGCTCGTAGCTGTTGCCGGCGCTGAAGCTGCCCAGGTTGGCCGACTTCAGCGCCAGGAAGACGATGCCGATCAGCCCCAGCAGCACGAAGCTGCCGACCATCGTTTCTATGCCTCTTTTTCCCATCGAAAATCCCTTGTTCGCCCCGACAGCCAGCGCCTTCAGGGCGTCGAAAACATCAGCGCGGTGAGCACGAAGTCGATACCCAGAACCGCCAGTGAGGAAATGACCACGGTGCGCGTGGTCGCGTAGGCCACGCCCTCGGGCGTGGCCTGCGTTTCATAGCCCTGGTAGAGCGCGACGAAGGTGCAGACCACGCCGAACACCGCGCTCTTGACGAGGCCGTTGCCGACGTCGCGCCAGACATCGACCTTGGCCTGCATGATCGACCAGAAGTTGCCTGCATCGACGCCGATCATCAGCACCGCCACCACGTAGGCGCCCAGGATGCCGATGGCAGAGAACAGGATCGCCAGGATGGGCATCGAGATCACGCCGCCGATGAAGCGCGGCGCCAGCACGCGGCTGCGCGGGTCGATGGCCATCAGCTCCATCGCCGAGATCTGCTCGCCGGCTTTCATCAGGCCGATCTCTGCCGTCAACGACGTGCCTGCGCGGCCGGCGAACAACAGCGCCGTCACCACCGGCCCCAGTTCACGCACCAGCGACAGGTTGACCAGCATCCCCAGGCTTTCTGCCGCGCCGTAGGCCACCAGCGCGTAGTACATCTGCAGGGCCAGCACGAAGCCGACCGCCAGCCCCGACGCGGTGATGATCAGCAGCGAGCGGTTGCCGATGGCGTGGATTTGCACCACCACCAGCGAAAAGCGGCGCAGCGCTGCGGGTACCGCGCGCAGCAGGTCGGCCAGAAAGAAGGCAGCGTGGCCGAGCGAGCGCACCAGTGCCAGCGTGCCGCGACCCAGGGTCTGCACGGCGCCGGCCAGCGCCGTCATGCCGGCGCTCCCAGGCCGAGGTCTTGCGCCAGCGGCGGCGCGGGATAGTGGAAGCGCACCGGCCCGTCGGGCTCGCCGCGGATGAACTGGCGCACCTCGGCGTCGTCGGAGGCATTGAGTTCGGCAGGTGTGCCATGCGCCACCACACGGCCGCCGGCCGCCATCAGATAGGCGTAGTCGCAGATGGCGAAGCACTCCTGCACGTCGTGCGACACCATCAGCGTGGTGGCGCCGGTGGTGTCGTTGAGCTTGCGGATCAGGTTGGCGGCAACGCCCATAGAGATCGGGTCCAGGCCGGCGAAGGGCTCGTCGTACATGATGAGTTCGGGGTCGAGTGCGATCGCGCGGGCCAGCGCGATGCGCCGCGCCATGCCGCCCGACACCTCGGCGATGCGCAGCTTGGCCGCACCGCGCAGGCCGACTGCGTTGAGCTTCATCAGCACGATGTCGCGGATCATCGACTCGGGCAGGTCGCTGTGCTCGCGCAGCGGAAAGGCGACGTTCTCGAACACCGTCAGGTCGGTGAACAGCGCACCGAACTGGAACAGCATGCCGAGCCTGCGGCGGATGCGGTAGAGCATCTCCTTGTCGCGCGTGTTGACCAGCTCACCGTCGAAGAGCACACGGCCCTTTTGCACCCGGTGCACGCCGCCGATGACGCGCAGCAAGGTGGTCTTGCCGCAGCCCGAGCCGCCCAGAATGGCGGTGACCTTGCCGCGCCGGAACTGCATGGAAACGTCGTTCAGGATCGTTCGGCTCGGGTCGTAGCCGAACGTGACGTGGTCGATTTCGATGAGCAGGTCGGGATTCAATCCGGGCGTGCGGGCAGTCGCCCGGGCATGTTCTTGTGCCTGGAATTGTCGCATGCACCACAAAAGCATGCGGGATTGCCCGTAGGCCGGGCACACCCGCGACGGCCCGGCGTGGGGTCAGCGTGGCAGCGTGCTGGTGCCCATCAGAAACTCGTCCACTGCGCGCGCCGCCTGCCGGCCTTCACGGATGGCCCACACCACCAGTGACTGTCCGCGCCGCATGTCGCCGGCCGCGAAGACCTTCTCGACGCTGGTCTTGTAGCTGGCCGGCCCGTCGGTGGCAGCCCTGGCGTTGCCGCGGGCGTCTTTCTCGATGCCGAAAGCCTCCAGCACCGATGCCGCCGGTGCCACGAAGCCCATCGCCAGCAGCACCAGGTCGGCCTTGTATTCCTTCTCGCTGCCCGGCACCTCGACCATCTTGCCGCCCTGCCACTGCACCTGCACGGTCTTCAGCGCGGTGACCTTGCCCTTGCTGCCGACGAACTCCTTGGTGGCGATGGCGAAGGTGCGTTCGCAGCCTTCCTCGTGGCTGGAACTGGTGCGCAGCTTGTACGGCCAGTAGGGCCAGGTCATCGGCCGGTTTTCTTCTTCCGGCGGCTGCGGCATCAGCTCGAACTGCGTCACGCTGGCCGCGCCATGGCGGTTGCTGGTGCCGACGCAGTCGCTGCCGGTGTCGCCGCCGCCGATCACGATGACGTGCTTGCCGTCGGCCCGCAACTGGCCCTTGAGCTTGTCGCCGGCGTTGACCTTGTTCTGCTGCGGCAAAAACTCCATCGCGAAGTGGATGCCGTCCAGCTCCCGCCCCGGCACCGGCAGGTCGCGCGAGAGTTCTGCGCCGCCGGTCAAGAGCACGGCATCGAACCCGGCCTTCAACTGCGCGGCGCTGACCGTCTCTTTCGCGTCGTTGGTCAGCTTGTGGCCCGGGGGCAACTCGCCCACCAGCACGCCGGTGCGGAAGGTCACGCCTTCGGCCTGCATCTGCGCGATGCGCCGGTCGATGTGGACCTTCTCCATCTTGAAGTCCGGGATGCCGTAGCGCAGCAGGCCGCCGATGCGGCTGTTCTTCTCGAACAGCGTCACGTCGTGGCCGGCGCGTGCAAGCTGCTGCGAAGCAGCCAGCCCGGCCGGCCCGCTGCCGACCACCGCCACCTTCTTGCCGGTCTTCCGCTCGGCCGGCAGCGGCGTGACCCAGCCTTCGGCCCAGGCGCGGTCGATGATGGCGTGTTCGAGGCTCTTGATGCCCACCGGGTCGTCGTTGACGTTCAGCGTGCACGCGGCCTCGCAAGGCGCAGGGCAGACGCGGCCGGTGAACTCGGGGAAATTGTTGGTGGAGTGCAGCACCGTGATGGCGCCCAGCCAGTCGTCGCGATAGACCAGGTCGTTGAAGTCCGGAATGATGTTGTTGACCGGGCAGCCGCTGTTGCAGAACGGCGTGCCGCAGTCCATGCAGCGGGCACTCTGCACCTGCGACTGTTCTGCGTTCAGCGAGATGACGAACTCTTTCCAGTTCTTCAGCCGCTGCGGCGGCGGCGCGTAGCCTTCTTCCAGGCGCTCGTATTCGAGGAAGCCGGTGACTTTTCCCATGGTGGCTGGTGTCCTGTTCTCGGTTTTCTGTGCTTTGTTCTATTTGGCCGCGACAGTGCCGGCAGAGGCGCGCGCCTTGCCGGTGGCGGCCGCCGCACCGGCCTTGGCGGCACGCTCGGCGAGCACCCGCTTGTATTCGTGCGGAAAGACCTTCACGAACCTCGCGCGCGACTCGGCCCAGGCGTCCAGGATTTCGCGCGCCCGCAGGCTGCCCGTCCAGCGGTGGTGGTCTTCGATCAGCTTCTTCAGCAGCACGTCGTCCTGCAATTCCAGATGCAGCCCAATGGCCGCGCCGGCCTGCTCTTCGCGCGGCAGCAATTTCTCCAGCGCCACCATCGCGGTGTTGCAGCGCTTGGCGAACTGCCCGTCCTCGTCGAACACATAGGCCACGCCGCCGCTCATGCCGGCGGCAAAGTTGCGGCCGGTGCGGCCCAGCACGGCCACGGTGCCGCCGGTCATGTACTCACAGCCATGGTCGCCGGTGCCCTCGACCACCGCCGTCGCGCCCGACAGCCGCACGGCGAAGCGTTCACCCGCCACGCCGCGGAAGAAGGCCTCGCCGCTGGTGGCGCCATACAGCGCTGTATTGCCGATGATGATGTTCTTGGTGGCGTCGCCGCGGAAGTCGATGCTAGGCCGCACCACCACGCGGCCGCCGGACAGGCCCTTGCCGGTGTAGTCGTTCGCGTCGCCGATCAGGTACAGCGTGATGCCGCTGGCCAGGAAGGCGCCGAAGCTCTGGCCGCCGGTGCCCATCATCTGCATGAAGATGGTGTGGTCGGGCAGGCCCTCGGGGCGGTGGCGGATCAGTTCGCCGCTGAGCATGGCGCCGACGCTGCGGTTCTGGTTGCGCGCGTCCTCCATGAACTGCACCTTTTCGCCGCGTTCGATGGCGGAGCGGCAGCGCTCGATCAGCTTGTTGTCCAGCGCCTTGTCCAGGCCATGGTCCTGCGTCTCTACCTGGCGGCGCGACACTTCCGACGGCACGTCGGGCTGGTGGAAGATGCGGCTGAAGTCCAGGCCCTTGGCCTTCCAGTGCTCGATGCCCTTCTTGGTGTCGAGCAGGTCGCTGCGGCCGATGAGATCGTCGAACTTGCGGATGCCCAGTTGCGCCATGATCTGGCGCGCTTCTTCGGCAATGAAGAAGAAGAAGTTGACGACGTGTTCGGGCTGGCCGGTGAATTTCTTTCGCAGCACCGGGTCTTGCGTTGCCACCCCCACCGGGCAGGTGTTCAGGTGGCACTTGCGCATCATGATGCAGCCTGCCACCACCAGCGGCGCGGTCGCGAAGCCGAACTCGTCTGCGCCCAGCAAGGCGCCGATGACGACGTCGCGGCCGGTCTTCATCTGCCCGTCGGCCTGCACGCGGATGCGGCTGCGCAGGCGGTTGAGCACCAGCGTCTGCTGCGTTTCGGCCAGCCCCAGCTCCCAGGGCGTGCCGGCGTGCTTGATGCTGCTCCAGGGCGACGCGCCGGTGCCGCCGTCGTGCCCGGCGATCACCACGTGGTCGGCCTTGCACTTGGTGACGCCTGCGGCCACCGTGCCGATGCCCACTTCGGACACCAGCTTGACGCTGACGCTGGCCCGCGGGTTGGCGTTTTTCAGGTCGTGGATGAGCTGCGCCAGGTCTTCGATCGAATAGATGTCGTGGTGCGGCGGCGGGCTGATGAGGCCCACCCCCGGCACGCTGTAGCGCAGCATGCCGATGTACTCGCTGACCTTGCCACCCGGCAACTGGCCGCCCTCGCCCGGCTTGGCGCCCTGCGCCATCTTGATCTGCAACTGGTCGGCCGACACCAGGTATTCGGTGGTGACGCCGAAGCGGCCGGAGGCCACCTGCTTGATGCGGCTGCGCAGGCTGTCGCCGTCTTGCAGCGTGTAGTCGGCTTCGATGACTTTGCCGATGATGTCGCTGACCTTGGTGCCGGCGGTGACCTTCACGCCTTTCAGCTCGCTGCGGTAGCGCGCCGGGTCTTCGCCGCCTTCGCCGGTGTTGCTCTTGCCGCCGATGCGGTTCATCGCGATGGCCAGCGTGGAGTGGGCCTCGGTGCTGATCGAGCCCAGGCTCATTGCGCCGGTGGCGAAGCGCTTGACGATCTCTGCCGCCGGCTCGACCTCATCGACCGAAATCGCCTTGGCCGGATCGACCTTGAACTCGAACAGCCCGCGCAGCGTCATGTGGCGGCGGCTCTGGTCGTTGATGAGCTGTGCGTATTCCTTGTAGGTCTCGAACTTGTTGCCGCGCGTGCTGTGCTGCAGCTTGGCAATGGCGTCCGGCGTCCACATGTGCTCTTCGCCGCGCACGCGCCAGGCGTATTCGCCGCCGCTGTCGAGCATCTGCGCCAGCACGGGGTCGTTGCCGAAGGCCGCCTTGTGCATGCGCAAGGCTTCTTCGGCCACCTCGAAGACGCCGATGCCGCCCACCTGCGTGGCGGTGCCGCGGAAGTACTGGGCGACGAAGCCGGCGTCCAGCCCGATGGCCTCGAACAACTGCGCGCCGCAATACGACATGTAGGTGCTGACGCCCATCTTCGACATGATCTTCGACAGACCCTTGCCGATGGCCTTGACGTAGTTATAGACAGCCTTGTCCGGCGCCAGTGCACCGGGCAGCGTGGCATGCAGGCTGACCAGCGTTTCCATCGCCAGGTAGGGGTGCACTGCCTCGGCGCCATAGCCGGCCAGCACGCCGAAGTGATGGACCTCGCGCGCCGAGCCGGTCTCGACCACCAGCCCGGCCGTGGTGCGCAGCCCCTCGCGCACCAGGTGGTGGTGCACGGCAGACAAGGCCAGCAGTGCGGGAATGGCGATCTGCGTGCGGCCGACCCGGCGGTCGCTGATGATGAGGATGTTGTGGCCGCTCTTCAGCGCGTCCACTGCTTCGGCGCACAGCGACGCCAGCTTGGCCTCGATGCCTTCGCGGCCCCAGGCCACCGGGTAGCAGATGTCGAGCGCGCAGCTCTTGAACTTGCCGTTGGTGTGGGTCTCGATGGCGCGCAGCCGCGCCATGTCGTCGAAGTCGAGGATCGGCTGCGTCACCTCCAGCCGCATCGGCGGGTTGACGGCGTTGATGTCCAGCAGGTTGGGCTTGGGGCCGATGAAGCTGTTCAGGCTCATCACGATGGCCTCGCGGATCGGGTCGATCGGCGGGTTGGTGACCTGGGCGAACAACTGCTTGAAGTAGTTGAACAAGCCCTTGTTCTTGTCGGACAGCACGGCCAGCGGCGAGTCGTTGCCCATCGAGCCGATGCCTTCTTCGCCGTTGGCGGCCATCGGCGCCATCAGGAACTTCAGGTCTTCCTGGGTGTAGCCGAAGGCCTGCTGGCGGTCGAGCAGTGTCTCGGCGCTGGCAGGCACGCCGGCCGCGGCGCCGCGGTCTGCCGGGATCGAGTCGAGCCGGATGCGCACGTTCTCGATCCACTGGCGGTACGGCCTGGCGTTGGCAAACTGGTTCTTCAGCTCTTCGTCTTCGACGATGCGGCCTTGTTCGAGATCGATCAGGAACATGCGCCCTGGCTGAAGCCGCCATTTCTTGACGATGCGCGCCTCGGGGATGGGCAGCACACCGGATTCACTGGCCATCACGACGATGTCGTCGTCGGTGACGATGTAGCGCGCCGGGCGCAGGCCGTTGCGGTCGAGCGTGGCGCCGATCTGCTTGCCGTCGGTGAACACCATCGCGGCCGGGCCGTCCCAGGGCTCCATCATCGCGGCGTGGTATTCGTAGAAGGCGCGCCGCCGCGCGTCCATCATCTCGTGGTTCTCCCAAGCCTCGGGGATCATCATCATCGCGGCGTGGGCCAGCGGGTAGCCGGCCATCGTCAGCAGTTCGAGCGCGTTGTCGAAGGTGGCGGTGTCGCTCTGGTGCTCGAAGCTGATCGGGTAGAGCTTGGCGAGGTCGTCGCCCAGCACCGGACTCTTCATCACGCCTTCACGCGCGCGCATCCAGTTGAAGTTGCCCTTGACGGTGTTGATCTCGCCGTTGTGCGCCACCATCCGGTAGGGGTGGGCCAGCGGCCACTCCGGGAAGGTGTTGGTGGAGAAGCGCTGGTGCACGAGGGCCAGCGCCGAGACGGTGCGCGGGTCGGCCAGGTCCTTGAAATAAACGCCCACCTGGGTGGCCAGCAGCAGGCCCTTGTAGATGATGGTGCGGCAGCTCATGCTAGGCACGTAGTACTCGCGGCTGTGCGTGAGCCTGAGCTTCTGGATGGCGGCCGACGCCGTCTTGCGGATCACGTAGAGCTTGCGCTCCAAAGCGTCCGGCACGATGACGTCGTGCCCGCGGCCGATGAAGATCTGCCGCATCACCGGCTCTTTGCAGCGCACGGCCGGGCTCATCGGCATCTCGCGGTCCACCGGCACGTCGCGCCAGCCGAGCAACACCTGGCCTTCGGCCTTCACGGCACGCTCCAGTTCCTGCTCGCAGGCCAGCCGCGAGGCGTGCTCTTTCGGCAGGAAGATCATGCCGACGCCGTACTCGCCTGGCGGCGGCAGCGTGATGCCCTGCGCGGCCATGTCGGCGCGGAAGAAGTCGTCGGGGATCTGGATCAGGATGCCCGCGCCGTCACCCATCAGCTTGTCGGCGCCCACCGCGCCGCGGTGATCGATGTTCTCCAGGATCTTCAGACCCTGCTCGATGATGTGGTGCGCGCGCACGCCCTTGATGTGGGCGACGAAGCCCACGCCGCAGGCGTCGTGTTCGTTGGCCGGGTGGTACAGCCCCGAAGCCTGCGCAGCGCGCAGTTCAGCGGCAGTGGCGGGCGCGGCGGCGGCCGTGCTGTGGGCGTCGGACATGGCGCACTTTCACAAATCAGGAGGGCGGAATTTATCGCACTGCAACAATTGCGGCAATCTCAAATATTCGGGGTCAGAGTCGCATTTTATGGAGTCGGTTTGGCGTGACACGTAATTGGGGACAGATCAAAGAGAACGGCTGGCGGCATCTGCCGTGCATGCACCGTGCCCACGGCCGCTGCCCTACTTCGGCGCAGCACCTTGCCTCGCGGGCCGCCCACGCAGGCGCGGCAGCGCCGGGCGTTCGATCTTGTCTTGCAAGGTCAGCGCGAACGCCCGGGCTCCGATGACCCAGCCGCCGAGTGCCGCCTGACGGAGCGCAGCCTGCTCGGCAGGCGGGACACCCTGCACCAGCAGAGTGCGGTAGCGCGCTTCCCGTTCGAAGGGCGTGTTGCCCAAGCCCCAGATTTCCGGTGGATCGACCAGCAGCCGATGCCGCGTGCCGCCGGTGCGGTGGCTGGCGCTGGTCTGGCCGGGCTGGCCGTCCGTCAGCAACAGCACCTGCAGCCGGGCGCCGCCGGGCTCCACCACGGCGGCGCGAAAGCGACCGTCCCACAAGGTGCCGCTGCTGCCATGCCGCCGGTTGTAGCCGCTCACGTAGCGCCTGCCCAGCGTCTGCATCATGCGGCTGAGTGCCTGGGCGCTGGGTGGCGTGGCCAGCAACTGCACTTCGGCGTCGAGCAAGGCATAGGCGTGCAGCACCACCTGTTGCGCCAGCGCGGCTTCATGCAAGGCGGCCAGGTAGGCACGCCTGTCCTCGTCGTCGGCGAACACCGGCTGCCCGCTGTGGCCGCGCTGGATGATGTAGTGGGCGTGTCCAGCCACCGCCATGCGTGGCAGGCGGGCCATCTCAAGGCGATGCAGTCACGGCGTGTCAGGCGTCGAACGCGTTGCGGCCGGTGAGGCGCAGGTGTTCGCGCAGCGCAAAGCGGTCGGTCATGCCGGCAATGTAGTCGGCAACCGCCCGCTCGCGGTCGGCTGCCGCCGCGTGGTCGGCCGGCATCTCGGCCGGCGCCGCCACGTAGGCGCGGAACAGTTCTTCCACCACGGTGCGGGCGCGGGCGGTCTTGTGCACCACCTGCGGGTGCCGGTACAGCGCGCTGAAGAGAAAGTGCTTGAGCGCGTCCAGCTCTTCGCGCAGGGCCGGCGTGAAGGCGGCCAGCGCAGGCATGGCGCGCAGGGCGTCCACATCGGCCGGCCGCTGCTGCGCCAGCGCAGCCGAGGTGGCGGCGACCAGATCGCCGACCATCGCCGACAACATCCGCCGCAAGGTTTCGAACAGCAGCCTGCGGCCGGCAGCGGCGTCAAGCTGCGGATGCTCGCGCAACGCCTCGTCGCGGAAGCGGGCGAACAAGGGCACGGCGTCGAGTTGCTGCGGCGTGATCAGCCCGGACCGCAGGCCGTCGTCCACGTCGTGCGCGTTGTAGGCCATCTCGTCGGCCAGGTTGACCAACTGCGCCTCCAGGCTGGGCTGCGTGCCGTTCAGAAAGCGCAGCGCGGGGCCGGCGGGCTCTTGCTGCACCAGGCGCTCGGCGTGGCGGCGCGAGCAGTGCTTGAGGATGCCCTCGCGCGCCTCGAATGTGAGGTTCAGGCCGTCGAAAGCCGGGTAGCGCAGCTCCAGCGCATCCACCACGCGCAGGCTTTGCAGGTTGTGCTCGAAGCCGCCATGCGTCTGCATGCAGGCGTGCAGCGCGTCCTGCCCGGCGTGGCCGAAAGGCGTGTGGCCCAGGTCGTGCGCCAGCGCGATGGCCTCGACGAGATCTTCGTTGAGGTGCAGCGCACGCGCCATCGAGCGCCCGAGCTGGGCCACCTCCAGCGAATGGGTCAGCCGCGTGCGGAACAGGTCGCCTTCATGGTTGATGAAGACCTGCGTCTTATAGACCAGGCGGCGGAAGGCGGTGCTGTGGACGATGCGGTCCCGGTCGCGCTGGTGCTCGGTGCGCGGCGGCGACAGCGGCTCGGCGATGCGCCGGCCGCGGCTCTTGGCCGGGTGGCAAGCCCACGGCGCCAGGGCGACGGCTGTGTTCACGCAGCGGCTCCAACGTGGTGGGTCCGCATCAGGCGGTGCATGCGGTTCATGCGGTGCATGCGTCCGGGCCGCTCACGCAGCGCAGTGCGCCTCGATCACGCGCGCCACCAGCGCATCGGGCGCCGGCCGCAGCGCAGCGCGGCCAGGCGCTTCGATGACGACGAAGCGGATCTCGCCGCCCTCTGCCTTCTTGTCCAGCCGCATCAATTCAAGGTAGCGCGCCGCACCCAGCGCCGGGCCGCGCACCGGCAGGCCGGCGCGCGCGATCAGCCGCTCCAGCCGGGCTGCCCACGCTGCCTGCAGCAGCCCCAGTTCGACCGACAGCGCAGCGGCCATCACCATGCCGCAGGCCACCGCCTCGCCGTGCAGCCAGGCGCCGTAGCCCAGCCCGGCTTCGATGGCGTGGCCGAAGGTGTGGCCGAAGTTCAGGATGGCGCGCAGGCCGCTTTCGCGCTCGTCCTGCCCCACCACCCAGGCCTTGATCTCGCAAGACCGGCGGATGGCGTGCGCCAGCGCAGCCGCGTCGCGCGCCAGCAGCGCATCCAGCTCGGCCTCGATCCAGTCGAAGAAGCCGGCATCGGCCACCGGCCCGTACTTGATGACCTCGGCCAGGCCAGCGCTCAACTCGCGCGCCGGCAGTGTGTCCAGCGCGGCCAGGTCGCACAGCACCCGCTTTGGCTGGTAGAACGCGCC
The DNA here is from genome assembly GCA_964244245.1 of uncultured Rubrivivax sp. Taxonomy (GTDB): domain Bacteria; phylum Pseudomonadota; class Gammaproteobacteria; order Burkholderiales; family Burkholderiaceae_C; genus Rubrivivax. The sequence goes on along the minus strand of CAXTHW010000028.1, from coordinate 30,796 downwards.
GATCATGTTCTTGCCCAGCGGGTGGTTGATGGCGGTCTTGCCGCCGACCGACGAATCCACCTGCGCGAGCAGCGTGGTGGGCACCTGCACGAAGGGCACGCCACGCATGTAGCTGGCGGCAGCAAAGCCGGCCATGTCGCCGACGACGCCGCCGCCCAGCGCGAACAACACCGTCTTGCGGTCACAGCCCCGCGCCAGCAGATGGTCGAAGACCAGGTTCAGCGTGGGCCAGTCCTTGTGCGCCTCGCCGTCCGGCAGCAGCACCGTGCTGATCTGCCGGTAGTGCGGCGCCAGCGCCGCGCGCAGCGCCGCGCCATGCAATGCATCGACCACCGGGTTGCTGACCACCACGGCCTGCGCCGCGGGCGGCAGCCCCTGCCAGGCCTGCAGCTGGCGCAGCAGACCGGCACCGATCAAGATGTCGTAGCGGCTGTCACCTGCCGCCACGGGCACGCAGTGATGGCCGGAGAAGGAAGCTGTGGGGTCGGACATCGGCGGCAGTTTACGGCGCCGCCGTCAGCGGTCAGCCGTCAGCCACACCGGCCTAGCGCGGCGGCCGCTGGTCCACCGGTGACGGCACCTGCGCCGGGTCCACCAGCCCAGCCAGCTCAAGCTGCATCAGCACCATGCCGATCAGCGCCGGCACCGACGGCCGCGCCGTCTCGATCACGAAGTGCGCCACACGTCGGTACAGCGGGTCCCGCTCGCGGAACAGCTCGCGCAGCCGGCGCTGCGGGTCTGCCACCTGTAGCAGCGGGCGGTGCGTGTCGTGCCGCAGGCGGCGGTGCAGCTCTTCGGGTGACGAGCGCAGGTAGAAGGCATGGCTGCGCGAATGCAGCGCGTCGCGGTTCGAGGGCCGCAGCACGGCCCCGCCGCCTGTCGCCAGCACCAGGGCGTCACCGGGCTGGGTCAGCGCGTCGATCACGTCCTGCTCGACATCGCGGAACGCGTCCTCGCCGTGCAGTGGGAACCAGTCGCGGATCGGCATGCCGATGCGGCGCTCGATCTCGGTGTCACTGTCGGCGAAGCGCAGGCCGAGGTGCCTCGCCAGATGGCGGCCGACTGTGGACTTGCCACAGCCGGGCATGCCGACGAGGGAGATGGTCAAGGCTTCAATTGGGATTGCTGCAAACCGTGGACAGGCCGTACGGGCTGATGACGAAGGCGGGCGGAATGGTTTCGGTGCCCACGTCCACCGCAGGGAACGGAAGGTTGCCCAGGCCATAGGCCAAGCCACTGTAACGCGCCCTCGCTTCCGTCCCCGAAATGCCGGTCGCCGTCACCGTGATCACGTAGTCCACCCAGGAAGCGACGTTCTTGCCGTATTCGATCTGAAGCACCGCCAGGCCGCTGGCATCTGTCTTCGACGAGCCGACCATCTTGATGGCAACGTCGGCCTTGCGTGGATCGAGGTCGCCGTTCCAGTTGAGATCTTCCTGGCGGCCCGAGACGGCCGGCGCGGGCGCTGCTGCGTCATAGAGCGGTGCCTCACGCACCGCGTTTCTGTTGACGTCTTCGTTCGGACACGAAGGTTGCGACGTGGCCGCCTGCTGCTGCCATGCCTTGAGGCTCGTGTTGTAGGCGTAGGACTCGGTGTTGTCCAACAAGATGAGCTGCTGCCATGTCTTGCCGTTCCAAAAGAACCGGCCCTTGTAGTAGCTCGGCAGATCGACCGAGGGCGTGATCAGCACGTCGGGTTTGGCCTGCCCAGCAGCGTCCACCACCATCACGACAAAGCGCTTGATGTAGGTCAGCTTTGCCGTGCCTTCGCCCACCGTGTTGTCGGTGCGGATGTTCACCGACAAGGCTTCCGAGGTCACGGTCAGGGTGTTGGTCACCTGGTTGGGGCAGGTTGTGACGGGGAAGTCCACGACGTCGTAGCAGGCGCGCACGGTCAACCCTGCGGTCGGGCTGGAACGCAGACCCGGCGTGAAGGCCCCACGGGCCACCCCTGTCGTGTCGGAATAGGCGTAGCTGCCGCCAAGCCACGACACCACGCCATCACTGCTGTTGACGTTGCCCGCCAGGTCGAACCGGACGCGGACGTTTTGCACCGGCTGGTTGTTGCCGGCCAGGAACAGCGCGCGCAACTCCACCTGGTTGGTGGTTTGGCCCGCGAGGTTCGCGGAGATCACGCTGGGGCTGGGCGTCAGTGAAGCAGATTGCGGAACCGGGCTCGCCGTTGGAACGCTACCGCCGCTCGCCGCTTGCACCGTGACCGTTTCGGTCAACGACTCACCGGCCGCCGTTGCAACAACCGACAACGACGTGGCCGTCGCGGGCGCAGTGAAGGTGTAGAGGTATTTGCCGTTCGCATTGGTCACCCCTGAAAGCGTCGGCAGTCCGGCCCCGGTCACCGACACGACCTGGCCGGCCATGGCGCTGCCTGCCTTGTCCTGCAACAGGTATTCGATTTGATTGCCAGTGCTGCCGGCGGTGACCAGCGGCGAGAACGAAGCGGTCAACTTCGCGCCGCTGACCGCAAACGACGCCGACCGGGTCAGCGTACCGCTGGTTGCAGTGACGGTGATCACGCGGCTGGACCTGTCGGCGCCGATGCCGATGACCGCCGTCACCACCCCCTGCACGTTGCTCGTGGCCGCGTTCACGGTGGCCACCGCGCTGCTATCGACGCTGAACGTCACCGGAATTCCAGCCAGCGTGTTGCGCTTGCTGTCCACCGCGGTGGCGGTGGCAAGAATGGTGTTGGTGCCCCCGTTGTCGAGCGTCGAGGCGCTCAAGCTCAGGCTCAGGTCGGCCGCCGTGGGATTGGCGCTGACGGGAACATCCACCACTTGCAGCTTCGCAGTGCGGGCCGACAGGCCCTGGGCGGTGGCCGTGACGGTGATGGTGCGGTTGCTGCGGTCCGCGCCGATGCCGATGGCGGCGGACAGCACGCCGTTGCTGGCAGTCGTCGCGCCCGAAGGCAGGACAGTGGCGCCCTGGTCCACGGTCACCGAGACGGCAACCCCCGGCAGCACGTTGCGCTTGGCATCCAGCGCGGTGACGTTTGCCGTGACCGTGCTGATGCCGTCATTGCCCACGGTGCCGGAGGTCAGCGTCAGCAGCAGGTCAGACGGATTGGCCCCGCCACCACCGGCAGAGTCCACCACCTGCAATTGCGCCGTCTTGGTCAGCGCGCCGCTCGTCGCGGTGACGGTGATCGTCCGGTTGCTGCGGTCGGCGCCAATGCCCACCGTTGCCGTGACCGACCCTTCCGCGCCGGTCGTCGCGCCGGAAGGCGTGGACACCGCATTGCCGTTCACGCTCACCGTCACCGGAACGCCTGCGACGGTGTTGCGGTTCGCATCGATCGCAATCGCCGTGGCAACGACTGATTCGGTGCCGTTGTTGGCCACACTGTTGGCGCTCAGCGTCAGCACCAGGTCGGCTGCGGACGGCGTGACTGCACCCGTGCCACCCCCCGTCCCCGTGCCCGCATCCCCGCCGAACGCGGACGTGCCGCCACCCCCGCCGCCGCAGGCCGCAAGGAAGAGCAATGCCAGGACGGCGAGAAGGCGCTTGATATGGGTCATGGTCGGCAGTCCTGCGTCGCCTTGCGGCGCAATGCTTTATCGGGCAGCGGAGCGGTCGGTCACGATCTTCGGGGTGATGAAGATGAGCAACTCGGTTTTGCTGATGCTGCGTGTGCGGTTCTGGAAGAGGTAGCCCAGCACGGGGATGTCGCCCAGCAGGGGCACCTTGCTGGTGCTGTCGGTCTCGTTCTGCGTGAAGATGCCGCCGATCACCACGGTGCCGCCGTTCTCCACCAGCACCTGCGTTTTCACATGCTTGGTGTCGATGGCGAAGCCGGCCACGGTCGATTGGCCGACGCTGTCCTTGTTGACATCCACGTTGAGGATCACGTTGCCCTCCGGCGTGATCTGCGGCGTGACTTTCAGCGCCAGGTTGGCCTTGCGGAACTGCACGCTGGTGGCGCCGCTGGACGTGGCGGCCTGGTACGGCAGTTCGGTGCCCTGCTCGATCAGCGCTTCCACCTGGTCGGCGGTGATGACGCGCGGGCTCGAAACGATCTTGCCTTTGCCCTCTGACTCCAGCGCCGACAGCTCCAGGTTGAGGAAACGGTTGGCCGCCGAGCTGAACAGCGAGAACGCGACGTTGGCCGCCGTGGCGCCGCCGAAGGTGCTGGACGACACGTTGGCCGGCAGGCTGACGAACTGCGAGTTGTTGAAGCCCACCCCGCCTGGCGTCTGGCCTGTCTGGGCACCGATGGCCGTGTAGTTGCCACCGATGCTGATGCCCGCACCGGTGGGCGTGCCGCGCAGGTCGGAGGCGCCCAGCTTCACGCCGAGCGCGCGGCCGAAGCTGTCGTCGGCCTCGACGATGCGCGCCTCGATCAGCACCTGGCGCACCGGGATGTCGATCTTCGCGATCAACTGCGTGATCTCTTCGAGCTTGCTCGGAATGTCGGACACGAAGAGCTGGTTGGTGCGCGACTCGAAGATCACGCTGCCGCGGGGCGACAGGATGCGTGTGACCTGCGTGCTGCCGCCCGCGCCGCCGCCGCCGGAGCCGCCGGCCGTCGTCTGCCCGGTCAGGCCCTTGGCCACGTCTTCGGACTTGGTGTAGTTGAGCTGGAACGACTGGGTGCGCAGCGGCTCCAGTTCGGCCACCTTCTTCTTGGCCTCCAGGTCCACCTGCTCCTTGGCCGAAAGCTCTTCCTTGGGCGCGATCCACAGCACGTTGCCGGACTTGCGCACGCCCAGGCCCTTGCTCTGCATGATGATGTCCAGCGCCTGGTCCCAGGGCACGTCTTTCAGGCGCAGCGTCACGGTGCCGGTGACGGTGTCGCTGGTGACGACGTTGAAGTTGGTGAAGTCGGCGATCACCTGCAGCAGCGCCCGCACCTCGATGTTCTGGAAGTTCAGAGACAGCTTCTCGCCCTGGAAGCCCGGGCCTTGCGTCAGCTTGTTGGGGTCGATCTTCAACGGCCGCACTTCCAGCACGAACTGGTTGTCGGTCTGGTAAGCGCTGTGCTCCCAAGAGCCTGTGGGCTCGACGACCATGCGCACGCGGTCGCCGCTCTGGAAGGTAGAGACGGTTTTCACCGGCGTGCCGAAGTCGGTGACGTCCAGCCGGCGGCGCAGTGCGTCGGGCAGCGTGGAGCGCAGGAACTCGATCACCAGCCCGCTGCCTTGCTGGCGGATGTCCACCCCCACCTGCGTGTTGGGCAGGCCGACGACGATGCGGCCGGCGCCGTCGGCGCCGCGGCGGAAGTCGATGTCGCGCAGGCCGAGCGTCTGGTTGTTCTGCGACGGCGCGAAGTGCACCGGCTGGTCGGCAGCGGCCACGGCCGGCGATGCATTCGTTTCCAGGATCAGCAGCAGCGCCTTGCCCTGCAGTTGCGCGCGGTAGCCCGAGGGCTGCTTGAGGTTGAGCACCAGCCGCGTGCGCTCGCCGGCCTGGGCCACGTTGACCGAGCGCAGGTTGCCCTGGTTGATCTCGACGCTGCTGCGCGCCAGCGCGGTGCCCACGCCGGGCAGGTCGATCGCGATGCGCGGCGGCGTCTGCACCGCAAAGCCGCCGGGCAGCGCTGCGAGCGGCTCGCTGAACTCGATGCGCACGACCTCGGCGCCTGCCTGCTGCGTGCTGGTGATCGACTGGATCAGCGGCTCTGCCCATGCCGGCGAGGGCGCCAGCAGCGCCATGCCGCAGACCAGCAGGGCGGCAATGGCGGCGCGCCAGTTCGACATGTTCCAGGTCTCCTCAATGGTCCTCATCGCGCCCTCTCCTGAAGCTGCAGCGTGGCAGGGCGTTCTATCCATTCGCCAGCCGCGTCCTGCACGATCTCGCGCAGGCCGATTTCGGTTTCCGCGATCTTCGTGATGCGGCCGTAGTTCTGGCCCAGGTAGTCACCCACCTTGACCTGGTACAGCAGGTTGTCCACCCGCAGCAGCGCGAAAGGCTGGCCTTGCTTGGCAACGCTGCCCACCATGCCCATGCTGTCCAGCGGGTAGGCTTCCAGCGGTTCCTTGCGGCGGTTCAATTCGGCCGCCAGCAGTGAATTCGGCTGCCGCGCCTCTTGCTTGAGGGCCACCGTGAGTTTTTGGTTGCTGAACGGTTCAACGCCCTGCACCTGCGCATAGGGCTCGGGGTTGAATTTCTTGGGCGGCTGCAACGGCGGCACGTTGGCCTTGACCTCACGGCGCTGCTGGTCCATCCACTGTTGAAGCTCTTCGTGCTCGGCGCTGCAGGCCGCGAGTGCGGCAACGAGGGCGAGCGTGCTCAGGCGCAGCAGCATCACTTCTTGCCCTCGGAAGCCTTGGCCGCGGCGGCCCGCTTCTGGTTGGCCACCTCGGCTGCGTCGAGGTAGCGGTAGGTGCGCGCGGTGGCTTCCATCGCGAGGTTGCCGCTGCCGCCCAGAGCGGCATCACGCTGTTGCGGCGCGGCCTGCGTGCCGATGCTCAGGTTTTGCAGCGTGACGATGCGCGACAGGTTGGCCACATCGGCCGCAAAGGAGCCGATGTCGTGGTAGCGGCCTGTCACGCGAATGGCGATGGGCAACTCGGCGTAGTAGTCCTTGACCTCGATCTGCCCGGGCCGGAACAGCTCGAACTGCAGGCCGCGGCCGAGGCCGGCCTGGTTGATGTCGGACAGCAGCGCGTCCATTTCTGCCTTGCCCGGAAGCTGCTTTTCGAGCTGCGTCACGTACTCCTGCACCTGGAGCTTCTGCTTGCGCAGCTCGTTCAGGTTGACGGCCTGGCCCAGCTTGTTGCGGTAGTCGGCCTTGCGCACCGGCTCCAGGTCGCGCTCGCGTTGCAGGTCGTCGGTGGCGGTGGACAGCAGCACGAACCAGCCGGCCACCACCACCGCCGCGGCGGTGGCCACCCAGGCCGAGGCCTTGGGCAGCGATGGCCATTGGCCGGGCTCGTTCGGGTTCAGCCCGCGGAACTGCGAGACCGCGTGGTCGAAGAAGCTGCTGACGTCGAAATTCAGGGTCGATGCCTTGGCCATGCGGCCCTCACGAAGACTTGGCCACTGCGGCCTGGGCGGGCGCGGCTGAGGCGCCGGGCACGGCGGCCTGGGGCCGCTTGATGGAGACGCGCATCGAGAACTCGAACAGCCGCCGCTGGTCGCGCCCGGCGGTGCCCAGGGTGCTGGCCTTGATCTCGACCAGCTCCGGCTTTTCGAGCCAGGGCGAGTTGTACAAGGTGTTGCGCAGCAGTTCGGAGACGCGCTCGTTGGTCTGCGCCACGCCGCTGACGGCCACCACCTGGCCGGTCTGGCGGATGCTGGTGAGATAGACGCCTTCGGGCGTCTGCTTGACGAGTTCGTTCAGCAGATAGACGGGCGTGTTGCGGTCGGTCTGGAGGTCTTCCACGGCCTTCTGCCGTGCCTTCAGCGCTTCGATCTCCGTGCGCAGTGTGGCGATGTCCTTGATCTGCGTTTCCAGCCGCTTGATCTCGGCTTGCAGGAACTCGTTGCGCGAGACCTGGGCCGACGTCATCTGTTGCAGCACCGAGTACCACAGGCCGACGAGCAGCAGGCCCGCGAAGGCGCTGACCCCGAGGCCGACGAAGAAGGCGCGCTTGCGCTGGCGCCGCTTTTCTTCGCGGTGGGGCAGCAGGTTGATCAGGATCACTGCATGAACCTTCGCATCGCCAGACCGCAGGCGGTCAGGTAGGACGGCGCCTCACGGCGCACCCGGCTCTCGCGCACTGCCGAGCCGAGCTGCATGTTGTCGAAGGGGTTGACCACCTGCGACGCGAAGCCGGTGAGGTCGGTCACGCGGTCTTTCAGGCCGGGCAGCGTGGCGGTGCCGCCGGCCAGCATCACGTAGTGCACCTTGTGGTGCGGCGTGCTGGTGAAGAAATACTGGAGCGCGCGGCCGATCTCTTGCGAGAGGCTGTCCACGAAGGGCGCAAGGATGGCACTTTCGTAGTCTTCGGGCAGGTCGCCGGAAAGCTTCTTCTGCTCGGCTTCCTCGAAAGAAAAGCCGTACTGGCGGCTGATGAGTTGGGTGAGCTGCGAGCCGCCGAAAGCCTGGTCACGGTCGTAGAGCATTTCTTCGTCGCGCAACACCTTGAGGCTGGTGGTGTCGGCACCGATCTCGAACAGCGCCACCAGTGCGTCCTTGCCTTCGTTGGGCAGCGCGCCGACCACGCGGCTCATCGCCAGGCGGGATGCGTGCGATTCGATGTCCAGCACGGTGGGCTTGAGCCCCGCGGCCTCGGCCAGGCCCTGGCGGTCTTGCACGCGGTCCTTGCGAGACGCGGCGATCAGCACTTCCACGTCGCCGGCCGACGTGGGGCTGGGGCCGATGACGCAGAAGTCGAGGCTGACCTCGTCGAGCGAGAACGGGATGTACTGGTTGGCCTCGGATTCGACCTGAAGCTCCATCTCTTCGTCGCGCAGGCCGGCGGGCAGCATGATCTTCTTGGTGATCACGGCCGACTGCGGCATGGCCATCACGACCTGCTTGGTGCGCGTGCCGCTCTTGCCCACCACCTTGCGCACGGCATCGGCCACTTCGTCGAACTTCTCGATCTGGCCGTCGGTGATCCAGCCTTTTTCAAACGGCTCGGACGCGAAACGTTCCAGCACGAATTCGCCCGACGCGGTCTGGCCCAGTTCGACCAGTTTGACGCTGGATGAACTGATGTCCAAGCCGATCATGGGCGGGTGCTTGCGACCCAGCAAAACGTCCAGAAAACTCAATGTCTTGTCTCCCTCGAACACACAGACCCACACAATTGAGGGGCCGAGCTTGTTAAAGAGTTACTTCAATGCTAGCAGTAAACCCCTTGTGTACCAAAGAAAAACCGGCACGCGTGCCTAGAGTCTCGTTGCCATTCTGGGACGCCGGACAACGCAGTTGAAACAACCCGCAAGGCACCTGGCCGCGCGGCGTGAGGAAAGTCACGCCGGGCTTTGCCACGCTGTTTTCGGAGCCCGCTTTCTATAATCATCGGCACCCGTTCCGGGACCTTTATGACCGCACCAGCGCCACAGGCGCCCTCTTCTTCCAACCCCCCCTCCAACCGCCGCGGCGCGACCGCAGCGCCCGCAGACTGGCTGCGCACGGTGTTGCGCGCTTTAGCCTGGCTGGCCGGGCTGGCGCTGGCGGGCGTGACGGTGGTGGTGCTGGTGGTGGGCGTGGCGCTGGCCGTGGCCTACCCGCAGTTGCCGGAGATCGCCAGCCTCACCGACTACCGGCCCAAGCTGCCGATGCGCGTGTTCTCTGCCGACAACGTGCTGCTGGGCGAATACGGCGAGGAGCGGCGCAACTTCACGCCGATCAAGCTGATCCCGCAGGTGATGAAAGACGCCGTGCTGGCCGCCGAGGACGCACGCTTCTACGAGCATGGCGGGGTGGACTACAAAGGCGTGGCCCGCGCCGCGCTGGAGAACCTGCGTGACGCGCGCAGCCAGGGCGCATCGACCATCACGATGCAGGTGGCGCGCAACTTCTATCTGTCCACCGAGAAGACCTTCACGCGCAAGATCTACGAGATCCTTCTCGCGCTGAAGATCGAGAGCCGCTTGAGCAAGGACCAGATCCTCGAGCTGTACATGAACCAGATCTTCCTGGGGCAGCGCGCCAACGGCTTTGCGTCGGCAGCCGAGATCTACTTCGGCAAGCCATTGAAAGACGTCAGCGTGGCCGAGGCCGCCATGCTGGCCGGGCTGCCCAAGGCGCCTTCGGCCTACAACCCCATCGTCAACCCGAAGCGCGCCACGCAGCGCCAGCGCTACATCATCGAGCGCATGTTCGACAACGGCTTCATCACCGAGCAGCAGCACGACGAAGCGCTGGCCCAGCAACTGCGCTACCGCACCCAGAACGACGTGGCCGTGCACGCCGAGTACGTGGCCGAGGCGGCCCGCCAACTGGTCCACGCGCAGTACGGCGACGAGTCCTACACGCGCGGCCTGAACGTCTATCTCACCATCAATTCTTCCGACCAGATGGTGGCCTACCGCGCGTTGCGCAAGCGCTTGATGGAGTTCGAGCTGCTCCAGGTGTACCGCGGCCCCGAGGCCTACATCGACCTGCCCAACGACCCGGGCGCCGTGGATGCGCGTGTGGCCGAAGCACTGGCCGACCATCCCGACAACGACGACCTGCGCGCCGCCGTGGTGCTGGAGGCGTCACCGCGCAAGGTGGTGGCGATGCTTCAGAGCGGCTCCACCTTCACCGTCACCGGCGACGGGCTGAAGCCGGTGACTTCGGGCCTGTCAGACAAGGCCGGGCCGAAGACGCAGATCCGCCGTGGCGCGGTGGTGCGCACCACGCGCAATGCCAAGGGCGACTGGCAGCTCACGCAGTTGCCCGAGGTCGAAGGTGCGCTGGTGGCACTCGACCCGCGCAGCGGCGCGATGCGCGCCATGGTGGGCGGCTTCGACTTCGGCAAGAGCAAGTTCAACCACGTCACGCAGGCCTGGCGGCAGCCGGGCTCCAGCTTCAAGCCCTTCATCTATTCGGCGGCGCTTGAAAAAGGCTTCACACCTGCCACCATCGTCAACGACGCGCCGCTGTTCTTCGACGCCACCACCACCGGCAGCCAGCCCTGGGAGCCGAAGAACTACGACGGCAAGTTCGAAGGGCCGATGCCCCTGCACCAGGCGCTGGCGAAGTCGAAGAACATGGTGTCCATCCGCATCCTGCGCGCCATCGGCACCGGCTATGCGCAGGAGTGGATCGGCCGCTTCGGCTTCGACGCCGACAAGCACCCGGCCTACCTGACGATGGCACTCGGCGCCGGCTCCGTGACGCCGGTGCAGATGGCCACCGCCTACAGCGTGTTCGCCAACGGCGGCTACCGGATCAGCCCGATGCTGATCGCCAGGCTGACCGATGCCAAGGGCAAGCTGCTGCTCGAAACCCAGCCCCCGGTGCTCGACGAATCGATGCGCACGCTGGACGCACGCAACGCCTTCGTGATGGGCTCGCTGCTGCAGGAAGTGGCGCGCTCGGGCACCGCCGCCAAGGCGCAGGCCACGCTGAAGCGGCCGGACATCTACGGCAAGACGGGCACCACCAACGACTCGATGGACGCCTGGTTCGCGGGCTACAACCCGACGCTGACGGCAGTGGTCTGGATCGGCTACGACCAGCCGCGCAAGCTGGGCGGCGGCGCTGGCGAAACCGGCGGCGGGCTGGCGCTGCCGGTGTGGATCGAGCTGATGCAGCACGCGCTGAAGAACGTGCCGGTGCAGGAGCAGGTGCCGCCGGACGGCGTGGTCAACATCGGCGGGCTGTGGATGTTCGACGAGTTCGGCCAGGGCCGCGGCGTCAGCAGCCTGGGGCTGGAAGACAAGGTGCCGCAAGCGCCCAGCAGCGAAGAGCGCAGCAGCATCCTCGACCTGTTCAAGCGCTGAAGCGCACCGCCTTGCCGGCTTGCAGGCTGGCGTGCTGCGACAAGGCGGCAAAGAACTCGCTGCCGTCGCGCGTGTCGCGCCAGGCGCCATCGACATGGCGGTAGTGGAAGCCACCGCCGCGCGCCGCCAGCCACACTTCGTGCAACGGCGGCTGCGTGTTGATGACGATCTTGCTGCCGCCGGGGAACGACAGCTCCAGCAGGCCGCCGGTGCGTTGCGTGTCGATGTCGATCACGTCGTCCTGCAGCAGCCTGTCGGCCGTGCTTTCGACGCTGGCGAGCAAGGCGCCGCTCAGGCGGTGGTAGTCGGCGTCGCTCAAGCCCGTGCTCATAAAATCCCCGCATGCAGAACCAGTCTGGATCGAGTTTAGTGCGGGCTGCGGCGACCCTGCCGCTGCTGCTGGTGTTGCTGGGCGGCCTGGCGGGCCTGGGTGGCTGCGGCCAGAAGGGGCCGCTCACGCTGCCGGCTGCCACGCCGGCCACTGCTGCCTCGGCGGCAGCGCGCTGATGCTGCCGACCCTGCCGATGTTGCCAGGCGCCCCGCACCTCTGCCGCCAGGCCGACGGCACGCTGCAACTCGAAGGCCAGCCGCTGGCCGCGCTGGCGCAGCGCTTCGGCACGCCGCTGTTCGTCTATTCACGGGCTGCCATGCGCGATGCCCTGGCGGCCTACCAGCGTGCGCTCCAAGACCGCCGCCATCTCGTCTGCTACGCGATGAAGGCCAACCCGAACCTGGCCGTCTTGCAGACCTTCGCCCAGGCCGGCTGCGGCTTCGACATCGTCTCTGGCGGCGAACTGGAGCGCGTGCTGGCGGCCGGCGGAGACGCTGCCCGCACGGTGTTCTCCGGCGTCGGCAAGACGCGCGCCGAGATGCGCCAGGCCTTGCTGGCCGGCGTGCGCTGCTTCAATGTCGAGAGCGTCGGCGAGTTGCACACGCTGGCCGCCGAAGCCACCGCGCTGGGCCGCCGCGCGCCCGTCAGCCTGCGCGTGAACCCCGACGTCGATGCTGGCACGCACCCCTACATCTCCACCGGCCTGAAGGGCAACAAGTTCGGCATTGCGCACGGCGAGGCGCTGGCCGCCTACCGGCTGGCGGCGGCCATGCCGGCGCTGGAGGTGGTGGGCATCGACTGCCACATCGGCTCGCAGATCACCCAGATCGCCCCGTACCTGGACGCGCTGGACCGCGTGCTCGACCTGGTCGAGGCGGTGGAGGCGGCCGGTATCCCGCTCCAGCATGTCGATGTCGGCGGCGGCCTGGGCATCGCCTACACCGCCACCGACGAGCAGCCGCCGCCGGCCGACGAACTGGTGCGCCGCATGTTGCAGCGGCTGGACGCCCGCGGCCACGGCCACCGCGAGCTGCTGCTGGAGCCGGGCCGCTCGCTGGTCGGCAATGCCGGCGTGCTGCTGACCGAAGTGCTGGTGCTCAAGCCCGGCGAGCCGACCAACTTCTGCATCGTCGATGCGGCGATGAACGACATCGTGCGCCCTGCGATGTACAAGGCCTGGATGGGCATCGAGCCCTGCGTGCCGCGTGACGGCGAAGCGCTGCGCTGGGACGTGGTCGGCCCGGTCTGCGAGTCGGGCGACTGGCTGGGCCGCGGCCGGGCGCTGGCGGTGCAACCCGGCGACATGCTGGCGGTGCTGTCGGCCGGCGCCTACGGCATGGCGATGGCCAGCAACTACAACAGCCGGCCGCGGGCCGCGGAGGTGATGATCGACGGCGACGCGGTGCACCTGGTGCGCGAGCGGGAGACGCCGCCCGCGCTGTTTGCCGGTGAACGGTTGATCGGCTGACCGGCTGGGCCGCCAGATCGGCTGGATCGGCTGGATCCGCTAGATACGGCCCTCTTCCACGCCGTGGCAGGCGACGCGGATGCCCTGAAAGTCCAGCAGCAGCGGCCGCTCTGCCGAGCAGCGCGCATTGGCATGCGGGCAGCGCGGGTGGAAGGCACAGCCGGTGGGCGGGTTCAGCGGGTTGGGAACCTCGCCCTGCACCGGCGTGCGTGCGCGCCCGCTCATGTGGATGTCCGGAATGGCGTCCAGCAGCATGCGCGTGTACGGGTGGCGCGGGGTCGAAAACAGGTCGGCCTTGTCGGCCAGCTCCACCAGACGCCCGAGGTACATCACGCCGACCTGGTCAGCCACATGGCGCACCACCGCCAGGTTGTGCGAGATGAAGAGATAGGTCAGGCCCTGCTTGCGTTGCAGGTCCTTCATGATGTTGAGCACCTGCGCCTGGACCGACACGTCCAGCGCCGAGGTCGGCTCGTCGCAGACCAGGAACTCGGGCTGCGTGGCAAGCGCGCGGGCGATGGAGATGCGCTGCCGCTGGCCGCCCGAGAACTGGTGCGGAAACTTCTCGGTGTCAGACGCCGCCAGGCCCACCGACAGCAGCAGCGCGCCCACCTTGGCACGCAGTTCGTCCTCGGCGCCCTTGCGGCTGACCAGGCCATGCTCGCGCAGCGGCTCGCCGACGATCTCCAGCACCTTCCAGCGCGGGTTCAGGCTGGCATACGGGTCCTGGAAGATCATCTGCATGCGCTTGCGCAGCGTGCGCAACTCGCCCGCATCACGCGCTGCGTCGGTGGCCTGGCCGTCGAAGCGCACCGTCCCCTTGCTGGGCTGGTACAGGCCCACCAGCAGCCGCGCCACCGTGCTCTTGCCACAGCCCGATTCGCCCACCAGCGCCAGCGTCTTGCCGCGCTGGATGCTGAACGAGACGCCATCGACCGCATGCACCATCTGCCGCGGCTTGCGTTCGATCACGCGGTTGAGCCAGGGCGCTGAGACGTCGAAGCTCTTGGCCAGGTCCAGCACTTCCACCAGGGCCGTCATGCCGCAACTCCATGCTGCGCCTGCTGCGCCGGCTGCGCCACCAGCCAGCACGCAGCGCGCGTGGCGCCTGCGTCGAACAACTCGGGCCGCTCCACCCTGCAGCGCGGCATCACCTTCGGGCAGCGGGGGTTGAAGGCGCAGCCGGTGGGGATGGCGTTCAGCCGCGGCATCGAGCCGTCGATCTGCAGCAGCCGCTCGCGGTCTTCGTCCATCGCGGGAATGGAACCCATCAGGCCCGCGGTGTACGGGTGCTGCGGGCGGTGGATCACGCTGGCCACAGGGCCGATCTCGGCCACGCGGCCGGCATAGAGCACGGCCACGCGGTCACAGGTTTCGGCAATCACGCCCATGTCGTGCGTCACCAGCATCACGGCCGCGCCATGGTCTTTGCACAGCCGCTTCAGCAGGGAAATGATCTGCGCCTGGATCGACACGTCGAGCGCCGTGGTGGGCTCGTCGGCGACGATGAGCTTGGGCTCGGCGGCCAGCGCCAGCGCAATCACCACGCGCTGCCGCATGCCGCCCGAGAACTGGTGCGGGTACTGCTCGATGCGCTGCTCGGCGGCCGGGATGCCGGTTTCCTGCAGCAGCCGGATGGCGCGCTGGCGGGCCTCTTCTGCGCCCACGGGCAGATGCGTCTGGATGGTCTCGACCAACTGCCGGCCCACCGTGTAGAGCGGGTTCAGCGAGGTCAGCGGGTCCTGGAAGATGGCGCCGATCTTGCGGCCGCGGATCTTGCGCATCTGCTCGTAGGGCAGGTTGTCGATGCGCTGGCCTTCGAACAGGATCTCGCCGCCGGCAATGCGGCCCGGCGGTTCGAGAAGGCCGATGATGGCAGCGCCTGTGAGCGACTTGCCGGCGCCCGATTCGCCCACCACGCCCAGCACTTCACCGGGCGAGATGTCGAAGTTGATGTCGTCCAGCGCCAGCAGCGTGCCGCGCCGGGTGGGAAATTCCACCCGCAGGTGGCGCACTTCGAGAAGGGGTTTGGCCATGGCGTCAGCGCAGCCGCGGGTTGAGCGCGTCGCGCAGCCAGTCGCCCAGCAGGTTCACGCTGAGCGCGATCAGCACCAGCATCAGGCCGGGGAAGATGGTGATCCACCACTCGCCCGAGAACAGGAAGTCGTTGCCGACGCGGATCAGCGTGCCCAGCGAAGGCGAGGTGGGCGGCACGCCCACGCCGAGGAAGGACAGCGTGGCTTCGGTGAGGATAGCGGCCGCCACCTGGATGGTGGCCAGCACCAGCACCGGCCCCAGCACGTTGGGCAGCACATGGCGCACCATGATGCGGTAGGGCGAGACGCCGATGACGCGCGCCGCCTGCACGTATTCCTTGTTGCGCTCCACCAGCGTGGAGCCGCGCACGGTGCGCGCGTACTGCACCCAGCCGGTCAGCGAGATGGCGATGATCAGCACGCCGAAGGCCAGCGTGTCGTGGGCGTTGGGAAACATGGCGCGGCCCACGCCGTCGATGAGCAGCGCGATCAGGATGGACGGGAAGGACAGCATCACGTCGCAGATGCGCATGATGAAGGCATCGACCTTGCCGCCCGCGAAGCCCGACAGCAGCCCGAGCCCGACCCCGACGATCAGCGACACCAGCACCGACGCCAGGCCGACGAGCAGCGAGATGCGGGCGCCGAACATCAGCGCAGAGAGGATGTCGCGGCCCTGGTCGTCGGTGCCCAGCAGGAACTTGGCCTTGCCTTCGTCGGCCCAGGCCGGCGGCAACCGGGCATCACCCAGGTCCAGCGTGGCGAGGTCGAAGGGGTTGTGCGGCGCCACCCAGTTGGCGAACACTGCGCAGAAGACGCAGACGAAGGCGATCACCGCGGCGCCCATCGCCATCGGCGAGCCCTTGAAGCTGTGCCAGACGTCGCCATCGAGAAAGCGCGCCATTGCGCCTGGCGCCTGCACCGGCGCGGCGGTCGTGGTGGTGGTGGATGGGGGCTGGGTTGTCATGGGTCAGTGGCCGCCGGCGGGCTTCTCGATGCGCAGCCGTGGATCGACGGCAAAGTACAGCAGATCGACGCTGAGGTTGATGATGACGAAGATCAGCGCGATCAGGCACAGGTAGGCGGCCATCACCGGGATGTCTGCGAACTGCACCGCCTGGATGAACAGCAGGCCCATGCCAGGCCACTGGAACACCGTCTCGGTGATGATGGAAAAGGCGATCAGCGAGCCGAGCTGAAGGCCCGTGATGGTGATCACAGGCACCAGCGTGTTCTTCAGCGCATGGCCGAAATAGACCGCCCGGTTCGGCAAGCCGCGGGCACGGGCGAACTTGATGTAGTCGGCGCGCAGCACTTCCAGCATCTCAGAGCGCACCAGACGCATGATCAACGCGAGCTGGAACACCGACAAGGTGAAGGCCGGCAGGATGAGGTGCTTCCAGCCTTCGACGCTGAGGAAACCGGTGGTCCAGGTGCCCAGCGTCACCACGTCGCCACGGCCGAAGCTGGGCAGCATCTTCAGCGTGACGGCAAAGAAGAGGATCAGCAGGATGCCGATCAAAAAGGTGGGCAGCGACACACCCAGCAGCGACAGCGTCATGATCAACTGCGAGCCGAAGCGCCCGCGCCGCAGCGCCGCATACACGCCCAGCGGAATGCCCAGCAGCAGCGCGATCATCGCGGCCACCAGCGCCAGTTCCAGCGTGGCCGGAAAGCGCTCGACGATGAGCGACGACACCTTGCGGCCCTGCCGCAGGCTGAGGCCGAATTCACCTTGCGCTGCATTGCCGACGAAGCGCCCGAACTGCACGACGAAGCTCTGGTCCAGCCCCAGATCGCGCCGCAGTTGCTCGCGCTGCTCCTGCGTGGCGTCCTGCCCCAGCAGGTTGGTCACCGGGTCACCGACGAACTGGAACAGCATGAAGGCGATGAAGGCCACCGCCAGCATCACGATGACGGCCTGGGCCAGCCTGCGAAGAATGAAAACGAGCATCGAGAAGGGTGAACGCGATCAGTGGCGAGGCTTGGCTGATCATCCCGCATAAAGCATGCCGCGTGCAGGCGGGCAGACCCGTGCCGCGGAACAGCGTCCTGGAATTGAAAAGGCCGCCCGAAGGCGGCCTGTGCCGACGATGGTGAGCGCCCGTGGGCGCCCAGCCGATCAGAAGCTGTGACGAACGCCGAACTGGTAGCCGGACGAAGTCTGGCCGCCGCCGTTGACGGCGGGGAAGGCATTGGAGCCGTTGGCACCGTAGATCTGGAACTTGGCGCCGGTGGCAGCAGAGCCGTCGTTGTTCAGGCTTGCGTACTGTGCGTACAGAGCCGTGCGCTTGGACAGGTCGTATTGATATCCGACGGCGTACTGGTCGCTGGAGATACCGTTGCCGTCGCCGCCCGTCTTGATGTACGACGCCTTGATGGTGCCGGCGCCGATAGGCACCGTCACGCCGGCCAGGGCCTGCTTCTGCTTCAGGTTGCCGTAGTCGTATTCGCCGTAGTAGCCCATCACCGTCAGGAAGCCGAAGTTGTACGAACCACCGACGTTCCAGTTGGTGAAGTCGTCGATCATCGTGCCGTCTTTTTCGGTCTGGCCGTAGGCAACCGCCGCATTGAACGGGCCGGCGCCGTAGCCGATACGACCACCAACGTACTTGTTGAAACCGGTCTGCGTTCTTTCGCCCGCAGCCACAGTCAACTGGCCGTACAGGCCGCCCATTGCCGGCAGGAAGTAGGCGATGGTGTTGTTGGCACGAACCGCCGTGCCCACGCCGGAGCCGAGCGTCGAAAGGTTGTTCAGCGCGGAACCCACGCCGTTGGTGCCGAACGGATCGAAGATGGTCAGGTTCCAGAAGGTCGGAACATAGTCGCGGCCGAGGCGCACTTCACCGAAAGCGCCCAGCAGGCTGACGGTGGAACGGCGCTGCCAGGTCTGGCCCGAGCAGGTGGCCGGCGTGCCCAGGGTGCCGCTGCCGCCGCAACCGGTGTCAGCGCCCAGGGCGCCTTCCAGCCAGAAGCCAGCACGCAAACCGCCGCCCAGATCTTCGACGCCGCGGAAGCCGAGACGGCTGCTGTTGATGCCGTCTTGCGCGAGTGACTTGATCTTGCCGGACGAGCCGTTTTTCACCTCGGTGGCGGCGAGGTCAATGATACCGAACAGGGTCACCGACGATTGGGCCGAAGCAGCGCCCGCAAACGCAGTCAGCGCAGCCAGGGCGAGCAGAGATTTTTTCATTGCAACTATCTCCTAGGTTGAACAAGAGGTCCCGATCGGGGAGTGGCACCCGGCGAGGGGCTGATCAGGCCAACCTCCTCAGCGGAAGTTGGACGTATTGCACCAGACGGGCCCCCCGCTTGCAAAGCACCGCACGATAAATCGGGAAGGGGTGTTGCCTGACAACAACGTGTGAATGGAAACCCGCAGTCCGCTATGCTGCCGCTCGATGAGAAGCATGGACCGATGGATCGTCGGCGTGGACAACGCACTGCGCACACTGGCCGGCACGGTGCATTCCGGGCGCCCTTCGCCGGCCGGCGCACCGGCGGCCGGCGACACGCCGCTGACAGCGAGCGACAAACGGCTGGCCGGGGCGCTGATGCGCGTCAACCATGTCGGCGAGGTCTGCGCGCAGGCGCTCTACGAGGCGCAGGCGCTCACCGCGCGCGACCCCGCGCTGCAGGCCAGCATGCGCGATGCGGCCCGCGAAGAGACCGACCATCTGGCCTGGACGCAGCAGCGGCTGGACGAACTGGGCGCCCGGCCCAGCCTGCTCAACCCGCTGTGGTACGCGGGCGCCTTCGCGATGGGCACGCTGGCCGGGCGTTTCGGTGACCGCAACAGCCTGGGCTTCGTGGTCGAGACCGAACGCCAGGTCGAGCAGCATCTGGCCGGCCACCTCGACCGCCTGCCGCTGGCCGACGAGCGCTCGCGTGCCATCGTCCGCCAGATGCAAGCCGACGAGGCCCGCCATGCCGACAGCGCGCTCGCTGCCGGCGGCAGCGAACTGCCCGCGCCGGTGCGCTGGGCGATGCGCGCCGCCGCCAAGGTGATGACGGTGACGGCGCACCGCCTCTGACGCGCCGCGGCCGCGCGAGCGACGCGCACGGCGCGCCCCGTCAGACGGCAAGGACTTCGTGGCTGGTGGTGATCTCGGCCGTCTTGGCCAGCATGATGCTGGCCGAGCAGTAGCGCTCGTGCGAAAGCTGCACCGCACGGGCCACCGCGGCTGCGGGCAGCTCATGGCCGGTCACCACGAAGTGCATGTGGATGCTGGTGAACACCTTGGGGTCGGCAGGGGCGCGTTCGGCGCTCACCTTGACCTGGCAGCCGCGCACATCGTGCCGGCCGCGCTGCAGGATCAGCACCACGTCGTAGGCGGTGCAGCCGCCGGTGCCGGCCAGCACCGTTTCCATCGGCCGCGGCGCCAGGTTGCGGCCGCCGCCATCCGGCGCGCCGTCCATCGTGAGGAAATGGCCGCTGCCCGTTTCCGCGACGAAACCCATGCCGGTGCCCGGCATCCAGTTGATGGTGCATTCCATGCCGTCTGCGCCCCTTGGCGGCGCGTGCGCCGCGCCGAAGAAAGGCGGATTCTGCAACGCCTGCCGGACGGCGGCAGCACGCGCACTGGAAAACCCGCACAGGGGATATTGCACCGCAGCATTGCGGTGATAGACTGGCCGCATGGGCTGCGACACGCGGCCCGCCGCTTGTCTCCTCCACCTCCTCAAACGGTGGATTCAGCCCGGGGCCGCAAGGCTCCGGGCTCTTTTATTTGGAGCCGCCGTATCATCCGCGGCCCTCGTCTTCGGGAAGAGCCGCTCGTGGCCGCTGCCAGACAGTCTGCGGCGCGCATCGCCGCCGATTACCTGAAAAAAATCCTCACCGCCCGCGTCTATGACGTGGCGCGGGAAACCGAGCTGACGCCGGCCAGAAGCCTGTCGCGCCGGCTCGGCAACCAGGTGCTGCTCAAGCGGGAAGACCAGCAGCCGGTGTTCAGCTTCAAGCTGCGCGGCGCCTACAACAAGATGGTGCAGTTGTCGCCCGCCGCGCTGGCTGGCGGCGTGATCTGCGCCTCGGCCGGCAACCACGCCCAGGGCGTTGCGCTGGCGGCACGCAAGCTGGGCGCCAAGGCCGTCATCGTGATGCCGGTGACGACGCCCCGGCTGAAGGTGGATGCGGTGCTGGCGCTGGGCGGCGCCGTGGTGCTGCACGGCGACAGCTATTCCGACGCCTACCAGCACGCGCTGCAACTGCAGGCCGAGCAGGGGCTGACCTTCGTCCACCCCTTCGACGACCCCGACGTCATCGCCGGCCAGGGCACGGTGGCGATGGAGATCCTGCGCCAGCACCAGGGCCCGATCGACGCGGTCTTCGTCGCCATCGGCGGCGGCGGGCTGATCGCCGGCGTTGCTGCCTACATCAAGGCGGTGCGGCCCGAGATCCGCGTGATCGGCGTGCAGACGGCCGACTCCGACGCCATGCTGCGCTCGGTGCGCGCCGGCCGGCGGGTGCAGCTCGACGACGTGGGCCTGTTCTCGGACGGCACTGCCGTCAAGCTGGTGGGCGAAGAAACCTTCCGCGTCGCGCGCGCGCTGGTGGACGACTTCGTGGTGGTCGATACCGATGCCGTCTGCGCCGCCATCAAAGACGTGTTCCAGGACACGCGCAGCATTCTAGAGCCGGCGGGCGCGCTGGGTGTGGCGGCCATCAAGCAGTATGTGCAGACGCACAAGCCCAAGGGCCGCACCTTCGTGGCCATCACCTGTGGCGCCAACATGAACTTCGACAGGCTGCGCTTCGTGGCCGAGCGGGCCGAATTCGGCGAACAGCGCGAAGCCTTGTTCGCCGTCACCATCCCCGAAGAGCGCGGCTCGTTCAAGCGCTTCTGCGGCCTGATCGGCCCGCGCGCGGTGACCGAGTTCAACTACCGCATCTCGGACCAGCAGGTGGCGCATGTCTTCGTCGGCCTGGCCATCACGCGGCGCGAGGAAGCCGGCCGCATGGCGCGCAGCTTCGTGCGCCAGGGCTTTGCCACCGTCGATCTGACCGACGACGAACTGGCCAAGGAGCATGTGCGCCACATGGTCGGCGGCCACTCCGAGCTGGCGCAGCACGAGCGGCTGTTCCGCTTCGTCTTCCCTGAGCGGCCGGGTGCGCTGATGCGCTTTCTGGCGGCGCTGCACCCGGGCTGGAACATCAGCCTGTTCCACTACCGCAACCAGGGCGCCGACCACGGCCGCATCCTCGTCGGCATCCAGGTGCCGGCGGGTGAACAGGCCGAGTTCAAGGCCTTTCTGCGCACGCTGGCCTACCCCTGCGTCGAAGAAACCGACAACCCCGTGTACCGGCTCTTTCTGCGTTAGCCTGCATCGGTGACGGTCGCTACACTCGGCGCCCATGGTCACCAGCCGTTCGCTCGTCACGCCCACGTCCAACCCGTTGCTCGAACGGGCGCTGCGTGAAAAGCTGCAGCGCCGCAACGACACGGCCGGCGGCCTGGGCGAGCTGGAGCCGCTGGCCATCCGCCTGGGGCTGATGCAAAACACGCTGAAGCCGCGCTTTCGCGACCCGCAGCTTCTGGTCTTCGCGGCCGACCACGGGCTGGCCGTCGATGGCATCCAGGGCCCGCAGCGCAAGCAGACGCACGAGCTGGTGCACCAGTTGCTGAGCAACCAGTTGCCGCTGACTGTTTTTGCCCGCAGCCAGCAGCTCGAACTGGCGGTGGTGGACTGCGGCGTGGCCGAGAACATGGCCGCGCACGAGCGGCTGCAGATGCGCAAGATCGCCCACGGCACGCGCAACACCCGTGTCAGCAGCGCCATGAGCCTGGAGCAGGCCCATGCCGGCATGCGCGCCGGCATGGAGATCGGCGACAAGCTGCGCGGCAACATGACCATCGTGGCCGGCATCGGCGTCGGCTCGCACGAAAGCGCAGCGCTGGTGCTGGCGCGGCTGACCGACAGCCCCGTGCGCGACCTGATCCTGTCCGGCCCCACGATGGCCAGCGAGCACCTCGCGCACCTGATGGTGATCGTGCAGGGCGCGCAGGGCCGCCACCGCGAGGTGACCGATCCGGTCGAAGTGCTGGCCGCGTTCGGCGGCTTCGAGATCGCCGTGATGGTGGGCGTGATGCTGATGGCCGCCAGCAAGCGCCACCTGCTGATGGTCGATGGGATGCCTGCCTGCGCGGCGCTGATGCTGGCAGCGCGCATTGCGCAGCCCGTCACCGACTATTGCGTGTTCTGCCGCAGCCACAGCCACCGCGGGCTGGACCAGGCGCTGAACCTGTTCCGCGCGTCGGCGCTGCTGGAGCTGGGGCTGGACAGCATGGACGGCACCGGCGCCACGCTGGCCTGGCCGCTGGTGCGCAACGCAGCCGCGCTGCTGACCGAGGTGGCCGACGGCGAAGACCCCGGCCCGTCGCGCCCGCAGGCCTTGTTCGACGAAGGCATGTCGCAGCCCAACCCCGACGGCACGCTGCCGCCAATGTACTGAGCCGGGACACGAGGCCCGGAAGGGCCTTGTGCCAGGCGAAGGCCAAAGGGCGATACAAGCCCTTTGGCTGAGCCGGGACACGAGGCCCGGAAGGGCCTTGTGCCAGGCGAAGGCCAAAAGGCGATACAAGCCCTTTGGCTGAGCCGGGACACGAGGCCCGGAAGGGCCTTGTGCCAGGCGAAGGCCAAAAGGCGATACAAGCCTTTTGGCTGACCCCGTTACTGCACCGGCAGCAAATTGTTGCGGCCGGTCACCGGCGCCGGCTCCGGCGCGTCGGACGCCTGCGGCGGCTGGTTCTGCTGCTGGATGCGGGGGGTGCCCTGCGGCGGCTGCCGCACCATCTGCCCTGGCCGCATGCCGAAGCCCGGCACGGGCGCGGGCGCTGGCACCGCGCCAGCGTTGCCGCCGGCATTCGCCGTGGGCAAGGCCCCGGTGGCGGCAGGCGCGGGCGGCGCCAGGTCCAGCGTCACGTCGGCGGCGCCGCCGCGCGGCCCCAGCGCCGCGCCGCGCGGCCGCACGGCTTGCAGCACGGTGCTGCCGTCGATCAACGCGCCCACGCGGTAGGCGCGGGCCGGTTTGTCATCCACCGCAATCAGCGCCACGCCTTCGCCAGCCGCAGCGGCGCTGCGCGGCGCCACCACGCCGATCAGATGAAAGCGTGACGGCGGTGGCGGCGCCTCGGCCACGGCCACCACGGCATCCACGCCGAGCAGCCGCGACAGGTCGCCACGCGGCGTGGCGGTACTGCTGGCCAAAGCCGCATGCGCGGGCGCCGGGGTGCCGGGCACGAAGAGCTTCAAGCCCCAGAAGACCAGGCTGGCTGCCACCGCAGCCCAGAGCGCGAACGCCGTCCAACGTGCCGTCATGGGCCGATTATCATGCAGGGCTCTGCCCCCTTTCGATGCCGACACGCCCCGCCATGACGTCCAAGTCACACACCTGCCACTCTCGCCGCCCGGGCCGCCCGGGCCGGGCAGGCGGGCCACGCGGCTTCACGCTGATCGAGATCATGGTGGTGCTGGTGATCATCGGCGTGCTGGCCGCGCTCATCGTGCCCAACGTGCTGGAACGCGCCGAAGACGCCCGCGTCACCGCAGCCCGCACCGACATCAACAACCTGATGCAGTCGCTCAAGCTCTACAAGCTCGACAACCAGCGCTACCCCACCGGCGAGCAAGGGCTGGACGCGCTGATCCGCAAGCCGACGGCCGGCCCGGTGCCGCCCACCTGGAAGCCCTACCTCGACAAGCTCCCGGCCGACCCCTGGGGCCGCCCCTACCAGTACCTGAACCCGGGCGTCAAAGGCGAGATCGACGTCTTCAGCTACGGCGCCGACGGCCAGCCGGGCGGCGAAGGCAAGAATGCCGACCTCGGCTCCTGGCAATAGCAGCCGCCGCCAGCGCGGCTTCACGCTGATCGAGCTGATGGTGGTGCTGGCCATCGTGGCCATCGGCGCCGGGCTGGTGTCGCTGGCCATCCGCGACCCGGCAGAAACACGGCTCGACAACGACGCAGCACGGCTGGTGGCGCTGCTCGAAACCGCGCGCACCGAAGCCCGTGCCGGTGGCCTGACGGCCGCCTGGGCACCGGCCGCCGACCCGCGCGCAGAGCCCTTCCACTTCGTCGGCCTGCCGGCCAGCCTGAAGCTGCCGACGCACTGGCTGGACGAGCGCGTCAGCGCGCAGGTGCTCGGCGCCACGTCGGTGACGCTGGGCCCCGAAGCCATCCTGCCGGCGCAACGCATCGTGCTGCGGCTGGACGGCAAGCGGCTGGAGATCGCCAGCGACGGCCTGGCCGCCTTCGCAGTGGTGGCGCCGCAGACGGCCGACCTGCCGCAGTGACGCGCTGACGCGCTGACGGCCTGACTCTTCGACCCGATGCGACAGCGCGGCTTCACGCTCATCGAGGTGCTGGTGGCCTTGTCCATCGTGGCCATCGCGCTCGGTGCCGGCCTGCGCGCCACTGCCGCGCTGGCCGACAACGCCCAGCGCCTGGCCGAGGTGAGCGCGGCGCAGTGGTGCGCCGAGAACCAGCTCACCGGCCTGCGCCTGGCGCGCCAGTTCCCGAGCGTCGGCGACACCGATCTCGCCTGTGACGAACTGGGCCGCAGCTACCGCGTGCAGTTGCAGACGCGGCCCACCTTCAACCCCAACTTCCGCCGCGTCGATGCCATCGTGAACAGCGACACCGGGCTGCCGCTGCTCACGCTGACGGCGATCATCTCGCGCAACTGAGCAATCGAGGCACAGGGCGCCACCCGCGATGCACCGCCGCCAAGCAGGTTTCACGCTGATCGAAGTGCTGGTGGCGCTGGCCATCATGGCCGTGCTCGCCGGGCTGGCCTGGCGCGGCCTGGACGGCATGCTGCGCGCGCGTGACGGCAGCCAGCAGGCGGTGGAGCGCACCGCGCGGCTGAACACCATCCTCGCGCAATGGCAGCAGGACCTGGAAGCGTTGCACGACAGCAGCGTGGTGCCGCCGCTGGCCTTCGACGGCCAGACGCTGCTGCTGACGCGCAGGCTCGACGGCGGCGTGGCGCTGGTCGCCTGGTCGCTGCGCACCGGGGCGTGGCAGCGCTGGGTGAGCCCGGCCGTCACGCGCGCCGCGGCGTTGCAGGAGGCCTGGCTGCGCGCGCAACAGTTGCAGGGCACCGAGCCGGAACAGCTCCGGCTGCTGGACGAGGTGCCGGAGTGGCAGCTCTACTTCTACCGCGGCAACGCCTGGTCCAACGCGCAGTCCAGCGGCGACATCGCAGCGCCGCCGGCAGCCGCCGCCAGCGGCGTGGCGGCGCAGCCGCGCGAGCTGCTGCCCGACGGCGTGCGCCTTGTCGTCAGCATCGGCGGCAGGCTGCTCACGCGCGACATCGCGCTGGGGCCGCATTGATGATGGCCGCCCACACAGCCCGTGCAGCAACGCGCCAGCGCCAGCGCGGCGCGGCGCTGCTGCTGGCGATGGTGATCCTCACGCTGGTGGCCACGCTGGCGGCCGGCATGGTGTGGCAGCAATCGCGCAGCGTGCAGGTGGAGGCGGCGCAGCGGGCGCGCTCGCAGGCGGAATGGATCCTGAACGCGGGCCTGGATTTCTCGCGCCTCATCCTGCGCGAAGACGGCCGCGCGAACAACATCGACCACCTCGGCGAGCCCTGGGCGCAGCAGTTGGGCGAGGCCCGCCTGTCCAGCCTGCTGGCCGCCGACAAGGAGAACAACGCCGACGGCGGACTGGAAGCGTTTCTGTCGGGCCGCATCGTCGATGCCCAGTCGCGCTACAACCTGCTGAACCTGATGGACGCCGAGAACAAGGTGGCGCCTGCCGAGCTGAAAGCGCTGGAGCGCCTGTGCGACGCCGTCGGCGTGCCGTCCGACACCGCCAGCCGGCTGTCCGAAGGGCTGCGGCTGGCCCGTGGTGGCGCCGGCGCCACCGCCGCAGCGGGCGGCGACGACGGCGCCGGCGGCCCGCCGCTGGTGCCCACCCGCGTGGAGCAGCTCGCCTGGCTGGGCCTGGACGCAGCCACGCTGCAGAAGCTCACGCCCTACGTCACGCTGCTGCCCGAACGCACGCCGGTCAACGCCAACACCGCGCCGCGCGAGGTGCTGCTGGCGGCCATCGACGGGCTGGACCTGGCCACCGCCGAGCGCCTGGTGCAGGTGCGCCAGCGCAACCCGTTCGAGAACCTGGCGGCCATCGAGAAAGAGTTGCCGCAGGGCACCAAGAAGCCCGAGGAGACGCGCATCAACTGGCGCAGCAGCTACTTCGAGGTCTTCGGCCTGCTGCGGCTGGAAGACCGCGCGTTGCAGGAGCACACGCTGGTGGTGCGGCGTGGCGCAGACCGCGGGCTGGACGTGGTGGCGCTTCAGCGCGAGCGCAACAGCGTGCAGGGCTCCGCGTCCGCCGCGCCGTGAGGGCGCGCCACGGAAACGGGCCGGCAACCTGGCCGGTGACAATAGCGCCATGTCTGTTCTCGTGATCCAGATCCCGCCGCGCGCCCGCCTGCTGGCGCGCGCTGCGCCCGAACCGGCGGCGCGGCCGCCGGACGCGTACGACCACGTGCTCAGCGCAGACCACAGCAGCGTGGCCTCCAGCGGGCGCTGCGCTGCGGCGCAGTTGCCCAAGGCCGGCAGCGTCATCGCGGTGCTGGCCGACGCCGACGTGAGCTGGCACCGCGTGACGCTGCCCAAGGCGCCCGCGGCGCGGCTGCGCGCCGCGCTGGCCGGCGTGCTGGAAGAAGCGCTGCTGGACGACGACGACACGCTGCACTTCGCCGTTGCGCCGCAGGCGGTGCCGGGGCAGCCGACCTGGATCGCGGTGGTCAACAAGCCGTGGCTGGCCGCCACGCTGGCCACGCTGGAAGGCGCCGGCCTGGTGATCGACCGCGTGGTTCCTGCCAACCCGCCCGGCGACGAACCACGCGGCCACTTCCACGCCGAGCCCGGCAGCGACGACGTCACGTTGCTGTCGCTGGCGCAGCCCGACGGCGCGGCCTGCCTGCGCATCGGCGGCTCGCTGGCGCGCGCGCTGCTGCCGGCCGACCCGGGCAGCGTGCGCTGGACGGCCACGCCGGCCGCGGCCGCCGCCGCAGAACGCTGGCTGGGGATGCCGGTCACCGTGCTGGGCGAAGGCGAGCGCGCGCTGCGCGCCACGGCGTCTGCGTGGAACCTGCGCCAGTTCGACCTGGCGCCGCGCAACCGCGGCACGCTGGCGCTGCGCGATGCCTGGCGGCGTTTTCTCAGCCCCGACTGGCGGCCGGTGCGCATCGGCCTGGCGGCGCTGGCTGCCGTGCAGGTGCTGGGCCTGAACGCCTGGGCCTGGCACCAGCAGCGCGCGCTGGACGACAAGCGCGCCGCGATGGCCGCGCTGCTGCGCAGCACCCACCCGGGCGTGCGCGCCGTCATCGACCCGCCGGCCCAGATGCAGCGCCAGACCGAGGTGCTGCGCGCCGCCGCGGGCCGCCCCGGCGATGGCGACCTGGAAGTGCTGCTCGCCGCCGCCGCCGCCGCCTGGCCCGATGGCCAGGGCCCCGTGCAGACGCTGCGCTTCGAGACCGGCCGGCTGACGCTGGCAGCGCCCGGCTGGGGCGAGCCGCAGATCGCACAGTTCCGTGACCGGCTGCGGCCGGCCGGCTTTGCAGTCGAACTGGCCGAGGGGCGCATCACGCTCAGCCGCTCGGCG
Source organism: uncultured Rubrivivax sp. (assembly GCA_964244245.1). Classification (GTDB taxonomy): domain Bacteria; phylum Pseudomonadota; class Gammaproteobacteria; order Burkholderiales; family Burkholderiaceae_C; genus Rubrivivax. Next base: position 2,999 of record CAXTHW010000028.1, on the reverse strand, counting down.
CCGGGAGCCACCTAGTGCAGCAACTGGCACCGCTGAAAGCCTGGTGGGCGGGGCTGCCCGCGCGGGAGCGGCGGCTGGTGGCCGTGGGCGGCAGCGTGCTCGGCCTCTATCTGCTGCTGGCGCTGGCCGTCCTGCCTGCCTGGCGCACCGCGCGCAGCGCGCCGGCCCAGCTCGACGCGCTGGACGCCGGCATGCAGACCATGCAGCGCCTGGCCGGCGAAGCCGCCGAACTGCGCGCCACGCCGCCGGTCAACACGGCGCAGTCGATGGCCGCGCTGAAGGCCGCCAGCGAACGCCTGGGCGACAAGGCCAGGCTCAGCATCCAGGGCGAGCGTGCGGTGCTGACGCTCACCGGCGCAGGCACCGAGCAGCTCCGCGGCTGGCTCGCCGAGGCGCGCTCCGGCGCCCGCGCGCGGCCGGTCGAGGCCAATTTGTCGCGCGGCGCCAGCGGCTACAGCGGCAGCATCGTGGTCGCGGTCGGGAGCGCACCTTGATGCAGGCCGTACGCCGGCCTGCGCCCGGCAGCGCCGCCCGGCCCGGCCGGCCTGGCCGGCCGGGCCGGGCTGACGGCCCCGGCCATGCCGGCCTGCAGCGCCGGCGCAGCCAGCGCTTCGCGCTAGCCGGTGCGGTGCTTGGGCTGCTTCTCGCGCTGGTGGCGTTCGCGCCCGCCGCCTGGCTGGCCGATGCAGTGGCGTCCGCCACCAGCCAGCGCCTGCTGCTGGCCGATGCGCGCGGCAGCATCTGGTCGGGCAGCGCGGTGCCGGTGCTGACCGGCGGCCCGGGCAGCCGCGACGCCAGCGCGCTGCCGGGCCGGCTGCAATGGTCGCTGCACCTCGACGGCATGGCGCTGGCCGTCGAGGCGCGCCAACCCTGCTGCATCAACGGCGCGCTGCGGCTGCGCGTGCAGCCGGGGTTTGGCGGCATGACGGTGTCGCTGCCGGCCGCCAGCGGCGCGCTCGGCCAGTGGCCCGCCGCCTGGCTGGCCGGCCTGGGCACGCCGTTCAACACGCTGCAGCTCGGCGGCTCGCTGGCACTCAGCAGTGGCGGGCTGGTCTGGCAGACGGCGCAGGGCCGCTGGCAGGTGACGGGCAACGCCGCACTGGCGATGAACAACGTCTCGTCGCCCGTCTCCACGCTGCCCATGCTGGGCAGCTACAGGCTCGATCTGGCTGGCGGCAGCGTCGCCCAACTGGTGCTGAGCACGCGCGAAGGGCCGCTGCGGCTGTCGGGCAGCGGCCAGTGGGCGGCGGCGGCGCTGCGCTTCCGCGGCGAGGCGCGCGCCGACCCCGGCTCTGAAAACGCATTGAACAATCTGTTGAACATCATCGGCCGCCGTCAAGGCACGCTGGCCCTTCTCTCGATCGGATGAGCATGAGACAACGAGGCATCACCGCGGCCCTGTGCCTGGTGGCTGCGGCCACTGCGGCCGGCCTGGCACCTGCGCCGCTGTCGGCGCAGCGCTCGCGCGCGCCGGTGACGGTGAACTTCGTCAACGCCGACATCGACGCGGTGACGCGCGCCTTCGCCGCGATGATCGGCCGCCAGATCGCGGTGGACCCGCGGGTGAAGGGGCAGATCACCGTCTATAGCGACCAGCCGCAGAGCGTGGCCGAGGCCTACCAGAGCTACATCACCGCGCTGCGCGGGCTGGGCTTCGCACTGGTGGAAAGCGGCGGCCTGCTCAAGGTGGTGCCCGAGGCCGATGCCAAGCTTCAAACGGGCACCGTGTCGATCGGCGAGGTCGGCATCAAGGGCGACCAGGTCATCACGCAGATCTTCCAGTTGCGCTACGAGAACCCGAACAATCTAGTCGCGGTGCTGCGCCCGTTGATCAGCGCCAACAACACGATCAACGCCAACCCGGGCAGCAACTCGCTCGTCATCACCGACTACGCCGACAACCTGTCGCGGCTGGGCCGCATCATCGCCGCGCTGGACCAGCCCGCCTCCACCGACCTGGAAGTGATTCCGCTGCAGCACGCGGTGGCCAGCGACCTGGCGCCGCTGGTGCAGCGCCTGGCCGAGACCAGCGGCGGCGCCGCGGTGCCGGGCGGCGCGGCCGGCGCCGGCGCCACCACCGTGATCGCCGACGGGCGCAGCAACTCGCTGATCATCCGCGCACCCAACCCGGCGCGCATGGCCAGCGTGCGCGCCACCATCGCCAAGCTGGACCGCCCGTCCGGCGGCGTGGGGCCGAGCGGCGGCCTGTGGGTGGTGCACCTGAAGAACGCAGACGCGGTGAAGCTGGCGACAGTGCTGCGCGCCGCCTTCAGCCCCACCGGCGGCAGCAACAGCAGCGGCAACGCGCTGACGCCAAGCTCGCCGGTGCAGCAACAGCCGGTCAACATCGGCGGCAACCAGGGCGGCACGCAATCGGCGCAGGCCACCACGCCGGTCACGCAGTCGGGCCAGCCCACCACCGGCGGCTTCATCCAGGCCGACCCGTCCACCAACTCGCTGATCATCACCGCGCCCGAGCCGCTGTACCGCCAGGTGCGCACGATGATCGACCAGCTCGACTCGCGCCGCGCCCAGGTCTATATCGAAAGCATGATCGTCGAAGTGAGCGGCGACAACGCGGCCGACCTGGGCTTCCAGTGGCAGGGCCTGCTGGGCAAGAGCGGCGACAAGACCGGCCTGTACGCAGGCACCAACCTGACGGTGGGCGGGCCGAACATCATCTCGCTGTCGCAAACCATCGCCGGCCAGGGCACGACCACGCTGGGCGAGGGGCTGAACATCGGCCTCTTGCGCAACTACGGCGGCGTCTATGCGCTGGCCGCGGTGGCGCGCGCGCTTCAGACGCAGGCCAACACCAACATCGTCTCGACGCCCAACCTGATCACGCTGGACAACGAAGAGGCCAAGATCGTGGTGGGCGAGAACGTGCCCTTCATCACCGGGCAGTTCACCAACACCGGCACCGCCACCACCAGCCCCTTCCAGACCATCGAGCGCAAGGACGTCGGCATCACGCTGCGCATCCGCCCGCAGATCGG
>CAXTHW010000027.1:0-86946 GCA_964244245.1 uncultured Rubrivivax sp. | reverse complement strand
CTACGAGCACGACATGAACCTGAAGGAGATCGCGGCGGTGCTGAAGGTGACCGAAAGCCGCGTCTGCCAGTTGCACAGCCAGAGCATCGCGCGGCTGAGGACGCGGCTGCGCGAGTGGTGACGGCCGATGCGGCGTGGGACAGCGGGTGCCCGCATCGATGAGCGAGAACCGGCTGGGCTGGCAGCCGCCCCGGCCCTCAACCCGGCTGCGCCGCCGGCCCCGGCAGCGTGAACTCGAAGCAGGCGCCGCGGCCCACCTCGCCGCTGGCGCCGACGCTGCCGCCATGGCGCTCGACGATGCGCTGCACGATGCTCAGGCCGATGCCGGTGCCGTGGAAGTCGTCGCCGGTGTGCAGCCGGTTGAAGGGCAGGAAGAGCCGCCCTGCCTGCGCCGGGTCGAAGCCGGCGCCGTTGTCGGCCACCAGCACGCGCAGCCTGCCATCGGCGTCTTGCCGGCCTTCCACGCGCACCTGCGGCTGCGCCACATGGCGGGTGAACTTGGCAGCGTTGCCCAGCAGGTTGTCCAGCACGATGCGCAGTGCCGCTGGTGCGCCGACGGCACGCAGGCCGGGCGCCACGTGGACTGCCAGCGCAGAGCGCCGCTCCAGCGGCGGCAGCGCGGCGGCCGCCTGTTCGGCCAGCAGGCTGATGTCCACCGGCTCCATCGCCATCGCCTGCATCGTGGAGCGCGCCAGTTGCAGCAGCGCATCCACCGTGGCGCGCATGCTTTGCGCCGCCTGCACCTGCAACGCCAGCAACTGCAGGTCATCGGCATTCAGCCGGCCGGCGGCGCGGCTTTCGAGCAGGTGCGCCAGCCCTTCGACATGGCCGATGGGCGTGCGCAGTTCATGCGCCAACTGGCGCGAGAAGGCGTCGAGGTCGTGGTTCAGTTGCTCCAGCGCGCGGGTGCGCAGCGCCACCGCGCGTTGCAGCTCCTCGTTGTGGCGCAGCAGCAGCCGCTCTGCCTGCTTGCGCACGGTGATGTCGCGGCCCACGCCGTGGTAGCCCAGGAAGCGGCCCTGGCCGTCGAAGCGCGGGATGCCGCTGATCGACAGCCACAGCATGCGCCCGTCGCCCACGTCGGTCTCGAACTGAAGTGCCTTGAAAGGCCGGTGCGCCTGCAGATCGGCCTCGTGCTCGTCCCATTGCGCGGCGCTCAAGGCGTCGCGGTGCGCTTCGCGGCGCGTGCGGCCGGCCAGCGTCTCTGCAAAGCCGGGGTAGCGCCTGGACAGCTCCGGCCGCAGCGGCCGCACGCGGTGCTCTGCGTCGGTCTCCCAGTACCAGTCGGACGCCAGGCCGGCCATCAGCGCCCAGCGCTGCTCGCTGAAGAGCAGCCGCTCCTGCGCCGTCTTGCGCTCGGTGATGTCGCGGCCCACGCCCTCGTAGCCGATCAAGTCGCCGCGCCGGTCGCGCCGCGCCCGGCCGCTGATGGCGATCCACACCGCGTGGCCGCCGCGCCGCGCATGGATGCGGAATTCGAGGTCGCGGAACGGCTGGCCATGGTCCAGCCGCTCGTGCAGCGCCGCCCAGCCGAGGGCAGGCGCTTCGAGGAAGGGAATCTCGTCGCGCCGCCTGCCCATCATCTCGGCCGGTGTCCAGCCGAGAACGGTGATGGCCGGGGCCGAGCCCGACAGCCAACTGATGCGGTGCTTGGCATCCGTTTCCCAATACCAGTCGGCCGACAGGTCGGCCAGCGCGCGCCAGCGCCGGTCGGACTCACCGAGCACGCCTTCCACGCCGGTGGCCAGCGCGTCGAAGGCCGATGGCGCGCCCAGCCGGTCGTCGCGCAGGCCCTGCACGGCGTCCTGCCAGCTCCCCTGGTGCAGGTCGTCGGAGAACTGGTGCAGCGCGCGCATGCGCAGGCGCTGGCGCCACAGCGCGTGGATGGGCACCAGCAGGCTGAAGCCCAGCGCCACCGTCAAGCCCTTGAGCAGCAGCTCCAGCCGCCCGTGCCGTGCCTGCACCCGGGCCTGCACCGCGCGCGCCACGGCGTCGGCGGCGGCCAGCAGGGCGGCCGGGGCGCGGGCGTTGCCGGGCGGCTGCGCGGCCAGCGCGGCTTGCAGCGCGGCAAGCTCCGGTAGCGCGAAGCCGCCGTCTGCAATGGCGGCCTGAAGCTGCGCCAAGTGCAGGCGCAGCGCGGCGCCGTCTGCCTCGCTGCCGCTCCAGGCCCAGCGCGCCACCGCGGCGTCCAGCAGGCCGGCTTCGGCGAGTGCGCGCGTGTCGGGCAGGCGGAACAGCAGCGCGAACAGCAGCGCAGCGCCGACCAGTGCGCCCACCAGCACGCCGACCGAGCGCCGGGCGGCCTTGCGGCGCAGCCGGTCCTGCGCAGGCTCGGCCGCGGCAGGGGCTGCGGCCTCAAGAGGATGCAGGACGGGGTCTGATGTTCCCAACGCGGACGGTCTCCGTGCGGCCGAACGGCCCGGCCGGGCGTGAGGTCGTTTCGGATGCTTGGCCGCAGCCTGCATCTCGTTTCAAATCTGCGCGGATTGTGGCGCCTTTCCGGGCGCGTTTCGTGTCAGCGCCGTGTCGCGCTGCGCGCGCTGGCCGTCCTGCGGTCAGGCGGTCATGCCGTCAGGCCATCAGGCTGCCGGAATGTCCGGCCCGCTCTGCATTGCCCGCGGCGCCATAGACGTTGCCCTTCAACAGCGCTGCACCGGGCGGGGCGGGCAGCAGCACGTCGATGGCGCGGTCGAGCGCGGCGGTGGCGCGGGCCAGTGCCTCGCGCTGGGCAGCAACCTGGCCGCTGGCCAGTGCCAGCCGCTGGCGCAGCGGTGGCGGCACGCCGCCGTTGCGGGCGGCGCGTGCGAAGTGGTCCACCGCGGCGGCCAGCGCGCGGTGCAGTTCACTGGCTTCGGCTTCGATGGCCGGCGCGTCGTGCCTGTAGAGCGCGGCGCCCAGCGCCGCAAGCCGGCCCTCGACGGCCGCGAGCGGTGTTTCCAGTTCTGCGGCGCGGCGCAGCGCCTGCAATTCGGTGGCTGTGGTCAGCATGCGGCACCGGTGCGCGTCAGCGCGAGGTCGAGGTCTTGCCCAGCAATTCCTGTGCATTGGCGATCAGCTTGTCGGCGATCACCTCGGGGTTGACCTGGAACTTGCCGTCGCGGATGGCCTGCGCGATGCGGCTGACCTTTTCGCTGTCGAAGCTGCCGTCGGCCGCATCGGCGCTGCCCAGCGTTGCGGCGCTGGACAGTTCGACCTGCGCGCTGGCTTCGGTGGCACCGGCTGCGCTGGCGCCGGCGGGCTTGCGCTCCGTGGCGACAGGCGTTGCAGACGGCTTGGATTCGAGGGGACCGATCTTCATGTTGGACTCCAGCGGGGTGGACCTGGTTGGCCGCATCCCTTTGACATGATGGCTCTATCGGACGGGCGGCAAACGAACTTGAGGGTTCGCGCTGCGATTTTCTGCAACACCCCCTGACTGCGGGGGGCCGGGGCGGATGGTGTCACACCTGCTGTCACGTGCCACTTCACAGCGCAACCTCCACCCGGCGCTCTGCCGTTGGCTGGCCGCTCACAAGCCGGCCGCTGTCGGTGCGCACGCGCGCGGTCTGGCCTTCGATGCCGTTGGACAGCGCCTGTCCTTCGCCGCTGACGGAAAAGCCCTCGCCGCTGGCGACGATGCGCACGGTGTCGCCGGCACTGAACCATTGCCGCGGGCGCAGGTCGGCCACGCGCAACGCCTGGCCGGCGGCCACGCTGTGCGCCAGCACGCGGCCGGACAGCAGGCCGGCCTGCGCCAGCGCCTGCGCCAGCACCGGCGATGCGTCTGCGGCCCAGTCCACTTCGGCCAGTTGCAGATGGGCGGCTTCGATCACGCTGCCGGCGGCCAGCGGCGCGGTGCTGACCAATGCGGGCGCCAGCACCTTCACCGTCACCGGCAGCGACACGTTCCACAGCGTGCTGCCTTGCAGGCAGCGCAGCCCCACCCGCGTGCGGCCCCAGGGGCGCGCACCGGCAGGCAGGTGGGGCAGATAGGGCTGGATGCGCGGGCAGGGCGCGAGCTGCAGCCGGCTGTCCAGCGTGCCGGGCTGCACCTCGATGCGCGCCTCGGCCGGCGCCTGTGCGGCGGCGGCGCTGCGCACCAGTGTCAGCGCTGCGTTCAGCGTCTCGGCTGGCAGGCTTTGGGGCTGTGGCGTCTGCGCACCGGCGGCTGCTGACAGCAGCAGGGTGGCGCCGAGCAAAGGCAGCAGGCGGGCGGAGTGGCGCAGTTTGTTCACCCGCTGCAATGTAGCCAGTTGCAACCGGCGGTGGGCTCAGAACAGGCCGGCTTTGCGCCCCTTGTTCGCACGGATGGCGGCGCAGCGTGCTGCACAGAATCGGTTCGAACCCGGAGTGCCCAGCATGCTCAACCGCCTGACAGGAGCGATCGACTTCCAGACCGAAGCCCTGGTGCTGCGGGCCGAGCGCCAGCGGCTGATCGCCAGCAACATCGCCAACGCCGACACGCCGGGCTACGTGGCGCGTGACTTCAACTTCGCGCAGGCGCTGCGCCAGGCGGCGGGCGCTGGCGGTGCAGGCGGGGCAAGCGGCTCGAGCAGCGCAGGCGACGGCTGGTCTGCCGGGACACAGCTCGGCGCGTCCATCACCGCCGACCTGCTGGCCGAAGGCTTCGGCCACGCCAGAGCAGCGCCCGACCTGCGCTACGCGACGCCCAGCCAGACCAACCTGGACCGCAACACGGTCGATATGGACCGCGAGCGCGCCGCCTTCGCCGACAACGCGCTGAAGTACGAATCGACGCTGCGCTTCATCAACGGCAGCGTGCGCACGATGCTGGACGCGATGAAGAGCCCGAACCAGGGGTGACTGACACATGAGCATGTTCGAGATCTTCAACGTCGCCGGCAGCGCCGTCAGCGCGCAGAGCCAGCGGCTCAACGTGGTGGCGTCCAACCTGGCCAACGCAGACACCGTGGCCGGCCCCGACGGCCAGGCCTACAAGGCGCGGCAGGTCGTCTTCCAGACGGTGCTGATGGGCCAGGGCGCGCAGCCCGACAGCGCGGCCGGCGTGCGCGTCTCGACGATCACCGAAGACCAGAGCGCCGGGCGCCGCGTGCACGACCCCAAGCACCCGGCCGCCGACGCCGACGGCTACGTCACCTACAGCAACGTGAGCGCGGTCGAGGAGATGGTCAACATGATCTCGGCCTCGCGCTCGTACCAGAACAACGTCGAGGTGATGAACACCGCGCGCTCGCTGCTGCAGAAGACGCTGCAGATGGGCCAGGCGTGATCGCCGTCGCCAGCCAGGGAGTTTTTGCATGAGCAGCAGCACCATCGACACCTTCGCCGCGGTCAACGCGTCCAGCACCGGCAACGCGCCGGCCAAGACCGCCAACGAAGCCGGCAGCGCAGACCGCTTCCTCAAGCTGCTGGTGGCGCAGATGCAGAACCAGGACCCGATGAACCCGCTGGACAACGCGCAGGTCACGAGCCAGATGGCGCAGATCAGCACGGTGGACGGCATCGACACGCTGAACAAGACGGTCAAAGGCCTGAACACGCAGTTCGTCCAGATGCAGGCGCTGCAAGGCGCCGCGCTGGTGGGCCGCGACGTCACCGTGCAGGGCGATGGGCTGGCCATCGAGAACGGCAGCGGTGTCGGCGGCTTCGAGCTGGCCGGCGCGGCAGACCACGTCAAGCTGGAGGTGCTGAGCGCCGCCGGCCGCGTGGTCGATACGGTGCAGCTCGGCGCCTCCAGCAGCGGCGTGCAGAGCTTCACCTGGCCGGCCGGCAGCGTGCCCGACGGCAGCGCCTACCGCTTCCGCATCACCGCCACGGCGGGCAGCACGGCGGTGGGCAGCACGCTGCTGATGCGCGACCGCGTGGGCGCCGTCAGCACCAAGGGCGACACGCTGATGCTGGAGCTGGAACGCTCGGGCAACGTGCCCTACACCGACGTCAAAGCCTTCAACTGAACACCGCAAGGACCACCGCACCATGAGCTTCCAGCAAGGCCTTTCCGGGCTCAACGCCACCAGCAAGAACCTGGAGGTGATAGGCAACAACATCGCCAACGCCAACACCTACGGCGCCAAGGTCTCGCGCTCCGAATTCGCCGACATGTACGCCGCGGCTCTCAACGGCGCCGGCAGCAACAACATCGGGATCGGAACCACCATGGCCGCCGTGTCGCAGCAGTTCACGCAGGGCAACATCACGACCAGCGGCAATGCGATGGACCTGGCGATCAACGGCGCCGGCTTCTTCCAGGTGACCGACGGCACCAACCCCACGATGTACAGCCGCAACGGGCAGTTCAAGGTGGACCGCGAAGGCTTCATCATCAACAACCAGAAGCAGCAGTTGCTGGGCTACCCGGCAGACGGCACCGGCGTGATCCAGCCCGGCCTTGCCAAGCCGCTGCAACTGCCCACCGCCGGCATCAGCCCGCACGTGACGAGCGAGATCAAGCTGGAGATGAACCTCGACTCGCGCTCGGCCACCACCAACCCGGGTGCGGGCGTGGTGCCGCAGATCGACTTCAACGACCCCAGCACCTACAACAACGCCACCTCGCTGACCGTCTATGACGCCAAGGGCCAGGACGTGGCGATGACCTACTACTTCCAGAAGGCAGACACCGACTCCTGGAACGTCTATGCCACGGCCAACGGCACGCCGATCAACGGCACGCCGACCGACCCGCAGCCGCTGACCAGCACGCCCATCGCTTTTCTGGCCGATGGCAGCGCGCCCACCACCAATGTGAACGCGCTGCCCATCTCGCTGACCGGCACGCTCACCAACAACAGCGGCGCCACCATCGTGACGCCGCTCGATCTGGAGCTGTCGCTCAAGGGCGCCACGCAGTACGGCGCCGGCTTCGCGGTGACGGACCTGTCGCAGGACGGCTACGCGCCGGGCCAGCTCACCAGCGTGTCGATCGAAGACAACGGCATCGTGATGGCGCGCTACAGCAACGGCCAGAGCAAGCCGGCCGGCCAACTGGAGCTGGCCACCTTCCGCAACCCGCAGGGCCTGCAGCCGGTGGGCGGCAACGCCTGGGCGCTGACCTATGCGTCCGGCGACCCGGTGGTGGGCGTTCCCGGCGAAGGCAACATGGGCGTGCTTCAGGCCGGCGCGCTGGAAGAGTCGAACATCGACCTCACCGGCGAGCTGGTCAACATGATCACCGCGCAGCGCATCTACCAGGCCAACGCGCAGACCATCAAGACGCAGGACCAGGTGCTGCAGACGCTGGTCAACCTGCGCTGACGCGGCCGGCTGAGCGATGGACCGCCTGATCTACCTGGCGATGAGCGGCGCCAAGGCCACGCTGCAGCGGCAGGACGTGCTGGCCAACAACTTGGCCAACGCCTCCACCACCGGCTTCCGGGCCGAGCTTCAGGCCTTCCGCGCCGTGCCGGTGCGCGGCGACGGCGCGAGCACCCGCGTCTATGCGCTGGAATCGACGGTGGGCTACGACGCCGCATCCGGCCCGTTGCAGACCACCGGGCGCAACCTCGACGTGGCGCTGAAGGGCAATGCCTGGCTCGCCGTGCAGTCGCTCGACGGCACCGAGGCCTACACCCGGGCCGGCAACTTCGATGTCAGCAACGAAGGGCAGCTCGTCACGCCGTCCGGCCTGCCGGTGCTGGGCGACGGCGGGCCGATCACGCTGCCGGCCAATGCAGAGATCGAGATCGGCGCCGACGGCACCGTCAGCGCCCGCGTGGGCAACGGCAAGCCGACGAAAGCCGGCCGGCTGAAGATGGTGACGCCCGAAGCGCCGATGGCGCGCGGCAGCGACGGGCTCTTCCGCGGCGCCGACGGTGACCTGACTGCCGACCCCGCTGCGCGGCTGCAGGGCGGCGCGCTGGAAGGCTCCAACGTCAGCGCGGTCGAAACCATGGTCGGCATGATCAGCGCCGCGCGCCAGTTCGAGCAGCAGATGAAGATGCTGCAAAGTGCAGAGCAGAAGGAACAGGCGGCGACCAAGCTGCTGGCGCCGGGTTGAGAGGGCATTGAGCCCGCCGTGGCTTTGCTGGGTAAGATGCCGCAAGCGGATCTGGCCCAAGCCGGGACCGGGAGAGAAGGATCGGCATGACCACCTTGGAAATCACGCTTCCTGATCAGCTTGCGCAAGAGGCACAACGCGCCGGACTGTTGTCGTCCGAGTGTCTGGAGAAGTGGTTGCGTGACCAATTGCGGGACCAGCATCTCGATGCGCTGTTCGCGGCCGTTGACCGCATGGCCGGCGTTGCCGAGCCAGCGACGATGTCGCCCGAAGATATCGCCCGGGAGATCGCCGCGATGCGCTCGGAGCGCCGCGCGAACAATACCAACTGATCGGCCGCGTCTGTGCGGCTGGTGATCGACACCAGCGCGGCACTGTTGGCCGAACTCACGGATATCCTGGGGCGGCGCAAGTTCGACAAAAAGATCGCCGCATCAACCTTGACCATCGACCAACTCGTGGATCGCTACGCGTTATTGGCCCCACTTGTACGGCTCTCTCCGACACCGCGCATTGCGCCCGATCCGGATGACGATGTGGTCATTGCGACCGCGCTCGCTGCGATCATGGGCAAGGCTTGAACGGCACCAGCGAACAAGCGACAGGCACCACCGCCGCCACCCCGAAAAGCGCCGCCAAGCGGCCCCTTATCGGCGTCTTCCCGCTCTCAAGCAGCCGGCACCATGCAGGCTTGAACCGGGGAACCGAACGCCATGATCCGATCGCTGTGGATTGCCAAGACAGGCATGGAAGGCCAGCAGCTGAAGCTGGATTCCATCTCGCACAACCTGGCCAACGTGGCGACCAACGGCTACAAGCGCGAAGGCGTGGTGTTCGAGGATCTGATGTACCAGAACCTGCGCCAGGCAGGCTCGGCCACGTCGGAGCAGACGCAACTGCCCACCGGCTTGCAGGTGGGCCTGGGCGTGCGCGCGGTGGCCAACACGCGCAACTTCACGCAGGGCACGCTTCAGCAGTCCAGCAGCATCTACGACGTGGCCATCAAGGGCAACGGCTTCTTCCAGGTGCAGATGCCCGACGGCACCACCGGCTATACGCGCGACGGCAGCTTCCAGGTCGATAACGCGGGCCAGATGGTCACCAACAGCGGCTACCTGGTGCAGCCAGGCATCACCATCCCGGCCAACGCGCTGACGATGACGATCGCGAAAGACGGCGCGGTGCAGGTCACGACGCCGGGCAACGCAGGCAAGCCGCAGACGGTGGGCCAGTTGCAACTGGCCAACTTCGTCAACCCGGCCGGCCTCGAGTCGCGCGGCGAGAACCTCTACTTCGAGACTTCGGCCTCCGGCAACCCCAACACAGGCGCGCCGAACAGCAACAACCTGGGCGCGTTGCAGCAGGGCTTCGTCGAAGGCAGCAACGTCAACGTGGTGGAAGAGCTGGTGGCGATGATCGCCACCCAGCGCGCCTACGAGCTGAACTCCAAGGCCATCCAGACCTCGGACCAGATGCTGCAAAAGCTGGGGCAGATGTGAGGGCCGTCATGCGCGCCGCCCTGCCACTGCTGGCCGCCCTGCTGCTGGCCGGCTGCTCGTTCCTGTCACCGCATGTCGAGGTGGCGCAGCACCCGGAGCAGCCGCCGGTGCAGGAGCCCGTGGAGGCGCCGCGCAACGGCAGCATCTTCCAGACCGGGAGCTACCGCCCGCTGTTCGAAGACCACCGCGCGCGGTTGGTCGGCGACACGCTGCTGGTGCAGATCATCGAGAAGGTCAGCGCCAGCCAGAAGTCCACCAGCACCATCAACAAGAGCAGCGACATCACGGCCGCCATCACGGCGCTGCCGGGCATCGCGGCCAACTCCTTCGGCCGTGCTGCCATCGGCGCGAATGCGGCCAACAACTTCGGCGGCAAGGGCGCCACCGAGAACACGAACGACTTCTCGGGCACGCTCACCGTCACCGTGCGCCAGGTGCTGCCCAACGGCCACCTGTTGATCGCCGGCGAGAAGCAGATCGGCGTCAACGCCAATGTCGATGTGCTGCGCTTCTCGGGCCAGATCGACCCGCGCGCCATCCAGCCGGGCAACCTGGTGCAGAGCACGCAGATCGCCAACGTGCGGCTGGAGCACCGCGGTCGCGGTGCGCAGGCCGACGCGCAAGAGGCGGGCTGGCTGCAACGGGTGTTCTTCAGCGTGGTGTCGCCGCTGTGAAGATCGAAGCAGAACGCCTGATGCGCTGGGCCATCAGCCTGGCCTTCGCTGCCGCCAGCGCCGCCGTCTGGTGGCCGGCGCCGGCCACCGCTGCCAGCGCCGCGCGCATCAAGGAAGTGGCTTCCGTGCAGGGCGTGCGCAGCAACAGCCTCACTGGCTACGGCCTGGTGGTGGGGCTGGACGGCTCCGGTGACCAGACCACGCAGACGCCCTTCACCACGCAGGGGCTGACGGCGATGCTGCAACAGCTCGGCATCACCGTGCCGGCCGGCACCAGCATGCAGTTGCGCAACGTGGCCGCCGTGCTGGTGACGACGCAGTTGCCGGCCTTCGCACAGCCGGGCCAGGCCATCGACGTCAACGTGTCGTCGATCGGCAATGCCAAAAGCCTGAAGGGCGGCACCTTGATCAGCACCGCGCTGAAGGGCGCGGACGGCCAGATCTACGCGCTGGCGCAGGGCAACCTGATCATCGGCGGTGCAGGCGCATCGGCCAACGGCTCGAAGGTGCAGGTCAACCATTTGTCGGCCGGCCGCGTGCCCGGCGGCGCGACCGTCGAACGCGCGGTGCCCACGCCCTTGCTGGCCGGCGACAGCCTGCAGCTCGACCTCAACGCCGCCGACTACAACACGGCACGCGCGGTGGCCGCGGCGATCAACGGTGCCAAGGGCGCCGGCACCGCCACCGCGCTGGACGGCCGCAGCGTGCGCATCAAGGTGCCGCCCGGCAGCGACGAGCGCGTCGGCTTCCTGGCCGACATCGAGAACCTGAGCATCGACCTGGCGCGGCCGGCGGCCCGCATCGTGATCAACACGCGCACCGGCTCGGTGGTGCTGAACGAGGCCGTCACCCTGTCGGCCTGCGCGGTGGCGCATGGCAACCTGTCGGTGACGATCAGCACCACGCCCGTGATCAGCCAGCCCGCGCCGCTGTCACAGGGGCAGACGGTGCAGGCCGCCAAGTCGGACATCGAGATCCAGCAGCAGGGCAGCGCGCTGATCCAGATGCCCGCCGGCACGCGGCTGTCTGAAGTGGTGAAGGCGCTCAACGCGCTGGGCGCCACGCCGATGGACTTGCAGGCCATCCTGCAGGCGATGAAGAGCGCCGGTGCGCTGAACGCCGAGATCGAAGTGATCTGACCATGGGCAGCACCAGCGCCACCAGTGCACAGAGTTTGAACCTCGACGCCAGCTCGCTGGCCTCGTTGAAGGCGCGCGCCGCGGCCGACCCCAAGGCCACCGCGAAAGAGGCTGCCAAGCAGTTCGAGACGCTGTTCATGAACGAGCTGGTGAAGAGCATGCGTGCATCCACCATGGCCTCGGGCATGCTGGACAACGCAGGCTCCGAGATGAGCACGCAACTGCTGGACAGCCAGTTGGCCGGCAAGCTGTCGGGCCTGCCGGGCGGGCTGTCGGACGTCATCGCCAAACAGCTCGAACGCCAGATGGGCCTGACGCCCGGGCCCATTCCGGCCACCGGCTCGGCCAACAACACGCCCGAGCCCTTGTCGGCCACGCCGAAGGCGACGCAGATTCCGCAGACCGGCGCCGCCGGCTTCGTGCAGCAGCACACCAGCGCTGCACAGGCCGCCGAAGTGAAGACCGGCATCCCGGCCACCTTCATGGTGGCGCAGGCCGCGCACGAAACCGGCTGGGGCCGCAAGGAGATTCGCAACGCCGACGGCACCCCGTCGTACAACCTGTTCGGCATCAAGGCCGGCGCCAACTGGAGCGGCCCCGTGACCGAGGTGCCCACCACCGAATACATCAACGGCCGGGCCCAGAAGACCGTGGCGCGCTTTCGCGCCTACGGCAGCTACGAAGAGTCGTTTGCCGACTATGCGCAGATGATGAAGGACAGCCCGCGCTACCAGCAGACCGTTGCCCACGCCAGCACCGCCAGCGGCTTCGCACGCGGCCTTCAACGCGCCGGCTACGCCACCGACCCGGCCTATGCCGACAAGCTGACGCGCGTGATCAACACCACGCTGCGGCTGCAAAGGACGCTGGCGTGACGGGCGGTGCAGCGGGAAAGTCCGGCCAGCGCAGGCCGGTGATCGCGCGCGTGCGCATGGGCCACTGAGATGGGCGCCTCACCACTCATGTCGCTGGGCCTGCGGGCCATGTCTGCCAGCTATGCGGCAATGCAGGCCACCGGCCACAACATCGCCAACGCCAACGTCGATGGCTATTCGCGCCAGCAGGCGGAGCTGGCCACTGCCAAGGGCCAGTACACCGGCGCGGGCTTCTTCGGCAAAGGCGTCGATGTGGCCACCGTCACGCGCTCGCATGACGAGTTCCTGACGCGGGCCGCCACGATAGCGAGGTCGCTGTCGTCGATGGACAGCTCGCGCGAGACGCGGCTGAAGGAACTGGAGCTGGTGTTCCCGTCCGGCGAGGCCGGGCTCGGAAACACCGTCAACACCTTTCTCAACGCGATGGTCGATCTGGCCAGCCGCCCGGCCGATGGCGCCACGCGCCAGGTGGTGCTGGCGCAGGCAGAAGACGTCTCGACGCAGTTCAATGCATCGGCCGACCAGCTCGACACCATCCAGGCCGGCGTCACCGAAGACCTGAAGACCGAGGTGGCGTCGGTCAATGGCCTGGCCGACAGCATCGCCAAGGTGAACAACCAGATCGCCGCATCGCGCGGGCTGGGCCAGCCGCCGAACGACCTTCTCGACGAGCGCGACCGGCTGATCAGCAAGCTGAGCACCCATGTGCAGGTGACCACCGTGTCGGCCGACGACGGCACCACGGCGGTCTTCATCGCAGGCGGGCAACGGCTGGTGCTGGGCTCGATTGCATCGCATCTGAAGATCACGCTCGACCCGGCCGACCCGTCGCGCTCCAGCCTGGCGCTGGCCGACGGCAACGACGCGCGCGCCATCGAGCAGTCGGCCCTGGGTGGCGGCGCCATCGCTGGGCTGCTGCGCTTCCAGAACGAAGACCTGGTGGACGCGCGCAACCTGATCGGCCAGATGGCCGCGTCGGTGGCCGGCGCCGTCAACAACCAGCAGGTGCTGGGGCTGAACATGCAGCAGCCGATGGGCTCGGTGCCGTCGAAGCCGCTGTTCGCCATCGGCGCGCCGCTGTCTCTGCCGGCTGCCGGCAACCAGCGCGACAGCAATGGCCGCTACATGGCCAGCGTGACGCTGACGGTCACCGACCCGTCGGCGCTTCAGGCGTCCAACTACGCATTGCGCGCCGACCCGAATGCGCCCGGCATGTATGAGCTCACGCGGCTGTCCAGGCCGCCGCTGGTGCGCAGCGTGGCCGATGGCGACGTGGTGGACGGCATGCGCATCGACATCGGCAGCCCCGCGCCGGCCGCGACAGACCGCTTCCTGCTGCAGCCGGTGGCGCGCGCCGCCAGCGGCATGGCGCGCCTGCTCGACGACACGCGCGACCTGGCCGCGGCGTCGCCCTTCGTCGCCACCGGGGCCAGCGCGAACACCGGCACCGCCAAGGTGGCCTCGCTCAACATGCGCGTGCCGTCGCCGCTGCCCGGCGCCAGCGCGCAACTCAGCTTCACCAGCGACAGCGGCGACTACACCTGGCAGGTCACCGACAGCAGCGGTGCGGTGGTGAACAGCGGCAGCGGTGTCTGGCAGGGCGGCGAGACGATTCCCAAGGCGCCGGCCGACATCAACGGCTTCAGCATCAGCCTGTCGGGCGTGCCGCGCAATGGCGACGTCATCGACGTCGTGCCGACACAGTCGCAGTACGTGGCGTCGAACAACGGCAACGCGCTGGCCTTGTCGGCGCTGCGCGACGCAACGCTGCTGGGCCAGACGCTGGACGCCAACGGCGTGCTGACCGGCGGCGTCGCCGTGACCGATGCCTACGCCACCGCCATCGCCGACATCGGCGTGCGGGTGCAGACGGCCACCTCGGCATCGGCCATCTCGACAGCGGTGTCCGACCAGGCCGAGGCGGCGCGCACAGAGACATCCGGCGTCAACCTCGACGAAGAGGCGGCGCGCCTGATCCAGTACCAGCAGAGCTACCAGGCCGCGGCCAAGGTGCTGCAGATTGCGCAAAGCATCTTCCAGACCCTGCTGGAGACAGCAGGCACCTGACCCCCCATCCGCTGAAGACCGAGCAAGCCCGCACCATGCGCATCACCGCAGCCAACGCCTTCGAGACCTCCATCGGCAACCTGCAACAACGGCAGGCCGACCTGACGCTGTCGCAAGACCGCCTGACCAGCGGCAAGCGCGTCAGCGTGGCCAGCGACGACCCCGTGGCCGCCGCCCGCGCCGAGCGTGCACTGGCCGCGATGGTGCGCAGCGAGGCCAACCAGCGCGCGCTGGAGGCCAGCCGCAACGTGATGACGCAGGCCGAGGCGGCGATGGGCGATGCAGGCGACCTGTTGCAGGAAGCGCGTGACCTGGTCGTCAACGCCGGCAACGGCAGCTATGGCGACGCCGACCGCAAGACGCTGGCCAATTCGCTCAAAGGCATTCGCGACCAGCTTCTCTCGGTGGCCAACCGCACCGACGGCGCGGGCAGCTTCGTCTTCGCCGGCCAGGGCACCGACACGCCGCCCTTCGTCGATACGCCCACCGGCGTGGTGTACCGCGGCGCGGGCGGCGCGAGCCAGGCGCCGTCGGACGAGCCGCTGCCCTTGTCGGTGGACGGCACGCAGTCCTGGCTGGCGGCGCCCAGCTCGGTGGCGGGCGCTGGGTCCCTGTCGGTGTTCGACGTGCTCGACCGGCTGGTCACGCAGTTGTCCACGCCTGGCCTGACCGGTGGGCAGGTCAAGCAAAACGTGACCGACGGGCTGCGCGACGTGGACGATGTCTTCGGCAACCTGCTCACGCAGCGCGCTGCGGCCGGTGAAACGCTGAACCGCACCGACTCGGTCGAGACGCGCATCTCGGCCAGCAAGCTGGCTGCACAGACCGAGCGCTCGAACGCAGAAGACCTGGACATGGTGGAGGCCTTGTCCGATTTTCAGAACAAGCAAAGCGGCTACGATGCGGCCCTGAAAACCTACTCCACGGTGCAGAAGGTGTCCTTGTTCCAGTACCTCAGCGCCTGAGCGTGTCGGCGATGCAAGACCACACGATCCTGTCGCAACTGGTGCTGGGCTACAGCCCGATGATCGACCGCCAGCGTGCGGTGATCGCCACGCGGCTGACGCTGTTCCCGGAGCGGCCTGACCTGGCACCCGCACCGGCAGACGCCGCCGCGCTGCTGGCCTTGCTGAACGGCGTCTGGCCGGCGCAGGAGGCGCCTGCGATGCAGCTCACGCTGCGCCCGCTCGACCCTGCCGCCGTGCAGGCGCGCGCCGGCTCTGCCGCCGGGGCCGCGCTGAAGCCGGTGTCGCTCAACATGGCTGGCGAGGCCTTGCTGCATGCGGTGATGGCGGCCCGCCCGGGCGCGCACCTGATGGTCGAGGTGCCGGCCTTTCTGGCGGTGGATGCAGGCCATGCCGCCGCGCTGAAAGAGCTGCATGCCGCCGGCAGCACGCTGCTGGTGAAGGGCCGGCCTGCCGCGCCGCTGCCGCGCGAGCTGATGGACTGCTTCAGCCACGCCATCGTCGATGCCGACGTGGCCGCCAGTGCGCGCGAGATCAGCACCGTGCAGTCTGGCGTGCGCACGCTGGCCGGCGTGGATGCCGCGTTCAGAAGCGGCGCCATCGCCACGCTGGGCTGGCCCCTGGATGACCCGCTGGTGCGCCCGCCCGGCCGCGCCGCGGTGCCGCAAGACGTGCAGGTGGTGCTGGAGCTGATCAGCGGCGTGGACAAAGAATTGCCGGTGCCGCGCCTGGAAGCGGTGCTCAAGAAAGACCCGACGCTGGCCTTCCGGCTGATGCGCTATCTCAACTCGCCGGCCTTCGGCCTGTCGGTCGAGATCAACTCCTTCGGCCATGCCTTGATGATGCTCGGCTACCAGCGCCTGAAGCGCTGGCTGTCGCTGCTGCTGGCTTCGTCGTCGAAGGATGCGAATGCCAAGCCGCTGATGTTCGCCGCGGTGCGCCGCGGCCTGCTGATGGAAGAGCTGGTGCGCAGCAACGGCGACGCCGAGATGCGGGGCGAGATGTTCATCTGCGGCGTCTTCTCGCTGCTCGACCGGCTGCTCCAGCAGCCCTTTGCCGACCTGTTCAAGAGCGTGCCCGTGCCCGAGCGCGTGCGCCAGGCGCTGGAAGGCGAAGACGGCCCGTTCCAGCCCTATCTCGACCTGGTGCGGGCCATCGAGCAGGAGTCGCTCTTCGACATCCGCGAATGCACCGAGAAGCTTTTCATGGTGCCCGGCGAGGTGAACCGCGCCGTGCTGGCTGCGCTGGCCGCGGCGCGCGCGCTGGACTGACCGGCACGGGTGCAGACTCCGCCGTCACCGCTGTCGGCCTCGTCGCCCGCGTTGCTGGCGGCCCTGCTCGACGACGTGACCGACGCGCTGCTGTGGTTCGACACCCGCGGCACCGTGCGCTTTTGCAACCAGGCCGCGCTGCGCCTGCTGGGCTGCGAGCCGGGGCAGGGTGCGGCGCAGTTGCACGCTGTGGTGGGCAGCGCGGGCGTGCAGTGGGTGGAGCGCGCTCTCGCCGCCAGCGACCGCACTGAAACCCTGTTGGTGGCGCCTGACGGCCGTGCGCTGCGGCTGGCGCTGCGGCCCTTGTCTGGCGGCCATGCGCTGCGCGTGGTGCAGCAGTTGCCGGTGGCCGGGGCACTGCAGGCGCCGCCCGCCGGGCCGGCGCAGGTGCAGGAGCTGCTGGCCATCCTGTGGTCGTCGCCCTTTCCTGCCACCTTGCAGGACCAGAGCTACCGCTTCGTCGATGTCAACGAAGCCTATGCAGCCTACGTGGGCCTGGAACGCGCTGCGCTGATCGGCCGCGACCCCATCGAGCTGCAGCCGCCGGAAGACCGCGAAGGCAACATCGCAGCGCGCGCCGAAGCCAGCACCGAGGCCTCGCTGGGCGGCGCGCTGGCGCCGTTGCAGCGCCGGCTGGTCGATGCCGCAGGCCGCCAGCGCTGGTTCACCCAGGCCGCGCAAAACCTGGCCGAGCCCGGCCAGCCGCCGCTGTGGCTGGTGGTGTTGCAGGACAACAGCGCCGAGCAGCAGGCGCGAGACCAGGCCAGGCGCGCGCAGGACGAGGCGCTGCAATGGTTCGAGCTGGCGCGCACCGGCATGCTGGTCTATGACGACAGCGGCCTGATCGTGCGCTCCAATGCCGCCTTCGAGGCTTTGGTGGAGCAGGTGCCGGTGCTGCTGGCCGACGCCGGCAGCGACCTGCAAGCCCTGCTGGCCTGGCACGACGGCGCGCCGCGCCCCGAGCTGGTGCCCGGCGCGCCGCCCATCGAATGCCAGGCCTCGGTGCTGCTGCCCGGCGGGCGCAGGCGCTGGCTGGGCGCACGCCTGTGCGGCTGGGCCGCCGACCAGGGCCAGCGCCGCGTGATGGCCGTCGTGGAAGACCGCAGCGCCGAGGAGGAGCGTGACCTGGCCCGGCTGGAGATCGGCGTGCTGATGGACACCGCCAGCGTCGGCGTCGCCACCTATGACCCGGCGCGCGGCTGGCTGATGCCGCAAGGCCGCGCGGCCGCCATGGCGCGCAACGGTGGCCGGGCGCAGCCGGTGCGCGGCGCCGGCCTGCAAGGCATCGGCCGTGAACTGGTGGAGCCGGAGTCGATGGCCGAATACGACCGCCTGCAACGCGCGCTGCGCGAGGGCGAACGCACGGAGGTGCGCTACGCCGTGCGCCACCCCGAGCTGGGCCGGCGCTGGCTGCTGACGCGGGTGGAGCCGGGCGCGCTGGCCGGTGGCCGCACCACGTCGGTGGTGACGCTGGACGTCACCGACCAGGAGCGTGCGCAGCGCCGCAACGAACAACTGCTGCGCGAGCTGACGACGATCCTGGACGGCTCCACCGCCGGCATCGCCTACCTGCGCGGGCCGCTGCTGGTGCGCTGCAACCGGCGCTTCGAACGCATGCTGGGCTTTGCGCCGGGTGCTGCTGCAGGCGCGTCGCTGGAGGAGGTGTTCGGCAACCACGCCACCGGCACGCCGCTGCTGCGCGAGGCCGGCGCTGCGCTGGCCGCCAACCGGCCCTACGAGGTGGAATTCGTCGCCGGCGCGCAGGGCGGCCAGCCGGTCTGGGTGTCGCTGTCGGTGCGCCGGGCCGAGCCGGCCGGCGACGAGATCGAGGCCGTGGCGGTGCTCACCGATGTCTCGCGCCTAAAGTCGCAGCAGCAGGAGCTGGAGACGCTGCTGCGCGAGCGCGAGCTGATGTTCAGCCTGTCGGATGTCGGCATCGTCTATCTGCGCGGCGCGCACATCGAGCGGGCCAACCAGGCGATGGCACGCTTGACGGGTTATGCCACGCCGGAGCTGACGCTGCTGGACGCCGCCGAGCTGTACGAAAGCCCGCGCGAATGCGTCGAGTTCGAGGCGCAGGTGGCGCAAGCGCTGCGCAGCCACGGCCGCTTCAGCGGCGAGCGGCGGCTGCGCCGGCGCGACGGCAGCCTGCTGTGGGTGCAGGTGGCGGTGCGCCCGGTGGAGGCCGGCGCGCCGGAGGCAGGCGTGATCTGCTCCTTCGTCGATGTGGACGAGCGGCGCCGCGCACGCGAGTCGCTGGCGGTGCAGGCAGAGCGCACGCGGGCCATCCTCAACTCGGTGCTGGTGGGCATCGTCACGGTGTCGGCCAATGGCATCGAGTGGATGAACCGCTCGGCGCGCCGGATGTTCGGCGGCGAGCTGGCCGACTTCGTCGGCGAGCCCATCTCCATCGTCGCGCCGCCGGAGACCGTCGGCGAAGCGGCGCACCCGCTGCGCCGCGACGACTATCTGCAACGGCTCAACGAAGGCCAGGCCGAGACCTTCGAGTGCCGGCTCAAGGGCCGCGACGGGCGCGAGTTCTGGGTGGTCGGCAACGCCGTGGTCACCGGGCGCGGAGACACCTCGTCGGCGCTCGGGCCGCAGCTCACCTTTGCGCTGCTGGACATCGAGCGCCGCCGCCAGGCCGAGGTGAGCATCGCGCAGGCGCAGGCCTCGCTGCAACGCGTGATCGAGACGGCGCCGCTGGCCATCGCGCTCTTCGACGCGCGCTCGCTGCGTGTGCTGCAGCTCAACCAGATGGCATCGACCTTCTTCGCGCGCCCGCTGGAGCAGGTGCTGGGGCAGACGCCGGCCGCCTGCTGCTCTGCCGCCAAGGCCGCCGCGCTGACCACCTGGCTGCAAGCCGCCGCGGGCAGCGACGTGCAGCGCCATGAGTTGCACGAAGAGGCCGATGAACGCGCGGCCTCGTTGCCCGATGCCGATGAACGCGCGGCGCAGCCGCGCGAGCCCCGCGTCTGGGACACACGCATCGTGCCGCTGCCCTCGGGCGGCGACGCGGCGCCGCAGTTGCTGCTGGTGGCCAGCGACGTCACCGAGCAACGCGCTGCCGAGCAGGCCAGGCTGCAGGCCGCCATCGCCCAGCGCGAGGTGCTGGTGCGCGAGGTGCACCACCGCATCAAGAACAACCTGCAAGGCGTGGCCGGGCTGCTGCAGCAGAACGCGGTGCGCCACCCCGAGGTGGCCACGGTGCTGTCGGAGGCGGTGAGCCAGGTGCAGGCCATCGCCCAGGTCTATGGGCTTCAGGTGGGCAGCGGCGGGCCGCTGCGGTTGGCCAGGGTCATCGAGGCCATCACGCAGTCGGTGCAGCGCACCTTCGGCCGCACCATCACCTTCGCGGCGCGCGGCGATGCGGCCGACTACCTGCTGCCAGAAGCCGAGGCGATCCCGATCGCGCTGACCGTCAACGAGCTGCTGACCAACGCCGTCAAGCATGCTGACGGCGACGAGGTGCGCTGCGCGGTGGACACCGACGGCGACGGCGTGCTGCTGGAGATCCACAACCATGCGCGTCTGCGCGACGGCTTCGATCTCGCCCAGGTGCCGGGCGGCGTGAGCGGGCTGGGCCTGGTGCGCGCGCTGCTGCCGCGGCGCAGCGCGTCGCTGGCCATCGGGCAGCAGGGCGACTGGGTGGTTGCCCAGGTCAGATTGCGGCCACCGAGCGTGCGGCGCGACGCATAATCTGCCGCTGTCGCACGCGAAAGGGCGGCACCCCCATGCTGTCTGCACCATCGCCATCCAGGCTCGAGGCCACGCCGCAGGCGGCCAAGGGCCGCATCCTCGTGGTCGATGACGACCGCCTGGTGCTCGCCACCGTGGCACACGGCCTGGCGCAGGCCGGCTACGAGGTCATCGACGCCGACAACGGCGACGACGCCATCCTGCTGGCCCGCCAGCAGCGGCCCGAGCTGGCGCTGCTGGACATCCGGATGGAAGGCAAGAGCGGCTTCGACGTGGCCGCCTATCTGCGCGACGTCTGCCGCATTCCCTTCATGTTCCTCTCTGCGTTCTCCGACGCCGCCACCATCGCGCAGGTCGAGGCGCTGGGCGCGGTGGCCTACATGGTCAAGCCGCTGGACGTCGGGCAGATCGTGCCGACGGTGGAGGCCGCCTTCCGCCGCCTGCGCGCCCAGGGGGCGGCCGCCGCGCCTGCCCTCGCACCGGCGCCTGCGGCCGCCAACGAGCCAGGCCAGGACCCGGTACCGTTGGCCGTGGGCGTGCTGATGCACAGGCATTCGCTGTCGCGCCGCGATGCCAGGCTGCGCCTGCAACGCATGGCCGCCGAGCAAGGCCTGGCCGAAGCGGCGCAGGCAGAGCGGCTGCTGGCGGCACTGGAAGAACTGGCCCGCTCCGGCTGAAGCCGGCACCGCCGGCCAAGCCGGCGCTGGCGTTGGCGCTGGCGCTACTTGCTACTTGCCGTCGGGCCTGCGCAGCAGCGTGATGGTCAGGCTGCTTGCCTGGCCGCCCTTCAGGTCCACCTCGCCGCGGCCGGAGTCCCAGCCGTCGGCCAGCACGCGCACCTTGGCTGTGCCGCTGGCCACGCGGCTGACGGTGATGCTGCCCTTGTCGTTGGTGGGCCGCACTTCCTCGGCGCCGCTGGTGAACTTGATCTTCACTTCCGCCTGCGCAACCGGCTTGCCGTCGCCCAGCACGCGCACTGTCAGGCTGGCCGGCTTGTCCTTGCCCGGCTTGCCGGCCGCTTCGTCGGGCTTGCCGGTGTCGCCGGCCGATGCCGGCGCGGCGGCCGGCTTGTGCGCCGGCTCGGCGGCCTGCGGCGCACTCGCGGCGCACAGCACGAGGGCGGTCACCAGCACGCGCAGCATGTTCAGTGGCACGGGCGGCATCGGCCGCAGCTTCCACGCGCGCTGCATGCGCGCTGTCGTGCTTGCCGTCATGGCGCCCCTCCTTCGCGCGCCACCGGCTTGCCGCTGGCGCGCAACATGTCGATGAGCACGTCGTCGTAGTCCTGCCGTTCCTTGAAGCTGGCGCTGGCGGCCGGGAACACGACGAGGTGGAATTTGACGAAGCTGTTCGCCTCGCGGTCTTCCGCCGGGCCGTCGGGCACGAAGTAGTCGGTGATCACCACCGACGAGCGCAGCCCATGCGCGAGCTGGGTGTTGTCGAGCATCGGAAAGTCGTACTGGCTGACCCAGAAATGCCGGTCCACGTCTTCATCGGCGTTGGACGAGAAGTCGATGCGCAGGCGGATTTCGACCTCGCGACGCTGCGTGCTCACATCGACGATCTCGACCCTGAAGCGCACGCTGTCCTTGCTGTGCTGCGCGTCCTGCGCCATGGCCGGCACCAGCCGCGACAGCGCGATGCGCTCGTCGATGAAGGGCTCGCCGAAGCGCTTTTCCCAATCGGCCAGCGGCATCTGGTGTTCCTTGACGAAGCCGCGGCGCCCGAGGCTGTTGACCTGCTTGAAGATCAGGTTGGCGGCGCTGGTGTCCAGCCGCTTCTTCAGGTCGGCGTTCTCGGCCGCGGGCAGCGTGGTGCCTTGCGACAGGTTGCGCGCCAGGTCCTTGAACAAGGGTGCGAGGTCGAGCGACTGGTTGAAGTTGTTGGCCAGCAGTTCGAGCTGAAGCACCTTGTTGCTCCAGTCTTCCTTCTTGGCGTCTGACAGGAAGCGGTTGATCACCACACCGAACATGTCCTTGCGGATCAGCGCGTCGGACTGCTCGCGCTGCGTCAGC
Organism: uncultured Rubrivivax sp.; assembly: GCA_964244245.1. Taxonomy (GTDB): domain Bacteria; phylum Pseudomonadota; class Gammaproteobacteria; order Burkholderiales; family Burkholderiaceae_C; genus Rubrivivax. Next base: position 64,785 of record CAXTHW010000027.1, on the reverse strand, counting down.
AACTGCGCGTACAGCCGCTCGCTGCTCTCGCGCGCCTCGTGCTCCTTGCTGAGGTTGGTGAAGTAGTAGCCGCCGAACAGCGTGATGACCAGCGTGACCAGCGGCATCGCCACCGCCTTGACGATCTCCAGCCGTCTTGCGCCGGCGGCCGCTGTGTCATTGGCGGCGGCATCGGGTGCGGCCATCAGCGCACCCGCTGCAGTTGCTGATCCACCACGAAGTCGTAGCGGATCGGGTTGTTCGACAGATAGACGGCGAAAGGCGGGCCGGTGTCGTTGCCGCGCCGCACGCGCATCTCGCAGCGGCCGTTGGCCGCCACCCGCAGCGCGAAGCTGCCGCTGGCGTCGCTGGCCGCATCGGCGGCGGTCTGCACCGCGGCAAAGCCGGGGCAGGCCAGCAGGATGCGGGCGGCGCCCAGCGGCGCCCCGCCCAGCCGCACCGTGCCGTACAGCGCGCCAGCGCCGGCCAGCGCGGGCAGCAAGGCGAGCAAGGCAGCGCAGAGTCGTGCCGCAGCATTCATGGTTTCGCTCTTTCGCGGTGCGCCTGGCAGCCCGTGCACAGTGCAGTGGGCCGGCCCGGCGCGAGCGACACTCTGGCCCGCCGCTGGCGCCGGCACAACCCCAAGGATGCTGATGGCTGCGGCCGGGTGGCGCCGCGGTCGCGGTCGCTCAGTCGCTCAGTCGCGCAGCGTGAAGTGGAAGGCCGCGCCGCGCCCCGGTTCTGCGTCGGCCCAGACGCTGCCACCGTGGCGGCGCACGATGCGCTTGACTGACGCCAGGCCGACGCCAGTGCCGGGAAAGTCGTTCGCGCTGTGCAGCCGCTGGAAGAGGCCGAACAAGCGGTCGGCAGAACGCATGTCGAAGCCCGCGCCGTTGTCGCGCACGACGTAGGCGCGCCTGCCTTCGTGCTGGGTGCTGCCGAAGACGATGTTGGCCTTCTTGCAGCGCGCGGTGTACTTCCAGGCGTTGCCCAGCAGGTTTTCCAGCACCTGGCGCAGCAGCGTCGGGTCGCCCTGGGTCAGCAGCCCGGGCTCGATCTCGATCTCGGCCACGCGTTCCGGCGCGGCGCGGCGCAGGTCGTCCACCACGTAGCCGGCAAGCTGCGACAGGTTGACCGGCTGGCGCGCCAGCGGCTGCTGCGACAGCCGGGCCACCGTGAGCAGCGCGTCGATCATGTGGTTCATCCGCGCTGCGGCGGCCAGCACGCGGTCGAGGTGGTCGTTGCCGACGCGGTCGAGCTGGCGGCCGTAGTCTTCTTTCAGGATGCGCGTGAAGCCTTCCACCACGCGGATCGGCGCCCGCAGGTCGTGCGAGATCGTGAAGCTGAAGGAGGCACTGTCGCTGCTTGCGGCATCGGCATCGGCATCGGCGGTTTCAGCCGCATCGGCGGTGCCTTGCGTGTCGGCAGCAGCCGGCGTGGCGCGCAGCAACAGCAGGCCGGCTCGGGCTGCGCCGCCTTCCAGGCCGGGGCTGCTGAAGCGGTGCAGCAGCCAGCCGGCATGCTGGCCAGCATCGGCCTGGGCTGCGCCTTCGGCCGCCTCGCGCAGCGGCGCAGGCAGGCGTGCCAGCACGTCGGCCCATTGCTGCGCTGCGCTGCCAAGCAACTCGGCCGCCGGTGGGTTGGCGTGCTGAAGCACCCAGCCCGCCGCCGGGCCATCGCGCTGGGCCAGCAGCACGGGCGCAGGCAGCGCCGCCAGCAAGGCGTGCAGCGCGGCCCGATCGGCGTGCAGCGCGTCCTGCTCGGCGGTGGGCCTGGCGCTGCCGTCGTAGCCTGCAAAGCGGCCCAGGCCGTCGAAGCGCGGCGCGCCGCGCAGCAGCCAGCCGCTGCCGTCACCCACCTGGCGCACCGGCAGCGCGCCGAAAGCGGCATGCGATTGCAGTCGCGCGCGCAGGCCGGCGGTGTCGCCAGGCACTGCGCTGTCGAAGCGTTGCCACAGCGCCACGCCGGCACCCGCGCTGCGCGACCATTCGGCGGCCGGCGCACCGGCGGGTGGCTGAAGGCGCTGCAGCAGATGGTCGGCGTCGGTCTGCCAGGCCCAGCCGTCAGACAGCGCCGCCAGGCTGCGCTGTTCCTCGCGCGCTGCGCGCAGTGCTGCGTCTGCCCGCCGCCGCTCGCGCAGCGCGCCGATCGCATAGCCGGCCGCGCCGGCCGACAGCAGCACAGCGGCGGCAAAGAGCCAGGGCATCTCGGGCGGCAGCGACAGCCCGCCGGCCGCAGCCGGCGTGCAGGCCGCCAGCGCCGCCAGCGCCGCCACGCCCCGCAGCGGGCCCGCCAGCAGGCGCGCCAGCCGTGGGCCACGGCCGCCATTGCGGCGCGTTGGACAGGGGCCTTGCATGCGGCGGATTGTACGGAGGCACTGTCGTGCGCCGCCCGCCAACGCCCGTCGCCAGCGGCACCGGGCGGCCGGTGCGGCCGGCGCGGCTCAAGTCTGCGTCGGGCCGGCCGAAACCCCGTGCAGGGCCGACCGCGCTGCGGCGGCCCGCTGGCCCCTCCACCGCTGCCTGCCGCCACCATGAACGTCCGCCTTCTAGCTGCCATCCAGCAAGCCGCCTGCGGGTTGTTTCCCGGCTTGACGCCGCCTGCGCTGCCCGCCATCCTGCGCGTCGCTGTGGGCCGCGCCTGTCCGTGCCTGCGGGCACCCTGCCGATGAACGCCACGCCGACGCCCCCCGCCGCCCCCTTGCAACTCGACGAACAGGCGCTGGCGCGGCTGCACGAGCTGGACCCGGACGGCAGCCATGGCGTGGTGGTGCGCGTGATGCGCGTCTTCGAGACATCGCTGATGCGGCTGATGGCGCAGGCCACCGACGCGCGCGACCGTGGCGACGCCGCCGCGCTGGGCATGGTGGCGCACACACTGAAGTCCTCGTCGGGCAGCGTCGGCGCCCTCGATCTGGCCGCGCTGTGCGCCGAGATCGAGCGCGCGGTGCGTGCCGGCGAGCCCGTCGATCTGGCCTCGCGGGTCGAGAACTTGTTGTCGGAGGCAGAGCGCGCCCTGGGTGCGGTTCGGGCTATGCTGCGCGCTTGACCGTGCCTCCACGATGAACCCGCCGCTCTCCTTTGCCGACGCTGGGCTTCCTGAGCAGCCGGGCGTGTTGCTGGTCGATGACGACGAGGTCAACCTGTTGATGACGGCCCTGGCGCTGCGCGACCGGGGCTTTCGCATCACCGAGGCATCCAGCGGCGAGCGCGCCCTCGAACTGCTGGCCGACTGGACGCCCGACATCATCGTGCTCGACGCGCTGATGCCCGGCCTGGACGGCTTTGCCACCTGCCGCGCGCTGCGCACGCTGGCCGGCTTCGAGAACGTGCCGGTGCTGATGCTCACCGGCCTCGACGACGACGCCTCCATCACCCGCGCCTACCAGGCCGGCGCGACCGACTTCTTCGTCAAGGCCACGCAGTGGAGCCTGCTGGCCGGCCGTCTGCACTACCTGCTGCGTGCATCACGCACCCGCATCGAGCTGGAGCGCAGCAAGGCCAAGCTGGCGCGCGCGCAAGACCTGGCGCGCATGGGCAGCTTCGACTGGCGCCGGGCCGAAGGCGGGCTGGCGATGTCGCCCGAGGGTCTGCGCGTCTTCGGCTACGGCCCGCAAGACCGCGTCAGCCTGCGCCAGCTTTTGCGCATGGTGCCGCGCGACGACCGCCGCGCGCTGCTGCGCCTGCTGCACGACGTGCTGCGCCACAGCTCGGTGCTGGCCACCGACGTGCCCATCGACCTCTGGGACAGCCGCCAGCGCATCATCCACGTCGAGGCCGAGCCCGAGTTCAACGACCATGGCCACGGCGCCGGCTACACCGGCATCGTGCAGGACGTGACCGACAGGCGCATCGCGGAAGACAAGATCCGCCACCTCGCCAACTTCGATGCACTCACCGGCCTGCCCAACCGCCGCCAGCTCATCTGGCGCGCAGAGCGGGCACTCGAGCACGCACGCCGGCTCCAGCACCAGTTCGCGCTGCTGCTCATCGACCTGGACCGCTTCAAGGTCATCAACGACACGCTGGGCCATTCGGCCGGTGACGAACTGCTGATGGAAGTGGCGCGCCGGCTGCGCGGCTGCGTGCGCCACAGCGACCAGATCCTCGAAGGCGCGCTCGAAGCCGTCGGCGCGCGCTCGCACCGCGCGCTCGAGGCCGTGGGCCGGCTGGGCGGCGACGAGTTCGTCGCGCTGCTGCCCGAGGTGGGCGACGACAACGACGCAGAGCGCGTCGCGCAGCGCATCCTCGAAGTGATGCGCGAGCCGATCTTCGTCAGCGGCCAGGAGTGCTTCGTCACCGCCAGCGTCGGCGTGGCGATCTTCCCGCGCGATGGCTCCACCGTGGCCGACCTGATCCGCAATTCCGACGTCGCGATGTACTCGGTGAAGAACCAGGGCCGCAACGCCAGCGCCATCTACAGCTCGCAGCTCGCCGGCCAGGGACGCGAGAAGCTGGAGCTGGAAACGGCGCTGCACAAGGCCATCGAACGCGACGAACTGGTGCTGCACTACCAGCCGAAGATCGACGTGCGCTCGGCGCGCATGGTGGGCGCCGAGGCGTTGATGCGCTGGAACCGTGGCAACCGGCTGGTGCCGCCCGGAGAGTTCATCCCGCTGGCCGAGGACACCGGGCTGATCGTGCCGCTGTCGGAATGGGCGCTGCGCGAGGCCGCGCGCCAGGCCAAACTGTGGCAGACCAACTTCGGCTTCACCGACTCCATCGCGGTGAACCTGCCGAGCCATCTGTTCTCGCGCAGCGACCTCATCGAGCACATCCACCAATGCGTCACCCACTTCGGCGTGCCGCACCGCGTGATCATGCTGGAGATCACCGAAACCAACCTGATGAAGGATCTGCAGGACGTGATCCCGGCGCTGCACAGGCTCAACGAGATCGGCGTCGATATCTCCATCGACGACTTCGGCACCGGCTATTCGTCGCTCGCCTACCTGACCACGCTGCCGATCAGCGAGCTGAAGATCGACCGCAGCTTCGTGCGCGACCTCGGCATCACGCCGCAAAGTTCGGCCGTAGTCACCGCCATCATCGCGCTGGCCCGGTCGCTCGGGCTGCGCGTGATCGCCGAAGGCGTTGAGACGCTGCGCCAGATGGAAGTGCTGCACCGGCTGGGCTGCGGCGTGATGCAGGGTTTTCTGTTCAGCCGCCCCATCGCACCCGAAGACCTGGAAGCCTGGTTGCAGCAGACCGTGCTGCCACGCAAGGCGCCCTGGATCGGCCAGGCCAGCGAGCTGGATTTCGGCACCGATGCAGCCCGCGCCGCGGGCGGCCGGCTGTACTGACGCCCTGCGATGCAGGCCACCGCTGCGGCGTCGGTCGCCAAGGGCGCGTTGCGCCGGCTGGCGATGGCCAAGCTGGAGCCCACGCCGGAGAACTACGCCCGCGCCTATGCCGAAGAGTCGGGCCAGGTGGCAGCGCCATCGGCGCTCGACGGCAAGTCGCTCGGGCCGGTGTGGGCGCTGCTGGTCGAGAAGCTGGTGCGCGGTGTCGAGCGCGGCAGCGCGCAGTGGACGGCGGCGCGCAAGAAGGACAGCCTGCAACGGGTGCTGGACAGCAGCCGCGGTGACCTGCAACGCCTTCAGCAGCGGTTGCAATCGCTGGTGACGGCCTGGGACGGCGACCGCGCCGCCGACGCCGCTGTGGCCAACGGCGAGGCGCCGATAGAGGCCGCAGAGATGCCGGCGGGTGCAGACTGGCAGCCGCTGGTGGCCGGGCTGGAAGCCACGGTGCGCGCGGCATTGCCGGCCGCCGAACCGCGCGCCGCCGAGCTGGCCGACCGCCTGGCCGCGCTGGCCGACGCGCTGGCCGCCGAAGGCATTTCCGACGCCCGCGTGGCCGAGGTCGAAGAGGTCTGCCAGCGCGCGCGCCGCCTCTTCGCGCACCGCCACCATCTGGTCGAACAGCTCGGCGCCTTGTGCGTCGAACTCGGCCACGGCCTGACCGAGCTGGCCGAAGACGACAGTTGGGCGCGCGGCCAGACAGAGAGCCTCCAGGCGCGGCTGGCCGGCGGCATCAACGCCCGCGCGGTGCGTGCAGCCAGCCTGGTGCTGAGCGACGCCCGCGTGCGCCAGCAGCAGGTGCGCACCGAGCGCAATGCAGCCCGCGACGCGCTGAAGACGCTGATCCAGCGCCTGCTGGGCGAGCTGGGCGGTTTGAGCGAACACACAGGCCGCTTCCACGACAGCGTGGGCCGCCATGCCGACGCCATTGCCCGCGCCGACTCGCTGGACAGCCTGGCCGGCGTGGTGCGCATGCTGGTGGAAGACAGCCGCAGCGTGCAGTCGCTGGTGGGCCAGGCGCAGCAGCGGCTTCAGCACGACCAGCAGCAGGCCGGCGCGCTGGAGTCGCGGGTGCGCGAGCTGGAAGCCGAGTTGCGCCGCCTGTCCGATGAAGTGTCCACCGACGCACTGACGCAGGTGGCCAACCGCCGCGGCCTGGCGCAGGCCTTCGACGCCGAGGTGGCGCGCATCGCGCGCGAGCAGGGCAGCCCCGCGGCTGCGCCGGCTACAGCGGCACTTGCCATCGGCCTCATCGACATCGACAACTTCAAGAAGCTGAACGACACGCTCGGCCATGCCGCGGGCGACGTGGCGCTGAAGACGCTGGCCGCGGCGGTGCGGGCGCGGCTGCGGCCGGCCGACCACCTGGCCCGCTTCGGCGGCGAGGAGTTCGTGGTGCTGATGCCGGCCACGCCGGCCGCAGAAGCGCAGCAGGCCTTGACGCGGCTGCAACGTTCGCTGACCGAAGCGCTGTTCCTGCATGACGAGCAGGAGGTCTTCGTCACCTTCTCGGGCGGCGTCACCGCGTGGCGCAGCGGCGAAGCGCTGGAAGTGGCGCTGGAGCGCGCAGACGAGGCGCTGTACGAGGCCAAGCGCAGCGGCAAGAACCGCACATGCCTGGGCAGTTGAGCGGCGCTGCGGAGGAATCGTCTCGTCACAGTTGATGCACGCCACGGACTCAAGTCGGGCCTACCGGCGGCCGACAATCCGTGCACGATGCCTTCCCTTTCTGCCCTGCTGTCCCTCGTCAAGCAAGCCGTGCTGGCCTTCTTCCGGCATGACCTGGCGCTGCGCCGCGGCGATACAGGTGTGCGGCTGGTGCTGGAAGACCGCGTGCGCCAGCCGAACGGCAAGCCGCCGAGCCGTGCCGAACAGGCCGCCCGCAAGCAGGACCGCGAGCTGGTCCAGGCGCGCGAGGAGTTGTCGCGTGTGCTCAGCGAGGAACCGCTGACCCGCTCGCGCCTGCGCCACCTGGCCTTCGTCGAACATGCGCTCGAGAAGAAAGGCTGGCGCGGGCTGTACAAGGTGCCGCTGGCGGTGCTGCAGCAGGCGCTGGAGCAACTGGAGGCGCAGGTCACCAACTGGTCGCCACAGGGTCTGGCCTGTCTGCGCTCGAAGATGGCGGTGGCCGTGATCGACCGCGAGCACCAGGACGTTGACCGCGAGGCCGACGCCTACCGCACCGCCGCCGTGCTGGACAACCCGCCCGAGGTGGCTGCGCAAGCCATCGAGACGGCGATGTCCACCACCGAAGACGAAGACGCCGCGCTGATGGCCGCCTATGCGGCGCTGGGTACCGTGGCGCCTGCTGCGGTGGAAGTGCAGGGCGAACTGGGCTCGCGCTCGCAGAAGGCGGGCACGCGCGGGCAGCCGCGCACCGCTGCGCCCGGTGGCGACATCCGGCTGCGCGATCTCCAGACTTGAGCCGGGCAGGCCAAGGCCGAGGTCGAGGTCGTCAGGGCGCCTGCACGTAGCGGTTGCCGTTGGCCTTGAAGCGGGCGACTGCGGCCTTCAGGTCGGTGTACTCGCCGCAGGGCAGCGTACAGGCCTTGTTCAGCGCCGCCAGCCGCAACTCGGCCTTCGCCAGGTCGCCCTGCATCAGCGCCAGCTCGCCCGAGTATTCCAGCGCGCCACGGTGCTACGGCTCGATGCGCAGCGCCTCGGTGTAGTAGCGCTCGGCGGCGGCCAGGTCGGGTGCCTTGGCCTTGCGCTGGCTGTAGCCCATCAGGTTGTTCCAGTCGGCATTGCCTGCGTCGTTGACGCGCTTGAGTTCGTCGATGGCGGCGGCCCACTTCTTCTCGGCCACCAGCGTGCGCGCGCTGGCCAGCTTGTCGGGCGTGGCGGGTGCGGTGTCGGCGGCTTGCGCCGCGTGCAGCGCCAGGCAGAGCAGCGCGGCGCCGGAGGCGTGGCCCAGGCGGCGCAGGTGGCGCAGGCAGAAGCGTGTCGTCGTCATCATGGTTTCCTTGGTTGGTGGGTCTGCGCCCACAGCAGGCCGCCGCCTGCGCCGGCCTTGTACTGCACCACGGTGTCGATGGCCGGGCAGCGCCTCTTCATCACCAGCGCCTGGTGGCGCGCTGCGATGTCGGATTCGCCGCCGGGCGGGAAGGCCTGCCAGTACATCAGGTTCTTGTCGGGGCATGCCTGTGCGAGTGCGGCGCCGCAGGCGGCCAGCAACAGCGTGGCGATCAGTGTCTTCATGGAGCGGGTGCCTCGTGTCGGTTGCTCAGGCCAGCAGCGCGCAGATGGCGGCCGTGACGTCCGCGGTGGTGGCCGTGCCGCCCAGGTCGCGCGTGTGGAGCGCCGGCTGTGCGGTGACCTGTTCGATGGCGCGCATCACCCTGGCCGCGGCGGCGGCTTCGCCCAGGTGCTCCAGCATCATCACCACCGACCAGAAGGTGCCCACCGGGTTGGCCAGGCCCTGGCCCATGATGTCGAACGCCGAGCCGTGGATGGGCTCGAACATGCTGGGGTAGCGGCGCTCTGGGTCGATGTTGCCGGTGGGCGCGATGCCCAGGCTGCCGGCCAGCGCGGCGGCCAGGTCGCTCAGGATGTCTGCGTGCAGGTTGGTGGCCACCAGCGTGTCCAGGCTCTGCGGCCGGTTCACCATGCGGGCGGTGCAGGCGTCCACCAGTTCCTTGTCCCAGGCCACGTCCGGGAACTCGCGCGACACCTCCAGCGCGATCTCGTCCCACATCACCATCGCGTGGCGCTGCGCGTTCGACTTGGTCACCACCGTCAGCCGCTTGCGCGGCCGCTGCCGGGCCAGGCGGAAGGCGAAGCGCATGATGCGTTCGACACCCACCCGCGTCATCACGGTGACGTCGGTGGCCACCTCGATGGGGTGGCCCTGGTGGGCGCGGCCGCCGACGCCGGCATATTCGCCCTCGGAGTTCTCGCGCACGATGACCCAGTCGAGGTCTTGCGGGCCGCAGCGCTTGAGCGGTGCGTCGATGCCGGGCAGGATGCGCGTGGGCCGCACGTTGGCGTACTGGTCGAAGCCCTGGCAGATCTTCAGCCGCAGGCCCCAGAGCGTGATGTGGTCGGCGATCTGCGGGTCGCCCGCCGAGCCGAACAGGATGGCGTGCTTGCCGCGCAGCGCGTCCAGCCCGTCGGCGGGCATCATCAGGCCATGGGCTCGGTAATGGTCGCCGCCCCAGCCGAAGTCCTCGAACTCGAAAGCCAGTGCCGGGCTGCCGGCGGCCAGCGCCTGGAGCAACTGGCGGCCAGCGGGGATCACTTCCTTGCCGATGCCGTCACCCGGGATGGTGGCGATGCGGTACGTTGCCATTGCGCCCAGCCTTGTCGATGCGGTGCCGCCACTCTAAGCGCCTGTTGCGCAGCGCTGCAATCGGCGCTGGCCCGGGGGGTGGCGGCGGCCTGGCTTGTAACGGCGCGGTGATTGTTCACAGCCACCCCGCACAACAGCACCTGCTCCCCGTGGCCGCGGGAGTGGCAGCGCGCGGCCGTCTCGCAAGAATGGCCGCATGCTGCATTCACACACACCGTCAGGCCAGCGCCCGCTGCGCAAATTCAAGGGCGTCACCGTCATCGACTGGGACACCGAGCCGGCCGAAGAACGGCCCAGCCAGTTCGCCGACTCGACCCTCTATGCCGACCTGCTGGGCGCGCCCGCCACCCGCGGCCGCGGCAAGCGCCAGCGCGGCGGCCTGGGCGCCGCCTGGCTGGCACTCGCCATCGTGCTGGGCGTGGGCACCATCGGGATGATGGGGCTGGTGCATCTGCTGCGCGGCTGAGCGTTTCAGGCCCTTCAAGCGCCGTTCAAGCGCCCCGCAACTCAGGGCCGCAGCCCCGCCCCCTGGAAGCGCAGCGCAGCGGCCAGCGCCGTCTCCACCCTTGCCAGCGCGGTGCGCGCCTCGATCAGCAAGGACACGGTGGCTTCGCGGTCGCCCGGGGCCGCGCTGGCTGGCGCAGCGGCGCGGCGGCGTTCCACGCCCGGCGGCGCAACGGGCTGCGGCGTGCTGCCGTCATGGCGGGCGATGTCGCGGTAGAGCTGCACCGTCTCGGGCAGCGGCGGCACGCCCAGCTCGCGCGCCAGCACATCGCGGCAGGCCTCGAACTGGCGCAGCGCAAGCGGCCGCTGCCCGCTTTCAGCGTGGATGCACATGAGCTGGCGGTGGATGTCCTCGCGCAGCGGGTCGGCGTCGAGCATGGTCTGCGCACAGGCGGCGGCATGTTCGTGGTCGCCGCTGCTGCGGCTGGCGTGCAGCAGGCGCTGCAAGGCCTTCAGCCATTGCTGGCGCGCCAGTTCGCGCTCGCGCAGCACCCAGTCGTCGGTCAGGCAGGGCAGCAGCGCGGTGGCATGCAGCTCCACGCCCTGGCGCAGCGCGGCCAGGTCGGCGGGCGTCAGCGCGTGCTGCGGCTTGTCCAGCGCCGGTGCGACGAGCTGGCCGAACTCTGCATGGTCCACCCACACGGTGCTGCCCCCATGGATGCCGGAGTGAACGCCGCAATGGATGCCCAGCAGCCCATCGGCCGTGCACTCCACCAGCGGTGGCAGCCCCGGCATGCGGCTGTCGATGTTTTGCCGCAGCCGCCACAGTGCGGTGCTGAGCGATGCTGCCGGCGACTTGCCGTGCCCGTCGGCCCAGAGGCTGGCCACCAGCTCGGCGCGCGAATAGCGGCGCGCCGGGTGCAGCGCCAGAAAGGCCAGCAGCCGCGCTGGCAGCCCGGCCACCGCAATCGGCTGCGGCGCCTGCGCACCGCGCTGCACACTCAACGCGATCTGCCCGAACAAGCGCAGCCGGACTGTTGCAGCCTCGGCGATCTCGGGCATGGCGTTCCTTTCGCAGTCACAGACAGCCCCGCTCGCAGTGCGCTGTCGGGCCGGCAGGATAGGTCTGAACGCAGCGCGGCAGTGTCCCCATCTCTAGGGGGATCGCGAGGGCGCTGAGAGAGAGCGCCGTGATCCGCAAGTGAGAGCGCGGTGAGGCGCGCTGCTTAGGCTCCGTCCCGTGTTCCCTTCCATCGAGCGCGCCATGGCCGAAGCCGACGACAGCAGCGCATCCTTCATCGTGCGGGTGCGTCGCGAGCCGGGCAACGGCTGGCGCGGCGCCATCGAAGACGTGTCGTCCGGCGTGCGCGTCGCATTCAGCGGCCTGGAAGACATCGCACCGCTGGTGCTGCGCATGGTGGACGGCGACGGCCGCCCAGCCGCGCCGCATGGCGGCCACGACGAAGGCAAGGTGCACTGAGTGGCCGGCTTCGAGGCGGTGGCCGCGGTGGGCGACAGCATCGTGCGCCTGCTCAACCGCGCGTTCATCGACCTGCCGCCAGTGGACACCGGCGGCACCCGCGCCGCGCTGCTGCGCACCGACGATCTGCCCGAGACGCCGCGCACCGGCCTGCTCGGCTCCAACGGCTTGTCGGTGCTGCTCTACCGCGTCGATTTCGACAAGGCGATGCGCGCGTCGTGGTCTGGCGCCGCCACCCAGGACGGCCGCGCCCATCTGGCGCTGGACCTGCACTACCTGTTCACCGCCTGGTCCAGCAGCGCGGCCTTCGAGCACGCGATCCTGGGCCGCACGATGCAGGCGCTGGAAGACACCCCCGTGCTGGCCGGCCCGCTGCTGGCCGCAGCCGGCGGCTTTGCGCCGCAGGAAGCTCTGCAGCTGATGCTGGAAGACATCTCCACCGAGGCGCTGATGCGCATCTTCGACTCCTTGCCGGTGGACTACCGGCTTTCGGTGCCTTACGTCGTGCGCGTGCTGCGCATCGACGGCCGGCGCATTGCGCCCGAGCCCCCGGTGCGGCGCAGCATCGCCGGCGCCATGCCGCAGGTGGCCTGATGGCGAACAGCGTGCTCGACAGCCGCTGGGCCGAGACCACCCGGCAACTGGCGCTGGGCGTGGAGCCGGTGGATGCGCTGCGCGGCGTGCGTGTCGGCCACAGGCTGCACGTCACGCTGGAGGCGCCGCCACCCGGCGTGCGCGCGTTGCGCCTGGCGCGCCACGACAGCGGCCTGTTCGTGCTGCTGCAAGGCAGCGGCGCAGCGGTCGATCTGGTGCTGCGCATCTTCGACCGCGATGCTGCGGCGCAGACTGCGCAGACCGCGCAGACCGCGGTCTATGACCCGCAGAGCAACCTGCGCCGCGTGGTGCCGCGCCGCTTGCGCGTGCCGCTGCCGTCGGCCGCCGATGCCGACACGCTGGAGCTGACGCGCAGCGCGCGCCGCCCCGCGCTGCTGCCGGGTGCCAACTACGACGCCACCTCCGCAGCCGGCCTGCGTGGCCGCGTGCTGCGCGCCGGGGTGCCGGAGCGCTGGGCGCGCATCGAGGCGCGGCGCGCCGGCAGCGCCCTCACGGTGGGCCGCGCGCATGGCGATGACCGTGGCGAATTCCTGCTGCTGCTGGACGCCGCCGCAGCGCCGATGAGCGTGCTCGACGCGGCCTTGTCGGTCGAGCTGCACGTCTGGCTGCCACAGCCGCCGCTGCCCATGCCGTCGGCCGCGGCGCAGGCCGCCGATGCGCTGTGGGACCTGCCGGTCGAGACGCTGTCGCTCACCGGCACGCCGCCCGATGCGGTGGCCGATGCGCGCTTTCCGTTGCCTGCGGGCTGGACGGCCGTGGCCGCACCCACCGTCGTCAGCGTCGCCCACGGCGCCATCGATCCCGCCCTCGTCGTGCTGAACGTCTGAACGTCTGACCGTCTGACCGTCTGATCATTGCAAGGAGGCTCCCGAATGCCTGAATATCTCGCCCCCGGGGTGTATGTCGAGGAAGTCAGCTTCCGCTCCAAGTCCATCGAAGGCGTGCCCACCAGCACCACCGGCATGGTGGGCCTGGCGCCTTACGGCCCGTGCTACGTGAGCAACGGCCCCACGCGCTACGAGCCGCGCCTGGTGACGAGCTTCACCGAGTTCGAGAGCATCTACGGCGGCCTGACCAAGCTCCAGCTTGCCACCGAGGCCGACCGCGAAGGCTACCTGGCCCACGCAGCGCGCGCCTTCTTCGCCAATGGCGGCAAGCGGCTCTACGTCTCCCGCGTGTTCTCGCCCAACAGCGCGCTGGACAGCGGCATCGCCACGCGCTCGGTGCCGGTGGCCGCCACGCCGTTCGCGGCCGTCTGGCAGGCCCGCTGGCCGGGCGCAGTCGGCAACGTCCATGTCGAGGCGCTGGTCCGGCGCAGCAAGAACCTGCTGGTGGACAACGCAACGGTCTTTCCCGCCACCGACCCGCGCAGCACCTGGGGCCTGCAGGCCACGCGCGTGCGCGCCGGGGCGCTGGTCGAGATCATCCCGTCGGGCGGCGCGGTGCCGCTGGGCAACACGCCGCTGGACATCAACAGGCTGGCGGTGGTGGAGATCAACGCCGACGGCCGCCAGACCTTCCGCGGCGATGGTGCCGACGTGGTGCCGGTGGCCGGCGCCACGCTGCAACTGGTGGAGTTGCAGGTGCGTGTGCGGGTCAATGCCGACCGGCTGGACGTCAGCGACGAACTGGCGCTGCACCCGGCGCAGAAGCGCTGGATCGGCCGCATCCTGGAAGCGAATGACCCCGAGGACGAGAACGCCGCCGTCGCCTTCCAGTGGGACCCTGCCGGCGCCACCGCCGAAGAACTGCGCTTCATGCCGGCGCGGCTGGCCGTGGCCTTGCAGGGCAACGCCAACCCGCGGCTCGAAGGCGGCAACGACGGCGCCATGCCGCTGGTGGACGGCGCACGCGACACCTTCGAAGGCATGGACGCCGCGCTCGACGACGCCACGCAAAAGGCCACCGGCCTGAAGGCGCTGGGCGAGCTGGACGACATTGCCATCGTCGCGATGCCCGACGGCGCCGCGCAAGACGACCCCGATGTGCGCTTCCTCGCAATGAGCAAGCTGGTGGCGCACTGCGAAGAGCTGCGCTACCGCGTGGCGGTGGTCGATGGGCCGGTGAGCGCGTCGATGAACGACATCCGCGAGTTCCGCGGCAAGTTCGACAGCAAGTACGCCGCGCTCTACCACCCGTGGATCGAGATCCTCGACCCCAGCGAGCGCCCCGCGCAAGGCGCGCCGCAACGCCGGCTGCTGCTGCCGCCGTCGGGCTTCGTGGCCGGCATCTATGCACGCAGCGACATCGAGCGTGGCGTCCACAAGGCGCCGGCCAACGAAGTGGTGCAAGGCCTCACGCGCTTCGAGATCAACATCAACAAGGCGCGCCAGGACGTGCTCAACCCGGAAGGCATCAACGCGCTGCGCTTCTTCGAAGGGCGCGGCAACCGGGTCTGGGGCGCGCGCACGATGTCGAGCGACCCCGAATGGAAGTACGTCAACGTGCGCCGGCTCTTCGTCTATGTCGAGCACAGCATCGACAAGGCCACCCAGTGGGCGGTGTTCGAGCCCAACGGCCCGCGGCTGTGGGCCAACATCCGGCAGACGGTCGAAGACTTCCTGCTGGTGCTGTGGCGCGACGGCGCGCTGCTGGGCGACAAGCCCGAAGACGCCTACTTCGTGCGCTGTGACCGCACCACGATGACGCAGAACGACCTGGACAACGGCCGAATGATCTGCCTCGTCGGCATGGCACCGGTGAAGCCGGCCGAGTACGTGATCTTCCGCGTCGGCCAGTGGACGTCGGACGCCAAGAACTGAACCCCAGGAGGACAGCCACCATGCCCACCTTCCGCGACAACCCCTACGGCGCCTTCAACTTCATCGTCACCCTCGGCGGCGGCCAGGGCTCGGGCGATGCAGGCCAGATCGTCGGCGGCTTCTCCGATGTCAGCGGCCTCGGCTACGACATCAACTACGCCGAGTACCGCAACGGCAACGAGAAGTTCAACACCGTGCGCAAGGTCCCCAACACGCACAAGGTCGATGACGTCACGCTCAAGCGCGGCCTCTGCGGCTCGCCCGATCTGGTGGAGTGGCTCAAGGGCGTGCGCGACGGCACGGCAGACCGCCGCCAGGTGCAGATCACCGTGCTCGACGAAGCCCGCCAGCCGGTCGTCACCTACACCTTGCGCAACGCGCAGCCCAAGAAGTACACCGGCCCGACGCTGGCCGCCAAGGGCGGCGGCGAGGTGGCGATGGAAGAGCTGCATCTGGTGCACGAAGGCATCGAGATGAAGTAGCAGCAGCATGCCCGCGTCGTCATCTGCCTTGCTTGCATCGCTGAGCCTCGGAGCACCGGGCGTCTATCGCCTGCCCGAGGTGCCGGCGCGCGCAATGGCCGGCGTGCCGCTGGACTGCTGCGCCTTTGCCGGCGTGGCGCCGCGCGGCCCGGCGCGCGTGCCGCTGCGCGACGAGGAAGCCGGCAACAAGTTCTGGCGTGGCGACGTGCCTAACGTCGAAAGTGAGCGGCCAAGAAGGCGCACGGTGGCGGTGCCCGTGCAGAGCTTCGACGACTACCGGCGCATCTTCGGCGGCTTCGACGGGCCGGGCCGGCTGCCTTATGCGGTGGCGGCCTTCTTCGACAACGGTGGCCGGCGTGCGCTGGTGGCGCGCATCGTCCATGCGTATGGCGATGCGCGTGACGATGCGGCGGTGGCCGCCGCCACGCTGGGTGGCTTTGCCGTGCCGCTGCAACTGCGCGCGCGCAGCGAAGGCGCGTGGGCCAACGGCATGCGCGCCGATCTTGCCTTCAGCGCCAGGCCGCTGCCACTGTTGCCGCGCGACAGCAGCACGCTGTTCGTGCCCGACGGCATCACGCTCGCCGCGGCCAGCCTGCTGCGGCTGCAACTGGCCGACGGCCAGCGGCTGCTGCGCTTCGTCGGTGAACTGGTGCAGGAGCCCGACCCGCTGCTGCCGCGCAGCGTCACGCTGGCCCGGCTGGCCGCGCCGCTGCCGGCCTTGCCGGTGGCCGTTGAGCTGGTGGAAGCCGCGCTGTCGCTGGACGACGGCCAGGGCCGGCAAGAGCGCTTCGACGGGCTGGGACTGGCCTTCGGCCACCCGCGCTGGCTGGCGCAGATGCTGTGCGACGCATCGGCGCTGGCCTGGCCGGTGGAGGCCTGGGCCTACGGTGCGTTGCTGCCGGTCGATGCCTTGCTGGCTGCACCCGCGGGCGCGCTGTTCAGCGGCGGCGAAGACCGCCATGCCGACATCGTCCATGACGACTTCTTCGACGACGCCGTGCCGCTGGCAGAAGGCGAGGCGGGCGACGGCATCGCCTGCTTCGCCGCCCCGCAGGACGCCGCGTTGCTGGTGGTGCCCGACCTCTACGCGCCCGGCCCGCTGGCGCCGACCACGCAGCCGCCGCCGCTGTCGCTGGCCGGCCCCGGCTTCGCGCCTTGCGTGGCGCTGCCCGTGCAGCCAACGCTGGCGCCGCAGGCGCTGGACCTGCCCGGCCTTCAGCTCGACCCGGTGCTCGACCTGGACGCCATCGCGGCGCTGCAACAGCGCGTGATCGACTTCGCCGAACGCACGCTGGCGATGGTGGCGCTCATCGACGTCCCGCCGGGCCTGAACCCCGCCCGCGTGCGGCGCTGGCGCGCGGGATTTGCATCCAGCTACGCAGCGGCCTACCACCCCTGGCTGGACGTGGCGCGCAGCGACGACGCGCGCGATGCGCTGGTGGCGGTGCCGCCGTCTGCCGTGGCCGCCGGCATCGTCGCGCGGCAGGAGCTGGCCTTCGGCGTGCCGCAGGGCCCCGCCAACGTGCTGGCCCTCGAAGTGGTGCGCGCCTTGCCGCTGGTGCCGCCTGCGCTGCACGGCGAATGGCACCAGAGCGGCATCAACGTCTTCATCAGCGGGCGCGACGGCATCCGGCTGACCGGCGCGCGCACGTTGAGCAGCGACGCGCCGTGGCGCCAGCTCAGCGTGCGGCGGCTGATGACGCTGCTGCGCCTGAGCCTGCTCCAGCAGATGCAATGGGCGCCCTTCGAGCCCAACGGCCCGGCGCTCTGGGCCGAGCTGCGGCAGTTGATCCTGGGGCTGCTGCGCGCGCTGGCGCGGCAGGGCGCCTTTCGCGGCGCGACCGAGGCGCAGTCCTTCTTCGTGCGCTGCGATGCGGCGCTGAACCCGGCCAGCGTGCGCGACGCCGGACGCGTGCTGGTGGAGGTGGGCGTGGCGCCTGCCGAGCCGCTGGAGTTCATCGTGCTGCGGCTGGCGCGCAGCGGCGACGGCACGCTGACCATTACCGAATAGCCGCCACACGACACGCCATGGCCGAGCCGACACTGCTGCGCAACTTCCGCTTCCAGGTGCAGCTTGCGCTGGTGCCCGGCAGCGGGCCGCCAGGCACCGCGGCGCGGCTGGGTGACGGTGCCTTCCAGGACTGCAGCGGCCTGGAGGTGGAGATGGACGTGCAGGAGTATCTGGAAGGCGGCCGCAACGACGGCGTGATCCGCCGCGTGGGCCGCGGCAAGTACGGCCCGCTGGTGCTCAAGCGCGGCATGTTCTATGGCGACGGCCAGGTCAACCGCGACCTCTGGCGCTGGCTGCAGTCCATCGTCTCCGGCGAGCGCCCGGTGGCGCGCTACAACGGCACCGTGCAGGTGATGGGCGCGGGCAGCGACGTGGTCGCCACCTGGAGCTTCGACCGCGGGCTGCCGTCCAAGATCCGCGGCCCAGAGCTGAACGCCAAGACGGGTGATGTGGCCATCGAAGAGCTGACCATCGCGCACGAAGGTCTGCGGCTGGAGGCGGCGTGACGGAGCTGAGCAAGGCCAAGCTGGTCGAGATCAGCGCCACCGACCCCGTCACCGAAAAGGGCACGCCCGTCGATGTGCAGTTCAACCCCACCACCCTGCGGCTGCAACTGGCCAACCAGGTGGAAGGCGGCGACACGCGCTCGCGCCAGCGCCGCCAGTACGTGGGCTCGGCATCCACCACGCTGACGCTGGACCTGGTGTTCGACACCGCCGACGAAGGCAGCACCGACAACCCGGTGTCGGTGCGCACGCGCACCGCGCTGGTCGAGAAGTTCGTGCTGCCCGGCGGCGCGGGGCGCAAGCGCACCGAGCCGCCGCCCAAGCTGCGCTTTCACTGGGGCACGCTGATCATCGACGGCATCGTCGATAGCGTGAACATCGACTTCGACCACTTCGCAGCCAACGGCACGCCGCTGCGCGCCAAGGTGGGCCTGACCATCAAGGAACAGGAAGCGCTGTACCAGCACGATGCAGAAGGCCCGGGCGGTGACAGCCGCCGTTCTGCCGCCGCGCTGGCCGGTGAGAGCGCTGCCGACTTCGCGGCCCGCGCCGGCCTCGACCCCGCCGCCTGGCGCGGGCTGGATCTCGGTCTGGGTCTGGGCCTGGGCGGCAGCCTGTCGCTGTCGGCCGGGCTGGAGATCGGCTTCGACGCCAGTCTGAACATCGGGCTGGGGCTGTCGGCAGGCGTCGAAGTGGGCCTTCAGGCCTCGCTGGAAGCGCGCTTCGGGCTGGAGGCCGGCGGCCCGGCAGCGCAGCCGTCCACCGCGCTGCCGTCGCCGTCGGCCGGCACCGCGCTGGCCAGTGCGGGCGGCGTGGGCCCGGCGCTGGAGGCGGTGAAGATCACGCGTGCCGACGACGCCCAGCGGCGCGCGCAACAGGCCTTTGCCGCGCCTTCTCCGTCTGCTGGCTCCGGCCTGGCCGCCAACGCTGCCGCACCGAATGCGCAACCCGCACCGCCACCACGGCCCGCCGCGCCAGAGCAGCCGCGCGTGCCGCTGGCGCGCAGCGGCCTGCCCACCGCAGCGTCCAGCGCAGCCGCGCTGAAGGCGCCGCCGCTGCCGCTGGCCGACCCGCGGCGCAGCAGCTTCGGCTTCGGCGTGCCGCTGAAGCCGCGCCTGGGTGCCGGCAGCGGCAGCGCGCCCACCAGCGACGACCCGGCGCTGCCGCACTGGCGCGCCTTGTCCCAGCGCGGCAGCAGTGCGGTGGCCGGCCGCGCAGTGCTGTCGCACCGCAGCGCCTGCGGCTGCAGCAGTTGCAGGGGCGGGCGATGACGGTGCACATCGGCGAGATCAGCACCGAGGTCGGCGTGGACAACGAGGCCGCGCCAGCCGCCGCCGCCCCGGCCGCCGCCGAGCCCTGGCAGCGCGAAGCCGAGTTCCGCGCCGTGCAGCAGCGCCTGGCCCGCGAAGCCTGGCGCACCGCAGCAGAGGGCTTCGATGACTGAAGCGCTGCTCAACGCCAGCCAGCCGGTGTTCGAGGTCGATGGCCGCGCGGCGGCCGACCTGGCGCGTGACGTGCTGCAGCTCGAGGTGCACGAAGCCAGCGACGGGCTCAGGACGCTGGTGGCGCGCTTCGTCGCGCAAGGCCCGCACGAAGGCGCTGCGACCGAGCAACTGCTGTACCTCGACGGCGCGCTGTTCGACTTCGGCAAACGCATCAGCGTCACGCTGGGCCCGGGCGACGGTGCGCAGCAGGTTTTCGACGGTGCTATCAGCGCGCTGGAAGCCTCGTTCCGCGCGCAGCGCGAGCCGCAGGTGCTGGTGCGCGCCGAAGACCGGCTGATGGACCTGCGCATGACGCGCCGCGTGAAGACCTATCTCAGCGTGAGCGACGCCGACATCGCGCAGGCCATCGCCGCCGAGCATGGCTTGGCAGCCGATGCCGACGCGGAAGGCCCCAGCTATGACCGCGTGCAGCAATGGAACCAGAGCGACCTGGCCTTTCTGCGCGAGCGCGCAGCGCTCATCAACGCCGAGCTGTGGTTTGCCGCCGGCACGCTGTTCTTCAAAGGCCGCGCCAGCCGCTCTGCACCCGCGCTGACGCTGGTGCAGGGCAACCAGTTGCTCGACGTCGAGCTGGCGGCCGACCTGGCGCACCAGCGCACGCGCGTGCAGGTTTCGGGCTTCGATGCGGCAGACCGCAGCCAGATCGACGAAGACGCCGGCAGCGACGCCATAGCGGCCGAAGTGAGCGGCGGCCGCACCGGTGTCGATGTGCTGGCCTCGGCTTTCGGCGAGCGCGTCTCCCTGCGCGTGCGCGAGGTGCCTCTGGTGGCCGCGGAAGCCAGCGCCTGGGCACGCGCCGAGCTGCTGCGCCGCGCGCGCGCCTTCGTGCAGGTGCACGGCACGACGGACGGCAGCGCCGCAATGGCGGTGGGCAGCACGCTGCGGCTGGAAGGCGTGGGCGCGCCCTTCGAGGGCGACGGCTACCGCGTGACGGAGTTGCGCCACCGCTGGGACCGCATCGAAGGCTTCCGCACGCGCTTCAGCGCCGAGCGGGCGACGGTGAACGCATGACGCGCCAGCGACACGCCGATGGCGATGCGCCGCGCTACTTCGGCGTCTATCCGGCCATCGTCAGCGACATCGTCGATCCCGACCGTCTGGGCCGCATCGAGGTCAAGCTGCCCTGGCTGGGCGCCGCGGGCGACGATGCACGCGCCTGGGCCACGCTGCTGTCGCCCTATGCCGACGACGACCAGGGCTTCCAGGCGCTGCCGGCGGTGGACACGCAGGTGGTGGTGGCCTTCGAGGCCGGCGTGCTGCGCCGGCCCTACATCGTGGGCGCCGCATGGAACGGCCGCGAGGCGATGCCGGTGGCACCGGCGGCGGCCAACAACAAGCGCGTGATCAAGACCCGCTCCGGCTCGCTGCTGGAGTTCGACGACACGGAAGGCGCAGCCAAGGTCACGCTGTCCACCCGCAGCGGCCACACGCTGCTGCTGAGCGACGCGCCGCAGCAGGTGACGCTGGAGCACCTGAACGGCTGCAGGATCGAGATGAACACCGCCGGCCAGGTGACGATCACCGCCACCAGCACGGTGGAGGTCAACGCAGCGGCCGTCAACGTGCACGCGCCGATGGCCACCTTCGACGGCATCGTCAAGTGCAGCACGCTGATCAGCAACGCGGTCATTTCCGCGTCCTACACCCCCGGCGCGGGCAACGTCTGGTAGCGCCAAGGGACCGGCATGGCACACACCCACCCCTGGCAACTCGTCGCCCCCTGGTACCGCTGGCCCGACCCCGGCGTGCCCGCCTCGGGCCGCGGCCGCCGGCCCGAGATCCAGAAGTTCGCGAGCGACGATTTCATCGCCGAGTTCCTGGCCGAGCCGCAGCATTCTCTGCGCCACGACCCGCCGCTGGACCAGGTGCATCTGGTGGACTACACACCCGCACCGGCGCCCACCGCGGCGGCGCTGGCCGGCAAGATCTCCAGCCTGTTTCCGCTCAACGCACAAGGCGCCGCGGTGCCGTCGCGCACCCGGCTCACGCGGCTGCCGATGCGCAAGATCTACCTGCCCACGCATGGCCGCCACTACGTGGTGGTGTGCGAGCTGCACTGCGACATCGCGGGCTTCCCGTCACCATCGGCGCGCGAGGTCTGCCAGGCCGGCTTCGTGGTGCGCCGCCGCCACCTGTCGTACCCGGCAGCCGCCAAGGAGCAGGCGCGCGCCATCCTGCAAGACCTTGTGGCGGTGGACGCCGCGCTGGCCCACAGGCCGCCAGCCACCGCGCACGACAAGCCGCGCCGGCTCACCGCGCGTGTGCGCCGCCTCTTCGGCGGCGCGCAGCCCGACGCGCCTGCATTGCAGCTCAAACGAGCGGCGCTGTACGCGCAGCTCCAGGGCTGGAAGCAGGCCAACGGCGCCGAATGGCTCACCGAAGGCTGGCTGCAAGGCGACAAGCCAGGCTTCGGCGCCTGGAGCCCGGTGGAGGACGAGCCGCAGGAACTGCAGGAAAGCTGGTTCCCGCTGCGCCCGCTGTTTGCAGACCCGGGCCGCCCGCAACACGACGCGCAATTCGGCACGCTGTTCTTCGGCGTGCTGCCCACCGCCAGCGCCGATGTCGATGCCAACGGCCGCGCCCGCTTCGACGCGCAATCGGCCTACGAGCTGCGCTGCTTCGTGCGCCGGCACGACCCGCACTGCCCGCGCGGCGCCGCACCCGACTGCCATGGCGAGTTGGTCTGGAGCCAGCCGACAGAGCGCTACCAGCTCGCGCCGCCCTTCGACCTGCTGGGCTGCAGCAACCGCCCGGTGACCATCCAGATGCCCAACCTCGCCGAGCTGGCGGCGCAGGCGGCCACCAAGCCGCTGGGCAGCTTCTCCCCCGTCAAGGTGATCCACCCGCAGACGATGGCCACCGTGGTGGACGGCAAGGCCATCACCGGCGGCTCGATGAAGGGCGGCTCGATCTGCTTCATCTCGATCCCGCTCATCACCATCGTCGCGATGTTTTTGTTCAACCTGTTCCTGCCCATCGTGGTGTTCCTGTTCGGCCTGTGGTTCCTGCTGGCCTTCAAGTTCTGCATCCCGCCGCAGATCGCCTTCGACGCCGGCCTGGAAGCCAAGCTCGACGTCGCGCCGCCGCAGCTCGACGCCGAGTTCGACGTCTCCATCGGCTTCAGCGCAGGCGACCTCAACGCTGCGCTGGTGGCCGGCGTCGGCGCCAGCATCGAAGCCGAGCACGGCCTGCAAGGCGGCAAGGCCAGCGGCGCACTGCCAAAGTATTCCAACGTGCCCCTGGCCGACCTGGCCGGCGTGCAGCGCGACGTCAGCGGCCTGCCCGACGACATCGCCAACGACCCCCCGGTGCGCGGCGACCTCAGCGCCGGCCTGGTCTATGAAGACCGGGTGGTGCACCCGCTGGCGAAGAAGGCGGCATAGATGAATCTTGAGTCGGCGATCTACGGTATCGGCCCGTTGCGGACGTTTGCTTCGTCGAGCCTGCGCTCGATCTTCGGGGCGAGATCAGGCCGCCGGGGTGCTCTGCTCCGCTCATGTCCTCCGGGCCGGGCTGCGCCCGACCCTCCCCCTTTACTTCGCTACGCAGAACACCCCACCGTCCTGATCCACAGGCACCGTGGCTGTTCAATCGAGGCCCGCCAACGCTGGTGCAGGCCAAGGACGTTGGGTGGGTGGCGCAGCGAAGTAAAGGAGGAGGTCTGGGCGAAGCCCAGGCCGGGGGACATGAGCGGAGCCACCCACCCGACGGCCTTGGCATCCGCCACAGAGGATAGAGCGCGACCGACCGCAACGTGCCGGCTGCCGGCCGCACCTGAATCGACCGATCGCCAATGCGTCTTCGTGCGCAATTGGCAGGATGCCCTTCATGCCCAGCAGCGCTGACGACATCCGCCTGCGCCGCCGCCTCGGCCAGGGCTGGGCCACGCCGCTGGCGCCGGACGGCGGCGGTGGGTTGCCCTGGGCTGACGGGCCGGCCAAGGTGCGGCAGGCGATGTTCATCGTGCTGGAGACGGTGCCCGGCGAGCGCGTGATGCGGCCCGCCTTCGGCTGCGGGCTGCGGCGCTACCTGATGCGGCCCAACAACGCGGCCACGCGGGCGTTGATCCAGCGCGACGTGGAGCGTGCGCTGGTGGCCTGGGAGCCGCGCATCAGCGTCGATGCGGTCAGTGTGCTGCCGGGCGACGACCCCGCGCTGGTGTTGATCGAAGTGGCCTACACGCACCTGCGTGATGGCCGCAAGGACAACTTCGTCTATCCGTTTTATCTGGAGTGACGCCATGCCACTGCCCGCGCCAGTCCTCGACGACCGTTCGTACCAGCAACTGCGCGACGAACTGGTCCAGCGCATCCCCGTCTATACCCCGGAGTGGACCGACCACAACGCGTCCGACCCCGGCATCACGCTGCTCGAACTGTTCGCCTTTCTCGGCGAGAACCTGCTGTACCGCTTCAACCAGATTCCCGAGACCACGCAGCTTGAATTCCTGAAAAGGCTGGACATCCCGCTGCGCGCGGCGCAGCCGGCGCAGGCGCTGCTGGCCTTCAGCACCGAGCGGCCTGAAGGCGTGCTGGGCGCCATCGGCACCGAGGCCAAGGCCGGCGACCTGGCGTTCGAGACGCTGGGCGAGGTGGTGGTGTGGCCGGTGGCCGCCACAGGCTGGGCCAAGCTGCGCACCGCCGCGCCCGACCGGCAGACCGAGCCCGAGGTCTATGACATGGCGGTGCGTGCCGTCAGCGCGCTGGCGCCGCTGCCCCCCGGCGCCGTGCCCGACTATTACCGCAACGACCGCGTGCCCGACAGCGCCGACCTGCCGCCCGCCGACCTGCCGGCCACCGTGGACGGCACGCTGTGGGTGGCGCTGTCGCGCGGCAAGGGCTTCGACGCCGGCAAGCTGGCCGACGGCGTGCTGAACATCGGCTTCGTGCCCGACCAGAGCGCAGTGCGGATGGCAGACGCGCAAGCCTGCCCCGGGCTGCCCGCCACCAGCCGCGCCTTGCCGGTGGAGTGGCAGATCTCGCGCAGCGCGCCGCGCAACGGCAACGCCGACTGGACGCGGCTGCAACTGGCCGGCGACACGACCGACGGCCTCACCCGCGCCGGCATCGTTCGCCTGCGCCTGCCGCACGACTTGAGCGGTGTCGGCGCGCCGCTGCTCGACGACGCCGCGCAGGCCGGCACCGGCGCCCGCCCGCCGCTGCTGGACGACGACAGCGAAGCGCTGCTCTGGGCCTGGCTGCGCGCCTACCGGGTGGACGGCAGCGACCTGCCGAAGACGCAGGCGCTGGTCTGCAACGCGGCGCAGGCGCGCCAGTCGGTGAAGGCGCGGCCCGAGTTCCTGGGCACCGGCAGCGGCCAGCCCGACCAGCGCCTGCGGCTGGTGAAGACGCCGGTGCTCGCCGGCTCGGCGCTGGTCGAGGTCGAAGAGCCGGGCGGCTGGCAGCGCTGGGCGGCGGTGGACGGCCTGCACGCCAGCGGCCCCGACGACCGCCACTACGTGATCGACCTCGACGCCGGCACGCTGCGCTTCGGCAATGGTGAGCAGGGCCGCGTGCCGCGCGTCGGCGAGCGCGTCCGCGCCAGCGAGTACCGCTGGGGCGGCGGCGCACGCGGCAACGTGCCGCCGCAAGCCATCGTGAAGACGGCGCTGGCCGGCTGCAAGGTGGGCAACCCGCTGCGCGCCACCGGCGGGGCAGACGCCGAAGCCACGGCCGCGGCGCTGGACCGCATCCCGGGCGAACTGCGCCGCCGTGACCGTGCGGTGACGGCCGACGACTTCCGCGAACTGGCGCTCGCCACGCCCGGCGGCGCGGTGGCGCGCGCCGAGTGCCTGCCGCGCTTTCATGCACCCACCGCCACGCCAGAGCGGCCGGGCATCGTCACCGTCGTCGTCTGGCCACATGAAGACCCGAAGCAGCCGGACGCGCCGCTGCCCGATGCGCCGCTGCTCGACCAGGTTTGCGCCTGGCTCGACGCGCGGCGCCTCGTCACGACCGAGCTGTACGTCGTGCGGCCCAGCTACCGCAAGGTGGCCGTGTCGGTGGCGCTGGAGGTCAAGCCGGGCTTCGGGGTCGAGGCGGTGCGGCGCTGGGTCGAGCTGGTGCTGCGCCAGTACCTCGCGCCGCTGCCACCCTATGGCCCGGCCGGCCAGGGCTGGCCGCTCGGCCGGCGCGTCCACGGGCCGGAGCTGGAAGCTGCCGCGCTGCAGGTCGATGGCGTCGAGTTCCTCGAAGGCCTGGCAGTGGCCGGGCGCAACGCGGCCGACACCGCCTGGCTGCTGCCCGGCAGCGTCGATCTGGCGCCGCACGAAGGGCCCTGGCTGACCGAGATCGCCGTGGTCGTCGGCCCCGATCTGCCGGCGCCCGGCACGCCGCTGGCGCCGCCGCGCCAGACCACGCCGGTGCCGATTTCGGTGGAGCGCGAGGTCTGCTGATGGCCGTAGCCGACGCCAGCGCCACGCCCGCCGGCTTCGTGCACCTGCACGGGCGTGACCTCTGGCTGCGTGCGTCCTTCGACGGCGCAGCGCTGGTGGGCGACAGCGTGCAACTCGCCTGGACCGACGTGGACGAAGCAGGCGCCGTGGCCGGCCCCGCGCCTGCCGGCGCCGCCGGCCTGGCCTTCGATTCGCACTGCCGGCTGTACCACAGCAGGCCGGCCGACGGCAGCGTGGAGCGGCTGCGCTGGGCCGCCTACGACCCGCTGGACCTGACGCAGGCGCAGGCCGAGCCGCTGCCGCTGTTCGCGCCGCCGGCAGCCACGCTGGCGGGCGACTTCGGCAGCCAGGCCGCCAGCCGTCCGCTGCACACGCCGCGCGGGCTGGCGGTGGACGGTGACGACCTGCTCTTCGTGGCCGAAGCCGGCGGCCGCGCGGTGCTGGTGCTGGACCTGCTGGCGCGCACGCTGGTGCGCCGCATCGCCTTCGCCGGCCGCCCGGTTGCGCTGGCGGTGGAGCCCGGCGCAGGCGCAGGCGCAGGCGCAGGCGAGGGCGAGGGCGAGGGCGAGGGCGAGGGCGGCCGCGAGGTCTGGCTTCTGACCGAGGCGCCGGCCGCGCTGTTCCGCCTGCAAGCGCGCGGCAGCGTGGTCGAGAGGCCGCTGCCGGCAGCCGCCACGTCGCCTGCGCGCATCGCCATCGGCCCGCGCAGTCAGCGCAGTCAGCGCCTGCTGCTCTGCGCCGCAGGCAGCGCTGCGGCGCGCGTCATCGACCTCGCCGCGCCCGACCAGCCGCACCCCGTGCCCTGGGCCACCGACATCGCCTTCATGCAGGCCGACGACGGCGGCGCGCTGCTGGTGGTGGCGCGCCGCCCCGGCGAGCGTTTTCTGCGGCTGGCGCTGACGGACGAAGGCTTCGCCGACGCCGGCCCGTTGACGGCGCGCGGCTACGACGGCCTGGGCATCGTCGCCACGCCCGACAACCGCATCCTGTTCTGGACGGCGCAAGGCCCGCGCCACGCGGTGGCCGCGCGCCAGCGCTACGCCGCCGAGGCGCGCGTGGTCGGCTGCCGGCTCGACGGTGGCGAGTTCCAGCGCAGTTGGGGCCGCATCTTCATCGACGCCTGCCTGCCGCGCGAGACGGCGCTGGCGCTGCACTGCATCAGCGCCGACGACGACGAGACGCTGGACGCGATGCGCCTGCCGCGCCAGCCGCCGGCCAACCTGCCCGACCCGCTGATTGCGCACGACGACCTGTCGCCGCCGATGCCCGACGCAGCGCTGGTGCCGGCGCGCAGCGCGGTCACCGGCCGCGTCGTGCGCCGCATCAACGGCACCGAGCTGCCCTGGCTGCCGCAGCAGGACGGCGACGCCTTCGCCACCTACGAGGCCACCGGCACCGAAGAGCGGGGCCGCTATCTGTGGCTGGTGCTGGTGCTGCGCGGCAACACGCGCGCCACGCCGCGGGTGCGGGCGGTGCGTGTCGAGAACCCGGCGCACGACCTGCTGCGCCGGCTGCCGCAGGTGCTGTGGCGCGAGCCGGCGTCGGAGTCCTTCTTGCAGCGCTTCCTGGCGCCGCTGGCCGGGCTGGTGACCGAGCTGGACGGCCGCGCCCGGCTGCGCCACGCGCTGCTCGACCCGGCCTCGGCACCGCCCGAAGCGCTGGCCTGGCTGGCCGGCTTCGTGGGCCTGGCCTTCGACGCGCGCTGGCCGGTGCCGGTGCGCCGGCAACTGATCGCCGAGGCGATGCCGCTGTTCCGCGCGCGCGGCACGCTCGCGGGGCTGCAGCGCTTCATTCACATCGTCACCGGCGTGCTGCCGGTGATCGTGGAGCACTACCGGCTGCGCGGCGGCGCCGTGATCGGCAATGCCGCGCCGGGCGGCTCGCGCGCCATCGTCGGCGCGGGGCTGCGCGTGGGCGGGCAGGTGGGTGAGATCGGCCAGGCGCCGCTGAACCCCGACCGCGCAGCCACCGACGACGCCTTCCAGAGCCACGCGCACCGCTTCACGGTGATGCTGCCGGCGCTGCTCGGCGACGACACGCTGGCGCTGGCCGACTGGGTGTTGCAGCGCCACCGGCCGGCGCACACGCTGGTCACGCTGTGCAGCGCCGCCAGCGGGCTGCGCGTGGGCCGCGGGCTGCATGTGGGGCTCACTGCGGTCGTCGGCCGCTCCAGCGGCTGGCAGACCCTGCAGCTCGGCGCCACCGCGCTGGGGCGCGATGCCGTGGTCGGCTGGCCGCGCGCCGGCACGCTGCCGGCGGCGTCGCGGCTGGGGCTGGACGCCAGGGTCGGATGATGTCCAGCGCCACGCTCCGCATCGGCCGCTGGGCCACGCGCTACCGGCTGCCGGCCGCGCAGAATGCGGCGCAGCAGCGGCGCCGGCTGGATGGCGTGCGTGCCGAGATGATTGACGGCGCGCTGGCCGCCGCCGTCGATGGCGCGCTCAGCGCAGCCGGCATCGCCGCAGAAGAGACCGTCTGCGTGCGGCGCATCGCCGCCACGGTGGACCTGCGGCTGCGGCTGGGCGACGCCGGCCTGGCGGCAGCGTGGAGCGCGGCCATCGTCTCGGCGCTGCGTGCAGCGGTGCAGGGCGCCGTTCCAGGGCCGGGCGCGCAGCCGGTGGACCTGGTGCGCTGGCGCACGCTGGCCGATGCCTGGCTCGACTGCGCCGAAGGCGTGGCGCGCGGCGACCTGTCGCGGGCCTGGGCCTGGCAGCAACTCGGCATCTGGCCGGCCGCTGGCGCCGGCACTGCGCCGGCCTCGCTGCTCGTGCAGGCCTGGCTGAACGCGCCGCAGCGCATCGTGCCGCTGCTTGGAGCGCTGGCCGGGCGCGGCAGCCTGGCGCCGCTGGCGGGGCAGATCGCGCTGCGGGCCTGGCCGCTGCTGGCCGCAGCGGCGGCGCAAGCGCATGGGTTGGACGGGCAGCGTGTGGAGCGGGCCTGGGCAGCTAACGCGTGGCTCGACGGCAGCGCTGCGGCGGCAGATGGGCGGACAGGCGGCGGAGCAGGCGGAGGCCAGCGCGAAGGGGAGGGGGAGGGCGAGGGCAACGGCGACGGCGCAGACGAAGGCAGAGCGGCCCCCCGCGGTGCAGCGGCCGGGGCCGCGCCATCGCCCGCATCGCCAGTGTTCGCCGCGCTGGCCGCGTCGCAGCCGTCAGATGTTCCGCTGCACCAGGCGCTGGCCGTGCTGGCCGCACTGACGGCTGACCCGGCGCTGCCGCGCTTGGCCGGCCCAGCGCTGCGGCGCGTGCTTCACGCCGAACGCGCGGCGCTGCAAGCCGGCGTGCCGGCAGCGCGGCACGCCGCCGTGCGCGCCGCCCGTCAGGCGCTGCAACCAGCGTCCGCCAGCGCCGTGGCGGAGCGCACGGCCGCCGCGCAGCCTGGCTTGCAGACTCTGCCGTCCGACCACCCGGCCGCCGCGCCGCGCGGCATCAGCCACACCCACTGGGGCGGCCTCTTGCTGCTGCTGAATCTGGTGCAGGCGGCCGGCCTGCTTCAACCGCAGGCTGCGCTCGACACCCGCCCGCTGGCCTGGCTGCTGTACCGCGTGGCCCGGCATCTGCTGCCGCTGGCGGCCGACGACCCCGCCGCGCTCGCCTTCTGCGGCCTGCCGCCCGACGCAACGCCGCCAGAGGGTGCAGCCACGCCGGCGCAGCAGGCGGCCATCGCAGACGCCGCCGATGCGCTGCTGGCCGCGCTGCAACGGGCACTGGGCGAGGCCGGCACGCCGCCGGGCGATCTGCTGCACAGCGTCGCACGGCGCAGCGCCGAGGTGGTGGCGTCACCCGGCTGGATCGAGCTGCAGTTTCCGCTGTCGTCCACCGACACCGCGCTGCGCCGCAGCGGGCTCGACCTCGACCCCGGCTGGCTGCCCTGGCTGGGCGTGGTGCTGCGCTTTCGCTATGTCTGAGCAGCAGCAAGCCATCGCCGCGCGCCTGGGTGCCGCCGCCGCGCGCTGCGGCGCTGCGCTGGCCGACGCGCTGGACAAGGCGCTGGATGCTGCCGTGCTGGCTGACGCCCGCGCCTTCCTGCGGCGCACGGCGCAAGAGCAGGCGGCTATCGACGCCATGCACCCGGGCGACCCGCTGCCCCGGCTGGCCGCCACGCTGCAACTGGACGACGCCGCCACCAGCCTGCTGCTGGCCGCCGGCCTGGCCGAAGAGCACGAGGGCCACGCCACGCTGTTGCGCGGCCTGCACCCGCGCGCCGAGCCCTGGCTGTCGGTGGGCCTGGCGGCGCAGGTCTGGTTCCCGTCGCAGGCCGAGCGCCAGCGCCTGCGTGCACTGCTGGAAACATCGCCACTGCTGCGCTGCGGCGTGCTGCGGCTGGGTGGACAGCCTGGCGACGCGCCCTTCTTCGAGCGCTCGCTGCAACTCGCAGAGGGCTTGTGGCCGGCGCTGCAAGGGCTGGATGCGCTGCCCGCCAAGCTGCAACGCCTGCCCGCCTGGACGGGCCAGCCCGGGCTGGACGACTGGCTCGCCAGCCCGCGGGCACGCGCGGCGGTGCTGGCGCTGCGCGAACGCCGGCTGTGCAACATCGTGATCGAGGGCGACGATGCAGGCGCACTGCCGGCCCGTGCCCAGGCGCTGGCGCAGCAGGCCGGCGTGCCCGTGCTGGCGTTGCTGCTGCCGGTCAACGCGGAGCCCGACGTGGCCCTGGCCGCGCAAGCCCACGCGCTGGCACGCAACGCGGTGCCCCTGCTGCAACTCGCGCAGGCAGAGCCCGCCGGCCCGGCCCGCGCGCTGTTCGACAGCCACCCCGGCCCGCTGCTGCTGTGCGGCAGCGTGCTGGCGGCGCGCGCCGCGGCGCCGACGCTGGTGGTGCTGGCCGATCCCTTGTCGGCCGGCGCCCGGCGCGCGATGTGGCGCGCCGCGCTGCCGTCGCTGGCGGCAGACAGCGCTGCCATCGCTGCCCGCCACCGGATGGAGCCGGTGCGCGCGCTCCAGGTGGCGGCCGACGTGGGCCTGGCGGCTGCCCTGGAGGCGCGCGCGCCGGTCCATGCCGACGTCGCCGCCAGCCTGCGCGCACGCGCCGCTCTGCACGGCGGCGCCGCGCTGACCCTGGTGCGCCCGCGCGCGAGCTGGGACGACCTGGTGCTGCCCGCCGCGCGCCGCGCGCTGCTGCAAGAGGCCGTGCAGCGCCTGGCGCACCAGGCCACCGTGCTGGACGACTGGGGCTTCCTCAAGGGCCGCGCCGGCACGCGTGGCGTGCGGCTTCTCTTCGCCGGCCCGCCGGGCACCGGCAAGACGCTGGCCGCCGAGGCGATGGCCGCCTCGCTGGGCGTGGACCTGATGGTGGTCGATCTGTCGCGCGTGGTGTCCAAGTGGCTGGGCGAGACAGAGAAGAACCTGGCCTCGGTGTTCGACAGCGCGGAGCAGGCGCAGGCCGTGCTGTTCTTCGACGAGGCCGATGCCCTCTTCGGCCGCCGCACCGAGGTCAGCGATGCGCACGACCGCTACGCCAACCTCGAAACGGCCTATCTGCTGCAGCGGCTGGAGCGCTTCGACGGCCTGGCCATCCTCGCCACCAACCTGCGCCAGAACCTCGACCCGGCGTTTCTGCGCCGCCTCGAATTCGCGGTCGATTTCGAAGAGCCGGACAGTGAATGCCGCCAGGCACTGTGGCAGCGCCACATGCCGGCGCAGGCACCGCTGGACGCGGACGTCAATCCGGCCGAACTGGCCGCGCTGTACCCGGTGGTGGGCGGCTTCATCCGCAACGCCGCAGTGGCTGCCGGCTTCCTGGCCGCCACCGACGGCAGCGCCATCGGCCGGCTGCACCTGGTGCACGCCGTGCGCCGTGAGTACGAGAAGGCAGGCCGCCCTTTCCCCGGCCTGCCGCCGGGTTTCAAGGTCTGACTGAAGGAGCCGCACCATGGCCGATCCCACCACCCTCCTGGACTACAGCACCCAGGCCGTTGCAGGCGCGCAAGCGGCACTCACCGCGGCCCAAGGCGCAGCCGGCACCGCCCGCGCGGCGCTGGACGCGGCGCGTGCCGACCTGGCGGCGGCGGGCGCTGCCATCAGCGCGCACGCCGCAGAAGCGCGGCGCCTGCGTGACGCGCTGGCCGCCGTCGCCACGCCGGCCGACGCCGCACCGCTGCTCACCGCGCTGGACGCAGAAACGCTGGCCCAGCGCGAGGCCGAAGCCGCGGCGCTGACCGCCGAACTGGCCTTGACCGATGGCAAGCGCCAGGCAGAGCAATCGGCCGCCGCCAGCCGTCTGGCGCAGGCCGTCCTGGGCCAGGCGCAGCAGGCGCAGGGCACCGCCGATGCCGACGCCGTGCGCCGCGCCGCGCAAGCTGCGCTGCTGGCCGCGCCGCCGCTGGACACGCTGGCCGCAGACGCTGCCGCGCTGCTCGCCGCCAGCACCTACGACGATGCAGAAGCCGCGGTGGAAGACGGCATGCCTGCGCGGCTGCTGGCGCTGGCGCGCGGCAGGGTCGCCACGCTGCTGGGCCGCCAGGCCAACGGCCGTACCTTGCGCCAGGCGCTGGCGCAGACGCTGGCCGAGCAGGCAGCCGACACGGGCACGCCGACGCAGCGGCTGGCCGCAACGCAAGCGGCATACGACGCCGCCTGCGCCGCGCTGGAGGCGCACGCCGGCAGCGCGGCCACCACGTTACAGCGGGCACAAGCAGCGTTGCTGCGCCTGGCCGCGCCCGGCCGCAAAGGCCTCAGCACGGAGCAGCGCGCGCGCCTGGCCGACGCCGCCGCGCTGCCCGCCCGGCAGGACGCCGCAGACCATGCAGCCGCGCTGGACGCCGCCACGCTGGCCCGCGAAGCCGCCGAGTTCGAGCGCGACGCAGAGCAGGCGCGCGAGGCCGCCGGCCTGCCCAACACGCTGCCCGCCAAAGAGGCCGCGCTGGCGCCATTGGTGACGGCCGAAGACGACGCCAGCGACGCCTTCCCGCCGGCCGAGCAAGACCTGCTGCGCGCCTGGGCCGCCGCCGCGCCCGACGGCATCTGGCGCGACCTGCACGCGCTGGAAGACGCGCGCCGCACGCTGGGCCGCCTGGCCGGCGTGGTGGCGGCCGATCTCGTCAACGCCGTGGTCACCGCCGAGGCGGCGCTGGTCGCGGCGCGGCTGGCGGCCGACCGTGCAGCGGCCGGCCTGGCCGCCACCACGGCACTGCTGGCCGAGCGCAGCGCAGCCGCCGACGCGGCCGAGGCCTTGACCGACCGCCTGGCTTTCGCCGCGCTGCGCGGCGACGCCTGACCTTTCCACCGGAGACAGCCATGTCAGCCACCACCGACTCCAGCACCTGCGCCGACAGCGGCACGCTGCTGCCGGGCAACCCTTTCGAGGCGCTGCACGTGCACTTCGGCATGCTGCTGGGCGTGCCCGATTTCGAGACCGAGCAGGCCTACCACCGCGGCAAGATGCGGCTGCACAACGCCTGGGCGCACCGTGCCGGCGTGCTGTGGGGGCTGGCCGTCAGCACCGACACCGCGCGCAGCGAGGTCAAGGTGGCGGCCGGCCTGGCGCTGGACGGCGCCGGCCAGGAACTGCACCTGGACGCCGATGCCTGCGTCAACCTGCCGGCCTGGCTGGCCGCACTGTCCGACGCAGACCGCAGCGCGCTGGCCGGTGCCGACGGCAGCAGCGCTTTCGACGCCCATGTGCTGGTGCGCCACCACGCCTGCCTGGCGCGCCAGGTGCCGGCGCTGATGGAGCCTTGCGACGGCGCGGGCCGCGACACCGCGTATTCCCGCGTGATCGAGACGGTGGAGCTGCTGTTGCGGCCCGGCCTGGCACCGCCGCCCGCAGCGCCGCCCTACCACCGGCTGCGCCTGCTGTTCGCACTGGAAGGGCCGGCGCTGGACGCAGGCGGCAACCCGCTGGCCGAAGACCAGGCCTTGCTCGCCGAGCGCGCCACCCTGCTGGGCCTGGCACAGGCAGACCGGGTGCCGGCCGCGCTGGCGCTGCTGCGCCGCTGCGCCAACCTCGACGCAGCGCTGTTGCTGCCGGCCCGCGCTGACGACGGCGAAGCCTGGCTACTGACACCTGCCGCGCCCGACGCCGGCCTGGTGCTGGCCGATCTGCGTGGCCTGCGGCTGGCCAGCGGCAGCGCCGGGCTGCAACTGGTGGCCGGCGACGTGGACATCACGCCGCGGCAAAGCCTGGTGGCAACGCAGACGGTGCAGGAGTTGCTGGCCGGCGCCTTCTTCTGCTGTGCTGCGGCAGCGCCTGCACCACCGGCGCCCGGGCCGGCACCGTCGCCATCGCCAGAGCCGGCACCAGAGCCGGCACCGGAGCCGGCACCGGAGCCGGCGCCAGAGCCCGCACCTGAGCCAGCGCCAGCACCCGCTCCTGAGCCAGCACCCGCGCCAGCGCCGCCACCCGAAGACGCGACCAACCGCGCGCTGGCGCTGGCGCCACCGGCGGCCGACGGCCTGCGCTTCGACCCTGCTTCGGTCCAGGTGGGCCCGCGCGGCATCAAGCTGGCCGCCAGTGCGGCGCTGGCGCCCGAGTCGGTGTCGGCAGATGCCTTCTCGGTGGCCGTCTTCGTGCCGGGCGAGGGCTGGAAGCCGGCCCGCATCACCGAGGTCGAGGTCAACGGTGCCGGCGTGCACCTGCGGCTGTCGGCCACCTTGCGCCGCCCGGCCGGATCGGTGCTGCGGCTGGTGGCGCGCAGCGGCGGGCCGACGCCGCCGCTGGGCGCCGACCTGCAGCCGCTGGCCGGCGGCGATTTCGTCCACATGGTCCTGGGGAGCTGACGATGACGACGCTGAAGACAAGCAAGCCCGGCGCCGCATCGCCGCTGGTGCTGGCCAATCCCGGCCAGGGCATCACGCTGATCCCGACCGACACGCCGCTGACGCGGCTGAACTACTTCGACGGCAAGTTCCTGCGCGCCGAAGACCTGCAGAACGAGCAGCAGTACCTGCGGCAACTGGTGGCGCTGTCCAACCAGGCCGGCGGCGCCGGCATCGTCAACGGGCTCGACATCGCGCTGACCAGCGGCGACCGGCTGGCGCTGAGCCCCGGGCTGGCCATCGACCCGCAAGGCCGCGTGCTGCTGCTGCCGGCCGGACAGGCGCTGTCCATCGCCGACCTGCTGGCGCGGTCGCGCGCCGCGGTCGGCGCCGCCGCTGCGCCAGCCACCGTGTCGGGTGCAGGCCAGTTCGCAGCCTGCGAGGTGGCAGTGGCAGACCAGCCCCAGCCGCTGCCAGGCCGCAACTGGTACCTGGTGCTGCTGGCCCATGCCGAGGCGTTGTGTGGCGAGGAAGACGTGGTCGGCATGCTGTGCGCCGACGCCTGCGCAGGCAGCAGCAACCGGCCCTTCCGCCTGGAGGGCGTGCGCCTGCGGTTGCAGCCGCTGGCCTTGTCCAGCGCACTGGCCAGCAGCAGCGCGGTGGCGCTGTCGGCGCGCCATCTGCGCTCGCAGATCGCATCGGCCTACTTCGCAGACGAAGCGGCGGCGGTGGGCTCGCTGATCTCCGGCGCCGGCCTGCGCTCTGACATCTGGTGCCATGGCGCCACCGCCTTCAACGGCAGTGAAGTGGCGCTGGGCGTGCTGGTGCGCGAAGGCAGCAGCACGCGCTTCGTCGATGGCTGGACGGCACGCCGCGAGCGTGTCGCGATGCCGCCGCAGCGCTACTGGCAGCAGCGCATGGCGATGCGGCCGATGGACGTCTATCTGGCGCAGGTGCTTCAGTTCCAGTGCCAGTTGCGTGACGTGCTGGCCGGCCTGGCCGACGACGGCAACGACGGCGACGACAACCCCTGCGGCGTGGCCAAGAAGCTGGTGGGCGAGGCGGCGGCGCAGGTGCAGCTCATCACCAGCTTCTACCGCGACACCGCCACCCAACTGGCCACGTTCAGCCGCAGCGTGCGCGAGAAGGCTTTCGCGGCCGAGCCCGAGTTCCAGAAGAATCTGGCCCAGCTCACGCGCTTCGGCGAGCGGCTGAAGAGCGCGCAAGCCGGCTTCACCGCGTTGCCGCGCGAGCGGCTGCTGATCGAAGGCGGCATCGTCGAGCTGCCGGCGGCTGGCTGGCTGCCGGTGCTGCCCGGCGACAGCCCGAGCGTCAACGAACAGGTGCGCCGGCTGCTCGGCGACGGCGTGGACCTGCGCTTCTGCACGGTGACGGCAGACTATGTGCAGCATGCCTGGGAGTCGGCGCAGCACATGCAGCGCATCTCGCTGCTCGACGGGCTGGACCGCGCCGACCGCAAGCCCAGGGTCGATGTCCTGGTGCCCGACGGCCGCGTGGCGCCGGCGCGCAACGCGACGGGCCGCGCCTACGAGATGCGCATGACCGTGGGGCTGGACAACCTGGACAACCTGGCCGATGCGGTGGGCCAGGCCAACAAGCGGCGGCGCGCCGCCACCGGCAAGCCGGCGGCGCAGGCGGGGGCACGGGCAGACGCGAAGGCAGACGCGCAGGCAGGCGCGAAGGCAGACGCGCCCAAGCCGATGCTGCGCGCGGCCGCATCCAGGGCCACCGCGGCCGGTGACCCGCAGGAGATCGAGCTGCACGGCGCCGCCCGCGCCGACGCGCCACCCGGCCGTGGCCTGGCCTTCCACTTCGCCGGGCTGACCGACAACTTCGCGCCGCTGGCCAGCGGCAAGCTGGTGCTGCGGCGCGATGACCTGGCCGGCACGGCGGTCGCAGCCGCGGCTGCCACGGCGGCTGCCACCGCGCCGCCGCCGTCGGCATCCCAGCAGCGCAACCCGCGCCCGCCGCGCGTCGCGCTGTGGGTCTCGCTGTCCATCGACGACGACCCCACCACGCTGGCCCGCGGCGCGCAGACCCGCACCAGCGCCGAGGCCTACATGCTGCTGCTGAAAGACGCGCAGCCCCAGGCCGACGGCAGCCAGGCCGCCACGCGCAGCCTGCTGCTGCGCGCCAGCTTCAGCGGCACGCTGCGCATCGACGACACCGAACAACGGCAAGGCGCCCAGGGCAGCGTGCTGGTGGACGCAGAGCTGTCGGGCGAGCTGATGGCCAGCGCCACCGACGGCAGCGAGCAGTTGCCCTACCTGCTGCACCTGTCGGAAGCGGTGCAGATCCTGCGTACCGACGGCCCGGCCGGCCCCGCCTACCGGCTGTCTGCCCGCGCGCCTGCGCTCGCCGCGCCTTTCGTGGACGAGCTGTCGGTCGAGCGTGCGTGGAAGACGCCGACCGAGGCAGAGTGCACCGGCCGCGTGCGCTTCGCCGCGCGCGCAGCCAGCGGCCTGGACGGCAGCGCGGCCACCAAGGCGCTGCTGCGCCAGTTGTTCCATGCCTCGCAGACGGTCAACGCCGCGGTGGCCGAGCCGGCCCACCCTGCGCACGAGCACGCCATCCGCGCGCTGCGCGCCATCGGCACCGCGCTGGACGGCGGGCGCTTCGCCGACGTCAAGGCCGGCCTGCTGTTTCCGCCGCCCGCGCCGCGCAGCAGCACGCAGGTGCTGCTGGCCACGCGCGACTGGGTGCTGTTCCACCGGCGGCGCGAAAAGCACTGCGAGCAGCCCGCCGCCGCCCAGGCGCCGGCCACGCGGGGCTACGCGCTGCACCAGGTGGCGGTGGCCGACGAGCGTGCGCTGGCGCAGTTGCAGAAGGCCTTCGCCGGCAACGACACAGCGGCGCTGGCGAAGTTTCAGTTCGACTTTCTGCAGGTGGTGGACTACGCGGCCGGCGTGCAGAGCGTGCTGTCGCCGCCGGCCCAGGTGCGCGCCAGTTGGCGGCAGGACGTGGGCGCCGCAGCAGGCAGCATCGTCGGCGGCTGCATGGCCAGCCGCGGCGCTGCGCTGGCCGAAGGCAAGGCGGTGGCGGCAGAACGCGCCGCGGCCCTGATCGACCTGCTGGACGTGGAGTTCGACGTGGCCGCGCAGCCCGACATGCGCGTTGCCGAGCGGGTGCCCGACAGCTTTGCCGCCGGTCAGGACGACGGCGTCATCGTGCTGGCGACGCTGAAGCAGGCGGTGGTGCAGCGCTGCCAGGAGGTCTATGCAGTCGCCTCGGGGCAACTGCGCAAACAGGTGCTGGACGCGCTGTCAAACGGCCGCTTCGAGGTGCTGAAAGACCAGCAACTGGTGACGGCTCTGGGCCATGTCGATTTCAGCGGCGACGTGGCCGATGCGGCCGACCTGACTGCCGTGGCTGCGGCTTGGCCGGTGCAATTCGGCGCGCCGTGGTCGAACGTCGATGTGATCTTCCGCCAGGGTGACGTCGCGCAGGCCGACTACGGCAAGCAGACCGCGGTGATCGCCGGTGCACTGAAGGTGCCCGGTGCGACGGTCAAGCCGACAAGCGCGCCAGCCGCGCCGCCCGGCTGCCCCGCCATCTCGCTGTTCACAGGCACGGAGCAGGTACAGCAAGCCACGCTGCGCCAGGCCTTGCTGATCTTCGTCAACGCACAGTTGCCCAACCACTTCGTGCGCGAAGACACGGTGCAGCGCGACGCCACCTTCAGCGACAACGTGCCGCAGGGCAGCGCCTTGCTGGACTTCGTGCGCGCGCTGACGCCCCGGCGCCTGGTGGCCGGCGTCACCGTGGCCACGATCAAGCAGCCCGACGCCGATGCGCCTGACCGCCTGAAGGCGGTGGAGAAGGCCTTGTCCGATGCCGGGCAGACATCGCCGGCCGGCTTTGCCCGCCACATCGAGGCGCTGAACGCGCAAGACCGCAAGGAGTTGCAGGCCCATGCCGTGAACCCCGATGCCTTCGACGAAGTGATCTTCTTCGAGGCGCGCGGCTGAACGGAAAAGCGCAAGACCATGCCGAGACCGCCAGACCGCGCCAGCAGCCACTGCAGCGCAGGCCCGAAGGCAGCGCAGGCCGAGCCGGGCAGCGCCGCGCCGGCACGGCGCCAGGGCGCCTCGGCCGCCTCGGTCACCTCGGCCGCCTCGGCCGCCTGGCAGCGGCTGGCGGTGGCAGCGCAGGCGCGGCCCGCAGTCAGCCGCCCGGGCGATGCCGCCGAGCGCGAAGCCGACCAGATGGCAGAGCGGGTGATGCGGATGCCCGACGCAGCCACCGCGCCGCCCGGTGTGACGGGGAGCGATCCGCGCGGCGCCAGGCACGACGCGGCGCATGGCGCTGCACCGACACTGCACCGCAAGGCCAGCGCCGACGCCGCCATGGCGTCAGCGGCCGGCCTGCCGCTGGGCCGTGGCGAGCCACTGCCCGCGCAGGCCAGAGCCTTCTTCGAGCCGCGCTTCGGGCGTGACTTCGCCGACGTGCGGATGCACCACGAGGCTCCCGCCCAGGCTGCAGCCCAGGCCTTGTCGGCGCGCGCCTTCACGCTGGGCGGCGATGTCGCCTTTGCAGCCGGCGCCTACGACAGCGCCTCGCACGCCGGCCGCAGCCTGCTGGCACATGAGCTGACGCACGTGGTGCAGCAAGGCCGCGGCGGCGCCGCGGTGCTGCAAAGGCAGCCGGCGCCGGCGAGCACGCCGCCCGTTGCCACGCCGGCAGCGGCCACGCCAGCAGCCGCCACCCCGGTGGCCGGCACGCTGGCCGACGTGCAGCGCTTCGTCTCGCGGCCGGCCGACGAGCCCGACACCACGCTGGCCGCCGCAATGGCGCAGTGGCGGCGCTACAGCGCGCATGTCAACGTGGCCAACGTGCGCTGGCTGCTGTTGCCAGAGTCAGAGCGCGAATCGCACCTGGGCAGCGAGCACCACATCGGCGGGCGCTCGCACTGGGACAACGCGACGCCGGTGGTGGAGCTGCCACAGGTCATCCTGGACGACATCGCCGGCTATCTGGCGGTGCGCGGCGCCGCTGCCGCGACGGTGGGCGACACCGAGACGCCGGGCGGCGACGAAGAGGCCGCCGCGGTGCGTTTGCAGCGTGCGCCGCTGGAGCGCGCCCACGAGGCGGTGCGGCTCATCGGCCATGAGCTGTTCCACCTGTGGCGCAGCAAGGAGGGCAACCCGGGCAACCCGCTTCAGCAGCCTTTCGAGCGCGAGTCGGCGCGCCGGATGGACGCCGTGCGCGCCAACTGGGTGGCCTGGCTGCACGATGCGCCGCCGGCAGCGCTGCGCGAGCGTGGCATTCCGCGCGGCACCGTGATCAACCGCTGGGAGGACATTCCGGCGGCCGAGCGCACGGCCATCGAAGAGGGCGCCGCCAAGACCGACCACATCGACGGCCTGTACCAGCGCAGTGCCTACCTCGTGGAGGAGATCTACACCAAGGTCGAAGAGATGTCCTACCTGCGCGTGCAGCAGCGCGACCCCAACGCCACCGTGGTGCAGCCGTCGCTCAGCGAGGTGAGCAAGCTCGCCACGCTGGTGTACTACCTGCACAACGTGCTGCGCAGCGCGGTGGACCCGCAGGGCCTGGTGACGCCCGCGCTGCTGCAGCAGACCGAGACGGCGATGCTGGCGCAACTGCGCCGCCGCTACCCGGCCGCGGCGGGCGCGCAGTTCGACTCCTACGAGGTGGTGTTCTACCTGAGCGCCATCCACGGCGGCCTGCCGCCGCTCTACAGCAACGGCCGCCTGATCTCCAGCGTGCCGGGTGCGCGGGTGCCGCCGTGATGGGCGGCGGGCAGCAGGCGCAGGCATGAAAGCGGGGCCCGCCACGGCAACGCGCGATGGCGCGGGCAGGGCGTC
Source organism: uncultured Rubrivivax sp. (assembly GCA_964244245.1). Classification (GTDB taxonomy): domain Bacteria; phylum Pseudomonadota; class Gammaproteobacteria; order Burkholderiales; family Burkholderiaceae_C; genus Rubrivivax. Next base: position 24,475 of record CAXTHW010000027.1, on the reverse strand, counting down.
GGGCATGGCCCGGGCAGCCCATGCGCCCGCAGTCGCTGCGCCAGCCACGCCACAGCCCAACGCCCACTGGCAGGCGCTGTCGCTGGCGTCGGCGCGTGCGCCGCTGGCCGCTGCGTCCGGCGCCGGCGAGCCGCTGCCGCAGGACGTTCCGGCGCGTCTGGGCATGGCGCATGACTTCCGCCACGTGCGCGTGCACACCGATGCGGCTGCAGCCCAGGCGGCCCGGGCGCTGAAGGCGCGCGCGTTCGCCGACGGCAGCCATCTGGTCTTCGGCGCGGGCCAGTTCCGCCCCGGCACGCCGGCAGGCGACCGCCTGCTGGCGCATGAGCTGACCCATGTGGTGCAGCATGACGAAGGCCGGCTGCGCGGCCCCGCCGCAGCGCCGCTGGCGCTGTCGCAAGACGGCGACGCCGTGGAGGCGGAGGCGCGCGATGCCGAGGCCCGCGCCGCGCCGCGCGCAGCCGGCTCCACCGCCGCTGGCGGCCCGCCGCCCACACCCAGCCATGGCGCGGTGATCGCCCGCGACCCCGACCCGGCAGCAGCCGGTGCAGGCACCGGCACCGGTGCAGGCAGCCACGCGATGCAGTTGCCGTCCAGCGTGGTGGAGGACGAGGTGGTGGAGCTGCGCGGCGCGTCGCGCTTCAAGCCCTCTGCCGCGCTGGCCGAGGCCATCGACGCGGTGGGCGACGCCGGGCTGATGGTGCGCGTGCGCTACGGCACGGTGGCCGAAGGCCGCATCCGCGTCTGGCGCCACCCCGAGGGCTACTTCGAGACCGTGTTCGCCAACCGGCCGACTGCACGCTGGCCCATCCACCTGCACCACCCGGGGCTGCTGGCCGAAACCGGGCCGGTGCCGGCCGACCCCACGCACAGCTCCGAGTCGGTGCTGGCGGTGCGCATCTCGCACGGCGAGGTGGAAGGCATCGTCGCTGCGGTGCCGGTGCCCGCCATTCTGAACGGCACGCTCGAAGGCGACAACTGGGCTGCAACAGGCCCAGCGGCCCGGCTGCTGGGCTGGCGCGGGCTGCAAAACCTCGACCTGCCGACCCTCGTGAACCAGTTGCGCGGTGGCGTGCTGCGCTACCAGGCGCCGGGCTTCAGGTTCGGGCTGGACAGCGCTTTCGAAGGCCGTGGCGATTTCTCCATCACCGATCTCGGCTGGCGCTTCGAGGCGCGGGCGCAACTGCATGTCGAGGGCCTGGCCGATGCGCAATTGGCCATCCACCGCGACCCGCAAGGCCATGTCTTCGGCGACGCGCACATGCAGGCCCGGCTGCGCGGCTTCAGCGGCCAGCTCGACGCCGTGTTCGGCCAGGGCCTGCTCGACATCCGCGGCGTGGTGCGCTACAGCCGGGCACCCACGCTGCGCGGCGAACTCGGCTTGCACGTGACCGACCTGGAAACGGCGCGCGACGCGGCCAGCGCACGCATCGCCGCAGCGCGGCCCGTCGCCGGTGCCGGCGCGCCGTTGATCGGGCCGCCGCGGCCCCCGGCGGCCAGTGCGGCTTCGGCGTCCGCCCTGCCAGCCGCGGGCGCCAGACGGCCGCGCGGCGTCACCGGCTGGGGCGTGCTCGACTACCACTTCAACCGCTGGCTGACGGGCCGCGCCGAGGTCATCGTCTCGCCTGAAGGCCATGTCACCTCGGTCGCCGAGATCCGGCCCACCGCCGAAGTGCCCTTCCTCGACCCCGCGGTACAGCGCAAGACCACCCTGGTGCCGCGCCAGAGCTTCCACGTGCCGGTGTTCTCGGTGCTGGTGGCCGACCTCGGCTTCGGCGGCTCGGCGCAGATCGACGCGCAAGGCGCCATCGGCCCCGGCCGGCTGCACGGCATGGCGGCCAGCGGCATGTTCTCCACCGACCCGGACATCCCGGTCGAGCTGGACATCACCGCGATGATGAGCCTGTCGGCCATCGCCAAGCTGCTGCTGCACATCCGCGGCGACGTCGGCGTCTTCGTGGCCGGCAGAAGCCTGGGCTCGGCGCGGGTCAACATCACCGGCGACGCCACCTTGCGCGCCCATCTCGACGTGCAGCCGCGCATCCAGCGCCGGCCCGACCCCGCAGGCGCGGCCGGCGCGTCGCAATGGGCGCTGGAAGGCATGCTGCGCGCGGGCGCCGACCTGTCGGTGGGCCTGAAGGGCAGCATCGACCTGCATGCGCTGCTGTGGGATCTACACGTGATCGACCTCGGCTCCAAGCGCTGGAACCTGGGCAGCGTCGGCATCCAGGCCGACGTGTCCTACGTCATCGGCTCCAGCCAGCGCCCGCAGCTCAGCTACGGGGCCATCGACTTCCCCGCCGAACGCTTCATGGCGGCGGTGCTCAACGAGCAGCCACTGCCTGGCGACATGCCTGCCGAAGCCGACGCCGCCCGCCCCGGCTGGGAGCCCGAAGGCCCGGGGCCGGCCGAACTGCCGGCCACTGCTGGCGAGGCCGCGGTGGCACCGCCAGCGTCTGCCGCACCGTCTGCCGCACCGTCCGCCACACCGCCTGCATTGCCGGCGGCCGGCGCAGCACCGGCGGCCGGCGCACCGGCCGATGCCGGCACGCCACCCGCCGACGCCGGGCAGACGCCGTCGCCCGACGCCGGTGCCGGCAGCGGCGGCGCGCCAGGCACCGGCTCTGGCCCGGCACCTGGCGCCACCGTCCCGCCGCAGGCCCAGGTGCCGCAACCCGTGGTGGCCCACCCGGTGATGGAAGGCACGACGCACACCCTGACGCTGACCGCCGAGACCACGCCGGTGCTGGTCTTCGAAAGCGACCCCGGCCTGCTGACTGCCAAGATCCGCCGCCGCATCCAGGAGCTGAAACAGTCCGGCCCACCGGCGCGCGGTTCGCGGCTGGCAGCGCAGGTGGTGGCCTTGCAGGAACTGGGCGACCAGGCCGAGGAGGTGGAGCGCGAGGCCATCGCACTGGAAACCGGCTGGAAGCAGCAGGGCCGGCGGCCACCGTCCGACTGGCGCATTCCGCGCTCGGTGCCAGGCTTCGACTCACTGGTTGGCAGCATCGGCATGTACGCCGCGCAGTTCAACGAAACCGACATCCTGCCTTACGCGCCTGACGTGGCCGGCAGCCGCGAGGTGACGGTGGACGACCTGCGGCCACGCGGCGACGGCCGCGTGCTGCTGCTCGGCGAGGCGGACTTCAGTTTCGGCGTTGCACTGCTGCGCCAGTTGCAGGGCGGCGGCGCCATCGTCGCCACCGAGGTGCGCAGCCAGGCCGAGGTGGACACCACCTACCGCGGCGGCGGCCGGCCGTCTGCCGCGGCCAACGTGCGCACGCTGCAACAGGCGCAGGTGGACGTGCAGTTCGGCGTGGATGCCACCAACATTCCTGCATCGCTCGGCCGCTTCCAGGTCATCGTGTTCAATTTTCCGCGCATGCCCGAAGACAGCCGCGGCGGCACCGCCAACAACACCGCCATGCTCGACGGCTTCTTTCGCAGTGCACACGACCGCCTGGCGCCCGACGGCCGCGTCTTCCTGTCGCTGTCCACCAGCCGCTACGTCAACCTCTGGCAGCCGCAGGAGCGTGCGCGCAACGCCGGCCTGGCGCTGGAGTCCATCCGCGCGGCCTTCCACGAGCGCAACTTCCCCGGCTACCGCCATCAGATGACGCACGAGGAAGGCCCGGCGGGCAGCCGCGACAGCGACTATCCTGGCCTGACATTCGTGTTCCGCCTGCGATGAACGACCCCCTCGACGACGAACTCGACCGCCTCGTGGCTGCCTTGGCCGGCCTGGGCAAGCTGCGCGTGGTCTGCGGGCCGCAGCACCCGCAGACGCCGCAGCCCGACCTGGCAGCACCGGTGGCCGACTTCCTGGCGTCGCACCCGCACATGGCGCGGGACGCCGGCTACGTGCGCTTTCTGCAGCGCATGGGCGGGCTGGTGCTGCGCCGGCCGGGCGCCTGGTTCCGCTTCACCATCTATGGCTTCGACCCCGACGAGTGGCCCTACCTGCCGGAGAAGCACGAGGTACTGGCCGACAGCCCGGGCTTTGACGCCTTTGCCCACATCCATTACAAGATCGCGCCCGAGGCGCCCGGCCCGCAGCCGCTGGCCTTTGCCTTCTCGCAAGCCCAGGCCGGCGTGTTCCGCGCCGAAGGCGAAGAAGCTTACGCCTGGTACTGCGATTCCTTCATCGCCTGGCTCCAGCGGGCGGTGGACGACAAGCTCTTCTTGCCGCAAGCTCGCGGCTGAAAGGAGCACACCATGGCGATCTGCGTCGGCATCTGGTCTCGCAACACCGAAACACAAATCGGCGACGACATGGGCTCGCGCCTCTTCCTGCTGGAGCAGGCGGCGCGCGCCACGCACGAGAAGGCGCTGGCACTGGCCTCGCGGCACAGCCTGCACGCCAACATCAAGAGCATCTTCGTCGCGCCCGAGTACATGTTCTCTGCCGAGCGGCAAGACCCCACCGCAGCACGCGCTGTGTCCGACACCACGCGGTCGGCGCTGAAGGCGCTGTTGCAGGAGATGTCGCTGCAATTCCCCGGCATGCTCCTCGTGCCGGGGACGATCATCTACAAGATCGATCTGCAGGAAAGCCCGCTGCGGGGCGCCTGGAAGAAGGCCGAGGCGCTGCGGGCGCTCGACGTGAGCCTGGTGCCGAAGGACAAGAAGGTCTATCCGGTGGCGGACCTTCAGCTCAGCTCCGTCGAAAAGAAGCGCTATCTCGCCGAGGGCCAGGTCACACGGCTGATCCGCAACCGTTGCTATGTCTTCAAGGACGGCAGCACCGAGCTGGTGTACGGCAAGAAGGCCGACATGAACGAAGCGGTCGGTAGCGACAAAGGCGATGAGCGCGCGCCCACGGGCATCTTCATCCCAGGGCTCAAGGCCAGCCAGAAGAGCATCGGCGGCATCAACTTCGGCTTCGAGATCTGCTGGGAGCATGCCAACGGCGTGCTGAAGTCGGTGGTGGGCACGGGCACCAAGCCCGACATCCAGATCATCTGCTCTGCCTTCATCGAGAACCAGACGCTCAACATGGTGGTGCGGCCGGGCGGCTTCGTGCTGCACGCCAGTTCCAGGCAGAGCGACAGCGGCGTGTTCTACAAGCCGATGACGGGGCAGAACCGGCAGCCACCGCGGGCCACGCCGCCGCAGGGCCTGGCGGGCGGCGACGCCGGCAAGATCGAGCGGCTCGGCGAGTCCGTCGTCGGTGGCTCGCCGTTGACGCTGTACCTCATCGACTACGTTTGAGGTGGCTCCCACCGGCCGCCGGCCGGTCAGTGCAGGAACAGGTTCACCGAGTCCTGCCAACTGCGCTTGACGAGACAACTGCCGTCGCCGAAGACGTCCAGCGCGATCTCTGCCTTGACGCTGACCGAGCCGTCGGGCGCGTCCCAGATGGGCGTGCGGCGCTCCGGCGGCATCGGGCCGATGGTGGCGTAGGGCAGCGGCGGCGGCACGCGGCGGTAGGGCCACTGGAAGGTGTGCAACGGCAGTTTGCCGCCCACCGTCAGATCGAAGCCGTCGCAGGCTTCGGGCCCGAAGCGCATCGACTTCACGGGTTTGTCGCCGAAGCCGTCGCGGTAGAAGTCCACGCTGATGGACCAGAGCGCCTCGGGGCCGATCAGGTTGGTGGCCAAGCGGGCTGATTCCTCTTCGCGCATCTGCACGCAGACAATGAAATCCGGCCCGTCGCGCTGCACCGACAGCATGGGTTGAAAGTCATACAGCAGCCGGTCGAGCGCGCGGTGCTGTTCCTCGACATCGGCGGCCAGCAGGCTGAGCGGGCCGGCGTACCAGTATTCGTCCTGCTGGTCGCGCAGATCGCCGGACAGCAGCGACGATCCCGTGCCCCAGCGACAGAACCTGAGGAAGCGCGACGCGGCGCTGAGGTTGCCCACCACGTAGGTGCCCGCGGCCTGGATCACCAGCCCGGCGGCGATCAACACCCAGCCCGGCGGCGTTTCGGCCAGGGCGGTGCCGCCGAGGCAGAGCGCCGCGCCGCCGACGCGCAGCCCGTGCGCCACGCCTTCGTCGGTGGTGCGCGTGGCCGCCAGGTCCATGCTGGCCGTGGTCACGTCGATGGCTGCCGACACCGCTGCGAGCGGCGAGAACTTAACCGCCCGCATACCCACGCGGTAGAGCGGAATTTCGGGGTTCGGCAGCGTTTTGACGATGGTCGAGACAGCCAGGTAGCCGTCGATCATCGCGCCGGCCAGGTTGACGTTGTTGTAGAAGCTGGTCTTGTCGCCTTTCCACTGGTCGAACGCAGCGTCGAGGTTGACCGTCTCCACCGCCAGCGCGACGAAGGGCAGCGCGACGGAGTTCAGCTTCAGGATCTTGACGCTGGCAGGCTCTCCGTTGAAGCGCCTGGGATCCCTGCGCAGCCTGCGCAACTGCTTGCCGGCCCGCTCTCTGAGCAAGAGGCGTTCGACACTGCTATCGACCGTCTCCAGATCGATACCATGCACATGCTTCAGGAAGTTGGCGACGCCGCCGAGCACCGTCGCGCGGTAGGCCTGCACCCAGCTCCGGGCGTAAAACTTCAGCAGGCCGGCCGAAAATTCCGAGCCGCCCTGGAAGAACTTGCGCTTGGCAGGGAAGAGGATGGACGCGCCACCATGCGCCGTGTCCAGCGGCGGCCGCTCGCGCTCGACCCTGCTCCAGCTTGCATCGGCGTTGACCATCGGCGCGGCCATGCGGTCGAAATTGGCGGACAGCCAGCCCGCGCCGGAGGCGCACAAATGCAGGTCTTCATGCACCCGATACACGATGCGCGCCACCTCGGCCACGGTGGCCGCAGGCGCCAGTGCATAGTCATCACAGGCGTTGGAGAAGGGGCTGCACCAGTCGGTGTTGAAGCTCTTCTCCTTCAGCAGCATCACCTTCGCCCCTTCCACCACCCAGGTGTGGCCGCTGCCCTGGGCCCCCGGGAAGCCGGCAGTGTCGCCCTGCTGCGCCTCGCCGATCCAGCGCAGCAACTCGTTGCAGCGCTGCGCTGCGAGCATGTAGAGCCTGGTCACCTGGCGATCGACACTGCCCATGAAGTCGATCAGCTTCCAGGCGTCGATGTTCTCGGCGAACGCCGGGTTGCCGCGGGCGAAGTTGCGCACGCGCATCGCCAGCAGATAGTTGCGGTCGGCGCCCAGCCTGGCCTGCTCTGGCTCCCACTGACGCAGCATCTCCGCCAGCCGCTGCGCCCGACCCAGGCCTTCCTTGAACGGGTCCGGCAGGTGCACGCTGTACATCATGGTCGGCGGCTTGTCGTCCTGAAGCGTGGCGTGGGGAATCTGCGTGGCCGACGCCGGGTCGGCAGTGGTGTAGATGTCGGTGTAGTAGCAGTCCCACAGCCGCACGCCGCGTGCGCGGATGCTGCTGCCCAGCTCTTGCACCGCGGCCCAGGGCAACTGGTAGGGCGCGAGAAAGAAGTAGTAGCTTTGCTGCGCCTGCTGGGCACCCTTGGCCGAGATCAGATCGAGCAGCAGCCGCTTGCACTTGGCCCCGGCGGGAGCGCGCGTGTCCTGGCCCTCGCCGCTGCCCTGGTCGAGCGGCACGCGCTGGAATTCACCCTTCTCGAAGTACAGCTCGCAGTGCAACTCGCCAGCAGCCTTCGACGCTGCCTGCGCCGCATAGACATAGAGGTACTTGCGGTCCAGCGGCGCCGACTTGTCGCGTTCGAAGGTCTGCAGAAATGGCGCGTAGCCGGTCACGCGGACGCCGCGGTACACGCCAGGCGCAAAGTTGACGACACCCTGGGCGTCGTTGCCCGCTTCGTCGCACCAGGTGCCGCGCCCGATGCGCAACAGGCCGGCGCCGGGGCACAGCCCGGCGTCGGTGACGCGGCGGGCGCCCCGCGCGCCGCCAGCCGCCAAGATGGAGCCGGGCAGCAGGTCGAAGATGCGGTCGATTTCCCGGAACGTCACCTCGATGTGCGTGATGATCGATTTGTTCGGCTTCAGGCTCATCGCGCCGGTCCCGTGCCCAGGTCGAACGGCGCCAGCGCGGCCGTCGGCCCGGGCTGCACCTCGCCCAGCGCATAGTCGTGGCCCGACAAGGGCTGGTGTGCTTCGCGCGCCTGGTCGATGATGGTGGCGTAGGGCACGTCGCGGAAGACGACGTCCGACTCGGTGTCGCTGTCCTTTCGGACTAGGGTGTAGCGCCGGTTCGGCCGCAAGTCCTCGAACCGGAGTTGCAGGTACTGGTCGAAAGGAACCAGGTCGTTCTTGGCCGACAGCTCCTTGCTGTAAGCGCCATCATGGCTTTCCAGCAGGTACTTCGGGTGGTCTGCATCCACCTGCGCGGCGCTGCTCAGGATGAACGAGATGCTCATCGCCCTGGGCTTGACTTCGAAGTGGTGCACCTGGCCGGTGGCGGCGGTGCAGGTCAGCTTGCGATCGACTCTGGTCCGGCTCATCACGCTCGCCCTGTGCGGTCCCTGAAATCAGCATACGCGAGCGTGCCGCGCGCCACAGCCCCCCAATGCGCGATGGCGCCGCCAGCCCCACCGGCGGTCATCGAAACTGATGAACGGCGCGCCCCGCAGGGGGTGGCGGGTCTGGCGTCGCAGCGCGGGCCGGCCTAGACTGGCGCGGCCATGATGACGATTCGCCGCGAACAGATGCGGGGCATGGGCCGCGTGCTGAACCGCCCGCTGGTGATGCCCTGCAAGCCCGACTGGATCGAGATCCGGCTGCTCGACCAGTGGGACGAACCGGTTGCCGGCGAAGCCTTCGAGATCACGCTGCCCGATGGCTCGACGGTCACCGGCAAGCTCGATGATGAAGGCGCAGCCCGCTTGGAACGGGTGCTGCCTGGCGCTTGCGAGGTGAGGTTCCCCGGGCTGCCCGAAGAGGACGACGAAGCCGCTTCTGAGAACGCGGCGGGCTGAGGGGGCGGCCAGAGACAGCGGTTCGGCCTCCGACGATGACAATTCCGTAGCCGATTCGGTTGCAGCCTGTCCGAACGCCGTGACACGACGGATTGACTTCGATCTCTAGATACTTCTGTCGATCATTCGAGTTCTCAGGCGAGGTCGTCGGCGATCTGAAATGCGCGCGCGACGACCGTCTCGGCGAGCAAATTTTTGGGCAGGCAAGAAGAGAACTTGATCGTCTCTGCGAACACGCTTAGTTCGTCGTCAGTGAGTTCAAGCGGTGCGCCTTGTGCTGGGGCCAGCAGTGACGCCGGGGCCTGAACGCTCAACGCATCGAACTTCACTTTGTTGCCTGTGCCGGCAGCGTTGCGCGCGAATGTTCTGTTAGCACGAGTGCCTGCGAAGGTCCATGTGCGAACGGTGGCTTCATCCGGCCTCGAAGCGATGAAATGCGTTCCAGGCGAAATGCTCATGTCGTCTCGCAGGAACTGCAGCGCGGTCTTCGCCCGCTGCGAAAGCGTGACCAAGGCCGGCGCGCCACCTGCGAACACCGTTCGGATGCCCTGGCAAACCTCGCGGCTCAGGCTTCGTGCGCCGCCCATCCAGCGTGCCTTGCCACCTTCTTTCGCCGGTTCCAGCCAGACCGTCTTCTTCGACCACTCGATGCCGGTGACGCGCCAACTGCGGCCTGCCAGCAAGATCAACCTGTTCTCTTGTTCACCGGTCAAGACTGTCGGATCGATGAAGCCGACTTCCGCATTGCCGTGTTTGCCCGTGAGCAGCATTGAGCCACTGAACGAAGCGAGCAGCTCGCGATAGTGGCCTCGACCGAACTCGCGCTCCAAGCGCGGGCCCACCCTCACGATGGCCTCGGATCGATCCAGGTACTCCACCTCGACCATGTGCTCGACAAGTTGCCCAATCTGGGCCTGCGCCAGTTCAGGAAACGAGCCCGCCAGCACATCGGTCAATTCATGCGTTGGCAGCTCTCCGCGCTCCAGCATCGCCACCATGGCCTGCTGGGCGACGATCGGCCAAGGCTTCGCGGGCGGCACTGCCGCTTCGACCCACGCTTCAGACCAGCGTTGGGTGATTCCCAGCGCAAGCAGGAAGGCGTTGTCGTTCGTCGTCAGGAACAGGCAGTTGCGCTTGCTGTCGCCGCGCCGGCCGGTGCGGCCCATGCGCTGCAAAAACGATGACACTGTTGATGGCGAGTCGATCTGGATGACTCTGTCCAGGTCGCCCACGTCGATGCCAAGTTCCAGCGTCGAGGTGGCGACGATGACGCAATCCTTCTCCTGGGCAAAAGCGGCTTCGGCTTGGCGGCGTTCAGACGCACTCAGGGATGCGTGGCTCAGGAAGGTGCGCACTTCCTGCGCCCGCAGCATGCTGCTGAGCTGCTCGGCACTGCTTCGCGAGTCGCAGAAAACCAAGCGCTTCTGACCACGGTGCAGCCGGGCAACCACGGTTGCCGCGTTCTCCAGTGACGACACATGGTCGATCGTCACATCAGCATCGGTGCTCACGCTGGCACTGCCGACGACTTCGCGTTCGCCAGATGGCGCAAGCCAGTCCAGCAGCTCTTGCGGGTTGCTCACGGTCGCCGACAAGCCCACGCGCTGCAGCGGTCGTTTCAGGTATTGGTCGAGCCGATGGAGAACCGAGCGCAGATGCCAGCCACGGTCGTCGGCAGCGAAGGCGTGCAGCTCATCCACGATCACGGCTTGCAGGTTGCCGAACCACGCCTGTTGATCGACCCGCGTCGAGATCAACATGGCTTCGATGGATTCCGGTGTCGTCAGCAGGATGTCCGGTGCATCCTTCAAGGCTCGCTGCTTGCGTGACTGAGAAACGTCACCGTGCCAAACCTCGACGCGCCGGCCAACCAATCCCGCGTAGTAGGAAAGACGCTGTTCCAGGTTGTTGAGCAAGGCCTTGATCGGGCAGATGTAGAGCACGCTGGCTGCCGGCCATTCCTCACGAAGCATGCGCGACAGCATCGGGATGGCTGCCGCCTCGGTCTTGCCGCCAGCGGTGGGCGCCAGCAACAGGCAGTGCGTGCCAGCGTGAATCGGCGCGATGGCGGCTAACTGGGTTGGCCGCAACGTGCTCCAGCCGAGTGAGTTGACGACGTGGTACTGCATCGCTGCATGCAGTCGGTCGAACTCCATCACAGCTCGATGTCGTCCACCGTGGATGCGCCTGTGGCTGCGCGCTCTGCAACCGACATTTCGCTTTCGGCCAGCGTCAGGCTGTAGTGCTTCTTCGGGTCGAAATCGGCATGCAGGTCCACCCGGTCCAGCACGTCGGCCACGAGCTTTTTGAGAAAGAGACGGGGTGCGATGCCGACCTTGCCACCCAGGCCGCCCGCCACGGCGGTGGCCAGGGTGTCGATGTAGGCATCGTCGATGACGGAGCGCAGTCGCGGTGCGTGCGCGCGGCCATCGGCGTAGATGTCTCGCACCCGGCGGCCGACGGACAGCAGGGCGCCATGGTCGAACGGCGACAGCCTGATCTGCACCGCCCGCGGATTGTCGAAGCGCCTGTCGGTGCCGAAGTCCACATGCAGCCGCTGCGCCAGCGGCGCCAGGCGTTGCACCCCCTGCGGACCGTCGAAGAACGCCGGGGTGCCGGTCACCACGAGGTACAAGCCCGGGTAGTGGCCGGCGTCGATTTCATCGATCCACTGGCGCAGTGCGTTCAGGCCCTTTTCTCGCGTGTCGGTGCGCATGCGTTGCAGCGTTTCCACCTCGTCCAGCACCAGCACCAGGCCTGCAAATCCGCTGTCGCGCAGGATCGTCAACAGGCCGACGATGAAGTTCGTGGCACCGAAGTGGTCCAAGTCACCCTTGATGCCCGCCGCCCGCTTGACACTGGCTGCCACATTGGGCTGACCAGCCAGCCAACTGATCAGGCCATCAGCCAGCATCGTGTCGCCGTCTGCGACGGCTCGGCGATAGGTGCGCAGCACTGCCGAGAAGGCCCGCGCCGTTTTGTTGATGGTGGCCAGGCGGGCTTCCATCAAGGTGTTGGTTCGGGCGAGCAAGTCGTCTGCGTTGCCGGCGTCCACCGACTCATCGGCCAGAACGTCTTGCTCCAGCGCATAGAACCAGCCGTCGATCACGCCGCGGAATGCGCCAACGCCAGTGTCTGCCGTGCCCAGCCGCTCGACCAGTCGGCGATAGACCGTCTCCAGCTTGTGCAGCGGCGTCTCGGTCTCGTTGATCTGCACCTCGCTGGCGGCAAAGCCACGGGCGCGCGCGCGCTCTTGAAGCCAGCGGCCGAAAAAGGTCTTGCCAGTGCCGTACTCGCCTCGCACCGCCTTGAATCCGCCTCGGCCGGCCGCCGCTGCGGCCAGTTCCTCGTCCAACGTCGTGGCGAAGGTCTCGATGCCGACGGCTAGTGCGTCCAGGCCGCTGCTCGGCACGGTGCCACGGCGCAGGGCGCCGACGATGTCTTCGCGCCGGGCTTCACTGATCATCGTGGTGCTCCGTGTGTGCTGATGCGGAACTGCTGCTGCAGCAGTGCCCGGTTCAACGCGATCGTGCCGGCCGATTCGTCCACGGTCAGCACCGGCGCCTGGTCCACGTTGAGCATGCGCCGGACGGCGCTCAACAGTCCGCCAAGGCGTACCTCGGGCAGCGCAAGTCGCTGGGCCAGCGCGGCACGCGACAGCTTGCCACCGCGCTCGGACAGCGACACCAGCAGCAAACGCATCTTGTCGTCGGGCAGCGCTACCCGCGCTGCCAACTGGCGCTGCGACGCGTAGATCGAGCTGGCCAGCAGCGCCCCGACCCAGTCGTCGGCAGGCTGCGCTGCTGCGGTCGGCTGGGGGGCGGGCGCCTCGTGCGGTTCGAACAACGAAGGCTGCGCGACTGGCGGCGTTGGTGCCTTGCGGCCCGCCGGGCGGGCCGCAGGTGCCGGCGCCAATGCCGGTGCCGGCACAGGCGCTAGGTGCGGCAATTCCCACCACTCGGGTTGCGCCGGGGGTGCCAGTTGCCAGCCCGAGAGGTTCATGCCCAGCGGCACGATCACGCTCAGAGGCACTGTCACCTCCTGTGGCGAGACGCCACCGTGATAGCCGTTCTTCCTGCCCGCGTACCGCATGCTTTCGCCCCACAGGCACACCACGGCCTTCGAGTTGTCGGCGGTCACCACACGGCCGCCGATGAAAGCCACTTCGTGCGGCGCGCGTGCATCGCGGCCCGGCCGCCACCGGTCACTGATCTTGTCCGGTGCGGATGCGCCCGTCAGCTGGGTCGTGCCGTCCTCCAACAGGTGTCCGTGGTCGGCCGTGATGACGACCACCCGCCGCGCTTCGCGCGCCTCGCGCAACAACGGCAGCAACAGGCGCAGGTCTTCCAGTGCCCAACGCTGATGCAATTGGTCGGGCCCGCTCAGGTGATCATCCACGGCGTTGTAAACCACGCCCACCACCCGCTGGTGCGGGTTGGCGATCGTCGAGCGGACCTCCTGCGACAGGTTGGTCGAGTCGGCCAGGTCGCCCTTGTGGAAGAGGCGCGGCGGTACTTCGCTGCGGCTGTGCGCCAGCAGCGCGGGGTGGCTTGCGAACCCGGTCTTCTCATTCGCAGCGGTTCCCACGGCGAGCCGGCCGCAGAGAAGGCTGGTGCGGCTCACTTCAGTGACTGTGGGCAACGCGGCGATGCCGACCAGCGGATGCTCGACACCGGCCGGCACCATTTCGACCCAGCCCAGGTTGTTGATGCGCGAGAAGAGTTCGCGGTAGATGCTGGTGCTCAGCCCGTCCATCACCAGCAGCAGCACGGGCTGGCTGGCGGCGATCGGGCCAATCACGCGGTCAAGTACCGATTCAACTGGTACCACGCGCCCGTCGGCGCCAGGCGTCTGTGCGTTCCACTGCACCAGTGCTTGGGCAAATGGCTGGTTGAAGGCGCTGCGGCGGGCGATTGCGGCTGCGCGCATCGCGCCGTACGCATGATCGAGTTCGGTCAACTCGTCGCCGCCCAGCAGCCTGAAGCGCGCCCAGTCGATGAACGCGCCTTCATCGGCCTGCCAAGCCACAGCGGTGGCCACGTTGGCGGCCGATGGTGCCGGCAGCATCAGCCAGCGCGCCAGGCGTCTGGCCATCTCGACCCTGTCCATGCGCTGCTGTTGCAGCGCGGCCAGGGCGTGCTTCAGCCCGGCGTCTGTCAGTTGCTCCACCCTTGCAAGCTGGGCTTCGCCTGGCGCAGCGACGTGTGCCGACAAGCCGCTCGCAAACGCCCGCATTCTCTGGTCCAGCGAGGAAGGCAGCAGATCGCTCAAGTGGGCAAACTCGGCGATGCGCAGTTCGTTGAGCAGACTGTCGGCTCGATCCAGCGCACCGCGCATCGCCACAGTGGCAAGTTCGGGCCCGGCGGTGCGGATGGCCTGCTCGGCCGCCTGCGACCACGCACGGCCTTCGGCGATGCCGACATGTTTGTCACCCACGTAGCGCTCAAGGCGAATGGCCGCCTGGCCGAGCGCGGCCTGGCCTTCGCCAGCAGGCGCATAGACCACGCCGCACACCAGCCCCAGTGCCAGCGCATCGGCGGTACGGCCTGCATCCACGCAAGCCAGCACCATGGCGCCGGCAGTGCCCGCGGCCTCGCCCAGCCAGCGGGTGAGGTCGGTTCGCGTCGCGGCTGGCAACAGCCTTAATGACGCATCGGAGCCCGGCAGCGTGCACCACTGAAGCAACGCCACGGCATCGGGCCGTGCCGATGTCAGCCCAAGAAATCGCTGAAGCACCTCGCGCCAAGCCGTCTCCAGATCGAGAAATCCGTTGGCCACCGGGGTGTACTGGCCCTGGGCCGCGCCGTCGATCAATGCCTGCGGCATCCATGCAAAGCGCCCGAGCCGCGCGTCCGTCTCTTTGGCCTGGAAGAGCTGGCGCACGGTGTCCCACCCTTCGGGTTGGTACACGCACCCCCGGGCCAGCCTGGCGGCAATGTCTTCGGCCACCTCGTGCGTGGCCAGCGGCGTGATCACCACAAGTCCAGCGGATTCGGGGTCGTGCTGTTCGTTGTCGCACAACGCTTCTCGTATCGCCAATGACGACTCACACCACCGCAGCGCAAACTGCCGCCCGCGCTGGGTGAGCGACTCGGGCCACGGTTGCCGCGCGGTGGCGCGGATCGCCACCGCCGCCGCAGTCGGGTCGCTGCTCAGCACCCGATCCAACTGCGCTGCAATCTGAGGCGTTGACAAACTCACAGTTGCGTTCTCTTGCGCTGCAGCCGCCAGCTCAGCGTCAACTCGAGGTCCTGGTCCTTTGCCATCCGGGCCTTCAGGTCGTCCAGTGCAGCGGCGGCTGCGGCCCCGCTCAGGTGAAGCTGCTGCTTCTCTTCCACCACCTCGGGGCCCGTCGCTGCCGGTGCAGGCGGCAAGGTCACCGGCGCAGGCGCTGGGGCCGGCGGGGTGCCGGCCGGCGGCGTCGGGGCAGGCCCAGGCGGTGGCGGTGCGGCGGCCGTCAGCAGCCGCATCGCATCGCGCTCCAGTTCCTCCAGGCGCGATTTCAGCGGCAGCACATGCTCATCGCTCGTCAGCACCTCGCTCATGCGGCTCAGCACGGACGCGGCGGCCTGACTGCGAGGGTCTGGCCGGTGGTCCTGCAGATCGCGCATGGCATCGAACATGTCCCAGCGGGTGTTCGTCAAGGTATCGGCGCCCGCTTGCGCCTGGCCCAGCGTGCGGCCGACGGCAGCATCGGATGTCTGCAGCGTGGCCGTCGCCAAGGCGGCAACCACGTCGCCTTCAGCTGCCTGCGTCAGAGACGCCAGCAGCGCCTGTGCCGATTCAGCGGTCTGCTGACGAGCCCCCACCACGCCAGTGGCATACCGTGCCGACCGATCCCGCACCTGGGCCACCAGCCGCGCAGTAGCGTCACGCTTCTGCGTGGCCGCCTGCCGCACCTCATCCACCAATCGGCCGACGTTTGCTGCATTCAGCACCTGCGCTGGCGTCAGGCCGAAGAGGCCCGACGCACGCTGCACCGCCGTCTGCCAATGTCCGGCGTCGGGCAGCGCCTGCTCGCGCAATTCCAGTTCATCGGGCAGGCTGTCGATGCTGGGCTCATGGGGGCCACCGCGCATCACGAAGCGGCGGTTCGTCGTGGCCGCGAAAGTCATGATGATCAGGTTCTGAAGCTCCAGCGGCAGGCCCATCGGTGCCGGCGTGTCGATCCACTGGCGCAGCTTGCCCACGGTGATGACGCCACGGCCATCGCGCGCATGGCTCTGCGCGAATCGCGACTGCCAGTGCGGCTCGATCAGCAGGTGCGTCTCACCCATCTGGCCTAGCTGGCTGGGGTTCACCACCGCGCGCACCAGCTTGCGGGTGGACGCGTCCTGCACCAGGCCACGCTGCCCTGGCGCCTCGATGGCCTTCTGCACCTCGGGCCAGACCTTCTTGATGACGCTGGCCTTGATCTCGGTTTCGAACTCCGGGTGCGCCGGATACTGGTGCGCAAACAGTTGGCCCAGCAGGCTCTCGAACGCGGCGCGGAAGTCGGCGCCAACAGGCGGCCGGGGCGACAGCGTCGGGTCCAGCGACTTGAACTGCTGGTCGGCAGTCAGCGGGTTGCTGACCGCATCACGCGGCTCGGTGCTGATGCCATAGGCCACCTCAAGCTGCGAACGCAGCTTGATGCGCAACTGGTCGAGCTGGTTCTTCGCCAGCGCCTTGGCCTGCACCCGGTCCACGAACGACAGGTGGCCAGCGTAGTTGTCGAAGCGGTCGCCCTGCAGGATGTAGTCCAGCACCACCAGTCGGCCCAGGTCGGCCAGCGCCTTGTTGCTCAGGAACGAGGGCAGCCACACCAGCGTTCGCGTGTCACCACCGCGGTATTCAACCAGGCGGGCCAGGTCATCGGCCGGGCCGAAGTTGGCGTCGTCGAACGGGAAATCCAGCACCACGGTCCAAGCGCCGCTGCGCCCGCGCAGCCGGTCGTCGGTCATCTCCCGCACGTTTTCGTAGAGCAGCTCCACCTCGCGCTTTGTGCCGCGCCAGGTGAATTCGTAGGTGGTGAACAGGCCGCCGCTGTCGGGAATGTTCAGCTCGCCGAACAGTGCTTCGCGAATGCGCTTGCGGCGGTTGCCGGCGTTGTCGTTGGCCTCGGCCGCACGCAGGATGGGTTCGATATCGACGCCCGTCACCTGGATCGAGACCACCGGGTTCTGGTCTTCGGTGATCTTGATCTCGCCGATTTCGCTCGCCCAGTCGCGGCACTTGCGAAGGATGTCTGCGCCCTCGCGGCCTTGGATCGGCGATCGGAAAGTGCCGTGGTTCAGCGCCGCCAGGCGCGGCCCGGTCAGCGCCTTCAGTGACTCGACTTCCGGCACCAGCGCGCTGAGCAGCAGCGTCTTCAGCAGCCGCGCATCGTTGCGCAGGTTCTTGGCCGGCGTGGCGTCGGCCTGGCCCAGCTTGATGCTGTCGTTGAAACTGCGCCAGGTCACGCCATGCTGGCGTTCCAGCATCGGCAGCAGGCGTTGCGTGTACAGCCGCTTCGCATTGTCGAAGTGCAGGCGCATACCCTCGGAGAAGGGCTCATCGCCTTCGGCGATCGCGTCGTACAGGTCGCCCACCGGGATCAGCTGCCCCAGTTCCAGGTCGGCACGGCGGTCCACCAGCAGTTGCAACATCAGCTTGAGCGCTGTGCGCTCGCGCTGCAGCGCGGCCGACACGGCGATCAGCGTCTGCACCAGCGCCGGGCTGAACGGGTAAACCTTGCGGAACATGTCCCGGTCGGCCGTCGTCGTCAGCAAGGTGTCCAGCACGTCCTTGCGCATCTTCAAGATGTCGTCGAACGCGGCCTGCATCGTCTGGCGCGCAGCCTCGCTCACCGGCCTCAGTACGCGCTTCTCGGCAATGGCGGGCAGGTTGCGGTCTTCCAGCGTGATGCGGTGGAAGCGTGCTTCCCAGTGTTTGAGCACGTCACTGAACTGCACCTGCACCACGCCGGCCAGGTTCTCACCCACCAGGTCGCGCAGGTCGCGCTGCCGCGCGACAAAGCTCACCAGCGGGATCGGCCGGTCGGCGTTGGTGGCTTCCACCAGCTTGACCAGCTTCGTGCCTTCGCGGCTGACGAAGTTGACATCGGCCGCATGGCTGGCCAGCCACAGCACCAGTTCATCGAGGAACAAGATGACGGCGTCATAACCCAGGTCGCGGGCATGCCGGCTCATGATGCTCAGGCCGTCGTCCAGCGACACGTAGGACTCGCCGCTGCCGGCCAGCGTGCGGTAGGCCGAAAAGAACTGGCTGATCAGGTCGCCCACCAGGCGCGACCTCTCTTCGCCGTTGGGCGCTTCGAGCATGGCCGCTTCGAAGCTCGTAGCGTCCCAGCCGCTGTCGAAAGAGCCCCAGCCGCTGGCGCCACCGCCACCTGCGCCGCCTTCGCGCTTTGCACTCTTGTTCAGCTGCGCGAAGAACGACTCGTCCCCCATCTGCAGCCGAAGCTCGCGGGCGTCTTTGAACATGCCTTCGGCAAGGTAGAAGCCCGGCACTGGCGCCTCGGGGTGCTTCTTGCGCACGAACTCGGCGTACTGGCCCAGCACGGCGCTTTCCATGTCGCGTGCGCCGACCATGTGGTACGGCACCAGCAGGAACTTGCGGCCCGTCGTCCAGCCGTTGCGTGCCACCACGTCAGCCAGCTCCGGCGTGGCGCGGGCCTGTGTGTTGCCGGCCAGCAAAAGGTTCAGCACGGCCATGAAGTGGCTCTTGCCCGAGCCGAAGCTGCCATGCAGGTAGGCGGCCTTGCTGCCGCCCGTTTGCACGGCCTGCTGGATGAAGCCCAGCGCGTTGCCGAAGGCATCCACCAGCTGTGGCGTCACGACGTAGTCCCGCAGTGTCTGGTCGGCGTGCGTCACGCCTTCCGACAGCTTCAGAACGAAGTCGCCTTGGTGCACCCGCTCCGGGATATGAATCAGGTCCTTCAGCAGCGGCACAGTCAGGCTCCTTCCAACCCGCCTCGTGGGGCGGGCATGTTCTTGGGTACCAATTGCTCCACGAGCGCGTCTTCGCTGCGCTCGCGCCACAGCGGAATCTGGACACCCGCTTTGTCGGCCAACCATTTCAGGCTGTCGGGCTTCTCGATCGCCATGGTCAACATCAGCGTGCTGCTCGCATCGGGGTAGGTCACCTCGTTCTCGTACCGCGAGAACGCGATCTTTCCCTTGCCGAAGATCCGGGATGCAGCCAACTGCGTCAGGCCGTAGCGCTTGCGCAGGGCCACGATTTCCTCGCCCATCAGTAGGTCGCCGTAGTGCGCCTTGCGGTCGGCCAGCCGGCGCAGGTTTTCGTCGTGCTGGGCGGCGCGGGTGCTTTCCACTCCGCAGGCATTGCAGCGTGAAGCCAGCAGCTCAACCGTCACCAACTTGCCGTTCGGCCTGAAGTCCCGCGCCCGCGTGATTGCCTGCAGGTGGCCGCGCTTGCATGCGGGGCAGACGGGTTGAGGGTTGCTGTCGGGCATGAGCGCGGGTGCTTCCGGGTGGTAACGGGCGTGACCTGAAAACTTATCGCTATGATAAGTTCTCAGCCAGCGTTGCCGCACTGTCGCTGGCGGGCAGGCGCGAAGCGGACGTGTTGTCCAAACGAACATATGGCCAGAACGTGTTAAAAAAGTACCATTACTTTTAACACGTTCGTGGTCCATGAGGGCCGGCCTGCTCATCGCGTCAGCAGCTCGAACAGCGCCTGGTTGATGAAGTAAACCTCGCGGCCGATCTTCTGGCCGTGCAGCACGTCCAGGCGCTCCAGCTCGCGCAGGTACTTGGCGCAGGTCTGGCGGGTGCCCATGCCCGCGCGTTCGAGAAACTGGATCTTGCAGTACGGCTGCCGGAAGATTTGCTCGACCAGGTCCTTGCTATAGACGCCCGGCGCCTCGCGCTGCACGCGCTCGCGCACGGTTTCCATCAGCGCCAGAATGTCGGTGATCTGCTGCCGCGTGCGCAGCGATGTCTGCTCCACCGCGTCCAGCATGTACAGCACCCAGTCGCCCCAGGCGGCTTCTTCGGTCACCCGCCGCAGGCCTTCGTAGTAGGCCGGCTTGTGGTCGATGATGTAGCGCGACAGGTACAGCACCGGCAGGTTCAACAGCCCCTGGTCCACAAGGTACAGGATGTTCAGGATGCGCCCGGTGCGCCCGTTGCCGTCGGGGAAGGGATGGATGGCCTCGAACTGGTAGTGCACGAGTGCCATCTTCACCAGCACGTCCAGGCCATCGTCTGCGTGCATAAAGTTTTCAAGGTCCCGCAGCTTGTCGCGGATGACCGCTTCGCCTTCGGGCGGCGTGTAGATCGATTCGCCGCGGCTGTTGGCGATGCGCGTGCCGGTGGTACGACGCACGCTGAAGTCGGTCTGCTTGATGAGCTGCGCCACCTCGATGAACAGGCCCGTGGCCAGCGGCCGTTCCTTGATCTGCCGGAAGCCGTGGTTCAGGGCCTGCCGGTAGCGCAGCACTTCCTTGGCTTCGGCACTGGCAGGCTGGGCCTCGTCAGACGCCGCCTTGAACAACTCGTCGTTCGTCGTCAGGATGTTTTCGATTTCTGACGACGCCCGCGCTTCCTGCAGCACCAGGCTGTCGATCAGCATGGCCTGGTTGGGCATGCGCTCGGCCATGCCTTTCAACTCGGCCAGCGCGCGGCTGGCCGTGATTGCCTTCTTCAGGATGGCGGCCGTCTCGACCTCGGCGGCTGGTGGCAGCGCTGGCAGATCGTTGAAGGGGGCGTTGCGGTCGAACATTGCTGCGATCAGGGATGCAGGCTCACCAAGCCCTTGAAGACAGGGTCTGAAACAAGTCGTCCATAGTCGATGAGCACGACGCTGCGGACATCGGCAAGCGCCACTCGCCCCTGCAACCGTGCGTTCAGGCTGTCACGAAGCCCCTGCAAGTGAACCGTGAGGGCGGCTGGCAACTCCACGGCAATCACCAGCTTCAGCGGGATTGGTTTGCGCGCGGCTGCTGGCAGCTCTGGTGCCAACTGCTGTCCCCAGGTGGTCTTGGCCCAAGCCGACAAAAGCATGAGTACTGAGTCCGTCACCTTGTCGATCAGTGCGCTGAACCGAAACGGCTCGGGCTGGCCTTTGACAGGCACAAAGTCAGCGGCTGTCAGGGTTGTCGTCACCTGTGCATAGCTGCGGACTTCCAGCAGGAACAACTTACCGGAGTCGATCCATGCAAAGTCCATCTCCTTCACGGAATGCGAGGAGACCGCCTTGTAGGCTGCCGTGTCGGCGAACCGAAAGTGCAGGCCGGCAGGCAGGTTCAGGCTCAGCCCGGACTCGATGTACGGTGGCATGGCCTTCAGTCCGCCAGGTCGAGCTGCACATCGCGATCGAACAACGCCAGAGACTCCTGCACGATGGGGTTCTGCGGCAGGCCGTCGCGCAGCTTGGTCACCGTACCGGTGACACCCACGCCTTCTTGTTTGCGCAGGTCCAGCAATGAGTAGTCAGTCTTCTTCCCGCGTGCCAGTTGCTCCAGCCGCTTGAGCAAAAAGTAGCTGTGCGTCGTCAGGTAGACCTGAATGCCCGACTGCGCAAACTCATGCAGCATCTCGGCAAACAACACGATGGCCTTGGGGTGCAGGTTGACTTCTGGCTCGTCGACGAACAGCATGCAACCGCCCGCCGGTGTGAGGCGCCTGTTCCGCATCAGGCGCGACAGGATGCCGATCTTCTTGATGCCCTCGGCGGTCTGGTGCATGTTGAACACCTCCTTGCCGCGCTTGAAGACGATGCTGCCGTTGCTGTCCATCTCGACTTCACCGCCGCCCGTCACGTCCTCCAGGTGCTCGAACACGCGCTTGATGTTGTCTTGCAGCTTGCCTCTGGTCGGGGGCTGCCGGTAGTCCTGAACCAGGTCGTAGTAGGTGTCGTCGAACGCGGCGATCTCAACCGTTTCGCGCGTGGCGACGATGGCATCAAAAATCGAGAGGATCTCCTTGGGCGGCAGAAAGCTGGCCTTGTTGCCTTCCAACTCTGGCAATCCGTTGGTGTTGATCTCGACGATCTTGCTTGTGGTGTCCTTCCCGAAGCCGAACCGCAAATGGCCACCCAGGTTCCAGCAAAGATCGACGCTGAGCCGATTACCGCTGCCCCGCGTCACCAGACGCCCCAGTTCCAGCTTCTGCGGCAGAAAGGTCCAGCGCAATTTATTGGCCAGCAACTCCGACAGTTCTTTCGGCTCGGGCCCAGCCTTCTTCTTGCTGTAGTCCTCGATGGCGCGCGCCATTGCGTAGAGCAGCTTCAGCAAATGGGTTTTGCCGGTGTCGTTCTCGCCGATGATCACGTTCAGCGATGCGTGCTGCTTCCATTGCAGTGGCTGCTGGAAGGCCACGAAGTTCTCGACAGTCAGCGACTTGAAGACGGCCATAGGCGGCTCCTGTAGGTGTTGCGTTCTTGTTCAGGCATTGTCACGGGCGGTAGCTTTCTTGCGCCCGCGCTTGGCGGCCACGGCTGTCGGCTTCCAGGCTCGCAGATCTTCCAGCGTGAAACCCACTGAGCGCGCTTCTTCAGTGACGAAGCCCTTGTAGTAGGTGCCCATGCGCTCGCCGAACACCGGGTCCAGGTCGTTGTGCCATTGCTCCAGCCAGGGCACTAGTTCCAGCAGGCCGGCCAGCAGCGGCTGCAGAGGGGCGGGCTCCCAGCCTTCGGTGTCCTTCATATCTCCGTAGTAGCCGGCCAGGGCAGTGGCCAGTTGCAGGTGGTTCCAGCCGGCCCAGGCGATGGGCAGGCTGCCGTCGGCGCCGCGCTCGGCGCCGGGGAAGCTGACGAAGCGTTCCTTGGGCACGTCCAGGCCGCCGCGCAGGCGCCAATAGTCGGTCTTCGCGGCCTTCAGGAAGTCACTGCTCTTGTATTTGGGCGGCACGGGGATGGGGCCGAT
This sequence comes from uncultured Rubrivivax sp., assembly GCA_964244245.1. Lineage (GTDB taxonomy): Bacteria > Pseudomonadota > Gammaproteobacteria > Burkholderiales > Burkholderiaceae_C > Rubrivivax. The sequence continues at coordinate 1,757 of CAXTHW010000027.1, read as the reverse complement.
CTCGGCGGCCTTGCGCTCGTCCTGGTGGCGCTTGATCTCGGCGGCCAGCTTCTGGGCGATCCAGGCGCGGGCCTCGTCGGTGGTGTCGCTGCCGAAGGTCGTGCAGGCCGTCGCTGCGAACTCGCTGCGCCACGCGTCAGCGTTGTCGGCCACCACCTGGGCGTCGATGGCGTCCTCGCGCCGCTGCAGGGCCCAGGTGCTTTCCCATTGCGCGCGCTTGCGCAAGCCCTCGTCGGTGTAGCGCTGCACGGGCAGCAGCGGCACGGCCTCGGCCGCCACCAACTCGGCCACCAGGCGCGCGGGGTCGAAGTCGGCATGGCCGGCGTACAGCGCGGCCACTTGCAGGAAGGGGGCATCGGCACGGGCCAGATCGGCCAGGCGGTTGGTGGTGGTGAGCTGCGGTGGCGTGTCGGCGCTGGCGGGCCAGAAGGCGGGTTGCTCTAGCCGGTCGAGCAGCCATTCGCGCAGCGCGGCTTTTTCCAGATCGTCCCAGGCTGGCGTGTTCCATCGGCGTTTGAACTCCGGGCGCTCGATCAGGCCGATATTGCGGTCGGATTCGATCAGCGCGATGCGGCGCTCGACGACAGCGCGGTAGTCGGCGGGCCAATGAGCGGGCAAGTTGGTGATCGGCGTGCTGCCGTGGCGTTCGAACCATGCAGTGTCTTCGTCGCCAGCGGCCACTCGGCGAGCCAAAACAATCTCGAAAGCGCGCTCGCCCAGGTTCAGTTCGGGCGGCGCGGCGGATTCAAAATCCGCCGCTGCAGCACCGCTGCGAAGCAAGCCGAAATAGCCGTAGCACTGCCAGTCCAGCTCTTCCTGAACCGCGATCATTTGGCACTGCAGGCAAGCGGCCAGGTCGCGTGATGTAGACAGCGCCGTGCGGTCAGGCAGCGAGGGACGATCCAGCAGCGCGCTGGGGGCGTTGGCAGCAATGGCCTGGGCAAACTGATCCAGGCGTTGTGCCAGTGCCAGGGGGCGTGATCTTGGCAGCGGGAAGTCGCCGATGTTGGTGGCATTGAACGCATACCGTTCATCCCACAGTGTTTTGCGAACCCGAGCGCCTTCGTTGCCAACGTGATCGCCGCCCTTCGGGAAGCACACCTGCTTCAACCAGAAGCACGCCACCGACGAGTTCAGCAGCCCGAGCAGACCCAGATGATCGTCTTCGCTGCTGCCGGCCGGTAGCTTGATGACCGGCGCTGTCTGCTTGAAGACCCTGCCGCCGTGGTCGAGGACGAAGTGGTTGTGGGTGGCGATCTCCGCGAACGCAATTGACAAAGAATCTCTCAACTTGTCTTTGACGAGGACACCGTACTCGCGCCAATGCATTCCACGTTGTTCTTTGGTCTTTCCGAAATAGATAGCCGGCCGCATGACGCCGCGATAGCTCCAGAAATATCGGTCCAGCGCCGGATGAAGATGATGCTTTCCATCAGGACCATATTCATAGATCGCGTCAAGCTCATTGGCACAGCCCCAATCGCGAACAGCGTCTCCTTCGACAAGGCGACGCCGTGGTGCATCGCTGGCGGAGTTGCGGCGAAAATCGGCTGAACGTTCCCGCAAAAAAATTTCGTCTTCCCCAGTCACCACCATAACCCCAGTAGCTGCAGCGGCGGAACGAAGCCGAGCGGATCGCTGACCCTCGATCATCTCTCGCAAATCTGCGGCTCCCCCTCCGCCGATGCTCCAAGGATGCTTGCCTAGTAGATCGTTCCAGCAATACGGTGACAAATCAGGTCACACCGAGGTCGAAC
>CAXTHW010000026.1:0-88716 GCA_964244245.1 uncultured Rubrivivax sp. | reverse complement strand
CGGTGATGTTTCCAAGTTCGTGGCACCCTCGGTGCTTCGGCGCTTGAAAGAGCGCATCACGCAAACGGAAGCTTGAACCCATGGCGCTCTGGATCACGGACACGGAAGACGGGGATCGGCAACGCCCGCGTTGCCCCGGCTTGCGCGGCGAGCGCATGCTTGCGCTTGCCGTATTCGTCCGTAGCGCGGAGCGTTGAGATGGCGCTGTGGATCACGGACGAATGCATCAATTGCGATGTCTGCGAGCCGGAGTGCCCGAACCAGGCCATTTCGATGGGTGCGGAGATCTACGAGATCGACCCGCAGCGCTGTACCGAATGCGCCGGCCATTTCGACGAGCCGCAGTGCGTGCAGGTCTGCCCGGTGAGCTGCATCCCCGTCAACCCGGCATTCATCGAGACGCCGGAACAGCTTTTGGCGAAGTACCACGCGCTACAAAACCGGTCGCAGACGGCGCCTCATGCGCTTGCCGCTTCGCCTTCTTCTTCGCCACCTTCGGTTTGATGTCCGGCTTCGGTTCAGGCTTGATGCCCGCCAGCCCGGAGCCGCCAGCGCGCGCTTCGCGTTCGCGCTCGTGCCGCTGTTGCACCAGGTCGCGGGCCAGCGCGCGGTCTCGCGTCAGCACGTCGCGCGCTGCCTGCACATCGTCGGCATTGCGCGCGTCGGCGGCCAACACCATCCTGCCTTCAGGGCAGGGGCTGTCCGTGTAGCTGCGGCCCTCGGCGCCGCAGCGCCAGACGGTCTGTGCCTGCGCTGCTGCGGCGCACAGCAGCAAGGTGAACAACGCGACAGCGGTCTTCATTCAGCGTCTCCCGGAGGAGCCGCGCGCGGCGGCTTGGGCCGCGGCGGCTGGGCGTGGATGGTCTGCAACGCGCGGTCCATCTGGCCGGCCAGCAGGTCGTCGGTGGCCAGCAGCGCCTGCTCGGTGGCCTTGGCGATGGCCTCGCGGTGGTCGGGCGAGGGCTTCTTCAGCACCCAGTGGATCACCTCGGCCTTGACGCCAGGATGGCCGATGCCGATGCGCAGCCGCCAGAAGTCGGGCGTTCCGAGTTGCGCGTGGATGTCCTTCAAGCCGTTGTGCCCGGCCGCGCTGCCGCCGAATTTCAGCTTCACCTGGCCGGGCAGCAGGTCCAGTTCGTCGTGCACCACGAGGATCTCTGCCGGCTCGATCTTGAAAAAGCGCGCCAGCGTGGCGACAGAAAAGCCGGAGCGGTTCATGAAGGTCATCGGCTCCAGCAGCCACACCGGGCCGGCTGCGGTGCTCACGCGCGCAGCCAGCGCCTGGTAGCCGCGCTCGGGCACGAGCCGCGCGCCCAGCTTGCCGGCCAGCGCGTCGAGCCACCAGAAGCCGGCGTTGTGCCGTGTGGCCTCGTATTCAGCGCCCGGGTTGCCCAGGCCGACGAAAAGTCGAATCATGCAAAGAATTATCCGTGGCGCCAGAACGAAAAAGCCCCACCGGAGTGGGGCCTGCTGACGGGGGTGGCGGCTCCCCCGGAATTCACTTCTGGTTCTGCTTCTCGGTCTTCTTCGCCTTGGCCTTGCCCTTCTCGGGCGCCACCACCACGGTGGCCGGTGCGGCTTCTTCCTCGACCTTGGGCACCGTGACGGCCACGATCACCGGGTTCTGCGTGCCGTGCTTGACGGCCTTGATGCCGGCCGGCAGCTTCAGGTCGCTGGCGTGCAGGCTCTGGTTCTTCATCAGGCCGGACAGGTCGATGGTGACGAACTCGGGCAGCTCCGACGCGAGGCACTCGATTTCGAGGTCGGTGCGCACGTGGCTGACCAGGCATTTGTCGGTCTTGACGGCCGCGGAATTCTCTTCGCCCTCGAAGTGCAGCGGCACCTTCTTGCGCAGCCGGGTGGTTTCATCGACGCGCTGGAAGTCGATGTGCTGCACCAGCGGCTTCCAGGCATGCATCTGGAAGTCGCGCAGCAGCACCTTCTGCACCGCGCCGCCGATGTCCATTTCGAGGATCGACGAGTGGAAGGCTTCCTTCTTCAGCGCGAAGAAGAGCGCGTTGTGATCGAGTTCGATCATCGCGGGGCTGCCGGCGCCATAGACGATGCCGGGCACTTTGCTGGCGTTGCGCAGGCGGCGGCTCGCTCCGGTCCCCTGCAGCGTACGCTCGTAGGCTGTGAATTTCATGTTGACTCCAAGTGGAAAGGTGGGCGCCCGCGACCAGGCTGCCCAGGTGTTGACCCCATCGAAGGGGCCGCTGTGCCGCGGTCAGAAATTGCTGTTCTGCTCCGCGAACAAGGACGTCACCGACTCGCCGTCGCTGATGCGGCGGATCGACTCGGCAAACAGGAAGGACACGCTCAACTGGCGGATCTTGGCGCAGCCCTTGGCGGCGTCGGACATCGGAATGGTGTTCGTGATCACGACCTCGTCGATCTGCGACCGGGACAGCCTGTCCACCGCCGGGCCGGAAAACACCGGGTGCGTGCAGTAGGCATAGACGCTGTTGGCGCCACGCTCCTTCAGAACCTCGGCGGCTTTGACCAGCGTGCCGGCGGTGTCGATCATGTCGTCCATCACCACGCAGTTGCGGCCTTCGATCTCGCCGATGACGTGCATCACTTCCGAGACGCCGGCCGCCGGGCGCCGCTTGTCGATGATGGCGAGATCGCATCCCAGTTGCTTGGCCAAGGCGCGCGCGCGCACCACGCCGCCGACGTCGGGCGAGATCACCACCAGGTTGGGGTAGGCCTTGCTCTTCAGGTCCGACAGCAGCACCGGGCTGGCGTAGATGTTGTCCACCGGGATGTCGAAGAAGCCCTGGATCTGGTCTGCGTGCAGGTCCATCGTCAGCAGCCGCTCGACGCCCACGGTTTCGAGCATGTTGGCCACCACCTTGGCGCTGATGGGCACGCGCGTGCTGCGCGGCCGGCGGTCCTGCCGCGCATAGCCGAAATAGGGGATCACGGCGGTGATGCGGCGGGCGCTGGCCCGCTTGAGAGCATCGACCATCATGAAGAGCTCGATCAGGTTCTCGTTGGTCGGGCTGCAGGTGGGCTGCACCACGAAGACGTCGCGCGCACGCACGTTCTGCCGGATCTCGACCGTGACCTCGCCATCGGAGAAGCGCCCCACATGGGCCTTGCCCAGCTCGACGCCCAGGTGCGAAGCGATCTCCTGCGCCAGCACCGGGTTGGCATTGCCGGTGAAAAGCACGGTGTTGAACAGCACGATGCGGGTCTTTCGTGGGCAGGGGCGCTGTCAGCCCCTCTGGTGGATGATTTGGCAGGGGAGGAAGGACTCGAACCCTCGCATGTCGGAATCAAAATCCGATGCCTTGACCAACTTGGCGACTCCCCTACACAGGACCCGGCTCGCGCCGTGCCCTTCGAAAACCAGCTCAGCCAGACGCCCAGCCGACCAGCGGATGGGCATCCAGACTCCGGCACATGCGCCCAGCCCACCCCATTGGGACAGCGTCCGCAGGGAATGTCGCCACGGGTTGCTCGCCTGTGCCGGCCCTCGCAAACACCGCGCTGCCCGAGCCCGTCATGCGGCTGTTGCCGTAACGGACCTCAAGCCAGCGCAGGGCTTTTCCAACGTCCGGGCACAGAGCCAGAGCAGGCGGCTGCAAGTCATTGCGGCCGAATCCCTGGGCAAGCGCGTCAAGCGCCCGGTCGTCAGCGAGTAAGCCCTCAAGTGTAGCAGTTTCGGTGTTGCGGACGATGGCGGCGTGCTCGAAGATGTCGCGCGTGAGCAGCGCGGCGGCCGGCTTCAGCACCGCAAGCCACTGGCGCGGGGGCATGATCGGCGTGAGCCGCTCGCCGATTCCTTCGACGAAGGCGTTGTGGCCGCCGACGAAAAAGGGCACATCGGCGCCCAGCCTCGCGCCGATCTCCAGCAGCCGTGACCGCGGCCAACGCAGGCCCCACAGACGGTTCAGCGCCAGCAGCGTGCTGGCGGCGTCGGAACTGCCACCGCCCAGCCCGGCGCCCCAGGGAAGTTGCTTGGCGATGGCGATGTCGGCGCCGAGTGGCGTGCCGCTGGCGGCCTGCAGCGCGCGGGCGGCGCGCAGGCAGAGGTCGTCGGCCGGCAGCGCGGCGGCCAGATCCTGCCGCTGCAGCCGGCCATCGCCGCGGCACTCGAAGTGCAGCGTGTCGGCCCAGTCGATCAGCACGAAGGCAGACTGCAACAGGTGGTAGCCGTCGTCCCGGCGGCCGACGATGTGCAGAAACAGGTTGATCTTGCCCGGCGCCGGCACGTCATACAGCGCGCGCAGGCTCACTGGACTAGCGTCCGACTCATGGCTGCTTGTCCAGCCGCGCGCGCACGGTGACGGCGGGCGGCGCTGCGCGGGTGAGGTCTAGCGCACCATCGGCGTAGCGCGCCAGGCCGATCTGCCAGCCGAGCTGCTCGAATCCGTCTGCCGTGGCCCGGCTCTCGCTGCCCGGCCAGGGCTGGCCGCGAAGCCAGGCCGGCAGCGCGCGCAGCGGGAGCGCTTCGCCCAGCGCCTCGCGGGACAGCGCGTCCAGATCGGGGTAGCGGGCATCGCCGTCGGACGTGACCAGCCGGGCAACGCCAGGCGACCATTGCGCCGTGGCCACCAGCGTGCCCAGCGGCGAGGTGAGCCGCAGCTCGCCGCTGTCTGCGTTGCCTTGCAGCTCGAAGGCGCTGCTCACGCTGCGCGCCGGGCGGTCGGCCACGGCATCCACCTTGACGTAGAGCCGGCCGGTGAGCCAATCAGCGCCGGGCTGCGGCCGGGTGGCGCAAGCAGCCAGAAAGCCAAGACATAGCAGCAGCGCGGCCGCAGCCGCACGCCGGGCGCGCAAGATCACAAACCGACCTTGAGCCGCGACAGCGTCTCTTTCAGCACGTCGTTGGCGGCGTCCTTGCCTTTGGCTTCGGTCCAGACCTTGCGCGCCTCGGCCTGCTGGCCGAAAGCCCAGAGCACTTCACCCAGGTGGGCGGCAATCTCGGGGTCGGGGCGTGACGCATAGGCCTGGCGCAGCAGCCGCAAGGATTCATCGCGGTTGCCCAGCCGGTACTCCACCCAGCCCAGGCTGTCGGTGATGAAGGGGTCGCCGGGCGACAGCTCCAGTGCTTTCTGGATCAACTGGCGCGCCTCGGGCAGGCGGGTGCGGCGGTCTGCAAGAGAGTAGCCCAGCGCGTTGTGCGCCTGGGCGTTGTCGGGCTTCATCGCGATCACGCGGCGCAGCAGGCGCTCCATCTCGTCGAGCCTGTCCAGCTTCTCGGCCATCATCGCCTGCTCGTACAGCAGGTCGGCGTCTTCGGGGAAGCGCTGGGTGGCGCCGGCCAGCACGTCGAGTGCGTCTTTCCAGTGCTTGACTTCGCGCAGCATGCCGGCTTCTGCCACCAGCTTGGCGCGGGTGTCCTCGGCACCGCGTTCCGGCGTGCGCTGGATCAGGTCACGCGCTTCCTTGACGCGGCCCTGGCGCGCCAGGATGGTGGCGCGCCGGGTCTGAACGTCCAGTGCGCGCTGCGGGTCATCGATCTTGGCCAGCCAGGCTTCGGCGCCTTTGTAGTCACCGCGCAACTCCGCCGCCTGCGCCAGCATCAGCCAGGCCTGCACCAGGCCCTGGTCTGGGCGGGCCGGGACGGTGTCGTCATCGTCATCGGTGGCTGCCGCATCTGCCACCGGTGGCGCCTGTTTCTGCGTCTGCGCCTGTGCCTGCGCCAAATGCACGTAGCGCAGCAGCGCAGCCTCGCCCTGACCGGCACGGCGCAGTTCCAGTAGCAGGGCGCCCAGCGACAGGTAAGGCGGCGCCAGTTCCGGCCGCTCACGGGTGACGGTTTCGAGCTGGGCAACGGCGTCCGGGTAGCGCTGAAGCGTGGTGAGCGCGCGCACGTAGGCCAGCCGCACTGCCGGCTCGCTGGCCGGCTGCTGAAGGTGGCTGGTGACGATCTTCTCGGCCTCGGGCTGGGTGGACATCAGCTCCAGAGCCAGCAGCACCGGGCCCGGCGCCGTGGTGTCGTCTTTGGCAGCCTGCTGCGCCAGAGCCAGCGCGCGGGCGCTGTCTCCTGCCGCCAGCCAGCCGCGGCCGATGGACACCATGGCAGCGACGCGCGTGGCCGGAGCCTCTGCGTAGGGCTTGAGCACCGTTTCCAGCAGCGCAGCAGTCGCTTTTTGGTCAGACGCGCGCTGAAGAAAGCGCGGCATCGCGGAGATCAGCGCGCCGCGTTCTGCCTCGGGTGTGAGCGTCAGCAGCGTGCGCAGCGGCTCGGCAGCATCGGCCATGCGGTTGAGCGCCGAGAGGATCTGCAGTTGCAGCCGCAAGGCGTCGAGCGATTCGGGGCTGTTGGTGCGCCAGGCGCGCGACGCTGCCAGCGCCTGGTCGCCGGCGCGGCCTTGCAATGCGATATCGACTGCGCGGCGGAACAGCGCGTCGTCGCGCGTGCGCCGTGCTGCGTCGAGGATGACTTCGTAGGCCGCGCCTGGCTCGCCGGCGTTCAGTTCGATCTCGCCGATCAGCAACTGGTAGAACAGCGGCGCATCGAGCGGCGAGTTGGTCTGCGCGTCATTCGTGGCAGCACCGGCGGCTGCTTCGACCGGCAGTGCGAGCGCCGACCCGCTTGCCGCAGTGGCCGCAAGCACCACGGCGCCGACCCGCAGGCGCCACTTCGATTTGTCGGACACGAGGCAACTCCCGGCGATGGAAAATGATTCTCACATAATGCATCCATGCCCGAACTCCCCGAAGTCGAGGTCACCCGGAGGGGCATCGATGCGCCTTTGCGCGGCGCCCGCGTGCTGGCGGCCCGCATCGGCAAGCCGCTGCGCTGGCCGCTGGGCGTGGCGCCAAGCGCATTGGTGCACGGCACCGTGGGGCCGGTTGGTCGGCGCGGTAAATATTTGTGGCTGCCGTTGAACGGCGGCGCGCAGGACGGCGGGCTGCTGCTGCATCTGGGCATGTCTGGCTCGCTGGCGCTGCATGCAGGAAGCGCGCCACCGGCTGGGGCGCCCGGGCCGCATGACCACTTCGACCTCGTCACCACGCAGGGCACGCTGCGGCTGACCGACCCGCGCCGCTTCGGCGCCGTGGTGTGGGCACCATCGCTGCTGCACGCGCCGGCTGCCACGTTGCTGGCCCGCCTGGGGCCCGAGCCCTTCGACCCCGCGCTCACGCCGGCCAGCTTCCACGCCGCGCTGCACCGGCGCCGCACGCCAGTCAAGGCGGCACTGCTCGGCGGCGAACTGGTGGTGGGCGCCGGCAACATCTACGCCTGCGAAGCCCTGCACGCGGCCGGCATCCACCCGGCACTGCGCACCGACCGCATCAGCCGCCCGCGTGCCGCACGGCTGCTGACGGCAGTGCGCGCTGTGCTGGAGCGTGCACTGCAAACGGGCGGCTCCACGCTGCGCGATTTCCGCGACGTGCACGGCATCAGCGGCGCCTTCCAGGCGGAGGCACAGGTCTATGGCCGCGCCGGCCAGGCCTGCCGGCGCTGTGGCGGCACGGTGCTGCGCACGCTGCAAAGCCAGCGCTCCACCTTCTACTGCGCCGGCTGCCAGAAACGCTGATACAGCGCCAGGCGCTTGCAGTCGTGACATGTGCCGCCACATCCTGGCGTCTGCGTCCGACGCGCCTGGCAAAGCCGGCCGTGCGCTGCGCTAGCATCGTTGCGCGAAAGGCAGCCACCCCCGATGCAGAGTTCCATCGTCACCTCGCTGGACCAGCTCGCCGCCTGGCGCAGCACGCTGGCCCGCGGCGCTGCCGACTTTGCCCGCTTCCTGACCGACCACGAACTGGCCGACGAGCAGGACGCAGCCGCCCTGGCGGCCTTGCGCGAGCGGCTCACGTCCGACAAGCTGGTGCTGGCCTTCGTGGCCGAGTTCTCGCGCGGCAAGAGCGAGCTGATCAACGCGATCTTCTTTGCAGACGCCGGCCGCCGTGTGCTGCCCGCCACGCCGGGGCGCACCACGATGAGCCCGGTGGAGCTGTCCTACGACGCCCGCGCGCCGGTGCGGCTGTCTCTGCTGCCCATCGAGACGCGGCTGCGCGGCCTGTCGCTGACCGAACTGCGCGGCCGCGACGAACCCTGGCAGCATGTGCCGCTGGACCCCAAGCAGCCCGACGCGCTGGCCAAGGCCTTGGCCGCGGTGACGCGCACACAGCGGGTCAGCGTGGAGCAGGCCACGGCTCTGGGCTTCTGGAGCGACGCCCATCCGCAGGAGAACCCACCGCTGGAGCATGACGGCCAGGTGGAGGTGCCGGCCTGGCGCCATGCGCTGATCAACTACCCGCACCCGCTGCTGATGCGCGGCCTGGTGGTGCTCGACACCCCGGGGCTGAACGCCATCGGCGCCGAGCCCGAACTCACCTTGTCGCTGCTGCCGTCGGCCCACGCCACCGTCTTCGTGCTGGCGGCAGACACCGGCGTCACGCGGTCCGACCTGGCCATCTGGCGCGAGCACCTGGGTGGCAACGGCCTCGAACGCTTCGTGGTGCTGAACAAGATCGACACGCTGGTGGACCCGCTGGCTTCGCACGCCGAGGTGCAGGCGCAGATCGAGCGCCAGCGCGAGCTGACGGCGCTGACGCTGGAGCTGCCGCGCTCGCGCGTGTTTCCGCTGTCTGCCCGCGACGCGCTGGCTGCGCGCGTGGGTGGCGACGCCCGTGCACTGGTGCAAAGCCGGCTGCCCGAGCTGGAGGCCGCCATCAGCGCCGAGCTGATGCCGCGCCAGCATGCGCTGCTGCTGCAGGCTGCTGCTGGCGCGGTGCAGAGCTTGCGCGCCTCGGCCGGCCGCCGCCTTGCCGACCGTCGGCGCCAGCAGGCAGAGCAGATGCTGGAGCTGCGCGGCCTGCGCGGCAAGAGCGGCGCCAAGGTGCGGCTGATGCTGGAGCGGGTGGACGCCGAAGCGGTGGATTTCGAGCGCTGCACCGCCCGCCTGTCTGCCGTGCGCGCGGTGCAAAGCCGGCTGCTGCGCGGCGTGCTGGGCCGGCTGTCAAGCGACTCGCTGCGCTCCGAGGTGGCTGCCATGCAGGCTGCCATCGGCGCCCGCCCGCTGAACCTGGGCGCACGCCAGGCCTTCAACACGCTGTGCGGCCGTCTGCGCGAGGCGCTGGCCGGTGCCGGTGCGCACACCGAAGAGATGCGCCAGATGCTGGATGCCAGCTTTCTGCAGCTCAATGCCGAGTTCGGTTTTGCATTCAACCTTCAGCCACCGCCTGCCTTGACGCGCTTTGCGGCAGAGCTGGAGCTGATCGACAAGAACTACAGCCGCTACCTGGGCTTGTCACAGTCCTGGCGCATGGCGACGCCCGGCTTTGCAGAGCAGTTCCGGCGCATGTTGCTGTCCAAGCTGCGCGTGGTGTTCGAGAACGCCGCGGCCGAGCTGGAACTGTGGAGCAAGGCGGCTTCCAGCCAGGTGGACCTGCAATTGCGCGAACGCCGCCGCGCGTTCAAGCGCCGCCGGGAGGCGCTGGAGCGCATCCAGTCCGCAGCCGGCGAGCTGGAGCAGCGCATCGCCGAGGTCGAGGCGCAGGACGAGCGCCTGCGCGAGCTGCAACGCCAGCTCGACAAAGCCGCCCAGGACGTGCTGGCGCTGGCCCGCGGCACCCTGGCAGACACCATCCAGCCGCTGTTCGACCTGCGCTTGCGGCAGGACGCAGCCTGATGCCGGCAGGCGACGGTTTCGCCCGGCGCGTGGTGCGCTGGCAGCAGCAGCACGGGCGACACGGCCTGCCCTGGCAGGACACGCGCGAGCCCTACCGCGTGTGGCTGTCGGAGGTGATGCTCCAGCAGACGCAGGTCAGCGTGGTGCTCGCGTACTACCCGCGCTTCCTGGCCCGCTTCCCCGATGTGCAGACGCTGGCCACCGCGCCGCAGGACGCCGTGCTGGCGCTGTGGAGCGGGCTGGGCTACTACAGCCGTGCCCGCAACTTGCACCGCTGCGCGATGGCGGTGGTGGCCGAGCATGGCGGGGTGTTCCCCGCCAGCAGCGCGGTGCTGGCCACGCTGCCCGGCATCGGCCGCTCGACCGCAGCGGCCATCGCTGCCTTCTGCTTCGGCGAGCGCGCGGCCATCCTCGATGGCAACGTCAAGCGGGTGTTGACACGGGCCCTGGGCTTCGGCGGCGATCTTGCGCTGGCAGCGCAGGAGCGTGCACTGTGGGCGCGCGCTGGCGGGTTGTTGCCCGAGCAAGGCATCGCGGCCTACACCCAGGGGCTGATGGACCTGGGCGCGACCGTCTGCCTTGCAAAGCGCCCGCAATGCGCGCGCTGCCCGCTGGCCGACATCTGCTTGGCGCTGGCCGAAGGCGCGCCCGAGCGCTATCCCGTCAAAACGCGCAAGCTGCGCCGCGGCCGCCGCCAGCATGCGCTGCTGTGGCTGGAGCGCGGTGACACGCTGTGGCTCACGCAACGGCCGCAGACAGGCGTCTGGGCGGGACTGTGGAGCCTGCCGGAGTACGCGTCGGCAGACGCACTGGCAAGCCTCACTGCCGGCTGGCCGGGCGCTGGCGAGTGGCTGCCCGCCATCGAGCATGCGCTGACGCACTTCGACTGGACCTTGCACCCCCACCGCTGGACGCTGCCGGCGCAAGACGCCACGGCGCTGGACGCCTGCCTGCCGCCGGGCCGCTGGGTGCGCCGAGACGAAGCGCTGGCGCTGGGGCTGGCAGCGCCGGTGCGCAAGCTGCTGGCGCCAGACTGAGGTGCGCCGCGTCGGCTAGCCGATGACGACCTTCTTGTCGCGCAGGAAACCGTCCACCAGCGACAGCCGGATCACCGGGTCTTCCAGCGCCATCAGCTTCTGCTTGGCGGCCAGCGGGATGGGCAGCAGCTCGCACCAGCGGTTGGCCACCCAGCCTGCGTTGTCGAGCCGGTAGGGCTCGGCGAACGGTGAGCGGCCCTGCTCGCGCAGCGTCTTGATGGCCTCGGCCAGCGCGGTGACGGTCTGCAGCATCGCCGGGCCGGGCAGGTGCAGGGGGTCGTCGTCGATGAGCGTCACCGGGCAGACCCACAAGCCGCTGTCCATCTGCGCAGGCGCGGTGCGGCAGCGGAAGCGCCGCGTGCCGGTGCAGCGCAGGTGCAGGATGCCGGTCTGCTGGGCGTCGATGTCGTCGATGCGGGCCAGCACGCCCACCTCCTCCATCAGCGGAGCCTTTGCGGAGCGGCCGGCCTCGCTGCCCTGTTGCAGGCACAGCACGCCGAACGGGTGCTCGTTGCGCATGCAGGCGGACATCAGGTCCAGGTAGCGCGCCTCGAACACCTTCAGCGCCAGCAGCGCGCCGGGGAACAAGACCGTCTGCAACGGAAACAGCGGCAGCGGGTCGGGCAGGGCGGCAGAGTCGGTGTCAGTCACGGGCGTCCAGCTCGCGGTGGCGCAGCAGCGTGGCATGGTGGCCGGCAAAGCGCCGCGCCAGCCATTCCACGCCATAGACAGAGCGGTGCTGGCCGCCGGTGCAGCCCAGCGCCACCGTCAGGTAGCTGCGCTGGTTGTCCTCGAAGGCAGGCAGCCAGCGCTGCAAGAAGGTTGCGATCTGAAGCAGCATCTCGGCCACCTCGGGCTGCGCCTCCAGGTAGGCGGCCACCGGCGCGTCGCGCCCGCTCAGCGGCCGCAGCTCGCGGATGTAGTAGGGGTTGGGCAGCACGCGCACGTCGAACACGTAGTCGGCATCCAGCGGCACGCCGTGCTTGAAGGCGAAGCTCTCGAAGACCAGCGTCAGCGCCGCCTCGCGCGCGCCCACCAGCGAGCGAATCCAGTTGCGCAGCAGCGCGGGCCGGAGCTGGCTGGTGTCGATGATGGTGGAGACCTCGCGCAGGTCGGCCAGCAGTTCGCGTTCCAGCTCGATGGCTTCGATCAGCGCACGCGATGCATCGCCGCCCGCAGGCACCGAACTCAGCGGGTGGGGCCGCCGTGTTTCAGAGAAGCGGCGCACCAGCGCATCGGTGCTGGCATCCAGGAACAGCGGGCGGACGTTGATCCCTTCGCTGCGCAGCGCGTCGATGAGCGGCAGCAGGTGCGGCAGCGACGCAGCGGTGCGCACGTCCACCGCAATGGCAACTCGCTTGGTGAAGCGCTCGTGCTCGAGCCGGATGAAGTCGCGCAGCAGCTCGGGCGGCAGGTTGTCCACGCAGAAGTAGCCGGCGTCTTCCAGCGCGTGCAGCGCCACCGACTTGCCGGAGCCGGAGATGCCGGTGACCAGGATCACCTCTTCACGCAGCCCCGTGGCCAGCGGCATCCAGTCGCTCATGCCGCACCGCCGCCGAGCATGGCTTCTGCGTGCGCGCGGCTGGTGCCGGTGAGGCGCTCGCCGCCCAGCATGCGGGCGATTTCCGCCACCCGCGCCTCGCCGCTGACGGCCTGCACATCGCTCACCGTCGCCTTGCCTTGCAAGGCTTTGGAGACGACGAAATGGTGGTCGGCACAGGCGGCCACCTGCGCGAGGTGGGTGACGGCCAGCACCTGCGTCGAGCGGCCGAGCTGCTTCATCAGCCGGCCCACGCTGTCGGCCACCGCACCGCCGACGCCGGCGTCGATCTCGTCGAAGATCAGCGTCGGGCTGCCGCTGGCGTCGGCCGTGGTGGTGGCGATGGCCAGCGCCAGGCGCGACAGCTCGCCGCCAGATGCCACCTTGGCCAGCGGGCGCGGCGTGCTGCCGGCGTGGCCGGCCACGCGCAACTCCACAGCTTCCAGGCCGTGCGCCTGTGGTGCGTCTTGCGGCACCAGCGCAACCTCGAAGCGGCCACCGGCCATGCCCAGGTGCTGCATCGCAGACGTCACGCTGTCGGACAGCCGCGGCGCCGCTGCCTGGCGCGCGCGGCTGACCTTCTTCGCCTCGTCGCGCCAGCCGCGCTCGGCGTCGGCGGCGGCGCGCTCCAGGGTGTCGAGGTCGGCAGCCGCGTCGAGCGCGCGCAGCGCGTCTTTCCAGCCTGCCAGCAAGGCCGGCAGTTCGGGCGCGGTGCGGCGGTAGCGGCGGGCGAGAGACACCCAGGCCGCGAGCCGCGCATCCAGCTCGGCCAGGCGCTCCGGGTCGGGCTCACGGCGGCCCAGGTAGGCGTGCAGCGTGTGCGCTGCGTCTTCGATCTGCGCCTGGGCACTGCGCAGCACGCTCAGCACGTCGGCCAGCTCGGCGTCGTGGCGCAGCACGTCGTCGAGCGCATCGGCGGCGCGGCCGGTCAGGCTGTCGGCCGACGGATCGCCCTCACTCAGCGCGTCGAGTGCAGCGCGGGCGCCGTCGAGCAGCGCCTGGCCGTGCGCCAGACGCTGGTGCTCGGCGTTCAGCGTCTCCCATTCGGTGTCGCCAGGCGCCAGCTTGTCCAGCTCGCCGATCTGCCAGGCCAGGCGCTCGCGCTCGTGTTCCAGCGTGTCACGCTGGCTGCGCGCGCCGTCCAGCGCCGCCAGTGCGGCGCGCCAGGCCACCCAGCGCTGCTGCATGGCCGTGGTGTCGATGCCGGCTTGCGCGTCGAGCAGCGCGCGCACGGCGGGCGCTCGCGTCAGGCTTTGCCAGGCGTGCTGGCCGTGGATGTCGAGCAGTTGCTCGGCGGCGTCGCGCAGTTGCGCCACGGTGGCCGGGCTGCCGTTGATCCACGCGCGGCTCTTGCCTTGCGCATCGACCGTGCGGCGCAGCAGCAGCGACGCATCGGCGGCAAAGCCCGCGTCGTCCAGCCAGGGCGCCAGCGCCGGCGGGCTGTCGAACTCGGCGCTCACCTCCGCCCGCGCTGCGCCTTCGCGCACCAGCGCAGCGTCTGCGCGGCTGCCCAGCGCAAGCTGCAAGGCGTCGATGAGGATGGACTTGCCGGCGCCCGTCTCGCCGGTCAGCACCGTGAAGCCGGCGTGCAGCTCCACCTCCAGCTCGGCGACGATGACCACGTCGCGCAAGCTCAGCCGCCTCAGCATGGCAGCCGCATCATGTGCCTTCGTACCAGCGCAGCTTGCGCCGCAGCGTTGCGTAGTAGCTCCAGCCGCGCGGGTGCAGGAAGCGCACCTTGAAGGCCGAGCGCCGCACGCGGACCTGGTCGCCGTGCAGCAGGCTGGCCAGGCTTTGCATGTCGAAGTTGGCCGAGGCGTCGCGGCCGGCGACGATGGTGATGCGCATCTCGCCCTGGTCGGGCAGCACGATGGGCCGCGTGGACAAGGTGTGCGATGCGATAGGCACCAGCACCCAGCCGGCAATGCCGGGGTGCAGGATGGGCCCGCCGGCGGACAGCGCGTAAGCGGTGCTGCCGGTGGGCGATGCGACGATCACGCCATCGGCCCGCATGTTGGCCACCAGCTCGTCGCCCAGATCGATGCGCACCTCCACCATGCTGGCAGTGGCACCGCGGCTGACGACCACGTCGTTCATCGACAGACCGTCGAAGATCTTCTCGCCGTCGCGCCAGACGCCGCCTTCGAGCATCGAGCGGTGCTCTTCCTCGTAGTCGCCGGCCAGCATCGGCGCCAGCGCCTGGCGGTACTGGTCTATGGGCACGTCGGTGATGAAGCCCAGGCGGCCCTGGTTGATGCCCACCAGCGGCATGTTGAAGCGCGACAGCTCACGCGCGATGCCCAGCATGGTGCCGTCACCGCCCACCACCACGGCAAGGTCGCAGCGCTGGCCCATCTCGGCGGCATCCAGCGCTTCGAAATCGGTCACGCCGGTGGCGTGCGCGGTCTCGCGCTCGAACGACACCTCCAGCCCCTGGCCGACCAGAAAGTGTGCGATGTCCTCCAGCACCGGGCGAATGCCCCGCGCCTGGTACTTTCCGACGATTGCAGCGTGGCGGAACGGGGCCGGCATGCGGCGGATTACACCATAGGGCACCGCGCTCCCTACAATGAAAGCCATGCTCGACGACCGTGCCAAAACACTGCTGAAAGCCCTGGTCGAGCGCTACATCGCCGACGGGCAACCAGTGGGTTCGCGCACCCTGTCGCGGGCGTCGGGGCTGGACCTGTCGCCGGCCACCATCCGCAACGTGATGGCCGACCTGGAAGACCTGGGCCTGATCGCCAGCCCGCACACCAGCGCCGGCCGCATCCCCACCGCGCGCGGCTACCGGCTGTTCGTGGACACCATGCTGACGACACGCCCCTTCGACCTGGACATGGTGTCGCGCGAGATGGCCACCGCGCGCGAGCAACTCCACCCCGACCAGCCGCAGCGCGTGATCGCGCAGGCAGCGTCGCTGCTGTCCAACCTGTCCAGCTTCGTCGGCGTGGTGATGGCGCCGCGCAAGGCCAGCGTGTTCCACCACATCGAGTTCCTGCGCCTGGGCGAACGGCGGGTGCTGGTCATCATCGTGGCGCCCGACGGCGACGTGCAGAACCGCGTGATCTTCACCGCGCGCGACCACGGCCAAGCCGAGCTGGTGGAGGCCACCAACTACCTCAACGCGCACTACGCGGGCCTGACGATCGAAGCCGTGCGCGAGCGGCTCAAGAGCGAGGTCGATGCGCTGCGCGGCGAGATCGCGGCGCTGATGCAGGCGGCCATGCAGGCCGGCGAGGCGCTGGCAGAAAGCAGCGAGCACGTCGTGGTGTCGGGCGAGCGCAACCTGATCGGCGTGCAGGATTTCGGCAGCGACATGACTAGCCTGCGGCGCCTCTTCGACGTCTTCGAGCAGAAGACCGAATTGATGCGCCTGCTGGACGTGAGCAGCCGGGCAGAAGGCATCCGCATCTACATCGGCGGCGAAAGCCAGGTCGTGCCGTTCGAAGAGCTGTCCGTGGTGACCGCGCCGTACGAGGTGGACGGCCGCATCGTCGGCACGCTGGGCGTCATTGGCCCCACGCGCATGGCCTACGACAGGATGATCCACATCGTCGATATCACGGCACGTCTGGTGGGCAACGCCCTGTCCGTGAAATAGCGGCCCGCGCAAAGCCGCCACCTAGAATCCGCGCCGCGGGCCGTTAGCTCAGTTGGTTAGAGCAGAGGACTCATAATCCTTTGGTCGTTGGTTCAAGTCCAACACGGCCTACCAGTGTTGCACCACGCTCAGCGCAGCGAGTGGTACACCGCCGATTCGAACTCGTAATACAGCGGCAGCGATTTGCTGTCCGCGAACGGCAGGATCTGCGTCATGTAGGCGCCACCCAGGCCGGTCTTGCGGTCGATCCAGTAGTAGGAGTTGGCCAGCCCAGCCCACATCAACTGGCCGGCCGGGCGGCCGGTGGGCGCGGCCGTCTCGTTGATCTGGAAGCTCAGGCCCCAGGACTTTTCGACGCCGGGGAAGAACTCGGCGTCGTTGCTCAGCGGCGGGATCTGCGCCTGAAGCGGCATCACGCGCAGGTCGCCCATCGCATTGCTGCACATCTGCTGCACCGTGTTTGCTTCCAGCACGCGGCCGCCTTCGGCCAGGCCGTCGTTGAGCACCATGCGCACGAAGCGGATGTAGTCGGGCACGGTGCCGTAGAGGCCGCCGCCGCCCATCTCGTTCTCGGGGTTCTGCTCGATCACCAGGTCGCCAGCGACGAGTGCGCCGGCCTCGTCGCGGTGGTGGATCTTGGCCAGGCGGGCCTGCATGTCGGGCCGCAGCTTGAAGGCCGTGTCGCGCATGCCCAGCGGGCCGAACAGGTTCTCGGCCAGGTACACGCCGAGCTTCTTGCCGCTCACTGCCTCGACGATCTTGCCGGCCCAGTCGATGTTGATGCCGTACATCCAGCGCTCGCCGGGGTCGAACAGCAGCGGCTGCATCAGCGCCGCCTCGGTGCAACTGGTGATGCCGGGCGTGCCGGTGGCTGCCTGGTAGCGGCCGGTGTCGGCGTCCCAGAACTCGTAGCCGAAACCGGCGGTGTGCGTCAGCAGGTGGCGCAGCGTGATGGGGCGCCGGGGCGGGCGCATCTGCGGCTGGCCGGCAGCGTCGAAGCCGGTCAGCACGCTGGCTTCGGCCAGGCGCGGCACCCACTGCTGCGCGGGGCTGTCGAGATCGATGCGGCCACGCTCGACCAGTTGCATGCAGGCGGCGCCGGTGATCGCCTTGGTCATGGAGGCGATCCAGCCGACCGTGTCGGTCGTCATGGGCGCGTCGCTGCCCAGCGTGCGCAGGCCGAAGGCGCCTTCGTACAGCGTGTGGTCACGGTCGGTGACGACTGCCACCACGCCCGGCACGGCACCGGTGGCGGCAGCGCGCGAAAGGATGTCGTCGAGGCTCGATGTCAAGCTCATAGCATGTCTCCTTGGGGCTGTTGTGCGGGCCGCCATCGGGAAGATGCCCCACCGTCGCGGGCGGCGCGGCGGTGCTTGGAAGCGGCTCCGCGTCGAAGTGTGCGCCTGGGTTGGCAGGTGATCAAGCCCGCCGCACCTGCCCTCGCGGGTGCGCCCGGCGGCCGTCCGTCGGCGCTTCAGGGCCCGGCCAGCGCGTCCATCAGCGCCGGCACTTCTGCGGCCAGTTCGCGCGCCAGATAGCCCAGCCTGCCCAGCCGCGCCGAAAGCCGCTCGCCGGCCAGCGCATGCAGCACCACGCCCCAGGCAGCCGCCTGCTCCAGCGGCGCGCCGCGCGCGGCCAGGCCGGCCACCAGCCCTGCCAGCACGTCGCCCGAGCCGGCGGTGGCCAGCCCGACGCTGCCGCCGTCGTGCCGCCAGGCCTGCCCGTCGGGATGGGCCAGCACGGTGCTGGCGCCCTTCAGCACGACGAGCGCGTGCCAGCGCCTGGCGGCGTCGGCCGCGGCAGCGTGCGCATCGGCCAGCACCGCCTGCTTGTCGATGCCGGCCAGGTGCGCCATCTCGCCAGCATGCGGCGTGAGCAGCGGCGGCCGCGCTGGCCACGGGCGCTGTTGCAGCACCGCGCCCATCGCTGCGGCGTCCAGCAGCAGCGCCGTGTCTGGCGCCTGCACGCACAGCGCGAAGGCGAGGGCGCAGCAGGCTGGCTCGTCCTGCATGCCGGGGCCGACGAGCAGCGCGCCGGCGCCCTGCGCAAGCACTGCGATCTGTTCCGCGCCGGCGGGGTCGATGCCGCCCGCCGGCGTTTCCTGCAGCCCGATCACCCTTGCCTCGGGCACGGTGGCGGCCACCGCCATCGCGGCCGATGCCGCCGTGCAGACCACCACCTTGCCGGCGCCTGCGCGCAGCGCCGCGGTGGCGGCCAGCACCGCAGCGCCGGGCATCTCGCGGCTGCCGGCCACGATGACGGCGCGGCCGCGCGTCTCCTTGTCGCCGTCGGCGTCGGGCCGCGGCAGCGGCCAGCCGCGCAGTGCGGCCGGGTGCAGCGGCCGGCAGGGCGTCACGGGCCGGGCGCGGCTGGCGCGTCGGGTGCCGCGGTGACGGGCTCGCCGGCCTGCGCCACCGGCTGCACGAAGTTCACCAGGCGCGACGCCAGCTTGCCCTGGCGGCCCAGCGCGGGGTCGAACGCATAGGAGGTGACGCTGCAGTTGGGCACGTCGGCTTCGGCATCGACGCGGAGGATCTGCGCCTCGCTCATGCGCTCCAGCAGATAGCGAAAGCAGTTCACCGTGACCTGGTGCGCCACCACCAGCACACGCTCACGGCGGTGCTCGCGCGTGATCATCTCGATCACGCTGCGCAGCCGCAGGATCACGTCGCACCAGCTCTCGCCGCCGGGCGGCCTGAAGTAGAACTTGCCGACGTGGCTGCGCTGCGCCGCCAGCTCCGGGTAGCGCTCGCGGATGCCGTGCACGGTGAGCCGGTCGAGCAGGCCGAACTCTTTCTCGCGCAGGCGCTCGTCGCGCACCAGCGCCAAGGCGTCTTCGGGCAAGCCCGCGGCGGCCACCAGCCGCTGCGCCGTCTGCACCGCGCGGACGTAGGGCGAGCACAGCAGCACGGTGGGTTGCTCGGCGGGCGGCATGGCGCCGAACCAGCGGCCGATGGCGTCGGCCTGGCGTTCGCCGAGGGCCGACAGCGGCACGTCCATGTCGCGCGTGGCGATGTCGATCAGCGGGTGGCCGCCCTGCTCGGCCTCGTCACGGGCGAGGTTGCCCGCGCTCTGGCCGTGGCGCAGGATCCACAGCGACTCGGGCCATTTCTGGGTGTCTTGGGCGGCTTGCGAAGCAGGCGAGGAGCGCGGTGCCATCGCAGGGCGGCGGCAAGCGCTGTTCCCGCAAGCGGTGTTCAGCAAACGCAGGCCCGGCGCGCACGCCGGGCACCGCCGCGATCAGGTGCTGGGCGTCATCGAGACCGGCGTGACGACCGGCGCCTTGGTCACGCGCACCTTGCCGCCGGTGGTGACCAGCACCACCGAGTCGCCGGGGTTGAGTGACTCCGACGCCTTGGCCTGCACGATCGAGCGGCGCTCGCCATTCTTCAACTGGATCAGCACTTCGACGGCTTCTTCGCGCGTGCCGAAGCGCTCTGCCGCGTTGCCCACCACGCCACCGACGACGGCGCCGATGACGCCCGCGACGACCGAGTCGCGCCGGCCGCCGACGCTGGAGCCGGCGATGCCGCCGATCACGCCGCCCGCGGTGCCGCCGATGCCGCTCTGCGAACCTTCGACCACGACCGGGCGCGTTGACAGCACGACGCCGTCTTGCACGGTGCTCATGCGCTGCGCCTCGTACCTGCTGACGACGTCGGGGCTGGTGGTGGTGCAGGCGGCCAGGCCCGCCAGGACGGCGGCGGCAAGAATCAGGCGCTTCATGGGTGGCTCTCCAGGCGGTTCGGGTTCAACGCAGGCCGGCTTGCCCGGTTGACAGATGACGATGTTGGCAGAAGAGCCGCAGCGGCCGGCTTCGAAGTCCACACCGGCCCGTAAAGAATTGTCAGAACTGGGACGCGGCTTGGCGCGGCGCAGCACCCACCGCGCTGCTAGAAATGCAGCCGCGAATTGCGTGGCACCGACGCCAGCAGGAAATCCATCTGGTCGGCAACGATGCGCCTGCCGCGCAGGATCATGTCTTCATGCAGGCTGGGCACATAGGGCAGGTAGAGCAGGCTCATGCGTGCTTCTTCCGGCATGCGGTTGCCCTTGTGGCCGTTGCACGAGCGGCAGGCGGTGATGCAGTTCATCCAACTGTCCACCCCGCCGCGCGACACCGGGCGGATGTGCTCGCGCGTCAGCTCGTCGAAGTGGAAGTGGCCGCCGCAATAGGCGCAGACGTTGCGGTCCCGCGCAAACAGCTTGGGGTTGGACAATGCCGGCGTCTGCCGCCAGGCGCGGCTGGGAATGCAGCCCCGCACCGCGATGATCGGGTGCACCTCGATGCGCGACTGCAGCCCGGTGCTGCGCTGGATGCCGCCGCGCAACACCTGAAAGGCCTGGCCCAGCGTCCAGGAGACGCCGTCGCTGGCATACACCACCGCCGCTTCGCGCGGCGTCAGCCAGGCTTGCGGCCGGCCGGAAACGTCGAGTTGAAGCACATCCATCCGCGAAGAGTAATTCAATCGGCCGCAGTCCCTCAAGCGCGGGGCGATGACAGCGGCGTGCCGGCAGCCGGCGGTTTAGGAGGCGGTGTCTAAAAAAGTCACAGATCGGGGCACGCCGGCCGGTCGGAACTCGGCAAAATAGAACGGTCGTTCGTTTTCCAGAATCCCAGCCCCTTGAGCAGCCCACTTTCCACGCGCACCCCGCCGCCCCGCCCGCTGCAGAAGCCTTTGCAGAAGGGCCAGCAGACGCGCGCCGCCATTCTGGACGCCGCTCTCGGACTGGCCTCGCACATGGGCTTGGAAGGGCTGTCGATCGGCGCGCTGGCCGAGGTGATGCAGATGAGCAAGTCGGGCGTCTTTGCGCACTTCGGCTCGCGCGAGGAATTGCAGATCTCGGTGATCCGCGAATACCACGCCCGCTTCGAGGCCGAGGTGTTCTACCCCGCCATCGTCGAAGCCCGCGGCCTGCCGCGGCTGCGCGCGCTGTTCGAGCGCTGGGTGCGCCGCGTCTCGGTCGAACTGGACTCGGGCTGCATCTACATCAGCGGCGCCGTCGAGTTCGACGACAGGCCCGGCCCGGTGCGCGACGCGCTGGCCGCGATGGTGCGCGACTGGCACGCAGCGCAGGAGCGCGCCATCCGCATCGCCATCGACGAAAAGCAGTTGCGCGCCGACACCGACCCGACGCAGATGCTGTTCGAGATCCACGGCCTCATCCTTGCCCTGCACCACGACGCGCGTTTCCTGCGCCTGCCCGGCGTGATGGACCGCGCCCGCACCGGCTTCGACAGGGTGGTGTCGCACTACCTGTCGCCGCCCGGCGCACGGCAAGGCTGAACCTCTCTTTGCCGATTTCTTCCCACGACTTTCAGGAGTGCCCATGGCCCAGTACACCCCGCCGCTGCGCGACATGCAGTTCGTGCTGCACGAACTGCTGGACGTCAGCGCCGACTACAAGCGGATGCCGCGCCATGCCGACACCGACGCCGACACCATCAACGCGGTGCTCGAAGAAGCAGGCAAGTTCGCCGCCGAGGTGACCTTTCCGCTGAACATCAGCGGCGACGAAGAAGGCTGCACGCTCGACAAGAACACGCACGAAGTGCGCGCGCCCAAGGGCTTCAAGGAGGCCTACGCCAAGTACGTCGAAGGCGGCTGGGCGGCGCTGAGCTGCGACCCCGGCTACGGCGGCCAGGGCCTGCCGCTGGTGCTGAACCAGTGCCTCTACGAGATGCTGAACAGCGCCAACCAGGCCTGGACGATGTACCCCGGCCTGTCGCACGGCGCCTACGAATGCCTGAAGACCCACGGCACCGACGACCAGAAGCGCCACTATCTGCCCAAGCTGACCAGCGGCGAATGGACAGGCACCATGTGCCTGACCGAGCCGCATTGCGGCACCGACCTGGGCATGCTGCGCACCAAGGCCGAGGCGCTGCCCGACGGAAGCTGGCAGCTCACCGGCCAGAAGATCTTCATCTCGGCCGGCGAGCACGACCTCACCGAGAACATCATCCACCTGGTGCTGGCCCGGCTGCCGGACGCGCCTGCCGGCAGCAAGGGCATCTCGCTCTTCGTGGTGCCCAAGTTCAAGCTCAACGCAGACGGCAGCATCGGCGAGCGCAACGCCATCTTCTGCAGCGCCATCGAGCACAAGATGGGCATCCACGGCAACGCCACCTGCCAGATGATGCTCGACGGCGCCGTCGGCACGCTGGTGGGCCAGCCGCACAAGGGCCTGGCGGCGATGTTCGTGATGATGAACGCCGCGCGGCTGGGCGTCGGCAACCAGTCGCTCGGCCTCACCGAAGTGGCCTACCAGAACGCCGTGGTCTATGCCAAAGACCGCATCCAGATGCGCAGCCTGAGCGGCCCGAAGGCGCCCGACCGGCCGGCCGACCCGATCATCGTGCACCCCGACGTGCGCAAGATGCTGCTGACCGCGCGCGCCTATGCCGAAGGCGGCCGGGCGCTGTCGATCTACACCGCGCTTCAGATCGACAAGGAACTGTCCAGCGACGACGAAGACGAGCGCAAGGACGCCGCCGAACTGGTGGCGCTGCTGACGCCCATCATCAAGGCCTTCATCACCGACAACGGCTGGCTCGCCACCTCGGCCTGCATGCAGGTTTATGGCGGCCACGGCTATATCCGCGAATGGGGCATGGAGCAGTTCGTGCGGGACTCCCGCATCAACATGATCTACGAAGGCACCAACACCATCCAGAGCCTGGACTTGCTGGGCCGCAAGGTGCTGGGCGACAACGGCGCAAAGCTCAAGAAGTTCGGCAAGATCATTGCCGCATTCGTCGAGGACGAAGGCGTGAACGAGGCGATGCAGGAGTTCGTCAACCCGCTGGCCGACCTGGGCGACAAGGTCACCAAGCTGACCACCGAACTCGGCATGAAGGCCTTCCAGAACGCAGACGAAGTGGGTGCCGCCGCGGTGGACTATCTGCGCGTCTGCGGCCACCTTTGCTTTGCCTACCTGTGGGCGCGGATGGCCAAAGTGGCGCTTGAGAAGCAAGGCAGCGGCGACGCCTTCTATACCGCCAAGCTGCACACAGCGCGCTTCTACTTCGCCAAGCTGCTGCCCGAGACGGCAAGCCTGATCCGCACCGCACGCGCCGGCGTGGCACCGCTGATGGCGATGGACGAAGCGCTGTTCTGACCACGCCAATCAAGACAACGAAGGAGACGACGCAATGAAGAAAAGCCTGATCGCCTGCCTGCTGGCCGCTGCCGCCGGCTGCGCCTTTGCGCAGGCCACGCCGGTGGGCCTGTGGAAGACCATCGACGACGACAGCAAGAAGGAAACGTCGCTGGTGCGCATCAGCGACAAAGGCGGTGTGCTCACCGGCACCATCGAGAAGCTGCTGAGCCCCGCGATGGCCGCCGGCCCGGCGGTCTGCGACAAGTGCACCGACGCCCGCAAAGACAAGCCCATCATCGGCCTGCCCATCATCGAAGGCGCGAAGAAGCATGCCGACGAGCCCTACTGGGACGGCGGCAGCATCCTCGACCCCGGCAACGGCAAGACCTACAGGCTGCGCCTGACGCCGCAGGACGGCGGCAAGGCGCTGGAGGTGCGCGGCTACATCGGCCCGTTCTTCCGCAACCAACAATGGCTACGCGTCGAGTGACGCCACAGGAGAAGACGGCGTGAATCGATTCCAGGTCCGCAAGGTTGCCGTGCTCGGCGCCGGCGTGATGGGTGCGCAGATCGCCGCCCATCTGGTCAACGTCAACGTGCCGGTGGTTCTGTTCGACCTGCCCGCCGACACTGGCCCCCACGCGTCGGCTTCGCCGACGCTTCCCCCCGAGGGGGCGTCTGGGACGACCGGCAAAGCCGGATCGACCCCGGGGCCGAAGAACGGCATCGTGACCAAGGCCGTCGAAGGGCTGAAGAAGCTCAAGCCGGCACCGCTTGGCGTGCCGGAAGACGCGGCGCGCATCGTGCAAGCCAACTACGAAGAGCATCTCGCGCTGCTGGCCGAATGTGACCTGGTGATCGAGGCCATTGCCGAGCGCATGGACTGGAAGCTCGACCTCTACAAGCGCATTGCGGCTGCCATTGCGCCGCATGCCATCGTCGCCAGCAACACCTCCGGCTTGTCGATCACCCGGCTGGCCGAGGCGCTGCCGGAAGAGATCAAACCGCGCTTCTGCGGCATCCACTTCTTCAACCCGCCGCGCTACATGGCGCTGGTGGAGCTGATCGCCACACCGACCACGCAGCCCGAGGTGCTGGACCAGTTGGAAGCCTTCGTCACCAGCAGCCTGGGCAAGAGCGTGGTGCGAGCGAAGGACACGCCCAACTTCATTGCCAACCGTGTCGGCATTGTCGGCATGCTGGCAACGATGAAAGAGGCCCAGACCTACGGCCTGGGCGTCGATGTGGTCGATGACCTCACCGGCAAGAAGCTGGGCCGTGCCAGCTCCGGCACCTTCCGCACCGCCGACGTGGTGGGGCTGGACACCATGTCGCACGTCATCCGGACGCTGCAGGACAACCTGGCCGACGACCCTTTCTTCGGGAGTTATGCCACGCCGCCGGTGCTGGCCAGGTTGATCGAGCAGGGCGCTCTGGGCCAGAAGAGCGGCGCCGGCTTCTACAAGAAGGTCGGCAAGGACATCTTGCGGCTGGACTTCGCCAAGGGCGAGTACGTGCCCGGGGGTGGCAAGGCCGACGAGATCGTCGCCCGCATGCTGAAGAAGCCGCCGGCCGACCGCCTGAAGCTGCTGCGCGACAGCAGCAACCCGCAGGCGCAGTTCCTCTGGGCCATCTTGCGCGATGCCTTCCACTATGCGGCGGTGCACCTGGGCGACATTGCCGACAGCGCGCGCGATGTCGATTTCGCGATGCGCTGGGGCTTCGGCATGCAGCAAGGCCCGTTCGAGCTGTGGCAGGCGGCCGGCTGGCAGCAGGTGGCCGGCTGGGTGAAGGCCGACATCGACGCCGGCAAGGCGCTGAGCAGCGCGCCGCTGCCCGATTGGGTGTTCGACGGGCGCACTGAAGTCCACACCGCCGAAGGCTCGTGGAGCCCGGCGCGCAATGCCTATGTGCCGCGCAGCGCGCTTTCGGTGTACCAGCGCCAGCACTTCCCTGAAAGCGTGGCCGGCTCTGGCGCCATCGCGCCGCTGAAGGCCGGCACCGAGGTCTTCAGGAACGACGAGGTCCGGGTCTGGACGCTCGACGGTGAGGTGCTGATCGCCAGCATCACCGCCAAGCTGCACCTCATCAGCCCGCTGGTGACCGAAGGCCTGGTCAAGGCCGTCGAACTGGCCGAGCAAGGCTACAAGGGCCTGGTGATCTGGTCGCCCGACGACGTGTTCTCGGCTGGCGCCAACCTCGAAGCGCTGATGCCGGTGTTCATGAAGTCCGGCGCCAAGGGCATCCTGCCCGAAGAGAAGAAGCTGCAGGACGCGATGCTGCGCATCCGCTATGCCGGCGTGCCGGTGGTCAGCGCCGTGCGCGGCATCGCACTCGGCGGCGGCTGCGAACTGGCGGTGCACAGCGCGCGCCGCGTGGTGGCGATGGAAAGCTACATGGGCCTGGTGGAAGTGGGCGTGGGGCTGATCCCCGGCGGCGGCGGCCTGGCCTACATCGCCCGCCGCGCGGCGGAGATGGCGGCACCCGGCGGCGCCGACATCCTGAAGTTCGCGACCGACGGCTTCACCAGCGCGGCAATGGCCAAGGTGGGCACCAGCGCCATCGAGTCGAAGAAGCTCGGCTACCTGCTGGACAGCGACATCATCGTGCCGCACAAGGACGAGTTGCTCTTCGTCGCCATCACGCAGGCCAGAGCGATGTTCGACAGCGGCTACCGCGCGCCGGCCAGGGCCTCGTTCCCGGTGGCGGGCCGCAGCGGCATTGCCACCATCAAGGCGCAGCTTGCCAACATGCGCGACGGCGGCTTCATCAGCGCGCACGACTTCCACATCTCGGCGCTGATCGCCGAGGTCATCTGCGGCGGCGACGTCGATGCCGGCACGCTGGTCAACGAGGACTACCTGATGGCGATGGAGCGGCAGCGCTTCTGCGGCCTGCTCGAACACCCCAAGACCCAGGAACGCATCATGGGCATGCTGCAGACCGGCAAGCCGGTGAGGAACTGATCATGAGCAACCGACAAGTTCAAGACGCCTACATCGTTGCCGCCACGCGCACGCCCATCGGCAAGAGCGGGCGCGGCTACTTCCGCAACACGCGGCCAGACGACCTGCTGGTGGCGGCCGTCAAGAGCGCTCTGGCGCAGGTGCCGTCGCTCGACCCCAAGGCCATCGAAGACGCGATCATCGGCTGCAGCTTTCCCGAGGGTGAGCAAGGCATGAACATGGCCCGTGCCGCGATGGTGCTGGCCGGGCTGCCGCACTCGGTGGGCGGCGTCACCGTCAACCGCTTCTGCGCATCGGGCCTGTCGGCGCTTCAGATGGCGGCCGACCGCATCCGCATCGGCGAGGCCGACGTGATGATCGCCGGCGGCGCCGAGAGCATGAGCATGGTGCCGATGGGCGGCAACAAGCCGTCGTTCAACCCCGAGGTGTTCGCGCGCGACGAGAACGTCGGCATCGCCTACGGCATGGGCCTCACGGCCGAGAAGGTGGCGGCGCAGTGGAAGGTCAGCCGCGAGGCGCAGGACGCCTTTGCGCTGGCCTCGCATCAGAAGGCGCTGAAGGCGATGGCCGACGGGCAGTTCAGCGACGAGATCACGCCCATCGACGTGGTCCAGCGCTCCCCCGACCTGCTGACCGGCGAAGTGAGCGTCAGCACGCGCACCGTCAGGCTCGACGAAGGCGCGCGGCCCGACACCTCGCTGGAGGGCCTGGCCAGGCTGCGGCCGGTGTTTGCCGCCAAAGGCAGCGTGACGGCAGGCAACAGCTCGCAGACCAGCGACGGCGCTGGTGCGCTGATCCTCGCCAGCGAAAAGGCCGTCAAGCAATTCGGCCTGACGCCGCTGGCCCGCTTCGTCAGCTTTGCCGCGCGCGGCGTGCCGCCGGAGATCATGGGCATCGGCCCCATCGAGGCCATTCCGGCGGCGCTGCGCTATGCCGGCCTGTCGCTGGACGACATCGGCTGGATCGAGCTGAACGAGGCCTTTGCCGCGCAGGCGCTGGCCGTCATCGGCAGCGTGGGGCTGGACCCGTCCAGGGTCAACCCGATGGGCGGCGCCATCGCTCTGGGCCACCCGCTGGGTGCCACAGGCGCCATCCGCGCGGCCACCGTGGTGCATGCGCTGCGCAGGAACAAGCTGAAATACGGCATGGTGACCATGTGCGTCGGCATGGGGCAGGGCGCCGCCGGCATCATCGAACGCGTTTGAGCAAGGACAGAGCACCATGAGCATCAAGACCGCCACGCTGAACGGCGTCGCCACCATCGAGATCGCGCGGCCTGAGAAGAAGAACGCGCTGACGGTCGCCATGTACCAGGCGATGGCCGACGCGCTGCACGCTGCGGTGGCCGACAACGCCGTCCGCGCGGTGCTGATCACGGGCCAGCCGGGCATCTTCACCTCCGGCAACGACATCGAGGACTTCATGTCGCGCCAGCCCGGCGAAGGCAGCGAAGCGCTCGACTCGCCGGTGTTCCGCTTCATGCGCGCGCTGCTGCACTGCGACAAGCCGGTGGTGGCGGCCGTCACAGGCGCTGCCATCGGCATCGGCACCACGATGCTGCTGCACTGCGACTTCGTCTATGTCTCCGACGAAGCGCGGCTGGCGATGCCTTTCGTCAGCCTGGGGCTGGTGCCCGAGTTCGCGTCCAGCCTGCTGGTGCCGCAACTGATGGGCCACACGCGGGCTGCCGAGAAGCTGCTGCTCGGTGACCCTTTCACGCCGCAGCAGGCGGTGGACTGCGGCATTGCAAGCGCGGTGCTGCCGGCCTCCGAGGTGGTGAACCATGCGCGGCGCATCGCCGAGCGCTTCAACGGCCTGCCGCCCGGCGCCGTGCGCGATGCCAAGAAACTGCTGCGCGGCCCGCAGCGCGAGGCGGCGTTGCAGACCATCGCGGCAGAAGCCGCGCTGTTCGGCGCCCGGCTGCGCAGCCCGGAGGCGATGGAAGCCTTCCAGGCCTTCTTCCAGAAGCGCAAGCCCGACTTCTCGGCGTTCTGAAGCCGCCGAGCGCAAGCGCATGTCGCTGGCCGTCAAGCTCGCTTTAAGCCCGCTGCTGGTGCTGCAGGCGCTGCGCACGCGGACCCGCCTGCCGCGGCTGCCCGAGGCCAACGGCCGGCGCCACGGCGTGGCCGGCCGCGGCCCGGCGCTGCGGCTGCTGATTGCCGGCGATTCGTCGGCTGCCGGCGTGGGCGTGGCGCGCCAGGCCGACGCGCTGGCCGGGCAACTGGTGCCGATGCTGGCCGATGCCTGCCAGGCGCGCGTCGCATGGCGTTTGCTGGCGCGCTCTGGGCTGACGACAGCGCAGACGCTGGCTTTCCTGCGCGACCAGGATCTGCCGCATTTCGACCTGGCCGTCATCGTCACCGGCGTCAACGACGTGGTGGACCAGGTGCCGTCGCACCAAGCAGTGTCGGCCCGCGCTGCGCTGGCCAATTGGTTGCGCAACGGCCTGGGCGTTGCGCATGTGGTGTTCGCGCCGCTGCCGCCGGTGCACCACTTCCCCGGCCTGCCGCAGCCGCTGCGTTGGGTGATCGGCGCCGATGCACGGCGGCACGACGCCGCGATGGCGCGCTGGACGGCCACCCGCAGCGACGTGTCCCGCGTGCAGATCGACCTGCTGCTGAACCGCGGCGTGATGGCCAGCGACGGCTTCCACCCCGGCGAGCCGGTGTACCGGCAATGCGCGTCGGCGATCTCGCGCCACATCGCCACCAGCGTCTGGCCGCGGATGCGGCAGCAGGCGGCGCACTCGGCCGCAAGCGCCGAGGCTTGACGTCCCAACTCAGCGCTCCTCCGGCGCGCCGGCTGCCGGCCACAGCCGCGCGAAGTTGAACGCCAGTTGCCGGTGGTGCCTGATGGACAGCAGGACCAAGGTGGCTTCGGCCTCCATTGCCGCATACATGATCAGATAGTCGCCATGCAGGTACTCGCGCAGCGCATTCGCAGCGCCGGCCCGCAGCGCCGCCAGTTGCGCCAGCGCCTCGGCCGACTGCGGCGGGTGGGCCAGATAGCGCCTGCCAATGCGCGGAAAACTGCGCAGATTGGGAATCACCGTGGCCCGCAGTTCGGACAGCAGCGCGTCGAATGCCGGGCCTGCGTCTGCTTCCACGAGAAAGGCCTCGATGGCGTCCAGGCGCTCCAGAAAGCTTGCCGTCAGCTCGGCCCGGAACGGCGTTTCAGCCACGCTTGGAGGGCCGGGCCGCAGGCTGCTGCCCGGCCGCCGCAGCGCGGCGCTGCTGAAGCTTCGCGATGGCGCCATCGGCTTCTACGGTGCTGCCGGCCGTGATGTCGGCCAGGCCGCGCTGGGCGTCGCCGATCAACAGAAGGTGGATGTGTTCCCGTTCCAGGCGGTGGTAGTAGTCCAGCCGGTCGGCATCAATGAGCGCGACATAGCTTTCGCCGTTCTTGGTGATGATCTTTTCGGCGCCCGCCTTCACCTGGTCGGCAAGCTCGGACAGGTTGGCGCGGGCCTGGGTGAAAGGAACGACGTCGCTGACGGCGAAACTCATGATGATTCCGTTGAGGTTGCAGAATAGTGTGCAGTCTAGCAGCGCCGAGGGCGGCGCGCGGGTCAGAACATTTGGCCGATATTCAACAGCGCCAGCACGCCCAGCAGCACGAACACCGCCGCGCTGATGCCGTGCACCAGCCGCAGCGGCAGCGCCCGCGCGGCGCGCTCGCCGAGAAAGATCACCGGCACGTTCGCCAGCATCATGCCCAGCGTGGTGCCGGCCACCACCGCCGGCAGGTCGGCGAAGCGCGCGGCCAGCGCGACGGTCGCGATCTGCGTCTTGTCGCCCATCTCGGCGAGGAAGAACGCCAGCGCGGTGCTGCCGAAGACACCCAGGCGCGAGCGCGCGGGCCCGGCGTCATCCAGCGTGTCGGGCACCAGCATCCACGCGGCCATCACGATGAAGCTGCCGCCCACCACCCAGCGCAGCAGTTGCGGGCCCAGCGTGCGTGCCACCGCCTCGCCGACGGCGCCGGCCAGCGCGTGGTTCACGAGGGTGGCCACCAGCACGCCGGCGGCAATGGGCCATGGGCGGCGAAAGCGGGCCGCCAGCGTCAGCGCCAGCAACTGCGTCTTGTCGCCGATCTCGCCCAGCGCCACCACGCCGGTGGAGATGAAGAAGGCCTCCAGGCGCCGGTCAGCGCGCGCGCTGCTCGTTGATCCAGCCGTCGATGCGCAACTCCAGCGCGGCCAGCGGCACCGAGCCGGTGGCCAGCACGGCGTCGTTGAAGTCACGCAGGTCGAACTTCGCGCCCAGCGCCGTGGCGGCGCGAGCGCGAAGTTCAGTGATCTTCATCTGCCCGATCTTGTAGGCCAGCGCCTGCGCCGGCGTGCCGATGTAGCGGTCGATCTCGTTGACGATGTCCTGGTCGGTCTTCGCCGTGTTGGCCTTGAAGTAGTCGATGGCCTGCTGCCGGCTCCAGCCGCGGGTGTGCATGCCGGTATCGACCACCAGCCGCACCGCGCGCCACATCTCGTAGGTGAGTTGGCCGAAGCGGTCGTACGGGTCGTCGTAGAGGCCCATCTCGGTGCCGAGCTGCTCTGCATACAGCGCCCAGCCTTCGCCATAGGCCACGAAGTAGGCGGTCTGGCGGAACAGCGGCCAGTCAGGAAATTCGAGCGCGCGGGCAAACTGGAAGTGGTGGCCCGGCACCGCCTCGTGCAGTGACAGCGGCAGCATCTCCCAGGTCGGCCGCGATTCCGGCTTGTAGAGATTGACGTAGTAGTAGCCCGGCCGGGTGCCGTCTGCCGCGCCGCCCTGGTAGTAGGCGGCCGTGGTGTCTGGCGCGATGTTGTCGGGGATGGGCCGCACGCCATAGGGCAGCCGCGGGATGGTCTTGAAGACCTTCACCAGTTCGGGGTCGATGCGCTTGGCGAGTGCGCGGTAGGCGTCTAGCAGCGCGGCAGGCGTCTTGTGGAAGAAGCGCGGGTCGGTGCGCAGAAAGGTCGAAAACTCGGCCCGGCTGCCCTGGAAGCCCGTCTCGCTGCGCACCTTGTCCATCGCGCCGTGCAGCCTGGCCACCTCGGCCAGGCCGGTGGCGTGGATCTGGTCGGCCGTCATCGCGGTGGTGGTGTAGAAGCGCACCAGAAAGTCGTAGTAGGCGCGGCCGTCGGGCCTGTCGGTCGCGGTGATGCTGGCGCGCGTGGCCGGCAGATAGTGGGTGTCGAAGTAGGCCTGGAGACGCCAGTAGGCCGGCACGATGCGCTCCCGGATGCTGGCCTGGGCGCGTGCCTGCAAGGCGGCCCGCTCGGCTGCCGGCACGGCGTCCGGAAACCTGAGCAGCGGCTTGTAGAAGCCGCTCTTCTCCGGGTCATCGACCAACTGCGCTGCAATCTGCGCCGGCACGCGTTGCATCAACACGCGCGGCGGCATCAGGCCGGCCTGCACGCCCTGCTGCATCAGCACGATGGTCTGGTCGATGAGCGCCGGCAGCGCGTCCATCCGTTGCAGCCACTGGCCATAGTGCGCCGTGGTGGCGAAGGGCATCACCTCGGCGATGCCGTCGGCCGTCTGCGGCCCGCCCTGGTGGCCGATGGGCTGCAGAAACTCCCGGAAGCGCTGGCGCTCGATGTTGTGCAGCAACTGCCATTCGAAGCTGTCGTAGTCCAGTTGCTGCGCTGCCGGCAACCCGCCGCGCCCGATCGCCCGCAGCCGCGCCAGCGCGGCCACGTCGGCCTGCTGGCGGGCGGCGATGGCGGGCAGGGTGTGGTCGGTCCAGCGGGCGTCGTGGCGGGTGTCGCCCTGGTAGCTGGCGAACTCGGGGCTCTCGCGCAGGCTGCGTTCCCACTCGTCGGCAAAGAAGGTTTTGAGCGCCTGCGCGGCGCCGGCTTGAGCAAAGGCGTTCATCGTGGCAGGGGCGGCAAAGCCGGCGGCAAACAGGCCCAGGGCGGCGCGGCGCTGCATCGGCGCTTCACTCTTTCGGCAGCGGGCGCGGCGCGCCGTTGCGGTCGATGGCGACGTAGGTGACGTTGGCCTCGGTCACCTTCACCACCTGAAGATTGGCCGGGTTGCGCTCTGCATAGACCTGCACATGGACGGTGACGGACGTGGTGCCGATGCGCACGACGTGGGCGTAGAAGCTCAACAGGTCGCCGATGGACACCGGCTGCTTGAAGATGAATTCGTTGACCGCCACCGTCGCGATGCGGCCCTTGGCGATGCGCGCCGGCAGCACCGCGCCGGCCAGGTCCACCTGCGCCATGATCCAGCCGCCGAAGACGTCGCCGTTGGCATTGGCGTCGGCCGGCATCGGCATCACGCGCAGCACCAGCTCGGCGCCGTTGGCCAGCGCGGCCGGTGCCATCCTGGGCGTCCGGGCGGCGTGGTCGTCGGGCATGCGGGGTGCTCCCAGGGGTTGCGGTGGGCCGATTGTGGCGACAATCCCGCCGATGTTCAGCCCAGCGCGCAGCCCGCAGCACGACTTGAGCCGGCGCCTGCGGCGGCTGGCCAAGGTCTTCGCCATCGACTCCATCGTGCAGCAGCCCATCGGGCCGGCCGAGGTGGTGGCCTACTACGAGCAGTGCTTCGACGCCTACCGCCGCCACCACTCGGCCGAAGGCGCCGTGCACATGGCCTTGAACGATGGCGGGCGCTTCGATGCAGATGGCTTCCACGGCCAGTTGCGCCGCATCGAGCAGGCCTGGCGCGCGGCGCCGCTGCCCGCGCGCGACGTGCTCGAACTCGCCTTCGGCCAGGGCTTCAACATCGCCTGGCTGGCGCCCCGGTTTGCGGCCACGCGCTTCAGCGGGCTGGACCTGACGCCGCGCCATCTGGCGCACGCGCAAGCCTTGCTGCAACAGCGTGGGGTGGAGAACGCCGAATTGCGGCAGGGCGACTTCCACGCTCTGCCGTACGCCGCTGCCAGCTTCGACCACGCCTACTGCATCGAGGCGCTGTGCCATGCCAGAGACACGCCGCTGGCGCTGGCCGAAGCCGCGCGCGTGCTGCGCCCTGGCGGCACCTTGACGCTCTTCGACGGCTATCTGCCGCGCCCGCTGGCGGCACTGGCGGGTGATGAAGCGCTGGCGGTGCGGTTGATCGCCAAAGGCCTGGCTGTCGAGCGCTTCCAGGTCATCGGCGAGCTGCTGGCGCAGGCCGATGCCGCCGGCTTCGACTGCGCGCTGGCAGACGACCTCGACGCGCAGATCATGCCCAGCCTGCGCCGGCTGGAGCGCATCACAGGCGCCGTGGTGCGCGTGCCCTGGCTCGGCCGCATGGCGCTGAAACGGCGCCATGCCATGCGCGGCCGCAACGTGCTGGCCGGCACGCTGATGCGCAGCGCCGTCAGCCTGGGCCTGCTGGCCTACCGCCAGTTCACCTTGCGCAAACGCGCCTGAGCCCCATCTCCAACCCGATGCGAACCGCTGCCCGAACCCTGCCCGCCCCACCCGATGCCGCTGCCGGCCCCACCGGCGCCGCCGCGCCGCGCTCCGACTGGGCCACGCTGGCCAAGCTGCTGCCCTACCTCTGGCGCTACCGCTGGCGCGTCGGCACCGCGCTGCTGTTCCTGGTGGGCGCCAAGGTGGCCAACGTCAGCGTGCCGGTGCTGCTGAAGAACCTGGTCGATGCGCTGTCGTTCAAGCCCGGCGACCCGGCCGCGCTGCTGGTGGTGCCCATCGGCCTGGTGGTGGCCTACGGCGCGCTGCGGCTGTCCACCTCGCTGTTCACCGAGTTGCGTGAGCTGATCTTCGCCAAGGCCACCGAAGGCACGGCGCGCAGCATCAGCCTTCAGGTGTTCCGCCACCTGCACGCTTTAAGCCTGCGCTTCCACCTGGAGCGCCAGACCGGCGGCATGACGCGCGACATCGAGCGTGGCACCCGCGCCGTGCATTCGCTGATCTCGTACTCGCTCTACAGCATCGTGCCGACGCTGATCGAGGTGACGATGGTGCTGGTGCTGCTGGCGGTGAAGTTCGACGCCTGGTTCGCGTGGATCACCATCGCCGCGCTGGTGCTCTACATCACGTTCACCATCACCGTGACCGAGTGGCGCACCAAGTTCCGCAAGCAGATGAACGAGCTGGACTCCACGGCCCACTCGCGCGCCATCGACTCGCTGTTGAACTACGAGACGGTGAAGTACTTCAACAACGAGGACTTCGAGGCGCGCCGCTACGACGAGAACCTGGAGCGGCTGCGCCGCGTGGCGCTGAAGAGCCAGACCACGCTGTCGATGCTGAACACCGGGCAGCAGATGATCATCGCCACCGCGCTGGTGCTGATGCTGTGGCGCGCCACGCAAGGCGTCGTCGATGGCCGGCTGACGCTGGGTGACCTGGTGATGGTCAACGCCTTCATGATCCAGCTCTACATCCCGCTCAACTTCCTGGGCGTGATCTACCGCGAGATCAAGCAGGCGCTGACCGACCTGGACAAGATGTTCACGCTGCTCGACCGCAACCGCGAGGTCGATGACGTTGCAGGCGCCAAGGCACTGGTCGTCAGCCAGGGCGCCGTGCGCTTCGATCACGTCAGCTTCGCTTACGAGCCGGCGCGGCCGATCCTGCACGACGTGAGCTTCGAGATTCCGCCCGGCAAGACGGTGGCGGTGGTGGGCCCGTCAGGGGCCGGCAAATCGACGTTGGCGCGGCTGCTCTACCGCTTCTACGACATCGACAGCGGCCACATCAGCATCGACGGCCAGGAGCTTCGCAGCGTCACCCAGAGCAGCCTGCGCAGCGCCATCGGCATCGTGCCGCAGGACACCGTGCTGTTCAACGACACGGTCGAATACAACATCGCCTACGGCCGCCCCGGCGCCACCCGCGAGGAGGTGGAAGGCGCCGCGCGCGCGGCGCACATCCACGCCTTCATCAGCGCCACGCCCAAGGGCTACGAGACGATGGTCGGCGAGCGCGGGCTCAAGCTGTCCGGCGGCGAGAAGCAGCGCGTGGCCATCGCCCGCACGCTGCTGAAGAACCCGCCGGTGCTGATCTTCGACGAAGCCACCTCGGCACTCGACTCCGCCAACGAGCGCGCCATCCAGGCCGAGCTGCGCAGCGTCTCGCAGGGCAAGACGGCGCTGGTCATCGCGCACCGGCTCAGCACGGTGGTGGATGCGCACGAGATCGTGGTGCTGGACGCCGGCCGCGTGGTCGAGCGCGGGCCGCATGCGCAACTGCTGGCGCTGGACGGGCGCTACGCACAGATGTGGCGGCTGCAGCAGAGCGGGCAGGACGGCGGCTGACGCGCGGCGGGCGATGGAAACCAAGTGGCTCGAAGACTTCATCAGCCTCGCCGAGACGCGCAGCTTCTCGCGCTCGGCGCAGTTGCGCCACGTCACGCAGCCGGCCTTCAGCCGCCGCATCCAGGCGCTGGAGGCCTGGACCGGCATCGACCTGGTGGACCGCAGCGCCTACCCGACGCGGCTGACGCTAGCCGGCGAGACTTTCCACGGCCAGGCGCTGGAGATTCTGGGCGCGCTGCAAGCCACGCGCAACATGATGCGTTCACACCAGGCGGCAGCGCAGGACATGATCGAGTTCGCGGTACCGCACACGCTGGCCTTCACCTTCTTCCCGCACTGGTTGATGGGTCTGAAGCAGGACTTGCGCAAGGGCTTCGGCGAGCTGAAATGCCGGCTCACAGCGTCCAACGTGCACGACGCCGTGCTGCGGCTGACCGAAGGCGGCTGCGACCTGTTGATCGCATACCACCACCCGTCGCAACCCTTGCAGCTCAGCCCCGAGCGCTATGAACTGTTGAGCCTGGGCAGCGAGACGCTCGCGCCCTATGCCAAGGCCGACGGCGATGGCCGGCCGCTGTTCCAGTTGCCCGGCAGAAACGGCCAGCGCGTGCCCTTTCTCAGCTATGCCTCCGGCGCCTACATGGCGCGCCTTGTCGAGCTGATCCTGAAGCAGGCGCCCGCCCCGGCCGCGCTCGACCCCATCTACGAGACCGACATGGCCGAGGGCCTGAAGGCGATGGCGCTGGAGGGCCACGGGCTGGCCTTTCTGCCCGTCAGCTCGGTGCGCAAGGAGCTGAAGGCGCGCCGCCTGGTGCCGGCTGCGCCCTCGGGCAGCTTCGAGCTGACGATGGAAGTGCGCATCTACCGCGAGCGGCCCGAGGTGGCCCGCCACGGCAAGCCCGGCGCGCAGGCGCTATGGGAGTTCTTGCGCGCACGCTGACACAGCCGGCGCTGCAACGCCATGCAAGTTGCGCATGGCCCGATTCCTGCAATCGCCAGCAACGCGCGGGCTTCTACGCGGTCCGCGGGCGGCAGGCGATCCCTAGAATCCTGCGCACCGTACTCCCCTCGTCACCGCCACGAAAGATTGGAAGAAGGAAACCGCATGAAGAATTCGCTGCTGGTCGTTGCCACGCTGCTGGCGCTGGGCTCTGCCCAGGCCGACACGCTGTCCAAGATCAAGGAAGCCGGCGCCGTCTCGATGGGCGTGCGCGAGTCGTCCGGCGCCTTGTCCTATACGCTGGGTGACGGCAAGTACGCCGGCTTCCACACCGAGATCTGCCAGCGCGTGCTGGCCGACATCCAGAAGAAGATGGGCCTGGCCAAGATGGAGGTCAAGTACCAGCCGGTGACGTCGCAGAACCGCATTCCGCTGGTGCAGAACGGCACGGTCGATATCGAGTGCGGCTCCACCACCAACAACGCCACGCGCCAGAAGGACGTGTCCTTCGCCGTCACCACCTACGTGGAAGAAGTGCGCATCGCGGTGAAGGCCAATTCCGGCATCACCAGCATCGCGCAGTTGAGCGGCAAGAAGGTGGCCACCACCACCGGCACCACCTCGGTGCAACTGCTGCGCAAACACGAGCGCGCCGCCAACGTCAACTTCGATGAAGTGTTCGGCAAGGACCACGCCGACAGCTTTCTGCTGCTTGAGTCCGGCCGTGCAGATGCCTTCGTGATGGACGGGCAGATCCTGGCCGGCAACATTGCCAAGGCCAAGACCCCGGCCGATTTCAAGATCGTCGGCGAGGTGCTGTCGGTGGAGCCCATCGCCATCATGCTGCGCAAGGACGACCCTGCGTTCAAGAAGGCGGTGGACGACAGCATCATCGCGATGATGAAGTCGGGCGAGATCGCCAAGCTGTACGACAAGTGGTTCGTGCAGCCCATCCCGCCGTCCAACACCAAGGTCGGGCTGCCGGCCAGCGAGGCCACCAAGATGGCCTGGGCCAACCCGAATGACAAGCCCGTCGAAGAGTACATGAAGAAGTAGAGAAGAAGGCCGGGCGCCGCCACACCGGCGGCACCCGGACAACGGCGGACGAGGGAGAGCGCATTTGGCATCTGCTGCCTGGGACTGGCAGGTCTTCTGCAAGGAGACGACCAGCGGTGACGTCGTGCCCAGTTGCTTCGGCAAGGGCGGTGACATCACCTACCTGAACTGGATCCTCTCCGCCTGGGGCTGGACGCTGTCGGTGGCGGTGCTGGCGTTGATCGTGGCGCTGTTCATGGGCTCGTTGATGGGCATTCTGCGCACGGTGCCCAACAAGCGCCTGGTGCTGCTGGGCAACGCCTGGACCGAGCTGTTCCGCAACATCCCGCTGCTGGTGCAGATCTTCCTCTGGTACCACGTGCTGCCGGCGATGTTCACCTCGCTGCGCGCGGTGCCCAGCTTCGTGCTGGTGGTGTTCGCGCTCGGCTTCTTCACCTCGGCGCGCATCGCCGAGCAGGTCAAGGCCGGCATCCAGAGCCTCCCCACCGGGCAGCGCTACGCCGGCCTCGCGATGGGCCTGAGCCTGTCCCAGACCTACCGCCATGTGCTGCTGCCAATGGCCTTTCGCATCGTCATCCCGCCGCTGACCAGCGAGTCGATGAACATCAT
This sequence comes from uncultured Rubrivivax sp., assembly GCA_964244245.1. Classification (GTDB taxonomy): domain Bacteria; phylum Pseudomonadota; class Gammaproteobacteria; order Burkholderiales; family Burkholderiaceae_C; genus Rubrivivax. Next base: position 51,069 of record CAXTHW010000026.1, on the reverse strand, counting down.
CAAGAACTCGTCGGTCGCCTTCGCGGTGAGCATCGCCGAGCTGACGATGTTCGCGATGCAGGCCGGTGAAGAAACCTCGCGCACCATCGAGATCTACCTGGCCGTCACCGGCCTGTACTTCGTCTCTGCGTTCGCGATCAACCGCATTGCGCTGGTGATCGAAAACCGCGTCCGCGTGCCCGGCATGATCGGAGGCAAGTGAGATGCATCTCGACTTCAGCTTCCTCAATTGGACGGTCGTCTCCAACTTCATCCTCAAGGGCCTGGCGTTCTCGGTCTCGCTGACGCTGATCGCGATGGTGGGCGGCATCGTCATCGGCACGCTGCTGGCACTGATGCGGCTGTCCGGCAAAACCTGGCTGGTGATGCCGGCGGCGGCCTACGTCAACACCATGCGCAGCATTCCGCTGGTGATGGTGATCCTGTGGTTCTTCCTGCTGATTCCGCTGCTGATCGGCCGCTCGCTCGGCAGTGAGTTCTCTGCCATCGTGACCTTCACGCTGTTCGAGGCGGCGTACTACTCCGAGATCATGCGGGCCGGCATCCAGAGCGTGCCGCGCGGCCAGGTGTTCGCCGGCTACGCGGTGGGCATGAGCTACAAGCAGACGATGCAGCTCATCATCCTGCCGCAGGCCTTTCGCAACATGCTGCCGGTGCTGCTGACGCAGACCATCATCCTGTTCCAGGACACCTCGCTGGTCTATGCCATCGGTGCCTACGACCTGTTCCACGGCTTCGACCTGGCCGCCAAGAACCTGGGCCGCCCGGTGGAAGCGTATCTGCTGGCCGCCGTCGTCTATTTCCTGATCTGCTTCAGCCTGTCGATGCTCGTGCGCAGGCTGCAGAAGAAGATCGCCATCATCCGGTGAATGCCGTCGGGACGCCAACATGATCGACATCAAGAACATCTCCAAGTGGTACGGCAGCTTCCAGGTGCTGACCGACTGCACCACCGCCATCCAGAAGGGCGAGGTGGTGGTGGTTTGCGGGCCGTCGGGCTCGGGCAAGAGCACGCTCATCAAGACCGTCAACGCGCTGGAGCCGATCCAGAAAGGCGACATCGTCGTCGATGGCATCAGCATCTCCGACCCCAAGACCAACCTGCCCAAGCTGCGCGCCCGGGTGGGCATGGTGTTCCAGCACTTCGAGCTGTTCCCGCACCTGAGCGTGACGGAGAACCTGACGCTGGCGCAGATCAAGGTGCTGGGCCGCAACCAGACCGACGCCAAGGCGCGCGGCCTGAAAATGCTCGACCGCGTGGGCCTGATGGTGCACAAGGACAAGTTCCCGGGGCAGCTCAGCGGCGGCCAGCAGCAGCGGGTGGCGATTGCCCGCGCGCTGAGCATGGACCCGATCGTGATGCTGTTCGACGAGCCGACTTCGGCGCTCGACCCCGAGATGGTGGGCGAGGTGCTCGACGTGATGGTGCTGCTGGCCAAGGAAGGCATGACGATGATGGTCGTCACGCACGAGATGGGCTTCGCGAAGAAGGTCAGCCACCGGGTGATCTTCATGGACGCAGGCAAGATCGTCGAAGACTGCAAGAAGGCCGAGTTCTTCGGCGACCCCGACGCCCGTTCGCCGCGGGCCAAGGAATTCCTCTCCAAGATCCTGCAGCACTGAGGCGGCCACGCCCGCTACTTCTGCATGAAGCCCCAGACAGCGGCGATCAGGCTGAGCGGGATGGCCACCCAGATGATCTTGCCGAGAATGCTGAATGCGGCGCCGATGGCCATGCAGACGAGCCAGATGAGCGCGATGGCGGCAAGGATTTTCATGGGCGGCAGCGGGTCGTAGAAGCCTCAAGCAGCGGTAGGGGCGCCGAACTCCAGCGCATCGGTCTTCGCGGTGCCGTTGCTGCGGCCGGGGTAGCTCAGCCAGGTCATCGCGACGTTCAGTTCGGTGACGATGTCCTCGGCCTCGATCCGGCTACCGTTGCCGAGGTCGATGCTCTCGGTGGTGTGCGCGTCGGCCACCAGCGTGACGTCGTAGCCGCGCTCCAGCGCGCCGTAGGCCGTGGCACGGATGCACCAATTGCTGGACGCGCCTGCCAGGGTGATGTGGCTGGCGCCGGTGCTGGCCAGCGCGCCGTCCAGCGCCGTCTGTTCGAACGACGAGTTGAACTGCTTGGCGATCACAGGCTCGCCTTCGGCCGGCACCAGCTCTGGCACCCATTGCCACTCGGGGCTGCCTTGCTTCAGGTCGTCGGCGGCATGCTGCACCCACAGCACCGGCACGCGGCGCGCACGGGCGCGCTCGACCGCGCGCGCCACGTTGCTCACCACCCTGGAAGCGTCCCAGGCAGCGCGCATGACGCCCACCTGCACGTCCACCACCAGCAGGACACCCTTGTTGCCTTCGCCCACCGTTGCCATTGCGTTCGACCCCTGCGATTCAGCCTCTGGCCGCAATGGTAGGCGATGGACTGTGCCTGGGCCGCGCGACAATCCGGCATGGATTCCATCACCCTCGCACGGCCCGACGACTGGCACCTGCACATCCGTGATGGTGCCGCGATGGCGGCGGTGCTGCCGCACACGGCAAGGCAGTTTGCGCGTGCCATCGTGATGCCCAATCTGCGCCCGCCCATCACCACCGCTGCACAGGCCGCGGCCTACAGGCAGCGCATCCTGCATGCGCTGCCGGCAGGCGCGGCCTTCGAGCCGTTGATGACGCTGTACCTCACCGACAACACGCCGCCAGACGAGATCAGGCGTGCGAAAGAGGCAGGCGTCGTCGCGCTCAAGCTCTACCCGGCCGGTGCCACCACCAACAGCGATGCCGGCGTCACCGACATCCGCAAGACCTATCGCGCGCTGGAGGCGATGCAGCGCGAAGGCCTGCTGCTGCTGGTGCATGGCGAGGTCACCGATGCAGAGATCGACCTCTTCGACCGCGAAGCCGTCTTCATCGACCGCGTGATGCAGCCGCTGCGCAGCGAGATGCCGGCGCTCAAAGTGGTGTTCGAGCACATCACCACCCGCGAGGCCGCGCAGTACGTGGCCGGCAGTGACGCCAACACCGCCGCCACCATCACCGCGCACCACCTGCTCTACAACCGCAACGCACTTTTCACCTTCGGCTTGCGCCCGCACTACTACTGCCTGCCGGTGCTGAAGCGCGAAGTCCACCGGCAGGCGCTGGTGGCAGCCGCCACGTCCGGCTCGCCGAAGTTCTTCCTCGGCACCGACAGCGCGCCGCATGCCACGGCCATCAAGGAGCAGTCGGTCTGCGGCGCCGGCTGCTTCACGGCACCGGCGGCGCTGGAGCTGTATGCCGAAGCCTTCGACGCCGTTGGCGCGCTGAACCGGCTGGAAGCCTTTGCCAGCTTCAACGGCGCTGATTTCTACGGCCTGCCGCGCAACCAAGGCACGGTGACACTGCGCCGCGAAGACTGGCTGCTGCCCGAGACGCTGCCCTTCGGCGACGCGACGATCAAGCCGCTGCGTGCCGGCGACACGCTGCACTGGCGGCTGGCGGCTGACCGCTGACAGTTGACGGCGCAAGCCCGGCATGCACACCCGAGTCAACGGCGCGCGTCTGCTCTTCGATGTCGAAGGCAGCCGGCTGGTGCCCGACGGCCCGGCGCGCGCGATGCCGCTGCTGCGACACTTCATCGCTTCCGCCTCCCACCAGGACGACACCCGATGACCACAGACCGCGTGATGCTGCTGATCGACGCCGACAACGTGTCGGTCGATGTGATGGAGCAGGCCGTTGCCAAGCTGCTGGCGGACCATGGCGCGCTGCATGTGCGCCGCGCCTACTGCACCGCCGAGAGCGCGCTGGCCAACCAGGCTGCGTTCAAGCGCCTGTCGATCAAGCCGATGGTCAACCTGGCCGCCGGCAAGAACTCGACCGACATCGCGATGGCCGTCGATGCGCTGGACCTGGTGCTGGCCGAGCGGCCCGACGTGGTGGCCATCGCGTCGTCGGACTCCGACTTCGCGCCGCTGGTGGCGCGGCTGCGCGAGAAGGGCTGCCGCGTGGTGGGCATCGGCCAGGAGGGCAAGACCGGCGACGAGACGCAGGCCGTCTATGACGACTTCACGGTCTTCGCCCACCGCAAGGCCGGCAGCGCGTCGGCCAGGCCGGCCAGCGCAACCCGGGCTGCCAAGACGCCCGCCAAGCGTGCGACGCGGCGCAAGACCGCGGATGTCGCCACGCAGCAGCAGCCGCCGCCGGCCGCCGTGCCCGTGCCACCGCCGCCACCGCCACCGCCACCGCCACCGCCGCTGCCCGACAAGGTGCGCCAGATCCTCGCCGCGCTGCCCGAGTTGCTGCGCGGTGAGACGGTCGAGTTGCGCGTGGCCGCCGAGCGCCTGCGCGACGCTGATCTGCTGGGCCCCAAGGCCTCATCGACCAAACTCTTCGCACCGTTCGCAGACCGCTTCGAGATGCTGCCCGAGAAAGGCCCGAACCGGGTGCGGCTGCGGACCTGAGCGACGCAAAGCCCCGCCCCCGCTGGGGCCGCCATTGAAGCCCCTGGGCGCGCCCTAACATCCTGCAATGTCTTGACCAACCGGCGCCTGTCGCAGGCGTTTTCGACCATGAAACGTGTGCTGTTGTTCGTCGTCACCAACCTGGCCGTGATGCTGGTGCTGGGCATCGCGGCCAGCCTGTTGGGAGTCAACCGTTTCCTCACGGCCAACGGCCTGAACCTCGGGCAGTTGCTCGGCTTCGCGGCCATCATGGGCTTCGGCGGCGCCTTCATTTCGCTGCTGATGAGCAAGCCGCTGGCCAAGTGGAGCACCGGCGCCGTCGTCATCAACGGCTCGGCCGACCCCACGCACCGCTGGATCGTCGGTGCTGTGCAGCGCTTCTCCGAGAAGGCCGGCATCCGGATGCCCGAAGTCGCGCTCTACGAGGGCGAGCCCAACGCCTTTGCCACCGGCGCCTTCAAGAACTCGGCCCTGGTGGCGGTGTCCACCGGGCTGCTCAACGGCATGAGCCGCGACGAAGTCGAGGCGGTGATCGGCCACGAGGTCAGCCACGTCGCCAACGGCGACATGGTGACGCTGACGCTGATCCAGGGCGTGATGAACACCTTCGTCGTGTTCCTGTCGCGCGTGATCGGCTACTTCGTTGACAAGGTGATCCTGCGCAACGACCGCGACGGCCCCGGCATCGGCTACTACGTCAGCACCATCGTGCTCGACATCGTGCTGGGCATGCTGGCGGCCGTGATCGTGGCCTGGTTCTCGCGCCAGCGCGAGTACCGCGCCGACGCCGGCGCCGCTGCGCTGATGGGCCGCAAACAGCCGATGATCAACGCGCTGGCGCGGCTGGGCGGGCTGGACCCGGGTGAACTGCCCAAGCAGGTGGCCACCTTCGGCATCAGCAGCCGGCCGAGCGGCGTGATGGCGCTGTTCTCCACCCACCCGCCGATCGAAGACCGCATCCGCGCGCTGCAGCAGGCGCAGTGACGGCCGGCGCCTGACCGGCGGCCAAGGTTTGCCCGGGGCACGCCCGGGCTTGGCAGCCCGGGCAGCGCGCCGCATACTGGCGTGATGTCGCCGTCGGGTCGCAACCGGGTTCGTGGGTCGGTCCTGTTCTGGGTCGCGGCGGCGCTGCTTGCGGGTGCTGCCGGCATCGGCTTCGCGCTCTGGCGGGCACCCAAGACCGTCAGCCTGCCGGCCCCGGACTCGCCTGGCGCCGCAGCACCCGCGCCGATGCCCGCCCCGCCGTCGCTCGCTGGCGCCGGGGCCGGTGCCGGTGCCGACGCAGGCTCGGCTGCGCCGCCGCAGCAGCCGCCGGCCGGTCTGCCGCCAGCCGGCGTCAGCGCAGACCAATGGCGCAGCCTCCAGGCCGAACTGGCCGGCCGCCCCGAAGAGCTGCGCAGGCTGACCGCCTACTTCGCATTCAACGCCAACATTCAGCGCTTCCGCGCCAGCAACCCAGGCAACGCCCAGCAGCGCAGCGCGCTGGCCGCGGCGCTGGACGCCGGGCTCGACGAGCGCCTGCGCCAGCACGAGTTGAGCGCGCCGGAGGCCCGGCTGATCAAGATCGCCGTGCTCGACGTGCTGGTGGCCGACGCCGCCCAGCGCCAGGCCGCGCTGGCGCAGTGGGAAGCCGCGCTGCCCGCAGCGCTGCCCGATGCGGCGCGGCTGGCGCGCGACAGCGAGTTCCAGCGCCGCCAGGCCGGCATCGTGGCCGCCTGGGCAGCCACGCCACCGGCCCAGCGCGACCAGCGCGCACTGGAGCGCGAGCTGGACGCGCTGCGCCGCAGCACCTTCACCCAGGCCCGTTGAAACACCATCCGAGGACGACCGCATGAACCTGCGTCTGACAGCCCGCCGCGCCGCCATCACCGGCCTGCTTGCCTTTGCCGCGCCATGGGCGGTGGCCGGCTACTTCCAGTGGGACATGGTCGAGCTGCCGGCGGACAGCGGCGCTGCCTGCGGCAATGGCACGCCCTACCGCTTCTTCGTCAACCGCACGCCTTTGTCGAAGAGCACCGTCATCGTCTATGAAGGCGGCGGTGCCTGCTGGGACCAGAACGCCTGCCTGGGCGTCGGGCCGCTGTCGGCCGCCAACCCGGACGGTATTCCGCCCGACTACATGCAGCAGCTCAACAACGCCGCGCATGGACTGGTCACGCCCTTCAGCGCGCGAAACGACCCCTTCCAGAAAGTGCAGACGCAGTCCTGGAACATCGTCTTCGTGCCCTATTGCACCGGTGACGTGCACAGCGGCAGCAAGGTGGTGGTGTATGCCGACGCCGACCCCGCGCACCCGCGCACCGAGTACCACCGCGGCCAGGCCAACATCCGCGCGGCAGCCCAGTGGCTGCGCGCCAATCTGGGCCAGCCCAAGGACCTGCTGCTCACCGGTTTTTCGGCCGGCGGCGTGGGCTCCACCGTCACCTACGGGCTGGTGCGCGACATCCTCCAGCCCACCGGCAAGGCCTCGCTGCTGGCCGACTCCGGCCCGTTGATGCAGGCGCCGCGCGGAGCGTCGTCAGCGCAGTACCCGTCGCTGCCGCTGCACGAGAAAATCCGCTCCGCCTGGGGCCTGGACGAGCCCGGCGGCCTGATCAGCCTCTACGCGGGCAGCCTGCCCAGCTTCGACCCCGACAACCTGGGCTCGGTGAGCGGCGCGCTGGCACAGCAGTACCCGGCCGACCGCTTCTCTTTCATGGCCTTCCAGGCAGACACCAACTTCTCGGCCTTCAGCTATGAGAAGTTCTACCCGGAGATCGCCAACGCGCCGAACGACCGCGTGCGCCGGCAACTGCTGCTGGCCAAATGGCAGCCCGACCAGGCGATGTGGACGGCCAATCTCGACCTCTACGGCAACGTGGCCTACCACCTGCCGTTCTTCCGCAACTTCAACGAGTCGCACTGCCTGACCATCATCGACTTCTCGGGCACCGGCATCGAGGAAGCCGGCATCGCCGACTTGAGCCCTTTCGTGGACAGCACGCTGGACCGCGGCCCTGCGATGCGCAACGTCGAGGTCGATCACGTCAGCGACTACTTCCGCCCGTTGAGCGCCGCGATCCGGTTGTTCAAGCTGCTGGAGCGGCTGCTCGGCTGAGCCTGTCAGGTCGGAAGAAAGCCCTCGATCGACAGGTAGCGCTCACCGGTGTCGTAGTTGAAGCCCAGCACCCGGCTGCCGGGCGGCAACGCCGGCAGCTTCTGCGCGATGGCGGCCAGCGTGGCGCCGCTGGAGATGCCCACCAGCAGCCCTTCTTCGCGGGCGCTGCGCCGTGCCATCTCGCGCGCCGACTGTGCCCACGCCGGTGATCAGCGCGTCCAGCCCGTCGGGGAAGTCGGCCGCGATCTCTTCTGCCGTGGTGCGCACATGGACGTCGATGTTGGCGCCGTTCTCGAACTGCTGCGGCATCCACGCGCCCGCCGTGGCGGCCACGATCTCCTGCGCGCGGGCAATGGCGCCGTTGACGCCGAGTGCGCGCGGCGTCAGCTCGAAGCTTGCACCGTAGGCCAGCATCAGCCGGCGGCGCTCGACGCTCATGCTGTCGGGCATCACCAGCACCACCTTGTAGCCCTTGACCGCGCTCACTATCGCCAGGCCGATGTCGGTGTTGCCCGAGGTCGGCTCGACGATGGTGCCGCCCGCCTTCAGCGCGCCAGAGCGCTCTGCCGCCCCCACCATCGCCAGCGCAATGCGGTCTTTGATCGAGCCGCCCGGGTTGCTGCGCTCGGACTTGATCCACACCTGCTGCCCGGCGCCAAACAGGCGGTTGATGCGGATGTGCGGCGTGTTGCCGATGGTGGCAAGGACGCTGTCGGCTTTCATCGAACCATCTCCGGCTGATAATGGTTTGGTGAAGCAGGCCAGACCGCCGCCGGTGCGAGCGTGGAAACACGGCACGGGAGGAAGGTCCGGACTGCACAGGGCAGCGTAGCAGCTAACGGCTGTCCACCGCGAGGTGAGGATCAGAGCAACAGAGACGAGTCGGTGCGGGACATCCCGGCTGGGTGGTCTGTGAGGCGCCGGCGCAAGCCGGCGGCGGGCGGCGCAAGCCGCACGGTCACGGCGTCAGCCGGGGCCCTCACAGCACCCGGCCCGGGCTCTGCCCGGGCCGGGTGAAACGGGCAATCTCTACGCGCAGCAATACCAAGTAGGCACACGTTGATCCGGCCCGGAGAGTGTGCGGGTAGGTAGCACCGAGCCGGTGGGCGACCACCGGCCCAGAGGAATGGCGGTCACGGCGGTGCGCCCGCAAGGGCGGGCCGCTGCACAGAATCCGGCCTATCGGCCTGCTTCACACTTTTGCCGGCGCTGGCCGGTTTCAGGCCGGCACCACCAGCGCCTGCTGCACCTGCCAGCGCAGCGCGCTGCCGGGCGGCGCGGGGTGCAGTTGCATCGCCAGCGCGTCGCGGTCGTCCGCGGCCAGAGAGCGCCAGAGAAAGTCGCGCGCGTTGCCCGGCTCGCCGGCCACGAAGAGCTGCGTGGTCAATTCGCCGAAGCCCGGATGCCGCAGCTTGACGTGGATGTGCGGTGTGCGCCCGGGGTAGGGCACCGGGCGTATGGTGCGGAACGCCGCCGCCCCGTCGGCCGCGCTGCGCGCCGCACCGAAGCCCTGGAAACCGGGGTCGAAGCGGCCTGCGGCCTGCGCCACGTCCGGGTGGCGGTAGGCAGTGAGCGTGTCGCATTGCCAGATCTCGACCTCGGCGCCGTCGATGGCACGGCCGGCCGTATCGACCACCCGCAACTGAAGGCCGAGCAGTTCGCCGCGCGCTTGCAAGGTGCGCCCGCCCTGCTGCACCTCGGCCAGGTCGGCATCCCAGTCGGCCCATTGCGCGCGCCAGCGGCGCGGCGGGTAGAAGGGGCCGTCGGTCATCGCGGCGGTCGCCCGCGCGGCGAGCGCGGGCAGGGCGATGTTGGCGGCGCAGGCGGCGCTGGCAGCAAGCAGTTGGCGGCGGCGGGTCATGCGCCATTGGATCATCGCCCGGTGCGGCTGGCTACACTCAGGGATTTCCCTGGTGCCATGAATCCCGACGCCCCCCACCTGTGGCGCGGCCCGCGCTGGACGCTGGCCGTGCTGCTGGCCTGCCTGGGCATGCTCGGGCCCTTCTCCATCGACACCTATCTGCCTGCCTTTGCCGGCATCGCGCAGACCATAGGCGCCACGCCGGTGCAGATGCAGCAGACGCTGTCGAGCTATCTGTTCGGCTTTGCGCTGATGAATTTGTTCCACGGTGCGCTGGCCGACAGCTTCGGCCGCCGGCCGGTGGTGCTGTGGGGCGTGGCGCTGTTCACCGTGGCGTCTGTGGGCTGTGCGCTGTCCAACTCGATCGGCGCGCTGGTGCTCTTCCGCGCGCTGCAAGGCATGTCGGCAGGGGCCGGCGTGGTGGTGTCGCGCGCGATCATCCGCGACATGTTCCCGCCGGCCGAGGCGCAGAAGGTGATGTCGCAGGTGACGATCTACTTCGGCGTGGCACCGGCCATCGCGCCCATCGTCGGCGGCTTTCTCTTCGTGCATGCCAACTGGCATTCGATCTTCTGGTTCCTGGCCGCAGTGGGCGCCGCGCTGTGGTTCTTCAACTGGCGCAAGCTGCCCGAAACGCTGCACGCCAGCGCGGCACAGCCCTTCGACGCACGCAGCCTGCTCAGCGGCTACTGGAGCATGGTGCGCAGCCCGCGCTTCATGGCGCTGGTGCTCGCCAGCGGCGTGCCGTTCAACGGCATGTTCCTCTACGTGCTGTCGGCGCCGGTGTTCCTTGGCGACCACCTCGGCCTGGCGCCGGGCCAGTTCTTCTGGCTCTTCCTGTCCACCATCGGCGGCATCATGGCCGGCGCCTGGCTGTCGGGGCGGCTTGCCGGGCGCACCAAGCCGCGGCACCAGATCCGCCACGGCTTTCTGATCATGCTGCTGGTGTCGGTGGCCAACGTGGTGCTGAACCTGCTGTTCACGCCGCAGGCCTGGTGGGCGCTGCCGCCGATCGCGATCTATGCCTTCGGCTGGGCGCTGATGGTGCCGGTGGTGACGCTGATGGTGCTGGATCTGGTGCCCGAGCGGCGCGGCATGGCCTCGTCGGTGCAGGCCTGCATCGGCAGCCTGGCCAATGCGTTGGTGGCGGGCGTCATCGCACCGCTGGTGATGCACTCCACCGAGGCGCTGGCAGTGGCCTCGCTGCTGATGATGGGCGTGGGCATCGTCGCCTGGATCTGGGTCAAGCCGCAGTTGCAATAGTCCGGGCGCCGCTCAAGCCCGGCCCCTGGCGGGCCGATATCGAGGATGGAGCAGCGCCATGAACCACCTTTGTCTTCGTCCTCTGTCGGCCGTCATCGCGGCCGCCCTCGCCGCCACGCTGGTGGGCGCTGCGGCGCATGCCAGCGATGCGGGGCACGACGCGCCGGCAGCATCTGCCAAGGCCATGGCCAAGGCCGCACCCGCGAAGGCGGCGCCAGCGGCCACCGCCGACCCCAACGACACCATCGACCGCCTGCGCGAGCGCCTGGCCGAGAAGCTGGGCGCCGCGCGCGCCGCCGAAGTGGCCGCCAACCCGAACGTGCTGCGCATCTCGTCGAAAGCCGCCGCCGAGCCGGCACCGGCACCGGCGCCGGTGCAGCGCGCCGCCGCGCCCCGGGCCAAGGCCGAGGCGGCGCACGCAGCGCACTGGGACTACAAGGGCGAGGCCGGCCCGCAGGCCTGGGGCGGCATCAAGCCGGAGTTCAACCTGTGCAGCAGCGGCAAGCGGCAAAGCCCCATCGACATCCGCGACGGCATCACCGTCGATCTGGAGCCGGTGCAGTTCGACTACCGCGCCAGCGCCTTCCGCGTGGTGGACAACGGCCACACGATCCAGGTCAACGTGGGCTCGGGCAACTTCATCTTCCTGAACGGGCGGCGCTGGGAGCTGCTCCAGTTCCACTTCCACCGCCCGTCCGAAGAGCGCATCGACGGCCGCCAGTTCGACATGGTGGCCCACCTGGTGCACAAGGACGGCGACGGCAAGCTGGCCGTGGTGGCCGTGCTGCTCGACCGCGGCAGCATCCAGCCGCTGGTGCAGACGGTGTGGAACAACCTGCCGCTGGAAAAGGGCGAGGAAGTGGCCGCCAACGCGGTGATCGACCTCAACCACCTGCTGCCGCCGGACAGGCGCTACTTCACCTACATGGGCTCGCTCACCACGCCGCCTTGCAGTGAAGGCGTGCTGTGGATGGTGATGCGCCAGCCGGTGCCGGTGTCGCAGGCGCAGATCGACATCTTCGCGCGCCTGTACCCGATGAACGCCAGGCCGCTGCAGCAGGCCGCGGGGCGGCTGATCAAGCAGTCGAACTAGCCGCCCGCCAGCCCGCCGCCCGCCCAGCGGCGCAGGGCACGCCGCGCGGGGGCCCGGCACACGGCCCACGCATCTCACAATTGCTGCGGCGTCCAGCTCGGCCCGCTGCGCTGCGGCCCGTCCGGCGCGATGCGCAGCGGGTCGATGCACATGCGCCGGGCCAGGCCGTCGGCGCCCCATGCGTGGTAGGCGATGACGCGCGCCTGCGGGCTGCCGATGCGGGCAACCACCGAGCAGTGGCCAGGCCCGATCACATGGCCGGGCACCGTGTGCAGCACGCGCGGGCCGCTGTGTGCGCCGTCGTCGGCCCAAGGCCCCAGCACGCTGGCGGCGCTGACGAAATCGACGCCATAGCTCTGGTCCTGCCAGCAGCCGCCGCTGTACAGGCACCAGTAGCGGCCATGCTCCTTCACGACGCATGGCCCCTCCAGCGTGTGCCAGTCGTGCACGCCGCCGTACATCGGCCGGTCGGCGGCAAAGCGCTGCCAGTCGAACTGCGCCCGCGCCACCGTGTGCACCGGCCCCTGCGCGAGCTGCGTCATCGTCTGCAAAGCCTGCACCACCAGCGCGGTGCCGACGCGCACCGCCTGCGCCGGTGCGGGCGGCGCTGCGCCATCGTCGGCCAGGAAGTCGCGGGCATGGAACAGATACCAGCGCCCGTCGTCGTCGCGAAACGGGTGCGGGTCGATGGCGAAGGGAACCACGTCGGGGTCGGTGAGTTGCGCGGCATCGAGATACGGCCCGAGCGGGTGTTGGGCCACGGCCACGCGCAACTGGTGCCGCCGGTCGCCGAAGCCCACCGAGTAATACAGGAACCACTGGCCGGCGTGTTCAGCGACTTCCGGCGCCCAGAAGGTGTCGCCCAGCGCTGGGTCGCCGCGCAACAGCGCGCGGCCTGCGTCGCGCCAGTGCACCAGGTCGGCCGACTCCAGCAGCGGGAACACATGGCTCGCCGCGGCGCCGCTGGCGTCGCCCCGGCCGGTGCCGATGGCGTAGTAGCGGCGCCCGTCTGTCCAGACGAAGGGGTCGGCGAAGTCGTGGGGATACACCGGGTTGCAGTAAGGCAGGGAGGACATGGACCGTAGGTTCTTAGCAACGAAGAAAGTCGTGAATTATGGTTTTCACTGGTGACTATCGCGATGGAACTTGCGACTATCGAACGAGGCCGACGGGTAACACGGCCACTCTGGGCTGTTTTGCCCCCGCCAAAGCCGCAACACTCGACGGCGATTGCACCAAGTTCGTTTGGTGTAGTCACGCGGCACCTGATCAGAAAACCCCAGTCAAGGAGACAAGATGACCACCTTCAAGCGCACCCCGATCGCACTCGCCTGTACCGCCATGGCCCTGGCAGCCTCGTCGTGGGGGCAGACCGTCGCCACGCCGCCCGCCCAGGGCGACCAGACTCAGACGATCGAGATCACCGGACTGCGCCGAAGCCTGCGCACCACCGAAGAGATCAAGCGCGATTCGATGCAGGTGGTCGATTCGATCAACGCCACCGACATCGGCGCCTTCCCCGACCGCTCCATCGGCGACGCCTTGCAGCGCGTCTCCGGCGTGCAGATCACGCGCGACATGGGCGAGACGGCCGACGTCATCATCCGCGGCCTGCCCGATGTCTCGACCACGGTCAACGGCCTGGAGGTCTTCACCGGCCGCGGCCGGCGCATCGCCTACCAAGACCTGCCGGTGATGTCGGTGGCCGGGCTGGACGTCTATAAATCGCTCAGCGCCGACCTGCTGGAAGGCGGCATCGCCGGCTCGGTGAACGTGCGTCTGGGCAAGCCCTTCGACCGCAGCACCGGCCTGTCCTATGGCGGCCGGGCCGAGCTGCGCCGGCTCGACCCACAAGGCAGCGCGGCCACGCCGCACTACAACGACCCGGCGTTCGGCGCCTTCCTGTCCAACCGCTTCAACACCGGTGCCGGCGAGATGGGCGTGCTGCTCGATGCCTATTTCCAGAAGGACCGCTTCGCCTACCCGGTGCAGTGGAACGACCGGCCCGACCGCGTGTGGTCGGTGGACGCCGCCGGCAACGGCACGCGGCTGGACCGCAACAAACAGGGCCTGTACGAGCCGCTGAACCCGACCGACCGCCTGGCCAGCGCCTCGCACATCGGCGGCATCTACAACGCCGGCGACCGTGACCGCCAGAGCCTGCACGGCGCCTTCCAGTGGAAGCCCAACGACCGCACCGAGATCACCTCGCACCTGCTGTCCACCGGCTACAAGAACCGCCGCGAGACAGACTACATCTTCTCGATCATCGGCTGGACGCCCAAGACCACCAACGTCGTCGTCGCGCCGCTCGGCCCGGGCTGCCTGCAAACCGACGGCACGGTGCCCATCTGCCCGGTGCTGTCGTCCACCAACCCGCGGGCGCAGTTCGGCGCCAACCCGTGGAACACAGACCCCTTCACCGCCACCAGCACGCAGGCCTTCGACGAACGCACCCGCACCAATATCGCCAGCATCGGCGCAGCCTGGCGCTCGGGCGCGATGCGGCTGAACTCCGACCTGGCCTACTCGACCTCGAAGTTCGAGCGCGACTACGTGATCGTCGATCAGCAGGTGCGCGACGCCAGCTCGCAGACCTTCTATGCCGGCTCCGAAGGCCACGGCGGCTTCACGTCGGTCACCACGCCCACCAGCCAGACGCCGCTGCGCGACCCCAGCCAGTTCGTGATGCGCGGCCTGGTGCAGGGCTGGAGCGAAGAGACAGGCAAGCAGGCGCAATGGCGCACCGACGCCGAATGGACGGTCGGCCCAGGGTTCGTGCGCAAGCTGATGGGCGGCCTGCGGCTGAGCGACCGCAAGGCCGAAGCCCACAGCGCGGAGCGCGCCAACGACATCGCAGACGCCGCCCGGCCCACGCCGGTGGCCGCCTTCGGCGCCGGCTTCGACCGCCTGGTGCCGGGGATCGACCGGCTTCTCGGCCCCTTCGTCACGCCCGACAGCAACTTCCTTCTCGACCGCACCGACACCGTCCGCGCGTTCTACGGCGCCGCCGCAGGCCGCCTGCCGGAAGACCCGACGCGCTACTTCCAGCAAACCGAGCGCACCTACACCGGCTACCTGCAAAGCCAGCTCGGCATGGACATCGGCGATGTCTCGGTGCTGGCCAATGCAGGCGTGCGGCTGGTGCGGGTGGACCGCAACCTCAAGGGCACCACGCGCACCGAGGTGCAAAACGCACCCGCGGTGTTCACGCCCATCGACCTGGACCGCAGTGAGAACAACGTGCTGCCCAGCCTGAGCGCCGTGGTCAACTGGAACGACCGGCTGCAATCCCATCTCAGCATCGGCCGCACCATCACCCGGCCTGCGTTCGCCGACCTGAACCCGGCGCTGTCGCTGATCCCGCCGACGGTGAACCAGTTCGGCTCCGGCAGCGCCGGCAACCCGGACCTGAAGCCGACAAAATCCACCAGCATCGACGCCACGCTGGAGTACTACTTCCGCAAGAACGGCTATGTGTCGCTGGCCGCCTTCGACCGCCGTATCGACGGCTACCTGCAAAGCATCCGCCAGCCCGAAACCATCGGCGGTGTCACCTACGAGGTGACGCGGCCGCAGAACTCGGGCAAGGGCAGGCTCAACGGGCTGGAGTTCGGCGGCCAGGCCTTCTTCGACTTCCTGCCCGCGCCGTTCAACAACTTCGGCCTGCAAGCCAACTACACCATCATCAACGGCCACAACGAGACGCGCACCACCACCACCAGCCCCTTCATCGAAGGGCCGCTGGTCAACGTGGCCAAACAGAACTACAACTTCGTCTTCCTGTACCAGGGCAACGGCATCACCGGGCGGCTGGCGGCAACCCGGCGCGGCAACTACACCGAATCGATTGCCGAGCCGCCGTTCAACCTGAACAACATCGTCGAAGCAGCCACCTACGTCGATCTGGGCATCGGCTATGCGCTGACGGCCAACGTGTCGCTGCAGTTCGACGCCACCAACATCACGCACACCCGCTACAAGAGCTACATCGGCGACCCCATCCGCCCGCGCGACATCCGCTACACGCCGGCCACCTACACCATCGGCGTGCGCGTGGCGATGTGATGCCGCAGCAGTGCCTCTTGCGGCCAGTGTCAGGCGGCGGCGCGGCTGCCGCTTTCCTTCGGGAAGTCGTAGGCGATGCGCATCACGATGTCCTGCGGGTAGTTGCCGAACCTGCGGCCGAACAGGTTCAGGCCGCCCTGGTGGCGGGCGTCGTCCTTCACGCCCAGCCGCACCTTGATGTGGTTGGACTGGGCCAGCCGCAGGTCGGCAATCGTCGCCGACGACAGCGTCATGCCGTCGATGAGCGTGCCGGTCTCGCTGACCGTCCACTGCTTCAGCAGGCCGTAGGTGGTGCGCTCGGTCGGCCACCAGGCGGGTGTCAGCAGGCCGGGGCGGCCGCCGTAGTCGCCGGGGCAGGTCCAGGTGCCGACATCGACGTCGTTGATCGTCAGCGTCAAGTCCGACGGCCAATCCGGGTTGTGCGCCGGCGCCTCCGAGCACACCTCCATCGACAGGTCCAGCGTGCGCGGCGTCACACCATACGGCACGTTGTTCGGAAACGCGTACTCCACGTAGCCGCTGCCCGCGATCCACAGCAGTTGCGCATGCACGTGTTCGGGCTCGAAGAAGGAGCGCGGGTCGTCGAGCATGCCGATGATCTTGGTCTCGCTGACCAGGCCGCACGACGGGCGGGCATCGACGAAGCGGTAGCTGCCGATGGGCATGGCCACCGAGGCGATGTTGGGCGCCTTCTGCACCTCGGCGCCGGGCAGCCGGATGTGCACCTCGTCGTAGCGCTTGGCGCACAGCTTCTGCGTGCCGCGGGTGCCGGGCTCGGTGCTGACGGAGACCAGCCGCGCGGCCTGCAACTGGTTCACGTTGAAGCTCACGGTGGAGTGCGGCAGCTTCATCGCCGCAGCCAGCTCCGACACGTTCAGCACCTGGTCGGTCAGCAGCGCCAGCATGGCCTGCCGCGTCTCCGAAGCCAGCGCCTTGACCACCGGCAGCACGTCTTCACCATCGAGCACCAGCACACGGCGGCCATCGAGATTCATCTGTCAACAGTCCTTGCCAACGAGGCCATTTGCAGCGGGCCGATTCTTGTCGGTTCGATTCGCGAGATTATGCGACCCGGCCCTGCTTTCCACCCCTGCGGGCTGCCCTGATCGGCGGCCCGTCCATTGCAACCAAACCGCTCGTGACTTTGAACGCCCCTTTCCTGCCGACCTCGCGTCCCATGGACCATCCCCGCCCGCAGTTCCGCCGTGATGCCTGGCAAAGCCTGGACGGCCGCTGGCGCTTTGCCTACGACGACCAGCGCCAATGGACCCGCCCGCACGAGGTCGAGTACCCGCACATGATCGAAGTGCCTTACGCGCCCGAGTCGCAGCGCAGCGGCATCGGCGACACCGGCTTCCATGCGCGCTGCTGGTACAGCCGGCGCATCGACGTGGCGCCGCTGCGGCAGTTGCCGAACGACCGCGTGCTGCTGCACTTCGGCGCGGTGGACTACCGCGCCACCGTCTGGGTCGATGGCCAGCGCGTGGCCCAGCACATGGGCGGCCACAGCCCGTTCAGCATCGACATCTCCGACTGCATGGACGGCACGCCAGGCACCGCCACCGTCACCGTGCTGGCCGAGGACGGCCCGCTGGAGATGCACCAGCCGCGCGGCAAGCAGGACTGGCATCGCGAGCCGCACAGCATCTGGTACCCGCGCACCAGCGGCATCTGGCGCAGCGTCTGGCTGGAGCGCGTGCCGGCCATCCATTTGTCGCGTTTGCGCTGGACGCCCGACTTCGGCCGCTGGCGCATGGGCTTCACCGCGCAGATCGAAAGCGGCCGGCCCGGCATGACGCTGACCATCACGCTGCGCGCCGACGACACCCTGCTGGCGCAGGAGCGCGTGGTCGTGATGAACGACAGCGTGCTGCACGAGATCCACCTCACCGACCCCGGCATCGACGATGCCCGCGCCGAGCTGCAATGGTCGCCCGAGCACCCGCAACTGCTGGACGCGGTGGTCGAACTGCACGACGCCGACGGCGTGCTGGTGGACAGCGTGGACAGCTACACCGCGATGCGCTCGGTGCGCGTCGAAGACAAGCGCTTCCTGCTCAACGACCGGCCCTACGAGCTGCGCATGGTGCTCGACCAGGGCTATTGGCCCGACACGCTGATGACGGCCGAGCCGGAGCTGCTGCGCGCCGACGTCGAACTCATCAAGCGCCTGGGCTTCAACGGCGCGCGCAAGCACCAGAAGAGCGAAGACCCGCGCTGGCTTTACTGGGCCGACCGGCTGGGCCTGTGCGTGTGGGCAGAGATGCCGTCGGCCTACGGCTTCTCCGACGCCACCGTGCACGCGGTGTGCGACGAGTGGCGGGTGCTGGTCGAGCGCGACCTGTCGCACCCCTGCGTGGTGGCCTGGGTGCCGGTGAACGAATCGTGGGGCGTGCCAGCGCTGCCCACCGAGCCGCGCCAGGTCGATCTGGTGCGGGCGCTGTACCACACCACGCGGGCGCTGGACGGCACCCGCCCGGTGGTGGGCAACGACGGCTGGGAAATGCCCTGTGGCGACATCGTCAGCATCCACGACTACACCGACGATCCGGCCGAGCTGATCGAACGCTACGGCAGCCGCGACGCGGTGGCCGACACGCTGCACCACGAGCGCCCGGGCGGCGGCCGCAAGCTGCTGGTGGGCGGCTGGGAGCCCACGCACCAGCCGGTGATGCTGACCGAGTTCGGCGGCATCGCGCCGCTGCACGACGGCGAGGACGGCTGGGGCTACTCGATCGCAGAGCCGGGGGCGGAATTCGTCGAGCGCTATGTCGAGTTGCTGGCCGCGGTGCACGCCTGCAAGGGCGTCGTCGGCTTCTGCTACACCCAGCTCACCGACACCTTCCTTGAGAAAAACGGCCTGCTGACGCCCGAGCGGCAGTTCAAGGCCGACCCGGAAGTGATCGCCCGCGCCACCCGTGGCAAGCTGTTCCGCGCGGCCGACTACGCGCGCAACCCGCTGGGCTACAACAAGCGCTGGATCAAGCGCGTGCGGCAGCTCGAAGCGCGCAGCGGCCATGCACCGCCGCTGAGCCCGGCAGAGGAAGTGGCACTCGACGCCGAGCCACCGCAGGGCACGACCTGATGGCCCACGCAGGCACTGACGCAAGCACTGACGCAAGCGCTGACGCAAGCGCGGCGGTCGCTCCGGCCTTCGACCCGGCGCAGCACCCGCACCGCCGCCACGATCCCTTGCGCGGGCGCTGGGTCATCGTCTCGCCGCACCGCAGCCAGCGCCCTTGGGCCGGCCAGCAGGAGGCTGCCGCGCCGGCCGCGCAGCCGTCGCACGACCCCGGCTGCTACCTGTGCGCCGGCAACCGGCGCGCGCACGGCCAGGTCAACCCCGACTACAGCGGCACCTTCGTTTTCGACAACGACTTCCCGGCCCTGCTGCCTGACGGCATTGCGCCGCCGCAGGCACCTGCCGGGTCGCTGTTGCAGGCGGCTGCCGTCAGCGGCACCTGCCGCGTGATCTGCTTCTCGCCAGACCATTCGCTGACGCTGTCGCGCATGACGCTCGGCGCCATCGGCGCCGTGGTGGATGCCTGGGCGGCGCAGAGCCGCGAGCTGGGTGCACGCCATCGCCATGTGCAGGTCTTCGAGAACCGCGGCGCGATGATGGGCTGCTCCAGCCCGCACCCGCACGGCCAGGTCTGGGCCACCGACCATGTGCCCGGCGAGGTGGCTCTGGAAGACGCGCAGCAGCGCAGCCACCATGCAGCCCACGGCAGCGCGCTGCTGCTCGACTATGCGGCGCAGGAGCGTGCCGACGGCGCACGCACGGTGGTTGAAAACGCCCACTGGCTGGCGGTGGTGCCCTGGTGGGCCAACTGGCCCTTCGAGACGCTGTTGCTGCCCACCACGCATGTCGCGCGGCTGGAAGACCTGGACACGGCGCAGCGCAGCAGCCTGGCGCAGGTGCTGAAGACGCTGACCGGCGCCTATGACGCGCTGTTCGCCACGCCGTTCCCGTACTCGATGGGCTGGCACGGCGCGCCGCACGACGGGCGCGACACCGCGCCGTGGCAGTTGCACGCCCATTTCTACCCGCCGCTGCTGCGCTCGGCCACCGTGCGCAAGTTCATGGCCGGCTATGAACTGCTGGGCGACCCGCAGCGCGATCTGACGCCCGAGCAGGCGGCGGAGCGGCTGCGCGCCGTGCTGCCCGCGGCTGAAAGCAGCCGATGAACCGCCTGGACGCCCTGCGCCACCGGCTGGACGCTGCCTTCGCGCGGCATTTCGGCGGCGCAGCCACGCTGCATGTGCGCGCACCCGGCCGCGTCAACCTGATCGGCGAGCACACCGATTACAGCGACGGCTTCTGCCTGCCCTGCGCCATCGACCGCGAGACGCTGATCGCGCTGCGGCCGAACGGCGGCAGCACGGTCCGCGTGCTGGCCTGTGACGAAGACGGCGGCGAAGACACCATCGCTCTCGGCCAGCCGATTCAACGCCGCACCGACTCCGGCGCCGGCTGGACCGACTACGTGCGCGGCACGCTGCACGCGCTGCGTGAGGCGGGGCTGGCGCTGCAAGGCGCCGATGTCGCCATTGCGGGTGACGTGCCGCCTGGCGCCGGGCTCAGCTCGTCGGCAGCGCTGGAAATGGCGGTGGCCACCGCGTTCGAGGCCTTGGCCGGCGCGACGCTCGGCGTGCCGGTCAAGGCCCGCGCCGGGCAACTGGCCGAGCACCGCTTCGCCGGCTGCGAGTGCGGCATCCTCGACCAGTTGGCATCGGCCGGCGGGGTGGCCGGCCACGCGCTGCTGCTGGACTGCCGCAGCCAGCAACTGCAGCCCATTGCGCTGCCGCCCGGCACGGCGGTGCTGGTGGTGCACTCGCGGGTGGAGCGCGGCCTGGTGGACAGCGAGTACAACCTGCGCCGCGCGCAATGCCAGCAGGCCGCGCAACTGCTGGGCGTGCCAATGCTGCGCGACGTGGACGACGCGCTCTGGGCCGCGCGCGAGGCCGCGCTGCCCTGGGACCTGCGCCGCCGTGCGCGCCACGTCGTCACCGAAAACCGCCGCACGCTGGCCGCAGCACAGGCATTGCGCGACGGCGACCTGCGCCGCACCGGCGCGCTGATGGCCGCGTCGCACCGCTCGATGCGCGACGACTTCGACATCGTGCCGCCCGCGGTGGACCATCTGGCCGCGCTGGTGCACGGCGCGCTGGGTGGCGACGGCGGCGCGCGCATGACCGGCGGCGGCTTCGGCGGCTGCGTGGTGGCGCTGGCGCCTGCAACGCTCATCGACGCGGTGCGCCGCGCGGTGGCGGGCGAGGGCGGCGCAGACGGCTACCGCGGCCCCGACGGCATCGCGCCCGAGGTCTGGGTCTGCCAGGCCAGTGACGGCGCCGGGGTGCTGCCATGACGGCCGAGGCCACGGTGCTGCGCCTGGACGACGGCCAGGGCACCACGCTGGCCGTCAGCACGCTGGGCGCCACCTGGCTGTCTTGCCGCGTGCCGCTGGCCGAGCCCGGCAGCACGCGCGAGGTGCTGCTCGGCCGCCCCACGCCGGCCGAGCATGCCAGCCAGCCCGGCTACATGGGCGCCATCGTCGGCCGCTATGCCAACCGCATCGGCGGCGCGCGCATCGTGATCGACGGCGTGCAGCACCAGCTTGCCGCCAACGAAGGCGCCAACCAGTTGCACGGCGGGCCGGACGGCTTCGACCGCCGCACCTGGCACTGCACCGACCAGGGGCCGCGCCATCTCACGCTGGCACTGCACTCGCCCGATGGCGACCAGGGCTACCCCGGCGCGCTGGACGCCCGGGTGCGCTACGCGATCGAAGCGCCGGGCTGCGTGCTGCTGGAGTTCAAGGCGCGGGTGGACCGCCCCTGCCCGGTCAACCTGACCAGCCACGCCTACTTCAACCTCGATGGCGGCGACGGGCGTGATGGCGCTCCGGCGGCCCCCATCGCGGCCCACCGCATCGCCATCGCAGCCACGCACTGGCTGCCGGTGGACGACGCGCTGATCCCGCGCGGCGACATCGCGCCTGTGGCCGGCACCGCGATGGACCTGCGCCAGCCGCGGGCCATCGGCAGCCAGCGCTTCGACCACTGCTTCGTGCTCGATGGCGGCCCCGGCCCGGCGGCCAGCGTCTGGGCCGGCGACGGCAGCTTGCGGATGACGCTGCACACCGACTATCCCGGCCTGCAGTTCTACGGCGGCCACCATCTGGGCGGCACAACAGACCGCAGCGGCCGGCCCTGTGAGCCCGGCGTGGGATTTGCGCTGGAGCCGCAGTTCTGGCCCGACAGCCCGAGCCACCCCGAATGGCCAGACCACGGTGCGCTGCTGCGCCCGCCCGCGCTGCTGCGCCGCCACATGCGGCTGCGCTTCGAGCCGCTACGCTGAAGGACAACCCGCATGCAGGCCATCGAGTGGATCGACGTCCACAAGCGCTACGGCAACGTCAGCGTGATCCCGCGCTTTTCGCTGCGCATCGAGCCGGGCGAATTCGTCGCGCTGCTCGGGCCGTCGGGCTGCGGCAAATCGACGCTGCTGCGCATGCTGGCCGGCCTGGAGCCGGTGTCCGAGGGCCACATCCGCATCGGCGAGAAGGACGTGACGCAGCTCCCGCCCGGCCGCCGCGGCGTGGCGATGGTGTTCCAGCAGTACGCGCTGTACCCGCACATGAGCGTGCACGACAACATGGCCTTCGGGCTGCGCAACGTGGGCATCGGCACGCCGGAGATCGACGAGCGCGTGGCCGAGGCCAGCCGCATGCTGGAACTGGGCGAGCTGCTGCAGCGCCGGCCCGGGCAGCTTTCTGGCGGGCAGCGCCAGCGCGTGGCCATCGGCCGGGCGCTCGTCAAGCGGCCGGCAGCGCTGCTGCTCGACGAGCCGATGTCCAACCTGGACGCCGCGCTGCGCGGGCGCACCCGCGTGGAGCTGGCGCGGCTGCACAAGAAGCTGCGCGCCACCATGCTGCTGGTGACGCACGACCAGGTCGAGGCCATGACGCTGGCCGACCGCGTGGTGGTGATGCACCGTGGCCGCATCGAGCAGGTCGCCCCGCCGATGGAAGCCTATGACCGGCCGGCGACGCGCTTCGTGGCCGGCTTCGTCGGCAACCCGGCGATGAACCTGCTGCCGGTGGAGCGCCTGCCGGACGACGCCGACGGCGCGGTGCTGCGCCTGCCCGGCGGTGCCGCGCTGGCCACCGGCGTGCGGCTGCCCGAAGGCGCGCGCCAGGGGCTGTCGCTGGGCGTGCGGCCGGAGGCGCTGCAAGCCGCGGCAGACGGGCCGCTGCAAGGCACGGTGGAGGTGATCGAGCGGCTGGGCGACCGCACGCTGCTGCATGTGCAACTGGCCGATGGCACGCTGTGCGTGGCCGATGGCCGCGACTGCCCAGGCGCGGCCATCGGCGACGCGCTGCGGCTGCGGCCCGACCGCGCGCGGCTGCATCTCTTCGACGCCGACGACCGCGCCCATCGGCGGGGCAACGCATGATCGCCGGGCCGGGTGCCACCGCGCCGCCTGGCGGGCTGCCCCGGCCGGGCTGGCTGGGCCGCTTGGGCAGGGTCGGCCGGCCCGGCACGCCGCTGGCCGATGCCGGGCTGGCGGGCTGGCTGTTCGTCGCGCCCTTCGTCGCCGCCTACCTGCTGCTGATGGTGTGGCCCACGCTGCGCGGCGTCTGGCTGGGCCTCAACGCAGTGGACCTGCTGTCGAACATGGGCCGCTTCGTCGGGCTGCAGAACTTCGTCGATCTGGCGGGCGATGAACTCGCGGTGCGCGCCTTCGTCAACACGCTGCTGTTCGCGGCGCTGGCCACGCCGCTGCTGGTGGGCACCGGCCTCGCGCTGGCGCTGGCGCTGAACCGGCCGGGCGCGCTGGCAGCCTGGCTGCGCGGCATCTTCTTCGGCACCTCGGTGCTGTCGGTCACGGTGGTCACGCTGATCTGGCGGCTGCTGCTGCGCCCGGAGACCGGCGCGGTGGCGGCCGGCCTGCAGGCCGCCGGGCTGCCGCTGCCGTCGCCGCTGCACAGCGAGTGGCTGGCGCTGCCCAGCGTGGCCGTGATCACGCTGTGGTGGGGCGTGGGGCTGCCGATGATGCTGTTTTTGGCGGCGCTGCAGCAGATCCCGGCCGAGGTCTATGAAGCCGCGGCGCTGGACGACGCCAGCCGCTGGCAGCGCTTTCGCTACATCACGCTGCCGGCGCTGCGCCGCGTGCTGGTGCTGGTGGCCATCACCCAGGTCATTGCGCAGTTGCAGGTGTTCGGCCAGGTGCAGTTGCTGACCGAAGGCGGGCCCAACCACAGCACGCGCTCGCTGGTGATGTTCATCTACGAGGCGATGTTCGACCAGTGGCAGCTCGGCTATGCAGCCGCCGCGTCGCAGGTGCTGACGCTGCTGCTGCTGATGGCGCTGGCCGTGCAGGCCCGCATGGCGCCAGCCGAGACCGCGGGGGCCAGCCGGTGAGCCGCCTGGCGCAGGCCCTGGGCAACACGCGCGGCGACCGCGTGCTGATGCTCGGCACCATCGCGCTGGCGGTGGTGTGGACGCTGCCGCTGCTGTGGGTGCTGGCGCTGTCGTTCAAGCCGAACGAGCTGCTTCAGCTCGGCGGTGCGGTGTGGTGGCGCGCGCCCTTCACGCTGGCCAACTACCGCGACATCCTGCTGGCGTCGCAACTCGGCGGCTGGCTGCTCAACTCGGCCATCGTCGCGCTCGGCCAGACGGTGCTGGTGCTGGTGCTCTCGTCGCTGGCCGGCTATGCCTTCGCGCGGCTTCAGTTTCCCGGGCGGCGGGCGCTCTTCGCCTTCGTGCTCGCGGGGCTGGCCATTCCGCAGGCCGGCTACGTGGCGCCGCTGCACCGCATGTTCGCTGACTGGGGTTTGCACAACACCCACATGGCGTTGATCCTGCCCGGCCTGGCCGCGCCTTTCGGCGTGTTCCTGATGACGCAGTATTTCAAGGCCGTGCCGGTGGAGCTGGAGGAAGCCGCGCTGCTGGACAACGCCTCGCGCTGGACGGTGTTCACCAAGGTGCTGCTGCCGATGTCGCTGCCGGCGCAGGCCACCCTGGGCATCTTCACCTTCCTCTCGGCCTGGAACGACTATCTCTGGCCGCTGATGTCAGCCACCAAGCCGGCGATGTACACGCTGTCGCTGGGGCTGGCGTCGATGCAGAGCAACTTCGCGCAGAGCGAGGGGCTGGGTTTCCTGATGGCGCAGGCGGTGTTCGCCGCGGTACCCGTGCTCGGGCTGTATGCCTTCTTCCAGCGCCACATCGTGGCTGCCGTCGCCGGGGGTGTGCGGTGAGCAGGGCAGGCAAGGGCTGGCCTCTGCCGCCGCTGCTGCTGCTGGCGTTGCTGCTGTTGCTGGCGGCGCCGGCTCGGCCTGCCGCTGCGCAGCCGGTGGCCATCGATTTCGCGCGCTTCTTCGGCGCCTGCGACGCGCAGTTCGGCGCCGTCACCGACCCCGCAGCGGCCACCGGCGAATGCGGAATCATCACCGTGCTGACCAACCGCTTCAACGCGCTGAACGCCGACGTGCGGGTGCGCACCCAGATCATCGAGCACCGGCCCTACTACAGCCAGATCGGCGGCCGCGTGATCAACCGCGACGTGCCTGCAGTGGCCATCCTGCATGGCTCGGTGCTGAACGACTTCGTCAAGCGCGGGCTGGTCGAACCGCTGGACACCGGCTTTGCCGAGGTCGGCATCGCGGTGGCCGATTTCACGCCGCAGGCGCGCCGCGCCGTCACCGTCGATGGCCGGCCTTATGCGCTGCCGCTGGACACCCATTCCTGGCTCTGGCACGTCAACGTCAACCTGCTGCGCGCCGCCGGCCTGGCCGACGGCAGCCGCCCGCGCCTGCCGCACAGCGAAGCCGAGCTTCTCGACCAGGCGCGCCGCTTCAAGGCCGCCACCGGCAAGCCCTACTTCGTGATGCTGACGGTGAACGACGCGCCGGCCTTCGCACGCACGCTGATGACGCTGGTGCAGCAGCAAGGCGGCACGCTGTTCCCGCGCAAGCCCACCGCGATGGACCTGACGAGTGCCGAGGTGCAGCACGCGGTGGGCCTGCTGCAGACGCTGTACAGCGAAGGCCTGGCCTCGCACGGGCACGACTACGGCGCCGGCATCCAGGCCTTCGTCGCCGGCCAGGGCGCGGTGATGATCAACGGCACCTGGCTGCTGGGCGACCTGTTCAAGGAATCGCAGCGCCCCGGGCGTCCGCTGTCCGGCGGCTATATCGCGCTGCCTTTCCAGCAGTTGTACGGCCAGCCCGGCGCCTGGGCCGACAACCATCTGCTAGTGATGCTCAAGGGTGGCACGCACACGGCGGCAGAGCGCCGCGCCGCGCTGCGCTTCCTGCGCTTCATCAATGACGAAGGCGGCGCC
Organism: uncultured Rubrivivax sp.; assembly: GCA_964244245.1. Lineage (GTDB taxonomy): Bacteria > Pseudomonadota > Gammaproteobacteria > Burkholderiales > Burkholderiaceae_C > Rubrivivax. The sequence continues at coordinate 24,894 of CAXTHW010000026.1, read as the reverse complement.
TGGGCGCGCACGGGGCAGTTGCCCACGCGGCAGTCTGTGATGGCGGGCGCGGCCTTCGCCGCGTTGCCGATGCGCCCGCAGATCGCGCCGCTGGGCACCTACGGCGGCGCCTTGCCGCAGGCGGTGGCGCGCCAGTCGCGCGTGACCACGATGCTGGGCGACGCGCTCACCGCCGTCGTCGTGCATGGCGCGCCGCCGGCGCCCACGCTGGCCGGCGCGCAACGCGCCATCAACCGCATGCTCGAACGCGACGCGCAATTCACCCATGCACCGGCGCGGGCGGCCTCGGCCGCTTCTGCGCCCGGACCGGAGACGCCCCAATGACCGCATCCACCTCCTCGCTGCTGCTGCTGCTGCTGCCGCTGCGGCGGCGGTGCTCCAGTGCACTGGCTGCCGCCGGCCTCGCGTGGCTGCTGAGCGGCCTGGCACTGGCCGGCTGCGGCGGCGGCGGGGGTGGCGGCGGTGCAGACACCCCCGCGCCGCCGCCGCCTGTGGCCATCACCAGCTCGCTGGGCGACTTCCCCGACCCCTTCGTGCTGGCCGACGGCAGCGGCTGGCTCGCCTTCGCCACCAACAGCGGCAACCGCAACGTGCAGGTGGCGCGCTCGACCGATCTGCAGCGCTGGCAGGCGCTGCCCGACGCGCTGCCGCAGCGCCCGGCCTGGGCCGCCAACGTCTCCGGCCTCGTCTGGGCGCCCGAGGTGCTGGCCCTCGGTGGCCGCTGGCTGATGTATTACACCGCGCGCGACGCCGCCAGCAACCGGCAGTGCATCGGCGTGGCCGAGGCCACGCGGCCCGAAGGCCCGTACGCCGACACCCGGCCCGCGCCGCTGGTGTGCCAGGTGGCAGACGGCGGCAGCATCGACCCCAGCCCCGCGCGCGTGGGCAGCGAGCTGTATCTCTACTTCAAGAACGACGGCAACTGCTGCGGCCGCCCCACCACGCTGTGGGGCCAGCGGCTGAGCGCCGACGGGCTGGCCGTCCAGGGCGCGCCGGTGGCGCTGCTGACCACGGCGCTGGCCTGGGAAGGCGCGGTGATCGAGGCGCCGACGCTGTGGCAGCAGCAGGGCCGGCTGCACCTGTTCTATTCCGGCGGTGACTACGCCAGCGCCGCCTACGCCGTGGGCCACGCCTGGTGCGACACGCCGCTCGGCCCCTGCCGGCGCAGCAGCAACCTGCCCATCCTCGCCAGCCGCAACGACACCCGGCCGCCGCTGTTCGGGCCGGGCCATGCGTCGCTGCTGCAGGTGGGCGACCAGACCTGGATGGCCTATCACGCGTGGGAGATCACCTCGCAGGGCACGCGCGGAGACCGCCGCTTCATGTACCTGGACCGTGTCGATTGGGCGGCCGACCTGCCCACCGTGCGCGGCCCGACGATGGTGCGGTGATGCGCCGGCGCCGCTGTGCCGTGCGCGCGCTGCACGCTCTGCACGCCGTGCAGGCTGCGCTGCTGGCGGCGGCTGTCTCGGCCGCATCGGCAGCGCCACCGCTGCCGGCACAGTACCGCAACCCGCTGCCACTGCTGCAGGCCGACGGCAGCAGCGTCGAAAGCTGTGCCGACCCCACCGTGCTGCGCGGCCAGCGCCCGCGTGACCCGGCGTGGCTGATGGTCTGCACGCAAGACCCGCTGTCCGACCGCGACCGCAACGCCGACGGCGGCCTGCGCTTCCAGCCGCTGCCGATGTTCGTCTCGCCCGATCTGGTGCACTGGACCTATGCCGGCAACGCACTGCCCGCGCCGCCGCCGCAGGCCATGCCGACGGCCGGCTTGTGGGCGCCGGAGCTGGCCTGGGTGGACGGCCGCTACCGGCTGTACTACACCATCACCGACGTGGTCGATGCGCTGAGCCCCGAGCCCGGCTGCGCCACCGACAGCGCCATCGGCGTGGCCAGCAGCGCGTCGCCTCTCGGCCCCTGGGTGCCCGAGCCGGCCCTGGTGGTGGCGCCGCGCCGCGCCGGCCCGGGCTGCAACTTCCACTGGACCTTCGACCCCGACCTCGTCAGCCTGCCCGACGGCCGCCACTTGCTGTACTACGGCAGCTACGGCGGCGGCCTGTGGGTGCAGCCGCTGGACGCTGCTGCGCTGCACCCGCAGGGGCCGGCGCTGCCCATCGCGCGCGGCCACCGCTACGAAGGCGCCGAGGTCGTGCAGCACGGCGGCTGGTGGTGGCTCTTCGCCTCGTCGGCCAACTGCTGCAACGGCGCGCTCACCGGCTACGGCGTCTTCGTCGGCCGCGCGCGTGACCCGCTCGGCCCCTTCCTCGACCGCGACGGCCATGGCTTTCTCGACGCGCGCACCGGTGGCACGCCGGTGCTGCTGCAAAACGGCAACCGCTGGGTCGGCCCAGGCCACAACAGCGTGTTCAGCGACGCCGCCGGCCGCTGGTGGACGGCCTACCACGCGCTGGACCGCGGGCAGGCGCAATGGACAGGCTCCGTGCTGCCGCGCCGCCCGGTGCTGCTGGACGCGCTGACCTGGGTCGATGGCTGGCCGCAGGTGACGGGCGGGCCGAGCGACGCGCCCCGGCCGGCGCCCTTGCAGCGCACAGCGCCGGCACGGCAGACGCAGACACAAGCGCAGACACAAGCGCAGACACAAGCGCAGGCGCAGACACCGGCCCAGCCCGAGCGGCTGCGCGGCGCGCTGCTGTGGCGCGACGATTTCAGCGCGCCTGCGCTGTCGCCGCGCTGGCGCTGGGTGCGCCAGCCCGCGGTGCCGGCGGCCACCGGCGCGGGCGGCCTGCAACTGGCCACCGAGGCCAGCGATCTGCATCTGGACACCAACGATGCAGCGCTGCTGGTGACGCCGCTGCCGCCCGACGGCGACCTCTGGGTCGAAGCAGAACTGGCGATCGACCTGCCGCCAGACGGCGATATGGCTGCGCCGGTGCAGGCCGGGCTGCTGCTGTATGCCGACGACGACCGCTACGTCAAGCTGGTCCATGTCGCTTTGCACGACACGCGGCAGACCGAATTCGCCGTCGAGCAGCCCAAGGCAGACGCGCTGGCGCCGCGCTACGGCAGCAGCGCCGTCGGCCCGCCTGGCGGGCGCACCCGGCTCGCGCTGCTGCTGCGCCGCCAGGGCGACGGCATGGCCGTCACCGCATTCAGCCGCGCCGAAGGCAGCCGCTGGGTGCGCGGCGGCACCTGGGTGCACGGCACGCTGGGCCGCACGCCGCAGCTCGGCCTGGTGGCGATGGGCGGGGCAGGGCAGCGCGCCAGCTTCCACGACGTCCAGGTGCGGCGCGCCGCCGCCGACCCTTCAACTGCTGCGAGAACCCGATGAACCGCATCGCCTCCACGGACGCAACGGCCGACGCAACGGCCGACGCAACCTCCCACGCAACGTCAGACGCACCATTCGCCACCGGCTTCGACCCGGCCTTCGACATAGCGGCCACGATGCGCGGCCTCTACGGCGACGGCAGCATCGCGCTGCGTGGCGCCTTCAGCGCCGGCTGGGCCGACCGCCTGCACCAGGACATCGAGCGCCTGTTCGACAGTGCGCGCCAGCGGCCGCACGGCGCGCTGCCGCGCGGCCCCCAGCGTTGGTACGTCGAGGTCCACCCGGAGCGGCTGACCGGCTTCGTCGATATCGTCAGCCACCCGTGGTTCGTCGGCGTCTGCCGTGCGGTGCTGGGGCCGGACTACCGCGTGGTCGAGGTCGGCTTCGACATCCCCTTTCCCGGCGCACAAGACCAGCCCTGGCACCGCGACTTCCCGGCGCCGGAGGCCACGCGCATCGGCCGCCGGCTGGACTCGCTGGCCTTCAACCTGACGGCGGTGGACACGGTGCCCGAGATGGGCCCGCTGGAGATTGCGCCCGGCACGCAGTGGGACGACTGGGGGGCAGGCGACGGCACGCCAGACCGCGAAGCCGCGATGTTTCCGCCCGCCCGGCTGGCGCCGCGCTATGCCGCGCTGGCCCAGCGCCGCATGCCGCAACGTGGCGACATCTCGGCGCGCAGCGCGCTCACCATCCACCGCGGCACCGCCAACCGCTCTGCCAGTGCGCGGCCGGTGCTGGTGGTGGGCGTGGATGCACCGGGTGCCGCCAACGGCGCACGCCACGACATGCAGCTCACGCCCGCCTACGCCGCCGCGCTGCCGGGCGCCGTGCGGGAGCATCTTCAGGCCCGCGTGGTGGACCGGCTGCAAGACGTGGAGCAGGTGCACCACATCGCGGGGCTGGACAGCTAGCCAACGGCCCGCCGCTTGCGCAGCAGCAGCAGCGGCCACAGCCACAGGCTGGCCAGCCACAGCAGCACGCGGCGCAGGCTCAGGCTGCGCGTCTCGTGGCGCGCCACGCGCGTGAACAGCACGGCCGCGCCCACCAGCAGGTAGAGCAGCAGGCCGCAGTACAAGGCCGTCCGCAGCGCATAGCTGTCGGCCAGCAGGTCGCCGATCCAGCGGCCGGCCAGCGCCGCCAGCGGCACCGACAGCAGCAGCGCCAGCCCGATGCCGGCAAGGGCATGGCGCAGGCGCCACAGCACGTCGTTGTCTCGCGGGTCGTCAGGCATCGCCCGGTCACCGTCCCGCGTCAGCCCGCCGGCACGCTGCCCACCCAGGGCCGCCAGAGCTGGCGGTGCATTTCGGCCTGGCCGCGATCACGCAGAAACTGCTCGAAGGCCAGCGCCACCTGCGGCATGGGCCGCACCGCCACCCGCACCACGAACCACTCGCGCTCCAGCGGGTTGTCGGGTAGCGGCAGCACTTTCAGCAGGCCCGCGTTCATCTCCAGGACGCAGGTGTGCATCGACAGGAAGGCGGGGCCGAAACCGGCGGCGCACATCTGCTTGATGGACTCGTTGCTGGACAACTCGGAGCCCACGCGCAGCCGCAGCCCGGCCTCCTTGAACAGGCGTTCTGCCGTGGTGCGGGTGCCGGAGCCGCGCTCGCGCACCAGCAGGTGGGCTTCGGCCAGGCGCGCCATCGTCAGTGCCGGCTCGGCCATCAACGGGTGGTCGGGCCGCGCGACGAAGGCCATCGGGTTCTTCGCGAACGCTGCAGCCACCACCTTCAGCTCGTCCGGCGGTTGGCCCATCACCGCGATGTCGATGTCCTGCGCTGCCAGGCTGCGCACCACCTGCTCGCGGTTGCCGACCTGGAGCTTGAGCTTGACGCGGGGGTTCTCGTTGACGAAGGCCACCAGCACCCGGGGCAGCCAGTATTCGGCAGTCGTCACCGCGCCGACGCGCAGCGTGCCGGTGAAGGCACCGAGAAAGGTGCTCATCTCGTCGCTGGCCTCGCTCCAAAGGCTGAGCAGCCTGTCGGCGTAATTGAGCAGCAGCTCGCCGGCTTCGCTGAGCCGCACGCCGCGCCCGGTGCGCAGCACCAGCGCCGAGCCCGACGCGGCTTCCAGCCCGGCGATCTGTATCGACACCGCCGACTGGCTGAGGTGCAGTTCTTCGGCTGCGAGAGACACGCTGCCGAGCCGCGCAACGGCCTGGAAGGTGGCAAGCTGGCGCAGCGATGCGGTCTTGGCCAATGTCATGCGCTGATATTAGGCACACGCGCGGAGAACGTCAAAACATTCAATTTCTTTTTTGCCCAATCGCTGCGTACATTGATCGCTGTCGAAAAGCAGTTCACTACAGAAGGAGACATCCATGTCGGTTACGGATGAGCAAGGTAGAAGGCGCTTTCTGGGCTTCACGGGCAAAGCGGGCCTATCCACTTTGATGGCAAATGCCATTGGGGTGAACCTGGGGTTGGTGCAAGTCGTTGCCGCGCAGACCGGGCGGCGCCAGGTCACCCCATTCAATTTCGCGATGATCAGCGATTCGCATCTCTACAGCATCGCAGACCACAAGTTCGACCGCAGCCTCGAAGACGCGGTCAATCAGGTCAATGCACTCAATCCCTTGCCCGACTTCGTGCTGTATGGCGGCGACATTGCGCAAAACGGCACCGAAGACCAATTGGTCAAAGGCAAGAACATCCTCGCCAAACTGAAGATGCCGATGCGGGTAATCCCCGGCGAGCACGACTGGTATCTGGACATGGGCGCCGCGTGGCGCGGCATGTTCGGCAGCCCGACCTGGTCGTTCGACCACAAAGGCGTGCACTTCATCGGCATGAACTCCATCCTTGTGAAAGACTTCTGGACAGCGGCCGGGATGTCGCCCAAAGATCGCATGGGCGTGATGGAGATGCTGGAGAGCCCGATTGCCGGCCCCTGGGGCGTGCAGGCCGAACAACTGGCCTGGCTGAAGAAGGACGTGCAGAACCTGGCGCCTGAAACGCCGGTCGTCATCTTCACCCATTCCCCGCTCTGGGACTATTACCCGCGCTGGAATTTCCAGACCTCCGACGCACCGGAAATCCGCGCCACGCTGGCCAAGTTCACCAACGTGATGTCCTTCCACGGCCATGTGCACCAGACCATTTTCAACAAGATCGGCAACATGACATCGGTCGGTGCGCTGAGCACGTCGTGGCCGTGGCCGTACCCGAATGTCGCGCTGCCTTACCCGCAGTCGCAGATGAACCGGTCCGACCCGGCCAACGAGCAAGACGGCATGGGCACGCAGACCGTGGCGCTGGACGCGGGCTTCCGCGGAACGGTGCAGCACCGGCCCTTTGGCGACTCATTGACGCCGTTCATGAAAAACGGTTTCAAGGTCTGAAGGAGCGCAGCATGCAAAGAAACACCCGAATCTTCGCGCTCGGCCTCTCGGCCGCAGCCGTCCTGTCTGCCGGCAGCGTGATGGCGCGCGAGCCGTTCACCGCCGCCGAGCTGGCAAGCCAGCAGGAGAAGCTGATCGCCCTGGTGGACCGTGGCCGCGATCTCTGGCACGGCAGCCGCGCCGACATGACGAACAACGGCCTGGGCTGCGGCAATTGCCACCCCGACGCAGCGGCTTCCAACCCGCAGACCTTCCCCAAGTACATGTCGATGTTCAACAAGGTGGTGCCCTTCCGCGCCATGGTGAACTGGTGCATCGAAAACCCGCAGGGCGGCAAGGCACTCGACGTCAACGGCGACGACATGATCGCGATGGAGGCCTATGCCTTCAATCTGTACCGTGGCGAAAAGATCGACCCCGGCCAGGCCAAACGGCAGACACCGTCCATCGTCGTCAAATCCGGCGTGGGCTACATGAAGAAGCCGTCCGGCATCGGCGTTGATCGGTAGTCTGGCCGTGAAGCCGGTCTTCGTTGCGCTGCTGTTGGCGGCGAGTGCAGTGGCGGGTGCGACGGTGCAAGCGCAGCAGGTCTGCGACAGCAGCCTCTACGCCTTCTCGTCGCCCACGGCGCACTTTGAAGACCACGCGGACGGCACGGTGACCGACAAGAAGTCGCGCCTGATGTGGATGCGCTGCTCGGTCGGCCAGACCTGGGCAGCAGGGCGCTGCAACGGCGAGGGCGCACCAGGCAGTTGGCAATCTGCCCAGGCGGTGGCCGACGCAGTCAACCGCGGCGGCGCCTATTTTTACGACGATTGGCGTTTGCCCAATCTGGCTGAATTGGCCACGATTGCCGAGCGCCAATGCAGCAACCCGCGCGTCAATCTCAGCGTGTTTCCGGCGACGGCCGCAAGCCTGTACTGGACAGCAACGCCGCAAATGGGCAGCGGGGAAACCCCCTTGGTATTTGCCCTGAGTTTCGGGGCAGAAGGCTTCCAGGCAAGGCCACCAATCGAAATGCATTACATTCGGCTGGTGCGCAATGATCTTTGAATGCCGAATCACAGCAGTACGAAAGTGGAGACATTCGAATGACACAACGCCGCACATTCATGTTGCAGTTGGTGGCCGGCAGTTCTGCCATTGCGCTTGGCACGGCAAGGGCTGAAGAAGAGCGCGTCACCGAGGCCGACCCTTACGCCAAGTCGATGGGGTTCAAGCTCGATTCCACGCAGGTCGATCAGGCCCGTTACCCGCGCCACACCGCCGACCAAACCTGCGCGAAATGCCAGCTCTATTCGGGCAAACCCGGTGAGGCCCTCGGCCCCTGTTCTTTCTACGGCGGGCGCCTGGTGTCGCAAAACGGCTGGTGCCGCAACTTCAAGGTTCGCAAAGCGGCCTGAAGCGATGGCAAAGGCAATCCACAGTGCGCTGGCTGCGCTGATCCTCGGCGGCGCGCTGCTGCTGCTGTCGGCCTGCGAGCGCACCGACAGCGTGCAGCGTGGCTACCGCGGCCTGGGGCAGGCGCAGGTGTACAAGGCCAGCGCGCTGGCCAACACGCCCGATGTGCACACGGTGCCCGATCCCGAGCCGGTGGACCCACCCGACCCGGATGGCCCTGCCATCAAGGACGTTTTCAAGAACGTCCAGGTGCTGAACGACCTCACGGTGCTGGAGTTCTCGCGCCTGATGCAGGCCTTGTCCACCTGGGTTGCGCCGGAAGAAGGCTGCGAGTTCTGCCACAACCCGAAGAAGTTGGAGTCGGACGAGAAGTACACCAAGGTGGTTGCGCGCCGCATGTTGCAGATGACGCGCCACATCAACACCGACTGGAAGCCCCACGTCGGCGGCACCGGTGTCACCTGCTGGACCTGCCACCGCGGCCAGGCCGTGCCCACTGGCGACTGGTTTTCGGCCCCGGTGGCGCGCACCAGCATGGTGGGCTACAGCGGCGGCCAGAACCAGGCCGGCTCGAAGGTGAACGGCAACGCCGCCTTGCCCTATGACCCGCTGTCCGAGTACCTGCTGTCAGACGTGAACAACGTGCGGGTGCAAGGGGTGCGGCCGCTGGCCGGTGAGAACCCGCACTCGATCAAGCAAGCGAAGTGGACGTACTCGTTGATGCTCTACATGTCGCAGTCGCTCGGTGTGAACTGCACCTACTGCCACAACACGCGGGCGATGGGGCGCTGGGAGGAAAGCACGCCGCAGCGCTCCACCGCGTGGCATGGCATCCGCATGGCCCGCGACCTCAATACCGAGTACCTCGTGCCCATCAAGGGCCTGCTGCCCCCCAACCGGCTGAGCGCTGAAGGCGACGGCCCCAAGGTCGGCTGCCAAACCTGCCACAAGGGCGCCTACAAGCCCTTGTACGGCGTCAGCATGCTGAAGGACTACCCCGAGTTGGGCGGCGTTCTCCAGCGGCCGGATGCGGCCCCGGGCCCGGTGGCACAGGCAGCACCCGCACCAGCCCCAGCCCCAGCGCGCTGACCGTCAGCAGGCGCGCCGCCGGCATCCGCGAGGCGTCCTTCGCGGCGCTTCGTCGGTCTTTGCCGCTCCCCTCTTTGACGTTCCTCCGGCGGCGTTTCGATCGGCCGCTTTCGGCTGTACGTCAGCGTGCCCAAACCCAGCCCTCAGGCCGCCAATCGCAGCCTGAGGGCTTGTGCATGACTGCGGGTGGAGAAAAGTGGGCCACAGCGCTGCACTGCGGTAGCTCACAAACCACTTTCATACCGCGTTTCAAGTCCTTCTTTTTGAACGACTTTTTGCTCAGAATGGGCGCGAAATATCAAATGTAAGTCCTTGATTTGATTGATATTTCACCGGTTTTCGCCATTGACCCCCAGCCTCTGCGTCAGGTAAAGTGCCGCAAAGTAGATTTTTGTGGGGTTACGTGCCGTCTTTCGCCTTCCGAGGGGGTCCTGTACTGACGCTGGACGCGAAAGGGCGCCTCACCGTGCCTTCGCGGTACCGCGACATGCTGGTGTCCACCGTCGATGGGCAGATGGTGATCTCGAAGAACCATGCCGGCTGCCTGACGCTGTTCCCCAAGCCGGTGTGGGACGCCTTCGAGGCCGATCTGACGCGGCTGCCGATGAAGCACGAAGGCTGGCGCCGGCTGTACATCGGCAGCGCCACCGATGTCGAGATCGACGGTGGCTCGCGCGTGCTGGTGCCGCCGGAGCTGCGCCAGTGGGCCGGGCTGGAGCGCGAAGTGGTGTTCATGGGCGTCGGCGACAAGTTCGAATTGTGGGACAAGGCGCGCTATGAAGCAGGCGAGGCCTTGACCATCGCCGCCGGCCTGCCCGAAGAGCTGCAGAACAAAGTCACCGGATGACTGCGCAGAGCACATGGCAGCACACCACCGTCTTGCTCACCCCCGCCGTCCAGGCGCTGGTGACGCTGGCGGACGGCGTCTATGTCGATGGCACCTTCGGCCGCGGCGGCCACGCGCGCGCCGTGCTGGAGCGGCTCTCACCCGCCGGCCGGCTGGTCGCCTTCGACAAGGACCCGGAAGCGGTGGCCGCCGGTGCTGCCATCGCCGACCCGCGCTTCACCATGCTGCACGGCAGCTTCGACGGCATGGCCGAGGCGCTGCGTGGGCTGGGCATCGCGCAGGTGCACGGCGTGCTGCTGGACCTGGGCGTCAGCTCGCCGCAGATCGACAACCCCGAGCGCGGCTTCAGCTTCCGCTTCGACGCGCCGCTGGACATGCGCATGGACACGACCCGCGGCGAGACCGCAGCGGATTTTCTGGCCCGCGCCGATGAGCGCCACATCGCACAGGTGATCCGCGACCATGGGGAAGAACGGTTTGCTCTACAGATTGCAAAGGCGGTTGTTGCTCGCAGGCAAGGCGGGCATCCGCTTCGAACCACAGGGGAGCTTTCCGCGCTCGTGGCTGGTGCAGTCAAAACCCGCGAGCCGGGCCAGAACCCTGCAACGCGCACATTTCAAGCTCTTCGGATTTTCGTCAACGCCGAGCTTGAGGCGCTTGAACAAGGCCTGAACGTCGCGCTCGGGTTGCTCGCCCCGCAAGGCCGCCTCGTCGTCATCAGCTTCCACTCCCTGGAAGACCGCATCGTGAAGACCTTCATTGCCCGCGAAAGCCGCGACACGCCCGATCGCCGGGCGATGTTTGCGCCGCCCAAGGCGCTGAAGCTGGTGTCGCTGGGCCGCACGAAGCCCGACGACGACGAAGTGCGCGCCAATCCGCGCGCCCGCTCGGCGGTGATGCGCGTGGCAGAGCGCACCGGGGTGGCTGCATGACCAAGCTCAACCTGCTGCTGCTGGTGCTGCTGCTGGGCAGCGCGCTGCTGCTGGTGCGCACCTCGTACGAAGGCCGGCGGCTTTTCGCCGCGCTGGACCGGGCAAGGAACGAAGAACAGACGCTGGACACCGAATTCAAGCGCCTGGACGCAGAGCGCCAGGCCCAGGCCACCCACCTGCGGGTGGAAAAGGTGGCGCGCGAGAAGCTCAAGATGCGCAGCGCCACGCCGGCGGTCACGCAGTACGTCAACGACAGCGTTGCGGGCGGCGCGGCAGCCCCGGCCGCCGAGTTGGCCGCCGTGTTGGCCGCCGAAGTTGCCGCCGATTTGGCGGCATCAGGAGCCGCACGATGAGCCGCAGCCCCGCCAGCACCAGCGTGCGCAGCGTCAACTACGCCACCAGCCCGCTGCTGGCCAGCAAGACACCGCCCTGGCGCTCGCGCTTCGTGGTGGCGCTGGTCGGCGCGGCCTTTCTGCTGCTGCTGGGCCGCGCCGTCTATATCCAGATCATCGGCACCGACTTCTATCTGAAGCAGGGCGAGAAGCGCTATGCGCACACGCTGGAACTGCCGGCCAGCCGCGGCCGCATCCTCGACCGCAACGGCCTGGTGCTGGCCACCAGCGTGCCCGCGCCGTCGGTCTGGGCGATCCCGAAAGACTTCCAGGCCGACAGCAGCGAGCGCAAGGCGCTGGCCCGCGCGCTGGACATGAGCACCGCCGATCTCGACACGCGGCTGTCCGGCGGCAGCAGCAACTTTGCGTGGCTGCGCCGCCAGGCCGACGAGCCGCAGTGGGCGCAGATCAAGGCGATGGGCATCAAGGGCGTCTATCAGGTGCGCGAGTACAAGCGCAGCTACCCGGAAGGCGAGGCCGCGGCGCATGTGGTGGGCTTCACCAACGTCGAAGACAAGGGCCAGGAAGGCATCGAGCTGCGCTTCCAGGCGGAGCTGCAAGGCCGCGACGGCGCCCGCTCGGTGGTGAAAGACCGGCTGGGCCGCGTGGTCGAAGACATCGGCGACCAGACCGACGCGGTGAACGGCCAGGACATCCAGTTGTCGGTCGATTCCAAGGTGCAGTTCTTCGCCTACCAGCGCATCCGCGACGCGGTGGCCGAGCATGGCGCCAAGGCCGGCAGCGTGGTGGTGCTGGACGCGCAGAGCGGCGAGATCCTGGCCCTTGCCAACTACCCCAGCTTCGACCCCGCGCGGCGCAGCAACCTGAGCGGCGGGCAGTTGCGCAACCGGGCGCTGACCGACATCTTCGAGCCCGGCTCGACGATGAAGCCCTTCGTCATCGCCAAGGCGCTGGACAGCCAGATCGTCACGCCCGACAAGCCCATCGTCACTGCCGCCGGCAGCCTGGTGGTTGGCGGCGTCGTCATCAAGGACGCCCACCCCCACCCGGTGCTGACGGTGCGCGAGGTGATCCAGAAGTCCAGCAACGTGGGCGCGGCGCGCATCGCGATGCAGCTCCCGGCGCATGACCTGTGGGAGATGTACTCCAGCGTCGGCTTCGGCCAGAAGCCGCAGATCTCCTTCCCCGGCGCGGTGACGGGGCGGCTGCGCCCGTACAAGACATGGCGGCCCATCGAACAGGCGACGATGGCCTACGGCTACGGCCTCTCGGCGTCGCTGCTGCAAATCGCCCACGCCTACACCGCGTTCGCGCGCGACGGCGAGGTGGTGCCGGTGACCTTGCAGCGCCAGGAGCAGCCGCCGCAGGGCGTGCGCGTGATGTCGGCCGCCACCGCCACCGAGGTGCGCAAGATGCTGCAACTGGCTGCCGGCCCAGGCGGCACCGGGCCCAAGGCGCAGACCATCGGCTACTCGGTCGGCGGCAAGAGCGGCACCGCGCACAAGCAGGAAGGCAAGGGCTATGCGCAGCACAAGTACCGCTCGTGGTTCGTCGGGCTGGCGCCTGTCGGCCACCCGCGGCTGATCGTCGCGGTGATGGTGGATGAGCCCAGCCACGGCGTCTATTTCGGCGGCGACGTGGCCGCGCCGGTGTTCAGCCAGGTGGTGCAGAACACGCTGCGGCTGATGAACGTGGCGCCCGACATCGAGGTCAAGGGCCAGATCCTGAGCAAGGGCGCGCCGCTGCCGGTGCCGTCCGAGCCCGAGAGCTTTTGAACACGCCATGCCGCTGACCCGTCTCAAGTCGCCCGAGGCCGCAGCCCGCTGGCTGGGTGCGTGGGTGACCGGCACGCTGCGCACCGACAGCCGCCAGGTGCAGCCGGGCGACGCCTTCATCGCCTGGCCCGGCTACGCCAACGACGGCCGCAGGTTCGTCGCCCAGGCGCTGCAAGCCGGCGCTGCCACCTGCCTGGTGGAGAACGACGGCATCGACGCCTTCGGCTTCGACGACGCGCGCGTTGCCGCCTTGCCCGGGTTGAAGGCGGCCACCGGCGAGATCGCCAACGCATGGTTCGGCCGCCCCAGCGAGCGGCTCCAGGTGCTGGCCGTCACCGGCACCAACGGCAAGACTTCCAGCGCGTGGTGGACGGCGCAGGCGCTCACGCTGCTGGGCCGGCGCTGCGGCGTGATGGGCACCCTGGGCGTCGGTGAGCCGGGACAGGTGGAGCACACCGGCCTCACCACGCCCGACCCGGTAACGCTGCACGCCGGCTTCCGCCGCTTCGCCGACGCCGGCTTCGCGGCCTGCGCGCTGGAGGCGTCGTCCATCGGCATCGTCGAGCACCGGCTCGACGGCGCGAAGATCGACGTCGCGCTGCTCACCAACTTCACGCGCGACCATCTCGACTACCACGGCGACATGCCGGCCTACTGGGCCGCCAAGCGGCTGCTCTTCGCGTGGCCGGGGCTGAAGGCGGCGGTGGTCAACATCGACGACGCGCAAGGCGCGGCGCTGGCCGGCGAGTTGAGCGGTGCTGGCGGCCTCGATCTCTGGACCGTCTCCACCGGCACCAGCGCGCGGCTGCGCGCCGACGGCCTGCGCTACATCGACGGCGGCCTGGCCTTCACGCTGCACGAAGGCGATGCCGCCGTGCCGCTGCGCAGCACGCTGATCGGCGACTACAACGCGCACAACCTGCTGGGCGTGATCGGCGGGCTGCGCGCGCTGGGCATCCCGCTGGCCGCTGCCGCCGCCGTGGTGCCGCAGCTCACGCCGGTGCCCGGCCGCCTGCAGCGCGTGGGCAACGCAAAGCCGGAAGTGGTGGTGGACTACGCCCACACGCCCGACGCTCTGGACAAGGTCTTGCAGGCACTGCGCCCGCTGGCGGCGGCGCGCGGCGGCCGGCTCTGGTGCGTCTTCGGCTGTGGCGGCGACCGCGACGCCAGCAAGCGGCCGATGATGGGCGCTCTGGCCGCCAAGCTGGCCGACCGCGTGGTGCTGACCAGCGACAACCCGCGCGGCGAGGCGCCGTGTTTCATCCTCTCGCAGATCCTGGCCGGCGCCATAGGGCAGCCGCATGTCGATGTGATCGAAGACCGCCGCGCTGCCATCGCGCACGCCATCGGCACGGCCGCCGCCGCCGACGTGGTGGTGCTCGCCGGCAAGGGCCACGAGGACTACCAGGAGGTGGCCGGCGTGCGGCTGCCCTTTAGCGACGCGGCCGAGGCACTGGCCGCCCTGTCCGCACGCGAGGCCAGCGCATGATGACGCTGCAACAGGCGCAGGCGCTGTTGCCGGGCTCGCTGCTGGTGGGCTGCCGCGGCAGCACCGTCTTCGAGCGCGTGCACAGCGACACGCGCACGCTGCGCGCGGGCGACCTGTTCGTGGCCTTGCGCGGCGACACCTTCGATGGGCACACCTTCCTTGCCAGCGCGCAGCAAGCCGGCGCCGTGGCGGCGCTGGCCGAGCGCGGCCTGGGCACGGCAGCCGGCCTGCCTGGCCTTCAGGTCGCCGACCCGCTGGCGGCGTTGCAGCAACTGGCCGCTGAATGGCGGCTGATGTTCAGCCTGCCGCTGGTCGCCGTGACCGGCAGCAACGGCAAGACCACGGTCACGCAGATGCTGGCCGGCATCCTGCGCGCCGCCTTCGGCGAAGCCGGCTTTGCGACGCAGGGCAACCTGAACAACCACATCGGCCTGCCGCTCACGCTGCTGCGGCTGCGCAGCGCGCACCGGGCCGGCGTGGTGGAACTCGGCATGAACCACCCCGGGGAGATCGCCTTGCTCGCAGCGCTGGCGCGGCCCACCATCGCGCTGGTCAACAACGCGCAGCGCGAGCACCAGGAGTTCATGGCCGGCGTCGAAGCGGTGGCGCGCGAGAACGGCAGTGCCATCCTGGCATTGCCGGCCGACGGCACGGCGGTGTTCCCTGCCGACGATGCCTTCACGCCGCTGTGGCGCCAGATGGCCGGCAAGCGCCGCGTTGCCACCTTCGCGCTCGACGGCGCGGCCGACGTCACCGGCAGCGCCACATGGCAGGGCATGGCCTGGGCGCTGCAACTCCACACGCCTGCCGGCAGCGCCGCCACCCGGCTGCAACTGGCGGGGCTGCACAACGTGAAGAACGCGCTGGCCGCCACCGCCTGCGCGCTGGCCGCCGGTGTGCCGCTGGCCGCCGTGGCCGCGGGCATCGCGGCCTTCGAGCCGGTGGCCGGCCGCTCGCACGCCTTGCAGTTGCAGCGCCGCGGCAGCGCCGTCACGCTCATCGACGACAGCTACAACGCCAACCCCGATTCGGTGCTGGCCGCCATCGACGTGCTGGCTGCATTGCCCGGCCCGCGCTGGCTGGTGCTGGGCGACATGGGCGAGGTGGGCGCGCGCGGGCCGGAGTTCCACGCCGAGGTGGGCGCCCACGCCAAGGCGCGCGGCATCGAGACGGTGTGGACGGCCGGCGCGCTCAGCGCGCACGCCCATGGCAGCCGCCACTTTGACAGCGTCGCGGCGCTGCTGCTCGCGTTGGCCGACGCGCCGCCGGCCGCATCGGTGCTGGTCAAGGGCTCGCGCTTCATGAAGATGGAGCAAGTGGTCCATGCTCTGAAAGCCGAGGCGCACTGATGCTGCTCGCGCTCAGCCAGGTGCTCATGCAGCAGTTCCCCGAAGGGCTGGGCTTCCTGCGCGTGCTTCAGTACCTGACCTTCCGCGCGGTGCTGGCGGCGATGACCTCGCTGCTCATCGGGCTGGCGCTGGGGCCGTGGGTGATCCGCCGGCTCACGCGGCTGAAGATCGGCCAGCCCATCCGCGAGTACGGCGTGCAAAGCCACATCGGCAAGCGCGGCACACCCACGATGGGGGGCGTGCTGGTGCTCATCGGCATCGGCATCAGCACGCTGCTGTGGTTCGACTGGAGCAACCGCTTCGTCTGGGTGGTGATGCTCGTCACCTTCGGCTTCGGCAGCGTGGGCTGGGTCGATGACTACCGCAAGGTGGTGCACAAAGACCCGGAAGGCATGCGCTCGCGCGAGAAGTTTTTCTGGCAGAGCCTGATCGGGCTGGTGGCCGCGCTGTACCTTGCGTTCAGCGTCTCGGAGACGTCGAACCTGCGCGTGCTCGAACTCTTTCTGCGTTGGGTCAGCAGCGGCTTCTCGAACGACCTGCCGCCCAAGGCCGACCTGATGGTGCCCTTCTTCAAGACCGTGAGCTACCCGCTGGGCGTCTTCGGCTTCATCGCTCTGAGCTGGTTCGTCATCGTCGGCGCCAGCAATGCCGTCAACTTCACCGACGGGCTGGACGGCCTGGCCATCATGCCGGTGGTGATGGTGGGCAGCGCGTTGGGCATCTTTGCCTACATCACCGGCAACGCGGTGTTCAGCCGCTACCTGCTGTTCCCGCACATCCCCGGCTCGGGCGAACTGCTGGTGTTCTGCGCTGCAATGGCCGGCGCCGGCCTCGCCTTTCTGTGGTTCAACGCCAACCCGGCGCAGGTGTTCATGGGCGACGTGGGCGCCTTGTCGCTGGGCGGCGCGCTGGGCACCGTGGCGGTGATCACGCGGCAGGAGATCGTGCTCGGCATCATGGGCGGCATCTTCGTGGTCGAGGCGCTGAGCGTGATGCTTCAGGTGGCCTGGTTCAAATACACCCGGCGCAAGTACGGCGAAGGCAGGCGCATTTTTCTGATGGCGCCGCTGCACCACCACTTCGAGAAAAAAGGCTGGAGCGAAAGCCAGGTGGTGGTGCGCTTCTGGATCGTCACCATGCTGCTCTGCCTGGTGGGTTTGGCGAGCTTGAAATTGCGATGAAGGGCTGCACCGTGCTCATCCTCGGCCTGGGCGCCAGCGGCCTGGCGATGGCGCGCTGGTGCACGCGCCAGGGCGCGGCGGTGCGCGTGTGGGACTCGCGTGACGCGCCGCCGAACGCCGCCGCGCTGGCGGCCGAATGCCCGCAGGCCACCCTGTTCGGCGGTGAGCTGACTGCCGCCAGCCTTGACGGCGCGGACCGCGTGCTCAAGAGCCCCGGCCTGTCGCCGCTGGACGGCCGCATCGCGCCGCTGTTGCAGCGGGCGCGCGCCGCCGACATCCCCGTGCAGGGCGAACTCGACCTCTTCGTGCAGGCGCTCGCCAGCCTGGCCGCAGCCACCGACGACCAGCCGCAAGTGCTTGCCATCACCGGCACCAACGGCAAGACCACCACCACCGCGCTGACGGCGCT
Organism: uncultured Rubrivivax sp.; assembly: GCA_964244245.1. Classification (GTDB taxonomy): domain Bacteria; phylum Pseudomonadota; class Gammaproteobacteria; order Burkholderiales; family Burkholderiaceae_C; genus Rubrivivax. The sequence goes on along the minus strand of CAXTHW010000026.1, from coordinate 7,437 downwards.
GCTGGTCGAGCGCGCCGGCAAGCGCGTGGCGACGGCAGGCAACATCGGCCCCACGCTGCTCGACACGCTGACCGCGCGGCTCGACGACCTGCCCGAGGTCTGGGTGCTCGAACTGTCCAGCTTCCAGCTCGACGGCATCCAGCGCTTCGAGCCCGCCGCCGCCGCGGTGCTGAACGTCACGCAGGACCACCTCGACTGGCATGGCGCGATGCCGGCCTACGCAGCGGCCAAGGCGCGCGTCTTCGGCCAGCGCTCGGTGATGGTGGTCAACCGCGACGACCCGGCGGTCGAGGCCATGGTGCCGGCGCCGGTGGCCGTCAAAGGCAAAGGCAAACCCGTCAGCCGCGAGGTGCTGCGCTTCGGCACCGACGCGCCGCGCCGGCCGGGCGACTTCGGCATCGTCACCGACAACGGCATGGCCTGGCTGGTGCGCGCGCTGCCGGCCGACGAGTCGGTGAAGCGCCGCAAGGACCAAGACGAAGAACTGCATCTGCAACGCCTGATGCCGGCCGATGCCTTGCGCATCCGCGGCCGGCACAACGCCGCCAACGCGCTGGCCGCGCTGGCGCTGGCAACAGCCATCGGCTGCCCGCTGGCGCCGATGCTGCACGGCCTGCGCGAGTACACCGGCGAGCCGCACCGCGTGCAGTGGATCGGCATGGTCGGCGCGGTGGACGCCTTCGACGACAGCAAAGGCACGAACGTCGGCGCCACGGTGGCGGCGCTGCACGGCCTGGGTGCCGACAAGGCGCCGGCCAGGCTGGTGGTGATTCTGGGCGGCGACGGCAAGGGGCAGGACTTCACGCCGCTGGCCGCACCGCTGCAGCGGCATGCCCGCGCGGTGGCCACCATCGGGCGCGACGCAGCGGCCATCGAGGCGGTGCTGCCCGGCGGCCTGCCGGTGCAGCGCCACGCCACGCTGGAGGCCGCCGTGGCCTGGTGCTTCGCGCAAGCGCAGCCCGGTGATGCGGTGCTGCTCAGCCCGGCTTGCGCCAGTCTGGACATGTTCCAGAACTACGCCCACCGCGCCGAGGTCTTTGCCGCCGCGGTGCAGTCGCTGGCCAACGACAGGGGCCAGGTGTGAACGCCGCCGTGCTGTCGCTGAAAAGCTGGTGGAGCAGCCGCAAGCACGAGGCCGGCAGCCTGCCGGTGCGCACCCGGGTGGACATCGCAGCCGCCCGCCCGGCGCGGCTGCGCGCCTTCGACCAGGCGCTGGTGGCGGTGGTGGGCGCGCTGCTGGCGCTGGGCCTGGTGATGGTGTATTCGGCCTCGGTCGCGATGCCCGACAACCCGAAGTTCAGCAACTACTCGCCTACCTTCTTCCTCACACGCCATCTCTTCTCGCTGGGCATCGGCCTGGTGGTGGCGCTGGCCGTGGTGCAGGTGCCGATGAGTGTGTGGGAGAAGCACGCGCCGCTGATCTTCGTGCTGGCGCTGGCGCTGCTGGTGGCGGTGCTGCTGCCCTTCGTCGGCAAGGTGGTCAACAACTCGCGCCGCTGGATTCCGCTGGGCATCATGAACTTCCAGCCGTCGGAGATGGCCAAGCTGGCGATCGCGATGTACGCCGCCAGCTACATGGTGCGCAAGATGGACGCGCGGGAAAACTTCTTCAGGGCGGTATGGCCGATGGTGGTGGCGGTGGCCTTCATCGGCGCACTGCTGCTGCGCCAGCCCGACATGGGCGCGTTCATCGTCATCGCCACCATCGCGATGGGCATCCTCTTCCTGGGCGGCGTCAACGCGCGGATGTTCTTCCTGATCGCGACCGTGATCGTCGTCACCTTCGGCCTCATCATCGCCTTCGACGACCTGCGCCGCGCCCGCATCCTGGCCTACCTCGACCCGTGGAACCCGCAGTACGCGCAAGGCAAGGCCTACCAGTTGACGCATTCGCTCATCGCCTTCGGCCGCGGTGAGATCTTCGGCCAGGGCCTGGGCAGCAGCGTCGAGAAGCTGCACTACCTGCCGGAGGCGCACACCGACTTTCTGCTGGCCGTGATCGGCGAGGAACTCGGCTTTGCCGGCGTTGCCACCGTCATCGTGTTGTTCTTCTGGCTCACACGCCGCATCTTCGTGATCGGCCGCCAGGCCATCGCGCTGGACCGCGTGTTCGCCGGGCTGATGGTGCAGGGCGTGGGCATCTGGATGGGCGCGCAAACCTTCATCAACATGGGCGTCAACCTGGGCGTGCTGCCCACCAAGGGACTGACGCTGCCGCTGATGAGCTACGGCGGCTCGGCGATCCTGATGAACCTGGTGGCGCTGGCGATGGTGGTGCGGGCGGACATCGAGAACCGCGCTTTGATGCGCGGAGGCAGAGCATGAGCGACGCCCTCAGCGGAAAGCCGATCAAGGCCTTGCACGGATCCGGCTTGGCCGGTCCGTCGCAAGAGCCCCCTCGGGGGGCAGCGACCGGAGGGAGCGTGGGGGCACACGTTCTACACCTGGTCATCATGGCGGCGGGCACGGGCGGCCACATCATTCCAGGGCTCGCCGTGGCTTCCGAGATGACCCGCCGCGGCTGGAGCGTGAGCTGGCTGGGCACGCGCACCGGCATGGAGAACAAGCTGGTGCCGCAGGCCGGCATCGCGCTCGACACCATCGCCTTCAGCGGCCTGCGTGGCAAGGGCCTGCTGCAAGCGCTGACCGGCGGGCTGCGGCTGCTCAAGGCCTTCTGGGACTGCCTGTCCATCCTGCGCCGCCGCGGTGCGCATGCGGTGCTGGGCATGGGCGGCTACGTCTGCTTTCCCGGCGGCTGGATGGCAGGGCTGCTGAAGAAGCCGCTGGTGCTGGTGAACGCAGACGCGGCGCTGCTGCTCAGCAACAAGGCGCTGCTGCCGGTGGCCGACCGCGTGGCCTTCGGCTTCGACGGCGCGGCGGCGGGGCAGACGAAGAACAGCAGCGTCACCGGCAACCCGGTGCGCGCCGAGATCGAAGCGATAGCGCCACCGCTTGAGCGTTATGCCAGCCGCAGCGGCCCGCTGCGGCTGCTGGTGGTGGGCGGCAGCCTGGGCGCCCGGGTGCTGAACCAGACGCTGCCCGCCGCGCTGGCGCTGCTGCCGGACAAGCCGCAGGTCACCCACCAGACCGGCGCGGCCGATCTGCCCGCCGTGCAGGCCGCCTATGCCGCCGCCGGCATCGCCGCCGAGGTGCTGGCCTTCATCGACGACATGCCGCGCCGGCTGGCCGCCTGCGACCTGATGGTCTGCCGTGCCGGCGCCATCACCGTCAGCGAGCTGTGCGCGGCCGGCGTGCCAGCCGTGCTGGTGCCGCTGATCGTCAGCACCACGGCGCACCAGCGCGACAACGCAGAGCTGATGGCGCGGCACGGCGCCGCCATCCATCTGCCGCAGGCCGCGATGACGCCGCAGACGCTGGCCGACGCGCTGCGCGCGCTGGACCGCGGCACGCTGGCGGCGATGGCGGCCAGGGCCCGCGCACTGGCCAAGCCGCAGGCGGCAGCCCGCGTGGCCGACCTCATCGAAGAACTGGTGGCACGATGAAGCACGCCGTCAAGCAGATCCACTTCATCGGCATCGGCGGCGCCGGCATGAGCGGCATTGCCGAGATCCTGCACAACCTGGGCTACGCCGTCACCGGCTCCGACCAGAGCGACAGCGCCACCACGCAGCGGCTGGCCGCGCTGGGCGTGCGCGTGGCCATCGGCCATGCGGCCGAGAACATCGCGGGTGCCGAAGCGGTGGTCACGTCCACCGCGGTGAAGGGCGACAACCCGGAGATCATCGCGGCGCGCGGCAAGCGCATCCCGGTGGTGGCCCGCGCGGTGATGCTGGCCGAGCTGATGCGGCTGAAGAAGGGCATCGCCATCGCCGGCACGCATGGCAAGACGACGACCACTTCGCTGGTGGCCAGCGTGCTGGCCGAAGCCGGGCTGGACCCGACCTTCGTCATCGGCGGCAAGCTGCTCAGCGCGGGCGCGCATTCGCGGCTGGGCTCGGGCGAGTACATCGTGGTGGAGGCCGACGAAAGCGACGCGTCCTTCCTCAACCTGATGCCGGTGCTGGCGGTGGTGACCAACATCGACGCCGACCACATGGAAACCTACGGCCACGACCTCAGCAAGCTGCGCGGCGCCTTCGTCGATTTCGTGCACCGCATGCCGTTCTACGGCGCCGCGGTGTTGTGCGGCGACGACCCCGGCATCAAGGCCATCGTGCCGATGCTGTCGCGCCCCATCGTGAGCTACGGCTTCGGCGAAGAGCACATGGTGCGCGCGGCGGACGTGGCCGCGCTGCCCGGCGGGCAGATGCGATTCACTGCACAGCGGCGCAACGGGAGCGCGATGCCCGAGCTGAAGATCACGCTCAATCTGCCCGGCATGCACAACGTGCTCAACGCGCTGGCCGCCATTGCGGTGGCGATGGAGCTGGAGCTGCCCGACGCGCCCACCGTCAAGGCGCTGGCCGGCTTCACCGGCGTCGGCCGCCGCTTCCAGCGCTATGGCGAGCTAACCGCAGAAACGGGCGGCCATTTCACCCTCATCGACGACTACGGCCACCACCCGGTGGAGATGGCCGCCGTGCTGTCGGCCGCGCGCGGCGCCTTCCCTGGCCGGCGCATCGTGCTGGCCTTCCAGCCCCACCGCTACACCCGCACGCGCGACTGCTTCGAAGACTTCGTCAAGGTGATGGGCAGCGCCGACGCGGTGCTGCTGACCGAGGTCTATGCAGCCGGCGAAAGCCCCATCGTGGCAGCAGACGGCCGGGCGCTGACGCGCGCGCTGCGCGTGGCCGGCAAGGTCGATCCGGTGTTCGTCGATGACGTGGCGCTGCTGCCTGCTGCGATAGCCGAATTCGCGCGCGACGGCGACGTGGTGATCGCGATGGGCGCCGGCAGCATGGGCGCGGTGCCGCAGAAGGTGGTCGATCTGGTGGAGGCCGCGGCATGACGGCAAGCGAACTGGGCAAGGTGGCCGTGCTGATGGGCGGCAGCAGCGCAGAGCGCCAGGTGTCGCTGATGTCGGGCAGCGGCGTGCTGGCGGCGCTGCGCTCGCAGAGTGTCGATGCGCATGCCTTCGACCCCGCCGAGCGCGACCTGGCCGAGCTGAAGCGCGACGGCTTTGCGTGCGCCTTCATCGCGCTGCACGGCCGCCATGGCGAAGACGGCACCGTGCAGGGCGCACTGGAGCTGCTGGGCCTGCCCTACACCGGCTCGGGCGTGATGGCCAGCGCCATCGCGATGGACAAGGTGATGAGCAAGCGCATCTTCGTTGCCGACGGGCTGCCCACGCCGCGCTGGCTGTGGCTGGCGCCGGAGCGGCAAGGCCGCGACGACGTGGTGGCGGCGCCCGACACATTGGGCCTGCCGCTGATCGTGAAGCCGCCGCGCGAGGGCTCGTCCATCGGCATCACCAAGGTGCTGGGCTATTCGCAGATGCAAGCTGCGGTGGCGCTGGCCGCGCAGTACGACGCAGACGTGCTGTGCGAGGAGTTCATCGAGGGCACCGAGGTCACCTGCGCGCTCTTGGGCACGGGTGCCCACGCCCGCGCGCTGCCCGTCATCCGCATTGCCGCACCCGACGGCAACTACGACTACGAGCACAAGTACTTCTCCGAGGACACCGGCTACCACTGCCCCAGCGGCCTGCCCGCCGACGAAGAAGCCGAAGTCCAGCGGCTGGCGCTGGCGGCCTACCGCACGCTGGGCTGCCGCGGCTGGGGCCGGGCCGACCTGATGATTCGCGCCGCAGACCGCAAGCCCTTCCTGCTGGAGATGAACACCAGCCCCGGCATGACAGGCCATTCACTGGTGCCGATGGCCGCGCGCGCCGCCGGCCTCAGCTACGAGCAGCTCTGCCTGCAACTCGTGCAACTGGCGGCGCTGGACAGCACGCGGGCCTGAACCACCATGCAACGCGCCGCCACCGCCGCCACCCCCGCCCCACGAGAGCCGCTGCCGCTGGACGTGCGCCTGATGAACGGCGCCGCCAGCGCCATCTTCCTGCTGGCCGCCGCAGCGCTGGCCGCGGCGCTGCTGCTGTGGCTGACGCGGGCGCCGCTGTTCAGCATCCGCAGCATCCAGCTCGAAGGCGAACTCACGCGCAACAGCATCCACACCGTGCGCGCCAACGCGCTGCCGCTGATCAAGGGCAACTTCTTCAGCATCGACCTGCAGCGGGCGCGTGCCGCTTTCGAGTCGGTGCCCTGGGTGCGCCAGGCCGTGGTGCGCCGCATCTGGCCCGACCGGCTGCTGGTGCGGCTGCAAGAGCAGCGCGCCGCGGCGCTGTGGCAGGGTGAGGACGGCAACGACAAGCTGGTGAACAGCATCGGCGAGGTCTTCGAGGCCAACCTGGGCGACATCGAAGAGGAAGGCCTGCCCACCTTCGAAGGGCCCGAGGGCAGTGCGGCGCAGATGCTGGCGATGTACCGGCGGCTCGCGCCGGTGCTGCGCCGCGGCGAGCAGGGCATCGAGACGCTGCACCTGTCGGGCCGCGGCTCTTGGCGGGCCGAGCTGGACGGCGGCGCCGTGGTCGAACTCGGCCGCGGCGACGAGGCCGAGGTGCTGGCCCGCACCGAGCGCTTCATGCGCACGCTGCCCCAGGTGACCGCCCGCTACCACCAGCCGCTGCTGTCGGCCGACCTGCGCCATGCAGACGGCTACGCGGTGCGGCTGCGCGGCGTGACGACCAAAACCATCAACTGAGCGAGGCAAGCAGCACACCAATGGCCAAGGACACCAAGGACCTCGTCTTCGGGCTCGACATCGGCACCGCCAAGGTGATGGTGGTGGCCGCCGAAGTGCTGCCCGATGGAGGCCTGCGCGTGGCAGGCCTGGGCATCGCCAGCACGCACGGGCTGAAGCGGGGTGTGGTGGTCAACATCGACGCCACGGTGCAGAGCATCCAGCAGGCGCTGAAAGAGGCCGAGATGATGGCCGCCTGCAAGATCGACCGCGTCTATACCGGCATCACCGGCAGCCACATCCGCGGGCAGAACAGCACCGGCATGGTGATCGTGCGCGACAACCGCGAGGTGACGCCGGTCGATGTGGGCCGCGTGGTCGAGACGGCCAAGGCCATCAACATCCCGAACGACCAGCGGCTGCTGCTGGTGGAGCCGCAGGAGTTCGTGATCGACGGGCACGAGGTCAAAGAGCCCATCGGCATGAGCGGCAGCCGGCTGGAGGTGAAGGTGCACATCGTCACCGGCGCACAGAGCGCGGCCGAGAACATCCTCAAATGCGTGCGGCGCTGCGGGCTGGAGGTGGAGCGCCTGGTGCTGAACCCCAGCGCCAGCGCGGCGGCGGTGCTGACCGAGGACGAGAAGAGCCTGGGCGTGGCGGTGGTGGACATCGGCGCCGGCACGACCGACGTGCAGATCTACACCGACGGCAGCGTGCGCCACACGGCAGTGATTCCAATTGCCGGCGACCTGATCACCAGCGACATCGCGATGGCGCTGCGCACGCCGACGAAGG
>CAXTHW010000025.1:0-90437 GCA_964244245.1 uncultured Rubrivivax sp. | reverse complement strand
GGTGGCGGCCTTCCTCGACGTTGATCTGGAACAGGTTGCGCAGGTCGTACATGCTGGGCGCCGTGAGGCCCAGGTGGCGCTGCTGCTCCACCGACGCCGGCTCGGTGTCGCCCTGCGTCACGATGATGCGGCGCAGATTGGCGCGGTACTCGCCGGGCACGCTGTCCCAGGCCTTCTCGCCGAGATGGTCGCCGAAGTGGATCTTGCGCTCGGCGTCTCCGGGGTTGAGAAAAATGCCCCAGCGGTAGTCGCGCATCTTCACGTGGCCGAACTGCGCCCAGCCCTGGGGATCGACGCTGACGGCGGTGCGCAGATAGACGTCGTAGTCGGTGGCGCCGGTGGGGCCGACGTCGTCCCACCAGTGGATGAAATTGGGCTGCCACTGCTCCAGCGCGCGCTGGAGGGTGCGGTCGTCCGACAGGCCCACGTTGTTGGGGATCTTGTCGCTGTAGTTGATGCTGCTCATCGTGTTCCTTGGTTCAAACCCGGTTCCAGTCGAAGGCGGCCTTTTCGCCCTTGCCGTAGAGCTTCAGCGCGCCTTTGTCGCCGACCGCGTTGGGGCGCTGGAAGATCCAGTTCTGCCACGCCGTCAGGCGGCCGAAGACGCGGGTGAACATGTTCTCCGGGCCGTTGAATCGCAAATTGGCTTCCATGCCGGTCAGCGCGTCGGGCGACATCGCCACCCGCTCCTCGATGGCGATGCGCACTTCGTCGGCCCAGTCGATGTCGTCCGGGTTGCTGGTGACGAGGCCCAGCGCGAAGGCGGCGTCGGCGTCCAGCGGCTGGCCGCACTGCGCGCGCACGGCGTCGAGCGCCGGCTGTTCGCCGTAGAAGCGGCGCGCCAGCCGGCTCTGGCCGGTGATCATCGGGAACAGGCCGAAGTTGGCGTCACCGACGCTGATCTTCGGCGCGCGGGCTTCGTCGTCGGGCAGCGCCAGGTGGTAGATCCGGTCGCAGGCCAGCGCCAGCTCCAGCAGGCTGCCGGCGAAGCAGGAGCCGGGCTCGACCAGCGCGAACAGGCTGCGCGACGACAGGTCCAGCCGGCTGAAGGTGCGGCGCAGATAGCCGCTCGTTTCGCGCACCAGCCAGTGGCTCTGGTGGCGCAGCAGCAGCGCGTCGCTTGCCAGCACGGCGGCGGCGTCGCCTTCGGTCTTCAGCAGCCAGGTGCCGATGTCGAGTTCATTGGTGCGCATCGACAGGATCGCGTCTTCCAGCTCGCGGGCCAGCGCCAGCGGGTACCAGGCGGCGCCGGCGGCTTCGATGGCGGCAATGTCGGCCGGCTGCGGGCCGGCGGGCGCCTGCACCGTCCAGGTCGCAACGCGCCGGGCGCGGTCGATCTCCACCGTGACGTGCGGGTAGCGCAGCGCGTCGGCTTCCACCGTGCGCTCAAGCGGTGTCAGCGACACACCTTGCGCGTCAGACCCTTGCACGGCAGACGGCCGGTCGCTCTGCGCCGCCAGCTCCAGCGCGCGCTCCTGCACCTTTTGCGCAAAGACCGCCGGCTTGGCGATCTCATCGACCAGCCGCCAGTCCCGGGCCTTCTTGCCGCGCACGCCTTCGGTGGTGGTGCAGAAGATGTCGGCCAGGTCGTGCCGCACATGGCGCTTGTCCGTCAGGCGGGTCAGCCCGCCGGTGCCGGGCAGCACGCCGAGCAGCGGCACTTCGGGCAGGCTCACGGCGCTGCTGCGGTCATCGACCAGGATGATCTCGTCGCAGGCCAGCGCCAGCTCGTAGCCGCCGCCGGCACAGGCGCCGTTGACGGCGGCCAGGAACTTCAGCCCGCTGTGCCGCGACGCGTCTTCCAGGCCGTTGCGCGTCTCGTTGGTGAACTTGCAGAAGTTCACCTTCCAGGCATGGCTGCTGACGCCCAGCATGAAGATGTTGGCGCCGGAGCAGAACACCTTGTCCTTCGCGCTGGTGATGACGACGGTGCGCACCTCGGGGTGCTCGAAGCGGACGCGCTGGATGGCGTCGTTCAGCTCGATATCGACGCCCAGGTCGTAGCTGTTCAGCTTGAGCTTGTAGCCGGGGCGCAGGCCGGCGTTCTCATCGAAGTCGGCCGCCAGTGTGGCGACCGGGCCTTCGAAGCGGAGTTTCCAGTGGCGGTAGCGGGCGGGTTCGGTCTGGTAGTCCACGCGGTCGGCGGCTTGGCTCATGGCGGTCCTTGCTTGCAGTCAACGCAGAATAATGCATGGTGTTCGTCGAGTCAAGCAGTTTGATGCATCTGCGGTCACAGTGGCAACTGCAAAGCACTGCGCACGGCGTCGCGCAACGACAAAAAGGTGGCTGCCAGCGGCTGCGCGCTGGTGTTCACCCGCAGTTCGGCCTTGGAATAAAAGGCTGCCCGTCCGGCGAGGATGCCTTTCAAGTCTTCCATCGCCTCCTTGCTGGCCGCCATCGGCCGCATGTCGCCTTGTGCGGCAACGCGCTGCATGTGGTCTTCCGGGTCTGCCTGCAGCCAGACGGTGGTGCAGTGCGCCAGCAACTGGTTGAAGGTGGCGGGGTCGGACACCAGCCCCCCGGGCGTGGCGATCACCGCCTCCGGGTAGAGCTGGATGGTCTCTTCCATCGCGCGCCTTTCATAGCGCCGGTAGGCGTTCACGCCGTACAGCGCCTGGATCTCACTGATGCTGCAGCCGGCGAACTTCTCGATCTCGCGGCTGAGTTCCACGAAGGGAAAGCCCAGGTCTTCGGCCAGCATCTGCCCCAGCGTCGATTTGCCGGCGCCGCGCAGCCCGATCAGCGCCACCCGCGAACTCGGCCCGCTGCGGGTGCTGGCGGTGCCCAGCAGCTCCCCCACCGCCACCCGCACCCGGTGCAGCGTGGCGTCGTCGCGGCGCTCCAGCATCTCGCGCAGCATCAGCCATTCCGGCGTCGAAGTGGTCACGTCGCCGATCAGTTCGGCCAGCGCACACTGCAGCGCGCCGGCCACTTGCAGCAGCACCAGGATCGACGCGTTGCCGACGCCGTATTCCAGATTCGCCAGGTGCCGTTCCGACACATCGGCCGCCAGCGCCACCGCCTTGCGCGTCATGCCGCGGCGCGCGCGCAGCGCCCGAACACGCTCGCCCAGCGCCACCAGAAACGGGTTCTTGTCGCCGGTGTCCGGCACGCCAGCCACGGGCGAAGGAACTATAGTGCTTGACATGCGACAGCGACGACCCTAAAGTGCAGATACGCACAATACTGCATCTCAGCGCCTGCGACAACCCGCGCAACAACCGAAAGCCGACATGACCGAACTGCTGCCCAACTTTCTCGCCGGCCGCTGGCAAGCCGGCAGCGGCCCCGGCACCGCACTGCGTGACCCGGTGCTGGGCGACGAACTGGTGCGCGTCGATGCCACCGGCCTGGACCTCGCCGCCGGGTTCGATTTCGCCCGCGAGACAGGCGGCGCTGCTTTGCGCGCGATGACCTACCGCGAGCGCGGGGCCATGCTGGCGGCGGTGGGCAAGCTGCTGCAAGGCCAGCGCGACGCCTACGAGGCCATCGCCACCGCCAACAGCGGCACCGTGAAGGCCGACTCGGCGGTGGATATCGACGGCGGCTTCTACACGCTGGGCGTCTATGCCAGGCTCGGAGACACGCTCGGCGACCGCCGCCACCTGCTGGACGGTGAGGCAGCCCGGCTCGGCAAGGACCCGCTGTTCCAGGCCCAGCACATCCTGGTGCCCACCCGCGGCGTGGCGCTGTTCATCAACGCCTTCAACTTCCCCGGCTGGGGGCTGTGGGAGAAGGCGGCGCCGGCCCTGCTGTCCGGCGTGCCGGTGATCGTGAAGCCGGCCACCGCCACCGCCTGGCTGACGCAGCGCATGGTGAAGGATGTCGTCGATGCCGGCCTGCTGCCGCCCGGCGCGCTGTCCATCGTCTGCGGCAGTGCGGCCGGGCTGCTGGACCAGTTGCAGCCCTTCGACGTGGTGTCGTTCACCGGCTCGGCCGACACCGCGGCGCTGGTCCGCGCCCACCCGGCGGTGGTGCAGCGGTCGGTCCGCGTCAACATCGAGGCCGACAGCATCAACGCCGCGCTGCTGTTGCCCGGCGAAGCGCCGGACGGCGCCGCCTTCGACCTGCTGGCCAAGGAAGTGGCGCGCGAGATGACGGCCAAGTCGGGCCAGAAGTGCACTGCGATCCGCCGCGTCTTCGTGCCCGAGGCGCTGTGCGCGCAGGCGGCCGAAGCCATCGGCGCCCGGCTGCGCAAGACGACGGTGGGCAACCCGCGCAACGCCGCCGTGCGGATGGGCGCGCTGGTCAGCCGCGCGCAGTGGAACGCCGTGCGCGACGGGCTGGCCGCGCTGCAACAGCATGCCGACACGCTGCACGACGGCGCCAGCCATGCGCTGGTGGATGCCGACCCGGCGGTCGCCTGCTGCGTCGGCCCCACGCTGCTGGGCCTGCGCGACGCCGCCGCCAGCGACGCCGCTGCCGCCGTCCACGACACCGAGGTCTTCGGCCCGGTGGCCACCCTGCTGCCGTACCGCGACACCGCGCATGCGCTGCACCTCGTTCGCCGCGGCCAGGGCTCGCTGGTGGCGTCTCTCTACGGCAGCGACCCCGCCGCGCTGGCAGCAGCCGCGGTGGCGCTGGCCGACAGCCACGGCCGCGTGCATGTGGTCTCGCCCGACGTGGCCGCGCTGCACACCGGCCACGGCAACGTGATGCCGCAGTCACTGCACGGCGGCCCGGGCCGCGCCGGTGGCGGTGAAGAGCTGGGCGGCGCGCGGGCGCTGAACTTCTACCACCGGCGCAGCGCGCTGCAAGCCAGCACCGCGGTGCTCGGCGCACTCTGAAGGCCGGCCGTGCACGCACAGGACACGCCGCCCGACATCGCAGCGCCCGGCGAGCGCTTCAACATCGCGCAGCACCTGCTGGCGTGCAACGCAGGCCGCCCCGGGAAGACAGCGTTCATCGACGACCAAGGCGCTCTCGGCTATGGCGCGCTCGGCGAGCGCGTGCGCCGCATGGCCGCCGCGCTGCTGGGCTTGGGCCTGCGCCGCGAAGAGCGCGCGCTGCTGCTGATGCAGGACTGCAACGACTGGCCGGTGAGCTTCCTCGGCGCGCTCTACGCCGGCATCGTGCCGGTGGCCGTCAACACCCTGCTGACCGCCGCCGACGTGGCCTACATGCTGGCGCACAGCCGCGCGCAGGCCGCGCTGGTGTCGGCCGCGCTGCTGCCGCTGCTGGACGCCGCGCTGGCGCAGGGCGGGCATGAACTGCGGGCCGTGGTGGTGTCGCAAACGCCTGCTGCGCTGTCTGCGCTGCCTGCGCTGCCGGCGCCGGCCGTGCCCCGGATCGCGCTGGATGCGCTGCTGAACCAGCACGCGCCGCTGTCGGCGCCGGCCGCCACCGCACCTGACGACCCCGCCTTCTGGCTTTACTCGTCGGGCTCCACCGGCCGCCCCAAGGGCGCGGTGCACACCCACGCCAATCCGTACTGGACCTGCGAGCTGTACGCCAAGCGCGTGCTCGGGCTGGTGGAAAGCGACGTCTGCTTCTCGGCCGCCAAGCTGTTCTTCGCCTATGGGCTGGGCAACGCGCTGACCTTCCCGATGAGCGTCGGCGCCACCGTGCTGCTGATGGCCGAACGGCCGACGCCCGATGCGGTGTTCAAGCGCTGGGTCGGCCAGCGGCCCACTGTCTTCTTCGGCGCGCCCACCGGCTTTGCCGGCATGCTGGCGTCACCGCACCTGCCGCCGCGCAGCGCGGTGGCGCTGCGGCTGGCGTCGTCGGCCGGCGAGGCGCTGCCGGCCGACATCGGCCAGCGCTTCACCGCGCACTACGGCGTCGAGATCATCGACGGCATCGGCTCCACCGAGATGCTGCACATCTTTTTGTCCAACGTGCCCGGCCGCGTGCGCTACGGCACCACCGGCTGGCCGGTGCCCGGCTACGGCATCGCGCTGCGCGGCGACGACGGCGGCCCGGTGGCCGACGGCGAGACCGGCGACCTCTACATCCACGGCCCGAGCGCGGCGCTGATGTACTGGTGCAACCGCGAGAAGTCGCGCGACACCTTCCAGGGCGCGTGGACGAAGAGCGGCGACAAGTACAGCCGCAACCCTGACGGCAGCTACACCTATGCCGGCCGCAGCGACGACATGCTGAAGGTCAGCGGCATCTATGTCTCGCCCTTCGAGGTGGAGGCCACGCTGGTGCAGCACCCGGCGGTGCTGGAAGCGGCGGTGATCGGCGTGGCCGACGCCGAGGGCCTGACCAAGACCAAGGCCTTCGTCGTGCTGAAGGCCGGCGCAGAGGCCAGCGAAGAGCAGCTCAAGGCCTTCGTGAAAGAGCGGCTGGCGCCCTACAAGTACCCGCGCAGCATCGCCTTCATCGGCGAGTTGCCGAAGACGGCCACCGGCAAGATCCAGCGCTTCAAGCTGCGCGAGCAGGAAGCCGGGGGGTGACGCCGGCGTTCGCCACGCTGGCCTGGGCAGGCCGCCCGCTGCGCATCGAGCATGCGTGGGTCGCGCCCGAGCGCAGGGCAGCGCCGCTGCTGGTCTTCCTGCACGAGGGCCTGGGCTCGCTGGCGCAGTGGAAGGGCTTTCCGCAGCAGTTGTGCAACGCCGCCGGCTGCCGCGGGCTGGTCTATTCGCGGCCAGGCTATGGCGGCTCGACGCCGCGCGCGCCGGCCGAACACTGGCAGCCCGACTTCATGCACCGGCAGGCGCACGAGGTGCTGCCGGCGCTGCTGGGAGCGCTGCATGTCGAAGAACCCGTGGTGCTGTTCGGCCACAGCGACGGCGGCTCCATCGCGCTGCTGTACGCGGCGCGCTTTCCGCAGCAGACTGCGGCTGCCGTGGTCCTGGCGCCGCACATCCTGGTGGAAGACATCACCGTCGCCAACATCGCCGTGGCGCGCCAGGCCTATCTGCAAGGCGACTTGCGCCAGCGCCTGGGCAAGTACCACGGCGACCCCGACTCCGCCTTCTGGGGCTGGAACGACATCTGGCTGGCACCGGCATTCCGCAACTGGACCATCGAAGACGAGATCGCGGCCATCCGCTGCCCGGTGCTGGCGGTGCAGGGCCTGGACGACGACTACGGCACGCTGGCGCAGATTCACGGCATCGCGGCGCGCGTGCCGCAGACGCAGCTGCTGGAACTGCCGCACTGCGGCCATTCGCCGCAGCGTGACCAGCCGCAGGCGGTGATCGACGCGGCCTGCAAGCTGCTGCGCGGCCTGTAAAGTCGCGCCGGCCATGGACCTTGCCACCTTCCTCATCCAGTGCCTGAACGCGCTCCAGTACGGGCTGCTGCTGTTCCTGGTGGCGTCGGGGCTGACGCTGATCTTCGGCATCATGGGCGTCATCAACCTGGCGCACGGCAGCTTCTACATGGTGGGCGCCTACATGGCGTTCGCGCTGGCGCCCATCGTCGGCGCCACGGTCGGCGGCGGCTTCTTCGCCACCTTGCTGGTGGGGCTGGTGCTGGCGGTGCTGCTGGGCTACCTGCTGGAATGGGCCTTCTTCAGCTTCCTCTACGAGCGCGAGCATTTGCAGCAGGTGTTGATGACCTATGGCCTGATCCTCGTCTTCGAGGAACTGCGCAGCCTGCTGGTGGGTGACGACGTGCACGGCGTGCCGGTGCCGCCGCTGCTGGCCGGCACGCTGCCGCTGGGCGACGTGATGACCTACCCGGTGTACCGGCTCTTCATCTCCGGCGTCTGCCTGCTGCTGGCCGGCGGCATGTACCTCGTCTTCACCCGCACGCGGCTGGGCATGATGATCCGCGCCGGCAGCACCGGCGTGCCGCAGCGCGAGATGGTGCAGTCGCTGGGCATCGACATCCAGTTCCTCTACCGCGTCGTGTTCGCGGCCGGCGTGGCCATCGCGGTGCTGGCCGGCATGGTGGCGGCGCCGGTGTCGTCGGTCTATCCGGGCATGGGCAACACGGTGCTGATCGTCTGCTTCGTGGTGGTGGTGATCGGCGGCATCGGCTCCATCCGCGGCGCGCTGCTGGCCGCGCTGCTGATCGGCCTGGTGGACACCTTCGGCAAGGTGCTGCTGCCGCAGGCCGCCGGCGTGCTGGTCTATCTGCTGATGGCGCTGATCCTGCTGTGGAAGCCGGACGGGCTGTTCAAGGCAGGATGAACGTGGCGCAGCGCGGCAAGTTCCTCTTCGTGCTGCTGTGCTTCGCGGCGCTGGCGGCGTATCCGCTGCTGGCCGGCAACTACGGCCTGGACCTGGTCAACAAGATCATGGTCTATGCGGTGTTCGCGCTCAGCCTGGAACTGCTGGTCGGCGGCGCCGGCCTGGTGTGCTTCGGCCAGGCGGCGTTCTTCGGCATCGGTGCCTACGCGGCCGTGCTGCTGTCGCCGCAGGACGGGCCGGCGGCGCTGTGGTGGCTGCTGCCGGCCTGCATGGCCGCGGCGGCGCTGTACGCGCTGCTGGTGGGCGCGCTGTCGCTGCGCACACGCGGCGTCTATTTCATCATGGTGACCCTGGCCTTCGCGCAGATGGCCTACTACGTGGTGCACGACACGCCGCTGGCCGGCGGCACCGACGGCATCTATCTCAACGCCAAGCCGGCCTGGAAGGTGTTCGGCAACCTGCTCGACCTGGGCAGCCCGGCGGCCTTCTACGCCTTCACCTGGGCCAGCCTGGCTGCCGTGTTCGGCGCGCTGGCGCTGCTGTCGCGCTCGCGCTTCGGCCGCGCGCTGGCCGGCATCAAAGCCAACGAACAGCGCATGCGTGCCACCGGCTTCTCGACCTACCCGTACAAGCTGGCGGCCTTCGTGTTGTCGGGCGCCATCGCCGGGCTGGCGGGCTTTCTGTTCGCGGTGAAGGACGGCACCGTCAACCCCGAGCTGATGGCCTGGCACCTGTCGGGCTCGGTGCTGATCATGATCATCCTCGGCGGGCTGGGCCATCTGCGCGGCGCGCTGGTCGGCGCGTTCGCGTTCGCGCTGCTGCAGGAGTTCTTCCGGTCCGAGGCGGTCTTCGGCGCCTTCGCCAGGCACTGGAACCTGGGCCTGGGGCTGACCATCATCGCCAGCGTGGCGCTGCTGCCGCAGGGGCTGGTGGGCGTGCCGGCGCAACTGCGTGCGCGGCTGCTGGGCCGCCGTGTGGGCGGCGGCAAGGAGGTGGCGGATGCCGGCGCCTGAGGTGCTGTTGCGCGGCCACGGCATCACCCGCCGCTTTGGCGGGCTGGTGGCGGTGGACGCCGTCTCGCTGGCGCTTGCGCGCGGCAGCGTGCACGCGGTGATCGGCACCAACGGCGCCGGCAAATCGACGCTGATCAACATCCTCTCCGGCGAGGTGGCGCCGTCGGCCGGCACGGTGGAACTGCTGGGCCAGGACGTCACCGCCTGGCCGCAGCCGCGCCGCGCCCGCGCCGGCCTGGGCCGCAGCTACCAGCGCAACACCGTCTATCCCCACTTCACGGTGTTCGAGAACTGCCGCCTGGCGGCGCAGGCCCGCACGCAGAAGCCCTGGCACTGGTGGCAGGACGCGCAGCGCTGTGCGGCCAGCCGGGCCGCTGCGGCGGCCGCCGCTGCACGCGCAGGGCTGGCAGCGGTGCTGGACCGCAGCGCCGGGCTGCTGTCGCACGGCCAGAAGCGGCAACTGGAGATCGCGATGTGCCTGGCGACCGACCCCCAGGTGCTGCTGCTCGACGAGCCGCTGGCCGGCATGGGCGCAGAAGAAACCGAGCGCATGCTGGCGCTGCTGGCCACGCTGCGGCCGGGCCACGCCATCCTGCTGGTGGAGCACGACATGGACGCGGTGTTCCGGGTGGCCGACTGCATCACCGTGATGGTCAACGGCGCCGTCATCGCTTCGGGCTCGCCTGCCTTTGTTCGCGGCAGCGCCGAAGTGCAGGCGGCCTATCTGGGCGACGGGCATTGAGGCTGCCGTGACGCCAGAGCACCCGTCTGCCGCCACCACTGCGGCCATCGTCGAAGCGCAGGGCATCCATGCCTGGTACGGCTCCAGCCATGTGCTGCACGGCATCGACCTGCGCATCGAGCCCGGCCAGACGGTCGGCCTGCTCGGCCGCAACGGCATGGGCAAGAGCACGCTGATCCGCACGCTTCTCGGCCATGTGCGGCAGCGCGAAGGCCGCATCACGCTGTTCGGCCAGGACGCATCGCATGCCAGGCCGCACGAGGTGGCGCGGCTGGGCGTGGCCTACGTGCCAGAAGGCCGCGGCGTCTTCCCCAACCTGAGCGTGCGCGAGAACCTGCTGATGGCCGCCCGCCCCGGCCGCGACGGCCGCAACGACTGGCCCTGCGAGCGCGTGCTGGACACCTTTCCGCGGCTGAAGGAGCGCTTCGGCAACCTGGGCGCGCAACTGTCCGGCGGCGAACAGCAGATGCTGTCCATCGGCCGCGCACTGATGACGCACCCGGCGCTGATCATCCTGGACGAAGCCACCGAAGGGCTGGCGCCGCTGATCGTGGCCGACATCTGGCGCGTGATCGGCGACATCCGCGCCAGCGGCATCGCCACGCTGATCGTGGACCGCGACTACCGCCGTGTGCTGGCCCGCGCAGACCAGGCGCTGGTGCTGCAAAAGGGCAGCGTGGTGCTGCGCGGCGCGGCGGCCGAGGTGGCGGGCAGCGCAGCGCTGGCTGGCTATCTCGGGCTGTGACGATGGGAAGGCGGGCCAGCCGGGCAAGCCAAGCCAGCCGGGGCATCGGTGCAGAACTCACCAGACCAAGTCGGCGTCATCCAGGTTCGCCATCTCCGGCCACAACAAGGCGTCGTCTCCGCACGCGGCAATGCGGCGGGCGTCTTCTGCCCAGCCGGCGCGTGCATTCGACCGGGGCCGCTGCGGCTGGGCGGCAGCGCCTTCTGCGCCGGCGTTGTCCCGCGCTGACGCATCCACCGGCGCCGCCTTGGTCTTGCGCGGCTTCACCGCGGCGCCATCCGCAGCGCCCCGTCGAGCCGGATCGTCTCGCCGTTCAGATGCACGTTGGTCACCACATGGGCTGCCAGCGCGGCAAACTCTTCCGGGTGACCGAGCCGCTTGGGGAAGGGGATGGACGCCGCCAGCGAGCGCTGCACTTCTTCTGGCAACTGCTGCATCAGCGGCGTCTGGAACAAGCCCGGCGCTAGCGTGACGACGCGGATGCCGTGGCTCGCCAGGTCTCGCGCCAGCGGCAGCGTCATTGCCACCAGGCCGCCCTTGCTGGCCGAGTAGGCCTCCTGGCCGACCTGCCCGTCGTAGGCAGCGGCAGAGGCCGTCATCAGCATCACGCCGCGCTCGCCGTCGGCCAGCGGTGCCAGCCTGGCGATGCGCGCGGCGGTCAGCCGCACCACGTTGTAGGTGCCGACCAGGTTGATGCGGATCACGCGCTCGAAGGCGTCCAGCGGCGCGGGCTCGCCGTCCTTGCCGATCACGCGCTTGGCGGTGCCGATGCCGGCGATGTTCATCACGATGCGCGCCGTGCCGTGCGCGGCTTCGGCTGCGTCCAGCGCAGCGGTGAGGCTGGCGCTGTCGGCGATGTCGGCGGTGCAGGCGATGCCGCCGATCTCGGCCGCCACGCGCTCTGCGTTGGCCGCGTGGACGTCGATGACGGCCACCTTCGCGCCCTGGCGCGCCAGCTCGCGGGCCACCGCCTCGCCCAGGCCCGAGCCGCCGCCGGTGACGATGGCGCTGTGGTGTTCGATCTTCATGGCCTGGCTCCTTGCGGGCGTTTGGCGCCCAGGTAGGTGTCGATGACGCGCGGGTCGGCGGCGAGTTGCGCCGCCGGGCCTTGCAGCACCAGCGCGCCGGTTTCCAGCACGTAGCCGTGGTCGGCCACCTGCAACGCGGCGCGCGCGTTTTGCTCCACCAGCAGGATGCTGACACCGCTGGCGCGAAGCTGCGCAATGATGGCGAAGATGTCGCGCACGATCAGCGGCGCCAGCCCCAGGCTGGGCTCGTCGAGCATCAGCAGCTTGGGGCCGCCCATGAGCGCTCGGCCCAGCGCCAGCATCTGGCGCTCGCCGCCAGACAAGGTGCCGGCGAGCTGCCTGCTGCGCTCCTTCAGCCGCGGGAACAGCGCATAGACGCGCTCGATCTCGCGCCGCCAGTGCGGCACGCGCAAGGTCATCGCGCGGTAGCCGCCCAGCACCAGGTTGTCTTCCACCGACATGCTGCCGAACAGCTCGCGCTTCTCGGGCACCAGCGCCAGGCCGAGCATCACGCGCTCTTCGAGCGTGCTGCCGGCCACGTCCTGCCCGTCGAAGACGATGCGCCCGCGCGACGGCAGCACGCCCATCAGCGCGTTCAGCAGCGTCGATTTGCCGGCGCCGTTGGGGCCGATGACGGTCACCACCTGTTGCTGCGCCAGTTGCAGGCCGATGCCGGTGAGCACCTCGGCGCGGCCATAGCCGGCGTGCAGGTCCTGCACGTCGAGCAAGGGCGCGGTGGACGGCACGCTGGCGGCCATCAATGCTCCGTGCCCAGGTAGGCGGCACGCACCGCCGGGCTGGCCTGCACCTCGGCCGGCGTGCCTTCCAGCAGCCGGGTGCCGAACTCCATCACCACGATGCGGTCGGTCAGCTCCATCACGAAATCCATGTCGTGCTCCACCAGCAGGATGCTCAGGCCCTCGGCCTTCAACTGGCGCAGCACGGCCGCCAGCGCCTGCTTCTCTTTGTGGCGCAGGCCGGCCGCGGGCTCGTCCAGCAGCAGCAGCGCGGGGTCTGTGGCCAGCGCGCGGGCAATCTCCATCAGCCGCTGCGGGCCGAGTGCCAGGTTGCCCGCCTGCTCGTGCAGCTTGTCGGCCAGCCCCACGCGCTGCAACTGCCGTTCTGCCTCGGCGAACAGGCTGCGTTCTTCGGCGCGGTCCAGCCGCAGCATCGCGCGCAGCGCGCCGCTGCGGCTGCGCAGATAGCCGCCCAGCGCCACGTTCTCGAGCACCGTCATCTCGCCCACCATCTTGACGTGCTGGAAGGTGCGCGAGATGCCGCGCCGTGCGATCTGCCGCGACGGCAGCCCGTCGATCGGCTGGCCGCGCAAGCGCACGCTGCCGGCCGTCAGCGGCAGCACGCCGGTGATGAGGTTGAAGGTGGTGGACTTGCCCGCGCCGTTGGGGCCGATCAGCCCGACGATGTCGCCGCCCATGATCTGGAAGCTCACGTCGTTGACGGCCAGCAGGCCGCCAAACTGCTTGCGCACCGCATCCACCTCCAGCAGCAGCGCCCCGCGCGCGGGCTTGTCGCGCGCCGGCAGCGGCGCGGCAGTGGCCCAGTCGCGCACGCGCTGCGGCGGCGGGAAGAGGCGCGCGACGAAGGTCCACAAGCCGTCGGGCGCGGTCTTGAGCACCACCACCAGCACGATGCCGAAGACCACCGTCTCGAAGTTGCCGCTGGTGCCGATGAGCCTGGGCAGCAGCACCTGCAACTGGTCTTCGGTCAGCCGCACCACGGCCGAGCCGAGGAAGGCGCCGCACACATGGCCGGCGCCGCCGAGCACGGTGATGAACAGATACTCGATGCCCTTGCTGAGCGAGAAGGGCGTCGGGTTCACGCTGCGCTGGAAGTGCGCGAACAGCCAGCCCGACAGCGCCGCCAGCACGGCCGCCAGCACGAAGACCAGCATCTTGTAGCGCAGCGTCGAGATGCCCATCGCCTCGGCCATCGTGCTGCCGCTCTTCAGCGCGCGGATGGCCCGGCCGGGGCGCGAGTCCAGCAGATGCGCACAGCCCAGCGCCGCCAGCAGCGCGATGGCCCAGATCAGAACGTGCAGCCCGCGCCCGGTGCCAAGATCGGCGCCGAACAGGCGGATGGCCGGCACGCCCAGCAGCCCGTCGTACTTGCCCAGCACGGACATGTTGGCCATCGTGTAGTTCAGCGCCAGGCCCCAGGCGATGGTGGCCAGCGGCAGGTAGTGGCCGCTCATCCGCAGCGTGATGGCGCCCAGCAGCAGCGCGGCCAGCACCGCCAACGCCAGGCCCACCCACAGCGTGAGCCAGGGCGAGACGCCCAGCGTAACGGCCATGAACGCCGCGGTGTAGGCGCCGATGCCGATGAACGCCGCCTGCCCGAAGGACGTGAGGCCTGCCACGCCGGTGAGCAGCACCAGCCCCAGCGACGTCAGCGCGTACAGGCCGATGGTGTTGCTCTGCGTGATCCAGAAATCGGGCACCGGCAGCGCCGGCAGCACCAGCATCAGCAGCGCGAACGTGGGGAAGGCCAGGCGGCGCAACGGGAGCATGGCGGGGCGATCAGTCCTCTTCAGCATGCGGGTCGCGCAGCGAGCGCCACAGCAGCACCGGCAGGATGGCGCCGAAGACGATGACTTCCTTGAACGCGCTGGCCCAGAACGAGCTGAAGCTTTCCAGCAGCCCCACGCCCAGCGCGCCCACCAGCGCCAGCGGGTAGCTGGCGAGGCCTGCGAACACCGCGGCCACGAAGCCCTTGAGGCCGATCAGGAAGCCGCTGTCGTAGAACACCGTGGTGGTGGGGCCGATCAGCAGCCCGGCCAGCGCGCCGAAGAAGGCCGCCAGCGTGAACGACAGCCGCCCGGCGCCGGTGCTCGAAATACCCATCAGCCGCGCGCCCAGCCGGTTCACCGCGGTGGCCCGCAGCGCCTTGCCACGCAGGCTGCGCTCGAAGAACAGCGCGAGTGCTGCAATCAGCCCGAGCGACACCACGAAGATCAGCACCGCCTGGCCGGTGAGGGCCAGCGCGCCGGCCGAGAAGCGCGCGTCCCAGAAGCTGGGGTTGCGAAAGCCCTCGGCGCCGAAGAAGTACAGCCCCAGCCCGAGCAGCGCGAAGTGCACGCCGACCGAGACGATCAGCAGCACCAGCACGCTGGCGTCGGCCAGCGACTGGTAGGCGACGCGGTAGATCAGGCTGCCGAAGGGCGTGACCAGCGCCAGCGTCAGCAGCGCTTGCACCGGCAGCGGAAAGTGGCGCGGCCCGGCCCAGATGGCCAGCAGCGACACGGCCACCGGCCAGGCCAGCGTGCGCAGCGCAGCGCGCACCAGCCTGGCTGGCGCATGCCCGGCGCGCGCGCCCTGGGCCAGGTCGGCCAGCGCCACGCCGCCGGCCAGCACCAGCAGGAACCAGGCGGTGCCCGGCACCTTGCCGGCCTGCAGCAGCGCCAGCGTCAGCGCACCGAAGGCCACGTACTCGCCCTGCGGGATGTAGATCACGCGGGTGACGGTGAACACCAGCACCGTGGCCAGCGCCAGCAGCGCATAGATGGCACCGTTGGTCAGGCCATCCAGCGCCAGGATGCCGGCGATCGACAGGTCCAAGAGAGGGCTCGGGCGCGGCTGGCTCGGCGGCCTTATTTCTCGACCACGAACTTGCCGTCGGCCACCTTCAGCAGCACGCCGGTCTCATTGGTGTAGCCCCAGTGGTCGTCGGCGCTCCAGTTCATCACGCCGTGCGAGAAGATGGTGCGGCCCATCGTCTCCAGCCCGTCGCGCAGCGCGGCGCGGAACTCCGGCGTGCCGGGCTTGGCCTTCTTCAGCGCCACCGGCAGCAGCTTCTCCAGCACGATCTGCGCGTCATAAGCATGGCCGGCGAACTGGTTGCGCGAGTTCGGCCCATAGCTGCCTTCGTAGAGGGTGACGAAGCTCACCGCCACCTTCTTCGACGGGTGGTTGTCGGGCAGTTGCTCTGCAATCACCGCCGGGCCGGAGACGACGTAGGTGTTCTCCACCGCCTTGCCGCCGATGCGCACCAGGTCCGGCGTGGCGGCGGCATGCGTCTGGTAGATCTTGCCCTTGTAGCCGCGCTCGACCAGGCCCATCTCGGGCATTGCCGCGCCCGAGCCCGAGGCCACCACGAGGATGGCGTCCGGGTTGGCCGAGCCGAGCTTGAGAGCCTGCGGCGTGACGCTGGTGTCGGTGCGGGCGAAGCGCTCGGTGGCTGTCAGCTTGATGCCGGCGGCCTCGGCCTGCCTGGTGATCTCTTTGAGCCACAGTTCACCGTAGGCGTCGGTGTAGCCCAGGAAGCCCAGCGTCTTGACGCCGTTCTTCTTCATGTGCTCGACGATGGGGTGGGCCATCACGTTGAAGCCCTGCGGCAGGCGGAACAGCCAATGGTCCTGCCCCGGCGGCACGCCCACCGGCGCGGCCGACAACTGCACCGTCTTGGCCTCGGCCGCCACCGGCGCGATGGCCGCGGCCACCGGCGTGATGCACGAGCCGATGATGAGATCGACCTTGTCTTCGGTGACGAAGCGGCGGGCGTTGTTCAGGCCCTTGCCGGGGTCGGACGCGTCGTCGAGGATGATCAGGTTGACCTTCTCGCCGGCGATGGTCTTGGGCCAGAGCTTGAACTCGTTCTGCATCGGGATGCCGAGGCCAGAGCCCGGCCCGGTGAGTGCCAGCGAGATGCCGATGTTGATGTCGGCCAGCGCAGGCGCGGCGGCCAGCAGCAGCGTGGCCGCGGCCAGCGTGGTCTTGATGAAGGGGTGCATGGGTTCAGTCTCCTTGTGAGGCTTGTCGGTCGGCGGCTGTCAACTGCACAGCGCCTTGATGTCGTCTGGCACCGGGATCGCCTTGATGCGTTCCGGGTTGGCGGGGTCGCGGATCACGAAGGCGCGCACCTCCGTGCCTTCGCACAGCAGGTCGTCGCCGCGCTTCACAGTGTGCAGGTGCTGGAAGGTCTTGGCGCCCCAGGTTTGCACCGTGGTGTGGATCTCGATCGTCTCGCCATAGGTGGCGGGCTTGAAGAATTTGGTGTGGATCTCCAGCAGCGGCGTGCCGATGATGCCGCGCGTCTTCACCAGCTCGCGCCACGGCGGCACGCCCTGCGCCATGAAGAAGGCCAGCGACGCCGCGTCCATCCAGCGGCTGAAGTTGGGGAAGAACACGATGCCGGCGGGGTCGCAGTCACCGAACTGCACCTCGACGCGGTGGATGTGCACCTTGCTCATGCTGCCCTCATTGCTTGGCCGCATCGGCGCGCTGCGCGACGGACGAGATGAGCGACGCGACGCGCGGGTCGGCCGGGCTGGCGTACAAGGCGTCCACCTCGGCCGCGCGGCGCTCCAGCGTCAGCCGCTGGTTGACATAGCCCTTGTCGGTGATCTCGCCGGCAGCCGCATTCGGCCCATCGTGCAGCAGCAGCACCCGCACCGGCGTCTGCGACGAGCCGCCGCCTTCGGCGCGCAGCGCCAGCAAGGCGCTGCGCACATGGGCGGCGGCCTGCTCCGGCGGCAGCGCGCGGCCGGCATCGCTGAGGAACACCAGCGCGCCGATCTCGCTGCGGTCGTGCCCGGTGATCACCGCGTCCTGCGCATACGGCGCCAGCGCCGACACCAGCTTCAAACGCAGGCTGCCCACCGAAACCCAGGTGCCGCTGTCGAGCTTGAAATCCTCGGCGACGCGGCCGTCGAAGACGATGCCCTGGAGCGGGTCGGCCGCGTCCAGCAGATGGCCGGCGTCGCCGATGCAGTAGTAGCCCTCGTCGTCGAAGGCGGCGCGCGTGGCCTCTGCGTTGCCGCGGTAGCCGGGGAAGATGCTGTCGCCGCGCACGCGCATCTCCAGCTTGCCGCCTGCCTTGCCACCGACCGGAATGAATTTCACCTCCACGCCCGGCATCGGCAGGCCGATGACGCCCGCGCGGTCGAGCCGCCAATGCGCGAAGGTGACTGCCGGCGCCGTCTCGGTGGAGCCCCAGGACGTGGTCATCCACAACGGCTCGTCGCGCAGCGGCGCGGCCACGGCTTCGAGCCGCCGCCACGTGGATGCCGGCATGCCGGCGCCTGCGTAGAAGAGCATGCGCAGCCGGCCCAGGAAGTGCCGGGCGAGGGCAGCGTCTGCTTCCAGCGCCGGCAGCATCATCTCGAAGCCGCGCGGCACGTTGAAGTACAGCGTGGGCTGCACCTCGCGCAGGTGCGCCAGTGTCTTGTCGATGGCGCCGGGCAGCGGCCGCCCGTCGTCGATGTGCAGCGTGCCGCCGCTGCGCAGCACCATGTTCAGGTTGTGGTTGCCGCCGAAGGTGTGGCTCCAGGGCAGCCAGTCCAGCAGCACCGGCTTCTCTGTGTCCAGGAAGCGCAGCGTCTGCGCCAGCATCTGCTGGTTGGCGCACAGCATGCGGTGGGTGTTGATCACCACCTTGGGGTGGCCGGTGGAGCCGGAGGTGAGCAAATACTTGGCGTGCGTGTCGGGCGTGATGGCGGCAAAGGCCTGCATCACGGCGGGCGTCTCCACCGTGCCAGCCAGTTGCGCGAAAGCCAGCGCGCCGGGGTGTCGTTCGGCGCCCTGGCTGAAGACCACGACGGCGTCGGTCGGCGCGCCGCGCAGTGCAGCGCCGTAGGTGGCCGCGTCGGACGCGTACACCAGCGCCGGGTCCAGCGTCTTCAGGATGCCGTGGATGCGGCTGAAGTCGCCGGAGCCGGCGTTGGCCAGCCGGCAGTAGCCGCTGGAGACGGTGCACACCGCGCGGCCCACGTGCATGCCGGCGAGCATCAACACCAGGTGGTCGAGCGCGTTGTCGGACAGCACGGCAATGGGTTTGTGCGGCCACGCCTGCAGCAGCGGCAGATCGAGCAGCGCCTGCGCCACCGCGCCCACCTGGCGGCGCAGTTCGCCCCAGCGCAATGGGCGCCAGCCGCCGCCGGCAGCCGGCTCGGCGAACGCGATGGCGCCAGGCGTCTCGGCGGCCCAGCGCTCCAGCCAGTCACCGACGCAGCGGGCATAGGGCAGCAGCGGCTCCGGCGAGCGCAGCACGAAGGCGCCGCCGCCGCGCTCCAGCTTGAGCACGGCGCGCGGCGCCAGCAGCGCCGGGTCAGTGAAAAAGCCGCTCGCCATGTCGATCCATTGCCGTCCAGCGTGGTGCCATACACATGTGTATGTGTTTGGTGGCGATGTTAGGAGCGACCGGCCTGCCGCGGCACCCGGGTTTGCACCGGGTCCGTACAGCACTGCATGGCGGCATGCTGGCGTGGTGACAGAAGCCACGACCTTGCCGCGCAAGCCGCGCCGCGCTGCCGCTGCGGCGTTTGACGCGGTGCCAACGCCGCCCGCACCACGCACGCCGCTGACGCCGGAAAGCTGGATCGAAGCCGCCACCAGCGTGCTGATCGATCAGGGAATCGACCATGTGCGCGTCGATGTGCTGGCGCGCCAGATGGCCGTCACGCGGGGCAGCTTCTACTGGCACTTCCGTGACCGCGAAGACCTGCTGCGCCGCGTGTTGCAAGCCTGGAGCGCGCGCACCACCGAGCACCTGACGCGGCGTCTGCAAGACGCCCGCAGCAGCCCGCAGGAGCGGCTGCGCGACGTGATCTCGCTGCCCTTCCGCGGCCGCGCGGCGGCGCGGGCGGCACGCATCGAACTGGCCATCCGCGCCTGGGCGCGGCGCGACGAGATGGCGCGCCAGGCGGTGGACGCAGCCGACGCCAGCCGCATCGCCTACCACGCGCAGATCTTCGGCGCTCTGGGCTTCGCGCCGGCCGAGGCGCGGCAGCGCGGCTTTCTGCTCTACAGCTACGAGGTGGCCGAGTCGCTGCTGCACCGCCAGGGCACGGCGGCACAGCGGCAGCAGCGCAGCCAGTTCGTCGAGCGGTTGATGCTTCAGGGGTTGGGCTGAATCGCCAGCCAGATCAAGCCCGAAGGCAGAAAGGCCATGGGCCGTGACAAAATATATCTGTCTTGATATATACTGACGCCCCGACAAAATGAAAAGCACCTTGCGCGAGAAGCCGCTGCACTGGGTTGGCTCGGCCAAGAAGGACTACCAGGCATTCCCTGCCGAGGTGCAAGACGACATGGGTTATGCACTGGGACTGGCGCAATTGGGCGGGAAGCATCCCCGTGCCAAACCGTGGAAAGGCGAGGGGCCCGGAGTTTTCGAGATCGTTGAGGACCATCGCGGTGAGACTTACCGTGCTGTCTATACGGTGCAATTCGCTGATGTTGTCTATGCGCTGCATGCGTTTCAGAAAAAGTCGAAGTCCGGCATCAAGACGCCTCGAGAGGACGTCAGGCTGATTGGCGAGCGACTCATGCGCGCGCTTGAAGATTTTGAAAGGACACGATAGACATGAATGGGATCACCCGCGGAACCGGCAATGTTTTCACCGACCTCGGCTATCCGGATGCCGCGGAACGGCAAACCAAGACGCGACTGGCGCTTGCCGTCAACGAACTTTTGAAAAGCCGAAAACTCAAACAACGGGAGACGGCGGAATTGCTTGGTGTGCCGCAACCCAAAGTGTCGGCACTCAAAAATTACCGTCTCGACCAGTTCTCGGTCGAAAAACTGATGGAGTTTTTGACCGCGCTGAACCAGGACGTCGAGATCACGATTCGGCCGCACAAGCGGGCGAGCGAGTGCGGTCAGATTTCGGTGCTCGCGGTGCAATGACCTGCTGAACGGGCCGCACGCTTCCAGCCCGTCAACGCACCTCCAACACCCCCAGCTTCTGGTGCAGCGGCGTCTCGTCTGCGATGAAGACGAAGGCCGGCGCGCTGGCCGAGCGGTTGTGCAGCGCCACCGCGGTGTAGCCCGGCACACAGCAGGTGTCCGCCTCGGCCAGCGCGAACTGCTGCGCACCGGCGACATCGACCACGGCACCGCCTTCGATGACGTGGAACACCATCGCCGGGGACCGCACCGGCAGCGCCAGCCGCTGCGCCGGCCGCAGCATCAGCGCGTAGAAGCCCAGGATGTTCTCGACGTGGCCGCCGGTGGCCGGGTTGACGTAGGTGAGCTGCACGGCATCCAGCGCGGGCTGGTCTTCGGCCAGCGCGTGCAGCGCGGCGCGCGCTTCGGTCCAGGGGTAGCGCAGCATCGGGTAGGCCTTGGCGCTGCGCTGGAAGGCCGGCGTCGGCAGCAGGCCGCCGTGGGCGTGGATGCGCGCGCCGCTGCCCGGCTGCACCGCCTGGCGCTCGCCGTTGATGTGGTACGAGGCTTCCAGGTAGTGCAGCAGCGGCAGGTCCAGCACGTCGAGCCAGACGACCGGTTCATCGCCGTCGTGGCCGTGCTCGTGCCACAGGCCGGTGGGCGTGAGGATCAGGTCGCCGCGTTCCATCGGCAGCTTTTCGCCATCGACCGTGGTGGTGGCGCCGTGCCCTTCGACGACCATGCGCACCGCGTTCGGCGTGTGGCGGTGCGCCGGCGCCCATTCGCCCGGCAGCAGCAACTGCATGCCCAGGTAGATGGCGGCGCTGGCCTGCATCGCGTCCGCCCCGTGGCCGGGGTTGGACAGCACCAGCACGCGGCGCTCTGCCTTCTCGATGGGCGTCAGCGTGCCGGCGCGCAGCAACAGCGGCTTCAGCGCTTCGTAAGACCACATCGTGGCGCGTGTGTTCGGCCGCGGCTTGGCTGGCGGCAGCAGCGCGCGCAGGCTGGGCCACAGCGGCACCAGATGCTGTGCCTTCAGGGCCGCCAGGTAGTCGGCGGGCAGGTCGTCCAGGCGTCCAAGGTCGTTCATCGGGGTGTCCCTTTCTGGCGGCCAGGCGGTCTTGGCGCAAGCGGCTGGTCAGGCTGGTCGGGCACGGTGTCGCCGAAGCGAGCCTTTTTCGCGCAACCGTCGGTCGATGCCGGCCTGCATGCTAAGCCCGGAGCCGGCAAAGGGCCGGTTGCGCTTGTGCGGACCTGGGTTCCGGCAAGCAAGCAACCTATGCGCCGGCGGTGGTGGCAGCATGCCAGCCGCGCAGCGCCTGCAGGCTGACGCCGTCGAATCCCGGCAAGCAGGCCACGCAGCCGGGCGCGGCCACGTCGCCGCCGTAGCGGCTGCGCACCCGCAGCACCGGCACGCCGGCCGCCCGGGCCGCGGCGACGCCCGGCGCGGAGTCTTCGATGGCCAGGCAGTCGCCGGCGGCGATGCCCAGCCGCGCCAGCACCCAGTGGTAGATGTCGGGCGCCGGCTTCTTGTGCTGCACCGCGTCCCCGGCACCGATGACGCTGAAGAGCCGGCTGCCCGCGTCACCCAGCCCGACGGCGAGCAGCCCGGTCACGTTGGCCAGCGTGGTGGTGGTGGCGATGGCCTGCACCAGGCCCTGCGCCTGCGCTTGCAGCAGCAGCGGGCGCACGCCGGGCCGCAGGCCGATGGCACCGCTGCGCAGCGCCGCCAGGTAGTGCGCGGTCTTGCGCTCGTGCAGGCGGCGCAAGGTGTCGGTGGCGCCGGGTGCGGCCGCGGCCGCGGCATCGGTGCGCTGCCACCAGGCCAGCATGCGCTCCTTGCCGCCCGTCACGGCCAGCAGGTCGGCGTACAGCGGCACGTCCCAGTGCCACGGCAGGCCGGCTTCGGCAAAGGCCGCATTGAAGGCGGCGCGGTGGCCTTCCTCGGTCTCGGCCAGCGTGCCATCGACGTCCCAGAGCAGCGCTTGCAGCGGCATTGCGGCGCAGCCTCATCGGCCCCGTCAGCGGCCGGCAGGCGCCGCAGCGCGCTTCACAGCGTACTTCACAGTGCTCCCACGGCGCGCTGCCGCCGTTCCATCATCCGCCAGATGAAGGGCGTGAAGATGAGCTGCATCGCCAGTTCCATCTTGCCGCCCGGCACCACGATGGTGTTGGCGCGCGACATGAAGGAGCCATCGACCATGCTCAGCAGGTAGGGGAAGTCGATGCCCTTCGGGTTGGCGAAGCGGATCACCACCATGCTTTCACTGGCCGATGGAATGTCGCGCGCGATGAAGGGGTTGGAGGTATCGACCATCGGCACGCGCTGGAAGTTGACGTGGGTGTGGGCGAACTGCGGGGTGATGTAGTGCACGTAGTCGGGCATGCGGCGCAGGATGGTGTCGGTCACCGCGTCGGCCGAATAGCCGCGCACATGCTTGTCACGCCACAGCTTTTGTATCCATTCCAGATTGATGACCGGCACCACGCCGATCAGCAGGTCGGGGTAGCGCGCGACGTTCACTTCGGGTGTGATCACCGCGCCGTGCAGGCCTTCGTAGAACAGCAGCTCGGTGCCCGGCTCCAGCTCTTCCCAGGGCGTGAAGGTGCCTGGCTCCAGCGCATAGGGCGCGGCTTCCACGCTGTCGTGCAGGTACTTGCGGCGCTTGCCGGTGCCGCTTTCGCTGTAGCTGCGGAAGAGGTCTTCGAGTTCGGGGAAGAGGTTGTTGTCGGGGCCGAAATGGCTGAAGTGCTTGTCGCCTGCGTTCTCGGCGTCCAGTTGGCGGGCGCGCATCTCCTTGCGGTCGTAGCGGTGGAAGCTGTCGCCTTCGATGACGGCGGCAGTCACCTTCTCGCGACGGAAGATGTTCTCGAAGGTGCGCGTCACCGAGGTGGTGCCGGCGCCCGACGAGCCGGTGATCGCGATGATGGGGTGGCGTTCGGACATCGTCTGGCTTTCAGTTCCTGAACAGGCTGCGTTCGGCAAACAGCGGCGCGCTGCCTTCCTGCGGGGGGGGCTCACGGTGGTAGCGCTCGATGCGCTCGACCTCGTTGCGCGAGCCGAAGACCAGCCCGATGCGCTGGTGCAGCGACGTCGGCTTGACCCCCAGCACCGCCTGCCGCCCGGTGCTGGCGCAGCCACCTGCCTGCTCCATCAGGAAGCCAATCGGGTTGGCCTCGTACAGCAGCCGCAGGCGGCCGGGCTTGGCCGGGTTCTTGGTGTCGCGCGGGTACATGAAGACGCCGCCGCGCATCAGGATGCGGTGCGCCTCGGCCACCATGCTGGCAATCCAGCGCATGTTGAAGTCCTTGCCGCGCGGGCCCGGCTTGCCGGCCAGGCATTCATCGACATAGCGCTTCACCGGCGGCTCCCAGAAGCGGCTGTTGCTGGTGTTGATGGCGAACTCCTGCGTGTCGGGCGGCACCCGCAAGTTGGGGTGGGTGAGCACGAACTCGCCCAGGTTGTGGTTCAGCGTGAAGCCGGCAACACCGTTGCCCACCGTCAGCACCAGCATCGTTACCGGGCCGTAGAGCGCGTAGCCGGCCGCCACCTGCGCCGCGCCGGGTTGCAGGAAGTCGGCCTCGGTCACGTCGCGCCCGCTGTCGATGGCGTCTTGCGGCGCGCGCAGGATGGAGAAGATGCTGCCCACCGAGACGTTGACGTCGATGTTGCTGCTGCCGTCCAGCGGGTCGAAGGTCAGCAGGTACTTGCCGCGCTGGAACTGCGGCGGCACCTGCAGCGGCGCGTCCATCTCTTCCGACGCCATGCCGGCGAGGTGGCCGTTCCATTCGTTCATGCGGATGAAGATCTGGTTGCTCAGCACGTCCAGCGGCTTCTGCACCTCGCCTTGCACGTTGGTGGCGCCGCCTGCGGGCACGCTGGGCATGGCGCCGAGCGAGTCCCCCAGCTCGCCGAAGGAGACGATGCGCGCGATGGCCTTGCAGGCCAGCGAGATGTCGAGGATCAGCGCGTTCAGGTCACCGCTGGCGCCGGGGAAGCGGCGGCGTTCTTCGATCAGGTAGCGGGTGAGCGTCCAGCGTTGGGACAATGGCATGGCGGTTCCCTGGGGCTTGTCGTTGTGGGGTCAGACACCTGCCGAGAACACCCGGCTGGCGCGGATGTCGGCGGGCGTCAGGGTGCTGAGGTCGTCTGCCGTCAGCACGCGGTCGCGCTCGGCGAACAAGCGCGACGCCTGGCGCAGCCGCATCCGGTCGAGCGCATTGCGCACGCTGCGCGCGTTGGCGAAGTGCGGCTGCGCCAGCCGCAGCGCCAGGTATTCAGAAAACGCCTCGCGGCCACCGTCGCCGAAGCGGTAATGCATGCCGCCGACCATGCGGTCGCTGATCTGAAGCAACTCGTCGGCGCTGTAATCGGGGAAGTCGATGTGGTGGGCCACGCGCGAACTCATGCCCGGGTTGCTCTTGAAGAAGGTGTCCATCCTGTCCTTGTAGCCGGCCAGGATCACCACCAGGTCGTCGCGCTGGTTCTCCATCACCTGAAGCAGGATCTCGATGGCCTCCTGCCCGTAGTCGCGCTCGTTCTCGGGGCGGTACAGGTAGTAGGCCTCGTCGATGAACAGCACGCCGCCCATCGCCTTCTTCAGCACCTCTTTCGTCTTGGGCGCGGTGTGGCCGATGTACTGGCCGACCAGGTCGTCGCGCGTCACCGCCACCAGGTGACCTTTGCGCACGTAGCCCAGCCGGTGGAGGATCTGCGCCATGCGCATCGCCACCGTCGTCTTGCCGGTGCCGGGGTTGCCGGTGAAGCTCATGTGCAGGCTGGGCTGCGTGTTGCCGGTACCAGGCGCCAGCCCCATGTTCAGCCGCAGCTTGTCGATGACGAGCAACGCCGCGATGTCGCGGATGCGCTGCTTCACCGGCGCCAGGCCGACGAGGTCGCGCTCCAACTCGTCCATCACCGCTTCCACCTGGCTTTGCGCCAGCACCTCGTTGACGGTGCGGGCAGGCGCCGACGCAGATGCGTCGGCCGCGTTGGGGATGGCCTGCAGCGGCTTGTTCACGGCAGCGTCCGCACTGGCCTAGTAGCGCTCGGCTTCGGGCTTGTCGGTGGCGTAGCTGTGCACGGTGTAGTGCATCTGGCGCCCGGCGCCTTCCTGGCGCACCAGGCCGAAGCCGGGCTCGCTGGCGGGGCGGTTGACGATGAACGACATGCGCACCGACTCGATGCCCTGCGTCGAGTCGAAGGCCGTCAGCCGCATGTAGTGGTTGGGGAAGGTCTTGCGGCAGTTGTTCACCTCCAGAAGGATGGCGGCCGGGTCCTTCAGGTCGAACATCGGGTTGCCGTACATCTCCCAGTAGGTGTTGCGCGGGTGCGGGTCGTCGGTGTATTCGATGCCGATGGCGTAGTCGCGCCCCAGCGCGTACTCGATCTGCCTGGCGATCTGTTCGTCGCTCAGGTCGGGCAGGTAGGAGAACTGGCCCTGCGTGACGCGGCGGCCGGTGTTGGTCATCATGGTGCGGGTTCCTTTGCGTCGGTCAGGAGGCCGTGGCCGTGACGGCGAAGTCGGCGGTGTCGGTCGATTCGTAGTTGAAGGCGATGTCGCCCCAGGTGTCGATGGCGGCCTTCAAAGGCGAGCACCACTTGGCAGCGTCTTGCAGGATCTGCGGGCCTTCGTTCCAGATGTCGCGGCCTTCGTTGCGGGCCAGCACCATGGCCTCCAGCGCCACCCGGTTGGCGGTGGCGCCGGCCTGGATGCCCATCGGGTGGCCGATGGTGCCGCCGCCGAATTGCAGCACGACGTCGTCGCCCAGGTAGGTCAGCAATTGGTGCATCTGGCCTGCATGGATGCCGCCGGACGCCACCGGCATCACCTTGTTCAGCGAGGCCCAGGGCTGCTCGAAGAACAGGCCTTTCTCCAGTTGCATCGGCGTGTGGGTGTCGAGCAGCGTGTCGTAGAAGCCGCGGATCATCTGCGGGTCGCCTTCGAGCTTGCCGACCACGGTGCCGGCGTGAATGTGGTCCACCCCCGCCATCCGCATCCACTTGCAGATCACGCGGAAGTTCATGCCGTGGTTCTTCTGCCGCGAATAGGTGCTGTTGCCGGCCCGGTGCAGGTGCAGGATCATGTCGTTCTTGCGCGCCCAGACGGCCATGCTCTGGATCGCGGTGTAGCCGATCACGAGGTCGATCATGATGATCACGCTGCCCAGGCTCTTGGCGAACTCGGCACGCGCGTACATCTCCTCCATCGTGCCGGCGGTCACGTTGAGGTAGTGGCCCTTGACCTCGCCCGTCGCGGCGCTGGCCTTGTTGACGGCCTCCATGCAGTACAGGAAGCGGTCACGCCAGTGCATGAAGGGCTGCGAGTTGATGTTCTCGTCGTCCTTCATGAAGTCCAGGCCGCCCTTCAGGCCCTCATAGACCACGCGGCCGTAGTTGCGGCCACTCAAGCCCAGCTTGGGCTTGGTGGTGGCGCCCAGCAAGGGCCGGCCGAACTTGTCGAGCCGCTCTCGCTCGACGATCACCCCGGTGGCCGGCCCCTGGAAGGTCTTCAGGTAAGCGACCGGGATGCGCATGTCCTCCAGCCGCAGCGCCTTCACGGCCTTGAAGCCGAAGACGTTGCCGATGATCGACGCGGTGAGGTTGGCGATGGAGCCGCCTTCGAAGAGGTCGATGTCGTAGGCGATGTAGGCGAAGAACTGTGCTTCGGTCCTGGTGCCGGCGCCGGTGTTGGGCACGGCATCGACACGGTAGGCCTTGGCGCGGTACAGGTCGCAGGCGGTCAGGCGGTCTGTCCAGACCACCGTCCAGGTGGCGGTGGACGATTCCCCGGCAACGGCAGCGGCGGCCTCTTCATGGTCCACGCCTTCCTGCGGCGTGATGCGGAACATCGCGATCAGGTCGGTCTCTTTGGGCACGTAGTCGGGCTGCCAGTAGCCCATTTGCTTGTACTTCAGCACGCCGGCGCTGTAGCGCGCCTTCTTGTCGGTGATCTGCTCGTCGGACCCGCCGCTCACGGCGCCCTGCTCCATCGGCTTGTTCATGCAACGGTCTCCTGCTGGGAAGTCGGCCCACTGTAGAGAGGTGGACTGATTAAATAAAGTTAAACTTTTCAAACCATTCGATAAGGTTTTACTTAACCGTGAACGTGACCTTCCGGCAGTTGCGCGTCTTCGTCGAGGTGGCGCGCCAGAACAGCGTGCTGCGCGCTGCCGAGGTGCTGCACCTCACGCCGCCCGCCGTGAGCCTTCAGATCAAGGAGATCGAATCGCAGGTCGGCCAGCGGCTGTTCGACCGTGCCAACCGGCGGCTGACGCTGTCCACCTCCGGCGAGTATTTTCTGGTCTATGCGCGGCGTTTGCTGGCCACGCTGAAGGACGCCGAGGATGCGATGGCGCGCTTTGCCCGCGTGGAGTCGGGGCGGCTCGTGATCGGCATGGTCAGCAGCGCCAAGTATTTCCTGCCGCGCCTCTTGGCGCAGTTCCACACCGAGCACCCGTCCATCGATGTGCGGCTGCGCCTGGGCAACCGCGAGGCGCTGGTGGCGCTGATGCAGGCCAACGAGGTGGACCTGTGCGTGATGGGCCGGCCGCCGGTCGATTTCGCCAGCCGCGCGGAGCCCTTCGCGAAGCACCCGCATGTGCTGGTGACGGCGCCAGAGCACCGCTTCGCGCAGGCCGAGAGCGTGCCGGCGCAGGCGCTGGCAGGCGAGCCCTTCATCGTGCGCGAATCCGAGTCCGGCACCCGCACGGCGTTGCAGGAGTATCTGGACGAGCACCGGCTCAAGCCCAACTTCGTGATGGAGATGCCGAGCAACGAAGCCATCAAGCAGGCGGTGATGGCCGGCATGGGCGTCAGCCTGTTGTCGCTGCACACCATCGGGCTGGAGTTGCGCAGCGGCCTGATCGCGACGCCGACGGTCGAGGGCCTGCCGCTGATGCGCCGCTGGAACATCGTCAACAAGGCGGCGCGGCAGTTGTCGCCGGCCGCGGAGGCCTTCCGCTACTTCGTGCTGGGCCACGGCGAGGCGCACCTGGCCGGCATGTTCAAGGGCGAGCAGTGAAAATGCAGCGATGAGCGAAGAACAAGACATCGTGGTGGTGGGCGGCGGCCACGCGGCAGCACAGCTTTGCGCTGCGCTGGCCGATGCCGGCTGCGGCCAGCGCATCCAACTGGTTTGCGAAGAGCCGGTGCTGCCCTACCAGCGTCCGCCGCTGTCCAAGGCGTTCCTGAAAAGCGCCGATGAAGCGCTGCAACTCCACCGCACGGAAGACTGGTTTGCCACCGCCGGCATCCGCCTGCACCGCGCGGACCCGGCCGTCGCCATCGACCGCGCACAGCGCCGCCTGCGGCTGCGCTCCGGCGCCGAGCTGGCCTATGGCCGTCTGGTGCTGGCCACCGGCACCCGCGCCCGCCGCCTGCCGCACCTGCACGATGCGCTGGCCAACGTGGCCGTGCTGCGCGACGCCGCTGACGCTGAACGCCTGCGCGGCCAGTTGCATGCCGCAACCCACCTCAGCGTGCTGGGCGGCGGCTTCATCGGGCTGGAGATCGCCGCCACGGCGCGCGCGCTGGGCAAGGCGGTGACGGTGCTCGAGTCGGCGCCGCGGCTGCTGATGCGCTCGGTGTCCGACGCCATCGGCGCGCATGTGCTTCAGACCCACAGCGCCAGCGGCATCGATGTGCGCCTGGGCGTCGCGGTGGGCGGCTTCGAGGTCGAAGACGGGCGGCTGCTGACGCTGGAAGTGGGCGGCGTGCGGGAAGCCGTCGAACTGCTGGTGCTGGGCATCGGCGCCGTGCCGGAGCACGGCCTGGCCAGCGACGCAGGGCTGGACTGCGGCAACGGCATCGTCGTCGATGCCTTCATGCAGACGTCCGACCCCGCCATCCTGGCGATCGGCGACTGCACCAGTTTCCCCGAGGCTGGCAGCGGCCGACGGCTGCGGCTGGAGTCGGTGCAGAACGCCAACGACCAGGCCCGCACGGCCGCGGCCACGCTGCTGGGGCAGCCGGTGCCTTACGCTGCGCTGCCGTGGTTCTGGTCGGAGCAGGGCGGCCTGCGCCTGCAGATGGCCGGCCTGGTGCCCGCCGCCGATGCCGGCGCCAGCGCGCACCGCCGGCCGGGCGCCAGCGCCGGCAGCTTCTCGGTGCTGCACTACATGGGCGAGCGACTCGTCTGCGTGGAAAGCGTCAACGCCGCGATGGACCACATCATGTCGCGCAAGCTGATGGAAGCGCACAAAAGCCCGCCGCCCGCAGCCGCGTGTGATCCGGCGGTGCCGCTGAAGAGCTTTCTTTGAGTCGGTGAGGGGTGCGGCCCGTTTCAGGGAACGTCGGGATGCGCCGCGGGCCTGCGATCTGCCAGCATCCGCGCTCCGCGGCGTCTGCCGCAATCTGGCGCAATCGGGCGCAAGCACGCATGGAAGCTCTCGTCATCCACGCCGCCGGCGACTTGCGCGTCGAGCAGCTCGACACTCCTGTGTGCGGCACCACGCAGTTGAGCGTGCGGGTGCGCTGCGGCGGCATCTGCGGCTCCGACCTGCACTACTACCAGCATGGCGGCTTCGGCACCGTGCGCGTGAAGGAGCCGATGGTGCTGGGCCACGAGGTGGCCGGCGTGGTGGACGGCGTCGGCGCCGCGGTGACGGGCTTTTCTGTCGGTGACCGGGTTGCCGTCAGCCCGAGCCGGCCTTGCAGCCAATGCCGCTTTTGTCAGCTCGGGCTGCAGAACCACTGCCTGGAGATGCGCTACTACGGCAGCGCGATGCGCACGCCGCATGTGCAAGGCGCGTTTCGCCAGCAGTTGATCGTCGAGCCGTGGCAGGCGCACCTGCTGGGCAGCGGCGTCAGCGACCATGAAGGCGCGATGGCCGAGCCGCTGGCGGTGGCGCTGCACGCCGTCAACCGTGCCGGGCCGCTGCTCGGCCGGCGCGTGCTGGTCACAGGCTGCGGGCCGATCGGCGCGCTCTTGATCATTGCTGCGCGGCGTGCCGGTGCGGCGCAGATCGTCGCCACCGATGTCGGCGGCTTCACGCTGCGCAAGGCGCTGGCGGTGGGTGCCGACCAGGTGCTCAACGTGGCCGAGCAGCCTGACGCGCTGGCGCCCTTCACGGCCGACAAGGGCCAGTTCGACGTGTTGTTCGAGGCCAGCGGCAACCAGCGCGCGCTGGTGGGCGCCTTCGACGCATTGCGGCCGCGCGGCGTCATCGTGCAGGTGGGGCTGGGCGGCGAGATGGTGCTGCCGCTGAACACCATCGTGGCGAAGGAGTTCGATCTGCGCGGCGCCTTCCGCTTCCACCAGGAATACGCCACCGCGGTGGCCTTGCTCAACCAGGGGCTGGTGGACGTGAAGCCGCTGATCTCGGCCACCTTGCCTTACCGCGACGCAGGCCGCGCGTTCACGCTGGCGGCCGACCGCACACAGGCGATGAAGGTGCTGCTCAACTTCGATTGAGCAGCACCTGGCGGCTTACCCCAGCTTCAGCGGCATGAAGATCTTCTCGCCGTCGCGCAGCACCAGCAGGGCCACGTTCTTCGGCTTGTTCTTCAACAGCGCCTGCACCTGAGACAGGCTTTGCACCGGCTGGCCGTTGATGGCCAGCAGCACGTCGCCTGCCTCCACGCCGGCGCGCGCTGCCGGGCCGTCCACGTCTTCCACCACCAGGCCGGTGTCCAGCCTGGCCATCTGGCGTTCGGCCTTGGTCAGCGGGCGCAGCGCCAGGCCGAGTTGGCCGCCCTGTGCGCTGTCGGCGCCGTCGTCGGCCTGCGCCACCTTGCTGTCGGCATTGCCCAGCTTGACGTCGATGTCACGCCAGGCCTTGTCGCGCCAGACCTTCAGCTTGACCTTCTCGCCGGGCGCCGACAGGCCGATCAGGCTGGACAACATGCCAGAGCGGTCGATGGCTTCGCCGTTGACTTCGGTCACCACGTCGCCTGGCTTCAGGCCAGCCGCCGCGGCAGCGCTGTCGCGCTGCACGTTGGCGATCAACGCGCCGCCGGGGCGCGGCAGGCCGAAGGACTCGGCCAGCGCCTGGTTCACGTCCTGCACCGTGACGCCCAGCCGGGCATGGGTGGCCTTGCCGCTGGCGACGATCTGGGTCTTGACCTTCAACGCCACGTCGATGGGGATCGCGAAGCTCAGGCCCTGGAAGCCGCCGCTCTGCGAGTAGATCTGCGCGTTGATGCCCACCACGGCGCCGCTGGCGTCGAACAGCGGGCCGCCGGAGTTGCCCGGGTTCACCGCGGCATCGGTCTGGATGAAGGGCACCACGGCGTCGTTCGGCAGCGAACGGCCCTTGGCGCTGACGATGCCGGTGGTGGCGGTCTGCTCGAAGCCATAGGGCGAGCCGACGGCCATCACCGGGTCGCCCACTTCGAGCTTGCGCGGGTCACCCAGGCGCACCACCGGCAGGCCCTTGGCGTCGATGCGCAGCACGGCCACGTCGGTGACGGGGTCGCTGCCCAGCACCTTGGCGCTGTACTCGCGGCGGTCGCTCAGCTTGACGGTCACTTCCTTGGCTTCACGCACCACATGGGCGTTGGTGAGGATCAGGCCGTCGGCGCTGATGATGAAGCCCGAACCCTGGCCGCGGAAGGGCACCTGCGGGTTGCCGCGGCCACGCTGCTGCATGCCGGGCATGCCGCGGAAGAACTGGAAGAAGGGGTCGTTCTCCAAGCCCTGCGGCCCGCCCTGTTCCTCGGCCGAGGTCTTGTGCATGCCTTCGACGGTGATGCCCACCACGGCCGGGCCGGCAAGCTTGAAGATCGCGCGGTAGTCGGGCACCTGGCCTTGCGCCGGGATCATCGGCACCGGGCCGGGGGTGACGGCCGGTGCTGCGTTCTGCGCCAGCGTGGTGTTTGCACTGGTGGCCGCCGTGGGCGCCTTGCCGCCGTCGCGTTGCAGCCATTGCGGCAGCGTGAATGCACCTGCTGCACCGGCGCCCAGCAAGCCGCCGGTGATCAGGGCAGAGGTCAGGGGTTTCAGGTTCATCTCGTCACTCCCGAAGGTGGGTTTGGAATGAACGAGAAGGTAAGGGCGCCGGATGAGGCCTCGGTTAGCCCTGGGTGAAGCGAAAGTTAAGGCAGCTCAAGCCGCCTTGAACGGGTTCTCGATCAACAGCCCGTCGATGCGCTGGCCGTCCTGCATGTCTTCGGTCAGCAGCCGCTTGCAGCCGGCTTCCAGTGCGGCACGGTATCGAGATAGCAGGATGTTGGTGTCGAGGAACGCCTCAGCGCTCATTCATCTCGTCCCGCGTGAGCTTGCGGCCCACCACCACCTTTCCGCGCAAGGCGTCCATGGTTTCATTGAATTTGCGCACGCGCTGTTGGCGCGCATAGGACGCCAGCCACAGCCTGAACTGCTCGTTCAGCGTGGTGTTCTCGGCGCGGGCCTGCGCCCGCGCTTCCTCGATCAAGGCCTCGTCCGCGCTGAGGGTGATGTTTTTCACCGCCGTCACTCCCATCGTTGTGCACGCGGGGCAGTGTACACAGCCGCTACTGCACTGCAATGGCCTGCACTGCGAAGTCCTGCGCTGCAAAGGCCACTTGGGCGCGCAGGCCACCGATCGGCGACTCCATGAGATCGACCGTGGCCCCGTGCCGCATCGCCACCGTGCGCACGATGGCCAGCCCCAGGCCGCTGCCGTCGCTGGCGGCCGGGTCACGCCGGTAAAAGCGGTCGAAGACGCGCTCGCGCTCCTGCGGCGGGATGCCGGGCCCGGCGTCGTCCACCGTCAACAGCGGCGCGCCGTCTTGCAGCGTCACGCGCACTTCGACCCGGGTGCCCGGCGGCGAATGGCGCACCGCGTTGTCGGCCAGGTTGCGCACCAGCACCGTCAGCGACGCGGCGTCACCCTGAAGCACCACGGGCGCGTCGGCGTGCAGATCGAGCACGCTGCCGCGCGCCAGCGACTGTGGCACGGTGGCGGCCAATGCAGTGCGCGCGATGTCGGCCAGATCGACGCTGCTGAAAGGCACCGGCGGCGCGCCCGGCTCATTGCGCGCCAGCGCCAGCAGTTGCTCCACCAGCCAGGCGGCGCGCGTGATGCCGTCGCCCAGCGCCTTGACGGCCGCGGCGCGCGCCGCTTCGTCGGGCGCGCGCTCCAGCAGGCCGAGCTGCAGCTTCAGCGCCGTCAGCGGCGAGCGCAGCTCATGCGCTGCGTCAGCCACAAAGGCGCGCTGCACGTCCAGCGTCTGCGACAGGCGTTGCAGCAGGGTGTTCAGCGCCTGCACCAGCGGCGCCAGCTCGTCCGGCAGGCCGGCGCCGGGCAGGGGCGCCAGCGAAGAAGGGTCACGCGCGCCGACGGCCTGCGCCACGTCGCGCAGCGGGCGCAGCGTCAGCGCGGCCAGCCACCAGATCACCAGTGCCAGCAGCGGCGCCACGCCGAGCAGCGGCGCCACGCTGTGCAAGGCCGCGTTGGCGGCCAGCGTCTGGCGGATCTGCCGCGGCTGCGCCACCTGGATCACGCGCTGGCCGGTGGCCACGCTGAAGGTGCGCCAGGCCTGCTGGCCCACCGTCATGTCGGCCAGGCCGAGCAGCGCGCGGGTGGGCAACTGGTCGTGCGGGCGCGACGCATAAATGGCGCGGCCGTCGGCGCTCCAGATCTGGATCACGAAGTCGAGCTGGCGGTCGGCCAGCGCGCTGACCTGGTCGGGCGCGATCTCGCCCTGGTCGCGCAGCGACAAGGCCATCTGGCGCAACTGGTAGTCGAACAGCGCCTCGGTCTCGGCCAGCACGTTGCGGTAGGTCACGCCGCCCATCAACGCAGCGGCGATGGCCAGCATCGCCAGCAGCAGGCCCAGCAGGCGCAGACGGATGGAGTTCACTGGAGCGCAGTCACTGGATCAGGAAGTAGCCCACGCCGCGCATGTTGCCGATGAACTCGGCGCCCAGCTTGCGCCGCAACTGGTGCACATAGACCGAAACCGCGTTGCTCTCGATCTCTTCGCCCCAGCCGTACAGCCGGTCTTCGAGCTGCGCACGCGACAGCACCGCGCCGGGCCGCTGCATCAGCGCCTCCAGCACCGCGAATTCGCGCGCCGACAGCAGCACCGGCTGGCCGTCGCGGGTGACCTGCCGGGTGGCCGGGTCCAGCGTCACGCCCCGGTGTTGCAGCGCCGGCTCGGCGCGCCCGCCGTGGCGGCGCATCACCGCGCGGATGCGCGCATGCAGCTCGCTCAGCTCGAAGGGCTTGACCAGGTAGTCGTCGGCGCCGCTGTCCAGGCCCTGCACGCGGTCACCGGCGGCGTCGCGCGCGGTCAGCACGATCACCGGCGTGGTGTCGCGCCGGCCGCGCAACTCGCGCAGCACGGTCAGCCCGTCGGCTGTCTGCCCGGCTGCCTGCCCGCCGGCCTGCTTAGGCGCGTCGGCTGCCTTCGGCGGACTGCCACCGCCGGGCGGCAGGCCCAGGTCGAGCAGCACCAGATCGAAACGCTCGCTGGCCAGCGTGCCGCGCGCTGCGGCGACGTCGCGCACCCAGTCCACCGCGTGGCCTTCCAGTCGCAGCGCAGCGCGCAGGCCTTCGCCGATCATCCGGTCGTCCTCGACGAGCAGCAGTCGCATGGCGTGAGCATACCCAGGCGTTGCGGCCTTGGCAGCGCAGCGTCGAAGGCCGCGCGCGGGCTGCAGCGCCGCTCAGCGCAGCGCGGCCGGCGGCGCGCACTCCGCCGCCGGGCGGAGCTGCCGCACCGCGGCGCAGACGTCGATGGCGGCTTGCGACGCGCTGCCGCCTTGCAGCAGCGCCAGCGCAGCAGCCCCGCTGAGCGACGGGCTCAAGGCGCGCAGCAGCGCCACCGCGCCGCTGACATGGGCGGCGGCGAGCGAACTGCCCGATGCGAAGTCGTAGTTGCCGCCGGGCGCCAGCGTCAGGATGTCGCGGCCGGGCGCCATCAGCACCGCGCGCGAGGCTGGCAGCGTGGGCAGCGCGTCTTCCGCCGCAGCCACCGCGATCACTCCCGGCACGCCGAGCGGAAAGCCGTCGAGCCGGCCGCCCGGCGGCACCGCGCCCACCACGATGGCGCCGTGCACCATCGCGTAAGCCGTCAGCCGGTGCAGCAGCGGGTCCGCCGGCCCGCCCAGGCTCAGGTTCACCACGTCGGCGCCTGCCGCGATCACCGCGCCCAGCGCCTGTGCCAGCGTGAACGAGTCACAGCGCGAGGTGCCAGCCGGCTGCACCACCGCCCAGCAGGCGCGGTAGGACAGCAGCCGGGCGCGCGGCGCCATGCCGGCGATGCCCATGCCGTTGTTGGCACCGGCGGCGATGACGCCTGCGACTTCGGTGCCATGCCGCTCCAGCGCCCGCTGCGCGCCGCCGCCCAGCGCACCGACGAAGTCGCGCCGCGTGCCGACCCGGCCTTCCAGGTCGGGGTGGCCTGCATCGACGCCGGTGTCGATGATGGCCACGCGCACGCCGTCCCCGCGCGACCACTTCTGCGCCTGGGCAGTGCCGATCGCGGCAAAGCCGCGCTGAAGGCCGATGTAGGGGTCGTTGTAGTCGGCCCCGGCGCCGGGGCCGGCGCCGGTCGAGGCCGGCGTGGCCAGCGTCTCGAACTGGTTCAGCGGCTGCGCCAGTTGCACACGCGGGTCGGCGTTCAGCCGGGCCAGCAGCGCGGCACGGTCGGCGCCGGGCGGCATGCGGTAGAGCATGCAGCGCAGGCGCAGCGGGTCGATGGTCCAGGCCGCCTGCTCGGCCAGCCCGTGCTCGCGCGCCAGCGCCGCGGCCAGTGCGCCCGAGCGGGCGCTGCCAGCGTAGCCCGCAGCGCGCGGGTAGTCGGCGCGCGGCGTGCTGCCGGCGCCGGCGGTCGGCTCGGGCGTGTCGTTGACGGCGACGATGATGAACTCGGCTGCGGACTGCGCGTCTGAACGCCTGTCCGGGCTCGTGTCCGGGCCTGCGTCGGCGTCCGCGACCGCATCGCCGGCTGCGGTGCCGCCACCCAGCGTGCCGCAGCCGCCCAGCATCAGCAGCAGCATCAGCAGCAGCAGCGCAGCGGCCCCTGCCGCTGTCGCCCCGCCCAGCGCCGGCCAGCGGCGGTGCCGCCGCTGCGGGCAGCCGGTGTGCGGCGCTGCCATCAGCGTGCGTTGCCCGTGGCGATGGGCTCGGCCAGCAGCACGCCCGCCGTGGCGCGCAGCTCGGCCAGCACGCGGGCGCTGTCGTTGCCGACGCCGACGCCGGCATCGGCCTGCCTGCCGTCGCCCGCCCGGGGCCCGAGGCCGAGGATGCTGCCGTCGCCACTGCTTTCGCAGATGCGCAGCCCGGTGCGCGCCAGCAGCGCCTGCAGCGTGCCGACGCGCATCTCAGGCGCCAGCACAAGGCGGATGGTGGCGCCGCCAGCGGCCGGCGCCGGGCTGCGGCTCAGCGTCTGGTAGGCCGCGGCGGCGGGCCGCTCCCAGAGCGCGCCGCCCAGCGCAGCCAGCCCCACCGCCTGCACCGCCACCGCGGCGGCCAGCACGCGGGTCGCCCTGCTCCAGCCGGCCCGCACGGGCTGCGCCAGCAGCGGCTGCGGCGCACGCCGTGCAGCCCCGTCGTTGTCGCTGTCGCTGTCGCTGTCGATGCGCGCCCACAGCCGCTGGAGCGCCGGTTCGGCGTCGGGCAGTGGCGGCGCGTCGGCCTGCATGCCTGCATGCAGTTGCTGGTGAAAGCGGAACTCGTCTTGGCAGGCGTCGCAGGCGGCCACGTGCGCCAGCACGCGCTCGCGCTCGGCGCTGCCGGCGCTGCCGTTCACCACCCAGGGAATCGCATCCCAGATGCGGCGGTGCAACTGCGGGTCTTGGGTCTGGTCGTCCATCTTGCGGCTCATCCTGTGCTTTGCGCCGGCCCGTCGCCATCGCGCATGCCGCCCAGCCGCGGCAGCACGCTGCGCAGGCGCACGCGGGCGTGGAACATGCGCGCCTTCACGGTGCCCACGGCGCAGTTCATGATGGCTGCGATGCTCTCGCAGGACTCGCCCATGAAATACGCCAGTTCCAGCGTGGTGCGCTGGTCGTCGGGCAGGCTGCGCAGCCCGCGGGCAAGCCAGTCCTGGCGCTCGCGCTGGGCCTCGGCGTCGTGGTGCACGGCGGGGTCGGCGGCGATCGCGTCGAGGTTGAAGTAGCCGCTGGCCGACTCGCTGATCTCGTCGGCCGGCGCGGTGCCGCGCAAGGCCTTGAGCATGCAGCGGTAAGCAATGCCGGTGATCCAGGTGCTGACCTTGGACTCGCCGCGAAAGCTCGCCGCCTTCTGCCAGACGATCCACAGCGTGTCGTTGATGACGTCGTCGATGAGGTCGTGCC
This sequence comes from uncultured Rubrivivax sp., assembly GCA_964244245.1. GTDB lineage: Bacteria > Pseudomonadota > Gammaproteobacteria > Burkholderiales > Burkholderiaceae_C > Rubrivivax. The sequence goes on along the minus strand of CAXTHW010000025.1, from coordinate 52,972 downwards.
GGGCCGTGAAGCGCCGCAGGAAGCGCGCCAGGCGCGGGTGGTGGCAGCGGTAGAGCTGCTCGAAAGCGCTGCGCTCGCGCGCCGCGCAGCCACGCAGCCACACCTGGTCTTGCACCTGGGCGGCGTCGTCGTCGGGCTTTGGCGGGGGCGGCGTCAGCATGGAGGCGGGCGGTCTCGGGCGGGCTGTGCAGTGTGAGTGCGGCCGGCGCGGGCGATGGTTGCATGGCGCGCACAAATAGCGTGGCAACGATTTTGCCCAGCGGACGGCACTCACGCCGGCCCGTCGTCGGGCCAGCAGTACAGCAGGGACAGCCATGACAGCACCGACAGGGCAGGCAGCACGGACGGCGGCAGCGCTGGTGGACCGCGTCGTCAGCGACTACCTGGCCGCCTGGAACACGGCCGACCCGTCGGCACGCGCCCGCCATCTGCGCGCCGCCTTCAGTGAAGACGGCAGCTACTGTGCCCCGGCGCAGCAGGCGCAGGGCCGGGCGGGCATGGAGGACTGCATCCGTCACTTCCGCAGCAGCAACCCCGGCGCGCGCATCGTGGTGCTGGGCGGCATCGCCCACCACGGCGGGCGCTTGCGTGTCGCATGGGCCTGGCTGGATGCGGGCGGCGGCGTCACGCTGCGCGGCAGCGACTTCGCCGAGCTGGACCCGCAAGGCCGCATCGGCCGCCTGACGGTGTTCTACGACGCGCCGGACGACGCTCCAGGCGCACAGCCGCTCTCCACCGGCTGCAGATTGGCAGGCTGCAGCGCGGCGGCGGCGCCGCTGCGCGGCCAGCGCTGAGCGGGGTGCGGCGCGCCGCGCGCCGGCCGCCCTGACTGGTCAGAACGCGATCTGCGCCGACAGGTAGCCGCCGGTCTGCCGCTTCGGCTGCACCGCAGGCGCAATGCGGCCCAGGTCCACGTAGGCGGCAGTCAGCGAGAGATGCTTGTTCGGTGCCCAGGCGACGAAGGCGTCGTACCAGTCGTCTTCCTTCAGCGCGCCGGCGCCGAGTGCGCTCTGGTTCAGGTTGTCGGGCTTGGCGCGCGCCTCCAGGCCCACCACCAGCGACTTGTTCAGCAGGTAGGCCAAAGAGACCTCGGATTGCAGCTTGTAGCTGTCGGCCTGCGCACCGCCGAAGCCGAGCAAGCCGTTCTGGTTGGCCTTGGTGGCGCGCAGCGTCAGGTTCACCAGGATGCCTTGTGCGAGGAACAGCTTGGTGGCGCTGACGTAAAGGTCGGTGCCATGCTCCCTGGCGCCCAGCGCGCCGGTCAGCGTGGGGCCCAGCGCGCCGGCGTCGGTGTGCTTGAAGAGCACGCCCACGGCAATCTGCGGCATCAGCGTGTCGCTGTCGAGCACGGCCTCGCCGGCCACGCGCAGCTTGAGGCCGACGATGTCCTGCTTGAGGTGCAGCCCGGGCAGCCCCAGCGGCGCCAGGTTGTCCTTGGTGTCGAAGTCCTGCCGGGCGACAGACGCCTCGACGCGTTCGTCCCACGAGAAGGCTGCGCCATAGGTCTGAAGGCTGTAGTTCTGCGTCTTCACGCCGGTCAGGAAGGCGCTGCCGCCGACCTGCCCGCGCGTGGCGTAGCTGCCGGTCACGGCCCACGGCGTGAGGCCACCGCCGGCAGCGCCGTCGATAGTGCTGACGCCGCCTGTCAGCAGCAGCTTGCCGCTGTCGGCCAGCGCCGGGCCGGTGCAGGCCAGCGCCGCCAGCACCCAGGCTGCGGTGCGGCAGGTCTGCTTCGCGTTGAACGTCATCGAAAGTTCCTTGCAGTGGCGGCACCGGAGTGCGGCACGCCCGCGCCACACGGCGTGGCACGGTGCAAGGAAATTTTCAGCCCGGGCCGTGCCGCGCGTCAGGCAGACGAGGCAGGCAAAAGCCGCTTAGTTCTGCGCCAGGCCCAGAGCAGCGCGCCACCGGCAGCCAGCAGCGCGGCGCTGCCGGGCTCGGGCACCACCTGCACCACCTTGCCGCCGTAGTCCACGATGTACAGCTCGCCGCCGGCACCCTGGCCGAACGACGCCACATTGCCCAGCGCGCCGCCGCCACCGGCGTCGAGCAGGTCCGTCAGCTCGCTGGCATCGGCAATCGTGTGCGGGTTGCCGTCGGCCGCCAGCGCCCAGATGCGGCCAGTGCTGAAGTCGCCGAAGACATACTGCCCGTCCAGCGGCGAGCCTGCCTGGTGCACCACGTAGCCACCGGTGATCGACTCGCCGATGCCGTGGTCGTACACCAGCAGCGGGCCGGTCGCGCCAGCCAGTGGCGGGTCGGAGATGCCGGGCGTCGCGATGTCGCCTTCGCGCACGCGCCAGCCGAAGTTCTGGCCGCCGGTGCTGGCGGCGCCGATCAGGTCGATCTCTTCGCGCTCGCTCTGGCCGACGTCGGCAATCCACAGCGCGCCGCTCTGGCTGTCGAAGCTGTTGCGCCAGGGGTTGCGCAAGCCGTAGGCGAAGATTTCGCCACGCGCGCCGGCCTGGCCCACGAAGGGGTTGTCGGTCGGGATCGCGTAGCGGATGTTCGGGTCTGCAAAAGCGTCTTGGTTGATGTCGATGCGCAGCATCTTGCCCAGCAGCACGCCCTTGTTCTGCGCGTTGTTCAGCGGGTCGTTGCCGCTGCCGCCGTCGCCGGTGGCGATGAAGAGATGGTCGCCGTCGCCGGGCTTGAAGCCGAGCCAGCCGCCCTTGTGGTTGTCGAAGCTCGGCTGCGCGATGCGCATCACCTCCTGGCGGCTGCCGGCGTCGGCCAGCGACGCATTGGCGCTGGTGCGGTAGCTGGCGATCACTGTGTCGCCGGTGCTGGCGTCGGAGTAGTTGATGAAGAAGCGGCGGTAGCCGGCCGAAGCCGCATCGGCATAGCCGGGGTCGAAGGCCAGCCCGAGCAGGCCGCGTTCACCGGCCGTGGCCACCGGCAGGCTGAGGAAGCTGCTCGCCACGCCGTTTTGCACCACCTGGAGGCTGCCGCCTTTCTCCACCACGAAGAGCCGGCCGTCGGCCAGCGGTGCGGTAGCGAACAGCGGCGAATCCAGCCCGCTGGCCACCAGCCGGGTGTCCAGCGCGGCGGCCTGGGCAGCGGCTGCGCTTCCGCACAAGGCTGCGGCGGCCACGCGGGCCAACGCAAGGAAGCTGCTCTTCATCGGGGTCTCCTGACGGTGTTGTCGCGGCTTCGGGCTGGCCGCGCGGCAGCATAGGCAGCAGCGTGGCCCGTTGCTGTGGTGCCGGCTGCAACTTGCGTTACAGCGCGTGCGTCTGGGCTCTGGCGTGGACGGCTGTGCTGCCGCATTTGCGCACTTGCGCACTTGCGCACTTGCGCACTTGCGCATTCGCGCCGGGGCGCATCTGCACATTTGCGCCAGGCCGGCGTGTTCTGTCAGCGCCGCGCCATCGGCCCGGGCGCGGCGTTGACGTGCATCGCCGTCGGCCGCGAAGATGGCCGCCCCAACCCCGAAAGGCTCGTCCATGCGCCGTCTGCTGTCCCTGCTGGCCTTCGTCTTCTGTGCGGTGGCCGCCGCCGCCGGCCCGGGCCGCGGGGTGGACTACTTCATCACCGGCAACGCGGCAGACACGGCCGCCAGCCGCGCGCCCACCACGCCCGCCGTGGTGCTGATGGGCGGCGGCAGCGATGTCGATGACGCCTTCCGCTGGATGATCGCCAAGGCAGGCGGCGGCGATTTCGTCGTGCTGCGCGCCAGCGGCTCCGACGGCTACAACGACTACATCCACGCGATGGGCGGCGTCGATTCGGTCGAGACGCTGGTGGTGAAGACGCGCGCAGCTGCTGCCGACCCCTTCGTCATCGACAGGGTCGCCAAGGCCGAGGCCATCTTCATCGCCGGGGGCGACCAGTGGGACTACATCCGCCTGTGGAAGGACACACCGCTGCAGGCGGCGCTGGAGGCGGCCATCGCACGCAGGGTGCCCATCGGCGGCACCAGCGCCGGGCTGGCGGTGCTGGGCGAAGTGGACTATTCGGCGGCCAACGGCACGGTGGAGTCGGCCGAGGCGCTGGCCGACCCGTACAACCGCCGCGTCACGCTGGACCGCGGCTTCGTCACCGCGCCGGGGCTGGCCGGCACCATCACCGACTCGCACTTCAAGACGCGTGACCGCATGGGCCGCCTTGTGGCCTTCGTCGCCCGCAGCATGCAAGACGGCCTGGTGCCGCTGGCGAACCTGCGCGCCATCGGCATCGACGAAGCCACCGCGCTGGTGCTCGACAACGGCGTGGCCACGCGGCTGGGCAGCGGCGCCGCCTGGTTCCTGCGCCCCGCCGCAGCGCCCGCCGTCTGCGCCAGGCGCCAGCCGCTGACGCTGCGCAACGTGGCGGTGGACAGGCTGGACGGCAGCGGCAGCTTCGACCTGGGAAGCTGGACGGGCAGCGGCACCGTGCGCTACGACCTGTCGGCCGAAGGCGGTGTGCTGACGTCCAACCGGCCGGGCGGGGCGATCTACTGACGCCGCGGCGCACCGAGCTGCGCCGACAGTTCGCCAGCGCAGCGCCGCAGCGTCGTCGCCGGGCCGCCTTTGGCGCCGACGTCGAAGCTGGCGCTGGCGCCGATGGCGGTGAGGCTCAACACCAGCGCGCCGCTGCCGTCGAACACCGGCGCGGCCAGCGCGCTGACGCCCACCACGGCGGCGTCCACCGCGTGGCTGAAGCCTTGCCGGCGCACGGCGGCCAGCTCGCGCTCGAAGGCCTTGTCGAACACCGTGTCGCCCGCGGCGGCCAGCACCGTCTCGCGCGGCAGATGGGCTGCGAACAGCAGGCCGGACGCGGTGCCGCGCAGCGTCATCACCGTGCCGTGGCGCATGTTCACGTGCACGGCGGACGGCGCTTCCTCGGTGCGCACGATGGTGGCGCCGCGGTTGCCCCAGACGGCGATGGCCACCGTCTGCCCAATGGCCAGCGCCAGCTCGGGCAGCCGCGCTGTGGCCAGGCGCAGCGGGTCGAACTGCTGAAGGCTGATGAGGCCGAGCTGCATCGCCAGCGGCCCCAGGCCGTAGCGGCCGCTGGCGGCGTCTTGCGCGATCAGGCCCAGCTTGCCGAAGCTCACCAGATAGGGGTGGGCCTTGGCCGGCGCCATCCCGGCGGCCTGCGCCAGCTCTTTCAGCGCCATCGGCCGGCCGGCATCGGCCAGCGCCAGCAGCAGCCGGCCGCCCACTTCCACGCTTTGAATGCCGCGCTGCCCCATCGTGTCCGGGTTTCTACTAAATTGAACCGATTAGACATTAACAAACGCCAGCGCTAAGATCAAGCCTGGAATTCGCCTATGGCGAACCGATTCAACGGAAAGTCCGCGATGACCGCCAGCACCTCCTCGTCCACCAAAGCCTTCGCCAGCCAGGCCGATCTGCAAGAAAAGCAGGTCAGCTTCACCAGGCTGTCCGACCACGCCTACGCCTACACCGCCGAGGGCGACCCCAACACCGGCATCGTGATCGGCGACGACGCGGTGATGGTGATCGACACCCAGGCCACGCCGGTGATGGCGCAAGACGTGATCCGCCGCATCCGCGAGGTGACCAGCAAGCCCATCAAGTACGTGGTGCTCAGCCACTACCACGCGGTGCGCGTGCTGGGCGCGGCGGCCTACGAGCCCGAGCACATCATCGCCAGCGAAGACACGCTGGGCCTCATCAAAGAGCGCGGCGAGCAAGACAAGGCCAGCGAGATCGGCCGCTTCCCGCGGCTGTTTCGCAACGTCGAAAGCGTGCCCGCCGGGCTGACCTGGCCGACCATCACCTTCACCGGCAAGATGACGCTCTGGCTGGGCTCGCTGGAGGTGCAGTTGCTGCAGCTCGGCCGCGGCCACACCAAGGGCGACACGGTGGTCTGGCTGCCGGCGGAGCGCATCCTCTTCAGCGGCGACCTGGTCGAGTTCGACGCCACGCCCTATGCGGGCGACGCCTACTTCACGGACTGGCCGCAGACGCTGGACGCATTGGCCGCGCTTCAGCCCGCCAAGCTGGTGCCCGGCCGCGGCGCCGCGCTGCAAGACGAAGCGCAGGTGGCGGCCGGCCTGGCCGGCACGCGCAACTTCATCGCCGACGTGTTCTCGGCCGTCCAGGCCGGCGCTGCGCAAGGGCAGGACCTAAAGAGCGTCTATCGCAGCACGATGGACGCGGTGCGCCCCAAGTACGGCCACTGGGTGATCTTCGACCACTGCATGCCCTTCGACGTGACCCGCGCCTACGACGAAGCCACCGCCCACCGCGACCCCCGCATCTGGACGGCGGAGCGCGACATCGAGATGTGGAAGGCGCTCGAAAGCTGAAGGCCATGCAAGGCACCGAGTTCGCCTACCGGCGGGCGCCCGAGCAGGCCGCCGCCACGCCTGCGCTGCACCCCGTGGTGGTGGTGGGCGCCGGGCCGGTGGGCCTGAGCCTCGCCATCGACCTGGCCCAACGGCTCGCGCCCGGCGGCCAGCGCGTGCTGCTGCTGGACAACGACCACCGGCTGTCCACCGGCTCGCGCGCCATCTGCTTTGCCAAGCGCACGCTAGAAATCTGGGACAGGCTGGGCGTCGGCGAGCGCGCGGTGGGCAAGGGCGTGTCTTGGAGCGTGGGCCGCGTCTTCCTGGGCGATGCGCCGCTGTACCAGTTCGATCTGCTGCCCGAGCCCGGCCATGAGCGGCCGGCCTTCATCAACCTCCAGCAGTTCTATGCAGAAGGCTTTCTGGTCGAGCGGGCGCAGCAACTGCCCAACCTCGAGATCCGCTGGGACAACGCGGTCAGCGCCATCGAGCAGCACGCGCAGCATGCCGCGCTGACGGTGCAGACGCCCGACGGCCCCTACACGCTGCACGCGCAGCATGTGGCCGCCTGCGACGGCTCGCGCTCCACGCTGCGCGCGCTGCTCGGCCTGGAGACGCAGGGCCGCGTGTTCCAGGACCGCTTCCTGATCGCCGACGTCAGCATCGACGGCGAGCTGTTCCCGCAAGGCAAGGCCGAGCGCTGGTTCTGGTTCGACCCACCCTTCCACCGCGGCCAGAGCGTGCTGCTGCACCGCCAGCCAGACGGCCAGTGGCGCGTCGATTTCCAGCTCGGCTGGGAGGCAGACCCCGAGGTGGAAAAGCAGCCCGGCCGCATCACCCCGCGCGTGCAGGCGCTGCTGCGCCAGGGCTTCGGGCGCGACGTTCCGTTCACGCTGGGCTGGGCCAGCGTCTATACCTTTGCCTGCCAGCGCATGGCGGCCTTCCGCCACGGCCGCGTGCTGTTTGCCGGCGACGCGGCGCATGGCGTCTCGCCCTTCGGCGCGCGCGGCGCCAACTCCGGCGTGCAGGACGCCGACAACCTGGCCTGGAAGCTGGCCGCGGTGCTGGCCGGCGACGCGCCCGATGCGCTGCTGGACAGCTACGCCAGCGAGCGCGAAGCGGCGGCCGACGAGAACCTGCTGCACTCCACCCGCGCCACCGACTTCATCACGCCCAAGAGCGCCGTCAGCCGCCTGTTCCGCGACGCGGTGCTGGAGCTGGCGCGCGAACATCCGTTTGCACGCAAGCTGGTGAACAGCGGGCGGCTGTCGGTGCCTTCCACGCTGCACGGCTCGGCGCTGTCCACGCCGGATGCCGATGTCTTTCAGGGCGCGATGCAGCCCGGCGCCCCGGCCGCCGATGCGCCCCTGCTCAAGGGCGGTGCGGCGACCTGGCTGCTGCGTGAACTGAGCCCCGGCTTCACGCTGCTGGTCTTTGGCCAGCCGCCGGCCTGGGATGCAGGCGCCACGCTGCTGGCCATCGACGGCGACCGTCTGGCCGACGCCCAGGGCCTGGCCGCACAGCGCTACGACGCCAGCCCCGGCACCGCCTACCTGCTGCGTCCCGACGGCCATGTGGCCGCACGCTGGCGCGCCCCCACCGAAGCGCTGGTGCGCGCGGCCATCGCCCGCGCGCTGTGCAGGAGCTGAACGCGATGCTGGACAACAAGCTCGACCACCCCGACGACTTCTACGAAGCGCTTCTCGACAGCCACCAGGGCCTGAGCGCAGAGCAAAGCCATGCCCTCAACGCGCGCCTGGTCTTGATCCTCGCCAACGAGGTGGGGCGGCTGGACACGCTGAAACTGGCGCTGGCGGCGGCCCGCCAAGGAATCGACCCATGAACCGTGAAGAACTCGCCGGCTTCGGCAACCAGTTCCAGAGCGAGGCGGTGGCCGGCGCCTTGCCGGTGGGCCGCAACAGCCCGCAGCAGGCGCCGCTGGGCCTCTATGCAGAGCTGCTGTCGGGCAGCGCCTTCACCGCGCCGCGTGCCGACAACCGCCGGAGCTGGCTCTACCGCCGCCAGCCCAGCGTGGTGGCCGGCGGCTACGAGCCGTATGCGCAGCCGTTCTGGAAGACCGGCGCGGCCGAGGGCGAGGCCGCGCCGCCCGACCCGATGCGTTGGCACCCGACTGCGATCCCACCCGTCGCGGCCGAGCCGCTGGACTTCATCGATGGGCTGCGCACCGTCATCGTCAACGGCGACGCCGATGCGCAGACCGGCATGGCCGCGCACCTGGTGATGGCCAACCGCAGCATGGAGCGCGCCTTCGTCAATGCCGACGGCGAGATGCTTCTCGTGCCGCAGCAAGGCGCGCTCGCGATCACCACCGAACTCGGCGTGCTGCACGTCGCCCCCGGCGAAGTGGCGCTGCTGCCGCGCGGCATGGCCTTCAAGGTGGCGGTGCAGGGGCCGACGCGGCTGTATGCCTGCGAAAATTACGGCGCGCCGTTCCGCCTGCCCGAACTGGGCCCCATCGGCTCCAACGGGCTGGCCAACGCACGCGACTTCATCGCCCCGGCAGCTGCCTTCGAAGCCGATGCCGGGCCGACCGAGATCGTCCGCAAGGTGGGCGGCCGGCTGTGGCGGGCCAGCGCGCGCAGCACGCCGTTCGACGTGGTGGCCTGGCACGGCAACCTGGTGCCGCTGAAGTACGACACGGCGCGTTTCATGACCATCGGCTCGATCAGCTTCGACCACCCCGACCCGTCGATCTTCACCGTGCTCACCAGCCCGAGCGACACGCCGGGCACCGCCAACTGCGACTTCGTGATCTTCCCGCCGCGCTGGCTGGTGGCGGAAGACACCTTCCGCCCGCCTTGGTACCACCGCAACGTGATGAGCGAGTTCATGGGCCTGGTGCACGGCGTCTATGACGCCAAGCCCGAGGGTTTTCGCCCCGGCGGCATGAGCCTGCACAACAGCATGGTGCCGCACGGCCCGGACGCCGATGCCTTCCAGAAGGCCAGCCAGGCCACGCTGGCGCCGCACAAGCTGGACAACACGCTGGCCTTCATGTTCGAAAGCCGCTGGCGCTTCTTGCCCACCGCCTGGGCGCTGCACGGCGGCGCTCTGGACCGCAGCTACGCCGACTGCTGGGCCGGCCTGCCCAGCCGCTTTCAGCCATGACGCTCACCGACGCCACGCACGACCCGGCGCTGCGAAGCTGGGTCACGTCGGCCAACGCAGCCGATGCCGACTTCCCGGTGCAAAACCTGCCGCTGGGCCGTTTTCGCCCCGCCAAGACCGGCAAGCCGTGGCGCTGCGGCGTCGCCATCGGCGACCAGGTGCTCGACCTGTACCTGGCGGCCCGGCAATGCCCCTGGGACGACGGCGTGCCGGCGCTGCTGGAGCCGCTGGCGGCCGGCGACCTGGCAGCCTTCATGGCGCAAGGCCCCGCGGCCTGGAAGAGCGTGCGCGCCGCGCTGTCGGCAGCGCTGGCCGACGGCAGCGAGCAGGCGCCCTTTCTCGAACTCTGTCTGCTGCCGCTGGCGCAGGCAGAGATGGACATGCCTTGCAAAGTGGGCGACTACAGCGACTTCTTCACCGGCATCCACCACGCCCGCGCCGCCGGTGCGCTGTTCCGGCCCGACAACCCGCTGCTGCCCAACTACCAGTGGGTGCCCATCGGCTACCACGGCCGGGCGTCGTCGGTGGGCTTGAGCGGCCTGGTCAAGCGCCCGATGGGCCAGGCCAAGACGGCCGCCGAGGTGCCCGTCTTCGGCCCGAGCCGGCGGCTGGACTACGAGCTGGAACTGGGCTTGTGGATCGGCGTGCCGAATGCGCTGGGCAGCCCGGTGACGATGGCCGATGCGGAAGCGCGGCTCTTCGGCATCACGCTGCTCAACGACTGGTCTGCGCGCGACCTGCAAGCCTGGGAGTACCAGCCGCTGGGCCCCTTCCTCGCCAAGAGCTTTGCCACCACGGTGTCGCCGTGGATCGTCTCGTTCGACGCGCTGGCGCCTTTCCGCCGGCCCTTCACGCGGCCAGCAGGCGACCCGGCGCCACTGCCGTACCTGGACAGCGCGTTCAACCGCGCGCACGGCGCCATCGACATCACGCTCGAAGCCTGGCTTCAGACCCCGGCGATGCGCGCCGCCGGGCAGCCGGCGGTGCGGCTGTCGCAGTCCAACGCGCTGGACGCCTACTGGACGCCGGCCCAACTGGTGGCGCACCAGACGAGCAACGGCTGCAATCTGCAGACCGGCGACCTGCTGGGCACCGGCACCCTGTCCGGCCCGCAAGCCGGGCAGGGCGGCTGCCTGCTGGAGCTGACCGTCGGCGGCCGGCAGCCGCTGACGCTGCCGAACGGCGAGCAGCGCGGTTTCCTCGAAGACGGCGACACGCTGACGCTGCGCGCCTTCTGCCAGGCGCCGGGCGCCGTGCGCATCGGGCTGGGCGCCGTCAGCGGCACGGTGCAGCCGGCCGGCTGAAGCGACAACAGCGGGGCGTTGACCCCGTTGATGCGCGCCCGGGCGGCGGCCCCGGCGCCCGAAAATCGGGCCGACCATGGACCGCCACCGCAGCACGCGCAGCGACAGCACGCAGGACTGGGTCGCCCGCGTGGTGGCCTGGCACAACCGCCATCCGCTGGCGCGCCGGCTCCAGCCTGCCCAGGTGCTGTCGCTCGGCTGGGTGGCGCTGCCTTACCTTGCTGGCCAGCCGGGTGCCCCTGGCGCGCCAGCAGCCCAGCGCCGCGGCTGGCGCGCGCAGTTCAGTGAGCGCTTTCTGCCCGGCCTGTCGGTGCGCCGCATCGCGCGCTGGGTGCTGCGCCATGGGCAGGCGGCGCCGCCCACCGGCAGCCTGCTGCCGCTGCGCCAGGTGGCGCTGGACGCGGGTGTCGCGGCGCCTGGCAGTCGGGCACCGGTGACTTTGTGGGTGGCGACGGCGGCACTGCAAGCCGGCCGCGGACAGCGGCGCGTGCTGCTGGACAGCCACCCGGCCGCCCCGCCGCGCGCCGTGCTGGGCCGCAGGATCTGGAGCCCGCAGCGCGTGTTGCTGGTGGCGCTTGCTGCCGGCGCCGGCTTCCTGGCGCCGGCTGCGCTGCCACTGCTGGAAGCTGCGGCGCACCTGGCGGCGCAGCGCTGGGCCGACTGGCACCCCCACTTCGGCGCGGCGGCCGAGGACGAAGGCGTTGCGCTGGACGGGGCCGACGCGCCCGATAGCGGCGCACTGCCGCTGCCTGCTGCCGAGCCGCTGGCGCCGAACGGGCCGGAGATGGAACATGGCGCGCAAGCACCGGCGCAGGAGCCGGAGCCGGGATTGGCCGTGCCGACACGGCATGCCGGGATGCAGGCCGAGAAGCAGGCCGGTAAGCATGCAGAGAAGCATGCCCAGACGCATGCCGAGACGCATGCCGAAAAGCCGGCCGCGCCCGCAGCACATGGCCACCCGGCATCCGCCGCACCCGCCGCACTCGCCGCACTCGCAGAGACGGTCGCCGCCCCGCCGCACCCGGCCGCCAGCATGCCGGCGATCCCGCCCCTGGCGTCCATCAAGCCGGCCGCCATGCCGCCGGCCGCGGCGGCCAGCTTCGTGCCGCCGCGGCTGCGCCCGTTGCTCGACGACGCAGCGCGTGCCGCGGCCAGGGAAGCCGTCGGCGCAGCGCGCGCCGCACGCGCTGCGCAGACCGGCGGCGCGCCGCCTGCGGCCGTGGCCGCAGCGCCGGCTGCCGTTGCCGTGTTCGCACTGGCCACGCCGCGGCTGCGCACGCAGGCCGAGTCGGAACTGGTTGTCGTCACGCTCGCTGCCGCGGCGGCCAAGGCAGGCGCGGCGCCCGGCCTGCGGCTGGAAGCGCTGCCCGCAGGCGACGACTGGCGCGCCGTCTGCTGGCCCTTCGCGCGGCGTGAAGACGCAGAGCGGCTGCGCGGGCTGCTGGCCGCCCGCGGGCTGCGGCTGGAACTGGTCGAGTTCTGATCAGCCGCCCGCGGCGCGCCGCTTCAGGTAGCGCCGCATCGCCAGCGACGCCTTGTCGGCCTGGAACGAGATCTCGCTCTGCTGCGTGGCATAGCTGCCGAGCAGCTCTTCGATGGCCGACAGCCCGTCGATGTCTTCCTGGAACGCCTTGCGCAACTGCTGGTGCATGAAGGCCGTCATGCCGGCATCGGCCAGCGCGAAGTTGCGCGCATGCTGGATGAAGTAGTGCGTGCTGGTCGCCGTCTCTGGCGTCACGATGTGGGCGGTGCGGATGGCCCGCTGCGGCTGCGCTGCCTCGGGCTGGTTGCAGGCGTAGAACTTCACCGCCACCACATGCAGCGCCGGTGAGAGAAAGCTGGACTCGGCCACCCGCGCCGCGTCCACCCCGTCCAGCCCGGTGGGCAGCGCCCAGATCGGCGGCAGCCGCGTCGGCGCCACCGTGCGCAGCAGCGTGAAGCGGCCGGCCTGCTCGTCGATCTGCGTCTCGTAGGGCGCGCTGGCGTAGTCGGGCGTGCCGAAGCTGCGCGCATGCAGAAAGCTCAGGTGCGTGAGGTCGAGCAGGTTCTCGTGCAGCCGCACGTGGCTGGCGCGCAGGTGCAGCCGCTCGGTGGAGCTGGCCCAGGCGGGGTCGGTCATCCAGGGTTGCTGCGGCAGCAGGGCCGGGTCAGCCATCGCGGGGTCGCCCAGCCAGAGCCAGACCCAGGCGCCGGCTTCCACCAACGGGAAGGCGCGCACCATCGCGCCAGGCGGCACCTGCGCCTGCGACGGCACCTGCACGCAGTGGCCGGCGCTGTCGTAGCGCGCGCCGTGGTAGCCGCAGACGAGGGTGTCGCCCACCACCTCGCCGCGCGACAGCGGAAACGAGCGGTGCGCGCAGCGGTCTTCCAGCGCCACGGCCGTGCCGTCCTGCTGGCGGAACAGCACCACCGGCAGGCCCAGCAGCCGGCGCGCCAGCGGCTGGCGCGTGACTTCGCTGCCGAGTGCCGCGACGTACCAGCAGTCGAAGACGAAGGGCGTCGTCTCGTCGGCCAGCGCCTGCTGCGCGTGCAGCGCGGCCAGGCGGATGCGTTCGGGTTGGGCGGGCATGCTTGCTCCTTTGGTGGCCTCAGCCCGGCGCGCCGAGCCTGGCGATCAACTGGTCCAGCGTGTCGTAGAGCCGTTGCGTGAACCGGGCACCGGCGAGCTGTTCGATCTGTGCATAGGTGGCGTCGATCTGCGCCGCGATCCTGCGCGCCAGCGCGCGGCTGGCGGCGGTGGGCCGCACCAGCAGGCGGCGCTGGTCATGGTCGAGCTTCTCGCGCGTGATCCAGCCGAGCTTGTCCATCCGCGCCAGCACGCCCGCCAGGCTGGGGCTGGAGATGCCGCACTGGGTGACGATCTGGCGCGGCTCCAGCGGCCCCTGCTCCAGCAGCACGCGCAGGATGCGCCACTGCTGCTCGGTCACGCCGGCGGCGTTGAGGATGGGGCGGAAACGGGCGATCACGCTTTCGCGCGCCTGCAGCAGCAGTAGCGGCAGGTTGCGGTGGCCGAACGGCAAAGACGCTGGCGGCGCGGGATTCCTCGCGGTTGACATGGCTTGGACAGAGTCGCTATATTGCTCACATGTTAGCGAAAAAGCCGCGCCGGTGATCCAGGCTTTCCCCAGCTTGCCGGCCTTCGACACGCCGCCTTACCGCTTGTCCGGCGTCGTCTATGGCGCGCTGCTGAACGACACAGCCGCGCTGGCTGCGCTGGGCCAAGCCGCGCACCAGCCGCCCTACAAGGCGCCACCCAGGGCGCCGGTGCTCTACATCAAGCCACGCAACACGCTGGCAGCGTCGGGCAGCGTGGTGCAGTTGCCGGCCGACGTGGCCGTGTTCGAGATCGGCGCCGCGCTCGGCGTCGTCATCGGCCGCAGCGCCTGCCGCTTGGCCGAGGCACGAGCGCTCGCCCATGTGGCCGGCTATCTGCTGGTGGCCGACCTCAGCGTGCCGCACGACAGCTTCTACCGCCCATCGGTGCGCTTCAAGGCGCGTGACGGCTCCTGCCTCGTCGGCCCGGCGCTGCTGCCGCGCGACGCGTTGGCTGCGCCCGATGCGCTGACCCTGCGCGTGCGGCTCAACGGTGAACGGGTGCACAGCGCCAGCAACGCCGGCATGCAGCGCGGCGTGGCGCGGCTGCTGGCCGACGTCACCGAGTTCATGACGCTTCAGCCGGGCGACGTGCTGCTGCTCGGCGTGGCCGCCGGTGCGCCGCTGGCGCGTGCGGGCCAGCGCTTTGCGGTCGAGGCCGATGGCTTCGCCACTTTGCAGGGCACGCTGGCATGAAGACCGCGCGGGTGGCTTACAGCGGCGCCTTGCACAGCGCCGTGCCGCATGCCGAGGGCCTGCAACTCGCAGACGGCCGGGTTCTGGCCGAAGGAGACGTGGTCTGGCTGCCGCCGTTCGAGGTGGGCACCATCATCGCGCTGGGGCTCAACTACGCCGACCATGTGAAAGAACTCGCCAGGGAGCTGACCGTCACCGCCAAGGACGAGCCGCTGGTGTTCCTCAAAGGCCCGGGCGCGCTGGTCGGCCACCGGGGCTTCACACGCCGCCCGCGCGATGCCGTCTTCATGCACTACGAGTGCGAGCTGGCCGTGGTGATCGGCGCCACCGCACGCCAAGTCGCCCGGGCCGACGCGATGCGCCACGTGGCTGGCTACACGGTCTGCAACGACTACGCGCTGCGCGACGCGCTGGAGAACTGGTACCGCCCGAACATGCGCGCCAAGAACCGCGACGGCGGCACCGTGCTCGGGCCCTGGTTCGTCGATGCCGCCGATGTGGCAGACCCGCATGCGCTGGCGCTGCGCACGCTGGTCAACGGGCAGGTGACCCAGCAGGGCAACACCGCCGACATGGTCAACGACATCCCGGCGCTGATCGAATATCTCAGCAGCTTCATGACGCTGCAGGCCGGCGACGTGATCCTCACCGGCACGCCCGACGGCGTGGTCAACGTGAACGTCGGCGACGAGGTGGTGACCGAGATCGACGGCATCGGCCGCCTCGTCAACACGCTGGCCGGCGACGACGCCTTCTGCCGCTGAACCAAGGAAGCTCCATGCGCATCCAGCACCTCATCGACGGCCGCGCTGTCGAAAGCCAGCACTATTTCGAGACCGTCAACCCGGCCACGCAGCAGGTGCTGGCCGAGGTGGCCGCGGGCGGTGAAGCCGAAGTCCACGCCGCCGTGGCCGCCGCCAAGGCCGCGTTCCCCAGATGGGCCGGCCTGCCCGCCACCGAACGGGCGCGGCTGATGCGCAAGCTGGGCGACTTGATCACCGCCCATGTGCCGGACATCGCGCACACCGAGACGCTGGACACCGGCCAGGTGATCGCGCAGACCGGCAAGCAACTGGTGCCGCGCGCGGCCGACAACTTTCACTACTTCGCCGAGATGTGCACCCGCGTCGATGGCCACACCTACCCCACGCCGACACACCTCAACTACACGCTGTTCCACCCGGTCGGCGTGTGTGCCCTCATCAGCCCCTGGAACGTGCCCTTCATGACCGGCACCTGGAAGGTCGCGCCCTGTCTGGCCTTCGGCAACACCGCGGTGCTGAAGATGAGCGAGCTGTCGCCGCTGTCGGCTGCGCGGCTGGGCGAGCTGGCGCTGGAAGCCGGCATCCCGGCCGGCGTGCTGAACCTCGTGCACGGCACCGGCCGCGAAGCCGGCGAGCCGCTGTGCCGCCACCCCGACGTGCGCGCCATCAGCTTCACCGGCTCCACCGCCACGGGGCAGCGCATCGTCCAATCTGCGGGCCTGAAGAAGTTCAGCATGGAACTGGGCGGCAAGAGCCCGTTCGTGGTTTTCGAAGACGCCGACCTGCCGCGCGCGCTGGACGCAGCCGTCTTCATGATCTTCAGCAACAACGGCGAGCGCTGCACCGCCGGCAGCCGCATCCTGGTGCACAGAAGCATCTACGCCGGCTTTGCGCAACAGTTCGCAGAGCGCGCGAAGCGCATCACCGTCGGCGACCCGCTGGACGAGGCCACCACCATCGGCCCGATGATCAGCCAGGCGCATCTGCACAAGGTGCGCAGCTACATCGAACTCGGCTCCCAGGAAGGCGCCACGCTGCTGTGCGGCGGCCTTGGCGCGCCTGCGCTGCCGCCCGCGCTGGCACGAGGCAACTTCGTGCTGCCCACCGTCTTTGCCGACGTGGACAACCGCATGCGCATCGCCCAGGAAGAGATCTTCGGCCCGGTGGCCTGCCTGATCCCTTTCGACGACGAGGCCGACGCCATCCGCCTGGCCAACGACACGCCCTACGGCCTGTCCAGTTACGTCTGGACAGAGAACATCGGCCGCGCCCACCGCGTGGCAGCAGCGGTGGAAGCCGGCATGTGCTTCGTCAACAGCCAGAACGTGCGCGACCTGCGCCAGCCCTTCGGCGGCACCAAGGCCAGCGGCACCGGCCGCGAAGGCGGCACCTGGAGCTACGAGGTCTTCCTGGAGCCCAAGAACGTGGCGGTGTCGCTGGGCTCGCACCACATTCCGCGCTGGGGTGTGTGAGGTGGCAAAGGTGGGCGCAGTGCGGGCGTTCGCTTTGTCGAGCGCGCACTTTCACTGCACTGCCAGATCAGGCCGCCGGGGTGCTCTGCTCCGCTCATGTCCCCCGGCCGGGGCTTCGCCCCGCCCTCCTCCTTTACTTCTCTACGCAGAGCACCCCACCGTCCTGATCCACCGGCACCGTGGCTGTTCGAGGTGGGCGCGCCACCGCTGGTGCAGGCCAAGGGCGTTGGGTGGGTGGCGTAGCGAAGTAAAGGAGGAGAGACAGGCGAAGCCTGGCTCGGGGGACATGAGCGGAGCCACCCACCCGACGGCCTTGGCGCGCGCAAATGATCCGCGAAGCCCGCCATGAGCCTCTACGGCCTTCAAAAATTCCTCTACCACCTGAACCGCGATGCCCAGGTGCAGCAGCGCTTCAGCAGCGAGCCAAAGGCGCTGCTCGATGGCTATGCGCTGACGGCGGAAGAGCGCAAGGCCATCACCAGCGGCGACATCGGCCTGATCTATGTGCTGGGCGCCAATGGGCAGTTGCTGATGCACTTCGCGGCCTACCTTGGCATGCCGTGGCCGGACTACATCCAGGCGATGCGCGACGGCGTGGCGCGGCATGGCCCGGTGCGGGCCGGCGTCTATGCAATGACCACTGCGATGGACGAGAAGGTGGCGGGCGTATGAGCCTGGTCTTCGCCGGCGTCTGCAGCCACGCACCCGGCATCACCGGCCGCGCCCATCTGGCCGACCCGGCACTCTGCGGCCCGTTCCACGCCGCGTTCCGCGCGCTCGGGGATGAACTGCGCGCCGCGCGGCCCGACGCGCTGGTGCTGGTGGGCGCCGAGCACTTCGGCAACTTCTTCATGAACAACATGCCGGCCTATGCGATGGGCATGGCCGACAGCTACGACGGCCCGATCGAAGACCCGGGCTGGATCAACATCCCGCCGACGCGCTTTCCCGGCAACCCTGCACTGAGCCAGCGGCTGATCACCGAGGTGATGCAGACCGTCGATGTCGCCTTTGCCGAAGAATGGAAGTTCGACCACGGCCTGATCGTGCCGCTGCACTTTCTGACGCCCGCCGCCGACCTGCCCATCGTGCCCGTCAACATCAATTGCCAGGGGCCGCCGCTGACGCCGCTGCACCGCGCCTGGGCCTTCGGCCAAGCCTTGCGGCGCGCGGCCGACCGCGTGCCGGAGCGCATTGCCATCGTCGCCACCGGCGGCATCAGCCACTGGCCGGCCACGCCCGATTCCGGCAAGATCAACGAGGCCTGGGACCGCGACTTCATGGCCCGCTGGTGCCGCAACGACAAGCCGGCGCTGCTGGCCTATACCGACCGCGACATCTACCGCGATGCAGGGCAGGGCGGCTTCGAGATCCGCACTTTCATCAGCCTGGCCGCGGCGGCCGGCGGGCGCGGCACGTTGCGGCATTTCCAGCCGATCCCGATCTTTTCGGTGACTTGCACATTGGCCGTGATGGAGATCGTCTGATGCCGCATCTGGTGCTGCTCTACACCCCCAACCTCGACGCCGAGAGCGACATCGGGCTGCTCTGCCGCAGCCTGGCCGACACGCTGCTGGCGGTGCGCGACGAGGCCGGCAAGCAGGTCTTCCCCACCGGCGGCACGCGGGTGCTGGCCTACCCCGCCGCGCACTTTGCAGTGGCCGACGGCAGGGGCGACTACGCCTTCATCTACCTCAACCTGCGCATGGGCCGAGGCCGCAGCGAGGCCGTGAAGCGGCAAGCCGGCGAGGCGCTGACCGCCACCGCCAAGGCCCACTTCGCGCCGGTCTTCGAACGCCGCGCGCTCGGCCTCACGGTGCAGGTGGACGAAGGCGCCGAGGCCTTCGACGCCAAGGTCAGCACCTTGCACCCGCTGTTCAACAAGGGCTGAACGCCATGCTGCCGCAAGACACCCTGCAAACCCTGGCTCGCGAGCTGTACACGGCGCGCAAGACGCGCACCGCCGTGCGCCACTTCTCGCAGCGCTTTCCGCAGATGACGGTGGATGACGGCTACGCGGTGCAGCGCGAATGGGTCAAGCTGGAGCAGGCCGACGGCCGGGTGATCAAGGGCCGCAAGATCGGCCTGACCTCGCGCGCGATGCAGCAGGCCAGCCAGATCACCGAGCCCGACTTTGCGCCGCTGATGGACGACATGTTCTTCGAGCAGGGCAGCGACATCGCCGTCCAGCGCTTCATCGCGCCGCGCGTCGAGGTGGAGCTGGCCTTCATCCTCGGCCGGCCGCTGAAAGGCCCGGGCGTGACGCTCTACGACGTGCTGTCGGCCACCGAGTACGTCACGCCGGCCATCGAGATCATCGACGCGCGCATCGAGCAGTTCGACCGTGACACGCGCGTGATGCGCAAGGTCACCGACACCATATCGGACTTTGCCGCCAACGCCGGCATCGTGCCCGGCGGCCGGCCGGTGCGGCCGAACGACATCGATCTGCGCTGGGTGGGTGCTCTTCTCTACAAGAACGGCGTGATCGAGGAAACCGGCTTGGCTGCCGGCGTGCTGAACCACCCGGCCAACGGCGTGGCCTGGCTGGCCAACAAGCTGGCGCGCCACGACGAGCAACTGAACGTCGGCGACCTGGTGCTGGCCGGCTCCTTCACCCGCCCGACCGCCGCCGCTGCGGGCGACAGCTTCCACATCGACTACGGCCCGCTGGGCGCCGTGTCGTTCCGCTTCGTCTGAGATCACGGGTGCCGCCATGTCCTTCAACCGCCCCCAGCGCATCAGCCCCGACGAGTGGGACGCGCGCGTGCAGCTTGCCGCCGCCTACCGCATCTTCCACCGCATGGGCTGGACCGAGCTGATCTACAACCACCTGTCGCTGCGCGTGCCGGGCACGGCCGACGCGTTCCTGATCAACCCTTTCGGCCTGCACTACAGCGAGGTCTGCGCGTCCAACCTCGTGAAGGTGGATGCAGCCGGCAACACCATCGGCCACAGCGACTGGCCCATCAACCCCGCCGGCTTCACCTTCCACGGCGCCATCCACCAGGCGCTGCCCGACGCGCATTGCGTGATGCATGTGCACACCACCGCCACGATGGCGGTGTGTTGCCTCGAAGACGGCCTCTCGTTCACCAATTTCTACGCCGCGCAGCTCTACGGCAAGGTGGCCTACCACGAGTTCGAGGGCATCACCGTGCATGCCGACGAAGGCGCGCGCATCCTCGCCAGCAGCCAGGGCCAGCCGGTATTGCTGCTGCGCAACCACGGCCCGGTGGTGATGGGCCACACGGTGGCGCAGGCCTTCGCGCTGATGTGGCTGGTGCAGCGCGCCTGCGAAGTGCAACTGGCATCGCAGGGCATGGGCACGCTGCGCCGCATTCCGGAAGGCGTGCTGCAGGCCTGCGTGCGCGACTCTCTGCAGTTCGACAAGCGCTACGGCGCCGGGCAGGACGCCTTCGACGCGATGCGCCGGCTGGTCGATGCAGAAGACCCGACCTACCAGCGCTGAGTCTTCTTCTGCGGCTACGATGGGGCGCCAGTCCACCCCGCCAGGAGCCGCGCCCATGCCATCCGCAAAGATCCTCGTTGCCCAGGGCGGCGGCCCCACCGCGGTGATCAACCAGTCGCTGGTGGGCGTGGTGCTGGAGGCGCGGCGCTTTGCCGGCGTGCAGCATGTCTATGGCGCGCGCCACGGCGTGCGCGGCATCGTCGATGAAGACTTCGTCGATCTGTCGCAGGAAACGCAGCACAACCTGGAAGGCGTTGCCGCCACGCCGTCGTCGGCGCTCGGCTCCACGCGCGACAAGCCCGACGCCGCCTACTGCCAGGAGATCTTCAAGGTGCTGCAAGCGCACGCCATCGGCCACTTCTTCTACATCGGCGGCAACGACTCGTCTGACACCGTGCGCATCGTCAGCGAGGCGGCGCAGGCGGCGGGCTATCCGCTGCGCGCGGTGCACATCCCGAAGACCATCGACAACGACCTGGTCGGCAGCGACCACACGCCCGGCTTCCCGTCTGCAGCACGTTTCGTGGCCCAGGCGTTTGCCGGCGCCAACCTCGACAACGCCGCGCTGCCTGGCGTCTATGTGGGCGTGGTGATGGGCCGGCACGCGGGCTTTCTGACGGCAGCCAGCGCGTTGGGCCGCCAGTTCGCCGACGACGGGCCGCATCTGATCTACCTGCCCGAGCGCGTGTTCGACACCGCGCGCTTTCTGGCCGACGTGAAGGCCACGCACGACAGGCTGGGCCGCTGCGTGGTGGCCGTCAGCGAAGGCATCCACGATGCTGGCGGCACGCCCATTCTTGCCAGGCTGGCCGGATCGACAGGCGCGCTGGAGCACGACGCGCACGGCAACGTGCAGCTTTCGGGCAGCGGCGCGCTGGCCGACCTGTTGTGCGAAGAAATCAAGAGCAAGCTCGGCATCAAGCGCGTGCGCGGCGACACCTTCGGCTACCTGCAACGCAGCTTCCACGGCTGCGTCAGCGATGTCGATCAACGCGAGGCGCGCGAGGTCGGCGAGCGCGCGGTGCAGTTCGCATTCGGCACCGGCCGCGACGGCTCTGTCGCGATCCGGCGCATCGGCGACTATGCGGTGGACTACGCGCTGCTGCCGCTGTCCGCGGTGGCCGGCAAGACGCGGACGATGGAAGACGAACTCATCGCTTCTTCGGGCACCGACGTCAGCGAGGCTTTTCGCCGCTACCTGCTGCCCTTGCTGGGCAGCGGCCTGCCCAGCGCGCACCGGCTGCGTGCCGCGCCCGTGCCCCAGGTGTTGCGGCGATGACGCTGCCGCCCGCGCTGCCGGGTGAGCGCTTCGCGTTCGATGGGCTGAGCTGCTACACGGCCGGCAGCGGGCCGCCGCTGCTGCTGGTGCACAGCGTCAACGCCACTGCGTCGGCGGCCGAGGTGCGCCCGGTCTATGAGCGCATGCAGGCCAGCCACACGGTGTTTGCGATCGACCTGCCCGGCTATGGCTTCAGCGACCGCAGTGACCGCAACTACACGCCGCGCGTGATGACGGATGCGCTGCACGCCGCGGCGCGGCAAATCCACCTCCGCTGCGGCGTGCAGCCGGTGCCCGCGCTGGCCGTGTCGCTGAGCTGCGAGTTCATGGCGCGCGCCGCGGTGGAGCGGCCGTCCAACTGGGGGCCGCTGGCGCTCGTCAGCCCCACCGGGTTCAAAGGCACGAAGGCCTGGCGCAAGCCGGCTGGCAGCACGCGCGAAGTGCCGGGGCTGCATGCGGTGCTGAGCGCGCCGCTCTGGGCCGAAGCGCTGTTCCGCCGCCTCACCCGGCCGGGCGTGGTGCGCTACTTTCTGGAAAAGACCTGGGGCGACAAGCGCATCGACGAGCCGATGTGTGCCTACGCCGTGCTTTCGGCGCAGGCGCCGGGTGGGCGCTTCGCACCGCTGCACTTCTTGTCCGGCGGGCTGTTCAGTGCCGACATCCACCCGGTCTATGAAGCCGTGCGGCAGCCGGTGTGGATGAGCCATGGCGTGCGTGGTGACTTCACCGACTACCGCGGCAAGACGCTGGTCGAAGGCCGGCCCAACTGGCGCATCAGCGTGCTGCAGACCGGCGCGCTGCCCTACTTCGAGCAGCCGGTCGCGTTCTGCCGGCAACTGGCGCAGTTTGTCGATGCCGGCTGAAGCAGCCTGATGCAGGCCGGCAGTTTTTCGACAGGCTTCGTGCTGAGCCTGACGCTGATCATCGCCATCGGCGCGCAGAACGCCTTCGTGCTGCGCCAGGGCCTGCGGCGTGAGCATGTCGGCGTGCTGGTGCTGTTTTGCGCGGTGGCAGACGCGGTGCTGATGGCGGCCGGCGTGGCCGGCCTGGCAGGGCTGCTGGGCGAGAGGCCACAACTGGCGCGCGCGCTGGCGGCGGCGGGTGCTGCCTTTCTGCTGGCCTACGGGCTGCGGGCGCTGTGGCGCTCGCGCCGGCCGTCGGCGCTGCAGGCGGCTGCCGATGGTGCGCTGTCGCGCCGCCAGGCACTGGCGCAGGCGGCGGCCTTCACGCTGCTGAACCCGCATGTCTATCTGGACACGGTGCTGCTGGTGGGCTCGGTCGGCGCGCAGCAGCCCGCCGGCGGCCCGCCGTGGTTCGTGGCCGGTGCGGCACTGGCGAGTGCCGTCTGGTTCAGCGCGCTGGGCTACGGCGCGCGGGCGCTGGCGCCGCTGTTCGCCAGGCCGCGCGCCTGGCAGGTGCTGGACGCGCTGATCGGCATCACGATGCTGGCGCTGGCCGCGCTGCTGCTGCCGCGGGTGTTTCCCTGACGGTTTGTTCGACAATTGGCACCATGCAATTCGACTGGACCAACCCCTACCCCACCGTCCGCAGCCCGCTGATGGCCCGCAACGTGGTGGCCACCTCGCAGCCGCTGGGCGCGCAGGCGGGGCTGCGCATGCTGCTGCAAGGCGGCAACGCGGTCGATGCGGCGATTGCCGCGGCGGCCGCGATGACCATCGTCGAGCCGGTCTCCAACGGCCTGGGCAGCGACAACTTCGCCATCCTCTGGGACGGGCAGCGGTTGCACGGCCTGAACAGCTCCGGCGTGGCGCCCGCCGCCTGGAGCCCGGCCTACTTCCGCCGCAGGCATGGCGAGACGATGCCGCTGCGCGGCTGGGACACGGTGACCACGCCCGGCGCGGTGGCCGGCTGGGTGGCGCTGTCCAGCCGTTTCGGCAAGCTGCCCTTCGAGCAACTGCTCCAGCCGGCCATCGAGCTGGCCGAGCGCGGCTACGGCGTCGGCGTCATCACCGCCGGCAAGTGGGCTGCCGCGGTGCCGCTGCTGCAAGACCAGCCCGGCTATGCGCAGGCCTTCATGCCGCGCGGCCGGGCGCCGTTGCCCGGTGAGCGCTTCGCGCTGCCGGATGCAGCGTGCACGCTACGGCTGATTGCCGCCACCCGCGGCGATGCGTTCTACCGCGGCGAGGTCGCAGAAGCGCTGGTGGCCCACGCCGCGGCCCATGGCGGCGCCATGACGCTGGCCGACCTGGCCGGCTATGCGCCGCAATGGGTGGAGCCTATCGCGATGGGCTTCGCCGGCCACACGCTGCACCAGATCCCGCCGAACGGTCAAGGGATCGCCGCGCTGATGGCGCTGGGCATGCTGGAGCAGCTCGACATCGGCCGCTTCCCGGTGGACAGCCTGGAGGGCCAGCATCTCCAGATCGAGGCGATGAAGCTGGCCTTCGCCGACACCTACCGCTGGGTGGCCGACGAAAGCTGCATGACCGAGGTGACGACGCAGCACCTGCTGGACCCAGGCTACCTGGCCAGCCGCGCCAGGCGCATCGACCCGCGGCGGGCGCAGGATTTCCTGCATGGCACGCCGCCCAAAGGCGGCACCATCTACCTGACGGCGGCCGACGAGAGCGGCATGATGGTCAGCCTGATCCAGAGCAACTACATGGGCTTCGGCAGCGGCGTGGTGGTGCCGGGCACCGGCGTCAGCCTTCAGAACCGCGGCCACGGCTTCACGCTCGACGAGAGCCACCCCAACGTGGTGGCCGGCGGCAAGCGGCCCTTCCACACCATCACCCCCGGCTTTCTGACGAAGGACGGCGCGCCGGTGATGAGCTTCGGCGTGATGGGCGGCAACATGCAGCCGCAAGGCCATGTGCAGACGCTGGTGCGCATGCTCACGCACGGCCAGCAGCCGCAGGCGGCCTGCGACGCGCCGCGCTGGAAGGTGGCCACCGGCCTGGCCATCGACTGCGAGCACACGATGGCCCCGGCGCTGGTGCAGGGCCTGCGCGAGCAAGGCCACCAGATCGTGCCGGTGGCCGACTCGTACATGGACTACGGCTCCGGCCAGTTCATCGCCCGCCTGTCGGGCGAGATGGAAGACGGCTATGTGGCAGCGAGCGACTGCCGGCGCGACGGGCAGGCGGTGGGGTTCTAGCTAGGATTGTCGGCGGCAGAAATCGGATGCCGGCGCAGAAAGCCTTCAGGGCTCAGCGCGGGGACTGGCGAGCCTTTGAAGTCGCGCTCGTTGCGCGTGATGACGAACTGCGCGCCGCAGGCCATTGCGGCGGCAACCTGGAGCGCATCTTCGAAGTCGCTCATCGGCAAATCGAGCGCGGCCTGCGCATCAGCGCGGCTTGTCCTGGCGACGTCGGCCCAGCCGAGCAGGCCGCGAATGAAGTCGCGGCTTGAGACGGCGGACTGCTGGCGCTCAATCAGGTACGCGAGTGTCGCAACCGAGTGCCACGCCAGCCAGCCCTCGTGCTGCCGGCCGCACAAGGCCAGCAGCCGCGCCGATGCGGGCGCGCCGCTGCGCTGCAAGGCGACGTCGAGCAGCACGTTGATGTCGATGAGCAAGCGCACGCGCGGTCAGCGCAGGTGCTTGGCAAGCAAGTGCGACATGCGGTCATCCGTGGGTTCGGCCTCGGCTTGCGACGGCAGCTTCAACCCGCCTTGCCAGCGCGCGACCCAGCGCGCAGCGGCCCCGGCCGCAAGGTCTTCCGCCAGCAAGGATTTTTCGAGCGCTTCGCGTGCCAGGGCCGACTTCGACAGGCCGCGCTTGCGGCTGGCTTCTTGCAACGCAAGATGCAGCCTTTCAGGCAGTTTGAGAGTGAGAACATGCATCTCGATCCCCTGTAATACGACGACGGGTCTTGAATATTACCAGCGCAACTAGGGGCTCGCCCTTACCCGCGGCTGGGGATGAAGACCGACGGCACTGCCGCCTAGACTGGCCGCGCCATGCCGTTGCAGCCGCAGCCCTTCATCGTCATCAAACTGAAGCCCGGCTGGGTGCTGGACAAGGGCAGCGTGACGCGGCGCGGTCTGGGGTTGGTCACCGTGTTGCCGCCCGGCTGCAAGCTGATGGCGGCCCTGCCGCTGCCGCCACCCGCCCGCGGGCGCAAGCGGAGCGCGGCAGAGCGCGAACTGCAGCGCTTCGTTCATCTGCAACTTTACGCTGATGCCCCGGTGGCCGAGGTGCTGGCGCTGGCCCGCGGCTGGGCCTTCGTCGAGCGTGCCGAGCTGCCGCCTGCGGAGATCTAGCTAGTCGGCCTTGTATCCGGCCGCCAACAGCCGGCGCCAGCCTTCAGCGCCCAGCCCGCGCAGCGTTTCGATGTTGCGCTCGTAGATGTCGGCGGCTTCTGGAAGGGCCGCCACCGCGCGCTGCACGCTGTCTTCGCGCAGCAGGTGCAGCGTGGGGTGGGGCGAGCGGTTGCTGAGGTTGCCCGGGTCGCCGGGCTCGGTGCCGTCGAACTGGTAGTCGGGGTGGAAGCTGGCGACCTGAAGCACGCCGTCCAGGCCCAGTTCCTCGACGGCCGCGTCGGCGATGTCGAGGAAATCGTTGTAGTCCAGAAAGTCGGTCAACACCTGCGGGTGCACCAGCAGCGTGGTGTCGATCTTGTCTGCATCTGCCTCGGCCAGGAATTGCAGCTCGCGCACCAGGTCGGCCAGCAGCGACTCCGCATCCACCGCCGTGCTTTCGACCCAGCGGATCTGCTGCTTCAGATGCACCGCCTTCGCAAACGGGCACAGATTCAGGCCGATCACCGCCTGCTCCAGCCAGCGGCGCGTGGCGTCCAGCGCGTCGGAATTCATATCGGATCGATGATCGAGTTCGGCACCAGATCATTGTCGAAGACCATCTGCCGGGACGCGAAGCGCAGGCCCTCGGGGGTGCTCACCACCACGTCGATGCTGCGGCCGACGCTCAGGATCTCGGGCATCGCATCGCGCTTGGTGCGGATGACGACGTAGCTGGTCTCGCAATGCAGGCCTCGCGCGTCTTCGCGCAGCAGGCGCGGCGCGCTGACGATGTGGCGTTGCACGTAGGGGTCGTGGAAGATGGTTTCCGACGCGCCGAAGACGCGGTCTTGCAGCATCGCGCGGCTTTCGAAGGCCAGCGTGCACAGCGGCAGGCCGCGGTCGAAGTTCTCGCGTGACTGGAGCCGGTAGATGCCGTCTTCGGTGAAGAACGCGGGCCAGCGTTGCAGGTCGCGCTGGTCGAGCGCGGCGGCGTAGTCGGCGTACAGCGCGTGCAGCGCCTGCCAGCGCTCGAAGCCGATGTTCATCGCTGCATCACCTCGCGCCAGTAGCCGTGCATGCCGCGGATCAGTGTCTCGGTCACCATGTGCTCGGTGGGGCGCACGTCGCGGCCATCGAGTTCACTGACGGTGCGCGCTTCGGGGTGGGCCTCGAAGGCCTGCTGCACGAATTCGATCACCTCGCCGTCGTCGGCCGAGACGAAGCCGGCCGGGCCGAACAGGTTGGCCTGGCGCAGCCGGCGCTGCGTCATCTCGTCGCTGTCGTCGGCAAAGCCGAAGTGCGTCCAGACGAAGTCAAAGACGCCGGGCGCCACCGGCTGGATGTGGCGGGTGGACAGCGAGTTGACCTGCTGCTGCACGATGAGGCTGGGAAACAGCGTCATCATCACGACAGACGGGCCGCCCCACCAGGCCTCGGGCACCACGTCGAGCAGCCGCGGGTCGTTCAGCGTCATGTCGGCGCGGAAGCTGCCCACGTCGGCCGTGACATCGGCCGCGGCGCCGCCGGCATTGCGGGTGGACACCATGCAGGCGTGGCGGTGCCGCCGGTCCATCACCATGCGGCTCTGCTGGTCGGCGCGCCACAGGCCGAAGGTGACGAACCAGGTGTGCAGCAGCCCCGGATGGTAGGGATCCTTGATGTTCTCCTGCATCAGCTTCCAGTTGGCGGGGATGCGCTGGCGGTTGATGCCCAGCAGCTTCAGCGGCCGGCCCGAAAACACGCGGTCGTAGAAGGGCAGCACCTCGGGGCCGAGGTAATCCTCGAAGCTTTCGACGCCGTGGTCGAAGCTGGCAAACACCGCGCCGCCGCGGCGCGCCACCTTCAGCGCCGTCAGGCCATGGTCTTGCATGCGGAAGTCGGCCGGCATGCCGCCCTGCACCACGCCGTCGCGCTTGACGCCGTTGCGAAAGGGCAGGCCCATCAGGCTGCCGTCGAGCTTGTAGCGCCACTGGTGGTAGGGGCAGGCGAAGCTCTTGACGGAGCCGGTGCGCTCGCGGCAGAAGGCCACGCCGCGGTGGGCGCAGCGGTTCTCGACGACGTGGATCGCGTCGCCCTCACCGCGCACCATGATCACGCTGCGTTCGCCGACCAGCGTGCGCTTGAAGTCGCCCTTGGCGGGCACTTCCACCTCCAGCCCCACGTAGCACCAGTGTCCGCTGTAGAAGAAGCGTTCCAGCTCGGTGCGGTACAGCGCGCCGTCGGTGTAGATGCGGCCGGGGGCGCGGCTGGTGGGCGCATCGCCCCAGGTCATGGCGGTCGGCGGGCAGGCTTCCATGCGCCCATTGTGGCGCCACAATGCCGGCTGAACGCAACCCCGGGAGTGCCCCATGCAAGGCGACGCCAAGGTTCTGGAACACCTGAACCGGCAACTGAAGAACGAGCTGACGGCCATCAACCAGTACTTCCTGCACTACCGCATGCTGAAGAACTGGGGCTTCGCGCGGATGGCCAAGCACGAGTACGACGAGTCCATCGAGGAGATGAAGCACGCCGACAAGCTGATGGACCGCATCCTGATGCTCGAAGGCCTGCCCAACCTGCAAGACCTGGGCAAGCTGCTGATCGGCGAGACGGTGGTGGAGGTGCTGCAATGCGACCTGCGCGCCGAGATGGCGTCGCACACGCCGCTGAAGGAGGCCATCGCGCACTGCGAGTCGGTGCGCGACTACATCAGCCGCGAGATTTTCGAGGACATTCTCGAAGACACCGAAGAGCACATCGACTACCTCGAAACCCAGCTCGAACTGGTGGGCAAGGTGGGCGAGCAAAACTATCTGCAAAGCCAGATGGGCACGGGCGACGGCGGCAGCAGCAGCGGCACCTGATCGGGTGATTCCCCGGTATTGAGAAGGATTCGCATTTCATGTAGGATGCGACGCATTCCCATCTGGCTGCTCTTCCAGGGACTGCGCCGCACCATGATCGTCTGCCTCTGCAACCGGGTTTCCGACCGCGACATCCACGCTGCGGTGCGTGGTGGCACCGCCAATTTCGAGGTCTTGCAAGACCACCTGCGGGTGGCGTCGTCCTGCGGCTGCTGCCACGACTGTGCGCGCGAAGTCTTCGATTCAGCCTGCGCCGCGCACAACGCCTGCGCACCGCGGGTGATCGAGATTCAGGCCGGCTGAATCAAGTCCCACTTGTTGCCGTAGAGGTCGAGGAAGACCACCACGCGGCCGTAGGCCTCGTCGCGTGGCGCCTCGGTCAGCCGCCCGCCATGCGCTTGCAGCCGCGCCACCGCGCCATCGAAGTCCTGCGTGTGCAGGAACAGGAAGACGCGGCCACCGGTCTGGTTGCCGATGCACGACGTCTGCTGCGCGTTGGCCGCCTTCGCCAGCACCAGCGCACAGCCGTTTGCAGCGTCGTATCCCGGCGGCGCTAGGCGCACCCAGCGCTTGCCATTGCCCATCGGCGTGTCTTCGAGCAGCGTGAAGCCCAGCGCCTGCGTGTAGAAGGCGATGGCTTCGTCGTAGCCGGCCACCACCAGCGCGACGGCGGCGATCATGCCCCCGCCGCCTCGAACCCCGCCGCCACATGCGACAGGTCGCAGAACGGCTTGTTCTTCGACTGCCCGCAGCGGCACAGCCGTGCCTCGGTGACGCGCGCCACCGTGCGGCCGGTGCCGGCGCAGAGTTCCAGGTTGCCGCTGACCTGCAGCGGGCCGTTCTTCAACGGCGACACCGCCAGCGGGCCGTCGCGCACGGCCAGTGCGTCGGTGCTGCCGGTGGGTGGCTCGCCGCTGGCCTGGAAGGCCGCTGCGACATGCGAGCCGTCGCACCAGGGCTTGTTGCGTGACTGGCCGCAGCGGCACAGCGTGGCGCGAAAGCCGTCGTCCGTGCTGGCGCCATCGAGCGTGATCTGCAGCGGCGCATGCACCGCATACGGGCCGTTCTCGCGCAGGCGCAACTGGTTGACCGGCGGCGCGGCTTCCGCCGGCCCGCCATCATGGCGCTCGAAGCGGATGGCGCCCGAAGGGCAGCTCAGCGCCACGCCGGCCAGCGTTTCGGCGGCCATCGTGTCGGGAAAAATCCATGCGCCCGGCGTGTTGGCCTTGAAGACCATCGGCGCGTCCAGCACGCAGTGGCGCGAATGGATGCAGCGCCGGGCGTCGAAGTGGATGGTCAAATCCTTTCCCGGCACGACCTCCACCTTGTTGGCCGCAGGCTCTGCCGTTGCGGCAGCGGCAGCGGCGGGCGCTGGCGCAGGAGCGCGAGCCGGCACCGCTGGCGGCGACA
The DNA here is from genome assembly GCA_964244245.1 of uncultured Rubrivivax sp. Taxonomy (GTDB): domain Bacteria; phylum Pseudomonadota; class Gammaproteobacteria; order Burkholderiales; family Burkholderiaceae_C; genus Rubrivivax. Next base: position 23,066 of record CAXTHW010000025.1, on the reverse strand, counting down.
CCGGTGCGTCCGCGCCGGCCAGCGCCAGCAGCGCCGCCTGTTGCTGCGCCAGCAGGTCGATCACGCCTTGCCAGGTGGCGGCGGTCTCGCCGGCCACCACGTTCAGCGGCAGCTCCAGCGCGCGCTGGCGCAACTGGCCCAGCCGCTCGGCAACGAAGGCAGCGGCGCGTTCGCCCGGCAGCGCGGCCAGCGTGCGCAACGGCGTGAAGGTCAGCCCGGCATGCGGCGTCTGCGCCGATGCGCTGGCCGGCCGGGCCGCCAGCCCCTGGCCCACCGGCACCACGGCGCGCATCAACGCAAAGCTGGCCGCCAGCCAGGTGGCCTTGTCGCGCCGCCGGCCAGCGTTGAAGCCTTGCAGCAGGCAGCGCATCGACGTGGTGTAGAGCGCGTTGCCGATGTCCAGCCAGCGCGCGTTGACCGGGTGGTCGATGTAGGCCCGCTCGCGCTGCGCGACGATGGGCGCGTTCATCACCGGGTTGGTGGCCGCCGGCCACGCGGGCTCGAAGGCCGGGTCGGCGGCGGTCAATGCGGCCAACTGCTCGCCGATGGCGCAGAAGCGCAGGAAGTGCGAATCCTTGCTTTCGCTGCCGGCGCCTTCGCCCTGCGTCACGATGGTGTGCACGGCGGCCAAGGCGCTGGACAGCCCGGTGATCGGCGCCACGCCGGGCAGCGGTGCAAGCTGCGCGTCGAGCTGCAAGGCCGGGTCGCCGATGAAGAGCGCCGCCTCGCCGTGCTGGGCGACGAAAGCCTGGAGCGACTGCGCCACCGTCTCGTAGAGCTCGCCCACCGTGGCGTAGTCGCGCGGCCCCGGGCTCAGCCTGCCGGCCGGCACCTGGCGCCTGTACTGGCGCTGCGGCTCGAAGCCGGCTGCGTCGGCCATCGCCTCGTGCGTGGGCCGCTCCAGAAACTTGAAGTGCTCGACCGTGTCGCTGGAAAACGGCTGGAGGCGGATCACGAAGCCCTGCGGATACGGCCCGGAATCGACCGGGAAGGGCGGCCGGTTCAGGTGCGGCGTGGCGCCCAGCGCGTTCATCAGGTTGCCCACCAGCGCGAGGTGCGTCATCTCTTCCAGCGCCACCGCGGTGATGCTGCGCCGCCAGCCGTTGACGGCGGCGCGCTGCTCGGTGCTCCAGCCCGGCTCGTCACGCTTCAGGCTGAAGGCGGCGTAGAGGTAGCAGCACATCAGGTGGTGCTCGATCTCGCTGGCCTCGTGCAGCCAGTACAGCAGTTGTTCGCGGCTGGGCGCGTGCGGGGTGCTGGAGGCGCTCACGGTGTCGGTCCTTTACTGCTCTTCACTGCTTGTTGCTGGCGCGGCAGACCATAGCAGCGGCAGCGCCGGCTGTCATGCGCGCGCCGCCGGCACCAGCTCCAGCGCCAGCTTGCGCGGGCCGCGCAACAGCTCCACGCGCACGCGGCGGCCGACACGCTCGCCGCCCATCAGCCGGTGCAGCGTATCGACGTCGGCCGTGTTCTCTTCGTCCACCCGCACGATGCGGTCGCCCGGCTGCAGCCCGGCGCGCTCTGCCGGGCCGTCTTTCAGCACCTCGTTGACCGAGACGGCGCTGCCTGCGCTCAGGCCGTGGTGCAGCACCGAGCGCCGCGGCATCGCCACAGTCTCTGCCGCGATGCCCAGCCAAGCCCGGCGCACGCGGCCATGGCGCAACACCTCGCTGAGCACCCAGCGCGCAGTGTCGGCCGGCACCGCGAAGCACAGCGCCTGCGCGCCGGCAACGATGGCGGTGTTGACGCCCACCACGCTGGCGCGCGTGTCCAGCAGCGGGCCGCCGGAGTTGCCCGGGTTCAGGCTGGCGTCGGTCTGGATCACGTTGTCGATGAGGCGGCCGTTCTTCGCGCGCAGCGAGCGGCGCAGTGCCGACACCACGCCCGTGGTCACCGTCTGGCCCAGGCCGTGCGGGTTGCCGATGGCGATGACGACCTGGCCGACGCGCAAGTCGGCCGAGCGGCCCAGTTGCAGATGCGGCAGATGCGGCAGCGGCGTGCCGGCGCCCACGCGCAGCACCGCGAGGTCGGTGTCGGCATCGCCGCCGATGCGCTCGGCCGCGTGCTCGCTGCCGTCGTCGAGCGTGGCGCTGAGGCGCTCGCCGACCTCGGCGACATGGTGGTTGGTCAGCAGATAGCCGTCTGGCGTGACCAGGAAGCCGGAGCCGGAGCCAGAGGCCGACCCAGAGCCGCCACGGCCGCGCCTGCCATGCATCTGCAAGGCCACCACGCCGGCGCGCGTGCGCTCCAGCGTGTCGATCACGGCCCGGGAATAGGCGTCCAGCAAGGCGCCGTCATCGAGCGTGGTGGTCACAGTCCGATCAACCCCATCTGCAAGCCGGTGCGCACCGCTTCGGCGCGCGTGGCCGCGCCCACCTTGGCGAGGATCTGGCCGACGTGGTACTTGGCGGTGTGGGCCGAGATGCCCAGCACGCCGCCGATGTCGCGGTTGGACAAGCCCTTGCCGAGCAGTTCGAAGACCTCCAGCTCGCGCGGGGTCAGCGGGTCGTGGTCGGCGGTGCCGGGCTGGCTGTGCAGCGCCCCGAAGCCGATGCCGGCGTCGCGCACCGACAAGCCTTGCAGCACGGCCGCCACCGCCGCGCGCAACTGTGCCGGTGTGGCGTCTGCCGCCAGCAGCGCCAGCGGCCGGCCGTCTGCCGGCGGGCGGGCTGCGTCGCCCAGCAGCACCAGCGGCGTGCCGGGCGGCCAGCCGGCAGATGGGGCTTCGCCGTGCAGCACCAGCACGTCGAGGGGCGCGCCACCTTCTGCGGCGGGCTCCCGCTCGACCAGCCAGCCCTCGACGCCCGCCAACGCCGCGGCCAGGCCGTCGGCCAGCAGCGGCGACGCGCAGACGGTGCGGATGCGCTTGCTCAACGGCGCCCCGGGCTCAATGGCAGTGGCGGCGCGGCCGCTCGGCAACGTCCACCGTCAAGTCCACCGCCTGGCCGCCGCGCGCCACCTTCAGCGGCAGGCTGGCGCCCAGCGGCGCGGTGCCCAGCGCGTCACGCAACTGGTCGATGCCGGCCACCGGCTGCCCGCCGACGCTGACGATCACGTCGCCCACCAGCAGCCCGGCTTTCGCCGCCGGGGCGTCGTCGGCCACCGAACTGATCAGCAGCCCATCGACGCCCGCGCCGCCGAGCACCGCGCGCACCGGCTGCGCGGCAATGCCCAGATAGCCCTGGTGCACGCGGCCGTGTTCGAGCAACTGCGCCAGCACGCGGGTGATGGTGGACACCGGCAGCACCACGCCGTGCTGGCGGCTGAAGGCCGGGCTGGCGATGCCGATGGCCTGGCCGCCGGCATCTGCCACCGGCGCGCCGGCCAGGCCGGGGTAGAGGCCGCCATCGAGCCGGATGAGTTGCTCGACGCGGCCGCCGCGCCAGCTTCGCCACTCGCCTGCCACCGCGCCGACATGGCCGAAGCTGGCCTGCACCAGGCCAGACGCCTCGCGGCCGACGGCGAAGACGAAGTCGCCGACGCGCGGCTGGGCAGCTTGCGAGGGCTGGACGGCCGGCACGTTGCCCCCTTCGAATGTCACCGCGGCCAGGTCGGTGCCGGCGTCGGCGCCGCGCAGCGTGCCTTCGACCTGTTCGCCGTCCGGCAGCACCACGGCCAGCCGTGAGGCGCGCCAGACGGCCGACGCGGCGGTGACCACCACGCCGCTGTGCCAGACGACGCCAGACGCAGCGCCGCGGCGCATCGACAGGCTGACGACGGAGGCGGCCAGCCGCTCCACCGCGTCGGGCAGCAAGGCGGTGGCAAGGGATGGATGCGGTGAAGGCGGCAGCGGAGTCATGGGTGGGGCGGTCGTGTCGATGCAGTGGCGTGATCCTGCGCCGCCGACGCGCCATGCGCATCCGCCGGTCAGGCAACCGCTGCCTGCCCGAACGGGCAGGTCGGCACGGCGGCACAGCGGCACAGCGGCACAGCGGCAAAGCGGCAATTGGGGCCGCGCGCCGCTATGTCCAGAGCTTCAGCAGCATCTCCCGCACCAGCGCCGTGCCCTGCTCCAGCAGCGGCCCGCGCGGGCGCTGGGCCGAGGTGGCGGTCCACAGCGTGATCGCCAGCCGCGGCTGGCCTTTGGCAAGCTGGATCGGCCGCGCCACGAAAGCCGCTTCACGCCCGCGCAGCGCGTTCAGCGACAGCACCGCGTGCAGCGGGTTGCGCTCCACCAGGTCCAGCATCGCCGGCACGCTTTCGATCTCCAGCGCGACGCGCGGCTTCACGCTGGCGCCGGCCAATGTGGTTTCCAGCAGCATGCGGATGGAATGCGGCCGGCTGGGGATCACCAGATCGTGCGCCGCCACCTGTGCCGGCGTGACCGGCGGGCCGACCTGCGCCACGCGGCCCGGGCGCCGCGCCGACACCAGGAACAGCGGCTCGTCCAGCACCGGCAGCAGGTCGATGGCGGCAGCAGGCACCACGTTATAGACCACCGCACAGTCGATGCGCCCCAGCACCAGCCATTCCAGCGAGTAGGTGGACAGGCCCTCCACCACGGTGAGCGTCGCCTTCGGGAAGCGCTGGCGAAAGGCTTCGACCAGCGGCCCGGTGAGCGTGCGGCTCACGCTGGGCGGCAGCCCGATGGCCAGCCGCCCCGACGCAGCACCGCGCTGGTCTTCCAGGTCTTGCCGGGCACGCTCCACCTGTTGCAGGATGCCGCGGCCATGCGCCAGCAGCCGCTTGCCCGCCTCGGTGAGCGTCACGCCGCGGCCGTTGCGGTCGAACAGCGGCTGGCGCAACTCCACCTCCAGCGCGCGCACTTGGCGGCTCAGCGCAGGCTGCGCCACGCGCAGCACCGCGGCGGCGCGCGTGAAGCTGCCGAGGTCGGCGATGTGCACGAAGGAGTCGAGCTGTTTCAGGTCCACCGCCGCCATGCTAGATCAGCCTAGCTGCTAGTGCGGGATTCGCGTTGATGCATAGCGGCGATTGCAGAAGAATGGCGCCATGGCAGCCACGCTCCACTGCATCTCGTCGATGGCCACGCGCGCCCTGCTCACCGAGCTGGCGGCGGCGTTCCAGCAGCGCAGCGGCCACAGCGTGGCGGTCGAATCCGTGGGCGGCGTGGATGCCGCCAAACGCGTGCAGGCCGGCGAGCAGTTCGACCTGGTCGTGCTGGCGTCAGACGCCATCGACCGCCTGCTGGCGGCCGGCCATCTGCTTGCCGGCAGCCGGGTGGACGTGGCGCGCTCGCCGGTGGCGGTGGCCGTGCGCGCGGGCGCCGAGCGGCCCGCCATCGACACCGAAGACGCGCTGCGCCGGGCCGTGCTCTCGGCCGCCAGCATCGGCTACTCCACCGGCCCCAGCGGCACGCATCTGACGCGGCTGTTCGAGCGCTGGGGCGTGGCCGAGCAGATCGAGAGCCGCACCGTGCAGGCGCCATCCGGCGTGCCGGTGGCCGCGCTGGTGGCGCGCGGCGAGGTGGCGCTGGGCTTCCAGCAGCACAGTGAACTGCTCCACGCAGACGGCATCGACGTGCTGGGCACGCTGCCGGGCAACGCCGCCTTCATCACCACGTTTTCTGCGGCGCGCTGTGCCGGCACGCAGGCAACGGCCGAGGTGCAGGCCTGGCTGGCGGCGCTGACGTCGCCCGCGGCCGACGCGTTGAAGCGCCGCCATGGCATGGAACCGGCGTGAGCGCCTGAACCCGAGGAGACACAGCCCATGATCATCGACTGCCACGGCCACTACACCACCGCCCCCAAGGCGCTGGAAGCCTGGCGCAACCAGCAGATCGCCGGCCTGAAGGACGCGGCCGTGGCGCCCAGGGCCGCCGACCTGAAGATCAGCGACGACGAACTGCGCGAAAGCATCCAGAGCAACCAGCTCAGGCTGATGCAGGAGCGCGGCTCCGACCTCACCCTTTTCAGCCCGCGCGCCAGCTTCATGGCGCACCACATCGGCAACTTCGAGACCAGCAGCACCTGGGCGGCCATCTGCAACGAACTCTGCTTTCGCGTCAGCCGGTTGTTCCCGGACAGCTTCGTGCCGGTGGCGATGCTGCCGCAAAGCCCGGGCGTGGACCCGGCCACCTGCATTCCGGAACTGGTGAAGTGCGTCGAGCAGTACGGCAACGTCGGCATCAACCTGAACCCCGACCCGTCCGGCGGCCACTGGACCAGCCCGCCGTTGAGCGACCGCCACTGGTACCCCATCTACGAGAAGATGGTGGAGTACGACATTCCGGCGATGGTGCATGTCAGCACCAGTTGCAACGCCTGCTTCCACACCACCGGCGCGCACTACCTCAACGCCGACACCACCGCCTTCATGCAGTGCCTGACGAGCGACCTGTTCAAGGACTTCCCGACGCTGAAGTTCCTGATCCCGCACGGTGGCGGCGCGGTGCCCTACCACTGGGGCCGCTTCCGCGGGCTGGCGCAGGAATTGAAGAAGCCGCTGCTGACCGAGCACCTGCTGAAGAACATCTTCTTCGACACCTGCGTCTATCACCAGCCGGGCATCGACCTGCTGACCAAGGTGATCCCGGTGGACAACATCCTGTTCGCCAGCGAGATGATCGGCGCGGTGCGCGGCATCGACCCCGAGACCGGCCACTACTACGACGACACCAGGCGCTACATCGAGGCCTCGACGCAGTTGTCGCCAGCGCAAAAGGCGCAGATCTACGAAGGCAACGCGCGCCGCGTGTTCCCGCGGCTGGACGCCTTGCTCAAGACGAAGGGGCACTGACCATGTTCGAACTCGGCGTCGTCAGACGCAACATCGTGCGCGCCGACCGCACGGCCGCCGACGCGCTGGCCCGCTTCGGCTCGGCCACCGTGCACGAGGCGATGGGCCGCGTCGGCCTGCTCAAGCCCTACATGCGGCCCATCTATGCCGGCGCGCGCATCTCCGGCACGGCGGTCACCGTGCTGCTTCAGCCGGGCGACAACTGGATGATGCATGTGGCGGCAGAGCAGATCCAGCAAGGCGACATCGTCGTTGCAGCCGTCACCGCCGAGTGCAGCGACGGCTACTTCGGCGACCTGCTGGCCACCAGCTTCCGCGCCCGTGGCGCGCGCGGCCTGGTCATCGACGCTGGCTGCCGCGACGTGCGCGACCTCACCGAGATGGGCTTCCCGGTCTGGAGCAAGGCCATCAGCGGCAAGGGCACGATCAAGGCCACGCTGGGCTCGGTCAACGTGCCGCTGGTCTGCGCCGGCGCGCTGGTGCACCCGGGCGACGTGATCGTGGCCGACGACGACGGCGTGGTGGTGGTGCCGGCATCGATGGCGGCGGCCACCGCCGAAGCCGCCGCCGCGCGCGAGGCCAACGAAGGCGAGAAGCGCGCCAAGCTGGCAGCCGGCGTGCTGGGGCTGGACATGTACAAGATGCGCGAGCCGCTGGCCAAGGCCGGGCTGCGCTACATCGACTGACGCTGCCGTGAAGATCGCGCTGATCGGCTATGGCGAGGTCGGCCGCATCCTGGCCGAAGACCTGCGCTCAGCCGGGCACGAGGTCGTCGCCTTCGACAGCAAGCTGGCTGGCGAAGCAGGCGATGCACTGCGGGCGCACGCTGCGGCGCATGGCGTGGCGCTGGCGGCGTCGCATGCGGCTGCGGTGCAGGGCGCCGCTCTGGTGCTGTCGGCCGTCACCGCCAGCCAGGCCGTGCCGGTGGCGCAGGCCGCGGCACCGGGCATCGTTGCCGGCGCCTTCTTCCTCGACTTCAATTCCGCCTCGCCAGGCGCCAAGATCGGCGCCGCTGGCGTCATCGACACGGCCGGTGGCCGCTATGTCGAAGGCGCGGTGATGACCTCGCTGCCGCCGTACCGCATCAAGGTGCCGCTGCTGCTGGGCGGGCCGCACGCCGCGGCGCTGGAGCCGCTGCTGCGCGGCCTGGGCTTCGCGCCGAAGGTCGCCAGTGCCGAACTCGGCGTCGCATCGGCCACCAAGATGTGCCGCAGCGTGATGGTCAAGGGCCTGGAGGCGATGGTGATCGAGAGCTTCACGACGGCGCGGCACCATGGCGTGGAAGACCAGGTGATCGCATCGCTGAAGGAAACCTTTCCCGGCATCGACTGGGAGAAGCAAGCCGCCTACTTCTTCCAGCGCGCCATCGCGCATGGCCGGCGCCGCAGCGAAGAAGTGCGCGAGGTGGCAGAGACGGTGCGTGAAGCGGGGCTGAAGCCGTGGTCGGCCAGCGGCACCGCCGAGCGCCAGGCCTGGGTGGCCGACCTGGCCGACGTCGGCCTTTTCGGCACCCGCGGCGAGCCCGGCTTTGCAAGCGCCGCCGACTGGCGTACCGAGGCCGACCGCATCCTCCAACATCTGAAGACCCACTGATGCCCTTCGAGAAAACCAAAGGCTGGCTGGACTGGTACGCCGACCCGTCCACGCCGCGCTTCCAGTTGCCGCCCGGCGCGGTGGATGCGCACTGCCATGTCTTCGGCCCCGGCGAGCAATTTCCGTTCGCGCCCGAGCGCAAATACACCCCCTGCGATGCAAGCAAGGCGCAACTGTTCGCGCTGCGTGACCACCTGGGCTTTGCGCGCAACGTCATCGTGCAGGCCACCTGCCATGGCGCAGACAACCGCGCGATGGCCGACGCCTGCCGCAGTGCGGGCGGCCGTGCGCGCGGTGTCGCCACCGTCAAACGCGGCATCACCGACGACGCGTTGCAAGACCTGCATGCAGCCGGCGTGCGCGGCGTGCGCTTCAACTTCGTCAAGCGGCTGGTGGACTTCACCCCGAAGGACGAGCTGCTTGAGATCGCCGGCCGCATTGCGCCGCTGGGCTGGCATGTGGTGATCTATTTCGAGGCGGTGGACTTGCCCGAGCTGTGGAGCTTCTTCACCACGCTGCCCACCACGGTCGTCGTCGATCACATGGGCCGGCCCGACGTCGGCCTGCCGGTGGACGGCCCGCAGTTCGCGCTGTTCGAGCGCTTCATGCGCGAGCACGCCAACGTCTGGAGCAAGGTGAGCTGCCCAGAGCGCCTGAGCCTCGTCGGCCCGCCGGCGCTGCACGGCGAGCGGGCCGCCTACCGCGACGTGGTGCCGTTTGCCCGGCGCATCGTCGAAGCCTTCCCCGACCGCGTGCTGTGGGGCACCGACTGGCCGCACCCCAACCTGAAGGACCACATGCCCGACGACGGGCTGCTGGTCGATTTCATCCCGCACATCGCCGTCACGCCCGACCTTCAGCGCAAGCTGCTGGTGGACAACCCGATGCGGCTGTACTGGCCCGAGGAGGCACGCTGAATGGCACTCGACAAACCCTATCTCGACGTGCCCGGCACCACCGTGTTCGACGCCGAGCAGTCGCGCAAAGGCTACCCGCTGAACCAGTTCTGCATGTCGTTGATGAAGGCCGAGAACCGGCTGCGCTTCAAGGCCGGCGAGCGCGCCTACCTGGACGAATGGCCGATGAGCGAAGACCAGAAGCAGGCGGTGCTGGCGCGCGACCTGAACCGCTGCATTGCCCTCGGCGGCAACATCTACTTCCTGGCCAAGATCGGCGCCACCGACGGCAAGAGCTTCCAGCAGATGGCCGGCAGCATGACGGGCATGAGCGAAGAGGCCTACCGCGAGATGATGGTGGCCGGTGGCCGCTCGGTCGAAGGCAACCGCTATGTCGGTGAGCGTTCGGAAGGGAGCACCTAGTGGCCCGCATCACCGCCAGCGTCTATACCAGCCATGTGCCTGCCATCGGCGCGGCACTGGACTTGGGCAAGACCACAGAGCCGTACTGGCAGCCGCTGTTCAAGGGCTATGAATTCTCCAAGCAGTGGCTGCGCGACAACCCGCCCGACGTGGTGTTCCTGGTCTTCAACGACCACGCCACCGCCTTCAGCCTGGAGATGATTCCGACGTTTGCCATCGGTTGCGCCGCCGAGTACGCGGTGGCCGACGAAGGCTGGGGCCCGCGCCCGGTGCCCAAGGTGATGGGCCACCCGGAGCTGGCCGCGCACATCGCGCACAGCGTGATCCAGGACGACTTCGACCTCACCATCGTCAACAAGATGGACGTGGACCACGGCCTCACGGTGCCGCTGAGCCTGCTGGTCGGCCAGCCGCCGGCAGACCATTTCGCGTGGCCATTCCCGGTGATTCCTTTCGCCGTCAATGTCGTGCAGTACCCGGTGCCGTCGGGCCGCCGCTGCTTCAACCTGGGCAAGGCCATCGGCCGCGCGGTGCGCTCATATGACCAGCCGCTGAACGTGCAGATCTGGGGCACCGGCGGCATGAGCCACCAGTTGCAGGGGCCGCGCGCCGGGCTGATCAACAAGGTGTTCGACAACGCCTTCCTCGACCGCCTGATCGCCGACCCCGAAGGCCAGGCCGCCGTGCCGCACATCGACTACGTGCGCGAGGCCGGGAGCGAAGGCATCGAACTCGTGATGTGGCTGATCGCCCGCGGCGCGATGGACGACGTGGCCGGTGGCGCCGCCCCCAGGCTGCGGCACCGCTTCTACCATGTGCCTGCGTCGAATACGGCCGTCGGCCACCTGATTCTGGAGAACACATGACGATCAAAGTGGCCCTGGCCGGTGCCGGCGCATTCGGCATCAAGCACCTCGACGGCATCCGGCTCATCGACGGCGTGGAAGTCGTCTCGCTGGTCGGCCGCGAACTGGAGAAGACGCGCGAAGTGGCCGCCAAATACGGCATCCCGCATGTCGCCACCGATCTGGCCGACAGCCTGGCCATCGCCGAGGTCGATGCCGTGATCCTCTGCACGCCGACGCAGATGCATGCGTCGCAGGCCATGGCTTGCATGAAGGCCGGCAAGCATGTGCAGGTGGAGATTCCGCTGGCGGATTCGCTGGCCGACGCGCAGGCGGTGGTGGCGCTGCAACAGCAGACCGGCCTGGTGGCGATGTGCGGCCACACGCGGCGCTTCAACCCCAGCCACCAGTGGGTGCACCAGCGCATTGCGGCGGGCCAGTTCAACATCCAGCAGATGGACGTGCAGACCTATTTCTTCCGCCGCACGAACATGAATGCGCTGGGCCAGGCGCGAAGCTGGACCGACCACCTGCTGTGGCACCACGCGGCGCACACGGTCGATCTGTTCGCATACCAATGCGGCAGCGCCATCGTGAAGGCCAACGCGGTGCAGGGGCCCATCCACCCGGTGCTGGGCATTGCGATGGACATGTCGATCCAGCTCAAAGCGGCCAACGGCGCGATCTGCACGCTGAGCCTGAGCTTCAACAACGAAGGGCCGCTGGGCACCTTCTTCCGCTACATCGGCGACACCGGCACCTACCTGGCGCGCTACGACGACCTCTTCAACGGCAAGGACGAGAAGATCGACGTGTCTGCGGTGGACGTGTCGATGAACGGCATCGAACTTCAGGACCGCGAGTTCTTCGCAGCCATCAGCGCCAAGCGTGAGCCGAACGCCAGCGTGGCGCAGGTGCTGGCTTGCTACGAGGTGCTGCACGGGCTGGAGAAGCAGCTCGCGGGCTGACACCGCGGGCATCATCTGAATCGAGGATGCAGCAGGCGCGGCCCGCCGTGGCCCGCCGGTGGCCCGCCGGTCATGCGCCCTACACTGGCGTCGCGGCGCTGCGGTCACCCGGCTGCTCCGCACCCAGCGGGAAGAGCGATGGCCCACGACACGATCCTCGCGCTGTACCGGCAGGCGCCTGAAGTGCCGGCGGCGGAGTTTGCGCTGTACGCGCAGGCGCTGCTGCGTCGCAACGTGCGTTGTCAGTCGCTGGTGCTGGCCAGCGGCTACCTCCGCGACAGCGACGACCACGGTTCCGGCCTGGTGGCGCTGGAGATGCACACGCACGAGATCGACCCCGCAGGGCTGGCCGAGTGGAAGCGCATCAACTGCGCCGACAAGGTGATCCCGGTGGCGCTGGCGCGCCCGTGGAAGGCCAACGCCTTTCGTGCGCCGACGCTGTTCGCGGCGCCCGGCGATGCCGTCATGCGCGACTACGCACGCCGCTACGGGCGCCAGAGCTACCTGAACATTGCGCTCGGCACCGCGCATTCGACGCTGCTGCGCTGGTGCTCGGTGTACCGGCCCGACCCCGACGATGCGTTCGACAGCGGCGAGCGTGAGGGCTTCACCCGGCTCACCGCGCACATCGCACAGGCGCTCGAGATCAACGCGCTGGTGGCGCCTGCGCCTGCAACAGCCCAGGCAGCCGCGGCCGTCGGAGGTGTCCCGGCGCCCGACCGCGCCGGCAGCCGCGCCAGCAGCACCAACGCGTTGGTCAGCCGCAGCGGCAGCATCGTCAAGGCGCAGCCCGGCTTTTTGCGTCTGTGCGCACGCCAGTGGCCTGAATTCGATGGCCGCCGGCTGCCGCGCGGCTTGTGCGAGCAGCTTCCGGTGCGCGGCAGGCTGCACTTCTCACATGCCAGCTTTGCCGCGCGGCCGGTCGGCGACCAGTGGCTGCTCAGCGCGGCCGAGCCGCCGACACGCGTCGGCAAGCCGCCGCTGTCGCGGCGGCGGCTGGAAGTGGCGACGCTCTTCGCGCAGGGCCACTCGTGCAAGGAGATCGCGCAGACGCTGGGCGTGGCGCATGCCACCGTGCGCACGCAGTTGCAGGCGGCTTACCAGCGGCTGGGCGTGGGCACCCGCTCGGCGCTGCGTGCGGCCTTGCGCACCATCCATCCTGGGTGATGTCGCACGCCCCCCATCCGGGGTGATGCAACACGCATGATTCCCGGCCGCAGGCGCCGCGGCGAGACTGCCGCAAAGGCACTTGACGCCAGGAGGAACAGCGATGACCGACGCCCCGACCCGCCATCTGCGCAGGCACTGCCGCACCGTCCTGCTGCTGGCCGCCCTGTGCGCGGCCGGCAGCGCACCCGCAGCGACCACGCTGCTGACCTTCGACACCAACACCACGACGAACGAGCAGACGCTGGCCGCCTACGGGCTGCAGGTGCAAGGCGGTGTGGGTTTCGCCTCGGCCGGGCAGTTGAACCTGTTGCTCGTCACCAACCGCGTGACGGCCGACTTCGGCACCTTTGCCGGCGACGTGCGGCTCTCGGTGGATGTCGGCTTCGACGGCCTGCCCGGCAGCAATGGCGCGGGCTTCCGGATCGGCGACAACTACCTCCTGTTCCACGCCGGCTACCTGGGGGGCGCGTTCCGCATCGACGGTCCGGGCGGCCTGCTGTTCAACATGGACATGGGCTTCACGCCGACACAGGCAGCGCTGAACCACATGACGATCGATTTCGCCGCCGCCACCGCGACAGCAGCGATCCGCATCACCGACGGGCTCAACCCGGCGCTGGTGTTCGACTATGTGTTTCACGACCCGAACTACGTCGTCGGTGTCAGCGTCTTTGGTCTGGAAGCCAATGGCAGCTTCACGAGCCGCTTCGACAACCTGCTGGTCCAGACGCCATCGCTGGTGCCAGAACCTTCGCCAGCGTTGCTGGCGCTGGCCGGCGGCGCAGCGCTGTGGCTGCGCCGGCGTCAGCGCAGCGGCGCGCGACCCCACACCCATTGAATCCACACCGAGGAAAACCCATGCACTGCACATTTGCCCGGCGGCGCGGCTCGGTCGCGGCTGTCGCTGCCGCCGCAGCGGTGGCACTGCTGTCGCCAGCCGCACCCGCCGCTGCCTCGGTGGTCTATCTGTACGAGGAGTCGGTTTCGGGCGATCTCGGCCCCGCCACCTACAACGGCGGCACGCCGCCGATTTTCAGCCTGGGTGCCGGCATCAGCGTGCTCACCGGAACGCTGTCCGCCGGCTATGACGCCTTCGGATTTTTCAGCACCGATACCGATGCATTCCGCTTCGTCGTGCAGGACGGCTTCGAGCTGGTCGGCATCAGCTCCGGCTACGTCGCCACGGCAACGCGCGGCGGGCAGTCGATCTACGTTCTGAACTTCCTGCAATACGGTGCCGCCGCCGCCGACGGCGAGGTCGCCGAATACTTCAGGCCGGTTGTCGGCGGCAACGGCAACGAAGCGCTGTTCGACGTCGCCGCGCCGTTCTCGCCTCTCGGGCACAGGCCCACTCCGGCGCAGATGAGCATGCAGCTCGGCTTTCCGTCGGACGTGGGCAACACCAGCTATGCCTACCAATACGCGCTCAGCTTCGATGTTCGGCGGGCCGCCGGCAATGCCGTCCCCGAACCCGGCGCGCTGGCGCTGGCCGCCGTGGCACTGGCCGCGGCGGCAGGCGGAAGCGGGGTGCGCCGACGCAGACGCGACTGACGGCAGGCCGACGCGCAATTCCGGGCGCCGGCTGACGTGCTGGGCGTCGGACACGCCGCAGTGGCTGGCCGAAGACCTGTCCGGTGCTGGCGCCGCACTGCGCGGCGGGCGCTGGAACCATGCCGGCGAGCTGCTCACCTATGCATCCGACGTGCCCGACGGCGTGTGGAGCGCCCGCTTGCTGGCGCCACGCCCGCCACCGGCCGGCTGGAACGCCGTGCCCGAAGGCATGGTCTGCCGCCAATTCGGCTCGGCCTGGCTCAGCGCAGGCCGCAGCGCGCTGCTGGCCGTGCCGTCGGTCATCATCGGAGAAGAAGACAACGTGCTGATCAATCCGGCGCATGCCGATGCCCGCGGCATCCAGGCCAGCAAACTGCGCCGCTTCGTCTATGACCACCGGGTTTGAGCAACTGAAGCCTGCACACCATCACCCCATGAAAACACGCCGCATCGGCCCCTTCGACGTCTCGGCCATCGGCCTGGGCTGCATGAACCTGAGCCACGCCTACGGCACGCCGCCGCCGTTCGAGGTGGCAGAGAGGCTGCTGCTCGAAGCGCTGGACCTGGGCGTCACGCTGTTCGACACCGCGGCGCTGTACGGCTTCGGCGCCAACGAGACGCTGGTCGGCCGGGTGCTCAAGCCGCACCGCCGCAACTTCACGCTGGCCAGCAAGTGCGGCATGCAGGGCGTGGACGGCCAGCGCGTCATCGACGGCCGGCCGGCCACCATCAAGGCCACCTGCGACGCCAGCCTGCGGCGGCTTCAGACCGATGTGATCGACCTCTACTACCTGCACCGCTGGGACAAGAAGGTGCCCATCGAAGACAGCGTCGGCGCGCTGGCTGACCTGGTGCGGGCGGGCAAGGTGCAGGCCATCGGCCTGTCGGAGGTGTCGGCCGCCACGCTGCGCCGGGCGCATGCGGTGCACCCCGTCAGCGCGGTGCAGACCGAGTACTCGCTGTGGACGCGCAACCCCGAGATCGCGGTGCTCGACGCCTGCCGTGAACTGGGCGCCGCCTTCGTCGCGTTCAGCCCGGTGGCGCGCGCCTTCCTCACCGGCACGCTGCGTGACGTCAGCACGCTGGACGCGAAGGACATCCGCCGCGGCATGCCGCGTTTTGCGCAGGAGACGTACGCGGCCAATCTGCGTTTGCTGCCGCCGTATGAAGCCATTGCGGCCGAGGTCGGCTGCACGCCGGCGCAGCTTGCGCTGGCCTGGCTGCTGGCGCGCGGCCAGCACATCGTGCCGATTCCCGGCACCGCGAACATCGCGCACCTGCGCGAAAACGTCGCGGCTGCCGGCGTGGTGTTGGCGGCCGACGTGCTGGCGCGGCTGGACGCGCTGATCAACCAGCACACCGTCAGCGGCCCGCGCTACAACCCGGCCAACCAGGCCGACGTGGACACCGAGGACTTCCAGCCCGCCGGCCCGGCCGCCGCCGAGTCTGCCGCTCAGCGCGGCTGACCCAGCGCCGCCGCAGCCGCCGCGCGGATGTTGCGGCCGTCCTGCACCAGCAGCGCCAGACGGCGCAGCAGCCACGGCAGGATGTTGTCGGCGGGTGCCTGGGCCGGCACGCCGGCCAGTGCGGGCTGGGGATCGGGCGGCAGCGCCGCGCCGCCGGCATCACGCAGGTCCAGGCAGCGGCCGAGCGCGCTGCCTGCGTCCAGCAGCGCCTGCGCGGCGGCTGGCGCGTCGGCCGGCGCGAACTGCTGGCGCCGGTTCGACAGCGTCATGCGCACCAGCGACAGATGCGCCATCAGCCGCTGGCCGTGGTCGAGCAGCGCGGCCACCTGGGCCACCGGCAGCCGCACTGCTTTCGGCTCGGCGCTGCTGCGCTGCAAGGCGCTGCCGAGCGCGGCCAGCGCGTCGTAGGCGCGGCGCCGCGCCAGGCGCTGCTCCACCGCGTCGGCCGGCTCGAAGCGCAGCGCCAGTGCCGCATAGTCCTTCAACTCCTTCAGCACCCGCGCCACGGCGTTCGGCAGGCTGCGCCGCTCCCAGGCCGGCAGCACATAGCTGAAGGCCCAGGCCAGCGCGGCGCCCAGCAGCGTGTCGGCCACACGTTCCGGAATGGCAAAGCCGCCAGCCGGATGCACCATGTGCGCCTGCAGCAATGCCATCACCGTGGCGGCGCTGGCCGTCAGCCAGTAGCGTTGCAGAACGAAGGCGTGCGCGGTGCCCACGGCCAGCAGAAACACCAGCGACAGCAGCCCGCTGGACGGGGTGTACGACAGCCCCACCACGACTGCGCAGCCCAGCACCGTGCCCAGCACGCGCGCATTGCGCCGCGCCAGCGTCTGCTCCAGGCTGCCGCGCAGCACCACCGCCACGCTGAGCACCAGCCAGTGCGGGTGCGAGGCCCAGGGCAGCGCCAGCGCGATGAAGTAGGCGCTGCTGAGGGCCAGCGCGGCACGCACCGCATGGCGCAGCACCGGCGACTGGCCGTGCCACTGCGCACGCAAGGCGGCCAGCGGCCAGCCTTCTGGCGCCACGAAGCGTTGCAGCTCCGCGCGGCTGAGCGGCAGGGCGGCAACGCCGCCGCGCTGCAAGGCCACCACGGCCTGCACCTCGGCATCGAACTGGCGCAGACGCTCGGCCAGCAGCGGCAGCAAGCGCCAGCGCGCGTCGCCGGGCGCCAGCGGGGCGGTGTGGAGCAGGGTTGCGGCATCGGTCGCATCGGTCGCATGTGTGCCGGCGTCAGCGGCAGCGCGGCAGGGCGCGCGTTGTCGCCGCGCCGCCAACGCGGCTGCATGCAGCGCGCCGGCCGTGGCGTCCAGCCCGCCGGCAGCCAGGTTGCGCACCCAGCGTCCGGCGTCGTCGTCACCCAGCAGCTCGATGTCGAGCCGGCTGGCCAGCAGCACGTCACGCAATTCGATGGCGCGCAGCACGATGGCGGTCTGCCGCCGCGCATCGGCACCGTCGGGCTGCGCGAAGACGAAGTCGCGCGCGGTCTGCAGCCGCTCGGCCAGATCGGCCTCACCACGCACCCAGGCCTGCATCGGCGCGCTGCCGTCGCCGCCGGCCACGCGCATCAGCGCGGCGCGGGTCTGCAGCAAGGTGGCAGCCGCGCGCAGCACCTGCGCCAGCGCCAGTGCGCGGTAGCGCCGCTGCAGCAGCGCACCGGCCAACAGCGCCCAAAGCAGATAGGCGGCGCCGCCCGCGGCGTTCCAGAGGGCCAGCACATGCAGCGGGGTGCTGCCCCGCGGCACGGCCACCGTGAACACCAGCGCCAGGATCGGCGCGAACGACACGGCGCCGGCCCGCGCCCCCCAGGCCATGCTCATCATCGCCGCGAAGCTGATCAGCGCCACACCGCCGCCAAGCGCCAGCGGCCAGGGCGCCAGCACGAAGGTGAGCGTTGCCGCCACCCAGCCCAGCAACGCCGCCGCGCCCACCCGCTGTGCAGTGCGCGCCGGCGTGTTGGGCACGTCGGCCAGGCTGGCGCAGACCGCGCCGCTGAGAGCCAGTTGCGCCGCATGGCTGCCGCCAATGGCGCCGATCACGAGCTGGATGCACGCGATGCCCAGCGCCACCGCGATGCCGTTGATGGCATGGGCGGGGATGTCCTGCACGCGGTGGAACGGCGTCTTCATCGCAGGGCCGATTTTCGGGGCATCCGGGGTGTGGACAATCGCCCCTCCCCGGCCGGGCCGGTGTCATTCAAGTGAAGGGATCGTTTTGTTCAAGAACCTCAGCATCTACCGCATCCAGCCGCCCTGGCTGGCCACCGCGGCCGAGATGCAAGACACGCTGGCCAAGGCGCGCTTCGTCGCCTGCGGCGCCACCCAGCCGCAGGCCGTGGGCTGGGTGCCGCCGCGCGGCAAAGACGGTGCCGCGCTGGTCGAGACCGTCGGCGGCCAGCAACTGCTGGCGCTGATGGTCGAGCGCAAACTGCTGCCCGCGTCGGTGGTCAAGAGCCACACCGATGCACTGGCAGCGCAGGTCGAGAAAGAAACCGGCCGCAAGCCAGGCAAGAAGCTGAAGCAAGAGCTGAAAGAGCAGGCGCTGCTGGACCTGCTGCCGCAGGCCTTCACCAAACGCGCCACCGTGCACGTGTGGATCGACCCCGACCGCCAGTTGCTGATGATCGACACCGCCAGCCAGGCCCGCGCCGACGAACTGGTGACACAGCTCGTGCAGGCCTTGCCTGGCCTGGCGCCGCAGCCGGTGCACACGGCGCAGACGCCAGCCGCGGTGATGGCGCACTGGCTGCTGGAAGGCGACCCGCCGGCAGCCTTTTCGGTGGACCGCGAATGCGAGCTGAAGGCCGAGGACGAGATGCAGTCGGCCGTGCGCTACGCCCGCCACCGGCTCGACACCGACGAGGTGCGCCAGCACATCCGCGGCGGCAAGCGGCCCACGCGGCTGGCGCTCACCTGGCAGGGCAGGGTGTCCTTCGTACTGACGGACGCCGGCCAGATCAGGAAGCTCGACTTCCTGGACGTGGTGTTCGAGAACAAGCCGTCTGCCAAGGACGCCGACGAAGCCTTCGACGCCGATGGGGCAATCGCCACCGGCGAGCTGCGCGGGCTGATCCCCGATCTTGTCGAAGCGCTGGGTGGAGAGCAGCAGCCTGGCAGCGCAGAATCCGCCGCATGAAAGCACCACCGCGGCTGCAGGCGCTCATCGACGAAGGGCTGATCGACAGCGTGCTGCGCCAGTTGATGAGCGGCAAGGAGGCGATGGTCTTCGTGGTGCGCTGCGGCGACGACACGCGCTGTGCCAAGGTCTATAAGGAAGCCACCAACCGCAGCTTCCGCCAGGCGGTGGACTACACCGAGAACCGCAAGGTCAAGAACACCCGCCAGGCCCGCGCGATGGCCAAGGGCACGCGCTTCGGCCGCCAGGCAACCGAGGCCGCCTGGCAGAGCGCCGAGGTCGATGCGCTGTACCGGCTGGCCGCCGCGGGCGTGCGCGTGCCCAAGCCCTACAACTTCCATGAAGGCGTGCTGCTGATGGAGCTGGTGGCCGACGCGCAAGGCGAGGCTGCGCCGCGCCTGAACGACGTGGCCTTCACTGCCGACGAGGCGCGGGCGCACCACCGCACGCTGCTGACCGAGGTGCTGCGCATGCTGACGGCGGGCGTGGTGCACGGCGACCTGTCGGAGTTCAACATCCTTCTCGGCGCCGATGGCCCGGTGATCATCGACCTGCCGCAGGCGGTGGACGCAGCCGGCAACAACCACGCCAAGCGCATGCTGCTGCGCGACGTGGAGAACCTGCGCAATTTCTTCGGCCGCTTCGCGCCAGAGCTGCTGGCCACCGACCACGGCCACGAGATCTGGAGCCTGTACGAACGCGGCGTGCTGCAGCCGGACAGCGTGCTCACGGGCCGCTTCGAGCACCAGGCCGGCCCGGTGGACCTGGGCAGCGTGGTGCGCGAGATCGACGATGCGCGCGCCGAAGAGGCGGCCCGGCGGCTGCGCGTGCAGCAAGGCGGCTGAAGTAGCGGCCGACAGCCGCCTTTTTCGACACACCGGCGTCACGCGCCGTGCGTAGCATGCAATGCATTCGAGGCGCAGAACCGACCGCAGCACTGGGCGGAACGGGAACCCGTACCCCAGCGCCGAGAATGCCCACACCGCTGTCCAGCGGCTGCTGTCTGTCCGCACATCAGTCGTTCGGCAAGCCGCGTTTCGCCTGATCCAGTCCTTCGCCCACACTGCACTCCCGCGGCACCTGCGCCGCGGTTGGAGATGCAGATGAGGATGCAGACGCAGACGCAGACGCAGACGAGCGAAGAGAAGGGGCCGCGATGCAAGCGCTCAAGGGCCTGACCGTCGTCACGCTGGAACACGCCATCGCGGCGCCGTTCGCCACCCGCCAGCTTGCCGATCTGGGCGCGCGCGTCATCAAGATCGAAAGGCCCGGCAGCGGCGACTTCGCCCGCGGCTACGACGCCCGCGTCAAGGGCCTGGCGTCGCACTTCGTCTGGACCAACCGCTCGAAGGAAAGCCTGACGCTGGACGTCAAGCACCCCGACGCCGCCCAGGTGCTGGAACGGCTGGTGCTGGAGAAGGCCGACGTGGTGGTGCAGAACCTGGCACCAGGCGCCGCCGCGCGGCTGGGCATGGGCTACGAGCGGCTGGCCGCGCTGAAGCCGGCCATCATCGTCTGCGACATCTCCGGCTACGGCGCCGACCCCGAGCGGCCCGGCCCCTACCGCGACAAGAAGGCCTACGACCTGCTGATCCAGAGCGAAGCCGGCTTCGTCTCCATCACCGGCACGCCAGACGAGCCCTGCAAGGCAGGCACCTCCATCGCCGACATCGCTGCCGGGATGTATGCCTACACCAACATCCTGGCAGCGCTGCTGCAGCGCGGGCAGACCGGCCGCGGCCAGCACATCGACATCTCGATGCTGGAAGCGCTGACCGAGTGGACGAGCTACCCGCTGTACTACGCCTATGACGGCGCGCCACCGCCTGCGCGCACCGGCGCCGCCCACGCCACGATCTATCCCTACGGCCCGTTTCCCACCGGCGACGGCGGCAGCGTGATGCTGGGGCTGCAAAACGAGCGCGAGTGGGACAACTTCTGCGCCAAGGTGCTGCTGCAGCCGGCGCTTGCGACCGACCCGCGCTTCACCGGCAACGCCAGGCGCACGGTCGAACGCGCGGCGTTGCGCGTGCTGATCGTCGAGGCCTTCGCCACGCTGAGCACGCCGCAAGTGGTGCAGCGGCTGGAGGCGGCGCAGATCGCCAACGCCCGTGTCAACACGATGCAGGAGGTCTGGGACCACCCGCAACTGAAGGCGCGCGACCGCTGGCGTGAAGTGGCCTCGCCGGCCGGGCTGCTGCCGGCGCTGCTGCCCCCGGGAAGCTGGGACGGAGAGGCGCGGATGGACCCGGTGCCCGCGCTGGGCGAGCACACCGATGCGCTGCTGGCCGAACTGGGCTACGACGCCGACGCGATCCGCGCGCTGCATGCGGCAGGCGCCGTCTGAGAGCCTGGGCTGGCTACGACGTGGCGTCGTGGAACGCCATTGCTGCGCCGGCCGGCACGCCGCAGCCGGTGATCGACACGCTGAACCGCGCGCTGCGCGACGCGCTGGCCACGCCGGCCGTGCAGCAGCGGCTGGCGGCGCTGGGCGTGCGCCCGCAGCCGGGCACGCCGGCTGCATTGCAAGGCCTGCTGGCCAGCGAGATCAAGCGCTGGGGCACGGTGGTGCGCGCCGCGAAGATCGAGGCCGAATGACGCCGCTCGTGCTGCTGCCCGGCCTGCTGTGCGACGCCGCGGTCTGGGCGCCGCAGGTGGCGGCCTTCAACGGGCGCTGCACGGTGGTGGAGTACGGCCCGGCACGGTCGCTCACGGCGATGGCGCAGGTGGCGCTGGCCGCGGCGCCGCCTGGCCGCGTGGCCGTCGCGGGCCATTCGATGGGCGGCCGCGTGGCTTTCGAGATGCTGCGGCTGGCGCCGGAGCGCATCGAGCGGCTGGCGCTGCTGGACACCGGCTGCCACCCGCTGGCCCCGGGCGCCGCGGGCGAGGCCGAGCGCGCCGGCCGCCTGGCGCTGCAGGCGCTGGCCCAGCGCGAGGGCATGCGCGCGATGGCGCGGCAATGGGCGCTGGGCATGGTGCACGCCAGCCGCATCGACACGGCGCTGTTCGACACGGTGCTGGACATGCTGGCGCGCCGCACGGCGCCGTTCTTCGAAGGCCAGATCGATGCCTTGCTGCAACGGCCAGACGCCACGCCGCAACTCGCGCGCATCACCTGCCCGACCTTGCTGCTGACCGGCGCAGAAGACGGCTGGAGCCCGCCGGCCCAGCACCGCGCAATGCACGAGGCGGTTGCCGGCTCGCGCCTGGTGGTGGTGCCCGACTGCGGCCACATGAGCACGCTGGAAGCGCCCGCGGCGGTGAACGCGGCGCTGGCGTCGTGGCTGTCGGTTTGAACGCGGGCGACAATCGCTGCCCTTGAAAGGGCCGGCGCCGGCCCCACTGTGCCCTTCCGAGCGCAGACGCCGCGCCCCAGAACAACCCACTCCACAAGACGAGCAATGGACAAGCAAACACTGTCGTTCCAGGCCGAGGTCAAGCAGATCCTGCACCTCGTGACGCATTCGCTGTACTCCAACAAGGAGATCTTCCTGCGCGAGCTGGTGTCCAACGCGTCGGACGCCTGCGACAAGCTGCGCTTCGAGGCGCTGGACAACGGGGCCCTGTTCGAGGACGCGCCCAACCTCGAAGTGCGCGTCTCGTTCGACGCTGAGAAGAAGACCATCACGATCCGCGACAACGGCATCGGCATGAGCGCAGACGAAGCGGTGTCGCACCTGGGCACCATCGCCAAGAGCGGCACGCGCGAATTCGTGGCAGCGCTGGAAGGCGACAAGAAGAAGGACGCCAGCCTGATCGGCCAGTTCGGCGTGGGCTTTTATTCGGGCTTCATCGTCGCCGACCGCATCACCGTGGAATCACGCCGTGCCGGCCTGGGCGCAGACCAGGGCGTGCGCTGGAGCAGCGAAGGCACGGGCGACTTCGAGGTCGAGACCATCACCCGGCCTGAGCGCGGCACCGACGTCATCCTGCACCTGCGCGACGGCGAGGAAGAGTTTCTGAGCGGCTGGAAGCTCAAGAGCATCGTCAGCAAGTATTCCGACCACATCTCGCTGCCGGTGTTGATGCCCAAGACCAAGTGGGACGAAGAGAAGAGCGAACAAGTCACCACCGACGAGTGGGAGCCGGTCAACAAGGCCGCGGCGCTGTGGACGCGCAGCAAGAGCGAGATCACCGACGCGCAGTACCAGGAGTTCTACAAGCAGATCAGCTACGACAGCGAGCCGCCGCTGGCCTACACGCACAACCGGGTGGAAGGGCGCAGCGAATACACCCAGCTGCTGTTCGTGCCCGCGAAGGCGCCTTTCGACCTGTGGAACCGCGACAAGCGCGGCGGCGTGAAGCTGTACGTCAAGCGCGTCTTCA
>CAXTHW010000024.1:0-92390 GCA_964244245.1 uncultured Rubrivivax sp. | reverse complement strand
GATACGGGTTGCGCTGCACCACCCAGATGTCGCCCAGCACCTCGTACAGCATGCGGGCCGAGCGGCCGGTGCGGCGCTCCTGCCGCAGCAGGTTGAGAAGCTCCCAGGCGCGGCGGCCCAGCAGGCGCAGCACGATCTCGCGGTCAGAGAACGAGGTGTAGTTGTACGGAATCTCGCGCAGGCGTGCGCTGGTGGCCGCTGCACCGTCTTCGGCGCTGGTGACCGCCGCGGCGGCGACAGGGTGGGGTGCATTCATAGGGCAGCCCGGAATCCTACCGCAGTGCAACATGCGCTGCTGCATTGCGGGGCGAGCGCCAGCGGGGTTATCCCCGTTGCCCGACAGGGCAGGTCCGTGACAGAAACCGGACTGTCACAAACCGACCGCAGCATGGCGGGTTCGGACACCAAAAGCTTTCGGAGATTGCATGAAATTCAGAGCCTTCACCCCGGTCGTCGTGGCCGCCGCTGCCCTGTGGGCGCTGCCGGCCCGCGCCGAGGTCGAGATCCAGTGGTGGCACGCGATGGGCGGCGCCTTGGGCGAGTGGGTGAATGACCTGGCCAAAGGCTTCAACGCCAGCCAGAAAGACTACAAGGTGGTGCCCACCTTCAAGGGCAGCTACCCCGAGACGCTGACCGCCGGCATCGCGGCCTACCGCAGCGGCACGGCGCCGGCCATCCTGCAGGTCTTCGAGGTGGGCACCGCCACCATGATGGCAAGCAAGGGCGCCATCAAGCCGGTGGGCGAGGTGATGAAAGAGTCGGGGCTGAAGTTCGACCCCAGCGCCTACATCAGCGCGGTGGCGGGCTATTACACGGCGCCGAACGGCCAGATGCTGAGCCTGCCGTTCAACAGCTCCACGACGATCTTCTACTTCAACAAAGACGCCTTCAAGGCCGCCGGCCTCGACCCGGACCGCGCCCCGTCCACCTGGCCCGAAGTGGCCCTGGCCGCCGCCAAGCTGAAGGCCAGCGGACACAAATGCCCCTTCACCACGAGCTGGCAGAGCTGGACGCAGCTTGAGAGCTTTTCGGCCTGGCACAACGTGGAGTACGCCACCAAGCGCAACGGCTTCGGCGGGCTGGACACCCGGCTGGCCTTCAACACGCCACTGCATGTGCGCCACATCGAGAACCTGGCCAACATGGCCAAGCAGGGGCTGTTTGTCTATAAGGGCCGCAACAACACACCGGACGCCACCTTCCCCTCTGGCGAATGCGCGATGTACACCGGCTCGTCCGGCCTGTACGGCAACGTGAAGGCGAACGCCAAGTTCGCTTACGGCATGGCCCCGCTGCCCTACTACCCCGACGTGCCCGGAGCACCGCAGAACACCGTGATCGGCGGCGCCAGCCTGTGGGTGATTGCGGGCAAGAAGGCCGAAGAATACAAAGGCGTCGCGGCCTTCTTCAACTACCTGTCCAGCCCCGAGGTGCAGGCCGCCAGCCACCAGCGCACCGGCTACCTGCCCATCACCACGGCCGCCTTCAAGCTCACCGACAGCAGCGGCTTCTACAAGCAGAACCCGGGCACCGACGTGGCCGCCAACCAGATGATCCGCAAGACCACCGACAAGTCGCGCGGCATCCGGCTCGGCAACTTCCTGCAGATCCGCACCATCATCGACGAAGAGATGGAGCAGGTCTGGGGCGGCAAGAAATCGCCCAAGGAAGGGCTGGACGCGGCGGTGCAGCGCGGCAACGAGCAACTGGAGAAGTTCGAGAAGGCCAACAAGAGCTGAACAGGCGGCAACAGGCGCAAACAGCCGAAAGCCTGCGTTGGCCTCCGAGAAGCGCGTCGTCTTCCGCTCAACCTGGCTGCCCTGGGCGCTGCTGGCGCCGCAGGCGCTGGTGATCGGCGTCTTCTTCTTCTGGCCGGCGGCGCAGGCGGTGCTGCAATCGTTGCAGCAGCAGGACGCCTTTGGCACCAGCACCGAGTGGGTGGGCCTGGCCAACTTCCGCGCGCTGCTGGCCGACCCGAGCTATCTGGCCTCGTTCAAGACCACCGCGGTCTTCTCGATTCTGGTGGCCGTGTTCGGGCTGGCCTTGTCGCTGTTGCTGGCGGTGTTTGCAGACCGCGTGGTGAAGGGCGCGCTGGCCTACAAGACGCTGCTGATCTGGCCTTATGCGGTGGCGCCTGCGGTGGCCGGCGTGCTTTGGCTGTTCATGTTCGCGCCCAGCATCGGCATCGTCTCGTATGCACTGCGCAGCGCCGGCTTCGAGTGGAACCATCTGCTGAACAGCAACCACGCGATGACGCTGATCGTGATGGCGGCCGTGTGGAAGCAGGTGTCGTACAACTTCCTCTTCTTCCTGGCGGGCTTGCAGTCGATTCCGAAGTCGCTGCTGGAAGCGGCAGCCATCGACGGCGCGCAGCCCTGGCGCCGCTTCTGGACCATCGTCTTTCCGCTGCTGTCGCCCACCACGTTCTTTTTGCTGGTGATCAACATCATCTACGCCTTCTTCGACACCTTCGGCATCATCGACGCCGCCACCGAAGGCGGCCCTGGCAAGGACACCGCGGTGCTGGTCTATAAGGTCTATTACGACGGCTTCAAGGCACTCGACCTGGGCGGCTCTGCGGCACAGTCGGTGGTGCTGATGGTGATCGTGATTGCACTGACGGTGCTGCAATTCCGCTTCGTCGAGAAGCGGGTGAATTACTAGCGTGGTCGAGCGCCGCCCCTGGCTGAAATTCATTTCGCACGCCGTGCTGCTGCTCGGCGTGCTGGTCGTGGCCTTTCCTGTGTATGTGACCTTCGTGGCCTCCACGCACAGTGCGGAAGCCATCGTGCAGGCGCCGATGCCGCTGCTGCCCGGCGGGCGCATGTGGCAGAACTACATGGCGGTGCTGACCGGCAGCGAGCATGGCCAGGGCTCGGGTGCGCCGGTGGCGCAGATGATGTGGGTGAGCCTGGTGTCGGCGCTGGTGATTGCGCTGGGCAAGATCGCCATTTCGCTGCTGTCGGCGTTTGCCATCGTCTATTTCCGCTTCCCGCTGCGCAACGTGTTCTTCTGGGCGATTTTCGTCACGCTGATGCTGCCGGTGGAGGTGCGCATCTTCCCCACCTACAAAGTGGTGGCCGACCTGCACATGCTCAACACCTATGCCGGGCTGACGGTGCCGCTGATCGCGTCTGCCACCGCCACCTTTTTGTTCCGCCAGTTTTTCATGACGGTGCCCGACGAACTGGTGGAGGCCGCGCGGGTGGACGGCGCCGGCCCGATGCGCTTCTTCAAGGACGTGCTGCTGCCCTTGTCCAGCACCAGCATTGCGGCGCTGTTCGTCATCCAGTTCATCTATGGCTGGAACCAGTATCTGTGGCCGCTGCTGGTGACCACTGACGAGAGCATGTACCCGGTGGTGATCGGCATCAAGCGCATGATCAGCGGCGGTGACTCTGCACAGCAATGGAACCTAGTGATGGCCACCGCGATGCTGGCGATGCTGCCGCCCGCGCTGGTGGTGGTGCTGATGCAGCGCTGGTTCGTCAAGGGCCTGGTCGATACGGAAAAGTAGGCAACAGCGGCATGGGCTCCATTTCACTGCGCGGCGTCGAGAAAGCCTATGGGCACGGCGCGAAACTGAACAAGGTCATCCATGGCGTGAATGCCGAGATCGCCGATGGCGAGTTCATCGTCATCGTCGGCCCCAGCGGCTGCGGCAAGAGCACGCTGCTGCGCATGGTGGCCGGGCTGGAAGAGATCACCGCCGGTGAAATCTCCATCGGCCCGCGGGTGGTGAACCGGCTGGAGCCGGCCGAGCGCGACATCGCAATGGTGTTCCAGAACTATGCGCTGTACCCGCACATGAGCGTCTATGACAACATGGCCTACGGGCTGAAGATCGCCAAGGTACCGGCCGCCGAAATCGACGTGCGGGTGCAGAAGGCGGCGAAGATCCTCGAACTCGGCGCGCTGCTGCAGCGCAAGCCGCGCGAACTGTCCGGCGGCCAGCGCCAGCGGGTGGCGATGGGCCGCGCCATCGTGCGCCAGCCGCAGGTGTTCTTGTTCGACGAGCCGCTGTCCAACCTCGACGCCAAGCTCCGCGCGCAGACGCGGCTCGAGATCCAGAAGCTGCACCGCGAACTGGGCGTCACCTCGCTCTTCGTCACGCACGACCAGGTCGAGGCCATGACGCTGGGCCAGCGGCTGATCGTGATGAACGGCGGCCGTATCGAGCAGGTCGGCACGCCGGAGACGGTGTATGGCCAGCCGGCCAGCACCTTCGTGGCCGGGTTCATCGGCTCGCCGCCGATGAACCTGCTGGCCGGCACGGCCGATGGCTCGCGCTTCAGCGTGGGCGGCATCACCTTGTCGCTGCCGGCGGCGGCACCGCGCGGCGGTGCGCTGACGCTTGGCGCGCGGCCAGAGCATGCGGCGCTGCATGCCGGCGGCGCCTGGCCGTTGAAGGTGGAGATGCTGGAGATGCTGGGCGCCGAGCGGCTGGTGTATGGCCGCCTGGGCGATGCCGGCTTCACGCTGCGGCTGGACGCCACCTTGCCACCGCCCAAGCCGGGCGAGACGGTGCAACTGCATGTGGCGCGCGAGCACTTGCACTGGTTCGATAGCGCCAGCGGCCAGCGGGTGCGCTGATGCAAACCTGGCCCTACCCGCTGTGGATTGCGCACCGCGGCGCCGGCACGCTGGCGCCGGAGAACACGCTGGCCGCCTTCCGCGTGGGTGCGTCGCACGGCTACCGTGGCTTCGAGTGCGACGTCAAGCTCAGCGCCGATGGCCTGCCCTTCCTGCTGCACGACGACACGCTGGACCGCACCACGCCGGCCAGCGGCACGGCCGGAGACCGGCCCTGGGCCGAGCTGTCGCGGCTGGACGCCGGCGGCTGGCATTCGCGCCGCTTTGCCGGCGAGCCGCCGCCCAGCCTGGATGCCATTGCCACCTACGTGCTGCGCAACGGCTTTGCGCTCAACCTGGAGATCAAGCCGACGCCCGGGCTCGAGCGTCACACCGGCGTGGCCGTGGGCCACCACTGCCGGCGGTTGTGGCAGGGCCAAGCGCTGCTGCCGCTGTTCAGCTCTTTCCGGCCCGAGGCCTTGCAGGGCGCGCGCGAAAGTGCGCCAGACGTGCCGCGCGCGCTGCTGCTGGACACACTGTGGGACGGCTGGCTCGACGCCGCAACGGCGCTGGGCTGCGCGGCCGTGGTCACCAACCACAAGCGGATGGACGCGGCCCTGCTGGCCCGCCTGCACGGCGCCGGCCTGCGTGCGCTGTGCTACACCGTGAACGATGCTGCCGATGCCGCGCGCCTGCTGGCGTTGCGGATCGACGGCCTCATCACCGATGCGGTGGACCGCTTTGCTCCCGGCGCCGGCATGCACGGCCAGACGCCAGACGCACTGCTCGCCCCCTAGAACGCAGGAGCGCTCATCCACCGGGTTATGCATGCCCGGGCGGCCGCAGCGTGATTCACTTCGCCGCACCAGCCCGTTCGAGGCTTCGGTTGAAAGGCAATCACCATGCTCGCATCTCACACCGCGCGCCCCGGCCGCGCCGTTGCAGTGGCTGTTCTCGCCCTGTGCGCTGGCGGCGCCTGGGCGCAGACGGCAACGCTGCCGTTCTCCAGCTACGCCAGTGTCTATGGATCGCTCTACGCGCAGTACAGCAGCCCGCTGCTGGGCGACGTGAGCTTTTCGCTGTACGGCCCGTCGGACTACAAGTCCAACTACGGCGGCTCAGGCAACCTGAGCACCGGCGTCGCGAGCATGGACTACACCATTGCCGCCGGGCAGGGCGGCACCGACCCGGTGTACGACATCGTCACCAGCAGCGGGCAATACGGCTTCGGCTACAGCGGCCGCGCCGAGGTGGATGGCATGACGCTGCACACCAAGGCGAGCGCGACCACCGTGGACAGCAGCGGCCAGAGCGTGGCCTACGCGCCCAACGCCTCCATCTCAGGCACCGCCTATGCATCCTGGTCGCAGCAGTTCTACATCGGCGCCACCGCGGCCAGGCCGGCCGGCAGCTATGGCGCCATCCTGATGGGCATCACGCTGGACGGCAGCTTCGGCCCCACCGGCACCCCGCCCCAACTGGGATACGGCTATGCGCAGTTGTCGGTGCAATCCAACTTCACCGACACCGGCGGCGCAAGTTTCCAGAGCACGAGCACGCTGAGCACGTCGTACTACGACACCTCGTGGACGGGCAGCAAGACGCAGTACCAGAAGCTGCTGTTCCAGTTCGGCACCGCGTTTACGGTGCAGATGTACCAGTACGCCAGCGCCGGCAGCAACGGCGAGACGGACTTCTTCAACACCGGCCGGGTCAGCTCGATCGAAGTGCCGTTCCAGGCCACCTTGTTGTCGGGTGCAGAGCAGGCCGGGCTGGGCTCGACCACGGCCTTGTTCGGCAGCGTGGTGCAGTCGGCCACGGCCGACGCCATCAACACCAACTGGGACTTCAGCAACAACGGCGGTGGCTTCGTGCCGCCGCCGGTGCCCGAGCCGTCTGCCGGCGCGCTGCTGCTGGCCGGCCTGGGACTGTTCGGCTACCTGCTGCGGCGGCGCGCGGGCTGAGGCACTGGCGCTCGCGCTGGCGCCGCTGTCAATGCGGGAACTCGGCCGGCCGCGTCAGCCGGCCGCCGGCTTGGATGCCGGCTCTTCCACGCCGCGCACGCGGGCATAGACGCGGGTGTTGCGCACAACGCCGTCCACCGCCACGGTGTCGCAGCGCAGCACGCCTTCGAGCGTGAAGCCGGCGCGCTCGGCCACGCGGGCGCTGGCGGTGTTGCGCTCGTCCATGCGGATCTCCACCCGCTGCGCCTTCAGCGTGTCGAAGGCCATGCGGCTGAGCGCGCGCACCGCCTCGCTGACGAAGCCCTGCCCCGCCAGGCCGCTGCGCCGCCAGTAGCCGATCTCGAAGCGCGGCACGGTCCAGTCGATGCGGTGCAGCCCGGTGCCGCCGATCAGCCGCTGCTCGACGCCGTGGCCGTCGTGCTGCCAGATCGAATAGACAAGGTCGCTGCGCTGAAGGAACTTGGCCTGGGCGCCGCGCGCCAGTGCCTCGGACGCTTCGGCCTCCGGTGGCTGCTGCGCCCACGGCATCCACGGCCGCAGCTCGGCCAGCGAAGCCGCCACCGCCTCGCACAGCGCGGCGCCGTCGCCCGGCCGCGGCGGGCGCAGCAGCAGGCGGCCGGTGAGCAGCCGCTCTGGCACGTCGATCAACAGCGGGTCCACGCGGTCAGGCTCCTTCGTTGGCGACGCTCACCACGCGCCGCGGCTTGTAGGTGTCCTGCGACGGCAGCGTGCGCACGCCGCGGATCACCGGGTGGCGCGCCGCCACCAGCACCAGCAGCATGCACACGCTGCCGGCAAAGCCGAGCGATGCCCGCAGGCCGAAGTGCTCACCCAGCCAGCCGCCCAGCAGAGCGCCGGGGCCGGCGGGCAGCAGGATCAGCCAGCGCATGGTGCTGGTCATGCGGCCCAGCAGATGCTCTGGCGTGACGGCCTGGCGCATCGACAGGAAGTTGATGAAGATCAGCACGCCGCCCAGGCTGAACAGCATCAGCATCGCGGCGAAGGCCGCCACGCCCAGCGGGCCGACGGGCGCCGCTGCCAGCAGCAGCCAGCCGCTGCCGCACAGCGCGAAGCCCAGCACCAGACAAGGCCCGGGGCCGATGCGGCGGCTGATGCGGTTGCCGAACACGCTGGCCAGCACGGTGCCCACGCCCATGCCTGCGTAGCACAGGCCCACCGCCTGCTCCGACAAGCCCAGGGTGCGGGTGGCGAAGAGGATCTGCACCACCACGGCCGCGTTGTGGCACATCTGCCAGGTGCCGACCGCCACGCCCAGCGCGATCAACAGCCGGTGCCGCGCGACGAAGCGCAGGCCGGCGGCGAGGTCGCGCCCGAAATGGGCATCGGCGCGCGGCAGCCGCACTTCGTTGACGCGGATGCCGCGCAGGATGCTGGCCGACACCACCAGCAGGAAGGCATCGGCCAGCAGCGTGACGGGCGCGCCGAACAGCTTGACCAGAAAGCCGGCCAGCCCCGGGCCGGCGACGTCCGAGCCCGAGGTGGCGAGCGCGTTCTTGGCATGCGCCTCCACCAGCCGCTCGCGCGGCACCACCTGCGTCAGCACGATCTGCGCGGCACTGCCTGCCGTGGTGGCCACCGTGCCGATCAGGAAGGCCACGCCGTACAGCCAGCCCATCTGCAGCCAGCCCAGCCAAGCCGCCACCGGCACCGTGACCAGCGCCACCGCGATGGTCAGCTCGCCCATCACATAGACCGGCAGTTTGTGCACGCGGTCGAGCCAGACGCCGGACGGCAACGAGAACAGCACGAAGGGCAGGATTTCGACAGCGGTGAGCCAGCCCATCTGCGTGGGTGTTGCGTGCAGCAGCAGCGCGGCGGTGAGCGGCAACGCCAGCATCGTGATCTGGCCGCCGAAAGAGCTGATCAGGATGGACGTCCAGAGGCGGCGGTACACGGCGTCGCGCAGCAGGTCGCCGGCCGGCAGCGAGAGGCGCTGGCGCAAAGGCACGAGCAAGCGCCGGAGCAAGTGGTGCGTTGTCACGAAAATCTTCTCCTGTCGTCAGGGCCACGGCACTTGTGGTGCCGATGGGAGCGGAAACGGGCCGCTGACGCTGCTGGCTGTTCCGCTGATCACTCAGCGAAACGGGCGGGTGGGCCGCTGCTGAGAAGAAGTTACAAGGCGGCGGACGCTGCGTCCGCTGGAAGCATGCAGGCAATTCGCTGCGCTTCCGGGCCGGCCGTCTGGCCCGTCTGGCTCTTGCCGGGATTGCCCGGATTGCCCAGCACGACCAGCCCGACGCCCGTTGCCAGCCCCAGCACGACTGCCGCACGCGCAGCCCAGTCGCCGGCCGAGGCGCTCTGGAGTGGGTGGTGGGCGGTGCTCATGGGTTGGCTTTGTTCTGGGTGGGCGCCGATGCTACCAGCGCAGGCGGGGCTTGAGCAAGCCTGCATCCTTGCGCTTGGCAGGCGTTCAGGACCTGTAATCAGCATTGATGCTGACGTAGTCGTGCGACAGGTCACAGGTCCAGACGGTGGCTTCGGCCGCGCCGCGGTGCAGGTGCACGCGCACGGTGATCTCGCTCTGCTGCATCACGCGCTGGCCGTCGGTCTCGGTGTAGTCGGGCCGGCGGCCGCCGTGCTCGACCACGTGCACGCCGTCGAGGAACAGGTCGATCAAGCCCTGGTCGAGGTCGGCGATGCCGGCGTAGCCCACTGCCGCGAGGATGCGGCCCAGGTTGGGGTCACTGGCGAAGAAGGCGGTCTTGACCAGCGGCGAATGGGCAATGGCATAGGCCGCGAGCTGGCACTCGGCCGGCGTGCGCCCGCCCTGCACCTGCACGGTGATGAACTTGGTGGCGCCTTCGCCGTCGCGCACGATGGCCTGCGCCAGTTGCTGCGCCACCGCCAGCACGGCGTCGCGCAGCGCGCGGCCTTCGGCGCTGTGGAGCGCGGTGATGGGCGCATGGCCGGCGCGGTGGGTGGCCACCAGCAGGAAGGAGTCGTTGGTGGAGGTGTCGCCGTCGATGGTGATGCGGTTGAAGCTCAAGGCCGCCACGTCGTCCAGCAGTGGCTGAAGCAGCGCAGGCGCGATGGCGGCGTCGGTGGCGATGAAGCCCAGCATCGTGGCCATGTCGGGGCGGATCATGCCGGCGCCCTTGGAGATGCCGGTCACGGTGACGGTGTGGCCGCCGATCTGCACCTGGCGCGACGCCGCCTTGGGCAAGGTGTCGGTCGTCATGATGCCTTGCGCTGCATCGGCCCAGCCGTCGCCGCGCAGCGCTGCGATGGCCGCCGGCAGCCCGGCCTCGATGCGCTCCACCGGCAGCGTCTCCATGATGACGCCGGTGGAGAACGGCAGCACCTGCTGCGGCTGCACGCCCAGCAGCCCTGCCAGCGCGGCGCAGGTTTGGCGCGCGCGGGCCAGGCCGTCGGCGCCGGTGCCTGCATTGGCATTGCCGGTGTTGATGAGCAGCGCACGCACCGCTGCGCCGGCCGCCAGGTGCTCGCGGCACAGTTGCACCGGCGCCGCGCAGAAGCGGTTCTGCGTGAAGACGCCGGCCACCGTGGCGCCTTCATCCAGCGCCAGCAGCACCAGGTCACGCCGGTTGGCCTTGCGGATGCCGGCCATCGCGGTGCCCAGGCGAACGCCGGGCACGGCCAGCAGGTCTGCGGGGTCGGGCGCGATCAGGTTGACGGGCATGGTGCGGTCTTGCGGCTGGACACCGCGCAGATTGTAGGCAGCGCCTTTCGCGGCGCCGCTGTCAGCCGGGCAACCTGTCGGTGCGCAGCCGCGCCAGCATCACCTGGTCGCACAGGGCGCCTTGCGGGTCGCGCTCGACACCGCGCATCAGGCCCTCGTACTGAAGCCCGAGCGTCTGCGCGAAGTGGATGGAGCGCGTGTTGCGCAGGTCGCACCAGGCCTCGACGCGCTC
This sequence comes from uncultured Rubrivivax sp., assembly GCA_964244245.1. Lineage (GTDB taxonomy): Bacteria > Pseudomonadota > Gammaproteobacteria > Burkholderiales > Burkholderiaceae_C > Rubrivivax. The sequence goes on along the minus strand of CAXTHW010000024.1, from coordinate 81,961 downwards.
GACGCCCAGGTCGAAGGCCAGGCCGATGATGCCGAGTGCTGCTTCGCGCATCAGCCCGCGGCCGGCAAAGCGGGTGTCACCCACGTAGCCGATCTGGCAGCGCGGCACGTCGAAGTCGAAGGTGTGCAGATCCAGGTTGCCGACGAAGCGGCCGCTGTCGCGCTCGAAGGCGAAGTAGATCAGGCAGTCACCGGCCGCCACGCGCTCCGCGTCGGCCTCGCAGAAGCGGCGCGCCGCGTCGGCATCGAAAGGCTGCTGCCCCCACTTGACGAAGCGCAGCGACAAGAGCGAATGGTTGACGCTCTCGCGCACCGCCTGGGCGTGCTGCAACTGCGGGTGCAGCAACGCCAGACGCGCCGTCTCCACGCGGGGCGGCGCGGCTTGCAGGGTGCTGCGGTCCATCGTGCGGACGGGCGCTTGCCTGGCCTGCGCCGGTGGCCGCTGCGGCTTCAGGCCAGGCGGCCGTGGCAGAGCTTGAACTTCTTGCCGCTGCCGCAGGGGCAGGGGTCGTTGCGGCCCACGCGCGGCATGCCGGCCGGCAGCGCTGCGCCCTCGCCAGCCTGCCGCGCCTCGGTGGAGACGCTGCCATCCTCGTTGGGGTGGGTGTAGGTCACGTCGCGCAACTGGCTGGCCTGCTGCTCGATGGCCTCTGCCGCCTGCGCCACCTGGTCTTGCGACTGGATGCGCACCGTCATCAGCACCCGCGTGACCTCCATCTTCACCACGTCGAGCAATTGCGAGAACAGCTCGAAAGCCTCGCGCTTGTACTCCTGCTTCGGGTTCTTCTGGGCATAGCCGCGCAGGTGGATGCCCTGTCGCAGGTAGTCCAGCGCGGCCAGGTGCTCGCGCCAGTGGCTGTCGATGGACTGCAGCAGCACCATGCGCATGAAGGGCATGAACTGCTCGGCACCCACCGTCTGAAGCTTGTTCTCGAACTGCGCGTTGGCCGCTGCCACCACGCGATCGACGATGTCGTCGTCGGTGATGGTGTCGCTCTTCTCGACCTCGGCCTTCAGTGCAACGTCGAGCTGCCAGTCGTCCTTCAGCAGTTGCTCCAGGCCTGCCAGGTCCCATTGCTCTTCCAGGCTTTCGGCCGGCACGTAAGCGCGCACCACCTCGGTCATCGCGCTCTTGCGCAGGTTGGCGATCTGCGCCGTCAGCGTGTCGGCTTCGAGGATCTCGTTGCGCTGCTGGTAGATGACCTTGCGCTGGTCGTTGCTGACGTCGTCGTATTCGAGGAGCTGCTTGCGGATGTCGAAGTTGCGTGCCTCGACCTTGCGCTGCGCGCTTTCGATGCTGCGGTTGACGATGCCTGCCTCGATGGCTTCGCCCTCGGGCATCTTCAGCCTGTCCATGATGGAGCGCACGCGGTCACCCGCGAAGATGCGCATCAGCGGGTCGTCCAGGCTCAGGTAGAAGCGGCTGGCGCCAGGGTCGCCCTGGCGGCCGGAGCGGCCGCGCAACTGGTTGTCGATGCGGCGGCTTTCGTGGCGCTCTGTCGCCACGATGCGCAGGCCGCCTGCGGCCTTGACCTGCTCGTGCAGGCCCTGCCATTCGTCGTGCAGTTTCTGCGCGCGCTGGCGCTTGTCTTCGTCGGACAGACTCGCGTCGGCCTCGACGAACTGCACCTGCTTTTCGACGTTGCCACCCAGCACGATGTCGGTGCCGCGGCCGGCCATGTTGGTGGCGATGGTGATGACGCCAGGCCGCCCGGCCTGCGCGACGATCTCGGCTTCCTTGGCGTGCTGCTTGGCGTTGAGCACCTGGTGCGGCAGCTTGGCCTTGGTGAGCAGCGCCGAGATCAGCTCGGAGTTCTCGATCGACGTGGTGCCCACCAGCACCGGTTGGCCGCGCGCGTGGCAGTCACGGATGTCCTCGGTGACGGCGTCGTACTTCTCTTTCGCCGTCTTGTAGATGAGGTCGAGTTCGTCCTTGCGGATGGTGGGCTTGTTGGGCGGGATGACCACCGTTTCCAGGCCGTAGATCTCCTGGAACTCATAGGCTTCGGTATCGGCCGTGCCGGTCATGCCGCCCAGCTTGCCGTACATGCGGAAGTAGTTCTGGAAGGTGACGGACGCCAGCGTCTGGTTCTCGCTCTGGATCTGCACGCCTTCCTTGGCTTCCACCGCCTGGTGCAGGCCGTCGCTCCAGCGCCGGCCCGTCATCAGGCGGCCGGTGAACTCATCGACGATGATGACTTCGCCGTTCTGCACCACGTAGTGCTGGTCGCGGTTGTAGAGGTTGTTCGCGCGCAGTGCGGCGTACACATGGTGCATGAGCGCGATGTTGGCCGGGTCGTAGAGGCTGGCGCCCGGCGCCAGCAGGCCGGCCTCGGACAGCATGGTCTCGGCCTTCTCGTGGCCGTCTTCGGTGAGGAAGACCTGGTGCGTCTTCTCATCGACCGTGAAGTCGCCCGGCTCGATCACGCCCTCGCCGGTGCGCACGTCGGCCTCACCGATCTGCTTCTTCAACTGCGGCACCACGGCGTTGATGCGCACATACAGTTCTGTATGGTCTTCTGCCTGGCCGCTGATGATGAGCGGCGTGCGCGCTTCGTCGATGAGGATGGAATCGACCTCATCGACGATGGCGAAGTTCAGGCCGCGCGCCACGCGGTCTGCCACTTCATAGACCATGTTGTCGCGCAGGTAGTCGAAGCCGAATTCGTTGTTGGTGCCGTAGGTGACGTCGGCGGCAAAGGCGGCCTGCTTCTCTTCGCGCTGCATCCCGGGCACGTTGACGCCCACCGTCAGGCCCAGGAAGGTGTAGAGCCGGCCCATCCACTCGGCGTCGCGCCGGGCCAGGTAGTCGTTCACCGTCACCAGGTGCACGCCCTTGCCTTCGAGTGCATTGAGATACACCGGCAGGGTGGCCATCAGCGTCTTGCCTTCGCCGGTGCGCATCTCGGCGATCTTGCCTTCGTGCAGCACCATGCCGCCGATGAGTTGCACGTCGAAGTGGCGCATCTTCAGCGCACGCTTGCTGCCTTCACGCACCACAGCAAAGGCTTCGGGCAGCAGGTCGTCGAGCGCGGTGCCCTGCGCCAGACGCTGGCGGAACTCTTCGGTCTTGGCGCGCAGCGCAGCGTCGTCCAGGCTTTCGAACTGCGGCTCCAGCGCGTTGATGGCGGCCACGGTGCGCCGGTAGCCCTTGAGCAGGCGGTCGTTGCGGCTGCCGAAAATCTGGGTCAGTATCTTGGGGAACATGCAGCGTCCGCTTGGCCGGATAAGGGTGACGAAGAGCCGCTCTCACGGCCTGGGAGGCCGGCAGTTGAGGGCAGCGTGGTGGCTTGCAAGCCCCGCGGAGACAGGGGCTGGCCCACAGACACGAAGCCGGCGAGTTTACATCGGCTCAGTGTCTGGCCGCCCTGGCCGCCACGCTCCGGCCGCCAGCGAGAAAGCGGTCCGGGTTCTGCGGCACGCCGTCCACCAGCACCTCGAAGTGCAGGTGCGGCCCGGTCGAGCGGCCCGAGGTGCCGACCAATGCCACCATCTGCCCGCGCTTGACCAGCGCGCCGGGCGTGACCAGCACTTTGGAGCAGTGCGCGTAGCGGGTGGACAAGCCGTTGCCGTGGTCGATCTCCAGCACCTGGCCGTATTCGGCGTGCCAGACGCTGTCGAGCACCAAGCCGCCCGCAGCAGCGTGGATGGGCGTGCCGACGTCGGCGCGAAAGTCCAGCCCCGTGTGCAGCGCGGTGCGGCCCGTGATCGGGTCTGCACGGAAGCCGAAGCCGGAGCCCACCGGGCCATCGACCGGCGGGGAGTTGGGGATCATCAGCGCCTGCAGCCGCGCTTCGAGCAGGCGGGACTCGGCCAGCGTGAAGACATCGGTGCTCTGGTCGGCCGCGGCGTCCAGCACGGCCACCATCTGCCGCAGTTGCAGCAGCGACGGCTGCACCAGCGGCAGATAAGGGCCGCCACGGCCGCCGCCGGGTTGCGGCTGCACGCGCTGGAGCGGCTTGAGGTCGTCTGCCTTGACGCCAGCCATGCCGGAGACGCGCTCACCCATCACCTCCAGCTTCACCAGCTTGGCCTGCATCTCGCCCACCTTCTGCGCCATGACGTCCAGGTTCTCGCGCAGATAGCGGTCGCGTTGTGCAAACTCGTCGCGCACCACCAGCCGGACGATCTGGCTCACCACCGGCCAGCCCTCCCGCGCGGCTTGGAGGAAGATGAAGTGGTAGATCGCCCCGGACGCGAGCATCAGCACGGCAAGCAGCAGCAGTGCGGCACCGGCAAGCTGCAGCCGGCTGAACTGCAGCATGCGGGTGCGCCCCGGGCCGCCGTGGGTGATGAGCAGTTGCATCGTTAGACTCCGTTGATGGCCAGCCGCCCCGCCCTGCAACCTCGACCGCCGCAGCGGCCGACCCAACAGCCCACCGCCCCGAAGGGCCACTTGGCGGTGGCCGATGCGCTGGACCGCAGCGAGCCGCTGAACCGGCTGTTGCAGCGGCTGCAGGAATCACGAGAGCGCTTCCAGACGGTGAGCGACTTGCTGCCGCCCGGCTTGCTGGAAGCGGTGCGTCCTGGGCCGGTGGACGAGGACGGCTGGTGTCTGCTGGCGGCCCACGGCGCAGCCGCTGCGAAGTTGCGTCAACTGCTGCCGCGGCTGGAGGCCGCGCTGGTTGCAAAGGGGTGGCAGCCTACACCCGTCAAGGTGCGGGTTCAACCGAGTCAAACGCCAGCGGCTTAGCCGCCGTCGTTTTGCCCGTCGTGCAGCGGGCGGTTGGCACGCCCGAACGCGGCGGGGTTTCTTGCCGGCGGACAGGCCGTTGTCCGACAGTTGCCGAACGCTGAAGCCCGCAGACTGGCGTCATCTTCTCAAGCCGCGAGGCGCCAGATGGCTCACATCCAAGGAATGCAGGTGCAACGTTCGACCGGTGCGGCGCTACGCTTTCGCGCCACCTTCTGGGTCGAGCCCGAGGGCATCGTCTTCACCGGCGTCATCAGTGACGCAGAGACGCCGCTGGCGCTGGTGGACGGTGAACTGGACCAGACCGGGCAGCCGCCGGACGAGGCGGTGCACGCAGCGATGAGCGACTACATCGGCCGCATGGGCCCGAAGCCGCGGCAGTGCTGACGGCGCGGCAAGGCGCTGGTGCCGGCTCCCGGTTTCGAACTGGGGACCTTCCGCTTACAAGGCGGGTGCTCTACCAACTGAGCTAAGCCGGCGACGGGATCGCAATTCTAGAAGCTGGCGCGTGGCGCGTGGTACGTGCCGGCAGCGCTACTTGATGCGTTTGAGCGAGGGGCGGCTGCCGGAGCTGCCGGGCGCCGAGGGGTCCGGCGGTTCGTCGGCAGGCGGCTCTTCGCTGTTCTCGGGCTCGGACGTTGCCAGCCGCAGACCGCGCAGCGGGGTCGGAGCGCGCTGCTCGGCGCTCGGCGCCGACTCCGGCTTGGCCGCGGTGCCGCCGGCAGTCGGCACAGGAAAGGCCATGCCCTGGCCGTTCTCACGCGCGTAGATGGCCACCACATGGTCCACCGGGACGCTGATCTCGCGCGAGCTGCCGCCGAAGCGCGCCTTGAACTCGATGAAGTCGTTGCCCAGCTTCAGGCCGCTGGTGGCCTCGAAGCCGACGTTCAGCACGATCTCGTTGTTCTTCACGTACTCCATCGGCACCGTCACGGTGTCATCGACGAAGACGGCGATGTAGGGCGTGAAGCCGTTGTCGGTGCACCAGTCGTGCAGCGCGCGCAGCAGATACGGCCGCGTCGAACTGCCCTGGTTGGTGTCGCTGATGCCGGACATGGTGGTGGCTTGGAGCCGGCGCTACTTGCGCATCACCTTTTCCGACGGCGTCAGCGCCTCGATGTAGGCCGGGCGCGAGAAGATGCGCTCTGCATACTTCAGCAGCGGCACGGCGTTCTTCGAGAGGTCGATGCCGTAATAGTCCAGCCGCCAGAGCAGCGGCGCAATCGCCACGTCGAGCATGCTGAAGTCGTCACCCAGCATGTACTTGTTCTTCAGGAAGATGGGCGCAAGCTGCGTCAGCCTGTCGCGGATCTGGCTGCGTGCCTTCTCCAACTGCTTGTCGGTCGCCTTGACGCCACGGTTCTCCAGCAGATTGACGTGGGCGAACAATTCCTTCTCGAAGTTGAAGAGGAAAAGCCGCACCCGCGCGCGCGCCACGGGGTCGCCCGGCATCAACTGGGGATGGGGGAAACGCTCGTCGATGTACTCGTTGATGATGTGCGACTCATACAGGATGAGATCGCGCTCCACGAGGATGGGCACCTCGTTGTAGGGGTTCATCAGCGCGATGTCTTCGGGCTTGGCAAAGAGATCGACATCGCGGATCTCGAAGTCCATGCCCTTCTCGAACAGCACGAAACGGCAGCGGTGCGAATAGGGACAGGTGGTTCCGGAGTAAAGCACCATCATGGCCAGGGCCCTTTCGTCGTCAATTCGGCAGCGGGAGCAATGTCCCAAGAAAAGAAACAAACGCAGTGGGCGCTGAAAAAGCCCCCCACTGCGCTCATGCGCACCCGGCCGGAGAGCCGGATGACAGATGCGCTATTGGATGTCTTTCCAGTAGGCCGCGTTCAGGCGCCACGCAATGACCGTGAAGACGGCGAGGAACAGCAGCACCCAGACGCCAAGGCGCACGCGGTCGGTCTGCGCGGGCTCGCTCATCCACTGCAGGTAGGCCACCAGGTCGGCCACCGAGGTGTTGAACTCAGCCTGGCTCAGCGTGCCAGGCGTGATGGGCTCGAAACCCTTGAAGACATGCTCGGTCTTGCCTTCCTCGTGCGGGTTCTTCTGCTCGACGAAGACCGCGCGCTGCTGGCCCTGCAACTGCCACAGCACATTGGGCATGGCCACGTTGGGGAAGGCCATGTTGTTCCAGCCGGTGGCCTTGCCGTCGTCGCGGTAGTAGCTGCGCAGATAGGTATAGACGTAGTCGGCGCCGCTGCCCTTGCCTTCTTCGGCGCGCGAGCGGGCGATCAGCGTCAGGTCGGGCGGCACGCCGCCGAACCAGTCTTTCGCGTCTTTCGGGTCCATCGCGTTCTTCATCAGGTCGCCCACCTTGGCGCCCGTGAACACGAGGTTGCTCTTGATCTGCGCTTCGGTCAGGCCGATGTCGCGCAGCCGGTTGTAACGCATGTAGGCAGCCGAATGGCAGTTCATGCAGTAGTTGACGAACAGCTTGGCGCCGTGTTGCAGCGCCGCCATGTCGGTGACGCGCTCTTTCGGAAAGCTGTCCCAGGCGATGCCTTCGGTGTTGGCGCGGGCGCCCCCCGCTGCGCCCAGCAGCAGCAGGCCGGCCAGCATGAAATGGATCAGTGTCTTCATGGTGTTGTGATGCCTGCGGCCGCGTCAGTGCGCGTGGAAGGTGACGCGGTCCGGCACCCGCTTGAATTCGCCGATGCGGCTCCACCAAGGCATCAGCAGGAAGAAGCCGAAATAGAACAGCGTGCCGGCCTGCGACACCAGCGTGCCCGTCACCGACGGCGGCTTGATGCCCAGGTAGCCGAGCACGAAGAAGTTGACGACGAAGATGCCGTAGAGCACCTTGTTCCAGCTTGGCCGGTAGCGGATGGAACGCACGGGGCTGCGGTCCAGCCAGGGCAGCGGGAAGAGGATCAGCACCGCAGCACCCATCACCACCACGCCCCAGAACTTGGCGTCGAAAGCCTTCAGCAGAAAGGCCAGCACCACCGCCACGACCAGCGGCGCCCATTTCCAGAGGCCCTTGAAGCCGCCCTTCAAAAACGCCAGGATGCCGGCCACCGCCACCAGGCCGACGAAGACGGTGACCATGTCGTCGGTCACCGCACGCAGCATCGAGTAATAGGGCGTGAAGTACCAGACGGGCGCGATGTGCGACGGCGTCTTCAGCGGGTCGGCCGGGATGAAGTTGTTGTATTCCAGCAGGTAGCCGCCGCCTTCGGGGGCGAGGAAGAGCACCGCGGTGAAGATCAGCAGGAAGACGCCCACGCCCATCAGGTCGTGCACCGAGTAGTAGGGGTGGAAGGGAATGCCGTCCAGCGGAATGCCGGTCTTGTCGTTCTTCGTGGCCTTGATCTCGACGCCGTCGGGGTTGTTCGAGCCCACCTCGTGCAGCGCGATGATGTGCGCCGCCACCAGGCCCAGCAGCACCAGCGGCACGGCGATCACGTGGAAGCTGAAGAAACGGTTCAGCGTGGCGTCGCCCACCACGTAGTCGCCGCGGATCAGCAGCGACAGGTCGGGCCCGACGAACGGGATGGCTGCAAACAGGTTGATGATGACCTGCGCACCCCAGTAGGACATCTGGCCCCAGGGCAGCAGATAGCCCATGAAGGCTTCAGCCATCAGGCACAGGAAGATCGCGCAGCCGAAGATCCAGACCAGCTCGCGCGGCTTCTTGTAGCTGCCGTAGATCATGCCGCGGAACATGTGCAGATAGACGACGATGAAGAAGGCGCTGGCGCCGGTGCTGTGCATGTAGCGGACCAGCCAGCCCCAGGGCACGTCGCGCATGATGTACTCGACCGACGCGAAGGCCAGCGCCGCATCGGGCTTGTAGTGCATCACAAGGAAGATGCCGGTGACGATCTGGATCACCAGCACCAGGATGGCCAGCGAGCCGAAGAAGTACCAGAAGTTGAAGTTCTTCGGCGCGTAGTACTCCGACATGTGCTCTTTGAAGAGCTGGGTGGCCGGAAACCGGTTGTCCACCCACGTCATCAGTTTCTGGCCGACGGGTGCGCCGGCAGGTGCTTCTTTCATCGCAGCCATGACTTCAGGCCTTCTTGTCTTCGCCGATCACCAGCGTGGTGTCGGACAGGTACATGTAGGGCGGCACTTCCAGGTTGTCGGGCGCCGGCTTGTTCTTGTACACGCGGCCGGCCATGTCGAAGGTGGAGCCGTGGCAGGGGCACAGGAAGCCGCCGGACCAGTTGTCGGGCAGCGAAGGCTGTGCGCCGGTGGCGAAGCGGTCGCTCGGCGAGCAGCCCAGGTGCGAGCAGATGCCGATGGCGACGAAATACTCCGGCTTCAGCGAGCGCCATTCGTTCTTCGCGTAGGCGGGAATCGGGAAGGCCTTGCGCTCGGACTTGGGGTCGGCCAGTTCGGCGTCGTGCTTGGGCAGGGCGTCGAGCTGCTCCTTGGTGCGGCGAACGATCCACACCGGCTTGCCGCGCCATTCAACGGTGAGTTTCTCGCCGGCCTTGATGTTGCTGATGTCCACCTGCACCGGCGCACCGGCGGCCTTGGCGCGCTCCGAGGGCGCGAAGGTGCTGACAAAGGGCACGGCAGTCGCAAGGCCGCCGGCGCCACCCACCGCGCAGGTGATTGCGATCCAGGTGCGGCGGCTTTGATCCACCGCGACCTCACCCCCGCCGGCTTGCCCGCCGGCTTCAATCTTCTCGGGCATGGATGTCCTCAAACAAGATGCAATGGATTCGGGTCAACCCGCGATTCTAGCCGAGCCGCCCGGGACAGCCCGGCTGCGGGGTGTGACTTGACGCCGCTGCAGGGCCGCCTTACCTTCCGCCGCGCCCGCAGGCGGGAACAGCGCGAAAAGGCGCGGCGGGCGAACAACAACGCAGCAACGGAAACAGGAGTGCCCAGCATGAGTTTTGCATCGGAGTTCAAGGAATTCGCCACCAAGGGCAATGTGATGGACCTGGCGGTGGGCGTCATCATCGGTGGCGCCTTCGGCAAGATCGTCGATTCGCTGGTGGGCGACCTCATCATGCCGGTGGTGGGCAAGATCTTCGGCGGCCTGGACTTCAGCAACTACTTCATCGCCCTGTCCGGCCAGACCGCCGCCACGCTGGTGGAGGCGAAGAAGGCCGGCGCCGTGTTCGCATATGGCAACTTCCTGACGGTGGCGCTGAACTTCGTGATCCTTGCCTTCATCATTTTCGTGATGGTCAAGCAGATCAACAAGCTGAAGAAGAGCGCGCCGCCGGCCCCGCCGCCGCTGCCGGCTGCAACCCCCGAAGACGTGCTGCTGCTGCGCGAGATTCGGGACGCGCTGGCGCGCCGCTGAAGCGGCAGCGCAGCGCCTGCCGGGCGCCGGGGCTTGCCGCATACTAGATGGCTGAAGCCGCATGAATCCCAACCCCGTTCACCGCCTGCCCGCACCGCTGGAAAGCGCCGTCCAGCGGCTCAAGCTCGCGGCCCGCGCGGCAGCCGAGCGCACGGTGGAAAGCCTGGGCCTGTCGGCGCTGGCCTCGCACAGCGTGCACGAGCGCGACAACCTGCTGGGCGCGCAGTTCGAGCTGAACCGCAAGTCGGCCATCTTCGTGCTCGGCTTCAACGAAGCCTTCGACCAGCGCGTGCTGCGCGAGGTGGGTGCGCATGTCGGCGAAGCGCAGGAGACGAGCTGGGACGCGCTCAGCCTGGTCGATGACCGCGAAGTCGAGATGCAGGTGGCGGCCGAGCGCTTCGGCCTGGAGATGGCGCATGCCTGCGAGTGGGAACTGCGCGAGCTGAGCGGCTACATCGGCTCGCTGCTGGGCGCCTACCGCGGCGCCAACCGCATCGACAACAAGGACGGCAACCCGCTGCGGCCCGAGGTGGTGGGCCACGCGATGATCCACGCCATCGAGAACGTCTCCGAGCGCGCCGACGTGCGCAAGGTGCTGGGCACCGAGATCAGCCGCTCGCTGGGTGCGCTGCTGCGCGGCACCTATGGCGACATCGTTGCCGACCTGCGCCAGGCCGGCGTGCAGCCGGCCGGCCTGACGGTGCGCAACGCCGGCACGCGCACCGAGGGCGGTGGCGGCATCGCGGGCGGCGCAGGCGTGGGCGCAGGCGCGGCGCATTCCGCAGCGCCGCCCGAGCAGGATCGCGCCAGCGTGCCGTCCGGCTTCGACAGCCGCTACGGCAGCCGGCGCAGCGGGCCCAGCAGCTTCGGCCCGTCCACCCGCTCGGGCAGCGGCCGGGGCACGCCGCTCGGCCAGGTGGACCCGGCGCTGATGTCGCTCATCCGCCGGCTGGCCTTCACCGACGTTGGCGCTGGCGACGGCAGCAGCGACTGGGGCGACGGCGGCCATGGCCATGGCCAGGGCGCCGGCAGCGGCAGCGGGCACGCGCTGCCCAACCTGATCCACGCCCACCGCGACGAGTTGCGCCAGGCGTCCAACGGCTCGCTGGACCACATGGTCATCGACGTCATCGGCAGCCTGTTCGAGCAAATCCTGTCCGACCCCAAGGTGCCGCCGCAGATGGCGCGCCAGATCGCGCGGCTGCAACTGCCGGTGCTGCGCGCCGCACTGGGTGACCCCAGTTTCTTCTCGTCGCGCAGGCACCCGGTGCGGCGCTTCATCAACCGCATTGCATCGCTCGGCGCGGCCTTCGACGACGTCGGCGAAGACGGCGCGCAGCGCGTGCTGGCCAAGGTGCGTGCGCTGGTGCAGGAGGTGGTGGAGGGCGACTTCGACCAGATCGAGGTCTATGAGCAGAAGCTCCAGGCGCTGGAAGCCTTCATTGCCGAGCAGGGCCGTGACGAGGCCGACGCCCAGGGCAACGCGGCCGAGTTGCTATCGGCCAAGGAAGACGAACTGCGGCTGCGCGCGCTCTACGCGCAGCAGTTGCAGGGCGAGCTGAAGGGCTTGTCTGCGCCGGAGTTCGTGCGTGACTTCATCAGCCAGGTCTGGAGCCAGGTGCTGATCCAGGCCGGCACGCGGATGGGCAAGGATGGCAAGCCCGACGAAGAGCGCGCGAAGCGGCTGCGCCATGTCGGCCGCGAGCTGTTCATGAGCGTGCAGCCCAAGACATCACCGGCGCAGCGCAAGGCCTTCCTGGCCGACCTGCCCAAGCTGATGAAGGAACTGGGCGAGGGCATGGACCTGATCGCCTGGTCCGAAGGCTCGCGCCGCGCCTTCTTCGGCCAATTGCTGCCGGCGCACGCCGAGGCGCTGAAGGCGCAGGCGCTGCGCCCGCTCGACTTCAACCTGCTCGCGCGCCAGGTGGACGGCGCACTCGACAAGCCGCTGCCTTCGCGCGCCGATCTGAAGATCACGCCGACCGCACTGCCGGTGCTGAACGACGAGGTGGTGGCACCGCGCTTCACCGCCGAGGAAGCGCAGCGCATCGGCCTCGTCGATGAAGCAGCCATCGACTGGAACGGGCAGGTCGATATCGACCTCGGCGCCGAGCCCGAGCTGAGCGCCGACGACGTGCAGATCAGCGGCTTGCCCGCAGCCATCGGCAGCCTGGAGCCGGTGCAGGGCAAGGCGCTGGCCGAGCATGTGCAGATCGGCTTTGCCTACCAGATGCACCTCGACGGCGGCTGGCAGAAAGTGCGGCTGGCCCATGTGAGCCCAGCGCGCAGCTTCTTCGTCTTCCACCACGGCGGGCGCCACAAGAAAACCGTCTCGCTCAGCCAGCGCATGCTGCTGCGGCTGTGCGAGACCGGGCGGCTGCGTGCCTTCGAAAGCGCCTACCTGCTGGAGCGCGCCACCGCGCGCGCGCGGCGGCAACTGTCGTCAGCGCAGGCCGGCTAGCGAACGCGCCATCTTCAGCGCCGCCAGCAGGCTGGCGGGGCTGGCGATGCGCTGGCCTGCGATGTCGAACGCGGTGCCATGGTCGGGGCTGGTGCGCACGAAGGGCAGCCCCAGCGTGACGTTGACGCCCTGCTCCACGCCCAGGTATTTGACGGGGATCAGGCCGTGGTCGTGCGTCATTGCCACCACCAGGTCGAACTCGCCGCGCCGGGCGCGCATGAACACCGTGTCTGGCGCGAACGGTCCGCTGGCCGCGATGCCTTCGGCCTGTGCCGCCTGCACCGCGGGCGCGATGAACAACTGCTCTTCGTTGCCGAACAGGCCGCCCTCGCCTGCATGCGGGTTGAGCCCCGCCACCGCGATGCGGGGCTGCGCCTGGCCCCAGGCCGCGGCGGCGCGGTGCGCGATGCGCAGCGTGGACAGCACGGCGTCGAAGCTGACCGCGTCGATGGCGTCGCGCAGCGACAGGTGGATGCTGACCAGCACCACACGCAGTTCTTCGTTGGCCAGCATCATGCGCACCGGCCCGGCGCCGGCCAGCGATTGCAGCATCTCGGTGTGGCCGGGGAAGGGCACGCCGGCAGCGGCCAGCGCCTCTTTGTGGATGGGCGCGGTGACGATGGCTGCGGCCTCGCCGCGCTGCACCCAGTGCACGGCATGCTCGATGCAGCGCGCTGCCGCCGCGCCATTGAGCGCGTCGATGCGGCCCTGCGGCAGCGCGGCCAGCCCGGGCGGCAGGCCGGGCGGCGCCAGCACCGGCAGGCAGCCCGGCGGCACGTCGGCCAGGTCGGCCGGGCTGTCGATGAGCGCGGTGATGCCGGCGCCGGCGCGCCGCAGCACGGCGGTGTCGCCCACCACCACGCAGCCGTCGGCCTGCCCACGGGCGAACAGCGCGACGACGATCTCCGGGCCGATGCCGGCAGCGTCGCCCATCGTGATGAGCACGGGCTTCACGCCGGGTTTCCGATCTCGATGAACTGGTGGGCCAGGCCGAAGCGCGCCGCCACCTGAGCGGCCACGGCCGGTGCGCCGTAGCGCTCGCTGGCGTGGTGGCCGCAGGCGATGAAGGCGACGCCCGTCTCGCGCGCCAGATGCGCCTGTGGCTCGGAGATTTCGCCGGTGATGAAGGCGTCGGCACCGGCGGCGATGGCGTCTTCGAAGAAGCCCTGCGCGCCGCCGGTGCACCAGGCAATGCGGCGCAACGCCCGGCCATCGCCTGCCAGCGTGGTGACGCCGCGCTCCAGCGCCGTTTGCAGCGTCTGTGCCAGCGCCGCCGCCGTGCCGTGCCCCGCCGCGCTGCCGATGAAGCCCAGCCCCTGCTCGCCGAAGCGCGCGTCGGCCCGCAGCCCGATGCGCAGGCCGAACTGCGCGTTGTTGCCGAACTCGGCATGGGCGTCGAGCGGCAGGTGGTAGGCGAAGAGGTTGATGTCCTGCGCCAGCAGCCGCTTCACCCGCTCTTTCAGCCAGCCGGTCAGACGCCCGTCCTGGCCGCGCCAGAACAGGCCGTGGTGGACGATCAGCGTGTCGGCGCCGGCGGCAATGGCGGCGTCGATGAAAGCCAGGCTGGCCGTCACGCCGGAGGCCAGGCGCGCCACATGCCGGCGGCCCTCGACCTGCAGACCGTTCGGCCCATAATCCTTGAACGTCTCCGGCTGCAGCATCGTGCGCAGGAAGGATTCGACGTCATCGCGCTCGGCCATCGTGCCGCACCCCAGCTTGTCATGTTGCGCAGAACCTGGCTTCTATTCTCGCAGGCGGTCACCGTGTCGCTGGCCGCGCTGTTCGTGCTGCTGACGCTCAAGCCCGAATGGCTGCCGCACCGCGGCGGCGTGGCCGCGCTGCCGGCGCCGACCATCGTGCAGGCGCCATCACCGTCTGCCCAGGCTGCCGCCAGCGCGGCCGCCGTGCCCACCATGCTGGGCTACCGCGCCGCAGCGCAGCGCGCCACGCCGGCCATCGTCAGCGTGGTTGCCAGCAAGGCGGCCCGGCGCAACCCGCATGCAGACGACCCGCGGCTGCGCTTCTTCTTCGGCGAAGGCCCCAACACGCCGCAACAGCAGCAGGCCGGCCTGGGCTCGGGCGTCATCGTCTCGCCCGAAGGCTATCTGCTGACCAACAACCACGTCATCGAAGGCGCCGACGAGGTGGAGGTGCAGCTTGCAGACGGCCGCCAGGCGCGCGCGCGCGTGGTGGGCGCCGACGCCGACACCGACCTGGCCGTGCTGAAGATCGACCTCGACCGCCTGCCGGTGATCGCCTTCGGCGACTCGGTCGCCCTGCAGGTGGGCGACGTGGTGCTGGCCATCGGCAACCCGTTCAACGTGGGGCAGACGGTGACAGCGGGCATCGTCAGCGCGCTGGGCCGCAACCAGCTCGGACTATCGACCTTCGAGAACTTCATCCAGACCGACGCTGCCATCAACCCGGGCAATTCGGGCGGTGCGCTGGTGGACGGCAGCGGCAACCTGGTCGGCATCAACACGGCCATCTTCTCGCGCAGCGGCGGCAACCTGGGCATCGGCTTCGCCATCCCGGTGGCCACCGCGCGCCAGGTGCTCGAAAGCCTGGTGCGCGATGGCCAGGTGATGCGCGGCTGGATCGGCGTCGAGCCGCGCGACCTGACGGCCGAGATCGCAGACAGCTTCGGCCTGCCGGTCAAGCAGGGCGTGCTGATCACAGGCGTGCTGCAGGACGGCCCGGCCAGCAGGGGCGGCCTGCGCCCTGGCGACGTGGTGGTGCGCATCGCCGGCGAGCCGGTGAGCAACACGCTGCAACTGCTGGCCACCGTGACGGCGCTGAAGCCGCAGGCGCAGGCGGTGATCGGCGTGCAGCGTGGCGACAAGGCGCTGGACCTCACGCTCACCATCGCGCAGCGGCCCAAGGCGCTGCGGGCGCCGCGCTGAGGCGGCCGCCAGCGCCTACGGCCGCTTGTCGGCCGTGGCCGCTGCCGCGTCTTCCGGCGGCGGCTGGGTGTGCTTGATGAACATCTGCGCCGCCACGATGCCGATCTCATACAGCACGATCATCGGCACCGCCAGCGCCAGTTGAGAGATCACGTCCGGCGGCGTGACCACCGCCGCGACGATGAACGCGCCGACGATGAAATAGCCGCGCATCTTGCGGAGCTGCTCGATGCTGACGATGCCCATGCGGGCCAGCACGATCACCGCGATGGGCACCTCGAAGGCAATGCCGAACACGAGGAAGAGCGTGAGGACGAAGCCGAAGTACTGCTCGATGTCTGGCGCCGCGGTGATGCTGCTGGGTGCAAACGCCTGGATGAAGCGCGACATCCCCGGAATGACCAGGAAGTAGCAGAAGGCCACGCCGATCACGAAGAGCACCGTGCTGCTCACCACCAGCGGCAGCACCAGCTTCTTTTCATGCGAGTACAGCCCTGGCGCGACGAAGGCCCACACCTGGTACAGCACCACCGGCAGCGCCAGCATGAAGGCCGCCATCAACGTGATCTTCAGCGGCACCAGCACCGGCGAGATCACGTTGGTGGCGATCAGCCGCGTGCCCGTGGGCAGGTGGGCCAGCAGCGGTGCTGCCAGCAGGTCGTACAGGCCCGACGGGCCGGGCCAGATGGCCAGCACGACGAAGCCGACGGCGATCGCGATCACCGCGCGGATCAGCCTGTCGCGCAGTTCGACGAGGTGCGAGACGAAGGGCGCTTCGGTGCCTTCGAGTTCGTCTTTCGGTTCGCCGGCGCTGGCCATGGTCAGCGCCCGATGCCGGGCGGCCTGAAGCGCGCCACGCGCGCCGCGCCCGACTGCGCCTTGGCACGCACGCCGTTGCGCTGCTTGTACCACTGCGGCGTGGCGCCGCGCTTGAGCCGCCAGTTCTTCTTCGGGTGGCGGTAGCTGGGCGGCGGTGGCGCCAGCAAGGCGCTGTCGTCACTGGTGCTGGCGGAGCCGCTGGCGCTGTCGGTGAGGCTGGCGGTGGCGCTGTTCCACTCGTTGCGGAAGGCCGAGCCGGCCTGCTGCACTTCCTGCTCGACGTTGCGCGCAGCGTCCTCGAACTCGGTCTTCATCTTCTTCAACTCGTCGAGTTCGATCGAGCGGTTGACCTCGGCCTTGACGTCGGACACATAGCGCTGCGCCTTGCCGAACAGGTGGCCGACGGTGCGCGCCACCTTGGGCAGCTTCTCGGGGCCGATGACGATGAGCGCCACCGCGCCGATCAGCGCGATCTTGTCGAAACCGAAGTCGATCACCGGACTAGGACTTCGTCTTGGCTTCGACGTCCACGGTGTTGGCGTCGGCAGCGCGCTTGACGCCGGTCACCTGCTGCGGCGGCAGGCCGGCGTCGGCGTCTGCCGCTTCGTTGGCGCCCTTGACGCCGTCCTTGAAGCCCTTGACGGCGCCGCCGAGGTCGCCGCCGATGTTCTTGAGTTTCTTGGTGCCGAAGATCAGCACGACGACGAGCAGCACGATCAGCCAGTGCCAGATGCTGAATGAACCCATGATTTGTCTCCTGGAAAGGAAGCGAGAATTCTAAGAGCCGGGTTGCCGCCGGCTTGTTTCAACCCTTGAGCCAGGGCCGCGGGCCGCCCATCACGTGCATGTGCAGGTGATAGACCTCCTGCCCGCCGTCGCGCCCGGTGTTGATGACGGTGCGAAAGCCGTTGCTGACGCCCAGATCGCGCATCAACCGGGGCGCCAACGCCAGCATGCGGCCCAGCAGGCCGGCATGCGCGTCGTCCACGTCGGCCAGGCTGGCGATGTGGGTCTTGGGGATGACGAGCACATGCACCGGCGCCCAGGGGTTGATGTCGTGGAACGCCAGAAGTTGCTCGTCTTCGAAAGCCTTGTTCGACGGAATCCTGCCGGCGACGATCTTGCAGAAGATGCAGTCGGGGTCGCTGTGCATGGCGGCCATCAAAGGATGGGGCGGTTGTTGTTGAGGTTCATCCAGCCGCGCACCACGCGGTAGAGGAACCACAGCGAGATGATGGTCCAGGCGATCCAGCCGGGTACGAAGAAAAGCAGCCACAAAGGCGCTGTGATCAGGTAAAGCGCGCCGGCCCACAGCACCGTGCGGATGCGCCAGCCGAAGTGCGACTCCTGCCATGTGCCCACCGCGTCGCCCCGCTTGACGATGTCGAGGATGAAGGCCACCAGCAGCAGCGCGATGCTGGCCTGCGCGCCCGGCAGCACCGCCCCCACCGCCACGATGGTGTGCAGCGCGTAGCTGATGTGCCCCACCGTCTTCAGCGAAGCATCGCGTTCGTTCAGTTCCACCACCTGGTTCATGCCTGTCCTCCTTCGCGCGCGTCGCGCTCCAGCGCCTTGCGCAATGCAAACTCTTCCAGCCCCGACAAACCTTCGCGCCGCGCCAGCTCGGCAAGCACCTCGCCCGGCGTCAGGCCGAAGTGCGCCAGCGCCACCAGGCAGTGGAACCACAGGTCGGCGACCTCGCCGACGATGCGGTCGGTCTGGCCGTCCTTGCCGGCCATCACCACCTCGGTGGCTTCCTCGCCCACCTTCTTCAAGATGGCGTCGGTGCCGCGCGAAAACAAGCGTGCGACGTAGCTCTTGTCGGGGTCACCGCCGCGGCGGCTTTCGATCACCGCTGCCAGCCGCGCCAGCGTGTCGTCTGCGGTGCTCATCGGTAGATGCTTTCGGGGTCTTTCAGCACCGGCTCCACGGTCTGCCAGCCGCCCTGCTGGTAGCGCTGGAAGAAGCAACTGTGGCGCCCGGTGTGGCAGGCGATGCCCGGCTCGCCAGCCGCGTGGCGCGCCTGCGTCACCTTGAGCAGCAGCACGTCGTTGTCGCAGTCCATCCGGATCTCGTGCACCGTCTGCGTGTGGCCCGACTGCTCGCCTTTGTGCCACAGCGCCTGGCGCGAGCGGCTCCAGTACACGGCCTGCCCGCGGCGCGCCGTCTCGGCCAGCGCGTGGCGGTTCATGTAGGCAAACATCAGCACGTCGTTGCTGCCTTGTTCCTGCGCGATGACGGGCACCAGGCCGTGCGCGTCCCATTTGATGCTGTCCAGCCAATCCATGGTGCGGAGTCTAGTGGGTGGCACCCGTGAAGCCGCGCTCGGCCGCGAACCACCCCAGCACCGGTACGGTTCCGGGCAGCACCGGCGCCACCTGCACCGGCAGCGTCTGCCAGGCCATGCTCTGGCGCTCGCGCATCTGGAAGCTGCCGGTCCATTCGAACACCTTGCAGAAGTGCAGCCGCACCAGCGCATGCGGGTAGTCCACCAGTTCCACCTGCCAGGGCTGCGGCGTGCCGATGCTGATGCCCAGTTCCTCGTGCAACTCGCGGCGCAGCGCCTGCTCCACCGTCTCGCCCTGCTCCAGCTTGCCGCCCGGGAACTCCCAGTAGCCGGCATAGACCTTGCCCGCCGGGCGCGAGGTGAGCAGAAAGCGGCCTTGCGCGTCGATGAGCACGCCCACCGCCACCTCCACCGGCGTGCGCTCAACCGGCATGCCGGCCGGCGAAGTCACGCGCGAACTGCTGCGCCACGCGGCCCGAGCGCGAGCCGCGCTCCAGTGCCCACACCAGCGAATCCTGGCGCGCCGCCGCGATGGCATCGTCCGACACGCCGAATGACCGCAGCCATTGCGCGACGATGGTTAGGTACTCGTCCTGCGTGAAGGGGTAGAAGCTGACCCACAGGCCGAAACGCTCGGACAGCGAGATCTTCTCTTCGATCACCTCGCCGGGGTGCACTTCGCCGTCTTCGGTGTGCTGGTAGGTCAGGTTCTCGGCCATGTACTCGGGCAGCAGATGGCGGCGGTTGCTGGTGGCGTAGATCAGCACGTTGTCGCTGGCCTGCGAGACGGAGCCGTCGAGCACGCTCTTCAGCGCCTTGTAGCCGGGCTCGCCTTCGTCGAAGCTGAGGTCGTCGCAGAAGACGATGAAGCGCTCCGGGCGCTCGGCCACCAGGTCCACCAGGTCGGGCAGGTCAACGAGGTCGGTCTTGTCCACCTCGATCAGGCGCAGGCCCTGCGGCGCAAACTCGTTCAGGCAGGCCTTGATCAGCGAACTTTTTCCGGTGCCGCGCGCGCCGGTGAGCAACACGTTGTTGGCGCCGCGGCCGGCCACGAACTGCTCTGTGTTGCGCAGCAGGCGCTGCTTTTGCGGCTCGACTTCCAGCAGATCGGCCAGCCGGATGGCCGCCAGGTGGCGCACCGGTTCCAGCGTGCCCACCTGGCTGCGCTTGCGGTAGCGGAAGGCCACCGCAGCGTGCCAGTCGGGCGCGGCCGGCGGCTGGGGCAGCACATGCTCCAGCCGCGCCAGCAGCGACTCGGCCCGCGCCAGAAGCGATTCGAAAGCAGCATTCATGGCGACGAGTTTAGGGCGCGCACTGCATCGCCCGCGATCACGAAGACGCGGTCACCGGGGCCGCGCGGCAGCACATGCATCCCGGTGAAGCCGCCGAAGGCCGGCAGCACGCCCACCGCCGGCCCGAAGTGGAAGCAAGGCAGCCGCAGGTGCTGGCGGGCACGCCCGGCCAGCACCGCGGCCGGGTGCACGTGGCCGGCCAGCACGTAGGCGCCGGGCAGCGTCTGCGGGTGGTGGGCCAGCGCCAGCGGCCCCAGCCGCAGCGGCTCGTCCACGCACTCCACGCCCCATTCGCACGGCGGGTCACCGGCATGGCGGTCGTGGTTGCCGCGCACCAGCGTGAGCGCCACGCCTGCATGCTGCGCACGCCAGCGCGCCACTGCGGCCAGCGTGCCGGCGGCGCGCGCCTGCGCCGAGTGCAGCAGGTCGCCGAGGAAAACGATGCGCCGCGCGCCGGTCTGCGCCAGCAGCGCGCTCAGCAATGCCAGCGTCTCGCCGGTGGTGCCGCTGGGCACCGGCACGCCCAGCCGGCGAAACGACACCGCCTTGCCGATGTGCGCATCGGCGACCAGCAAGGTGGCGTGCTCGGGCAAGTGCACGGCACGCTGCGGCAGCAGGGCGAGCGCAACGCCCGCGATTTCGGTCAGCAGCACCGCTGGTTGTCGTGCAGTCGTGCAGTCGTGCAGTCGTGCCGTCAGGCTGTCAGGCGGTGCAAGGCCAGTTCCAGGTGCTCCGTCGGCAGCCGGCGGAAGCCGGATCGCGCATAGCGCTGGAGCCGGCCGACAATGAGCGACGTGAGCGCCGAGGCCAGCGCGCCGGCATCGACCGTGGGCGTCGGCGAGCCGGCGGCTTCGGCGGCGCTGCGCAGGCTCTGGCGCAACTGCGATTCGACGCGGTCGAAGAACTGGTTCATGCGGGCGATCAGCCGCTCGTGCTCGAAGACCAGCGCGTCACCCACCATCACGCGGGTCATGCCGGGGTTCTTCTCGCCGAACTGCAACAGCAGGCCGGTGATCTTCTGCGCCTGCGCAGAGCCCGATTCCTCACGCTCGGTGACCTGGTTGACGAGGCTGAAGACGCTGGATTCGATGAACTCGATCAGACCTTCGAACATCTGCGCCTTGCTCGCGAAGTGGCGGTACAGAGCGGCCTCGCTAACCTGCAGCCGCGCCGCCAGCGCAGCGGTGGTGACGCGTTCGGCACCAGGCTGCTCCAGCATGCCAGCCAGGGTTTGGAGGATCTGGATGCGGCGCTCGCCGGGCTTGGGGCGCTTGCGGCCCGGCGCCGGCGGCGGCTGGGGTGGCTCTTGTGCCGTGGCGGCTGGCTCTGGCTCTGGCTCTGCTGGCTCGACCACCGGGTTCGCTTCTTCTGGCAAGTCGCTCATCGGGGGTGGGTGCGCCACGGCGGTGTGTTTGAGGCATTCTGGCACACGGCCAGCAACGCTTTCGGTGCAGGTAAACACTGACATTCAGCCGGCGCCGATGGCCTGTCGCGTCGCCAAAGCAGCGGATGGCAAAGCCCCCGCCGCAACCTACAGTTGCGGGATGAACACCCACCAAACCCCCACCCACTTCGGAGTTCTTATGCGCAACGCATCCACCCTGCCCATCCCAATCCCATGCACGCGCTTCGGCCGTCCCGCCGCTCGCGCCGGAGTTCCCCGATGCCAAACCCCGCCCCGCCCGTTGCGCTGACCCCCAGCGCCACTGCGTCGCCTTGCCAAGCCGGCGCAGACCAGACATGCCCGCAGGGCAGGGTCTGGATCATCCCCGCCAGTCCCTCCCAACTCCTTCTCACCCAACCACCGCGGTCCGCCTGCTACGGCGGCCAGGTGCCCGGCGCGCGCGGCGGCCACAGCCCCGGCGACGGCGCCGTGAGCCTGCAAGACGGCGGCTTCTATGCCCGTCTGGCGCTCGGCCCCGGCAGTGCCATCGGCGCGGCGATGCGCTGCGGCGGCCAGCGTGGCGTCTGGGTGCAGGCCGGCGATCCCGTCGCCAGCGCCACGCCCGTCACCACCAACGCGCAGACGCTGACCCTGTGCCTGAGCCTGCAAGCCAGCCTGCGCGGCCCGGCGCCCAGCCACCATGACTGGAGCCCGAATGCAGGCGGCGCCGCCTTTCTCGGGACGCAGGACGCCGAGCACCGGCCGATGGCACTGTCACTGCGGCTGGATCCTTTTTACCCGGACGCGCTGAGTGCACGGGCGCAGCGTGACATCACCGTGCCGGCCGGCGTGTGGACCCGCCTGCCGCTGCGCTTTGCCATGCGCATCCACAGCGGGCTGGCGCAAGGCCAGGACTGGGAGGTCAGCGCCCGGCTGCGGGTGGAAGGCGGGCGCCTGCGCTTCTGTGCCAGCGAAGCAGCGCCTGAAGCGACAGCACCCTGCGGTCCACACATGCCGGCGTTGCGCTGACGCGCACGGCCGCCGCAATGCCCCAACCGGCGCGGCGCGTCCAGCGCTGCATCCACACGGTGCCCATGCCGATGCTGCGCGCCGCCTTCAGGTGGCCCAGCGTGTCTTCCACCAGCACGCAGCGCGAAGGCGCCACCTTCAGCCGCTGCGCCAGTTGGCGCAGCATGCGGGCGTCCGGCTTGGGCCGGAGATGGCCGAACATGCGCATCTGCTCGATGGCCACCACACCGTCGAAGACATGCGCGATGCCCAGCACCTTGAGCACCCGCGCCGTGTAGCCGGCCGGCGCGTTGGTGACGATGAACTTGCGGCCAGGCAGCCGCGCCAGCGCGGCGATGTCTGCCGCATGGCCGCGCACCCGCTGCTCCAGCCCCGGCAGCAGGTGGGTGTGGTGCAGGAAGTGCTGCGCCTTGGTGCCGTGGTGGCGCACCAGCCCCAGCAGCGTGGCGCCATAGCGCAGCCAGTAACGGCGGCGCAGCGTGTCGGCCTCGTCGCGCTGCAAGCCCAGCTCGCGCTCGATGTACGCCGTCATGCCCTCGTTGATGCCGCGAAAGGCAGCGTGCGAGGCGTCGTGCAGCGTG
Source organism: uncultured Rubrivivax sp. (assembly GCA_964244245.1). GTDB lineage: Bacteria > Pseudomonadota > Gammaproteobacteria > Burkholderiales > Burkholderiaceae_C > Rubrivivax. The sequence goes on along the minus strand of CAXTHW010000024.1, from coordinate 59,226 downwards.
TTGTCCAGGTCGAAGAGCCAGACCGGCGGCGCGCGATTCACCCGGCAGCCCCTGCTTGCAGGCCCGCCACTTCGACACCCTCGCGCAGCCAGTTTTCATTGCCGCCATAGACCAGCATGCAGCGGCCGACGCGGCTGCCCAGCAAGGCCGCCACGCGGCGCAGCGGGCGCAGTTGCTCGCCGTGCACCGTGAGCCCGGCCTTCACCTCCACCAGGCCCAGTTGCCCGGGCGGCAGGCCTTGCTCCACCAGCAGATCGACCTCCAGCCCGGCGCTGTCGCGGTAATAGTGCAGGCCCACCGGCTGGCCCTGGTGCAGCGCGTGCTTGACGAACTCCATCACCACCAGGTTCTCGAACAGCGCGCCGCGCAGCGGGTGCGTGGCAAGCTGCCCCTGCTCGGTGAGGCCAAGCAGCCAGCAGGCCAGGCCCACGTCGCAGAAATACAGCTTGGGCGACTTGACCAGCCGCTTGCCCAGATTGGCGAACCACGGCGTCAGCCGGCGCACGATGAAGCCCGTCTCCAGCAGGCCCATCCACGCCTTGGCAGTGTGGCCGGAGATGCCCACGTCACCGGCCAGCGCTTGCAGGTTGAGGACTTGGCCCACGCGGCCGGCGGCCATGCGCACGAAGCGGCGGAATTCGTCCAGGTTGCGCAGCTCGATGAGCTGCCGCAGGTCACGCTCGACATAGGTGGCGAAGTAGTCGCCCAGCGCCACGCGCGGGTCCAGTGCGTCGGCATGGATGCGTGGGTAGCCGCCGGCAAACAGCAGCCTGTCCGTGGCGGCCGGCACGCCGGCTGCGCGCAGCTCGGTGATGGACATGGGCAGCAGTTGCAGCAGCGCGGTGCGGCCGGCCAGGCTTTGCCCCACCGCGGCCATCAGGTCCAAGCCGTGGCTGCCGGTGAGGACGAAGGCGCCGGGACGGGGCTGCTCGTCCACCGCGACCTGGATCCACGACAGCAGCGCCGGCACCCGCTGGATTTCGTCGAGCACCACGCCCTGGCGTCCCAGGCTCGCGAGGAAGCCGCGCGGGTCACCTTGCGCGTACTCACGCAGGTCCGGCCGCTCCAGGTTGGCGTAGGCATGGGCCGGGAAGGTGCTGCGGCACAGCGTCGTCTTGCCGGCCTGCCGCGGGCCGGTGACGGTGACCACCGGGTACTGCGTCGCCCGCTGGCGCAAGGCGCCTTCGAGCATGCGCGGATAGGACATGAGTTCGGCAAAATTGAAGTGCTACTTCATTTTTGCAAAAAGTCACTTCAGTGCGAGCGGATCATCGTCCCGAAAGCCTGGTCGGTGAGGATCTCCAGCAGCGTGGCGTGCGGCACGCGGCCGTCGATGATGTGCACCGCGTTGACGCCGCTCTTGGCGGCGTCCAGCGCGCCTGCGATCTTGGGCAGCATGCCGCCGCTGATGGTGCCGTCTGCAAACAGCTCGTCGATCTGCCGCGCCGACAGGTTGGTCAGCAGCTTGCCGTCCTTGTCGAGCACGCCGCGGATGTTGGTCAGCAGCATCAGCTTCTCGGCCTTCAGCACCGTGGCCAGCTTGCTGGCCACCAGGTCGGCGTTGATGTTGTAGCTCTCGTTCTGCTCGCCGAAGCCGATCGGGCTGATGACGGGGATGAACTGGTCGTCCTGAAGCGCCTTCACCACGCTGGGGTCGATGGCGGTGATCTCGCCCACCTGCCCCACGTCGTGTTCGACGCCGGGGTTGTCCTTGTCCAGCATCTTCAGCTTCTGCGCGCGGATCATGCCGCCGTCGCGCCCGGTCAGGCCCACCGCCTTGCCACCGGCGGCGTTGATCAGGCCCACGATGTCCTGCTGCACCTCGCCGGCCAGCACCCATTCCACCACTTCCATCGTCTCTTCGTCCGTCACGCGCATGCCCTGGATGAAGGTGCCCTTCTTGCCCAGGCGCGACAAGGCCTCGTCGATCTGCGGGCCGCCGCCATGCACCACGATCGGGTTCATGCCCACCAGCTTGAGCAGCACGATGTCCTCGGCGAAATCCTGTTGCAGCGCGGGGTCGGTCATTGCGTTGCCGCCATACTTGATGACGAGCGTCTTGCCGTGGTACTTGCGGATGTAGGGCAGCGCCTGGGCCAGGATCTCGGCCTTCTCGCGCGGAGTGATGTGTTCGAGCGAGGTGTCGGTGGAAGGCTTGGTGGGCGTGGCGTTCGAGTCCATCGGCGGCATCCGGCAGCGGCCAGGTTTGGCGGTGGCCGGGATTGTGGCGGATTCGTTCCGCACCGCCGGGCGGCGCGGCAGCCGTCATCGGCCGCCGGCCCTGCCACGTTAGCGCAACAGGAGTGTCCATGAACAAGCTGATCGCCCTGCTCGCCTGCGCCGCCGTCTCGGTGGCCGCCTTTGCCCAGCCAGCCACCGCAGACGGCGAGGTGACCAAGATCGACAAGGCAGCGGCCCGCCTGACGCTCAAGCACAACGGCATCAAGAGCCTGGACATGCCGCCGATGACGATGGCGTTCCGGGTTGCAGATGCGCGGCTGCTGGACAGCGTGAACGTCGGCGACAAGGTGCGCTTTGCGGCCGACAAGCTGGGCGGCAACTACACCGTCACCACGCTGGTCAAGGCGCCCTGAAGTCGCCCCGAACCGGACGCTGAAAGACAGCCGGCGTAGAGTGCGGCCATGGCCTCGCACACCCACGACCTCAGCGCCTTCGAGCACAGCCACAGCTTCAGCGACGCCAGCCTGCGCCAGCGCGAGCGGGCGCTGACGCAGGTCACCGTGATCACGCTCACGGTGATGCTGCTGGAGCTGGCTGCCGGCTGGTGGAGCGGCTCGCTCGCGCTGCTGGCCGACGGCTGGCACATGGGCACGCACGCACTGGCGCTGGGCGGCGCGGTGCTGGCCTACCGTTTGTCAGCGCGCGCGGCAGGCCGTGCCGGCTATGCCTTCGGTGGCTGGAAGATCGAGGTGCTGACCGCCTACACCAGCGGCTTGATGCTGATGGTGGTGGCGCTGTGGATTGCCGCCGACGCCGTCGCCACGCTGCGCGCGCCGCACGCCATCGCCTACGAAGAGGCCATGGGCGTGGCGGTGTTCGGCCTGCTGGTGAACCTGGCAAGCGCCTGGCTGCTGGCGCGCGGCACACAGGGCGGGCACGGCCACCATGATCACCACGGCCACGCCGCGGCACACCACCACGGTCACGCCCACGCACACGCACACGCCCACCATGACCACAACTTCCGCGCCGCCTATGTCCATGTGCTGGCCGACGCGGTGACCTCGGTGCTGGCCATCGCGGCGCTGGGTGGCGGCCTGTTCTTCGGCTGGGGCTGGCTCGACCCGGCCGTCGCGCTGCTGGGTGCGGTGATCATCGGCCAGTGGTCGTTCAGCGTGCTGCGCGGCAGCGCCAAGGCGCTTGTCGATGCCACGGCCGACCCAGCCATCAGCCAGCGGGTGAGGGATCTGGTGGAAGCCGACGGCGACGCCAAGGTCGCCGACCTGCACGTCTGGCAGGTGGGCGCCCAAGCCTGGACAGCCGCCGTCTCCGTGGTGGCCGACCGGCCCTTGCCGGCAGCCGACTACCGGGCGCGGCTCGCCGGCATCGAGCCGCTGCGGCACGTGACGGTGGAGGTGCACCGCTGCCCCGGGGCGTCGGCGCCCTGAGCGTCGCCCGCGTGACGGCAGTGCCGGGGGCAGGCGCCGACAATCCGCCATCCCACAACGGAGACAGCCCATGAACGCCACGCCAGCCCCACTCGCCACCCTCACCAACCATCAGGTGCGCCTTGCCGCCCGCCCGGTGGGCCTGCCGGTGGCCGGCGATTGGCAGTTCACCTCCGAGCCGGTGGCCGAGCCAGGCGAAGGCGGCGTGCTGCTGAAGACGCTGGCGCTGTCGCTCGACCCCGCGATGCGCGGCTGGATGAACGAGGGCAAGAGCTACATCCCGCCGGTGGCCATCGGCGAGGTGATGCGCGCCGGCGGCATCTGCACCGTGCTGGCATCAAGCAACCCGGCTTTTGCGGTGGGCGACATCGTGACAGGCGCGCCGGGCGTGCAGGAGTACTGCCTGATCGCCGCCGACCAGATCAAGCGCTCCGGCCTGGCGAAGATCGACCTGCGCCTGGGCACTGTCACGCAATGGCTCAATGTGCTGGGCATGCCCGGCATGACCGGCTACTTCGGCTTGATGGACGTCGGCCAGCCGCAGCCGGGGCAGACGGTGGTGGTGTCGGGTGCCGCCGGCGCCGTCGGCCAGACCGTCGGCCAACTGGCCAGGATCAAGGGCTGCCGCGTGGTCGGCATTGCCGGCGGCAAGGCCAAGTGCGACTGGGTGGTGAACGAACTCGGCTTCGACGCCTGCATCGACTACAAAGCAGGCAGCGTCAAAGACGGCCTGAAGCAGCACTGCCCGAAGGGCGTGGACATCTACTTCGACAACGTCGGCGGCGACATCCTCGACGACGTGCTGGCCCGCCTCGCGATGAAGGCGCGCATCATCATCTGTGGCGCCATCAGCCAGTACAACAACACCACGCCGGTGCAGGGGCCGAAGAACTACCTCTCGCTGCTGGTGAACCGCGCGCGCATGGAAGGCATCGTCGTGTTCGACTACACGGCCCGCTTCCCGCTGGCCATCGCAGAGATGGCCGGCCATCTGAAAGACGGCCGCATGAAGAGCAAGGAAGACGTGGTGGAAGGCGGCGTGGCTGCCTTCCCCGGCACGCTGGGCAAGCTCTTCAGCGGCGAGAACTTCGGCAAGCTGGTGCTGAAGGTGGCAGACGCCTGAAGCGGCGGCTCGGCCGGGGTCAGGCAGCAGCGTGCTGCGCGTGCCCCAGCTTGAACACTGCGACGGCCTCCACGAGCTGCTCCGACTGCCGCTTCAGGCTTTCGGCAGCGGCTGCGCTTTCTTCCACCAGCGCCGCGTTTTGCTGCGTCACCTGGTCCATCTGCGAAACGGCCTGGCTGACCTGGCTGACGCCGCCGTTCTGCTCTGCGCTGGCTTCCGAGATCTCGGCCACGATGTCGCCCACGCGCTTGAACGCGCTGACGATGTCGGCCATCGTGGTGCCTGCTTCGTCCACCTGCTTGCTGCCGCGCTCGACCTGCTGCACGCTGGTTTCGATCAGCGCCTTGATCTCCCTGGCCGCGTCGGCGCTGCGCTTGGCCAGGCTGCGCACCTCTGACGCCACCACGGCAAAGCCGCGGCCCTGGTCGCCCGCGCGGGCGGCCTCCACGGCCGCATTCAGCGCCAGGATGTTGGTCTGGAACGCAATGCCGTCGATGACGCTGATGATCTCTGCAATCTTGCGTGAGCTGTCGTTGATGCCGCGCATGGTCTCGACCACCTGGCCGACCACTTCGCCGCCCTTGCTTGCCACCCCGCTGGCGCCCAGCGCCAGTTGGTTGGCCTGTCTTGCGTTCTCGGCGTTGTTGCGCACCGTCGAACTCAGCTCTTCCATCGTGGCCGCGGTCTGCTGCAGCGCGCTGGCCTGCTGCTCGGTGCGCCGGCTGAGGTCTGCGTTGCCGGAGGCGATCTCTGCCGAGCCGGTGGCGATGTTTTCGCTGCTCTGGCGCACCTGTTGCACGATGCCGCACAGGCTGGCGTTCATGCGCGCCAGTGCAGCAAACAGCGTGGCCAGTTCATCGCTGCCGCGGGGCTTGATCTCCGAGCTGAGGTCACCCGCGGAGACGGCTTGCGCCAGCGCCACCGCCGCGCTGATGGGCCGCGTGATCGACCGCGTGACCAGCACGCCGGCCAACAACGCAAAGAGCAGCGCCAGCACCGAGGTGCCGACGAGAGATGCGCGCTGGGTGGCGTATTCCTCTTCCGAGCGCTGCGCCAGCAGCACGGCACGCGCTGCCGAGAATTCAGCGTATTCGGTGGTCGCCTTGATCAGCGCTGCGAGCAGCGGCCGGCATTTCTCGTTCATCGCTTCGACAGCCTCGGCCTTCTTGCCACGCAGCGCGAGATCGACGATGCCCAGCGCCACCGGGCCGTAGGCCGCCTCGACCCGGTTGATTTCTGCCACCAGTTCCTTCGCCTTCGGCGTGGCGTCGGTGGCGTTGGCGATCAACGTGTTCAGGCGCGCCAGCGTGGCCTGCACATTGGCATGCGAACTGGTGACCAGCGCCTTTTCTGCCTGCAGATCCTCCGGCTTGCTGACGAGGACCAGGTTGCGCGCGGAGATGGCGCGCTGGTCCACCTCGGCACGCAAATGCGCCGCCGCGGCGGTGCGCGCGTCGATGCCGCTCAGAAAGCCGGCGAAGCGCTGGTTGGCGTCGCTCAGCGACTTCAGCGACAGCCCGGACACGAGCACGACGATCAGGAAGAGGACGGTGAAGGTCGCGGTCAGCTTGCCCCGGATGCTCAGGTTGATGAATTGCACGTGGAACTCCATGGAGGCTGTTGGGCCGACGCATGCCGCTGACATCACGGACACAGATGGCTTGACTCCTTTTCGGCAGCGGATGCTGGTTTCTGTAACCGCTGCCCACGCCACGCTCGCGGGAACCGGCAGATCAGGCCGGCTGCAGCAGCACCTTCATCCCACGCGCCATGCCGTCTTCGACCAACTTGCGCAGCGACGCCACCTTCTCTTCGGCCGTCATGAAGCTCCAGGGGTCGGGCTGTGGCTGGTCGTCGCGCGCGGCCCAGGCGTGGCCATCGCGCACGTCGTGACTTTTCAGCACCTCGCCCGTCTGCGCGTTCATCAGGGTCAGGTGGATCTGCACATAAGGCCCGATCAAGCCGGTGGACACGGCGCCGCTGAGCTTGTTCTGCATGCGGTAGAGCCCGTCGATGTAGAAGCCGATGCCAGACACCGTGCCTCGGCCCAGCGTGTAGCCGTCGCTGGTGCTCAGGCTGGCGTCGCCCCGGGTGCGTGTGATCAGCACGATGTGCGACAGCTTGTCGGTGTTGATTGCCTTGACGATCCAAGCCGGCAACTCGCCGCGGGTGGCGCCGGCAGCCAGGGCACGCTGCTCGTCGGTGGGGATGGCCGCGGTGGAGCGGTACAGGCGCAGCGTGGCCTGCGGCTGGGTCAGCGCCAACTGTGCGCTGGCCACGCGCAAGGCGATGTTGTCGAAGCCGATGTTCTTGAAGGTCAGCGTGTCGTTCGCATGGCGTTCGATGCGCGTGTCGGTGGGGGCGTCGGTGGCCGTCACCACCTGCACGCTGTCGCCGAGCAGCGCGAACAGGCCCACGGTCTGCATGCCGGCCTGCGCCCGGGCAATGGGCAGCATGCCGCCCATGGTGCAGACCATGGTGTTGGCAATGAACTGGCGGCGGTGCTTGCGCAAGGCGTCCATTGGCATCAGAAATGGATGCCGCGCATCATCTGCTGCATCGCCACCGCCTCGGGTGACAACTGCGACTTCGCGCCCTTGTCGCCTTCCTTTCCTTTGGCGGCAGACGAGTCGGGGAACATCCTGAACGTGGTGTTCATCGCGATCTGCGCCACGCGCGGGGCCAGCGCGTGCAGCACCTGGCCGGTGATGCCCAGCCGGGTGGCAATGCGCACCGGCTTGGCGATGCACGCCTGCGCGATCATCTCGGCCGCTTCTTCCGGCGCCAGCGTCGGCACGTTGTTGTAGATCTTGGTCGGCGCGATCATCGGCGTGCGCACCAGCGGCATGTTGATGGTGGTGAAGGTCACGCCCTGGTCGGCGAACTCGCTGCTCGCGCAGCGCGTCCAGGCGTCGAGCGCGGCCTTGCTGGCCACGTAGGCGGAAAAGCGTGGCGCGTTGGTCAGCACGCCGATGCTGCTGATGTTGACCACATGGCCCTTGTGCTTCTTCACCATGCCGGGCAGCAGGCCCATCGTCACCCGCAGGCAGCCGAAGTAGTTGAGCTGCATCGTGCGCTCGTAGTCGTGGAAGCGGTCGTAGCTGCTTTCGATGGCGCGGCGGATCGACCGGCCCGCGTTGTTGATGAGGAAATCCACGCCGCCATGCCTGTCGTTCAGCTCGGCGACGAAGGCCGCGCAGCCGGCTTCGTCTGCGATATCGACGCTGTGGCTGAACACCTGCGGCTCCTTGTTGCCGCGCTCCCTGGCATAGGCCACGATCTCCTTCACCGCGTCGGCCAGCTTGTCTTCGCCGCGCGCGCAGATCACCGTCACCGCACCCGCTTCGGCAAATTTGCAGGCTGCCGCCAGGCCGATGCCCGACGAGCCGCCGGTCACCAGCACCACCTTGCCGCCCACCGTGCCTTTGAGCGAACGGTCGATGAACAAGTCGGGGTCGAGGTGGCGCTCCCAATAGTCCCACAGCCGCCAGGCATAGTCGCGCAGGTTGGGGCAGGAGATGCCGCTGCCTTTCAGCGCCGCCAGCGTCTGCCGGCAGTCGAAGCGCGTGGGGTAGTTGACGAAGGTCAGCATGTCCTCGGGCAGCGCCAGGTCCTTCATGATGGCGGCGCGCGCGCGGCGCACCGGCGCGATGGCCATCAAGCCCTTCTTCACGCTTTTGGGAATGAAGCCCAGCAGCGCGGCGTTGACGAAGATGTTCATCTTCGGCGCATGGGCGGCGCGGCTGAAGATGTCCAGCACGTCGCCGACGCGGTAGCCCACCGGATCGACCAGATGGAAGCACTGGCTCTTCAACTCGGCCTTCGAGTGGCTGATGAAGTCGAGCGCAGCGACGACGAAATCGACCGGCACGATGTTGATGCGCCCGCCTTCCAGCCCCATCGACGGGAACCAAGGCGGCAGCAGCTCGCGCATGCGCTGAATCAGCTTGAAGAAGTAGTAGGGGCCGTCGATCTTGTCCATCTGGCCGGTGGTGGAGTCGCCCACCACCATCGCCGGGCGATAGACCGTCCACGGCTGCTTGCACTCCTTGCGCACGATCTTTTCGCTTTCGTGCTTGGTCATGAAGTAAGGGTGGTCCAGCCCCTCCGCTTCATCGAACATGTCTTCGCGGAACACGCCTTCGTAGAGGCCCGCGGCGGCGATGCTGGAGACATGGTGCACGTGGCCGGCGTCGATGGCGCGCGCAAACTCCACCATGTTGCGCGTGCCTTCGATGTTGACCTGCACCTGGCTCTCTTCGTCGGCCGACAGGTCGTACACCGCGGCCAGGTGATAGACATGGTCCACCTGGCCCTTGAGCGCCTTGATGCCGTCGGCGCTGACGCCCAGCTTCTTGGCCGTGAGGTCGCCCGTGACGGGCACCGCGCGTGCCTTGGTGACACCCCATTCCGCATACAGCGCGGCCAGCTTGCCCTCGCTGCCCGGCCGCACGAGGAAATGCACCACGGCGCCGCGCCGTGCCAGCAGCGTCTTGACGAGGCGCTTGCCGATGAAGCCGGTGGCGCCGGTCACGAAATACTGCATGGGGTCTCCTCGCTGGCGTTTTTCGAGGCGCCAGCATAGAGCCGTCTCACTAGATTTCTAGGCTGCGTCCCCAGGGACGAACCCTATATTCGCGGCTCTTTCATTGCACACAACACGAGGAACGACACCATGGTCAAGAAGCTCAAGAGCCTGTCAGAGAAGAAGTCATCGCCCGCAGGCGGCCTGCTGGACAGCGCCTTGGCCGGGTCGGTGAAAGAGTCCGCGCAGCAGATCTGGCTGGCCGGCATGGGCGCCTTCTCGAAGGCGCAGGCCGAAGGCGGCAAGGTCTTCGATTCGCTGGTCAAGGAAGGCATGAGCCTGCAGCGCAAGACGCAGGCCGTCGCCGAAGAAAAGATCGGCGAAGTCACCGGCAAGATGAGCGCGATGGCCGGCAGCGTGACCGACCGCGCAGGCCAGAGCTGGGACAAGCTGGAAGCCATCTTCGAAGCCCGCACCGCCAAGGCGATGGGCAAGATCGGCGTGCCGACGGCGAAAGACGTGGAAGCGCTGGCCGCCCGTGTCGATGCGCTGACCGCCGCGGTGGCCAAGCTGTCGAAGGCCGCGCCGGCCAGGGCCGCGAAGACTGCTGCGCCGAAAGCCGCTGCACCGAAGACTGCTGCACCGAAGACCGCTGCGGCCAAGGCGCCTGCCGTCAAGGCACCGGCGAAGCGCGCCGCGCGCAAGGCCGCCGCAACCGCGTGATGGCCGGGCCCGCAACGTCATCGAAAAGGGCGCCGCGGCGCCCTTTTTCATTGCCCTGCGGCGTTCACAGATAGCGCGCCATCAGGTGCGCCTTGAAGTGCGCGGGGTTCAGCACCTCGCCGGTGGCACGCAGCGCCAGCTCATCCGTGGTCCAGCGGCTGGCCTGGCTCCAGATGTTGTCGCGCAGCCAGTCGAACACCGGCGCCAGGTCGCCATGGCCGATGCGGGTGTCGAGGTCGGGCAGCGTGCGGCGCATCGCGGCAAACCACTGCGCCGAATACATCGCGCCCAGCGAGTAGCAGGGGAAGTAGCCGAAGAGGCTTTCAGGCCAGTGCACGTCCTGCATCGGGCCGTCTTTGTAGTTGCCGCGCGTGTCCACGCCCAGCAGCTCCATCATCTTCGCGTCCCAGAGGGCCGGCACGTCCTCGGCCTCGATCTCGCCTTCGATCAGCGGCCGCTCGATCTCATAGCGCAGGATGATGTGCGCCGGGTACGTCACCTCGTCGGCATCGACGCGGATGAAGCCGGGCTTGACCCGCGTCATCAGCCGGTGCAGGTTTTGCGGCGCATAGGCAGGCTGGTCGCCGAAGGCCGCCTGCACCAGTGGCGCCAGGCGGTTGACGAAGCCGGGGTGGCCGCCCAACTGCATCTCGAAGCTGAGCGACTGGCTTTCGTGGATGGCCATCGAGCGTGCCTGCGCCACCGGCTGGCCCAGCAGTTCGCGCGGCAGGTTCTGCTCGTAGCGGCCGTGTCCGGTCTCGTGGATGGTGCCCATCAGGCTGCCGAGAAAGTCGTCGTCGCGAAAGCGCGTGGTCATGCGCACGTCTTCCGGCACGCCGCCGCAGAAGGGGTGTGTGCTGACGTCCAGCCGGCCGGCCTCGAAGTCGAAGCCCAGCATGCGGATCGCCTGCTCGCACAGCGCGCGTTGCGCCGCCAGCGGGAACGGACCAACGGGGTCGATGACCGTCTCTTGCGATTGCTTCTCACGCACCTGGCGGATCAGCCCCGGCAGCCACTGCCGCACCTCGCCGAACACGCGGTCCACGTGGGCCGTGGTCATGCCCGGCTCGTAGCGGTCCATCAGCGCCTCGTAGCGGGTGACCCCGCTCAGCTCGGCCAGCAGCGTGGCTTCCTCGCGCGCCAGCGCCAGCACCTCTTTCAGGTTGGGCAGGAAGCCCGCCCAGTCATTCGCCGGGCGCTGCTTGCGCCAGGCATGCTCGCAGCGCGAGGTGGCCATCTGCGAGCGCTGCACCAGCGACTCGGGCAGCGCATTCGACGCCCGCCATTCGCGCTGCATCTCGCGCAGGTTGGCGCGCTGCACGTCGCTCAGCGGCTCTTGCTCGGCGCGCGCGATCTGCCCCTTCAGCGCCGGGTCGGTGCGCATGCGGTGCAGCAGCGCGGCCATCTCTGCCAGCGCGGCGGCGCGCGCCTCGTTGCCCTTGGGCGGCATGTTGGCCGCCTGGTCCCAGCCGGCCAGTGACTGCAAGTGGCCGAAGTGGTGCAGCCGGGTCCAGGTGCCGGCCAGCGTGTCGTAGGCGGGAGTCATGTTCATCGGTGTCCTGTGGGCCGCAGGCGGCGGCCAAAGCGCTATTTTTGCTCAGCCAGGCACGTACTGGCCGGGCCAGAGCCAGAGGAAGACCACAGTCATGGTGATGTAGCGGGCCAGCTTGCCGACGGCCATGTAGAGCACGCAAGGCCAGAACGCCATGCGCAACCAGCCGGCCACCGCGCACAGCGGGTCGCCCACCAGCGGCAGCCAGCTCAGCAAACAGGCCTTGGGGCCGAAGCGCTGCAGCCAGCCCAGCGCGCGCAACTGCAGCGGCGGCCGGTGGGTGACGGTCTCGTAGGCGCGCTCGATGCCGTAGCCCGTCCACCAACTGATCGCCCCGCCGATGGTGTTGCCGAGCGTCGCCACCGCGATTGCGGGCCAGAACATCTCGGGGTTCAGCTTGATGAGGCCGAAGACCGCCGGCTCGCTGCCCAGCGGCAGCAGCGTGGCCGACACCAGCGCCACCACGAACACCGTCACGAGCCCGTATCTGGGCAGCGACAAGGCGGCAAGCACCGCAGCAAACCAGGCTTCCATCGGCGGTGATTATGGGCAGCGCGCAAGGGCCGTTGCCGGCCTGCCGCCGCCGCTATACTCCTGCCTCCTTTTTCAGCAGCCACCCTGTAGCCCAGCCATGAAGATCGGCGCCATCGAGCTGCCGAACACGCTGTTCGTCGCCCCCATGGCGGGCGTGACCGACAGGCCGTTTCGCAAGCTGTGCAAGCGCCTGGGGGCGGGCTATGCGGTCAGCGAGATGGTGACCTCGCGGCGCGACCTGTGGAACTCGCTGAAGACCTCGCGCCGCGCCGACCATGCCGGTGAGGTGGCGCCCATCGCGGTGCAGATCGCCGGTGTCGAGCCAGCCGAGATGGCCGAGGCCGCCGCCTACAACATCGCCCGCGGGGCGCAGATCATCGACATCAACATGGGCTGCCCGGCCAAGAAGGTGTGCAACAAGTGGGCCGGCTCGGCGCTGATGCAGGACGAGCCGCTGGCGCTGGCGATCGTCGATGCCGTGGTGGCCGCCTGCACGCCGCACGGCGTTCCCGTGACGCTGAAGATGCGCACCGGCTGGTGCGACGCCGAGCGCAACGCCGTGCGCATCGCACGCGCGGCCGAAGCCGCCGGCATCGCGATGCTCACGGTGCATGGCCGCACGCGCGAGCAAGGCTACAAGGGCGAGGCCGAGCACGACACGGTGGCCGCGGTGAAGGCTGCGGTGCGCATCCCGGTGGTGGCCAATGGCGACATCGACTCGCCGGCCAAGGCACTGGCCGTGCTGCAGCGCACCGGCGCCGACGCGTTGATGATCGGCCGCGCTGCGCAGGGCCGGCCCTGGATCTTCCGCGAGATCAGCCACTTCCTGGAAACCGGCCGCACGCTGGCGCCGCCGGCCACCCGCGACGTGCAGCGCTGGCTGCTGGAGCACCTGGAAGAGCACCACAGCCTCTATGGCGAGTTCACCGGCGTGCGCAGCGCACGCAAGCACATCGGGTGGGCGGTGCACACGCTGCCCGGCGGCGCTGCCTTCCGCGCCGTGATGAACACGCTGGACACGGCCGCCGGGCAAAGCCGCGCGGTGGCGGGCTTCTTCGAGCGGCTGGCCGACAGCCACCCGCTGCTGCCGTCCGTCCTGCCCGCTGCCGTGGCGGCCAACGACGCACCGCACGCAGTCGCTGCATGAGCACTGAGGGTCTCCCGAGGGCTCATTCCCGCCTGGCGGGACCGGCCGCAGGCCGAAGGGTGCGCGAGTGAGCAAAAAGCACATCGACGACTGCATCCGCGCCAGCCTGGAGCAGTATTTCAAGGACTTGCGCGGCACCGAGCCGCACGGCGTGCACGAGATGATCCTGGCCGCCGTCGAGAGGCCGATGCTCGACGTGGTGATGAAGCACGCCGACGGCAACCAGAGCAAGGCGGCCGAGTGGCTGGGCATCAACCGCAACACGCTGCGCCGCAAACTGATCGACCACAAGCTCGTCAAATGACCACAGCCCTGCTTTCCGTATCCGACAAGACCGGCATCGTCGAGTTCGCGCGCGCGCTGCACGGCCAGGGCGTGGCGCTGCTGTCCACCGGCGGCACCGCGCGGCTGCTGGCTGAGGCCGGCCTGCCGGTGACCGAAGTCGCCGAGGTGACCGGCTTCCCCGAGATGCTGGACGGCCGCGTCAAGACGCTGCACCCGCGCATCCACGGTGGCCTGCTGGCGCGGCGCGACGTGCCGGCCCACATGGATGCATTGGTGGCGCACGGCATCGCCACCATCGACCTGCTGGTGGTCAATCTCTACCCCTTCGCCCAGGCCACCGCGCGCGCCGATTGCACGCTGGAAGACGCCATCGAGAACATCGACATCGGCGGCCCGGCGATGCTGCGCGCAGCCGCCAAGAACTGGCAGGACGTGGCCGTGCTCATCGACCCTGCCGACTACGCGCAGGTGCTGGCCGAACTGCAGGCCGGCGGCATTGCGCGCGGCACGAAGTTCATGCTGGCGAAAAAGGTCTATGCACACACCGCCGCCTACGACGGGATGATCACCAACTACCTCAGCGCGCTGGCGCCGGGCGCCGAAGACGCGGCCGCCACGGTGCCCGCGCGCAGCGCCTTCCCGGCCGTGTTCACGCTGCAGTTGAGCAAGACGCAGGACATGCGCTACGGCGAGAACCCGCACCAGAGCGCCGCGTTCTACCGGGACGCCAGGCCTGCCGAGGGCACGCTTGCCGGCTGGACGCAGTTGCAGGGCAAGGAGCTGAGCTACAACAACATCGCCGACGCAGACGCCGCCTGGGAATGCGTGAAGACCTTCGACGGCACGGCCTGCGTCATCGTCAAGCACGCCAACCCCTGCGGCGTGGCACTGGCCGAGACGCCGGCCGAGGCCTATACGAAAGCCTTGCAGACCGACCCCACGTCCGCCTTCGGCGGCATCATCGCCTTCAACCGGCCGCTGGACGAAGAGGCCGCCGCGCTGGTGGTGCGGCAGTTCGTCGAGGTGGTGCTAGCGCCTTCGGTCACGCCAGCAGCGCGCGCGGTGTTTGCCGCCAAGCAGAACGTCCGCGTGCTCGAAGTGCCGCTGATGAAAGCGATGAACGCGCTCGACTTCAAGCGCGTCGGCGGCGGTGTGCTGCTTCAGTCGCAGGACGCAAAGAACGTCTCCATCGCCGAACTGCGCGTCGTCACCCGGCTGGCGCCCACGGTGGCGCAGCTCGAAGACCTGCTCTTCGCGTGGAAGGTGGCCAAGTTCGTCAAGAGCAACGCCATCGTCTTCTGCGCCGGCGGCATGACGCTGGGCGTGGGCGCAGGCCAGACCAGCCGGGTGGACAGCTCGCGCATCGCGGCCATCAAGGCGCAGAACGCCGGCCTGTCGGTGCTGGGCTCTGCCGTCGCCAGCGACGCCTACTTCCCGTTCCGCGACGGGCTGGACGTGGTGGTGGATGCGGGTGCCGCCTGCGTCATCCAGCCCGGCGGCTCGATGCGCGACAACGAGGTGATCGCCGCCGCCGACGAGCGCGGCATCGCGATGGTGTTCACCGGCACGCGCCACTTCAGGCACTGAGCGGCCAGGCCGCGTTGGCCGCCCGCGGCACGCGTAGCATCGCCGCCGATGTCATCTGCCGATCTGATGGGCTTGCTGCTCGCCGCCGTTGCCCGCCTGATCACGGGGGCGCAAGGCCATTGGAAGGGCAGCCCGCCCAAAGCCGAGCAGCGGATCTATTTCGCCAACCACCAGAGCCACCTGGACTGGGTGCTGATCTGGGCCGCGCTGCCGCGTGACCTGCGCGCCGGCACGCGGCCCATCGCAGCGCGCGACTACTGGACGGCGTCTGCCTTTCGCCAGTGGCTGACCAGCGAGGTCTTCCATGCGGTGTACGTCAACCGCAAGCGCACCGACGAGCAAGACCCGCTGGAGCCGCTGGTGGAAGCGCTGCACAACGGCGACTCGCTGGTGATCTTTCCCGAAGGCACGCGCAGCAACAAGGGCGAGCCGCAACCGTTCAAGAGCGGGCTGTTCCACCTGGCGCAGCAGTTCCCGGGTGTCGCGCTGATCCCCGCGTGGATCGACAACGTGCAACGCGTGATGCCCAAGGGCGAAGTGGTGCCGGTGCCGATTCTCTGCACCGTGACCTTCGGCGCACCGCTGCAACGCCTGGCCGGCGAAGACAAGGCCGGCTTTCTGGCGCGGGCACGCGACGCCGTGCTCGCCGTGCGACCGTCCGCGACATGACCGCGCTGAAATCGCTGAGCGTCGATGCGCAAGTGGGGCTGCTCTTCGTCGGCCTGTTCGGCGCGCTGATGCTGGCCACCGCCGCGGCGATGTTCATCTCGTTGCGCCGTGCCGACAGCGAGGACAACCCCCGGAAGCAGCGGCTCGAACGCGAGTTGCGTGCGGTGTGGATCGGCGCAGTGGTGTTCTGGCTTGCCTGGGTGTCGGGGCCGGTGGGCGCCACGCTGACCTTCGGGCTGTTCTCGTTTCTGGCGCTGCGCGAGTTCATCACGCTGGCCGCCACCCGCCGCGGCGACCACCGCAGCCTTCTGCTGGCCTTCTTCGTCGTGCTGCCGGTGCAGTACGTGCTGATGGGTGCGCGCACCTTCGACCTGTTCAGCGTCTTCATCCCGGTCTATGTCTTCCTGGCAATCCCGGTGATCAGCGCGCTGGCAGGCGACCCAGAGCGCTTCCTGGAGCGCAACGCCACCATCCAGTGGGGCATCATGGTCTGCGTCTATGGCTTGAGCCATGCACCTGCCTTGCTGCTGCTCCAGTTTGCAGGTTATGCAGACCGCGGCGCCTTCCTGCTGTTCTTTCTGGTGCTGGTGGCTGTGGCGGCGCAGATCGCGCAAGAGATGGCGAGCCGCTGGCTGCGCCGCCGCCCGGTGGCGCGGCAGATCGACCGCTCTTTCTCGTACCGGGCCTGGGGCCTGGGTGCGGTGACGGCCGGCCTCGTGGGGGCTGCGCTGTTCTGGATCACGCCGTTCAAGGCACCGCAGGCGCTGGCGATGGGTTTCATCGCAGGTGGCGCCGGCACGCTGGGCGAATTCGTGATGAAGGCGCTGAAAAAGGATGCCGGCGTGCGCTTCTGGGGCAACCGGAGTTCAGTCACCGGCGCCGTCGGTCTGCTCGACCGCGTGGCGCCGGTGTGTTTTGCAGCACCGGTGTTCTTTCACTCGGTGCGCTGGTACTTCCAGTTGAAGGTCTGAGGTCAGTCGATGTCCACGGCCACCATCTGCAGGGTGCCGATGTCATCGACGCTGGTGATCTCGCCGTTCTGGTCCACGCTGACGAGCATCAGCACCGGGCCGTCGGTGCCTTGTTCCATGTAGGCGGCCTGCTCGGGTGCCAGCGTCACGTTGGCTTCTGCGGCCTGCGCTTCAGCAACCAGACGCTGCTCCAGGTCATAGCGCGCCAGGATCACCTGGGTCTGCGTCTGGTTGAACATTTCGCGGGCCAGCAGCACCTTGTCGGTGGCACCGCGCTCGCCCACTTCGTCCAGCGTGCCCAGGGCACGCGCTTCGGCGAGTTCGGCCTTGACTTGCTCACGGGTCAGTCCACCTTCGCCAGCGTCGCCAGCGTGGGCCATGCCAGCGGCTGCCAGCAGCACCGACGCAGCGGCAGTGGCGAAGAGATTGCGGTTGAGCTTGAGGTTCATGGTGACTCCTGGTTTGCTTGAGTTGAAGACTTAGCGATGTGATCGCATGACTGCATCTTCGGCGACCGGCCGCGGCAGGTCTGTCGGCAGCACGCGGCTTGCGCTGTGGGACAGCACCCACAGCCCCCACGGTGACCGCTGACACGCGCGGCGCCTTCCCCGCGTCCTGCTTCCCCCGGTCCTACACGCGGAAAAGAAACCGGCCGATGGTTGCAAGCCCGCGGCAGGCCAACACTGCCTGCCATCTGCTCACAGCGAGCGCCACCCACCGAGGTCCCGACCATGAACCACGCCATCCACCGCACCATCGACGGCCGCACCACCGTGGTCGGCGACACCCAGGTGCTGCGCACCCCCATCTACCAGTCCAAGCGCCGCCACTGGCCGGGCGTGCTGGCTGCAGCGATCATCGGCGCCGGCATTGCCGCGGCCGCTGTCTCCAGCTTCTACGACAGCCGCACGCTGGGCCAGAAGCTGGACGCCACCGTGGCCGCCGGCGGCGAAAAAGTCCAGCAACAGGTGGACGGCCTGAAAGCCGGCGCCAACGAGGCAGCGCGCGACAGTGCCAAGGCCACCGACCGCGTCGCCGTTGCGCTGGGTGACGCCGGCATCACCGCCGCGGTGAAGACCTCCCTCGCTGCCGACCCCGGCCTCAGCGCAGTGAAGATCGACGTCTCGACGGAAGGCGGCGTGGTGTCGCTGGCCGGGCCCGCGCCCGACGCCAAGGCACGCGACCGCGCCGAAGTGCTGGCCGCCGCCCCGCAGGGCGTCGTGCGGGTGGACAACCGCCTCGTCGTGGTGCCGCCTGCCAGCGTGAATTGACGACGGGCTGACGGCGCACCGACCGCGCGCTGATCCCGGCTGATGTCGCAGGGCTGCCGCTGGCATACTGCCGGCGGCACATGCGAATCCTCGGCATCGATCCCGGCTTGCAACGCACCGGCTTCGGCGTCATCGAGGCAGAAGGCACGCGGCTGCGCTACGTGGCCAGCGGCACCATCAGCACGCTGGAGGCGCCGCGCGGTGATCTGCCGCTGCGCCTGAAGATCATCTTCGACGGCGTGCGCGAGGTGGTTGCGAGCTACGCGCCCGATTGCGCTTCGGCAGAAATCGTCTTCGTCAACGTCAACCCGCAGAGCACGCTGCTGCTGGGCCAGGCGCGCGGCGCGGCGCTGGCCGCGCTGGTCAGCGGCGGCCTGCCGGTGGCCGAGTACACCGCATTGCAGATGAAAAAAGCCATCGTCGGCCACGGTCTGGCCAACAAGAGCCAGGTGCAGGAGATGGTGCGCCGGCTGTTGCAATTGTCCGGCCTGCCGGGCAAGGACGCAGCAGATGCCCTGGGCCTGGCCATCTCGCATGCCCACGCCGCCACCTCGTTCGCTGCGCTGGCCCGAGCAGCGCCGCTGCAAAGGCGGCAACATGCGCAGTACCGCAAAGGCCGCACCTACTGAACGTACCGAAGGAGCATGCAGATGAGCCAGCCCGTGAGCACACAGTGGATAGACATCGCCCCCGGCTTCGCCGGCTACCTGGCGCTGCCGCCGGCAGGCAGCGGCCCCGGCCTGTTGCTCTTCCAGGAAATCTTCGGCGTCAACGACCACATCCGACGTGTCGCCGAGCAGTACGCGCTCGATGGCTTCGTGGTGCTGGCGCCCGACGTGTTCTGGCGCCAGGCGCCCAAGGTCGATCTTGGCTACGGCCCGGAGGACAGGCCGCGCGCGATGGAGCTGATGAAGGGCTATGGCGCAGATGCCGCCAGCAGCGACATCGCTGCCGGCCTGATGGCACTGCGCTCGCGGCCCGAAGTGGGCAGCGCGAAGGTGGGCGCCTTCGGCTACTGCATGGGCGGCAGGCTGGCCTATCTGGCGGCTGCGGGCAGCGACATTGCTGCCGCCGTCGCCTTCTACGGCGGCGGCATCCACGGCCAGCTCGACCGCGCCGCCACGGTGTCCTGCCCGATCCAGTTCCACTACGCGGAGCGGGACGACAACATCCCGCTGACCGCCGTGGACCAGGTGCGTCAAACCTTCAGTGGCAAGCCGGCCGACGTGTACGTCTATCCCGGCGCGCACCACGGCTTCAACTGCTGGGCACGCGGCTCGTACCACGCGCCCAGCGCCGCGCTGGCGCACGGCAGGGCGCTGGGCTTCCTGGCCGGCGCGCTGTTCTAGGATGCGCCCGCCAGGGCGGCAGCGTTGCGGTCTTGCGCCGCGGCCGCCGCTCAGGCCGCTAGCCCAGCCGCTCGGCGTGCCAGCGCAAATGGTCTTCCACCATGCTGGCGATGAAGTAGTAGCCGTGGTCGTAGCCGGCATGGCGGCGCAGCGTCAGCGGCTGCGCCGCGGTGGCGCAGGCCGACTCGAAGGCCTCGGGCTGCAATTGCGCGGCCAGGAATTTGTCCGCCAGGCCCTGGTCGATGAGGATGCCGCCCGGATAGGGCGTGCGGGCGCCGCCCATCAGCGCACTGGCGTCGTGCGCGCGCCAGGCCTCGCGGTGGTCGCCGAGATAGCGGCCGAATGCCTTCTCGCCCCAGGGGCAACGGCTGGGCGCGGCAATCGGCGCCAAGGCCGACAGCGAGCGGTACAGCCCGGGGTGGCGCAAGGCCAAGGTCAGCGCCCCGTGGCCGCCCATCGAATGGCCGAAGATGCCCATGCGCGCCGGGTCGGCCGCAAAGCGCTCGGCCACCAGCGTGCGCAGTTCATCGACCAGATAGCTTTCCATCCGGAAGAAGCGCGCCCAGGGCTCCTGCGTGGCGTCGAGGTAGAAGCCGGCGCCGCTGCCGAAGTCCCAATCGGCATCTTCGCCTTCGATGCCGGTGCGCCGCGGGCTGGTGTCGGGCGCCACCAGCATCAGGCCCAGCTCAGCCGCCACGCGCTGAGCGCCGGCCTTGACCGCGAAGGTCTCTTCGGTGCAGGTCAGGCCGGCCAGGTAGAACAGCGTGGCCTTGACGACCGCCGGCTTGAAGACCGCGAACTGCATCGGCAGCCCGATGCTGGCCGAAGCGTGGCGGTAGAAGCCCTGCACGCCGCCGAAGCAGGCATGCTCGCAGAGCGTCTCGACCTGCGCGCCGCTCAAAACATCACCACCGAGCGGATTGACTCGCCACGCTTCATCAGATCGAAGCCCTGGTTGATGTCCTCCAGCGCCAGCTTGTGCGTGATCAGCTCGTCGATCTTGATCTTGCCGTCCATGTACCAGTCCACGATCTTCGGCACATCGGTGCGGCCGCGCGCACCGCCGAAGGCGCTGCCCATCCACACCCGGCCCGTCACCAGTTGAAAAGGCCGCGTGCTGATCTCGCGGCCGCTCTCGGCCACGCCGATGATCACGCTCTTGCCCCAGCCGCGGTGCGTGCACTCCAGCGCCTGGCGCATCGTGGTGGTGTTGCCGATGCACTCGAAGCTGTAGTCGGCGCCGCCCCCGGTGAGCTGCACCAGCGCATCCACGAGGTTCTCGTGGTCCTTGGGATTCACGAAGTGCGTCATGCCGAAGCGCCTGCCCAGTGCCTCGCGCGCCGGGTTGATATCGACGCCGATGATCTTGTCCGCGCCTACCATGCGCGCGCCCTGGATCACGTTCAGCCCGATGCCGCCCAGGCCGAACACCACCACGTTGGCGCCGGCTTCCACCTCGGCCGTGAAGAGCACCGCGCCCACCCCGGTGGTGACGCCGCAGCCGATGTAGCAGACCTTGTCGAAGGGCGCGTCTTCGCGGATCTTCGCCAGTGCGATCTCGGGCGCGACGATGTGGTTGCTGAAGGTGCTGGTGCCCATGTAGTGAAACACCGGCTTGCCGTCGATGGAAAAGCGGCTGGTGCTGTCCGGCATCAGGCCCTTGCCCTGCGTCGCGCGGATCGCGGTGCAAAGGTTGGTCTTGCGCGACAAACAGCTCTTGCACTGCCGGCATTCCGGCGTGTACAGCGGGATCACATGGTCGCCCACCTTGAGCGACGTGACGCCTGCGCCCACCTCCACCACCACACCAGCACCTTCGTGCCCGAGGATGGACGGGAACAGGCCTTCGGAATCGGCGCCCGACAGCGTGTACCAGTCGGTGTGGCAGACGCCGCTGGCCTTGATCTCGACCAGCACTTCGCCTGCCTTGGGGCCGGCCAGATCGACCGTCTCGATCGTCAGCGGTGCATTTGCCTGCCAGGCCACTGCGGCGCGCGTCTTCATGGGCTGCTGCTCCTTCAAAAAGTGGGCCGAACCATACACCAGCGCCCGAAGTGAGATGCTTGCGGCTGTGAACACGCTGGCCCTCCCCGCACTGCCGCGCAAACCGCTGCGCCTGCCCTCGGTGGCAGAGTGCCTGGTGCTGGCAGCGCTGCTGCATTTGCTGCTGGTCGCGCTGCTGGGCAGCGCGCCGGGCGGCAGCGCGCGGCCGGGCGAAGGCGTCTGGGGGGCGATCAACCTGCGGCTGGAACGCCGCGGCATCGAAGCCGGCAGCGCCGCCCCGGCCGCTGCACCGGCACCTGCGCCTGCGCCGCCGGCCTACACAGGCGCTGCCGGCCAGGCCGAGCAGCGGCGCTGGGGGGGCACCGTGCGCGAACGCCCGCCGCCGCCCGCCACGGCGCAGGACGCACCGGGCGCGGCGCGGCTGGGAACCTGGAACCGCACGCCCACGCCGCTGGACGCCGACCCCCGGCCACCAGCCCCGACACCGCTGCCGGTGCAGGACAACGCCTTGCCGCCCCCTGCCCCGCTGCCGCGCGAAGCGCGCCCGGACAGCGTGCCGCTGCCCGTGCCGGAGCCTGCGCCGCGGCTTTCGGTGCCGCCTGTGGTGCCGCCTGTGGTGCCGTTGGTGGTGCCGGACGCCGCCGCGCCGTTGTCGCGCATGCAGCCAGCGGCTCCGTTGCCGCTGCCGACGCCAGAGTCCACCGCGCCGCTGCCCAGACCGGCGCCGCCGTTGATGCCCTTGCCGAACCTGCCCAGGGCGACGGAGATGGCGCCGCTGCCGGCTGCGGTGCCGGTGCCGGTGCCGGTGCCGGTTCCGTTGCCGGTTCCGTTGCCTGCCCCAATGCCGGTGCCGACCCCAGTGCCGACCCCAGTGCCGACGCCGGTGCCGACGCCTGCTCCGACGACTGCTCCGACGCCTGCTTCGATGCCGGTACCTGCAACCCCACCGGCGCCTGTTCCCCTGCCCGCCGCCATGCCCACGCCGACGACGCCGACGCCGGCCCCCGTGCCGATCCCCGAGCCCACGCGCACGCTGCCCGTCCCCGCACCGCTGCCCTTGTCCACCAGCGCGCCGCTCGGCCAGACGGCACCCATCGAGCGTTCCAACCTGCCCGCACCGGTGGCCACGCCGATGCTGTCGCCGGCGCCGCTGCCGTCGTCCGTGCCGTCGTCTGCGCAGCCAGCAGCCGGCGCGGCGACGCTGGCCCCACGCCCCACCTTCGGCGCGCCCGATGCCGGTGCCACCGTCGGCCACGACGTGGCCACACCGCCAGCCGGCGCCGCCAGCGCGCCGCGGCTGAACCTCGATCTGCCGCGCCGCGGCAGCGAGATTTCGCGCCAGGGCTCGCGCGGCCTGATCAACCTGCTGCCGCACCCGCCGGAGCGCGAAAGCAAGCTCGCCGAGGACATCCAGAAAGCGGCCAAGCCCGATTGCCGCACGGCCTACGGCGGCATGGGCCTGCTGGCCGTGGTGCCGCTGGCGGCGGATGCGGTCAGAAAGGACGGCTGCCGGTGGTAGCGGTTGCGGTGGTCGCGGTGGCGGTAGCGGCGGTCGTGGCGCCGCCGCTGCGCAGCCGCGGCTCGTCCACGCCGCTGGCGCGGTTGAGCTGCATCAGCGTCAGTGGCCCGGCCACGCCGTCGGGTGCCAGGCCCTGCGCCAACTGGAAGGTGAAGATGCGGGCACGCAGGGGCCCGTCGCCAATGTCCGCCGCACTCTGCCCGTCCAGGCCCGACAGCCGCTGTGCCAGCCAGCCGCCGAGCGCGGGGCCGCCGCCGTCGGCTTCGGTGTAGCCGCGCGGCGCACGCCAGAAGGTGGCGAATTCGCCGCGCCACAGCCGCGCCAGATGGGCCAGCGGCACCGGGCGTTCGACGCCGGCAATCGTCAGCATCGCGCTGTCGTCCGACAAGCCGGTCAGCAGCACCTGGGCCGCGCGCCCGCGCTCGTCCACCAGCTTCAGCACACCGGGGCGGCCGAGCTGGCGGATGGGTGCCAGCCCGCCGCGGCTGCGAAAGCACTGCAACTGCTGCTGCGCCGCCGCGGCGCAGGGCTCGCCGGGGCCGAGCGTCGCGCCCCACAGCGCGCCCAGGGCCTGCCAGGCCTGCGCGTCGTCCGCTGCCGTGCCGTTGAACGCGGCTTCGATGCTGGGCGCAGGCAACACCACCGTCGGCAAGGCCGGACGCGGCGCAAGCGGCTGTTGCCCCTGTTGCACCTGTTGCCCCTGTTGCGCCTGCTGCGCGGCCGGCACCGGCTGCGCGGTGGGCGCCAGTGCCGCCATCCAGCGCGGCGCCAGCAGCACACCGGCGGCCACTCCCACCAGCGCGACGCCGGCCACACCCGCCCAGCCGCGGCCGCCGTTGCCAGCGGCCGGTGGCGGCTGCAGGCCGGCATGCGCCGCCGGTGCCGCCGGTGCCGCCGGTGCCATTACCCGCTGCGCCAGCTGCTCTGGCTGGTCCGGCAGCTGCACCGGCGCCGCAGCGGCCGGCGGCGGTGCGCCGAAGATCGCCGCCGCCGCCTGCTCGACCGTCTGCGCATCCACCCGGTGCTGCCCGGCCTGGAAGGCGGCAATCAGCGCCCGGTCGCAGAGCACGTTGATGCGCCGCGGCACGCCCTGGCAAAGCCGGTGGACGGCGGCCAGCGCGTCGGCGTCGAAAGGCAGCGGCCCGGCCAGCCCCGCCACGGCGAGCCGGTGGCCGATGTAGGCCGCCGTCTCCGCGGCCGACAAGGCCGGCAGGTGGAAGCGCGCCAGCACGCGCTGCGCCAGCGGCTCCAGTTGCGGCCGTTGCAGGATCTGGCGCAGCTCGGGCTGGCCGATCAGCATCACCTGCAGCTTGCGGCCGTCCACGTCCAGGTTGGTGAGCAGGCGCAGTTGCTCCAGCACGTCCATCGACAAGGCCTGCGCCTCGTCGATCACCACCAGCGTGCGCCTGCCCTGCGCGCTGGCCAGCAGCAGGTGGCCGTGCACGGCATCGATCAGGTCCACCGCGCGGCCCGGCGCCGGCAGCTCGATGCGCAGGTCGTCGCAGATGCGGCCCAGCAGCGCCGTCACGTCCAGACGCGGGTTGACGACGCTGGCAACGTCGAAGTGCGACGGCAGCTCTTGCAGGAAGCGCCGCCACACCGTCGTCTTGCCGGCACCGATGTCGCCCGTCAGCAGCACGAAGCCGGCGCCGCGTGTGATGCCGTGGTGCAGCAGCGCCAGCGCCTCGCGGTGCTTGTCGCTCATGTACAGAAAGCGCGGGTCGGGCGCGATGGAGAACGGCTCCTGCTGCAGGCCGAAGAACGGTTCGTACATGGCGCGCGAGCATACGCGCGCCACACCAAGGCTTTGGTGCTTGACGCGGGCGCGCGCCGGCCGTGAAATTCCCTCCCACCATGACCAAGGTCTTCGTCAGCTACCGCCGGTCCGACACCGACTCCGATGCAGGCCGCATCGCCGACCGCCTGGTCGAGGCCTTCGGCGAGCAAAACGTCTTCCACGACCACGAGGCGCTGGTGGCCGGCGTGCCATGGCAGCAGCAGATCGACGCGGCGCTGGCCGGCACGCAGGTGACGCTGGTCGTCATCGGCCCCCACTGGCTGGCGGCCGCGCTGGCCGACGGCAGCCCGCGGCTGCACGATGCGAAGGACATGGTGGCCTACGAGATCGCGCGCTCCATCGAGCTGTCCATCCGCATCGTGCCGGTGCTGGTGAACGACGCCCTGATGCCGCAGCCCGAGCAACTGCCTGCGCGGCTCAAAGCCCTGCCCGGCTACCAGGGCCGCAGGCTGCGCAACGACAGCTTCGGCCCCGACATCGAGCGCCTGATCACGGAGGTGCGCGGCCGGCGCTGGCCTGCGCGGCGGTCGGCAGCGGCCATCGCCGGCCTGGCGCTGGCGGTGCTTGCCGGTGCACTGTGGTGGCTGCACGGCGGCGGCCCGGACGGCGGCAACGGACGGCAGGCGCAGGCCACCGAGCCCGCCAAGACCGACGCCAAGACCGATGCCATGCCCGAGCTGCGCGCCGGCACGCTGGGCCTGCGCATCACGCTCGACCCGCCGCCCGACGCCGCCACGGTGGAGCCGCACCGCTTCCTGCTGTCGGTCAACGAGCCGGTGCGCATCGCCAAGGCAGAACTGCCGCCGCCCAGGCCGGGCACGGCCGCCACGGTGGAAGTGCTGGTGGAAGACACCTTGCTGCCAGGCCGTGGCGAGCGCTACGAGGCCGACGTGCGCCGCCAGCCGTTGTCGTCGGCGCTCAGCACCGCAGGCAACCTGGGCCGCACCTCCGTCTGCCTGACGCGCACCGCCAAAGCGCCCGCCAGCGGGCTGCGCGCGCTGGTGGACTGCGTGGAAGGCGAACGCTGCACCGGCGCGCAGGACAACCCGGGCCACTTCGAGGTGTGCGGCAAACGGGTCGCGGCGGCGGCGCCGTCCTGGCCCTGGATCAGCAGCGCGCACGCCGCAGCCGGCAGCACAGCGAGCTGGGTGGTGCCGTCCATCGAAACCCTTCAGCGCCAGCGCCAGGCAGGCCAGGGCCCGGCCTACACCGAGGTGCTGCTGCAGACCGGCCCGCTGCCGCAACTGGCGGCTGCGCGCGAGGTCAGCGTGCAGGTGGCCGTGAACGGCCGCAGCGCGCTCATCGACGGCCTGCCGCCGGACGCCAGCGCCGTGCCCTTCGACGCCGCCACCGGGCTGCGTCTGCGCTTCGCGCTGGAGAATCTGGACTTCGCCGGTGCCGACCAGGGCCACGACGACGTGGCACTGGAGCTGCGCTTCCTGAGCGGCAAGACGCTGGTGTCCACATCGCAGGCGCGGCTGAAGTACATCGCGCTGCGCAGCCAGCCGCAGCCGGCCGCCGTGCAGGACAACGCGCTGGGCCTGCGCTGGACGGCGCTGTACCACCCCGGGCGCGACGCAGACCGCTTCCAGATCTTCATCAACTCCTCGCCCGACGTCGCTGCGCTGGTGGCTGCCAAGAAGGCCTTCGACGCCGCCGGCTTCAGTGTCGGCACTGCCGGTGCCGCACGCCGGCTGGTGGCCGTCGTGCGCCCGCCGCTGGGCGACAGCAAGGCCTGGGGCTTGAACGTCGCCGAGCTGCAGCCCAGCGGCCAGTTGCGCTTCACCTTCGACGACGCCGCCTCGGCCAGACTGTGCCGCGCACTGGACGCGCTGGCCACCGGCGGCGACCGGCGTGTGCGGGCCGACAGTTACCGCCGCAGCGTGGACGACACCCGGCAATACAAGACGTGCCGCAGCTTCTAGCGTCGCTCAAGGCGCAGGCACGGCTGTTGCGCGCCGCCGTAGCGGTGCGGCCGGCCGCGGCAGCGCCGTCGGATGCGCAGCGCACGCTGTGGCTGGGCAGCACGCCGGTGCAACTGCACACCAGCGCGCACGGTGCCGGCGGCATCAGCTTCATCAACGTGCACGAAGACGAGCAGACCGCCGTGCAGGCGGCGCGCGCCGTGCTGCGCCTGCACGGCGCGCGGCTGATCGAGCTGCGCGCGCAGGGCAGCCGGCTGCTGAGCTTTCGCATCGGCTGGAGCGCCCACACGGTGGACCCGAACCGCATCTTCAGCGACGCCGGCCTGGCTGCCACGCTGCGCGCCCTCGGGCCGGACACGCCCGCCGCCCGCCAGGCGGTGCGCGGCCTGCGCGACGCGCTGCTGGCGCTGCTGCCGCCGCCCGATGGCCGGCCCATCGTTGCGCTGCACAACAACGGCGGCGACTATTCGGTGCTGCACTACCGCAGCGGCGGCCGCCACGCCGCCGAGGCGGCGCGGGTGCATCTGGGCGAGCCGGCCGCCGCGCGCGACTTCTTCATCGTCACCGAGGCCGCGTTGTTCGACCCACTGGCGGCCGACGGCTTCAACGTGGTGTTGCAGTCAACGGCCGGGCCGGACGATGGCTCGTTGTCGGTCTGGGCGCAGCGTGCCGGGCGGCCTTATGTCAACGTCGAGGCAGGCCATGGCCGGCTGGCGCAGCAGCAGCGCATGCTGGAGGCGGTGCTGCGCCATGCCGGCGCGCCGGGGCGCATGGCGAACCACGGCATGGCCGATCAGGAATTGGCGTTGGGGAAGAAGAGCTGCTCGCCGCCGATGCGGTAGCCGGCGATGGCCGCCTGGCCGGCTGGCGACACCAGCCAGTCGGCAAAGGCCTGCGCCATGTCCTTCTTCACATGCGGGTGGCGCGCCGGGTTGACGACGATCACGCCGTACTGGTTGAACAGCCGGCGGTCGCCTTCCACCAGCACCGCCAGGCCACCACGGTTCTTGAAGTTGAGCCAGGTGCCGCGGTCGGCCAGCACATAGGCGTTGTCGGCCGCAGCAATGTTCAGCGCCTGCCCCATGCCGCAGCCGCAGTCGCGGTAGCCGGCGGGCTTGCCGGCGGCCAGGTCGATGCCTGCCGTCTTCCAGTAGCGCAATTCGGCTGCATGGGTGCCGCTCTTGTCGCCGCGTGAAATGAAGCCGGCCCTGGCCGCGGGCAGCTTCTGCAAGGCCGCCGCGATGTCCTTGCCGCGCGTGCCGGCGGGGTCGGCCTTCGGGCCGACGAGGATGAAATCGTTGTACATCACCGGCCGGCGTTCGAGGCCGAAGCCTTCGCCGACGAACTTCTCCTCGGCCGGCTGGTCGTGCACGAACACCACGTCTGCATCGCCGCGGCGCGCCATGTCCAGCGCCTGCCCGGTGCCCACCGCAACCACCCGCACCTCGATGCCGCTGGCCTGCCTGAACAGCGGCAGCAGGTAGGGGAAGAGGCCGGACTGCTCGGTCGATGTGGTGGACGCCATCACGATGAAGCGCTCTTGCGCCGCGGCCGGCAACACGGCGCAGACCAGCACGGCCAGCAGGCCGGCAAAGAGAACGGAAAGATGCCTTCTGATGATCATGTGCTTTCCTTTGCAAAGGTTGCCAGAGCCCGCGCGATGCGCCGCCGCGGCACCGTGCTGCGCGGCACCGGCATCTGGAACCAGCTCCGCACGTCGGCATCCAGCCCGATGCCGTGCATGTAGTTGTACAACGCCTTCTTCAGGCCGACGCCGAGTGCGTCGTGGTCCACGCCGGTGGGGTCGGTGAAGGCCACGTCGTTCTTCGCAAAGCTCACTGGCGGCAGCGGCTTCAGCGTCACGCCATAGGCCTGCGGGTCCAGCCCGACGGGCGAATGCACCGTGCAGGCAAAGCGGTGGAAGAAGCCCGACTGGATGCAGCCGGCCTCGAAGAGCTGGCGCACGTTCTCCAGCGCATCCACCGTGTCCTGCACCGTCTGCGTGGGAAAGCCGTACATCAAGTAGGCGTGCACCAGAATGCCGGCGTCGGAAAAAGCCCGCGTGACGCGCGCCACCTGCTCCACCGAGACGCCCTTCTTCATCAGCTTCAGCAGCCGGTCGGACGCCACTTCCAGCCCGCCCGACATCGCGATGCAGCCGCTGTCGGCAAGCTGCTGGCAGAGGTCGGGCGTGAAGGACTTTTCGAAACGGATGTTGCCCCACCAACTGATGGCGGTCTGCCGCTTGTCCAGCTCGGCAGCGAGTGCTTTCAGGGCCTTGGGCGGCGCCGCTTCATCGACAAAGTGGAAGCCGGTCTGGCCGGTCTCGGCCACCACCGCCTCGATGCGGTCCACCAGCGTCTCGGCGGTGGCTGCGTCGTAGCGCGAGATGTAGTCCAGGCTCACGTCGCAGAAGCTGCACTTCTTCCAGTAGCAGCCGTGGGCCACCGTCAGCTTGTTCCAGCGGCCGTCGCTCCAGAGCCGGTGCATGGGGTTGAGCATGTCCAGCAGCGACAGGTAGCTGCCAAGCGGCAGGCCGTCCCAGGTGGGGGTGCCCACGTCGGCGAAGGGCACGTCGGCCTCGCCGATGTCGGTGTAGCGCACGCGGCCCGCATCGCGGGTGAAGGTGCGCACAAGGCGGCCTGCGCCGCGTTCGCCGCGCCAGTGTTCCAGCAGCGCCAGCAGCGGGCGCTCACCGGCGTCCAGCGTCACGGCGTCGAAGAAGTCGAAGACCCTGGGCTCGGCCAGTTCGCGCAGCTCGGTGTTGACGAAGCCGCCGCCCAGCGCAATGCGGATCTGCGGGTTCGCTGCCTTGATGGCCTGCGCGATGCGGAAGGCCGCATACACCGCGCCCGGGAAGGGCACCGACACCAGCACCACGGTCGGCGCATGCGCTGCCACGGCGTCCAGCGCCAGGCGTTGCAGCGTGCTGTCCACGAGGTTGGGCGGCGCGGCCAGCGCCTGCGCCAGCGGCGCGAAGGTGGGCTGGCTCATCGCCAGTGATTCGGCATAGCGCACGAACTCGAAGCGCGGGTCCACCGCGTCGCGCAGCACGTCGGCAATGTCGTTCAGGTACAGCGTGGCGATGTGGCGTGCGCGGTCCTGCTGGCCCAGCGCGCCGAAGGCCCAGGCCAGCGGGTCGCCGCCGTGCTCGCCTTGCGGGTCGTCTGGATCGACATAGACGTCCAGCGCCGCGAAACGCGGGCCTTCGGGCAGGAAGCTGCGGCTGGCGATGCGGTGTGCCAGCGTCGGGTCGCGCCCTTGCAGAAAGGCCAGCGCCGGGGCTATGGTGGCCACATAACGCTCGAAGCTGGCGTCGAAGCTGTGCAGCGCCTGCGTGTGCCTTGCGGCCGGCAGCGCCCGCATGGCCTCGCGCACCGCGCGCAAGCCTGTGGCCGAGAACAGCGCCAGCACCAGCGCCAGGGCCAGGTCCACCTGCGTCGCGGTGATGCCGCGCGAGCGCAAAAAGCCCGTCAGGTAGGCGGTGGAGGGGTAAGGCGTGTTGAGCTGCGTCATCGGCGGGATGACGGACAGCACGCGCTGGGCGGCGGCAATCATGGGTGCCGCCGATTTTGACAGCGGCGCCTTCCTACGCGGCGCTGGCCCGGCGCCCTACCGCGGCGCGCCGGCCGGCTTGCAACAATTCGTGACACCAACATCGCAACCGAGGGACTTTCCATGAACGCAATCAAAGTGGCCAGCCTGGCGCTCATCGTCGCCGGCATCCTGGGCCTGGCCTACGGCAGCTTCAGCTACACGCGCGACACGCACGACTTCAAGGTCGGGCCGGTGGAACTGTCGGTGAAGGAGAAGAAGACGGTCAACGTGCCGGTGTGGGCCGGCATTGGCGCCATCGTGGCCGGCGGGCTGCTGCTGGTGATGGGCAAGAAGCGCTGATCTCGCCGCTTCAGCGCCGCGCCCGCTGCCGCACCTGCGCCAGCGGGCGCTTGCCTTTGAGCTGGCGCTCGATGCCGTCGTTGAGCGTGCTGCGCAACTCCATCACCGCATCGACGTGGCCATAGACGCCGGGAAAGCGCAGGTCCAGCCACAGCCACAGCGTGCACGAGCGCAGCGCCTGTTCCATGCGGTCGAGCCGGCTGTGCCCGTCCACGTCCTGAAGGAACCACGGCGACCCGGCGCGGCCGGTGAGCGCGTGGCGGCTCGCCCAGTCCAGATACTCCTGCACCTGTGAATCGGTGCGCGTGTCCACCGGCGCCTGGGCATAGACGAAGCGCTCGCGCAGCGTCAGCCGCGGTGCGCTGCGGTCGAGCTGCTCGGCCAGATCGAGCATCTGCTCCAGCTCGGCCACCGCGAAGTGCGCGTCGTCCAGCCGGAGTTGCTCGACGAAGACTGAGAGCACATCGCGCAGCCGCGTCTTGTGCAGCCGCGCGCTGATGGTGTCCACGTGCCAGCCGTTGGGCGCCACCGGCGCCTTGAAGTCGCGCGGCGCGCGCGGCTGCTTGGCGAGCAGCTCTTTCAGCATGCGCAGCGCCGTCGGCTCGGCCTCTTTCAGCACGCCGACGAAGCCTTCTTCGTGCATGCCGAAGCGGCCAGCGCGGCCGGCGATCTGGTGCACTTCCGACTCGTTCAACGCGCGGTCCGACTGGCCGTCGAACTTCGTCATGGTGCTGAAGAGCACGCGGCGGATGGGCAGGTTCAGCCCCATGCCGATGGCGTCCGTCGCGACCAGGATGTGCGACTCGCCGGTGGCAAAGCGCTCCGCCTCGCGGCGGCGCACCTCCGGCGGCAGCGCGCCGTAGATCACCGACACCAGATGGCCGCCGGCGGCGATCTGGTCGCGCAACATCAGCACCTCGCGGCGGCTGAAGGCCACCACCGCGTCGCCCTTCTTCAGCGCGCTGATCGCCACAGGCTGCGGCAGCAGATCGACATGCTGCTTGCGCTCGAAGTGGCGCACCGTGCAGCGCTCTCCGCACAGGCCCAGCAGGTTCTCGATGGCCGGCACCGCATAGGCGCTGCAGATGATGACCACCTCGTTGGCCGGCACTGCCACGATGGCCTGCGTCCAGGCCCAGCCGCGGTAGGGGTCGAAGATCATCTGCGCTTCGTCGATCACGGCCACGTCGATGGGCTTGTTGGTGCCCACCATTTCCACCGTGCTGGACACCAGCCCCGCGCCTGGCGCAGGCACGTTTTCTTCGCCGGTCAGCAGCGAGCAGGCCACGCCGCGCGCCACCAGCCGGTCGCGCCCCTCCAGCGCCAGCAGTCGCAGCGGCGCCAGGTAGGCGCCGTCGTGCGCCTGCGCCAGCCGCTCGAAGGCTGCATGCGTCTTGCCGCTGTTGGGCGGGCCGACGTAGAGCGTGACGCTGCGTTGCAGATGGCGCGCGGTGGCAAAGGTGTCGGGGTAGCCCTGGAAGGCCAGCTCGCTGTTCAGCCCTTCGAGCGTGTCGAGTTCGTTGACCTGGTGTTCCCAGCGGTCTTGCGCGCGCGTGCAGGCCGCCTTCAGTTCGGCCAGCGGCTGCGGCGTGGCGCACTCGGCCTGAAGCCGCGGCAGCAGCGACTGCAGATGGCGCGCGTTGTGGCTTTCGCTGCGCGCCACCAGCGCTTGCAGGTGCGCCTGCAACGCGGCAGCGTGCGGATAGGGCGGCACCGGCCCGAGCGCGGCCTTCAGCGCCGGCAGGTCACCGCTGCGGTACCAGGCCCACACCGCATCGGCCTCGACGGCCACGTTGAACAGCACCGGCACGGCCCAGCCCGTTTCGGCGAGCACCAGCGTGTGGCTGACGCGGCGAGACCAGGCGCCGGCATGGCGGCTGATGCCCATGGCGTCCAGCGCGGCGTTGCGCTCCAGCATCAAGGGCCGCACCGTGGGGCCGGTGCCCACGGCGTCGAGGTGGAGCAGCGCGGCGTCGATGAGATCGGGCGCGATCCAGCGGCTGGGCCGTGCGCCTGCCACGCCTTTTTGCAGCAGCACGAAGCCCAGCGTGTCGAGATGCTCTTCGAAGCCGGCGCTGCGCTCGGCCACGTAGTCGGCCGGCTTCACCACCTGCGGCAGGCTGTAGGCGGCCTGGCGCAGGCGGTTGAACTGCTCCTTGCCGACATGGGCCGGCACGCGGCTGGCGTGGCGCGGGTTGGGCAGGGTGAGGTGGGCGGTATCGGGCATCAGAGATCAGGTATCAGTCATCACAGCATCACCGCCAGCCGTTCGAGGATCAGCACCGCGAAGAAGCCGCAGGCGGCCAGCACCGTCCACTTGACGATCACCATGCCGCGCTGCCGCCACACCGGCTGCCGGGTGCCGATGTACAGCGCAAAGCACAGCAGGCCGGCCAGCAGCAGCAGGCCGAAGACCAGACGGAAGATCAGCATCGGCGCGCCGCCGTCACGGCACCGTCACCACGCGGGCGCCAGCTCGGCGAAGCCCTTGGGCGCATCAGCCTCGCGCTCGAAGCTCAGCACCTCGTAGGCACTGGCGTCGGCCAGCAGCTTGCGCAGCAGCCGGTTGTTCAGCGCATGGCCGCCCTTGAAGGCGGTGTAGCTGGCCAGCAGCGGCTTGCCCAGCACCTGCATGTCGCCGATGGCGTCGAGGATTTTGTGCTTGACGAACTCGTCGTCGTAGCGCAAGCCGTCGGCATTGAGCACGCGGGTGTCATCGACGACGATCACGTTGTCCATGTTGCCGCCCAGGCCCAGGCCGCGGGCACGCATCATCTCCACGTCTTTCGTGAAGCCGAAGGTGCGGGCGCGGGCGATGTCGCGCTTGTACTGGCCGCTGCTGAAGTCGAACTCGACGCGCTGGCCGGTGGCGTCCAGCGCAGGGTGGTTGAACTCGATCTCGAAGCTCAGCTTGTAGCCGTGGTAGGGCGCCAGCCGCGCCCACTTGAGCTGCGCGCCCTCGCCTTCGCGCAGCTCCACCGTCTTCTTGACGCGCAGAAACTGCTTGGCCGCGTTCTGCAACTCGATGCCGGCACTTTGCAGCAGGAACACGAAGCTGGCTGCGCTGCCGTCGAGGATGGGCACCTCTTCGGCGGTGATGTCGATGTAGAGGTTGTCCAGGCCCAGGCCGGCGCAGGCCGACAGCAGGTGCTCGATGGTCTGCACCTTGGGCGCGCCGGGGTCGCCGCCGGGGCTGATGGTGGTGGCCATGCGGGTGTCGCTGACGGTCAGCGGCGTGACCGGAATGTCCACCGGCACCGGCAGGTCGATGCGGCGGAAGACGATGCCGGTGTTCGGCGGCGCCGGCCGCAGCGTCAGTTCCACCCTTTGGCCGCTGTGCACGCCGACGCCCACCGAGCGCGTCAGAGACTTGAGCGTGCGTTGCTGGATCATTGGCTCGATTGTCCCGCATCGCGCGAGAATGGCCCGATGACGGAGTGCGAAGTCCTGGTGCTGGGTGCCGGCATGTCGGGGTTGTGCATGGCGATGCAGTTGCAGCGCGCCGGCATCCATGACTTCGTGGTGCTCGAAAAGTCCGCCGGGCTGGGCGGCACCTGGTGGGACAACCGCTATCCCGGCGCGCAGGTGGATGTGCCGGCGCCGCTGTATGCCTTCAGCTTCGCGCCCAACCCGCGCTGGGCGCGGCGCTTTGCCGAAGCGGCGGAGATCCAGGCCTACATGCAGCATTGCGTGGAGCGCCACCGCCTGCTGGGCAAGCTGCGCTTCGACACCCGGGTGGTGTCTGCGGTGTTCTGTGCCGACAGCGGACGCTGGGCCGTCACCACCCACACCGGCGCACAGTACAGCGCCCGCTTCTTCGTCTGCAGCACCGGGCCGCTGAGCCAGCCGCGCTGGCCCGACATTCCGGGGCTCGACAGCTTCGCCGGCCAGCGGCTGCACTCGGCACGCTGGAACGCCGCGGTGCCGCTGGCGGGCCGCCGCATCGCCGTCATCGGCACCGGCTCCAGCGCGGCGCAACTGGTGCCACCGCTGGCAGCGCAGGCGGCGCAACTGCATGTCTTCCAGCGCACCGCCAACTGGGTGCTGCCGCGCATGGACCGGCGCTACAACCGGCTGGACCATGCGCTGGCGCACCTGCCACCCTATGCCGCGGCGGTGCGCCTGTTCTGGTACCGCGTGCTGGAGCTGGGCCGCCATGGCTTCGACGAAGGCAGCGCCGCGCGGCGCGCGATGCAGGCCGCGGCCGCGCGGCTGCTTCAGCGCCAGGTGGCAGACCCGATCCTGCGCGAGAGGCTGCGCCCGCGCCACCCGCTGGGCTGCAAACGCATCATCTATTCCAACGACTACCTGCGCACGCTGGCGCGGCCGAACGTCGAGCTGGTGACCGATGCCATCTCGCACGTCACGGCCGATGCCATGGTCAGCGCCGACGGCCGCGCGCGCCGGATCGACGCGCTGGTCTGCGCCACCGGCTTCG
This sequence comes from uncultured Rubrivivax sp., assembly GCA_964244245.1. Lineage (GTDB taxonomy): Bacteria > Pseudomonadota > Gammaproteobacteria > Burkholderiales > Burkholderiaceae_C > Rubrivivax. The sequence goes on along the minus strand of CAXTHW010000024.1, from coordinate 24,280 downwards.
ACACCACGCAACTGCTGGCCTCGGTGGACGTGCGCGGCCTCCACGGGCAGACGCTGGCCGGCGCCTGGCGGCACGGCCCCGAAGCCTGGCGCGGCCTGGCGGTGGCCGGCTTCCCCAACCTCTTTCTGCTGCTCGGCCCCAACACCGCCACCGGCCACACCTCGACGCTGCTCTACATCGAGCCCGAGGTGCGCTTTGCCATCGCCTGCATGCAGGAACTGCTGCGCCAGCGGCCGCAGGGCCGGCGCTGGATGGCTGTCAAGCCTGCCGCGATGCTGGCCTACAACCAGCACCTGCAGGCGCGGCTGCAAGGCTCGGTGTGGGCCGCATGCCGGAGCTGGTACCGGATGGACGACGGCAAGATCATCGCCATCTGGCCCGGCTTCACGCGCGAGTACGTGGCGGCGTTGCGGCGGCCGGACTTCGCGCTGTTCGACTTCGGCTGAAGCGCCTTGCCGGCAGCAGCGGCGCGCGCGAGAAGGCGTGTTCGCCAGCGCACAGACAGCCGACCGCGCCACAGGCACGATGTTGCATTGCCCGCGCCGGCCATCGGCGCCCGGGGGCAGTGACCACCGGGACGGCATGGAATTCAAGGACTACTACAAGACACTCGGTGTCGCCCCTGCCGCCACGCAGGATGAGATCAAGAAGGCCTATCGCAAGCTGGCGCGCAAACACCACCCCGATCTGAGCCAGGCCGCCGACGCCAACGAACACATGGTGGAACTGAACGAGGCCCATGCCGTGCTGTCCGACGCCGAGCGGCGGGCCGCCTACGACGCCATTGGTGCCGGCCTGGCACCGGAAGAACGGCGCGATTTCCGTCCCTTCCGCAACCGGGATGCAGGCTTCGACTTCTCCGATGGCGACGCCGCGCAAGGCGACCACAGCGACTTTTTCGCCGAGTTGTTCGGGCGCAGGCCGGGCGGCGGCGGCCCGCGTGCGCCGCAGCGCGGGCGCGACCAGCATGCCCGCATCGAACTCGACATCGCCGACGCCTACACAGGCAGCGAGCGCAGCATCGGCCTGCACGGCGCGCGGCTCGACGAGGCCGGCAGACCGGTCAACGACGAACAGCGCCTGCAGGTACAAATCCCCAAGGGCGTGCACGAAGGGCAGCACATCCGCCTGGCCGGGCGCGGCGGTGCGGGCAGCGCGGGCGGACCGGCCGGCGATCTGCTGCTCGAAGTGGCTTTCAAGCCCGACCCGCGCTGGCGCTCGCAGGGGACCGACGTGTACCAGCGCGTGCCGCTGTCGCCCTGGGAAGCCATGCTGGGTGCCACCGCGGTGATTCGAACGCCGGGCGGCGACACCGAGGTCCGGCTGCCCGCGGGCTGGACGGCCGGCCGCAAGCTGCGCCTCAAAGGCCTGGGCATTCCGGCCCGCACGGCAGGCAACCTGTACCTCGAACTGGAGCTGGCGCTGCCGCCGGCCGACAGCGACGACGCCAGGGCCGCCTATGCAGCGCTGGCCCGCGCCTTTCCGCTGTTCGAGCCGCGCCAGGCGGCGCGCCAGTGACCATGGACGGTGCCACGGTGACCACGGTCCATCCGGGTGACATCCTCGACCACGCTGCATTCAGCCTCGATGAGCTGGCACGCGCCTGTGGCATGCCGCCCGGCTGGGTGCTGGACCGCCTGCACGCGGAGATCATCACCGCCAGCGCCAGCGCCAGCGGGGCGGAGGGTGCGCAGTGGCGCTTCGACAGCGTCACGCTGGTGCGGGCGCGGCGCATTGCGCAGCTCGAATCCACCTTCGGCGCCGACCCGCAACTTGCCGCGCTGACCACCGACCTGATCGAAGAGGTGGCGCGCTTGCGGCGTCGCCTGCACGCGGCACGGCCCGGGCGCGCGCCGCCCGCCAACGATGGCAAGGCCCAGTAGATGCACCAGCCGGAAGACATCGCGACGCGCTTCATGGGCGCACCGCTGGCCCAGTTGGACGCGGCGGCGCAAAAGGTGGCGCGCCATGTGGCGGCGCGCCGGCAGATCGCGCGCAACGTCGCACTCGAGCCCGACAAGGCGCCCGACCGCGGGCAGCGCGCCGCCGATGCGGTGGCACGCTTCGGCGGCTCGTGGACCTTCGTCGGGCTGTTCGTCACGGCCATGCTGCTGTGGGTGGGCACCAACGCCTTGCTGCTGCTTCGCCAAGGCAGCAGCTTCGACCCCTACCCGTACATCCTGCTCAACCTGTTCCTGTCGATGCTGGCCGCCATCCAGGCCCCGGTGATCCTGATGTCGCAGAACCGCCAGTCCGAAAAGGACAGGCGCAGCCTGGAGCACGATTACGAAGTGAACCTCAAGGCCGAACTCGAGATCATGCTGCTGCACGACAAGTTCGACCTGTTGCGCGAGAAGCAATGGCAGGAGTTGCTCGCAATCCAGCAGCAACAGCTCGCCCTGTTGGCGGCATTGAGCCCGGCCGCCGGCGCAGCACCCACAGAAAGCAGGCCCGGATGACCGAAGCGCTGTCCCCCGTGCTGCTGCAGCAGATGGACGCCTACTGGCGCGCTGCCAACTACTTGTCCGTCGGCCAGATCTACCTCCAGGCCAACCCCTTGCTTGCCGAGCCCTTGAGCCTGCTGCACGTCAAGCGCCGGCTGCTCGGGCACTGGGGCACGACGCCCGGGCTCAACCTCGTCTATGTGCACCTGAACCGGCTGATCCGGGACAACGCGTTGAACGCGATGCTGGTGGTCGGCCCCGGCCACGGCGGCCCGGGCATCGTGGCCAACACCTATCTCGAAGGGTCTTACACCGAGCACTATCCGGCCATCGAACGCAGCCGCAACGGCATGGAGCGGCTGTTCCGGCAGTTCTCCTGGCCGGGCGGCATCCCAAGCCATGTGGCGCCGGAAACGCCGGGCTCCATCCACGAAGGCGGCGAGCTGGGCTATTCGCTGGCCCATGCCTACGGCGCAGCGTTCGACAACCCCGATCTGCTGGTGGCCTGCGTGGTGGGCGACGGCGAAGCCGAGACCGGGCCGCTGGCCGCGAGCTGGCAGTCCAACAAATTCCTCAACCCGGCGCGCGACGGCGCCGTGCTGCCCATCCTGCATCTCAACGGATTCAAGATCGCCAACCCGACCGTGCTGGCGCGCATCGGCCACGAGGCGCTGAGCGCGCTGCTGCAAGGCCACGGCCATGCACCGCTGTTCGTCGAAGGCGACGACCCCGCGCAGGTGCACCAGGCGCTGGCCACGGCCATGGACACGGCGCTGCGCCAGATTCGCGCCATCCAGGCCGCCGCGCGCGCGCCCGATGCAGCGGGCGTGGAGCGCAGCGCAGAACTGCCGCGCTGGCCGATGATCGTGCTGCGCACGCCCAAGGGCTGGACGGGCCCCAAGCAGGTGGACGGGCTGCCGGTGGAAGGCACATGGCGCGCCCACCAGGTGCCGATCAGCAGCTTCGACGACCCGGTGCATCTTCAGCAGCTTGCAGACTGGCTGCACAGCTACAGGCCGCACGAACTGTTCGACGCCGACGGCAGGCTCATCGACGCGCTTGCGGCGCTGGCGCCGAGCGGGCAGCGCCGCATGGGCATGAACCCGCACACCAATGGCGGCAAGCTCTGGCAGCCGCTGTCGCTACCGCACCTGGCAGACCATGCCGTGGCCGTCGGCACGCCCGGCAGCGTGAAAGGCGAAGCCACGCGCGTGCTGGGCGGCTTCTTGCGTGAAGTGATGCGGCTGAACCTGGCGGCGCGCAACTTCCGCGTCTTCGGCCCGGACGAGACGGCGTCGAACCGGCTGGATGCGGTGTACGCGGTGTCGGGCAAGGCCTGGATGGCGGAGACCACTGCGGTGGACCGCGATCTCAGCGCCGACGGCCGCGTGATGGAGGTGTTGAGCGAGCACCTGTGCCAAGGCTGGCTCGAAGGCTATCTGCTGACCGGCCGGCACGGCCTGTTCTCTTGCTACGAGGCCTTCATCCACATCGTCGATTCGATGCTCAACCAGCATGTCAAGTGGCTGTCGGCCAGCCGCCGCATCGCCTGGCGGCAGCCGATCGCGTCGTTGAACTACCTGCTCAGCTCGCATGTCTGGCGGCAGGACCACAACGGCGCCTCGCACCAGGACCCGGGCTTTCTGGACCATGTGGCCAACAAGAAGGCCGAGGTGGTGCGCATCTACCTGCCGCCCGACGCCAACTGCCTGTTGACGGTGGCCCGCCATTGCCTGGCCAGCCGCAATCTCGTCAACGTCATCGTCGCCGGCAAGCAGCCCGAGTGGCAATGGCTGGCGATGGACGCCGCCGTGCACCACTGCAGCGCGGGCGCCGGCATCTGGCACTGGGCCGGCACCGGCGACGCCGGCACCGAGCCCGACGTGGTGATGGCCTGTGCCGGCGACGTGCCGACGCTGGAGACGCTGGCCGCGGTGTGCTGCTTGCGCGAGCAGGTGCCGGACATCCGCATCCGCGTCGTCAACGTGGTGGACCTGATGGTGTTGCAGCCGCCGTCGGAGCACGGCCATGGCCTGGACGAGCGTCGCTTCGACGAGCTGTTCACGGCCGACAAGCCGGTGATCTTCGCCTTCCACGGCTACGCGTCGCTGGTGCACCGGCTGACCTACCGGCGCCGCAACCACGCCAACATCCATGTGCGCGGCTTCAAGGACGAAGGCACGACGACCACGCCCTTCGACATGGTGGTGCTGAACGACCTCGACCGCTACCGCCTCGCGCTCGACGCCATCCAGCGCATCCCGCGCCTGCATGGGCAGGTGGAAGCGGCCACCACGCGCTACTGGGCCACGATGGAGCGCCACAAGCGCTGGATCGCCGAGCACGGCGACGACATGCCCGAGGTGCGCGACTGGCGGTGGGCCGCATGATCGTGCTGGCGCTGAACACCGGGTCGTCGTCGCTCAAGTACGGGCTTTACGACGTGGCTGCCACCGGGATGCAGGCGCTGTCCAGCGGGGAGCTGGCCTCGGCGATGGCCATCGCCGACCTGCTGCGTGGCAAGGACTTGCCGGCGCCGGACGCCATCGGCCACCGTGTCGTGCACGGCGGGCCGCGGCTGCAACGGCACCAGGTGGTCAGCGGCGCCGTTCTGGCCGAACTGGAGGCGGCGGCCGCCTTTGCGCCGCTGCACACGCCGGCAGCGCTGTCAGCGATCCGCTTCGTGCAGGCACAGTGCCCGGCACTGCCGCAGGTGGTGTGCTTCGACACCAGCTTTCATGCCGCGCTGCCCGACGTCGCCCGCGTGCTGCCGCTGCCGCGCGAGCTGCTGGCCGAAGGGGTGCGGCGCTACGGCTTCCACGGCCTGTCCTGCGAGTCGGTGCTGGCGCAACTGGGTGCTGATCTGCCCTCGCGGGTGGTCATCGCCCACCTGGGCAACGGCGCCAGCGTGACTGCCGTGCGCGATGGCCTGTCGGTCGATACCAGCATGGGGCTGACGCCCAGCGGCGGCCTCGTGATGGGCAGCCGCAGCGGCGACCTCGACCCCGGCGTGCTTCTCTATCTGATGCGCGAGAAGAAGCTCGGCATGGAGGCCATCGAAACACTGATCGACAGCCGCTCCGGCCTGCTCGGCATCTCGGGCCTGAGCAGCGACATGCGGCAGTTGCAGGCAGCGGCGCCGGGCCATGCCGATGCCGACCTGGCCATCCGCATGTTCTGCCGTGCGGTCGGCAAGCAGATCGCCGGCATGGCGACCGTGCTCGACGGGCTGGATCTCATCGTCTTCACGGGCGGCATCGGCGAGAAGGACGCGGCCGTCCGCCGGCTGGTGTGCAACAGCCTGTCGTGCCTGGGCGTCACGCTCGACGAAGAGCGCAACCAGCGCGCCGCACGCCACATCGCCGCGGCCGGCGCGCGCTGTGCGGTGCAGGTTCTGCCCTGCCACGAGGACGCCCAGATTGCCCGCCATTGCCACGCGCTGCTGCAACGCTCGCACGGCTGACCGTGCGCGCCGCCGGCAGCCGGCCCCGGGCTTCAGTCCGGCGCCGACTCGCTCTCGTGCCAGCCGCCCAGCGCCCAGCGCGACAGCAGCGACATCGCGCCGAACAGCAGCACGCCGGTCAGCGTGATCAGCAGCAGCGCCGCGAACATGCGCGGGATGTTGAGCTGGTAGCCGCCTTGCAGGATCTGGTAGGCCAGCCCGGTGGCGGTGCCGCCGGTACCGGCAACGAACTCGGCCACCACGGCGCCGATGAGCGACAGCCCGCTGGACACGCGCAGCCCGACGAAGAAGTAGGGCAGCGCCGACGGCACGCGCAGCCGCATCAGCGTCTGCAAGCGGGTGGCGCGGTGCAGCCTGAACACGCTCAGCAGCCCGGGGTTCACGCTGCGCAAGCCCTGCGCCGTGTTGGCGATGATGGGAAACAGCGCCACCAGCGTGGCGCAGATCACCAGCGACACGGTCGGGTCTTTCACCCAGATGATGACGAGCGGCGCGATCGCGACGATGGGCGTCACCTGCAGCAGCACCGCATACGGAAACAGCGCCACCTCGACCCAGCGGCTCTGCACGAAGGCAAAGGCCACCAGCACGCCCAGCACAGTGGCGGTGGCGAACGAGAGCAGCGTGATCTTCAGCGTGTTGAGCAGCGCGCCGAAGAGCAGCCCGGCGTCGTCCACCAGCGCCTGCGCCACGCGCAGCGGCGAAGGCACCAGGATGGGCGGAATGTCCAAGGCCACCACCAGCCCCTGCCACAGCAGCAGCAGCGCTAGCGCCACGGCCAGCGGCACCAGCACCTGCGCGTGCAGCAGCGCGGGGCGCGTCAAGCCAGCGCCTCGTCGCTGCGGCCGCCGCTGGCGCGGAGCAGGCTGTCCTGCAGCAGGCTGGCATGGCGGCTGAACGCGGTGGAGACGCGAAAGGCCGGGCCGCGCGGGCCGGGCTCGTCGATGCGCATCTCATCGACGATGCGCCCCGGCCGCGCCGCCATCACCAGCACCCGCTGCGACAGCGCCACCGCCTCGGTGATGGAGTGGGTGACGAAGAGCACGGTCAGCTTCCTGGCACGCCACAGCGCCAGCAGGTCAGCGTCCAGCCGGTGGCGGGTGATCTCGTCCAGCGCGCCGAAGGGCTCGTCCATCAGCAGCAGCGTGGGCCGGGTGACCAGCCCGCGGGCGATGGAGACGCGCATCTGCATGCCGCCCGACAGCTCGCGCGGCAGCGCACCGGCCACGTCTTGCAGGCCCACGCTGGCCAGTGCCTCGGCCACGCGCACATCGGCCTGCTGGCGCGGCACGCCGGCCAGGTCGAGCGGCAGGCGCACGTTGGCCTGCACGCGCGCCCAGGGCATCAACGTGGCCTCTTGAAACACGAAGCTCAGGCCGGGCTGGCCCAGGCCGGCCGGCCGGCCGTGCAGCAGCACCTGCCCGGTGCTGGGCGGCAGCAACCCGGCCACCAGTTTGAGCAAGGTGCTCTTGCCGCAGCCCGACGGCCCGAGAAGCGTGACGAACTCACCGTCCTGCACCGCCAGGTCCAGCGGCAGCAGGGCCTGCGTGCCGTTGGGGTAGCGCACCCCGGCCGCCCGCAACGCGACGGCGGGTTGCGCCTGCGCGGTGCTCACGGCAGGATCTTGAGATCCTTCACGAACTCGGTGGTGTAGGTCTTTTTCAGATCGACCTTGCTGGCGTCCAGCAGCTTCATCGCCACCAGCATGTCGTAGGTCTTCTTCATCCGCGCATCGGTCACCACGCCCACGCCCAGCGTGCCGGCATCACCGCCCAGCACCATGCCGCCCGCGTTGATGAGGCGGATGGCGTTGAGCAACTCGTCGGCGCTCATGTTGGGGTTGTCCTTGCGGATCAGCGCGTTGGCCGCCGTGGGGTCGCCCTTCAGGTAGTCCTTCCAGCCCTGCATGCTGGCCTTCACGAAAGACGCCACCGCCTTGGGCTTCTTCTTCAGCGTGTCTTCCATGCAGACGATGGTCATCGAATACGGCGGCCAGCCATGGTCGGCCAGCAGGAAGACATTCGGCTTGAACTTGGCCTGCTTCTCGATGGCGTAGGGCTCGCTGGACAGATAGCCCTGCTGCACCAGGTTCTTGTCGGCGATGAAGGGCTGCACGTTGAAGGTGTAGGGCCGCGTCTGCGTGTCGGCCAGGCCGAAGGTGGTGCGCAGCCAGGGCCAGTAGTTGCTGTTGGCGTCACCCGAGATCAGGATGGTCTTGCCCTTCAGGTCGGCCAGCGTCTTCAGCGTCTCGGGGTGGCCGATGATCACCTGCGGGTCTTTCTGGAAAGCCGCCGCCACGGTGACGGCATTGACGCCCTGCTCGCGCGCCTTCATGGTCTGCACGTCGTAGCCCATGAAGCAGTCCACCTGCCCCGCTGCCAGCAACTGAAGGCCGTTGACCTGCGGGCCGCCCATCTTCAGCGTCACGTCCAGCCCCTCTTTCTTGTACAGCCCGCTGGCCAACGCCTGGTAGAAGCCGCCGTGCTCGGCCTCGGCGTACCAGTTGGTGAGGTAGGTGAACTTTTCCTGCGCGTTGGCCGCTGTGCAGGCCAGCAGGGCGGCGGCGAGCAAGGCGGAAGGAAGCGGGGAAGGAAGCAAGGAAGAAAGCAGGGAAGAAAGCGGGCGTGTCGGCATGGGCATGTCCTCGGCTGTGCGGTGGCGCAAGCAGGCCACATGCCAGCATATCGCAGGCCGCCGGGGCGGCCGGGGCTGCTTCAGGCGCCCCGCTTCAAAGCGCCAGCCAGTGTGCCCGCGTGGCGCCACGCACGGCAGACAGCGGCACCGCCTGGTCGAAAGACGCCAGCCGCCCGCCATGGTGCACCGCCAGCGCCAGCAGATACGCGTCGGTGATCTGGCGGTGGCCGTGCAGGCGGCTGAAGTCGAAGCGCTCGCCGTCCAGCAGCGATACGCTGTCGGGCCAGAAGGCGTGGTCCAGCCCCTGCGCCATCGCCTTCAGGCCGTCTGCAATGTGCTCCGGCGTGGCGCGGTGGGTGGCCGAATAGGCGGGCGCGCTCATGATGCGCACCACGCCGTTCTCGACGATGGGGCAGGTGGCGACGGCACGCGGCTCGGCGTCCAGCCACTGGTTGGCGCGCGCCGAGAAGAGATGGGCGTCGTCGAGCAGGGCGATCAGCACGTTGACGTCGAGCAGCACGCGCTGCGGCTTGGTGCGCTTGGTGGCCGCGCTGCTCAAACGCCTTCTTCTTCCTGGAGCTGGCGCACCCGCTCCAGCGTGACGATCTCGTCGCGCCGCGGCATCACCGCAAAACGGCCACCGGCGCGCTGCCGGCCGCTCGCCGCCCTGGCGCCTTGCGCCGTTGCGCCGCGCAGCGCTTCACGCGCCAGCGCCGACAGCACCGCGCCGAGCGAGCGGCCTTCCAGTGCGGCGCGCTCCCTGGCGGCCAGCAGGATGTCGTCGTCGATGTCGAGGGTGGTGCGCATGTATGGTGCGGTGATTCAGTGATGCGGTGATGCTCACGCATCATAGCGTCATCCGGCCGCGGGGTGAAGTCGGGCCGCTCCTGCGTCTGCTGCGCTGTCGAGGCGGCGCGTGCCTTGTTGTCGAAGCGGCTCGGCACGCGGGGCAGCGGCACCCGTTCGCGCCTATGCCATCAGACCATCACCTGTTCGCGCACATGATGTGCACTGCCCCTCCCGTGCGAAGCCCGTCCTTGCGCCGGGCGAAGTAGCGCAGGTTCAGCTCTTCAGGCGTGGCACTCGCTGCGGCACTGAAACCGATTTGAAGCAGTTGCGTTTGCAGCTGCATCGGGTCGAATCTCGACAGCCAAGGCTCGCCGAGCGCAGCGATCTGCTGCTCCATGACTTCGTCGATGGCGCGCTCGACCGGGTTGAGCATCGTCGCCGGGACCCGGTAGTCGAAGCACAGGCAACTGCCAGCCGCAAAGCCGGCCACCGCGCGCAGTGTCGCCGCCACAGCGTCGGCCGTCAGGTACATGGTCACGCCCATCCAACTGACGCACGCCGCCTGGCTGGCATCGAATCCCGCCTGCCGCAGCGCCAAGCCCAGGTCGTCGCGCTCCAGATCTGCAGGCACGAAAGTCACAGACGCCGGCACGCCGATGGCGGCGTCTGCCAGGAGTCGCTGCTTCCAGCGCTGCGTGCCGGGGTGGTCCACCTCGAACACCTTCAGGCCCTCATCGCGGTACGGATTGCGGTAGGCAAAGGTGTCGAGGCCAGCGCCCAGGAGGAGGTACTGGCGCACACCCGCCGTCACGCAGCGCGATAGCGCGTCCTCGACGAACCGGCTGCGTGCGACCAGCACGGCGCGCAGGCCCCGCGACATCGGGTCGTTCAGCGCGAACGGATCGTCTCGCAGCGCGGCCTCGGTCGGCGGGCCGAGCAGAGGGAGCGCAATCGGGTCTGGCAACACCAGCGGCTCGTCCAGCAACTGGTGCACCGCGCGCAACGCGGCGACTCTCTGCGCCGAACGGCTCGGCGTGCCCTGGCGGACGGTGTTGATAGGCAATGCAGACATTGGAAGAACCTCGTTGAGCGGGACGCAGGGCGGCGTCTTCTGCCTCGGGGGCACGTGCCAGCGGCCAAGCTTCGCTGATTGAAGGTTAGCGCCACTTCGGCGACCTGGGCAACGCCTTCCCGGGACGCGAGCCACGGCGGTGCGGGTGGCGACGGCGGCTCCTCCTACAGCGCAACAGGTTTTCCACCTGCCGCCAGTGGCGGCCACTGAGTTGGAAACTCTTGTGTCTGGCTGACCGATTCACCGCTCTATGCACTCCCTGAGCCGGCCGCGAGGCCAGGCGTTCGCGGGCCCGTGCGTCGGCAGCACCGGACGGACTGTGCGATGCCGCACAGACTGCTCTCATCGATACCGGCAAGCTGGCGTGCCTTTCTCGGGCGTTGTACAGGCTTGAACAAGGACACGCATATGGCGGAGATGCGCGGCATGCAATCGCAGCGGCAATGGAACGCCAACCCCGAGCTTCGGTTCTGCCTGAAAGGCCCGGCCCCCGCAGGCGACACCCGCTTCGTCGGGCCTTGACCATGGGAACGCAACACGCAGTGCCGTACAGCATCAAGCGGCACGGGGTTTCACTGACCAACTGCGACGACGAACCGGTGCAGACCCCCGGCTGCATCCAGTCGCACGGCCTGCTGTTGGCGCTGCGCCCTGCCGACCTCGTCGTCATGCAGGTCAGCGAGAACTGCGCGCGCTGGACAGGTGTTGCCGTCGATCAGCTGCTGGGCAGCAGCCTTGCGCAGACCATCGGCGTGGCCGCTGCCGAACGTGTGCGCGAGCTGGTGCGCACCGAGTCACTCGAAGGCAACCCCTGTCATGCCGCGACGGCCAGGCTGCCCGGCGCCGGCGTGGATGCGGTGGCGCTGGACATGAGCATCCACATGGCCGAAGGTGTGCTGCTGCTGGAGATGGAGCCAAGTGGCCGCAGCACTCCCGTGCCTGGCCAGGAGGGCGACTACCTGGCGATGGTGCGCAAGACCATCGGCCGCCTGAAGAGCACGCAGTCGCTTGCGGAGTTCTGCGACGTGGTGGCGCAAGAGGCGCGCAGCATCACCGGCCTGGACCGGGCCATGGTCTATCAGTTCCATGCCGACGACAGCGGCGAGGTGGTGGCCGACGCGCGCCGCGACGACTTGCCGTCCTGGCAGGGCTTGCGCTATCCGGCCGCAGACATTCCACGCCCGGCGCGCGAGATCTTCAAGCGCATCGGCGTGCGCCCGCTGCCCGACGTGAAGGGAGAACTCTTCGAGATGGTGCCGCTGTGCAACCCCGACACCGGGCGCCCGCTGCAGATGACCCATTGCGCATTGCGTGGCGCGTCGGTGATGTACACCGAGTATCTGCAGAACATGGGTGTCGCAGCCACCTTGACGATGCCGATATTGCGTGACGGTGCTCTCTGGGGTCTGATCGCCTGCCACCACTACAAGCCCACGGCGCTGGCTTACCCACTGCGTGCGGCGGCCGAGTTCCTGGCGCAGATGGCCTCGCTCGAAATTGCTCAGGTGGAACTGCGCGAGCATCTGCAATACAGCCTGCACCTCGACGCCGTGCATCTCGAGGTGCTCGCGCGTTCGGCGGCTGACGGCCAGTTGGGGGTGGGTGGGGCTGGGCAGCCAGGCTTGCTCGACGGCATCGAGGCCGATGGTGTGGCGGTCTTCCAGAACGGCCACTGGCTGACGGCGGGCAGCACGCCTGACAGCGGCCAGTTGGAGCCGCTGGCGGCCTGGTTGCGGCAACGCATCGACGATCGCCAGGACGGCTTGCAGACCTGTGCCATCGATGCGCTCGGTGCGTTGTTCGCACCGGCCCGGCTGTATGCCGCCGTGGCCAGCGGCGTGCTGGCCACCGCAGTGTCGCGGCATGCCGACAGCGCGCTGATGCTCTGGTTTCGCGGTGAGCAGTTGCAAACCTACAACTGGGCCGGCAACCCGCACGAGAAGCCCACCGTCTTCGGCGCACAAGGCCCCCGCCTGACGCCGCGGCGCAGTTTCGACCTCTGGCAGGAGCAGGTGCGTGGCCATTGCCGCCCGTGGCGCAGGGTGGAGATCGAAGCAGCACAGCGGCTGCGGCGCTTGGTATTGGACCTCGTGGTGCTGCGTGCCGAGCAGTTGGCCCAGGCCAACGCCGAACTCGCCAGCAGCAATGCCGAACTCGACGCCTTTGCCTACATTGCCGGGCATGACCTGAAGGAGCCCTTGCGTAGCATCAGCAAGTACGCCCGCCTGCTGCTGGAAGACGCCCAGGCCGGCCGCTCGCAAGACACCGGCCGGCTGGAGTGGCTGCTGCGCCTGACGGCGCGCATGGACAAGCTGCTCGACGCATTGCTGCACTATTCGCGCGTCGGCCGCCTCGCGCCGGACTTCAGCGATACCGACCTCGGGCCTGTGCTCGTGGAGGCCATCGAAATGCTCGGCGGCCGTCTGGCCGAGAGCAAGGTCGAAGTGCGGGTGCCGCGGCCGCTGCCGGTGGCGTATTGCGACCGTGCACGGGTGCGCGAAATCCTGTCGAACCTGATTTCCAATGCCCTGAAGTACAACGACAAACCGCTTGGCTGGGTGGAGATCGGCTTCATCGCTCCCGTGGATGGACGGGACGGCCCGGATCGGCCGGATGGGTCAGATGGGCCAGATGTGCGCCTGGCCTCTGCGCCTGCGCGGGCCAGGCACCAGACCATCTTCTATGTGCGCGACAACGGCATCGGCATCGAAGAGCGCCACCGCGACAGCGTGTTCGCGATGTTCAAGCGCCTGCACGGCCAAGACGCCTTTGGCGGCGGCAGCGGCGTCGGCCTGACGATCGCCCGCAAGCTCGTTGAAAGACACCATGGCGAACTCTGGTTTGATTCAGAGCCGGGGATCGGCTCCACCTTCTACTTCACGCTGGCAGCTTCCGACCCGTCTGGCTCGGTCGAACAGAACACCCATGGCGACTGACGGCCGTGGCCGTGGCCGTGGGCAGGACATGCTGCGTGTGCTGATCATCGACGACAACCCGGTCGATCGGGCCGACGCCAAGGCCGCTTTGCTGCACGGGTCGAGCCGCCAGTACCAGTTCACAGAAGCATCGACGGCCGAGGAGGGCCTGCGTCTGTGTGCAGCGCTGCCACCGCCCGACTGCCTTGTGCTCGATCTCGGCCTGCCGGATGCAGATGAGTTGGGCGTGCTGACGCGGCTGCCACGCGACGAAGACGGGTTGTTGCGGGTGCCGGTGGTGGTGCTCACTGGCGCCGTGACGCATGGTCTGAACCAGGCTGCGCTGCGCGCCGGCGCGCACGACTACGTCGGCAAGGCCTGGCTGCGGCCGGAGACACTGACCCAGGCGGTCGAGAATGCCATCGAACGCCTTGCCCTCATGCTTGAAGTGCTGGCCCAGCGCCAGCTTGTCGAGACCACGCGCATCCGCACGCTGGCGCTCGAAGGCGAGAACCGGCAGATGCATGAAGCAGGCCGGCTGAAGAGCCAGTTCCTCGCCAACATGTCGCACGAGCTGCGCACGCCGCTGAGCGCCATCATCGGCTTCGCCGACTTGCTGCATGGACAGGCGGTGCCCCCGGGTTCACCCAAACAGCAGGTGTTTCTGGGCCACATCCGCAGCAGCGGCCGCCACTTGCTGCAGTTGATCAACGATGTGCTCGACCTGTCCAAAGCCGAAGCCGACAAGCTGGTCTTCTTTCCGGAAGCGCTGGACCTGGGCCTGGCCGTCAACGAGGTCAGCGCAGTGCTGTCGCTGGAGAGCCAGCGCAAGGGCATTGAGGTCGTCATCGACATCGACCCGGCGCTGCAGCAGCTTGTGCTCGACCCCAGGCGCATGCGGCAGTTGCTCTACAACTATCTGTCCAACGCGATCAAGTTCACGCCAACTGGAGGCTGCATCACCGTGCGGGCGCGGGCCGAAGGGGCATGGCACTTCCGGCTGGAAGTGGAAGACACGGGCATCGGCATCGCAGCCGGCGACTTGCCGCGCCTGTTCAGCGACTACAGCCAGCTCAACGCGAGCAACACACGCCAACACCAGGGCACCGGCCTCGGCCTGGCGCTCACCCGCCGCCTGGTGCAAGCGCAGCACGGCAGCGTCGGCGTGCGCAGCGTCCCTGGCGTCGGCAGCGTGTTCCACTTCGTCCTGAACCGCGTGCATGGCACTGACGCGCTGGGCCGGACAGAGGCCGCCTAGCGCGCCGCGGCCCGTCGGGCGCGGCTTTCTCCTGATCCAGCATGCGCGGGCAGCCGCAAGCTGTCCGGTCAACGGCGGTCCCATTGCGACACCCTGCGAGGGACGTCGTGCAGGCGTCGTTCAGGCGTCGTTCAGGCGTCGTTCAGGCGTCGGTCGTGGCAAACGCGATGGCCTCGATCTGTTCGTCGCGCAGCAGCCGGCCTTCGGCGTGCAGGCGGTCGAATTCAGCGTCGCCCAGGGCGAGTCGCGCCAGGGCGTAGGCGGTCTCTGCCTCCTGGCCGGGCTCGCGGGTCTCATCGCGGGCTGAGCGGGCCGCGTCGGCGTAGCCTGCAAGCCGCGCTGCCGCCCGCGGGCGCGCTTCCAGGGCCGCCAGCACGGCCAGGTGCCCAGCGCCATCGGGCTGCAGACCGAAGACCAGGCTCTGCGGCCATCCTGCCTGCGCCAGGCTGCGGGCGCGGGGCAGGTTGCCGAGTGCCATCCAGGCCGCCGCGAGATGGATCTGGGCGTACGCGAGTGCACGCTCGTTGCGGCCGCCATGCAGCTCGGCCAGCAGCGCCTCACCCGTCTGCGTGGCCGCATGTGCATCGTGCGCCGCCAGCTCGGCCGCGATCAGGTCGCTGCGGGTGTAGTAACCGTTGCCGCCGGAGGCGATCTCCAGCGCCAGCGCCTCGCGGCCCAGCCGCTGCGCGTTCGGCGGCGCAGCACAGGCCGCGATGAATTCGGCCCTGGCCCGCCAGACGCGCCGCTGCGGCGGCCAGCGCGGGTCTTCCAGGGCGCGTGCCTGCGCCAGCGCGGCCTGCTGTTCGAGCGCGCCGCCTAAGCTTCGACCCACCGCGATCACAACGCTGCAGGCCGCCAGGTAGGCCAGGAAACTATCGCCACCCGGCTCTGCCCCGGCTTGCCCGAGCTGGCACGCCTTGCGGGCGGCCTCCAGCGCCAGGCCAGGCCGTATGCCGACCAGCGTGAGCGCGACGCGCACTCTGGTGCGCATCTGCAGCGCCAGAGGCACGGTGTCGTCGATCTGGGCGCTGCACTGCTCGACGAGTGCCAACTGCTGTGCAGCTGGCATGTCGTACGAGGCATGCAGGCGCGTGGCCCCGATCTGCAGCGCCGCCACGCGGTCCCGGCTGGCCAGGGCCAGCAACATGGCCTCGCGGGCATTGTCGGCGTCGGGTTGAAGGGCCAGCAGCCAGTCCTGCCAGCCGATCTCACCGCTGAACACCTGATGCCAGGCTGCTCGATGGCCAGCGCCAGACCGTCGAGCGCGCGGCAAAGTTCAATGACGGCGGGCGCATTGGCTTCGGTCAACGCAAAGCGTGAGTCCACATACCGCGCCCGCTCGGCGAACAGCGCCACGGCGCTGTAGCCCAGCGCATCGGCCGCCGGCAGTGGCCCAGGGGGCACCGCCAGCGGGCCGATCCGATAGACCCGCTCGGCGCCGAGCTTCAGCGGCGCCTGGCTGGTGACCACCAGCCGCAGCCCCGGTGCCGCGGCCAGCAGCGCGGCGGCCATGCGGGCCACGCCGTCCAGCACGTGCTCGGCGTTGTCCAGCGCCACCAGCAGCTGCAGCGGCGCCACGGCGCGGCACAGCCCGGCCAGCGCGTCGCCGCCGCTCAACTGCACACCCAGGGCTGCGGCCACCGCGCCAGGCAGCAGGACCGGATCGGTTTCCGTGCCCAACTCCACCCAGCACACGCCATGCGGGTAGGCACTGCGACGCCGATCGAGCAGGTGCTTCGTCAGCAGCGACTTGCCCATGCCGCCAGCGCCAACGATGCAGACGAGAGCGTGCTGCTCGATCATCGCGCCGAGTGCGGCCAGGTCGTCGGCACGGCCCAGCAGCAGGGGTAACTCAGGCGGCAGGTTGGTCTTGAGCGTGGCGTGGGCGGGAGGCAGTGCAGGGGGAGAGGGCGCCACCTCCGCGGGCAGCGGCGCCGCGCCCGCCAGACGCGCTGCGAAACGGTGGCGGCATGCCTCGCTGTGGTCGCGCACCGCTGCGGGCGGCACGGCGGGCGCCGACACGCTGGCCGTTTCCAGCCACTACTTCGGCGCGTTCGGCAACAACCGGGTTGACGACGGCATGGTGCAGCGCTACCGCGAGCCGGGCTCGTTGCCGGGCTTCGAAATCGACGAGGTGTCGGCGCGCAGCTATGTGCGGCAGATGCTGGAGCTGAACCTGCCGCCGGCGGTGTTCCAGTCGCTCGGACAGCCGGGCCTGTACCTGCAGTCGCTGCGGCCAGCACTGTTTGCGGCGGGTCTGTGGACCGAGCCGTTCGGCAGCGACCGGCGCCGCTACGCGAGCCTGGGCGCCCAGGCCGATCTGCGCGTGTCGGTGCTGCACTGGTACGACATGACATTGTCTGTCGGCTATGCGGCCGGCTGGCAAGGTACGCGGCGGACGGGCTCGGAGTGGATGGTGTCGTTGAAGGTGCTTTGAAGCGACCGAGACCGGGTCTGGACGATCACGGTGCTGCGCGCAGCCAGCCGGGCGCGGGCCGGCAGCAGCAGCGGCTCGACGGCGGCGTCACCCAGCACCGGGCGCTGTGCGTTCAGGGCCGCGATGGCGGCTTCGAGCTGCTGCTGTTCAGTGGCCATGGAGGTGATGTATAAACGCGTTGAAACTTTCAGGGCCGACCATGAGCGAAGCCACCCTCGACATCAAGCCCTGGGGCAACAATCTGGGCGTGCGCCTGCCGGCCGCGGTGGCGCGCGCGGCGCAGCTGCACGCCAACCAGCGGGTGCACATCACGGTGGAAGACGGACGCGTGATCATCACGCCGATGCGCGACCAGCCCAGCACGCTGGCACAACGGCTGGCCTTGTTCGACCCGGCGGTGCACGGCGGCGAGGCGATGGCAGTGCAGCCCGTGGGGCGTGAAGCCGCGTGAGCCGCAGCACCGCAGGCGCCGCACCTGGCGCGCGGGCGGGCACCGGCCGCGCCGCGCCAGGCTGGGTGCCGCAACGCCAGCACGTGATCTGGATCGACTGCAACCCGCAGGCCGGCTCGGAGATGCGCGATCTGAACCCGATGCTGGTGCTGTCGCCCGGCGCGTTCAACGAGCGCACCGGCCTGGTCATCGGCCTGCCGATGACCACCGCCGCATACAACGCCACCAACCCCTTCGCGCTGGCCGCCGGCGCGGCCGGTGGCGTGCAACGCAGCAAGACGAGTTACGTGCTGTGCCATCAGCCCAAGTCCTTCGACTGGCGGGCACGCAGTGCCAAGCCGCACCCGAAGGGCCGGCTTGACGACGCCTTGTTCGCCCAGGCCTGCGCGCTGCTGAACCAGATCGTCATGCTCCACCCGTGACGGCCGCCCAGGCCGCCACGATCTCGCGGTGCCAGGGGATATTCTGCAGCAAGCCCTGCCGCAGCGCGGCGCCGCCGCTGCGCTCCACCGCGTCGGCCTGCGCCGTCGCCAGTTGCTGCTTTCAGCGCTGCGTGCCGGGGTGGTCCAGCTCGAACACTTTCAGGCCCTCATCACGGTACGGATTGCGGTACGCAAAGGTGTCGTGGCCGGCGCCGACGAGGAGGTACTGGCGCCCGCCCGCCGCGACGCAGCGCGACAGCGCGTCCTCGACGAACCGACTGCGTGCGACCAGCGTTGCGCGCAGGCCCCGCGAGATCGGGTCGTTCAGCGCGAACGGATCGTCCCGCAGGGCGGCCCCGGTTGGCGCGCCCAGCAGGGGCAGCGCCATCGGATCGCACAAGACAAGCGGCTCGTCCAGCAACTGGTGCACCGCGCGCAGCGCGGCGACTCTCTGCGCCGAGCGGCTTGGAATGCCCTGGCGGACGGTGTTGGCCGGCAATGCAGGGCATTGGGAACCTCCTCGCTTGAAGAATGGCCGCGGCAGGCGCCCGCTGCCCGAGCGCGCGGCGCACGGCGCACGGCGGCGTGCCCATGCTGCGGCGCCCAGCACGCCGAACCCTGTTCAACGAGCGTTCGAGATGAGCCCCGCGACGAGCAGAAAGGCAAGCCACGACAAATGCTTGCCACGCGTGAAGACGATGGGCAACGCCGCTGACAAGAGCGCGGCTCCGGCGATGACGTGCAGGACGCTCGGCACTGATAGCGCGCCAAGGTGAGCCAGGACCAGCAGAAGGGCAAAGGCCCACCACGCCACTGTCGTGATGTGCCAGGCAAATCGCAAAGTACCTTCGGTGAACTCCGGGCCTCCGAACAGATGCGGAAGGCCGCCACGCTTGAACAGGCGAATGAGGATGTACCGCTCGCCCATGTACGAATGAGCGCAGCCTGTGAGGAAGATGAGTACAGCCGCGGCGAAAAGCATCTTTGGATGGACCTCCAGGGACGGCGCCATTGTGGCCTGCCGTCGGCGCTCTGCTTGAGCGAGCGGTTGAGGCCGTATCAGCCGCCTTCAGGAGTTGCTTTCCTGACGGCGACGGCCTCGACTTCCACGAACCAAGCTGGATCGACGAGCCGTGACACGAAGACAGCCGTCGATGTCGGCCGATGCGACCCGAGGTGTTTGATTCTTGCGGCACGAACAGCATCGCCATCTTGGCCTGCCACGATGAACGTTGTGAGCTTCACGATGCTCGACGGGCCCAGGCCATGCGCATTCAGCAGGGCAACGACATTGGCAAAGACCTGGTTCGCCTGCTCTGCAATCGTGTCCGGCGTCGAGCCGTCTGGATTGACGCCCAGTTGGCCAGACAGGTAGATCAGTTCACATCCCTCGGGGACGACTGCGGTGTGGCTATACAGGCCAAGGGGTGGGTGTACGACCGACGGATTGGAAAATTTTGTGGCCATGAGATTGCGATGGTCTGGATTGAAAAGGAAGGAGTCCACGAAAAGCTCTTTGCAAGCCTGACGTTCGAGCCAATCGGGCGGCGACGGCCGGACAGCAGGCCGCCCGGGCGGCCAAAATGTACCGGGCCGCACCAGTGCGGGCGCCATGCCGCTGAACCGCACCGGTGATCAAGGAGGACTGTCGGCATGCGCCTGCCACAGTCACAATGGCACGCATGGTCGCCGCTCAGATTGACCTCACACAGTGCCTCCTGCAGGCCCAGGCCGGTGACAGTGCCGCAGCAGATCGTGCTTTCCGCCAGCTTTACCCCGATCTGCAACGCATTGCGCGCGCGCGCCTGCGCGGCCACGCAGCCCCGACGCTGCTGGACACCCAAGCCTTGGTGCACGAGAGCTTCCTGCGCTTTGCCACTGGCGCGCGTGTTAACTTTGCCAGTCGCAAGCATTTCTTTGCTTGGGTATCCAAGGCCATGCGCCACCTCGTGGTGGACTTTGCGCGCAGGCAGGCGGCAGTCCGCCATGGCGGCGCACTGCAGCGCGTCACCTTTCAAACAGAGCTCGATGAATCCGAAGGCCTGAACGCGGGCACCGGGATCGAAGAGCTCGACGCCGCACTGGAGCGACTGGCGGTCCTCGATCCACAACTGGCTGAACTGGTCGAACTGCGCTTCTTCGGCGGCTACACCGAAGCCGAGGCCGCCGTGGCCATGGGCATCTCTGAACGCAGCCTGCGCCGGCTGTGGCAAAAGGCACGCGCTTGCCTGCTGCTGGAACTGCAGGCCTGAGCGCCCGCGAACCGACTGGCGGCACCGGGTCCCGACGTCCATGTCGCGCCCGCAGATCGACCCGCTGATCTGGCCCGAAGTCTCGCGTTGCTTCGACCAAGCCCTGGACTTGCCGGCCGAACAGCGCCCGACCTGGCTGGCCAGCCTGCCCGCCGCCGTGGCGCAAGTTGTGCAGCGCCTGCTGCAGGCCGACGCCTCGACGCAGCAGCCACTGGCCGACAGTGGCGCCGTGGCCAGGCTGGCGCAGCGCGCGCTTCAGAACCTGAAGCCTGGACAGGTGATCGACGGATACAGGCTCCTGGCGCCGCTGGGCGAAGGTGGCATGGCAGCGGTCTGGACAGCGCGGCAAGATGCCGGGCTGCAGCGGCTGGTGGCCCTGAAGTTGCCGCACGCGCGTGGCGGGCCGCAAGCCCGTTTCGCGCAGGAGCGCGACCTGCTCTCCAGTCTTGAACACCCGCACATTGCGCGCCTCTATGATGCTGGCGTCGCAGCCGACGGACAGCCCTGGCTGGCGATGGAAAAGATCGAAGGCCAGCCCATCAGCGACTGGGCACGCGGGCAGCCCCTCAAGCGCCGCCTCATCGTCTGCCTGCAGGTCCTGGATGCAGTGGCCTTCGCGCACCAGCACCTGGTGGTGCATTGCGACCTGAAGCCGGCCAACATCCTCGTCACTGCGGACGGTCGGGTCAAATTGCTGGACTTTGGCATCGCGCAATTGTTGGGGTCGGCCGCTGGCCCCGGCGTGGCGTTCAGCGCCGACAGCGCGGCCCCGGAACAACTTGAGGGCGCCGCGCCCGCCACTGCCATGGACGTGCACGCCCTTGGGGTGCTGCTCTACGAGCTGCTGGCCGGCCAGAGGCCCTACCGTCTGCAGGGCGCCGACAGGCAGGCCCTGGTGGTGGCCCGGCGTGCCTGGGCCTGGCAAGCGCCAAGCCGACTGGCTGCCCAGACCCCACTGGCGATCCGCCCGGGCCTGGACGCCGTCGTCCAGCGCGCGATGGCTGTGCAGCCGCAAGACCGCTACCCCAGCGTCGAGGCCCTGCGTGCCGACCTGCTGCGGGTCATGGATGGGGAACCCGTACAGGCCCTGCTGATGGCGGGCGCGGGCCGCCTTTATCGCCTGCGCTGCTGGCTGCACCGTCATCGACTGCCGGTGCTGGCGCTGGCCGCCGTGGTGCTGGCCTTGCTGCTGGGCCTGGCAGCTGCGCTGTGGCAGGCCCGGGAGGCGCGCGCCCAAACCGAGCGCGCCGCTGCCGTCCAGCGCCTGCTGCTGCAGTTGTTTCAGGCCAGCAGCCCCGACCTGGCGCAGGGCCGCACGCCCAGCGTGCGCGAAGTACTGGACCAGGGCGCCAGCCGCATTGGCACCACCCTGGCAGACCAGCCGGGCTTGCGCGCCAGCCTGCATCTTGAGCTGGCGCGCATCTATGGCGCCCTCGGCACGAGCAGCCGGGCCCTGGCGCAGGCGCGGCAGGCCTTGCAGTTGCTGCACGCGCAGGGCGAGGGAGACAGCGACGAAGCCTTCGACGCCGGCCTGCTGGAAGCCGAGACGCTGAAGGAGGAAGCGCAGTACGAGGCCGCCCGCGCGGCGGGCCTGGCCTTGCAGTCCCGAGCGCTGGCTGCGCATGGCCCGGGCCACCGCTGGAGCTTGCCCCTGGCTGCACTGCTGGCCTGGATTGCCAACCAGCAGGGCCACGCGGTGCAGGCCGAGACCCTGTCGCGCCAGGGCCTGGCAGCGGCCGGTCCCGGCACCGACGTCCCGCGCATGCAGTTGCGTTCGGTGCTGGCCCATGCCTTGCTGGACCAGTCCAGGACGCAGGAGGCGGCTGCCACGTTCGAGCTGTTGATCCAGGATTCGGCCAGCCTGCCCGCCTACAGCCAGACCGACCGTCTGGCAGACCGCTACAACCTCGCGCGCGCCCGCTACCTGCTGGGTGAACACGCTGAAGTGGCGGCTCTGTTGCGCGCCCTGGTGCCTGACTATGAACGCCATCTGGGCCCCGGCCATGACCGTACCCTGAAGGCGCGCGGCCTGTGGGCGCAGGCCGAGAGCCTGGCCGGCGCGCCGCTGGTGGCTGTCGATATCCAGCGCCAGACTCTGGCCGTCACGCAGGGCCGGGAGGCGTTCGACGACAGCCAGCTCAGCCTGCAACGCCTGACTCTGGCCAAGCTGTTGCGCCAGGCGGGCCGCGCCCGCGAAGGTCTTGTGCTGGCGCAGGCCGGATTGCAGTTCTATGACGGCCAGCAGGCTGAACCAACCTGGTTGCGTGAACGCGGGCGCTGGATCCTGGGCGAGCTCTTGCTGGCTGAAGGCCGCCTCGATGCCGCCTTGCAACAGTTCGATCGCGCCCAGCAGCAAATGCAGCGGCTTCCTGGGCATGCCCAGAACACGCTGTATGCCGATCTACTGCTGTCGCAAGCGATGGCATGGCAACGCCGCGACGCGCCGGGCGACGCCGCCAGAGCCCTTGCCGCGGCCCGCCAGGCCCTGGCCGCACAAGTGCAAGCACAGGGCGCACGAAGCGCCGCTGCCCACCAGGCCGCCGCAGTGCTGGCCTGGCTGCGCCGCGATGCCGCCGGCCTGCAGCAGGCAGCGCAGGCATGGGAGGGCGCCACACCCTTGCAGCGTGCTGGCCTGGGCCTGCTGCGGGCCGAACTGCTGGCCGGTAGCGAGGGCGCCGCGGTGCGGGAGCCGGCGGCAGCACTGTGGCAGACCGTGCTGCAGCAGCCAGCGCCTGCGCGGCTGATGAACGCGCCCTGAGCTTGTGCCCCCGCCCCCCGCAATCCGGGGGTGCATGGTGCCGGCGGTCTGGCCGGATTCGCCTGCGCATTTCGTACGGCTGTTCAGGCGCTGGCCATCAGGCCCGCGCGACCCGCCATCACTCAGCAAGGAACACCATGCACAGCACACCAGGCCAGGGCAAAGCGCCCCATACAGCTCCCTCCAGCAATGGGCCCGGCTGGCTGCGGTCAGCGGCGCCTTTCACGTCGTGCCTGCTGCTCGCCCTGCTGGCCGCACCGGTGGCGCAGGCGGCCGTGCACGCACAGGCTACGGCCTCGTCCTGGGTGCGCATTGGCAACCAGCCCAAGCAGTTTGCGTACGACCCGCCCAGTGGCGGCTTCAACGTCAGCAATGGCTTCTCGACAGGCGCCGGTGTGAGCAACTTCATCAGCAGCACCAACAGCCTGGGCTTCACCGTTGGCAGCACCGCCAACGCCCAGATCGGGCTCGTTGCAGGGCGGCCGTTCATGGATCTGTTGACAGCAAGCGACCCTGGCACGGACAACGAGCTTCTGGCCGGAAGCCAGCTGCGCGTGGACGGCTTCATCACTGGCACACCGGGCACAGCGGGCATGCTGAATCTCAGCGGCGCTCTGGACTTCTTCATCGTCTCCACCAACGGCTACATGCCGCCCTGGTCCCGTGCTTCGGTCAGCGTCTCGACGCTGCTTCGCGTCAGCGGCCCAGGCCACGCTGCATGTCCGCAGCAAGCCTGCGTGCACAGCGCAGCCGCCAACCCGCTGCTGCAGGGCGGGGAAGTATCCGCAGGCGCGTTGAGCATGCCGTTTGATTTCCACGCCCCCGTGCTTGCCGGCGACCATGTCGAGATTTTTCTGAATCTGGGCGGCCAGGTCAGCAACGGCTACTACGTCGTGATGTTTGCAGGCGCCCCCGGCGCTGCCGACGTGGCGGACGTGGCGGACGTGGCAGACGTGGCAGATGGGGTGGCTCCGCTCTTCGGAACACTGGCACTCAGCGATGGCCTGGGACTGTCGCCAGACACCGGACTCGTGCAGGGCCCGGGAGGCGTCTGGGGCGTGCCCGTCTCGACGGTGCCCGAGGCACCCGCCTGGCTGCTGCTCGGACTTGGTCTGGTCGTTTTCCGGCGCCGCCTGACTGTGCGCGGCCCGGCGGTTCATCCTGAACCGTGCCGGTAGCGAGGCCGGCAGCAGCCATTCACCGCAAGCCCCGACCGCAAGCAAAAGGGGCGGCGCAGCGCCCCCCGATCGGCCGCCGCCGACCCTCAATCCGCCTGCTTGCGCAAGAACGCAGGAATCTCGATCTCGTCCATCCCGTTGCTGGCCAGCGCGTCGGTGCCGGTGCGCAGCGCCGGCTGTGCGTGGTGTGCATGCTGCGTGTGCTGT
>CAXTHW010000023.1:0-101892 GCA_964244245.1 uncultured Rubrivivax sp. | reverse complement strand
CGCGCATGTTGCGGGTGCGGAACACGTCGCGCACCATGCCGCGCGCCTTGTGCATGAAGCACTTGGTGCCGAGCATCGTGACGATGCCGGCGGCGTCCTGCCCGCGGTGCTGCAGCAGCAGCAGCGCGTCGTAGATCAACTGGTTGGCAGCGCTCTTGGCAAGCACGCCGACGATGCCGCACATGACGGTTGTCCTTTCAGCCTGTCATCACGCCGGCAGCCACTGCAGCAGCGGCTCCGGCAGGATGGGTTTGATTTCCTGCATGACCGTATTCAGCCAGATGGCGCCATGCGAATGGCGCCAACTCTGCGACTTGCCGGCCGGCGTGAGGGCGACGACGGTGGCCACCGCCAGCAGCAGCACGCCGCCACGCAGGAGGCCGAAGCCCGCACCCAGCGCGCGGTCTGGCAGCGACAGCGGCGTGGCCCGGATCAACAGCCGCACCAGCTTGGCCAGCAGCCCCCAGACGACCAGCGCCGCCAGAAAGCACAGCGCCAGCGCCGCCGCATGGTTGCCCGCCGATCCCGGCGTGCCGACCGGGATGTGCGGCGCCACGTCGGCCGCAAACCACTGCGCCGCGAACCAGGCCACCAGCCAGCCGGCCAGCGACAGCAGCTCGAACACGAAGCCGCGCATCAGCCCCACCAGCACCGACAGCAGCAGCACAGCGATGAAGGCCCAGTCGATCCAGCTCAGTTGCGCCCAGAAGGCCATCACAGGACCAGCACCGCCGGCTGCATGCCGGCTCCCTTGAGCTTGGCCACGCTGCGGTCGGCTTCCTCGCGCGTGGCGAACGGGCCGACGCGCACGCGCGTGCGCTTGCCTGCGTCGGTCTCGATGACCTGGGTGTAGGTCTTCAGGCCCAGCTTCTCGACCTTCTGCCGCGCGTCGCGAAGCGCGCCGGCGTCGGTGTAGGCGCCCACCTGCACGACGAAGCGGCCGGCCTTCGGCTCCGACGCTGCGCCGCCATCGAGCAAGGCCCTGGCGCGGGCGGCTTCGTCGGCCTTGGCCACGGCGGTGGAACCGGCGGGCGCGGGCGGCGGGCTGGCCACATCGCGCCCGGCCTCAGCGGCGGACTCGGTGATGATGCCGGGCGCCGCGGCCACCGGCGGCGCCACGGGTGCCGGTGCCGGTGCCGGTGCCGGTGCTGGTGCTGGTACCGGTGCTGGCGGCAGCGTGGTGGCCGGGGCCGCAGGCCGCGGCGCCGGCGCCGTTGCCGTTACCGTCGGCAGCGTCTGCTTGCCGGGCGCGTCCATCCGCACATCCAGCGCGAGCGGCCGCGGCTGGGTCTCGAAGACCAGCGGGAAACCGATGATGCCGATGGCCAGCAGCACCACCGCGCCGATCAAGCGTCGGCGGGCCTGCGTGCGGGCGGCCTGCACGGCGCTGCTGTCGTCGCCGGCGGGCGGCGGCATGGCCGCCTTCTTGCGGCCGGCCGGCGGCTTGTCTTTGCGTTGCAGGAACGACGGCAGGGGCATGGGCGCTGGAGCGGCGCCGTGGGTGGCGCGGAGGATGTCAGCCGACGTGGCGGGCCGTCAGCCGGGGCAGCCCGTCCTTGAGGACACCGCCCACCGTGAAGAACGAACCGAAGACCACGATTCTATCGGCTGGGTCGGCCGCGCCAGCAGCTGCGCGCAGCGCGTCGGCCGGTGTTGCGTGACAGTGCGTTTCGCTGCCCGGGCCGATGATGGCGGACAGCGCCTGCACCGATGCCGCGCGCGCTGTCGGCAGCGCGCAGAGGCGCCACACATCGACCAGCGGCCGGATGCTCGCCAGCGCGCCGGCGATGTCTTTGTCGCGCATCGCGCCGAAGACGGCATGGGTGCGCGGGTAGAAGCCCATCGCGTCGAGATTGGCGGCCAGCGCCGCCACCGACTGCGGGTTGTGCGCCACGTCCAGCACCAGCGTCGGCTGGCCCGGCACGATCTGGAAGCGGCCCGGCAGATCGACCACCGCCAGCCCGTTGCGGATGGCCTGCGCGGTGATCGGCAGCAGCGGGCGCAGCGCCTCGAAGGCGGCCAGCACGCCGGCCGCATTGAGCAACTGGTTGGCACCGCGCAGTGCCGGGTAGCCCAGGCCGCTGTAGCGCCGGCCACGGCCCGACCAGCCCCACTGCTGGCGGTCGCCGCTGTGGTTGAAGTCGCGGCCCACCAGCCACAGGTCGGCACCGATCTTCGCCGCATGGTCGGTCACGCTCTGCGGCGGCAGCGGGTCGCTCAGCACGGCCGGCTTGCCGCTGCGCATGATGTGCGCCTTCTCGAAGCCGATGCTCTCGCGGTCGGGGCCCAGGATCTCGGTGTGGTCGAGCGCGATGCTGGTGATGACGGCACAGTCTGCATCGAAGGCGTTGACGGCGTCGAAGCGCGCGCCCAGGCCCACTTCCAGGATCACCAGGTCCAGCGGCTCCTCGGCCAGCAGCCGGGCGATGGCCAGCGTGCTGAACTCGAACTTGGTCAGCGTGATGTCGCCGCGCGCGGCTTCCACCGCGGCGAAGTGCGGCGCCAGCTTGTCGGCCGCCACCGGCTGCCCGTTGACGCGGCAGCGCTCGGTGAAGTGCACCAGCTCCGGCTTCTGGTACAGGCCCACGCGGTAGCCGGCCTGAAGCGCAATCGCCTCCAGCATCGCGCAGGTCGAGCCCTTGCCGTTGGTGCCGGCGACGCTGACGAGCGGCACGGTAAACGCCAGCCCCAGCCGCTGCCGGACCTCGATGGTCCGCTCCAGCGACAAATCCATGGACACCGGATGCAGCCGGTCACAGTGCGCAAGCCAATCGTCAAGGTTCATGAGAAGGCGATGAAGTCGCGCGATCAAGCCGCTTGCGCGGATCCGGCTCCGCCGGTCCGCAGCAAGAGCCCCCTCGGGGGGCTGAGCCTGCACCGACCAAGCGCCTGCGCGCTTGGGAGTGGCTGGCGAAGGCCTTGCGGCATGCTAGCCGCAAGGCAGCGACCGTTAGGGAGCGTGGGGGCCGTCAGTTCACGGCGTCCGAGCCTTGGCGCTGCAGCATCGCGCAGGCGCGGGCCACGGTGCTGCGCAACTGCCGCCGGTCCACGATCATGTCCAGCGCGCCCTTGGTCAGCAGGAACTCGCTGCGCTGGAAGCCTTCGGGCAGCTTCTCGCGCACGGTGTTCTCGATCACGCGCGGCCCGGCGAAGCCGATCAGCGCCTTCGGCTCGGCGATGACCACGTCGCCGACGAAAGCGAAGCTGGCCGAGACGCCGCCCATCGTGGGGTCGGTCAGCACGCTGATGTACGGCAGCCGCGCCTTCGCCAGCCGCGTCAACGCGGCGTTGGTCTTGGCCATCTGAAGCAGGCTCAGCAGCCCTTCCTGCATCCGCGCGCCGCCGGTGGCGGTGAAGCTGACGAAGGGCACGCGCTGCTCGACCGCCGCCTCGACGCCGCGGACGAAGCGCTCGCCGACCACCGATCCCATCGAGCCGCCCATGAAGTCGAACTCGAAGCAGGCCGCCACCAGCGGCACGCTGAGTACGGCGCCACCCAGCACCACCAGCGCATCGGTCTCGCCGGTGGACTCCAGCGCGGCCTTCAGCCGCTCGGGGTACTTCTTGCTGTCTTTGAATTTCAGCGCATCGACAGGCAGCACCTCCTGGCCGATCTCCCAGCGCCCTTCGGCGTCGAGGAACAGGTTGAGCCGGTCGCGCGCGCCGATGCGCAGGTGGTGGTCGCACTTCGGGCAGACGTTCATGTTCTGCTCGAGGTCGGTCTTGTAGAGCACCGTCTCGCAGGCCGGGCACTTGATCCACAGCCCCTCGGGCACCGTGCGGCGCTCGTTGGGATCGGTTTGCTGGATCTTCGGCGGCAGCAGCTTTTCCAACCAACTCATGACGGTTCACTCCTTCTTGTTCGCGTCCAGCGCGGCGCGCATCTCGGCCATGAAGCCCCGGGCCGCGGCGGCCACGGTCTCGGGCGGCTCGTGCTCGAGAAGCTGTACCAGCCGCGAGCCGATCACCACCGCGTCGGCCACCTTGGCCACCGCCTGCGCGGTGGCCGCATCGCGGATGCCGAATCCCACGCCCACCGGCACGCTGACATGGGCGCGGATGCGCGGCAACATCGCCGCGACGGCGCCCACATCCAGGTGGCCGGCGCCAGTCACGCCCTTCAGCGACACATAGTACACATAGCCGCTGGCGATGCGGCCGACGGCGGCGATGCGTGCATCGGTGGAGGTGGGCGCCAGCAGGAAGATCAGGTCCAGCCCGGCGTCTTTCAAGCGCGCGGCGAAGGCCTCGCACTCCTCCGGCGGGTAGTCCACCACCAGCACGCCATCGACGCCGGCCTCGCGGGCGTCTGTGATGAAGGAGCCGGCCCTTTGCCGCTGGTCATAGCGCTCGATCGGGTTGGCGTAGCCCATCAGCACCACCGGCGTGCGGCTGTTGCCACGGCGGAAGGCAGACACCGCTGCAAGCACCTGCGGCAGGCCGATGCCGCGCGCCAGTGCCCGCTCGCTGGCCTTCTGGATCACCGGGCCGTCGGCCATCGGGTCGGAGAACGGCACACCCAGCTCGATGATGTCGGCGCCGCCATCGGCCAGGCCCTGCATGATCTCGGCCGTCGTGCCGGCGTGCGGGTCACCGGCAGGCACGTAGGGGATCAGCGCCGTGCGGCCTTGGGCCTTCAGCGCCGCCAGCACCGCGGCGATGCGGCTCACAGCGTGGCTCCTGCCATCGCGCCGGGGGTCAGCCCGGCGACGGTGTTGATGTCCTTGTCGCCACGGCCGGACAGGTTGACCAGCAGGTGCTGGTCGGGCCGCATCGTCGGCGCCAGTTGCATTGCGTACGCGAAGGCATGGCTGGATTCCAGCGCCGGGATGATGCCTTCGTGCCGGCACAGGTGGTGAAAGGCGGCCAGCGCCTCGTCGTCGGTGATGCCGACGTACTCGGCGCGGCCACTGTCCTTGAGATAGGCGTGTTCGGGGCCGACGCCTGGGTAGTCGAGCCCGGCCGAGATGGAATGCGTCTCGATGATCTGGCCGTTGTCGTCCTGCAGCAGATAGGTGCGGTTGCCGTGCAGCACGCCGGGCGAGCCGGCCGACAGGCTGGCCGCATGGCGGCCGGTGGCCAGGCCTGCGCCTGCCGCCTCGACGCCGATCAGCCGCACGCCTTGATGCCGGATGTAGGGGTAGAAGATGCCCATCGCGTTGCTGCCGCCGCCGACGCAGGCGATCACCGCGTCGGGCTGGCCGCCGTTTGCTTTGCCGATGAGCGGCGGCATCTGCGCCACGCACTCGTCGCCGATCACGCGCTGGAAGTCGCGCACCATCATCGGGTAGGGGTGCGGGCCGGCCACGGTGCCGATGATGTAGAAGGTGCTCTCGACGTTGGTCACCCAGTCGCGCAGCGCTTCGTTCAGCGCGTCCTTCAGCGTCTTGCTGCCGCTGTCCACCGGCACCACGGTGGCGCCCAGCAGGTGCATGCGATAGACGTTGGGCGCCTGCCGCTTGACGTCTTCGCTGCCCATATAGACCACGCATTCCATGCCGTAGCGGGCGCAGATGGTGGCAGTGGCCACGCCATGCTGGCCGGCACCGGTCTCGGCGATGATGCGGCGCTTGCCCATGCGCCGGGCCAGCAGCGCCTGGCCGATGGTGTTGTTGATCTTGTGCGCGCCGGTGTGGTTGAGGTCTTCGCGCTTCAAGTGGATCTGCGCACCGCCCAGGTCGCGGCTGGTGCGCGCCGCGTGGTAGATAGGGCTGGGCCGGCCGACGAAGTGCGCGAGCTCATGCTGGTATTCGGCCTGGAAGGCCGGGTCGGCCTGGCAGCGGGCGTACTCGGCCTTGAGTTCGTCGAGCGCGTGGATCAGGGTTTCGGCGACGAAGGTGCCGCCGTAGGTGGTGCCGTTGACAGGGCCGAAATGCCCTGCTGCATCGGGTTGCTGGTAGTTCAACATTGCGAGGTGTCTTCCGAGGTTCACGCTGCCGCGATGGCGTCGTCCGCATCGCGCACCGCCTTGCAGAACCGGCGGATCAGCGCGGCATTCTTGATGCCCTTGGCTGTCTCGACGCCGGAGCTCACGTCAACGGCCCAGGGCCGGACGCGAAGCACCCCATCGCTCACGTTGGCAGGATGTAACCCACCAGACAAAACGACCGGAAGGGGCACGCTTGGAGGAATCAGTGACCAATCGAAGACCTTCCCGCTGCCGCCGTAGGCATCGACATGGCTGTCGAGCAACAGCGCCTGTGCATTGGAAAAACGGCCGGCGAAGTCTAGCAAATCGAAGCCGGCCGCCATGCGGGCGGCACGCATGTAGGGGTGGCCGGCAGCCGCGCATTGGTCCGGTGTCTCGTCGCCATGGAACTGCAGCAGCGCCTGCGGCAGCGCCTCGGTGGCATGGCGCAACTCGGCCGGCGACGCGTTGACGAACAGCAGCACCGGCGTCACGAAAGGCGGCAGCCGGCTGGCCAGTGTGGCCGCGCGCGCCAGGCTGACGTGGCGCGGGCTCTTGCCGTAGAGCACGAAGCCCAGCGCGTCTGCGCCGGCCTCGATGGCGTCATCGACATCGGCTTCGCGCGTCAGCCCGCAGATCTTGACGCGGGTGCGGCTCATTGCGCTTCAAACGAGCCAGTCGAAGGCAGGCGTGTGCTCTGGAATGCCATGGACGGCATCGTAGTACGGGCCGAGAAAGTACAGGCCGTCGGCCGGAAACGTGGGCGCCGCGGCGTCGCGGTTGCGCGCGGCCAGCACGCCGGCCAGCCAGCCCGGCGGCTGCCGGCCGCTGCCCACCGCCACCAGGCAGCCCAGGATGTTGCGCACCATGTGGTGCAGGAAGGCGCTGCCGTCGAAGTCGAAGGACCAGTAGGCCCCGCGGCGGGCGACCGTGATGCTGCGCAGCGTCTTGACCGGCGACGCGGCCTGGCAGTCGGCGGCGCGGAACGACGTGAAATCGTGTTCGCCGATCAACGCCGCTGCTGCCGAGCGCATGGCATCGCCGTCGAGCGGGCGGAACACCCAGCCGCAGACGCCGCTTTCCAGCGCCGGCCGCACCGGCGACTGCAGCACCAGAAAGCGGTAGCGGCGGCCGCGCGCGCTGTTGCGGGCGTGGAAGCGCGCGTCCACCGCCAGGCACCACTGCACGGCGATGTCGGGCGGCAGAAAGCGGTTGCTGCCACGCACCCAGGACGACGCTTCCCGTGCAACCGGCGCGTCCAGGTGCACGACCTGGTTCAGCCCATGCACGCCTGCATCGGTGCGGCCTGCGCAGACTGTCGCCACCGGCGCATCGGCGAACAGCGACAGCGCGCGTTCCAGCGCGTCCTGCACGGTGCGGCCGTCGGGCTGTGACTGCCAGCCGTGGTAGGCCGCGCCGCGGTAGGCAACGCCCAGCGCGATGCGGCCGGCCAGCGGCTCAGCCAAGCCCCGCCAGCATGCCTTGCGCCTTGGTCTTCAGCGCGCCGCTGGCCTTGGCAATCACTTCCTCCAGCAGATCGCGCGCGCCCTCGTTGTCGCCGATCTGGCGGAACTCCTCGGCCAGCTCCAGCTTGCGCGCCAGCGGGTCGCCTTCGGCAGGCAGTGGCGGCTGCACGCTGTTGCCGCTGCCGATGCCGAAGTCACCGAAGTCCAGCGTCGGATCGCCCGCCGCAGCGGGCGGCGGCACCGGCTTGCTGTCGAAGGCGAGGTCGGCCAGATCGAAGTCCAGCGCGCCCATGTCGCGCGGCGGCTCCGGCGCCGGCTGCGCTCTTGCCTCCAGCGCGCCGGGCTGGGTGTTCAGCTCTTTGGGCGGCGGCGGCGCAGGCGGCGCCATCGGCAGGTCGAAGTCCAGTCCGTCGTCGGCAGACGCCTGCGGTTGCAGGGCCTGCGTCACCTCGTGCGGCGCAGGCTCGGCGGCGAGGTCGAGATCCAGATCGACGCCGTCCAGCGTGGCGTCGGCCGCCGGCACGAAGGCCGGGCGCGACGGCTTGGCGGTGTGCGGCAGCGTGGTGGCGCCCAGCGGCTCGATCACATTGCCGCCCGGGCCCACTTCCAGCTCGGGCTCGCCGCCTGGCTGGTAGAGCGCGTTCTCCGGGTCCATCTGGCGGCCGAGTTCCTGCGCCCTTTCCCAGTCTTCACCAACGCCGCGGGTCAGCGAATAGACCTGCGTGGCGAGAAGCTCGAAGCCCTTGCCGTCGCGCCGCTTCAGATACACCTCGAGCAGCTTGGTGCGGATGGCCATGCGCTCCGGCGTGGCGCGCATCGCTTCCTTCAGGATCTCCTCGGCCTGCAGGTCACGGCCATAGGCCAGATAGACGTCGGCCTCGGCCACCGGATCGACGTCGCCGATGGCGTCGAGCTGGCTCAGCGAGTAGCTCATCGACGACATCGAGCTGCTGTTGCCGCTGGCGGCCTCGCGGGTGTCGATGCGCTGGCCGCCGCTGGCGCCGAAGAAGGAATCGGGCTGCAGCCGGCTTTCGAGGAAGGACGTTTCGCCGCCGGGCTTGCGCATGCGCCCGCGCAGCTTGTACAGGCCCAGGCCGGCCAGCAGCGCCACCAGCACGCCGGCGCCAGGCAGCACCAGCGGGTTGTCCAGCAATGAAGTCAGGAAGCCTGGCTCCTCGGCGGCCGGTGCCGGCACAGGCCTGGGCGCGCTGGCCGCCGCGACAGGCGGCTTGGCCGGTGCCGGCGCGGGCGCTGCGGCCACCGGCGGCGCTGCTGGCGCGGCTGGCGTCACCACGGGCGGCGCCACCACCACCAACGGCGGCGTCACCGCAGGGGCCGGTGCCTGCGCCACCACCACCGGCGCGGGAGCCGGAGCTGCCGGCTTGGCTGCAACGGCGGGCACCGCGGGTGCAGGCGCGGGCGCAGGTGCAGGCGCCGCCGAGCCTTGCAGCTTCTTCAGGTCATCGACATTGCGCGACAGCTCGGCCAGGCGCGATGCCGCGTCCTTGCGCTCGGTTTCCTTCGACGCGCGGGCCTCGGGTGCCGAACTCTTCACGCCGCCTTGCGACAGCGTCAGCTTGTCCGGCGTGGGGCTGGCCGCCTGCTTGCGGTCATCGACATTCGCCTGCACCTTGCCGGTGGCCTGGCGCGCCGGTGCGCTGTCGGCCACCGTGGTGGTGCCGGCGGCCAGGCGCTGCCGGTAGGCAGAGAAGTCGGCGCTCTGCGCCTGGATCATCTCGCGCGCCTCGGCATTGCCCACCTTGCCGGCGACATCGGCCGACGGCACGGTCAACACCACGCCGGACTTCAGCCGGTTCATGTTCTCGCCGACGAAGGCATCGGGGTTGCCGCGGAACAGCGACACCAGCATCTGGTCGAGCGAGACGCCCGGCCGCTGCGTGCGCGCCGCCACCTTGCTGAGCGAATCGCCGCTGCGCACCCGGTAGCTGTCGGCCTCGGTGCCGCCGGCTGCGGGCAGCTTGGCGGCGGGCTCCGGTGCACTCGGGCGTGGCATCGCGAGCGGCCGCGGAGCAGCGGCGGGCGTGGCTGCCGGCGGCGCCGCCATCGGCGCTGGTGTCGGCGCTGGCGTCGGCAGGGGCGCTGGTGCGGGCGCCGGCACCGGCATGGACACCGCAGCGGGCGGAGCGGCCTGCGGTGGCGCCTGCGCCAAGGCCACTGGCGGCGGCGCTGCTGGCGCAGGCGAGACGGACGGCGATGTCACCGGAGCGGCTGCCGTGGCCGGGCGGCCGCCCGGCGGGTCGAACAGCATCGTGTACTCGCGCACCAGCCGGCCGGTGGACCAGTTGGCTTCGAGGATCACGTCGATGAAGGGCTCGAGCACGGCGCGGTCGCTGGTCAGGCGGAGCACCTGGCGGCCGTCGGCACGCTTTTGCAGAACCACCTGCGCGTTGGGCAGCACCGCGTTGTAATCGACCCCGGCGGCGCGGTAGGCCTCGGGCGGCGCGATGCGCAGCTTCAGCGTGGAGATCTCTTCCGGCGTGATGCTGGTGACGTCGATCTCCGCCTTCAACGTCTCGCCCAGCGCCGACTGGATGTTCAGCCGCCCCAGCCCCAGCGCCCAGCTTGGCATGCCCCAGAGGCAGCCGGCGGCCAGAGCCACCCCGGTCAGCGCAAAGCGCGCAGCAGTCGTCGAGCGGTGTTTCAAGGCGTCTCCCACATCGTTCGGCGGGCGTTCGCCGCCCGCCGTCCCATCCATCCGGCGCTCTACCGGCCCCGCCGGCTTTCCACGGCCATGGTAAAAATCACAACAACATCAAGCATATAGGCATACAAGCTCACCTAAAGACTGATGTTCCCGGTGGAAATGCTTTGTTTCTGCGACGGTGTGCGGTTGTTGCCGTCGGGCAACGACAAGTTCTCGGGCATCACTGCGCCAGCAAGATGCGCAGCATACGCCGCAGCGGCTCGGCGGCGCCCCACAGCAACTGGTCGCCGATGGTGAAGGCGCCGAGGTACTGCGAGCCCAATGCCAGCTTGCGCACGCGGCCGACCGGGATCTCCATCGTGCCCGTCACGGCCACCGGCGTGAGCTGGCGCACCGTCGCCTCGCGCGTGTTAGGCACCAGCCGCGCCCAGGGGTTGTCGTTGGCGATGAGCTGTTCGATGTCGGCCAGCGGCACGTCCTGCTTCAGCTTGATCGTCAGCGCCTGGCTGTGGCAGCGCATCGCGCCGACGCGCACGCAAAGGCTGTCGATGGGCGTGGCGGCGCTGCCGAAGCCGGCGCCGCGGCCGAGGATCTTGTTGGTTTCGGCGCCGCCCTTCCACTCTTCGAGGCTGGTGCCATCGCCACGGTCGCTGTCGATCCACGGGATCAGGCTGCCTGCCAGCGGCACGCCGAAGTGCGCCGTCTCGTCGGCCGACAGGCCGCGCTGCGTGGCGGCCACCTGGCGGTCGATTTCGAGGATGGCGCTGGCCGGGTCGTCCAGCAACCGCCGCACCGCCGCGTTCAGCGTGCCGTATTGCGTCAGCAGCTCGCGCATGTGCTGGGCGCCGCCGCCGCTGGCGGCCTGGTAGGTGGTGCAGGTCATCCACTCCACCAGATCGGCCTTGAACAGCGCGCCCACGCCCATCAGCATGCAGCTCACGGTGCAGTTGCCGCCAATGAAGTCTTTCACGCCGCGCGACAACGCGGCCTGGATGACCGGCAGGTTGACCGGGTCGAGCACGATCACCGCGTCGTCCTGCATGCGCAGCGTCTTGGCCGCGTCGATCCAGTAGCCCTTCCAGCCAGCGGCGCGCAATTGCGGATAGACCGCCTTGGTGTAGTCGCCGCCCTGGGCGGTGACGATGATCTCGCAGCGCTTCAGCGCGGCGATGTCGTGTGCGTCGAAGAGCGCGGTCTCGTTCTTCGCCATCGCCGGGGCGGTGCCACCGGCATTGGAGGTCGAGAAGAACAGCGGCTCGATCAGATCGAAGTCGCCTTCGGCCTGCATGCGGTCCAGCAGCACCGAGCCCACCATGCCGCGCCAGCCGACCAAACCTGTGAGTGCCATGTCAGTGTTTCCGTCGATGCGGACCCCGGTGCAAGTTGCCGGCTCGTTCGCCGGGGTCCGAAGGGGCGAGACGGTCCGGCGGGCGGCTAGCCCGTGGTGGTGATGGTTTTGCCGGTGCTCTTGCCCCGGAGCGCGGCAACCACTGCGTCACCCATCTCGCGGGTGCCGACCTTCGTGGTGCCTTCGCTCCAGATGTCGCCGGTGCGCAGCCCGGCCGACAGCACGGCCTTGACGGCCGAGTCGATGCGGTCGGCGGCAGAGGCCTGGTCGAGCGTGAATCTGAGCATCATGGCAGCGGACAGGATTGTAGCCAGCGGGTTGGCGACGCCCTGGCCGGCGATGTCGGGCGCGCTGCCATGGCTGGGCTCGTACAAGCCCTTGTTGTGCCCGTCGAGCGAGGCCGACGGCAGCATGCCGATGGAGCCGGTGAGCATCGCCGCTTCGTCGCTCAGGATGTCGCCGAACATGTTGCCGGTGACCAGCACGTCGAAGGCCTTGGGTGCCTTCACGAGCTGCATCGCGGCGTTATCGACGTACATGTGCTGTAGCTCCACGTCGGGGTACTGCGCATGGACCTCGGTCACCACGTCTTTCCAGAACTGGAAGGTCTCCAGCACGTTGGCCTTATCGACGCTGGTGAGCTTCTTGCCGCGCTTCCTTGCAGCCTGGAAAGCGACATGGGCGATGCGCTCGATCTCGGGCTTGCTGTAGCGCATGGTGTCGAAGGCTTCCTCGGCACCGGGGAAGTGGCCATCGACCGCCACGCGGCGGCCGCGCGGCTGGCCGAAGTAGATGTCGCCCGTCAGCTCGCGGATGATCAGGATGTCCAGCCCGGCCACCAGTTCGGGCTTCAGCGACGACGCCTGCGTGAGCTGCTCGTAGCACAGCGCCGGGCGGAAGTTGGCGAACAGACCCAGGTGCTTGCGCAGGCCCAGGATGGCCTGCTCCGGGCGCAGCGGCCGGGCCAGCGTGTCGTACTTCCAGTCGCCCACCGCGCCGAAGAGGATGGCGTCTGCAGCCTTCGCCAGGCTCAGCGTGGCGTCGGGCAGCGGGTGGCCGTGCGCCTCGTACGCAGCGCCGCCGACGAGGGCCGTTTCCATCTCGAACGGCAGCTCCAGTGCGTGCAGCACCTTGACGGCCTCGGCGATGATTTCGGTGCCGATGCCGTCGCCAGGCAGGATTGCGATCTTCATGGGTCAGCCCACCAGTCGTTGTGCAAGCCACGGCATTTTCGCCAGGCGTTCGGCTTCGAAGGCCTTGATCTTGTCGGCGTGGCGCAGCGTCAGGCCGATGTCGTCGAAGCCGTTCACCAGGCAGTACTTGCGAAATGGCTGCACCTCGAAGGCCAGTTCGCTGCCGTCGGGCTTGACCACCACCTGGCGCGGCAGATCGACCGTCAGCGCGTAGCCGGGAAAGGCCAGCACCGCGTCGAACAACTGCGCCACCTGCGAGGCCGGTAGTTGAATCGGCAGCACGCCGTTCTTGAAGCAGTTGTTGAAGAAGATGTCGGCATAGCTGGGGGCGACGAGGGCCCTGAAGCCGTATTGCTCCAGCGCCCACGGCGCGTGCTCCCGGCTGGAGCCGCAGCCGAAGTTGCTGCGCGCCAGCAGCACCGACGCGCCCTTGTAGCGCGGCTGGTTCAGCACGAAGTCGGGGTTGGGCTTGCGCGTGGCCGGGTCCTGGCCGGGCTCGCCGGGGTCGAGGTAGCGCCAGGCGTCGAAGAGGTTGGGGCCGAAGCCGGACCGCGCGATGGACTTCAGGAACTGCTTGGGGATGATGGCATCGGTATCGACGTTGTCGCGGTCCATCGGCGCGACCAGGCCGCGGTGCACGGTGAAGGCTTGCATGCTGCGTCCTTGTGATCTTTATGGAATGCGGCGGATATCGACGAAGTGCCCGTTCAGCGCCGCCGCAGCCGCCATCGCGGGGCTGACGAGGTGGGTGCGGCCACCGGCGCCCTGCCGGCCTTCGAAGTTGCGGTTGCTGGTGCTGGCGCAGCGCTCGCCGGGCTCCAGCCGGTCGGCGTTCATCGCCAGGCACATGCTGCAGCCGGGCTCCCGCCACTCGAAGCCGGCGGCCTTGAAGACGGTGTGCAGCCCTTCGGCCTCGGCCTGAAGCTTCACCTGGCCAGAGCCTGGCACCACCATCGCCAGCTTGACGTTGGCCGCCACCTTGCCGCCGATGCGGCGCACCGTGGCAGCCGCCTCGCGCAGGTCTTCGATGCGGCTGTTGGTGCAGGAGCCGATGAACACCTTGTCGATGTGGATGTCGTTCACCGCCTTGTTGGGCGTGAGGCCCATGTAGGCCAGCGCACGCTCGATGGCGCCGCGCTTGACGGCGTCTTTCTCGTCGTCGGGGTCGGGCACGCGGCCGTCGATGGGCAGCACCATCTCCGGGCTGGTGCCCCAGGTCACCTGCGGCTGGATTTGCGCGGCGTCGAGTTCGACCACCGCGTCCCAGTGCGCGCCGGGGTCGGACTGCAGCGTGCGCCAATAGGCCACCGCGTGCTCCCATTCCAGCCCCGTCGGCGCCAGGCTGCGGCCCTTCACGTAGGCGATGGTCTTCTCGTCCACCGCCACCAGCCCAGCCCGCGCACCGGCCTCGATGGCCATGTTGCAGACCGTCATGCGGCCTTCCATGCTGAGCGCGCGGATGGCCGCGC
Source organism: uncultured Rubrivivax sp. (assembly GCA_964244245.1). Taxonomy (GTDB): domain Bacteria; phylum Pseudomonadota; class Gammaproteobacteria; order Burkholderiales; family Burkholderiaceae_C; genus Rubrivivax. The sequence goes on along the minus strand of CAXTHW010000023.1, from coordinate 87,843 downwards.
CGGCAAACTCGATGGTGTAGCCGGTGCCGCCTGCGGTGCCGATCCTGCCGATGATGGCCAGCACGATGTCCTTCGCCGTGACGCCTCGCTGCACCGCCCCGTCCACCTTCACCAGCAGGTTCTTCGCCTTCTTCGCCAGCAGCGTCTGCGTGGCCATCACATGCTCCACCTCGCTGGTGCCGATGCCGTGCGCCAGCGCGCCGAACGCGCCGTGCGTGCTGGTGTGCGAATCACCGCAGACGACGGTCATGCCCGGCAGCGTGGCGCCGCTTTCCGGCCCGATGACGTGGACGATGCCCTGCCGCTTGTCGAGGAAAGGGAAGAACGCCGCCGCGCCGCTGGCCCGGATGTTGGCGTCCAGCGTGGTGATCTGGAGCTTGCTGATCGGGTCGGCGATGCCGTCGTAGCCATCGGCCCAGCCGGTGGTGGGCGTGTTGTGGTCGGCCGTCGCCACGATGGAACTGACGCGCCAGACCTTGCGCCCGGCCAGCCGCAGCCCTTCGAAGGCCTGCGGGCTGGTCACCTCGTGCACCAGGTGGCGGTCGATGTAGAGGGTGGCGGTGCCGTCTTCCTCGGTGTGGACGACGTGCTCGTCCCACAGCTTGTCGTAGAGTGTTCTGGCGGTCATGGTGTGCGGTCTCCGGATGTCGATTGTCCACAAACTGCCTGCACGAAACGCTGCACCACCGCCGGCAGCACCTGCTGCGTGCGCACCGCGAGCAGGTAGTCGCGCTCTGCCCAGGGCTCGCTCAGCGCCAGCACCTTGACGCGGAAGATCAGCGCAAAGCGCTGTGCCACGGCGGCCGGCAGCACCGCCACGCCCAGGCCCGCCTCGACGAGCTGCGCGATGGCGTCGAAGCCGCGCACCTGCAACCTGGCCTTCAGCGGCCGGCCCAGGCGCTCGGCCTCGGTGCGCATCAGCGTGTGCACCGCCGCCCCGGCATGCAGGCCGACGATGTCGTGGTCGAGCAGCGCGTCGAAACGCACGCTCTCCAGCGGCGCCAACAGGTGCGCTGCCGGCACCATCGCGGCCAATGCGCCATGGCGGTAGAGCTGCGTCGTCAGCCGGTTGTCCAGCAGCGGCGGCACGAAGATGCCAACGTCGGCCCGGCCTTCGGCCACGGCGGCCTGCACCTCGTTGCTGGTCTGGTCTTCCAGGCTGATTCGGATCTGTGGATGGGCTTGCGAGAACGCCGCCAGGTCCGGCGGCAGGCACTCGCTGATGGCGCCGGCATTGGCGGCAATGCGCAAATGGCCCTTGATGCCGCCAGAGAACTCGGCCACCTCGCTTTCCAGCGCGTGCAGCGCGGCATGCAGCGAACGCACATGGCGCACCAGCGCGCGGCCGGCCTCGGTGGGCTCCACGCCGCGCGCGCGGCGCTCGAACAGCGGCACGCCGAAGCGCGCTTCCAGGTCCGACAGCCGCTTGCTCGCAGCAGCAAGCGCAAGGTATTCGCGCTGCGCTCCGGCAGTGATGCTGCGCGTGTCGGCAATCGCGAGCACGAGGTTGAGGGTGACGAGGTCGAAGCGCATGGCTGGAATCGGGTGCGGCGCGTTGCACGGAGCGCGCCCCTCACGCCGGTGAGCGTGGAAGCCCGTCCGCTGCCCGCCGGCCGGTCAGCCGGCGGACGGAACGCGCCGCAGACACGAGCTTAGCCTTCGCGGCGCGCGCTGGCTGACGCAAGAAATGAAAGCATACTTCGTGAAAGACGAACGCTAGTGCGGGGGTGCGACATGCCGCTCCGCACCGCTGCACCAGCGCTGTGCGCCCGCTTGACGGCGCACGCGACACCGTGCCGTGTCGGCCAGGTTGACACCCAACTGTCGCGCCAAGCCGTGCCCCACACCCAAGGTCTTGACCGCGCTGGTTTTTTCACTTTCGGCACGGCGATTGCTGAACGTCATCATCTCGACAGATGACTCAGGCAAACGACCATGACTTCGCTGCGCACCCACTGCACCCGCTCCCTGCTGACGCTGGCCATGCTCCATGCGGGTGCAGCATGGGCGAGCCCGGTCAGCTTCAACGTCACGCCGTCCGGCTTCACGCTCGGCGGCGGCTATGGCGTCGATGCGTCTGAAGCCAGCGGCACGCTGCTGGACGTGAGCTTTGCCGCCAGCGCTGCATCGAGCAGCTTCGTGCTGTCCGGCGCCGGTGACAGCTTCAGCTTCAGCTTCGGCACCGTCGTGCTGCGCGAAGCCGGCCTGATCCTGCCGGCAGAAACCGACGATCTGGGCGTCAGCGCCACCTTCAGCTTCCTCGACCCGCTCAACGCATTGCGCAGCGTCACGGCCACCGGCCTCGCGTTCCTTGGCGTGGTGGGCGACGCCGCGGTGGACTACCGCATCGACTGGACGCCGCTGACGGTGGCCTTCGGCTCCGGTGGCAGCTTCCGCATCGACATGAATACGCTGAACCTGCGGCAAACCGATGCCACGCGCGACCAGCGGGCCACCATCACGCTGCTGGCCGAGCCGGTGCCAGAGCCGGCCTCGCTGGCGCTGGTCGGCGTGGCCTTGCTCGGCCTGCAACTGACCCGCCGCCGCGGCTGAGCCGCCCGGCCAGGCTCAGCCGAGCGCCGCCACCACGTCCGGCGGCGCCTGCACCAGCTCGATCAGCACGCCTTCGCCGCCGAGCGGGAATTCTTCGTTGCCCTTGGGGTGGATGAAGCAGATGTCGTGGCCGGCCGCGCCCTTGCGAATGCCGCCCGGCGCAAAGCGCACGCCGTTGGCCGCCATCCAATGCACCGCCTGCGGCAGGTCATCGACCCACAGGCCGACATGGTTGAGCGGTGTGGCATGCACCGCCGGCTTCTTGTCCGGGTCCAGCGGCTGCATCAGATCGACCTCGACCGCGTGCGGGCCGGAGCCGATGGCGCAGATGTCTTCATCGACGTTTTCGCGTTCGCTGACGAAGCTGCTCTTCACCGCCAGCCCCAGCACATCGACCCACAGCGACTTGAGCCGCTGTTTGCTGGTGCCGCCGATGGCGATCTGCTGGATGCCCAGGATGCGGAAGGGTCTGCTGTTCATTTGAAGCTCAGAATCGGTTGATCGACCGCCAGGCTTTCGCCCTGCACGGCCAGCAGTTCGGCCACCGTGCCGTCTTGCGAGGCGACCAGGATGTTCTCCATCTTCATCGCCTCGATCACCGCCAGCCGCTCGCCGCTGCGCACCGCCTGGCCGGGCTTGACAGCGACGTGGACCAGCAGCCCGGGCATCGGCGACAGCAGGAAGCGGCTCATGTCGGCAGGCGCCTTGAAGGGCATCAGCCGCAGCAGTTCGGCGGCACGCGGCAGCAGCGGCAGGGCGTCGATGCGGGTGCCGTCGTGCTGCACGCGCAGCCACAGGCCGCTGCGCTCGATCTGCGCGGTGAAGGGCCGGCCATCCGCACTGCCGCTGGCGCGGACGCCGTTGAACTGCCAGTCCAGCACGATGGCATGGCTGTGGCCGCCCACCGTCACCCGCACGCCGCCAGCGCCCGCGGCGTCCAGATGCACCGGCACATGGCGGTGCTCGGCACCCTGCCCCTTGACGACGACGACGAGATCCGACGCGGCGCCGTCGGCTGCATGGCCCGGTAGTTGGCCGCCGATGCCGGCTGCACGCTCGCGGTAGCGCTGGTGCGCCGCGGCGGCCAGCGCCACCAGGAAGTCAGGCGCGGCATGCGGCACGTCCTCGGCGCGGAAGCCGCCGCCGTAGTGCTGCGCAATGAAGCCGGTGTTGAAGTCACCGGCGACGAAGTTCGGGTGCGCCAGCAAGGCAGCCTGGAAGGGGATGTTGCTGGCGACGCCGCGGATCACGAAGCCGTTGAGCGCCTCGCGCATCTTCGCGATCGCGTCGAGCCGGTCGCTGCCATGCACGATGAGCTTGGCGATCATCGAGTCGTAGAACATCGGGATCTCGCCGCCCTCTTTGACGCCGGTATCGACGCGCACGCCGCCGCTCTGTGCCGGCGGCTGGAAGCGCACCAGCCGGCCGGTGGACGGCAGAAAGCCGCGGAACGGGTCTTCCGCATTGATGCGGCATTCCATTGCCCAGCCGCGGCGCGGAATCTGCGCCTGCGTGAAGGCCAGCGGCTCGCCGGCCGCCACGCGGATCATCTGCTCCACCAGGTCGAGCCCCGTGATGCCTTCGGTCACCGGGTGCTCCACCTGAAGCCGCGTGTTCATCTCCAGAAAGTAGAAGCTCTGGTCACGGCCGACCACGAACTCCACCGTGCCCGCGCTCTGGTACTGCACCGCGCACGCCAGCGCCACCGCCTGCGCGCCCATCGCGGCGCGCGTGGCCTCGCTGATGAAGGGCGACGGCGCTTCCTCGATCACCTTCTGGTGGCGCCGCTGGATCGAGCATTCGCGCTCGTGCAGGAAGACGACGTTGCCGTGCGCGTCGCCCAGCACCTGGATCTCGATGTGCCGTGGCTGTTCGACGAACTTTTCGATGAACACCCGGTCGTCGCCGAAGCTGTTCTTTGCCTCGCTGCGGCACGCGGCGAAGCCGTCGAAGGCCTCGGTGTCGTTGAAGGCGACGCGCAGCCCCTTGCCGCCGCCGCCGGCGCTGGCCTTGATCATCACCGGGTAGCCGATCTCGCGCGCGATCTTCACCGCGTCGTCGGCCGTCTCGATGGCTTCGTTCCAGCCCGGGATGGTGTTCACATTGGCGGCGAGGGCCAGCTTCTTCGACGCGATCTTGTCGCCCATCGCGGCAATGCTGTGGTGCTTGGGGCCGATGAAGACGATGCCGCTGTCTTCCACCCGGCGCGCGAAGTCCTCGTTCTCCGACAGGAAGCCGTAGCCCGGGTGCACGGCCTGGGCGCCGGTGGCCTTGCAGGCGTCGATGATCTTCTGCGCCACCAGGTAGCTCTCGCGGCTGGGCGCAGGGCCGATGAAGACGGCCTCGTCGGCCATCTGGACATGCAGCGCATCACGGTCGGCATCGGAATAGACAGCGACGGTGGCAATCCCCATCCGGCGCGCCGTCTTGATCACGCGGCAGGCGATCTCGCCGCGGTTGGCAATCAGGATCTTGGTGAACATCGGCTGTCCGGATGAGGTGTATTGATCAAGCCGCTTGCGCGGATCCGGCTCCGCCGGTCCGCAGCATGAGCCCCCCCGGGGGGCAGCGACCGGTAGGGAGCGTGGGGGCTAAAGGGGAATGTTGCCGTGCTTGCGCCACGGGTTGTCGAGCTTTTTGTCGGCCAGCATCGCCAGGCTGCGGCACAGCCGCCGACGCGTCTCGTGCGGCAGGATCACGTCGTCGATGTAGCCGCGCGCCCCGGCGACGAACGGGTTGGCGAAGCGCGCCTTGTATTCGGCTTCGCGCGCGGCCAGCTTGGCCGGGTCGGCCTTGTCGTCGCGGAAGATGATCTCGACCGCGCCCTTGGCACCCATCACCGCGATCTCTGCGTTCGGCCAGGCGAAATTGACGTCGCCGCGCAGGTGCTTGGAACTCATCACGTCGTAGGCGCCGCCGTAGGCCTTGCGCGTGATCACCGTCACCTTCGGCACCGTGCATTCGGCATAGGCATACAGCAGCTTGGCGCCGTGCTTGATGATGCCGCCGTACTCCTGCGCGGTGCCCGGCATGAAGCCCGGCACATCGACGAAGGTGATCACCGGGATGTTGAACGCATCGCAGAAGCGCACGAAGCGCGCCGCCTTGATGCTGCTCCTGATGTCCAGGCAGCCGGCCAGCACCATCGGGTTGTTGGCGACGATGCCCACGCTCTGGCCGTCGAGCCGCGCGAAGCCGGTGATGATGTTCTTCGCGTTCTCGGCCTGCAGCTCGAAGAACTCGCCGTCGTCCACCACTTTCAGGATCAGCTCCTTCATCTCGTAGGGCTTGTTGGCATTGGCCGGCACCAGTGTGTCCAGCGACATGTCGAGCCGGCCGGCCGCGTCGGCGCTGCGCCGCACCGGCGCCTTCTGCCGGTTGTTCAGCGGCAGGTAGTTGAAGAAGCGGCGCAGCATCAGCAGCGCCTCGACATCGTTGTCGAAGGCCAGGTCGGCAACGCCGCTCTTCGTGGTGTGGGTGCCGGCGCCGCCCAGCTCTTCGGCGGTGACTTCTTCGTGCGTCACCGTCTTCACCACCTCGGGGCCGGTGACGAACATGTAGCTGCTGTCTTTCACCATGAAGATGAAGTCGGTCATGGCCGGCGAATAGACCGCGCCGCCGGCGCAGGGGCCCATGATCATGCTGATCTGCGGCACCACGCCGGAGGCCAGCACGTTGCGCTGGAAGACCTCGGCATAGCCGCCGAGCGAGGCCACGCCTTCCTGGATGCGCGCGCCGCCGGAGTCGTTCAGGCCGATCACGGGTGCGCCCATCTTCATCGCCTGCTCCATCACCTTGCAGATCTTCTCGGCGTGCGCCTCGCTCAGCGCGCCGCCGAAGACGGTGAAGTCCTGGCTGAAGACGAAGACCAGCCGGCCGTTGATGGTGCCGTGGCCGGTGACCACGCCGTCACCGGGGATCTTGTTGTCTGCCATGCCGAAGTCGGCGCAGCGGTGCTCGACGAACATGTCCCACTCTTCGAAGCTGCCTTCGTCCAGCAGCAGGTCCAGCCGCTCGCGCGCGCTCAGCTTGCCCTTGGCGTGCTGCGCCGCGATGCGCCTGGCACCGCCGCCCAGGCGGGCGGCGGCACGCTTGTTTTCCAGTTGTTCGAGGATGTGCTGCATCGGCTGGCTTTCGTTGGCTCTGGTCGGTTCGTCTATCGATCAATCCATCAGGTCCAGCAGGCGGCGTGCCGCGACAGACGCAGCAAGCCTGCCGGCACGCACGTCGTCGGCCACCGCGGGCAGCGCGTCACGCACCGCCGCATGGTTCTTGAAACGCTGGCGCAGGCCGGCCTCGATGCGCTCCCACATCCACGCGCGGTCCTGTGCCTGGCGGCGCTGCACGAGCCCGCCGCTGGCCTGCTGCTGCTGGCGAAAGCCGTCCACCACGCGCCAGAACTCGGGAAGGCCGGTGCCCTTCAGCGCGCTGAGCTGCAGCACCTGCGTGCCGGCGTGCGCATGCGGCCCGAGCAGGCGCATCGCGCTGCTGATCTGCGCCTGCGCCCGCGTGGCGGCGGCTTCGTCGAGGTCGGCCTTGTTGATCACCACGAGGTCGGCCACCTCCATCACGCCCTTCTTGATGGCCTGCAGATCGTCGCCGGCATTGGGCAATTGCAACAGCACGAACATGTCGGTCATGCCGGCCACTGCAATCTCGCTCTGGCCCACACCGACGGTCTCGACGACGACCACGTCGTGCCCCGCTGCCTCGCAGACCAGCAGCGTCTCGCGCGTCATCTCGGCCACGCCGCCCAGCGTGCCGCTGGCGGGGCTGGGGCGGATGAAGGCCCGCTCGTCCATCGACAGCCGCTCCATCCGCGTCTTGTCGCCCAGGATCGAGCCGCCGGAGACGCTGGACGACGGGTCCACTGCCAGCACCGCGACGCGGTGGCCCCGTTCGATGAGAAACAGGCCCAGGGCCTCGATGAACGTGCTCTTGCCGACACCCGGCACGCCGCTGATACCGAGCCGGAAGGCGCCGCCCGTGCGTGGCAGCAACGCATCGAGCAGCGCGTCGGCACGGGCGCGGTGGTCTGCACGGGTCGATTCGAGCAGCGTGATGGATTTGGCGAGCGCGCGCCTGCGGAGTGCACCTTCGCTGCCCAGCGAAGCCACCAAGGCTGCATCTGCCGGCGGCAGCATCGTCAAAGAATCTCGAAAGAACGCCCGTCCGGCAGGCGGTAGCGTGAAAAATCGCGCCGGTCCATCGTCATGATGCGGTCGATGTCGAGTTCAGTGGCCAGGTGCAGCAGAGCGGCATCGGCCAAGTCCATCTCCGTCCGCGGCGGCTCGGTCCAGCGCTTCATCAGGCCGACCGTGGCCTCCAGCGATTCGACCTCCAGCGGATAGACGGTGATCGAGCCCGCGGCAATCCAGCGTAGCAAGGCGTAGCGGTGTGGCGGGCGCACCAGATGGCTCGCCTCCACGACGCATGCCCAGCTCGTGGCCAGCGCCCAATGTTCGTCCATCGCGATGCGGATCAAGGCGCTGTAATGGGCGCCCTGCGGCTCGTCGGCGGCGAACATTGCCACCAGCGGGCCGGTGTCAACCAGCGCTGCTGAGACCATGCTTGGCCCGCAGTTTGCGTAGCACTGCTTCTCTGCTGGCGTGGGTGTCGTAGGGGCCTTCGGCCGAAGGCAGCGCTTGGCCGTTTGCTGCCCACTCCGCCTCTTCCTCGGCCTTCAGCTTCATCATCAGCGCATGCGCGTCGGGGCGGCCCAGCGCCTTTTGCACCGCCTCCACGATGAACTGCGACTTCGTGATGCCGCGGCGCTTGGAGGCCAGCTCCAGTTCCTTTTCGAGCAGCGGGTCCATGCGCACCGAAACAGCCATCATGTGCTCCTTGTAATACAGTATTACTGTATCACTCCATCACTGCTTGGTCACCCCGACGGCCCGGATCTGCTCCAGCACATCTTTCGCGCTCACCGGAATCGGGGTGCCCGGCCCGTAGATGCCCTTCACGCCTGCGTCGTAGAGAAAGCCGTAATCCTGTTGCGGAATCACGCCGCCGACGAAGACGATGATGTCGTCGGCGCCCTGGGCGCGCAGCGACGCGATGATGGCCGGCACCAGCGTCTTGTGGCCGGCGGCGAGCGTGGAGACGCCGACCGCATGCACGTCGTTCTCGATCGCCTGGCGCGCGCATTCCTCGGGCGTCTGGAACAGCGGCCCCATATCGACGTCGAACCCCAGGTCGGCGAAGGCGGTGGCCACCACCTTGGCGCCGCGGTCGTGCCCGTCCTGGCCCAGCTTGGCGATCATCACGCGCGGCCGGCGGCCCTGTTCTTCGCCGAAGGCCGCGATCTCGGCCTGCAGCCTGGCCCAGCCTTCTGCGCTGTCGTAGGCAGCGGCATAGACGCCGGTGACCTTCTGGATGTCGGCCCGGTGGCGGCCATAGACGGCCTCCAGCGCGTCGCTGATCTCGCCCACCGTGGCGCGGGCGCGGCTGGCCTCGATGCTCAGCGCCAGCAGGTTGCCGCTGCCGCTGCGCGCCGCGTCGGTCAGTGCCGACAGCGTGGCCTGCACGCGCGCGCCGTCGCGGCCGGCCCGGATGGCATGCAGGCGCGCGATCTGCCCGTCGCGCACCATCACGTTGTCCACCTCGCGCGCGTCCACCATGTCGTGCGTGGCCAGCTTGTACTTGTTGACGCCGACGATGACGTCGCGGCCGGCGTCGATGCGGGCCTGCTTCTCTGCCGCGCTGGCCTCGATCTTCAGCTTGGCCCAGCCGGAATCGACCGCCTTCGTCATGCCGCCCAGCGCCTCGACTTCTTCGATGATGGCCCAGGCTGCATCGGCCATCTGCTGGGTCAGCGTTTCCATCATGTAGCTGCCGGCCCAGGGATCGACGACGCTGGTGATGTGCGTCTCTTCCTGGATGATGAGCTGCGTGTTGCGGGCGATGCGCGCGCTGAATTCGGTGGGCAGCGCGATCGCTTCGTCGAAGCTGTTGGTGTGCAGGCTCTGGGTGCCGCCGAAGACCGCCGCCATCGCTTCCACCGTGGTGCGCACGATGTTGTTGTACGGGTCCTGCTCGGTCAGGCTCCAGCCGCTGGTCTGGCAATGGGTGCGCAGCGTCAGGCTCTTGGCATTCTTTGCGCCGAAGCCTTTCATGATGCGTGCCCACAGCAGCCGCGCAGCGCGCATCTTGGCGATTTCGAGATAGAAGTTCATCCCGATCGCCCAGAAGAAGCTCAAGCGACCGGCGAAACCATCGACATCCAGGCCCTTGGTCAGCGCGGTCTTCACATACTCCTTGCCGTCGGCCAGCGTGAAGGCCAGTTCCAGCGCCTGGTTGGCGCCTGCCTCCTGCATGTGGTAGCCGCTGATGCTGATGGAGTTGAACTTCGGCATCTTCTCGGCCGTGTACGCGATGATGTCGGCAACGATGCGCATCGACGGCTCGGGCGGGTAGATGTAGGTGTTGCGGACCATGAACTCCTTGAGGATGTCGTTCTGGATGGTGCCGCTCAACTGCGCCTGCGCCACGCCCTGCTCTTCCGCCGCGACCACATAGCCGGCCAGCACCGGCAGCACCGCGCCGTTCATCGTCATGCTGACGCTGACGCTGTCGAGCGGGATGCCGTCGAACAGCAGCTTCATGTCTTCGACGCTGTCGATGGCCACGCCGGCCTTGCCGACGTCGCCGGTGACGCGCGGATGGTCGCTGTCATAGCCGCGGTGGGTGGCCAGGTCGAAGGCCACGCTGACGCCTTGCGCGCCGGCCGCCAGCGCCTTGCGGTAGAAGGCGTTGGACTCCTCGGCGGTGGAGAAGCCGGCGTACTGGCGGATGGTCCACGGGCGCACCGCGTACATCGTGGCCTGCGGGCCGCGGATGAAGGGCTCGAAGCCGGGCAGCGTGTCGGCCAGCGTGGGGTCGGGCAGCGCCGCGGTGTCGGCCGCGGTGTACAGCGGCTTGACCACGATGCCTTCCGGCGTGCGCCAGTTCAGCGCCGCGAGGTCGCCGCCGGGCGCCGATCTGGCGGCGGCCTTGCGCCATTGCTCCAGCGTGGCGGGGGCGAAGGCTTCATTCATGGCAAGGACTCATCGGAACGACTCATCGGAAGGACGCATCGAAGAACTCCTCGTCGAACCGCATGGCCCGCTGGCCATAATTATAAATTCAGAACGGGGGTGCGGCCCATAATCGAGCATTCAAATGCTTGCGCCGCCCGTGGCCCAGATCGAAACCCGCACTCCGCCCCGTCCGCTGTCGCCGCGCGCCCTGTACCAGGACGTGGCGGAGCGTCTGCGCCAGCAGATCTTTGCGCGCGAGCTAGAGCCCGGTGGCTGGATCGACGAGCTGAAGCTCTGCGCCGACTACGGCATCAGCCGCACGCCGCTGCGCGAGGCACTGAAGGTGCTGGCAGCCGAAGGCCTGGTGACGATGAAGGTGCGCCGCGGCGCCTACGTCACCGAGATGTCGAAGAGCGACGTGGCGCAGGTCTATCACCTGCTGGCGCTGCTGGAAAGCGACGCCGCCGGCCAGGTGGCGCTGCATGCCAGCGATGCGGCCCGCGGCGAGCTGGCGGCGCTGCACCAGCGACTGGAGAAGCAGGTGCGCCAGCGCGACGCCTTCTTTGCCACCAACGAGCAGTTCCACATGGCGATGCTGGAGATCGCAGGCAACCGCTGGGCGACGCAGGCGGTGGCCGATCTGCGCAAGGTGATGAAGCTGAACCGCCACCATTCGTTGTTCAAGCAAGGGCGGCTGGCCGACTCGCTGGCCGAACACCGTGCACTGATGGCCGCCATCGCCGCGCACGACGCCGACGCGGCGACGCGGCTGATGAAGGCGCACTTCGACAGCGGGCTCGAAGCGGCCGCATGACAGGCCCACCGCCGAGGCGGCTGCGCCACTTCCCCCTCAAGCGGGCGCCGCTGGTGGACCGGCGGAGCTGGATCCACGGCGGCCGCTCGAAGGCGGCGCGCTGGAGCCGGCCCCCCGCGGCGGCTTGATGGCGCAGCGTTGGCTCAGGCAGGCGCCAGATCGGCCATTGCCAGCGGTTGGGCCAGCAGCACCGAGCTGGCCAGCGCGTTCTTGCTGGCGGACAGCGGCCGCAATCGTGCATCGGCGCCGAAGGCGCTGAAGGCCGGGGTGATGGCCCAGCGCTGCGCGGCGGCGCCGAACAGGCGGTGCGCGCGCTCCTCGCAGCCGGCTGCAAAGGCCGCAGAGGGCGGCAGGCTCAGCGTGAGGCCGGCACGGTCGATGATGCGCAGCGCAACGCTCCAGCCGGTGCCATGCAGCAGGCCGGCCAGATAACCGTCGAAAGGCTGCTCGCCCGCCACGGCGGCCAGCGCCGAAGCCTGGGCCGCCAGCGCTTCAGCGTGCTCCCACAGCCGCGGTGCGGCCCGCGCGCTGAGCGTGGCAGGCGGCGCCTCGTACATCGGCTTGAGCACCACGCGGGCGATCACCGTCTGCAGGCCGTGCTCGCCGATCAGCGCGATGGCCTGCGCCAGGTCCGTCACGGCGGCCTGCGCGCGGTAGTAGGGGCTGCTGGCCAGGCGCAGCACCTCGGCCGCCAGCACCACGTCTTTCGCGACGCGCTGGGCCAGCGCGGGCACCGGCAAGTCGGTCTGGCGCAGCATCGCCAGCAGTTGCGGGATCAGCGCGGCAGAGCGTGGCAGCAGTTCGTCGGGCAGGCCGGGCAAGGCCAGCGCCTTGTCGATGGCCTCCAGCGCGCGCTGCTCGTTGCGGGTGAATGCCTTGTCGGCCACCGCCTGGCAGTGCAGCAGCCAGGGCAGCAGCATCGGCGGCGGCGCCAGTGCCGCCAGTGCCGCCAGTGCCAGCGGCGCGGCGGCGGACGCCGCGATCGGCGCTGCTGCTGCTGCCGCCTTCAGTGGTGGGGCGGCCGTCGCGGGCGCCGCGGCGGGCGGCTCGGCCCGGCCTCCGGACAGCAGACGCGCCAGCCAGCCCATCGCGGCGGCTTGCCTAGCGCTCGGCGATGGGTGTCACGTCGCGCCGCACGGCGCCGACGAACAACTGCCGCGGCCGGCCGATCTTGTATTCGGGGTCACCGATCATCTCGTTGAGCTGCGCAATCCAGCCCACCGTGCGCGCCAGCGCGAAGATGGCGGTGAACAGGCTGACCGGAATTCCGAGTGCGCGCTGCACGATACCCGAATAGAAATCGACATTCGGGTAGAGCTTGCGCGAGACGAAATAATCGTCTTCCAGTGCGATCTTCTCCAGCGCCATCGCCAGCTTGAACAGCGGGTCGTCGTGCAGGCCCAGCGCCTCCAGCACCTCGTGGCAGGTCTCGCGCATCAGCTTGGCGCGCGGGTCGTAGTTCTTATAGACGCGGTGGCCGAAGCCCATCAGCTTGATGCCGGAATTCTTGTCCTTCACCTGCTTGATGAATTCGCCGATCTTCTCGACGCCGCCGGTCTTCTGGATGTCTTCCAGCATGTTCAGCGCCGCCTCGTTGGCGCCGCCATGCGCCGGGCCCCACAGGCAGGCCACGCCTGCCGCGATGGCCGCGAACGGGTTGGTGCCCGAGCTGCCGCACAGCCGCACGGTGGAGGTGGAGGCGTTCTGCTCGTGGTCGGCATGCAGGATGAAGATGCGGTCGATGGCGCGCACCACCACGTCGCTGGGTTCGTACTCCTCGCAGGGCGTGGCAAACATCATCCGCATGAAGTTGGCCGAGTAGCTCAGGCTGTTCTTCGGGTAGATGTAGGGCTGGCCGATGCCGTACTTGTAGGCCATGGCCACCAGCGTCGGCATCTTCGCGATCAGCCGGATCGCCGAGATTTCGCGGTGCACCGGGTTGTTGATGTCGGTGCTGTCGTGATAGAAGGCCGACAGCCCGCCCACCAGACCCGTCATCACCGCCATCGGGTGCGCGTCGCGGCGAAAGCCCCGCAGGAAGAACTGCATCTGCTCGTTGACCATCGTGTGGGTGGTCACGAGCTTGGTGAAGTCGAGCTTTTGCGTCGCGTTGGGCAGCTCGCCGTGCAGCAGCAGGAAGCAGGTTTCGAGAAAGTCGCAGTTCTGCGCCAGTTGCTCGATCGGATAGCCGCGGTAGAGAAGCTCGCCCTTGTCGCCGTCGATGTAGGTGATGGCTGACTGGCAGGCCGCGGTGCTGAGGAAGCCGGGGTCGTAGGTGAACTTGCCGGTCTGCCCGTAGAGCTTGCGGATGTCGATCACGTCAGGACCGATGCTGCCCTTGTACAGAGGCAGGTCGATGCTGGGGCTGCCGTCGGAGAACGACAGGGTGGCTTTGACGTCGGAGGGAGTCATCTCGCTAGCCTTTCTTCAGCTTTGCAGCTTTGCAACCATGGGTGCCAGCCGCATCTGCAGCAGCACGTCGCGCACTTCGGGGCGGTCCAGCTCGCCTTCAGGCAACTTGCGCGCCAGCAGCAGGTCGAGCAGGTCGTTGTCCGGCAGGTCCATCAGGGCGTTCAAGCCCGCGGCCTGCCGTGTCGTGATCGTCTCCTCGTGGTGGCGAAAAAAGCGCTCGATGAACAAGTCGTTCTCCAGCAGGCCGCGGCGGCAGCGCCAGCGCAGCTTGCTCAGGGCCCGCGCTCCAAGAAGGTCCCCCGACGCGGCCTGCTCGGGATCCGGGTTTCCCGGTCCCGAGCGCGCCCCCTCGGGGGGCAGCGAACGCAGTGAGCGTGGGGGCACAAGCTCGGGATCCGGGTTTCCCGGTCCCGAGCGCGCCCCCTCGGGGGGCAGCGAACGCAGTGAGCGTGGGGGCACGAGCTTCATATCGCGCGGCGCACCATCATTTCCTTGATCTTGCCGATGGCCTTGGCGGGGTTCAAACCCTTGGGGCAGACATCGACGCAGTTCATGATGGTGTGGCAGCGGAACAGCCGGTACGGGTCTTCGAGGTTGTCCAGCCTGGCCTCGGTGTCCTGGTCACGGCTGTCGGCGATGAAACGGTAGGCCTGAAGCAGGCCGGCCGGGCCGACGAACTTGTCGGGGTTCCACCAGAAGCTGGGGCAACTGGTGGAGCAGCTCGCGCAGAGGATGCACTCGTACAGGCCGTTGAGCTCGTCGCGCTCTTCGGGCGATTGCAGCCGCTCTTTCTCGGGCGGCTGCGTGTCGTTCACCAAATACGGCTTGATGGAGTTGTACTGCTTGAAGAACTGCGTCATATCGACGATCAGGTCGCGGATCACCGGCAGTCCGGGCAGCGGCTTGAGCACCACGGTGCCGGGCAGGCTGCGCATGTTGGTCAGGCAGGCCAGGCCGTTCTTGCCGTTGATGTTCATCGCGTCGGACCCGCAGACGCCTTCACGGCAACTGCGGCGGAAGCTCAGGCTCGGGTCCACCGCCTTCAGCTTGTTCAGCGCGTCGAGCAGCATGCGCTCGCTGCCGTCGAGTTCGACCTGCAGCGTCTGCATGCGCGGCTTGGCGTCCTGGTCGGGGTCGTAGCGGTAGATCTGGAAGGTGCGCAGGGTCATCGGGTGTCCAGTGTCTAGAACGTGCGGACTTTGGGCGGGATGGATTCCACGCTCAGCGGCTTCAAATTGACCGGCTTGTAGTCGAGCCGGTTCCCGGCGGAATACCACAGCGTGTGCTTCATCCACACCGCGTCGTTGCGGCCGTTGGGGTGCTCGGGCGAATCGGCGTGGTCGTTGACGGTGTGGGCGCCGCGGCTTTCGTGGCGGGCCGCCGCCGAGACCATCGTCGCGCGGGCCGATTCGATCAGGTTCTCGACCTCCAGCGCCTCGATGCGCGCGGTGTTGAAGACCTTGCTCTTGTCCTTCAGCGTGATGGCTTTCACCCGCTCGGCGATGGCAGCGATCTTGCCCACGCCTTCGTCCATGCTGGCCCGCGTGCGGAAGACGCCGGCATGCTGCTGCATCGTGCTGCGGATGTCGTTGGCGACGTCCTGCGCGTACTCGCCCGAGCTGCTGCCGTCCAGCCGCGCCAGGCGCGCCAGAGAGACGTCGGCAGCGTCTTTCGGCAAGTCCTTGTGGGCCTTGCCCTTGGTCGCGTTGTCCACGATGTGGTTGCCGGCAGCGCGGCCGAAGACCAGCAGATCGAGCAGCGAGTTGGTGCCCAGCCGGTTGGCGCCGTGCACGCTGACGCAGGCGCATTCGCCAACCGCGTAAAAGCCGTTGACCACGGCATTCGGGTCGCCGTTCTTCGGCAGCACCACCTGGCCATGGATGTTGGTGGGAATGCCGCCCATCTGGTAATGGATGGTCGGCACGACGGGAATCGGCTCTTTGGTGATATCGACGTTGGCAAAGTTGTGGCCGATCTCGAACACGCTGGGCAGGCGCTTCATGATGGTCTCGGCGCCCAGGTGCGTCATGTCGAGGTTGATGTAGTCCTTGTTCGGCCCGCAACCGCGGCCTTCCTTGATTTCCTGGTCCATGCAGCGGCTGACGAAGTCGCGCGGGGCCAGGTCTTTGAGCGTCGGTGCGTAGCGCTCCATGAAGCGTTCGCCATTGCTGTTGCGCAGGATCGCGCCTTCGCCGCGGCAGCCTTCTGTCAGCAGCACGCCGGCGTTGTGCACGCCGGTCGGGTGGAACTGCCAGAACTCCATGTCTTCCAGCGGCACGCCGGCGCGCGCTGCCATGCCCAGGCCGTCGCCCGTGTTGATGAACGCATTCGTGCTGGCGGCATAGATGCGGCCGGCGCCACCTGAGGCGAACAGCGTGGTCCTGGCCTCCAGGATGTGCACGTCGCCGGTTTCCATCTCGAGTGCGGTGACGCCCAGCACATCGCCGTCGGCGTCGCGGATGAGGTCGAGCGCCATCCATTCGACGAAGAAGTTGGTGCGCGACTTGACGTTCTGCTGGTACAGCGTGTGCAGCATCGCGTGGCCGGTGCGGTCGGCCGCGGCGCAGGCGCGCTGCACCGGCTTCTCGCCGTAGTTGGCGGTGTGCCCGCCGAACGGGCGCTGGTAGATGCTGCCGTCAGGGTTGCGGTCGAAGGGCATGCCGAAGTGTTCGAGCTCATAGACCACCTTGGGCGCCTCGCGGCACATGAACTCGATGGCGTCCTGGTCGCCCAGCCAGTCGGAGCCCTTGACGGTGTCGAAGAAGTGGTAGTGCCAGTTGTCTTCCGACATGTTGCCGAGAGAAGCGCCGATACCGCCCTGCGCCGCCACGGTGTGCGAGCGGGTCGGGAACACCTTGGACAGCACGGCGACGTTCAGGCCGGCGCGCGCCAACTGCAATGAAGCCCGCATGCCGGAGCCGCCGGCACCGACGATGACGACGTCGAATTTGCGCCTGGGAAGTTGCGCCATCACAGTCTCCAGAGCACTTGCACGGCCCAGCCGGCGCAGCCGACCAGCCAGACGATGGTGGCCACCTGCAAAGACAGGCGCAGGCCCACACCTTTGACATAGTCCATCAGGATGTCGCGCATGCCCACCCAGGCATGCCACGCCAGCGAGACGATGACCACGAAGCTCAGCACCTTCATCCACTGGCTGCTGAAGATGCCTGCCCACTTGTCGTAGCCCATCGGCCCCGGCAGCAGCACCTGCACCAGCAGTGCGAGCGTGAACAAGGCCATCAGCACGGCGGTGACGCGCTGGCTCAGCCAGTCGCGCATGCCGTAGTGCGCGCCCACCACGAGGCGCTTGGAACCGTAGTTGCTTGCCATCGTGGCGCCCTTCAGTACAGGCCGAACAGCTTGGCGCCCAGCAGCAGCGTCAGCACCGCCGTCAGCACCAGCGTGACGAGCGCGGAAGAGCGCCCCTGTCGCAGCGAGACGCTGTGCGTCATGTCCATCCACAGGTGGCGCACACCGGCGATGAAGTGCTGCAAATAGCCCCAGATCAGCGCCCACACCACGAGCTTGATGCACCAGCCCGGCAGCACGCCGATGCCGGCGATGAAGGCGTTGCTGAAACGGTCGAAGGAGATCTCAGAACTCAGGCTGGTGTCGAACAGCCAGACGATGAAAGGCAGCAGCACGAAGAGCAAAGCGCCACTGGCGCGGTGCAGGATCGACACCCAGCCGGCCGGTGGCAGCCGGTACTGCGTGGCGTCGATGAGCCGCATGGTGCCGGGTCGTTGTTTGATCAGCTCGGGCATGGTGCGCGTGTGGCCTCAATGGAACCGGATGAGTTTATTGCAATGCAGCAGCGATGCTCGCACGCCTCAGGTGAGCACGTTGCGGTAGTGGTGGGCGGCTGTGCTGTAGAGGCCCCGCCGCAGTTCCACCGGCTTGTCGCCATAGGTGAAAGACAGCCGCTCGACCGACAGCAGCGGCGCGCCGGCCGGCAGCGCCAACAGGCCGGCGTCTTCTGCGGCAGCGGCCACGGCGCGGATCTTTTCTTCGGCGCGGATCATGCGCACGCCGAATTCGCGCTCGAACAGGCTGTACATCGGGCCCTTGTAGCCTTGCAGCTTCTCGCTGCTCAGTCCTTTGAACAGCGTGCCTGGCAGCCAGATGTCGTCGAGCACCACCGGCTTGTCGTCGGCCAGCAGCAGGCGGCGCAACTGCACGGCGGCTTCGCCTGCCTTCAGCGCCAGCGCGCGGGCCACGTCGGCGGGCGGGCGCATGCGGCGGCAGTCCAGCAGCCGGCGCTGCATGCCGGCGGGCACGCCTTCGTCGGGCGTCAGCCGCAGAAAGCGGTATTGGGTGTTCTCTTCTGCGTGCGTCGCGACGAAGGTGCCCCTGCCCTGGCGGCGCACCAGCAGGTTGTCGGTGGCCAGCTCGTCGATGGCCTTGCGCACGGTGCCCTGGCTGACCTTGAAGCGCACCGCCAGATCCACCTCGCTGGGGATGGCCTCGCCCGGCTTCCATTCGCCTTGCTGGAGGCTGCGCGTCAGCAGCGCCTTGATCTGCTGGTACAGCGGGCTGAACGAGGGCGTGGGGTCGGCAAGCGCGGGTTCGGCCATGCGGGCCATTGTCTTACATAAGACATAAGAGTGAGGCCGGGCCGCGGCGGCTAAACTTGGCGGCTGCCCGCCATTCATTCCTCTGTCCAGGAGCACCCCATGAGCAAAGCGCCCGTTCGCGTGGCCGTCACCGGCGCCGCCGGCCAGATCGGCTATGCCGTCCTCTTCCGCATCGCCTCCGGCGAAATGCTCGGCAAGGACCAGCCGGTGATCCTGAGCCTGCTCGAAGTGCCGATGGAAAAGCCACAGGCCGCGCTGAAGGGCGTGATGATGGAACTGGAAGACTGCGCCTTCCCGCTGCTGGCCGGCATGGAAGCGCATGGCGACGCGATGACAGCCTTCAAGGATGCAGACCACGCGCTGCTCATCGGCTCGCGCCCGCGCGGCCCCGGCATGGAGCGCGCCGAGTTGCTGGCCGTCAACGCCGAGATCTTCACCGCCCAGGGCAAGGCGCTCAACGCCGTGGCAAGCCGCGATGTCAAGGTGCTGGTGGTGGGCAACCCGGCCAACACCAACGCCTACATCGCGATGAAGAGCGCGCCCGACCTGCCGCGCAAGAACTTCACCGCGATGCTGCGGCTGGACCACAACCGCGCGCTGAGCCAGGTGGCCGCCAAGACCGGCAAGCCGGTGGCCGCCATCGAGAAGCTGGCGGTGTGGGGCAACCACTCGCCGACGATGTATGCCGACTACCGCTTCGCCACCATCGACGGCGCGTCGGTCAAGGAGATGATCGCCGACCAGGCCTGGAACGCAGACACCTTCCTGCCCACCGTGGGCAAGCGCGGCGCGGCCATCATCGCTGCGCGCGGCGTCTCGTCGGCCGCGTCGGCGGCCAACGCCGCCATCGACCACATGCGCGACTGGGCGCTGGGCACCGGCGGCAAATGGGTGACGATGGGCATTCCATCCGACGGGCAATACGGCATTCCGCAGGACGTGATGTTCGGCTTCCCGGTCACCTGCGAAGGCGGCGCGTACAAGGTCGTCGAAGGGCTGGAGATCGACGCCTTCAGCCAGGAGCGCATCAACGCGACGCTGGCCGAACTTCAGGGCGAGCAGGACGGCGTCAAGCACCTCTTGTGACCCAGCCGAGTCTGCCGTGAGCGACTGGAACCCGGCGCTGTACAAAAGCTTCGAGGACGAGCGCACGCGGCCTGCGCGCGACCTGCTGGCCCGCGTGCCCCTTGCGCAGGCCGCGACGGTGGTGGACCTGGGTTGCGGGCCGGGCAATTCGACCGAACTGCTGCTGGAGCGCTTTCCCGCCGCCGCTGTGCTGGGCACCGACAACTCCGAGGCCATGCTCGCCAGTGCGCGCGAGCGGCTGCCGGCTTGCCGCTTCCTGCTGAGCGACATCGCCACCTGGCAGCCGGCCGAGCCGCCGGACCTCATCTACGCCAACGCGGCGCTGCATTGGGTAGGCAACCACGAGGCGCTGATCCCGCGGCTGTTCGCGTCCCTGGCGCCCGGCGGCGTGCTGGCGGTGCAGATGCCCGACAACCGCGAAGAACCGTCGCACCGGCTGATGCGCGAGGTGGCCGCGCTGCCGGCGTTTGCCGGGTTGATCGACGCAGCAGCGTCGCTGCGCACGCAGATCCTGCCGCTGCACGGCTACCACGACCTGCTGGCGCCGCTGGCCGCCGGCCTGGACGTCTGGCGCACGGCCTATCAGCACCCGATGGCGTCGCCGGCCAAGATCGTCGAGTGGGTCAGCAGCACCGGCCTGCGGCCCTTCATCGACCCGCTGCCCGCCGCCGAGCGAACCGCCTTCCTGGCCGAGTACGAAAGCCGTATCGCGCAGGCCTACACGCCGCGCGCTGACGGCCGCTTGCTGCTGGCCTTTCCCCGCCTGTTCTTCGTCGCGACGCGGGCATGAGCATCGCTGCGCATCCACGCGACGCCTTGTTCGAGGCCGGCGAGGCGCTGCCGCTGCTGCCGGTGTGCGACCACTACGCCGGTGTCGAGCCGCGCATGCGCAAGAGCCTGGAGCTTCAGGCCGCATTGGGCCCCGTGTTCGACATCACGCTGGACATCGAAGACGGCGCGGCGGTGGGCGGCGAGCTGGAGCATGCGGCGCTGATCGCCGAGCTGGCGATGTCGCCGGCCAACCGCTTCGGCCGCGTCGGCGTGCGGGTGCAGGGCGTCGGCCACGCCCGCTTCGACGCCATCGTCGAGTTGCTGGTGCCGGGCGCTGGCACGCGGCTGGCCTACGTCATGCTGCCCAAGCCGAACGGCCTGGCCGACGTGCAGCGCGCGGCCGACGCGCTGGACGCCGCCAGCCGCAGCGCCGGCCTGCAACGCACGATCCCGCTGCATGTGCTGGTGGAAACGCATGGCGCGCTGCGCGAGGTGGATGCCATCGCGGCGCACCCGCGCGTCGAGTCGCTGTCCTTCGGGCTGATGGACTTCGTCTCGGCGCACCGCGGTGCCATTCCGCAGAGCGCGATGGGCGTCGAGGGCCAGTTCGAGCATCCGCTGGTGCTGCGCGCCAAGCTGGCCATCGCTGCTGCCTGCCATGGCCACGCCAAGGTGCCGTCTCACTGTGTGGTGACGGAGTTCAAGGACACCGACGCGTTGCAGCAGGCCGCCGAGACAGCCTGCCGCAAGCTGGGCTACCTGCGCATGTGGAGCATCCACCCGGCGCAGATCATGCCCATCGTCGATGCCTTCTCGCCCACGGCGGCCGAGGTGGACCAGGCCATCGAGATCATCACCGCGGCGCAGGCCGCCGGCTGGGCGCCGATCAGCCAGCGCGACACCCTGCACGACCGGGCCAGCTACCGCTACTTCTGGCAGGTGCTGGAACGCGCGCACCGCACCTCGGTGCAAGGCGAGCCGCAGCTTCCCGCGGCCGTGCGGCGGGCCTTCTTCCACGGCCGCTGAGCGCATCGGCATCCCCAGGGCGCAGGAGTCATTGGCTCCGGCACACCCCCAATCATCGAACTTGGGATCACGCCAGGCGCCGGCCAGGCGCAAGCTTTGGCGCCTCTGGGCCGCGATCAGGCGCCCGGAGACAAAAGGCCCATCAACGCTGCATCCAGGGAGTCCCACACCATGGCCTCGCGCAACCTCACGTCCTTCGAAGTCCTGTCCAGCCCGATCGCACCGGGCGTGCCCGACGTGCCCTACATCCAGCAGGGCTTCTTCCTGCAGATCACCAACACGGGCGCCGCAAGCGCCTTCCTGTCCATCGAGTACCAGTCCTCGCCGGCCTTCATCGAGTCCAAGGGCGCGATCAAGCTCTTCGTCAACGTCATCGACGAGACCGGCATGCCGCAGCAGTTTCCGACCGTCAATTTCCTCGGCGCTCCGGTCGGTTTCGAAGCGCTCAACATTCCGGCCAATGCCACCTGGCTGGTCGGCGTGCAATACCTGCTGCTCCCGCCGCCGGCCCCGGTGACCGACATCGCCACCGGCAACACGCCGCAAGACGCCGCCATGGCGCGCGGCATCGTTCGCATCAGCGCCGCCGCCGGCACCAAGTGGATGATGCTGGCCACGGCGCGGCAGGTGTTCAGCAGCTACGGCGCGGGTGGCGTGCTGCTGGAGTTCGATTCCGCGGCCTATCCCGTGCCGCTGCTCGGCGGGCCGGAACAGAACTTCTAGAAGCGGCAGACGTGGCCCCGCCGACGTTGCCGGGGTCAGCCAGACCAGGCAGCAGCAAAGCAACGGTAAGCTCGGCGCGATGATCAAACCCATCGTTGCCCTGGCCGCGGCACTGTGCCTGGCCTGCTCCGCGCACGCACAAGCCCCGGCCGCCAAAGCCGCCGTCAAGAGCCCCGCCAAAGCCGCCGCCAAGACCACTGTCAATCCCGGCACCACACAGACGACCAAGCCGGCCCGGCCCGCGCCCAAGGCGCCGGCCCCCGCACTGCCCGCCCTGCCCGCCGCCGATGCAGACCAGCTCGCAGCCGCCGCGCTGACCTTCTTCGGCAACTACGGCTGCGAGTTCCAGCAGTCGCTCGACATTGCCGCCAACCCCAGGGCCGACGGCTATGCCGACGTGCGCCTGGGCAAGCAGGCCTGGACGATGAAGCCCGTGTTGTCCAGCACCGGCGTGATCCGGCTCGAAGACGTCAAGGGCCGCATGCTGGTGCTGCAGGTTGCCAACAAGTCGATGCTGATGGACGTGGCTGCCGGCCGCCGCGTCGTCGATGACTGCGTGCACGAGCGGCAGCGCACCGCGCATGACGCGCCGCAGGTGGCGACGCTGGGCATCGCGCCGGGCACCCGGCTGCGGCTGCGCATCCTGGAAACCAGCGATGTGCACATGAATCTGCTCAACCACGACTACACGCAGGACAAGCCGACCGACGACTTCGGCCTGGCCAAGACCGCGAGCCTCATCAAGGCGGCGCGTGCCGAAGCCGCCAACAGCCTGTACTTCGACAACGGCGACCTGCTGCAAGGCAGCCCGCTGGGCGACTACGTGGCGCGCGTCAAGCCGCTGGCCCCTGGCGAGGTGCACCCGGCCTACAAGGTGCTGAACGCGCTGGGCGTGGACGTCGCCAACATCGGCAACCACGAGTTCAACTACGGCCTGCCCTTCTTGCGGCAGGCGATTGCCGGCGCCGCGTTTCCCGTCGTCAATGCCAACGTGGTGCTGGAAGACGGGCAGACCAACGCCTTCACGCCCTACGTGATCCTGGAGCGCAGCTTCACCGACGAAGCCGGCGCGAAGCAGGCGCTGAAGATCGGCGTCATCGGCTTCGTGCCGCCGCAGATCATGGTCTGGGACCGCGCCAACCTGGTGGGCCAGGTGAAGGTGCTGGACATGGTCGAAACGGCCAGGCGCCTGGTGCCCGAGATCAAGGCCAAGGGCGCCGACATCGTGGTCGCCATCCCGCATTCCGGCTTCGAGCGCGGCCAGACGCTGCTCTTCGCCGAGAACACCGTGGCCCGGCTGGCCGAGGTGCCGGGCATCGACGCCATCCTCTTCGGCCACTCGCACGGCGAGTTTCCCGGCCGCTTCTTCGCAGGCCACCCGAAGGTCGATCTGGCCCGCGGCACGATCAACGGCGTGCCGTCCGTGATGCCCGGCCGCTGGGGCGACCATCTCGGCGTGATCGACCTCGTGCTCGACAAGGCCGGCACCCGCTGGACGGTGCTCGATGGCCGCGCGGAGCTGCGCCCCATCTGGGACCGCGTGGCGAACAAGCCCACCGTCGATGCCGACCCGATGGTGGCGCAGCTCATCGCCGCCGAACACGCAGGCACGCTGGCCACCATGCGCGTGGCGGTGGCAGACAGCAGCGCACCCATCCACAGCTACTTTGCGCAGGTGGCAGACGACCCGTCTGTCCAGGTGGTGTCGGCGGCGCAGCTCGCCTATGTGCGCAAGGCCTTGCAGGGCACGGCCCATGAAGGGCTGCCGCTGCTGTCGGCCGCTGCGCCTTTCAAGACCGGTGGCCGGATGGGCTGGGCCCACTACACCGACATCCCCGCCGGGCCGCTGGCGCTGCGCAACGTGGCCGATCTCTACGTCTATCCGAACACCGTGAACGCGGTGAAGCTGAGCGGCGCGCAGGTGCGCGAGTGGCTGGAGATGGCCGCCGGCCAGTTCAAGCGCATCGACCCCGCCGGCCCGCCGGAGCAGGAGCTGCTCGACCCGGCGTTTCGCAGCTACAACTTCGACACCATCGACGGCGTGAGCTACCGCATCGACGTCACCCAGCCGGCGCGCTACGACGCCGACGGCAAGCTGGCAGCACCAGCAGCGCACCGCATCACCGACCTGCGCTTTGCCGGCCAGCCCATCGACGAACAGGCCGCGTTCATCGTGGCCACCAACAACTACCGCGCTTCAGGCGGTGGCAACTTCCCCGCGCTGGACGGCAGCAACATCGTGCTCGAAGCGCCCGATGAAACACGCCAGGCGCTGGTGCAGTACCTGCTGGCGCTGGACGGCCACAGGCTCGACCCCAGCGCCGACGGCAACTGGCGCATCCTGCCGGTGCCCGGCGTCCGCCTGCGCTTCACCTCGGGTGCCGGCGGCATCGCGCGGCTGCCGCAGGTGCCGGCGGTGCGACTGGTGAAGGACAACGGCGACGGCTCTGCGCTGTACGAACTGGCGCCCTGAACTGCGCCTGGACGCAGCTCAGACGCAGGGCAGACGCAGCCCAGACGCAGCTCAGGGGTCGATCTTCGCGATCTCTCCGAAAGCGTGGTTGAGCCACATCTTCAGGCGCTGCCGCTCCATCAGGCCCAGGCCCGGGCCGTCGATGGCGCCTGCATTCCTGGCGGCCCAGAAGCTGGCGTTGCGCGCGTCGATCTTCTGTACCACCGAATCATGCAGGCGTTTGATATCCACCACCTGCGCGCCCAGGCCGCGCGCCCGTTCGAGCTGGCCCGAGCGCTCGAGCTGGCCGAAGTCGTCGCCGCGCAACTGGTTCTTCACCAGCACGTAGTGCACGCGCTGGCCGAAGCGGTCGAGCAGCCGCTCCAGCAGATCGACAGAGTCGCGGCCGCTGTCCATCACATGCCAGTAATGCAGCGCCAGGCCGGAGAGATCGGCCATGTCGAGCACGCCGGACTCGTCCATCCACTTCACCAGCGGCTCGTGCGTCTGCGCCGCCAGATCGACGAGCACCCGCGTGCCGGGCGCATCGACAGCGGCTTCGACGATGCGGTCCAGCGCCTCGTAGCGGTCAGCCAGCGCGGGTGACGCGTAGTCGGCGTAGAAGCGCAGCAGCGCGCCGTGAGAGCGGTCGGTGTCGAAGCCGACGAAGGGCAGTTGGTGGTCGATGAAATACTGCGCCAGCAGGCGCGAGACCATCGACTTGCCGACGCCGCCCTTCTCGCCGCCGATCAGGTGGATCTTCGACACGGGGTTGGTTTCCAGGGTGGGGACTTCGTTCATGCGCCGATTGTGCCAAGGGCGCCGCTGCCCGGCCGCCGGCTGCGGCGCCAGCGCGACAGCAGCCACAGCGCGATGCTCAGATTCAGCAGGTTCCAGCCCAGGCCGTTGAGGAAGGCCGCGTGGTACGAGCCCGTCAGATCGAACACCTTGCCCGACATCCAGCCGCCCAGCGCCATGCCGAACAAGGTGCACATCAACACCGCGCCGACGCGCGCGCCGGCCTCGGCGGGCGGGAAGTGCTCGCGCACGATGATGGCGTAGCTGGGCACGAGGCCGCCCTGGAACAGGCCGAACAGCGCCGACACCACGTAGAGCGACAGCAGGCCGTCGAAGGGCAGGAAGAGCAGCAGCGCCAGCCCTTGCAGCGCCGAGCCCAGCAGCAGCGTGCCCAGGCCGCCGATGCGGTCGCAGATGACGCCAGACACCAGCCGGCTGACGATGCCGCAGGCCAGCATCAGCGACAGCATCTCGGCGCCGCGCGCCGCGCCGAAGCCGAGGTCGCTGCAATAGGCCACGATGTGCACCTGGGGCATCGCCATCGCCACGCAGCAGGCCACGCCGGCCACGCACAGCAGCCCTTGCGCCTGGTTCAGCGACAGGCCGAAGGGCCGGCTGGACGGCTGCACCGCAGATGCCCTGGCCATGCCCTTCACCGCTGCCGGAGGCCGGGGCCGCATCAACAAGGCCAGCCCCGGCATCGTCAGCACGCAGAAGATGCCGATGCCGATGTAGGTGGCGCGCCAGCCCGATGTCTGGACGAAGTGCTGCACGATGGGCGGCCAGATGGCACCGGCCACGTAGTTGCCGCTGGCGCAGATGGCCACCGCGATGCCGCGCCTGCGCACGAACCACAGCGAGGTGTCGGCCACCAGAGGCGCAAAGGTGGCCGATGCGCCCAGAAAGCCGAGCAGCACCCCGTGCACCAGCGCAAAGCCGACGATGCCGCCCGACATGCCGGCGGCGACGAAGCCGGCGCCCAGCCCGGCGGCGCCGATCAGCACCGGCAGCATCACGCCGAAGCGGTCTGCCAGCCGGCCCATCACCAGGCCGCCGATGCCGAAGCCGATCATCATCAGCGTGTAGGGCAGCGAGGCATCGGCGCGCGCCACGCCGAATTCGGCCTGCACCGCAGGCAGCACGACGGCGATGACGTACATGCCACCGCTGCCGATGGTCATCAGCAGCAGCGTGACGCCCAGCCGCAGCCAGGCATAGCGCGAGTCGGCAACGTGTTGGTGCAGCGGGTTCTGCATGGGGTCGTGCATGGGCTTCTGCATCCGCCGACGATAGACTGCGCCGATGGCACAGAGCATCCATGACTTCCACGACGACCCGCGCAACGCCGACATCCGCATCTGGGTCAACGGTGCGCTGAAGCACCGCAGCGAGGCGGTGGTGTCGGTCTTCGACAGCGGCTTCGTGCTGGGCGACGGCGTCTGGGAGGGCCTGCGCGTGGTGGGCGGCCAGCCGACCTTTCTCGACGCACATCTCGACCGGCTGTACGAAGGCGCCAAGGCGATTGCGATGGACATCGGCCTGACGCGCGCGCAACTCACGCAAGCCATCGCCGACACGCTGGCCGCCAACGGCATGCACGACGGCGTGCACCTGCGGCTGATGGTGACGCGCGGCGTCAAGCGCACGCCCTACCAGGACCCGCGGGTGACCGTGGGGCCGGCCACCATCGTGATCATCCCGGAGTTCAAGCTGGCCAAGCCCGAGACGGTGGCGCAGGGCCTGAGCCTCTTCACCGTGCATGTGCGGCGCGGCTTCCCCGATGTGCAAGACCCCAAGCTGAACAGCCACAGCAAGCTGAACTGCATCACCGCCTGCGTGCAGGCCACCGCGGCCGGCGCCGACGAGGCGCTGATGCTGGACCCGCACGGCTTCGTCGCCACCTGCAACTCGACGCATTTCTTCATCGTGCGGCGCGGCGAGGTGTGGACTTCCACAGGCGACTACTGCCTCTCCGGCATCACACGCGCGAATGTGCTTCAGGTGTGCCGTGAAGCCGGCATCCCGGCCTTCGAGAAGAACTTCAGCCTGACGCAGGTGTACAGCGCCGAAGAGGCCTTCGTCACCGGCACCTTCGCCGGCGTGGCGCCGGTGCGCGTGATCGACGGCCGCAGCATCGGCGACGGCGTGCCCGGCCCGATGGTGACGCGGCTTCAGGCGCTGTACCGCGCGCTGGTGCAGCGCGACGTGGCTGCGCGCGCGGCGGCATGACGCGCGAGCCACTGCGCATTGCCGCCTGGAGCGGCCCGCGCAACATCTCCACCGCGATGATGCGGGCCTGGGAGCACCGCGGCGACTGCGCCGTGAGCGACGAGCCGCTCTACGCGCACTACCTGGCGCAGACGGGGCTGGACCACCCGGGCCGCGACGCGGTGATTGCCGCCGGCGACACCGACTGGCGCCGCGTGGCCGCATCCCTCACCGGCGCGGTGCCGCAAGGCAAGCCGCTGTGGTACCAGAAGCACATGGCGCACCACCTGCTGCCCGGCATCGACACCGGCTGGGTGCGCCAGTTGACCAATGTGTTCCTGATCCGTGACCCGGCGCTGGTGGTGCAGTCCTACCTCAAGGCGCGCGCGACCGTGACGCCGGACGACATCGGCCTGCTCCAGCAGCAGCGCCTCTTCGACGCGCTGGCGCAGCACCTGGGCCAGGCGCCACCCGTGATCGACGCAGAGCGCTTCCTGCAAGACCCGGCGGCGCAGTTGCGCCAGCTGTGCGCGGCGCTGTCGGTGCCGTTCAGCGAGCGCATGCTGCACTGGCCGGCCGGCAAGCGCGCGAGCGACGGCGTCTGGGCGCCGCACTGGTATGCGGCCGTCGAACGTTCGACCGGCTTCGAGCCCTGGCAGCCGCGCCAGGCGCAGTTGGCGGGCGAAGCAGCGCGCGTGGCGGATGCCTGCCGGCCCGCCCACGACGCGCTGTTGAAGCACGCAGCCTGACCAACCTCAGCGGGTGTTCGGCGCGTCGGGCGCGATGCTTTCCGCGTGGTCGTACAGCGCCGCCAGGATGGCCTGGCCGCGCTCGTCGGCGCCCTCGGCCAACTGGTCGATGCGCTCGAAGAACGCGGCCAGCGTGAGCCCGCCGCCGGCGCCTTCGTGCAGCCGCTGGCCGCAGTGCTGCAGCCAGCGCGCGCGCTCGGCAGCGTTCAGCGTGCCGGGAAAGTTGCGCGCGCGGTAGCGGAACAGCAGTTCATCGAGCCGGCCATCGGCGAAGGCCGGCCGGCGCTCGGCCACCCGTTCTGCCAGCCGCTCCGGCGGCAGCGCGCGCAGACGCTCCAGCAGCCGCCGGTCTTCGTTGCCGACGAAGCCGCCGTAGAGGTCTTCATCGACATCCGGCTCCGCGTCCTGCGCGGGCCGCTCGAAGACCTGCGCCCACAGCCCGTCCAGCGTGCGGCCGAAGGCGGCCGCCGTCTCTGCGTGGCGCAGCGCCTGGTCGATGTCCAGCTTGAAGCGCTGCGGCGCCTGGCCCAGTGTGTTGAGGTTGCCGATGACCACCGGCGACTTGTTGACGTGGATGGTCTTCACCGGCAGCCGCAGCACGCCTTCGGGCAGCGCGTCCTGCCGGGTGTAGAGCCGCACGCGCGCGGTTTGCGCGTCCAGGCCGGCCAGTTCGGCCGGGTCGTGCGCCAGATCCCAGACGATCAGCTCGTTCTTGTTGCGCGGGTGCGGCGCCAGCGGCCACACCACGGCCATGCTGCCGCGCTCCAGCGGGTACTTGCCCGACAGGTGCAGGAAGGGCCGGTTGGCGCCGATCTCGGCCCACACCGCGTCTTTGCTGCGCAGCTTCAGGCAGAAGTCCCACAGCCGCGGCTGGCGCGTCTTGACCAGCCGCGCCAGCGCCAGCGTGGCGCGCACGTCGGACAGCGCGTCGTGCGCGGCCTCGTGTGCCAGGCCGTTGGCGGCGGTGAGGTGTTCGAGCTTGAACGAGGGCCGGCCATCGTCGTGCGTCGGCCAGGTGATGCCGTCCGGCCGCAGCGCCCAGCAGCAGCGCACGGTGTCCATCAGGTCCCAGCGGCTGCAGCCGTTCTGCCACTCCCGGGCATACGGGTCCATCAAGCAGCGCCAGAACAGGAAGCGCGTGACCTCGTCGTCGAAGCGGATGCTGTTGTAGCCGACGCCGATGGTGCCGGGCAGCGCCAGCTCGGCCTCGATGCGGCTGGCGAAGGCGTGCTCCGGCAGGCCGCGCTGCAAGGCCTGCTGCGGCAGGATGCCGGTGAGCAAACAGCTTTCGGGGTCAGGCAGCGTGTCGGGCGCCGGCTGGCAGAACCAGTTGACCGGCTCCGCGATCTCGTTCAACGCGGCGTCGGTGCGCACGCCGGCAAACTGCGCCGGCCGGTCGCGCCGCGGCACGCGCCCGAAGGTTTCGTAGTCGTGCCAGAAGAAGGTGGTGTCGGCCAAAGCGGGCCTGTTGCGCCGGGGCGGCTCTGCTTTTCTACTTGGCTAATCGGTCTTCTACTTCTTCTTCGCCGCCGGCTTGCCCGACTGCAATGCCTCGGACATGCCGATCAACACCCCGCTGACCATCGCGGTGTAGCTTTCTGCCATCGCCTGCGCGGCGCGCATCGACGCTGCACGCGAGCTGCGCATCGCCACCTGCATCTGCTCGGCCATCTGCTCGGCGGTGGTTGCCGCCTTGGCGCCTGCCAGCGTGCCGCCGGCCTGCATCTTCTCGAGCACCTGGCCCCAGGCGCCTGCCATCGGCGCGCCGGCACCGGCGGCCGTCTTCTTCAGCGTGGCGAACAGCGTGTCCTCGAACTTGTCGAGTTCGTCCAGCGCCTTCTTGAGGTGCTTCTCACGCAGGTCGGCGCCTTGCGACACGAGCTGCTGCAAGGCCACGCGGTTGGCCTCGACGGCCTTGAGCAGCGCGTCGTCCATGCCGGCCACCGCGTTGTCGAGAAGCGACTCCACGTCGATGCCCGCCACCACGTTCTTCGCAGCGCCCTGGCTGGCTGCGTCGGACACCGCCTTCAACGCGCCGCGGATGTTCTTCAGGCTCAACTCACGGCCCTGCAAGGCGGCCAGCGTGGTGTCGCTGACGGCCTTCTTGAGTTGCGCGCCTTGCTGCGCGGTGGCCGATTCGAACATCGAGATCAGCGCTTCCGGGTCGATCAGCGGTTTGGCCATCGAAGGGCTCCTGGTTGGTTCTGGCGATGCAGGCTAGCATTGCATCATGCCTCGTTTTGCCGTTCCCGCCCTCGTCCCGCTGCTGTCTTTGCTGCTGCATGCCGGCGTGCCGGCGCAGCAGCTCACCGTCAAGGGCGAGCGCCGCGGCGACCTGATGGTGCTGGACGTGGAGCTGCATGTTCCCGCCTCGGTGGCCGACACCTGGGCCGTGCTGACCGACTTCGAGCACATGCCGGCGTTCCTGCCCAACATCAAGGCCAGCAGCGTGGCGGCCCGCAACGGCAACACCTTCGAACTGGCGCAGACCGCGGAAGCGCGGCTGGGCATCTTCAGCACCCGGGTGAGTTCAGTGCGCGCGGTGGAACTGGTGCCGATGCAGGAGATTCGCCAGCATTTGATCAGTGGCGATTTCAAGTCCTACGAGGCGACGACCCGCATCACGCCGAAAGGCGGCGAGACGCTGCTGGTGCACCACGGCGAGTACGCCAGCAAGAGCTGGGTACCACCGATGGTGGGCGCTGAAACCATCGAGGCGGAAGCCAGAAAGCAATACGGCCAGCTCGTCGCAGAAATCGTCAGGCGGCAAACGCCTGGCGGTGGAGCGAAGGCAGCGCCATCGGCTGCATCCGTCGCACCGGCCGCATCGGCCGCATCGGCCGCACCCTCCGCATCAGCAGGGGCGAGCAGCCGCTAGGACGCGGCTGCCGCCTGCTGAAGCCGCTTACTTCTTGCCGGTGTCGCTGCCTTCGGTCGGGCGCGGGATCTCGCCCTTCTTGTTGGCTTCGGCGATCTTGGCACGGCTGGCCTTGCGCTCGGCAGAGCGGCTGTCGTGCGTGCCGCTGGCCTTGTAGGCCGGGCTCGGGCTGGCGTCGCCCGGCTTGGTCAGTTCGCCCTTGGCCTTGGCGTCGGCGACGTCGGCCTTGCGCTTGGCACTGGCCGCGGCCTTTTCTTCGGGCGTCGCCTTGGCGGTGGATGTCTTCGGCGTGGGCGTCGGGTCATCTGCGCGGGCGGGGCCGGCCGCCAGGGCCACCATCATGGCCGCTGCGGCGGTCCAGAGCATCGTTGTCTTCATATCTATCCTCGGTTGTCACTTCACGCACCGCCAAGTCATTCGACGGACCAATCAAAATTGTCGAATGCGCCCAGAGCGCCGTCAAGCAAGCACTGCTGCTTTGCACTGCTGGCGATGCGCCGCCGCCACGGGCGCAGCACGGCCAGCCTGCTTTGCGATGCGCTACGCTTGCGCGCCGCATCCAAGCACCGCTCTCGCCTGCCCATGTCGTACATGCTGCTCATCGTCGAAGAAACCGGCCAGCGCGCCACCCGCAGCCAGGCCGAGGGCCATGCCGTCTATGCGCGCATGCAACGCTTTGCCGAAGAGCTTCAGGCGCAAGGCAAGCTGCTGGCCGTGGAGTCGCTGAGCAGCCAGAGCAAGGCCACCCGCGTTGCGCTGCGCGGTGGCCGCCGCCAACTGCTGGACGGCCCGTTTGCAGAGGCCAAAGAAATGGTCGGCGGCTTCTTTCTCGTGAACTGCGCGACGCAGGCAGAAGCGGTGGCCGTGGCGGCGCGCTGCCCGGCCGCCGAATGGGCCACCATCGAGGTGCGCCGCGTCGGGCCTTGCTACGACTGAAGGCTCCAGGCACAAGCGCTGTCGAAAGCGGCCCTGCCCGTTCGTCGCCACGACACCACCCACCCACTTCGGAGCAAGACCGCATGAACAGCCAGATCTTCGTCAACCTGCCGGTGAAAGACATTCCGCGCAGCAAAGCCTTCTTCAGCGCGCTGGGCTACAGCGTCAACCCGGCGTTCAGCAACGAGCAGGCGTTGTGCTTCGTGGTGTCGGACAACATCTTCGTGATGCTGCTGGTGGAAAGCTTCTTTTCCACCTTCACCGCAAAGCCGATTGCCGACGCGACCAAGAGCATCGAGGTGCTGGTCTGCCTGTCCTGCGACAGCCGGGCCGAGGTGGAGGCGCTGGTGGCCAAGGCGGTGGCCGCTGGCGGCAGCACGCCGCGGCCGCTGCAAGACCACGGCTTCATGGTGGCGCACGGCTTCGAAGACCTCGACGGCCACACCTGGGAACTGGTCTGGATGGACCCCAAGGCCGCGCCGCCGCACGCCTGACCGGCAAGACGCCTGGTCCGCACATGCCGCCGACGCCGCACGACGCCATTGCAGCCGTCTGGCGCCAGGAGTCCGGCCGCATCGTCGCCGGCATCGCGCGGCTGGTGCGCGACATCGGCATCGCCGAAGACCTGGCGCAAGACGCGCTGGTGGCGGCGCTAGAACACTGGCCCGCCGACGGGCTGCCCGACAACCCCGGCGCCTGGCTGATGGCCACCGCGAAGAACCGCGCCTTCGACCGCCTGCGCCGTGACCAGCGGCTGCAGGCCAAGCTGGAGCAGATCGGCCATGACCTCGATGCCCGACAGGCATCGACCGTGCCCGACTTCGTCGATGCGCTGGACGCAGCACGGGCAGACGAGATCGGCGACGACATGCTGCGCCTCATCTTCAGCGCCTGCCACCCGGTGCTGGGCGCCGATGCCCGCGTGGCGCTGACGCTCAAGCTGCTGGGTGGCCTGAGCACGGCCGAGATCGCACGTGCCTTCCTGGTGCCCGAGGCCACCATCGCACAGCGCATCGTGCGCGCCAAGCGCACGCTGGCGGCCAGCGGCGTGGCCTTCGAGCTGCCGCGCGGCGCGGCGCTGGGGCCGCGGCTGGCGTCGGTGCTGGAAGTGATTTATCTCGTCTTCAACGCGGGCTACACCGCCACCGCGGGCGACGACTGGATGCGCCCCGCACTGTGCGACGAAGCACTGCGCCTGGGCCGCACACTGGCCGGCCTGGCGCCTGCCCAGCCCGAGGTGCTGGGCCTGCTGGCGCTGATGGAGCTGCAGGCCTCGCGCGCCACCGCGCGCACCGACGCTGAAGGCCGGCCCATCCTGCTGGCCGACCAGGACCGCGCGCGCTGGGACAGGCTGCTGATCCGCCATGCGCTGGTGGCGCTGGAGCATGCGCAGGCGCTGGGCGGTGCGCAGGGGCCCTACGTGTTGCAGGCGGCCATCGCGGCCTGCCATGCGCGCGCCGCGACCGTGGCAGCCACCGACTGGCAGCGCATTGCCGCGCTCTACGCGGCATTGGCCGCCGTGGCGCCGTCGCCGGTGGTGGAACTGAACCGTGCAGTGGCGGTGGGCATGGCCTCCGGCCCGGCGGCCGGGCTGGAGCTGGCCGACGCGCTGGCCGGCGACCCGGCGTTGCAGGCCTACCCCTGGCTGCCCGGCGTGCGTGGCGACCTGCTGGCCAGGCTGGGCCGCAACGCCGAAGCGCGGGCCGAATTCACGCGCGCAGCGTCGCTGACGTCCAACGCCCGTGAGCGCACGCTGATGCTCGAGCGCGCGCAGCGTCTTGCATCTGGCTAACGCAGTGCGGTGCGCAGTTCATCGACGTCGAGCTGAAGCTTGACGAAGGCCTCGGTGCTGCGTGACGGTGCGTCCAGCCCGAGCCGCGAGCGGCTGGCGCCGACGTACAGCAGCGTGCCTGCCGACTGCCGCCAGGTGTAGGTGAGCGAGCTGACCTGGCTGCCATCGCGCACGCTGTCCTGCACGATGGCAGCGCGCCGGTCCAGCGCGCCGCGCTGCACGATGGCGCGCAGGTTGCTGCGGGCGTCGAAGTGCCACACCGCCAGCCATTGCGCGGCCGATTCGCGATAGACCATGCGGCCGCCGTCGCGCAGCCAGGCCAGCGACAGGCTGGGCTCCAGCTCCAGCCGCGGCAGCAGGCGCAGCTTGGCGGTGGTGGTCCAGCGCAGCCCGTGGCGCACCACGTGGTCCACCGTGTCGCCCAGGCGGCCGATGGCCAGGTTGGTGTCGAGCAACGGAAACCAGCCGGCCGGCGAGAGCACCAGGCCCGACTGCAGGTAGCGCTCGTGCAGCAGCGGCGCGCCTGCTGCCGTGCGCAGCAGCGACTGCGGGTGCAGCTCCAGCCACCATTCGAGGTTGCGCGCGCCGGTGGACCACAGGCCGGGCCTGAGGTCCTGCTGCACGATCTGCCCGGTGGCCTTGTCGCGCACCTGTTCGAGCTGCAGGTTCAGCGCGAACTCGTTGAACGGCGCCAGGCCGTGCCAGGTGTGGGCGGCGAAGGCGGTGGCGTGCTGCACGCCGACCTGGTTGACGAAGCCGCTCTGGTGGCGGAAGTCGCGGCCGATGTCGTCGAGCGCGAGGTTGAACTCGTTGTCGTCGGTCAGCCGCCACAGCTTGGCATAGACGCGGTCGCCGTCGAGCTGTCGGCCTTGCGTGAAGGCGCTGGTCTGCGCGTGCAGCCACTGCGCGCGCAAACGCCAGGCCGGGTCGAACTGCCAACTGATGTCCGGCCCGACGACGTTGTTCTCGCCGATGTCGCCGCTGTAGCGCCGCGCCGCCAGCACGGCGCCCAACTGCACCGCGCCCTGGTCGCTCTTCACCCGCGCGCCCAGCGAGCGCGACGCAGGCTGGTCGGCGAAGTCGGTGCCGTAGGGCCCGGGCAGCAGCACCAGGCCGCCGCCGCGGTCATCGACGACATAGCTGCTGCCGGCCCACACCGGCCCGCGCCAGGTGCCGCGCAAGCCCCAGCGCGGCGCCGTGTAGGTGCGGGTGTAGAAGGCATCTGTGGGCGAGCGCAGCAGGTCGGCCGACTCGAAGAAGAAGGGCCGCTTCTCCGGAAAGTACAGCGCGAAACGCGAGTTGCCGGCGAGCTGCGGCACGTCCAGCGCCACCTGCGAGAAGTCGGGGTTCAGCGTGCCGTCGATCACCAGCTCGGCGCGCGGGCGCCACTTCACGTCCAGGCTGGCATCGGCCTTGTCGCGGCGCCGGCCGTCGTCGCGCGTGCTGCGCAGCGTGAGGCTGGGCCGCACGATCAGGAACTGGTGGTCTGCCGGCAGCGCCACGCCCAGCAGCGGCTGAAGCCTGTCGATGAAGCTGGGCACACCGCGTGGCATCGGCACCGAGGTCAGCAGATGGAACTGCTCGCGCGGCAGCCGCCGCGCCACCATGATGCGCCAGTCGTTCTGCCCGTCTGCAAAGCGCAGTGACGCGAACGGCAGCCGGAACACCGCCGTCCAGCCGGCGGCGCTGCGCGACACCGCAGCGTCCCAGTCGAAGTCGGGCGAGAAGTCCTCGCTGTCGTCGGCCGCGGTGTGCAGGCCGTCGGCCGTGCTGCCAGCCGCGTTGACGCGGAAGAACTGCGCCGACTGCCTGCTGCCGATGGCGTCGATATAGACCACCACGAAGTCCTGCGTTCGGTTCACGCCATCGGCGCGCACCAGCACGTCGCGGATGCGTTCGGGGGCGGTGTCGAATGCCGTCACGCCGACGTAGAGCGCGCGCTCGTCGAACAGCAGTTGCACGCTCGTCGCCTGCGGCGGCGGCGCGCCGTTGACCGGGGCGTTCTCGACGAAGCGCTCGAACACCGGCGCGCGCTGCCACGCGGGGTGCGACAGCGTGCCGTCGAGCGCGATGGTTTCACCGGGCGCCAGGCGCACCGCGCGCATGCTGTCTGCGTCTTGTGCGCGCAGTGGCAAGGCGCAGCACAGCAGCAGCGCCAGGAGGGCAATTCGTTGCATGGCCGCGATTGTGTCGGACCGACATGGCAGCTTCCATAATGGCCGCCCCCAAGTGCCAAAGGCCCCGTCATGCGCCGCGTCTTCAACTTCAGTGCCGGCCCCGCCGCCCTGCCAGAGCCCGTGTTGCAGCAGGCCGCCGCCGAGATGCTGGACTGGCAGGGCTCGGGCATGTCGGTGATGGAGATGAGCCACCGCGGCAAGGAGTTCATGTCCATCGCCGCCGAGGCCGAAAGCCTGCTGCGCGCGCTGCTGGCGGTGCCCGCCCACTACAAGCTGCTCTTCATGCAGGGCGGGGCGATTGCAGAGAACGCCATCGTGCCGATGAACATGCTGCGCGGCAAGGCGTCGACCGACTACATCGACACCGGCGAGTGGTCGAAGAAGTCGATCAAGGAGGCCAGGCGCTACGGCCGCGTCAACGTGGCCGCCAGCGCGGCCGATGGCGGCTACACCAGCATCCCGCCGCGCGAGAGCTGGCAGCTCGACGCCGATGCAGCCTACGTCCACATCTGCTCGAACGAGACCATCGGCGGCGTGGAATATCCGGCCGCACCCGACGTCGGCAACGTGCCGCTGGTGGCCGACATGTCCAGCAGCATCCTGTCGCGGCCGGTCGATGTGGCGAAGTACGGCCTCATCTACGGCGGCGCGCAGAAGAACATCGGGCCCGCCGGGCTGACCATCGTGATCGTCCGCGACGACCTCATCGGCCACGCGCTGCCAAGCACGCCGACCGCCTTCGACTACAAGACCGTGGCCGACAACGACTCGATGTACAACACCCCGCCGACCTATGCGATCTACATCGCCGGCCTGGTGTTCAAGTGGCTTCAGGCGCAGGGCGGGCTGGTGGCGATGGAGGCGCACAACCGCGCCAAGGCCGCGCTGCTGTACGACCTGCTGGACAGCAGCAGCTTCTTCCGCAGCCCGGTGGCGCGCGACTGCCGCAGCCTGATGAACGTGCCGTTCAAGCTGAAGGACGAAACGCTGGACGCGGCCTTCCTGCAAGGCGCCGAGGCGCGCGGCATGGTGCAGTTGAAGGGCCACCGCGCGGTGGGCGGCATGCGGGCGTCGATCTACAACGCGATGCCGCTCGCGGGCGTGCAGGCGCTGGTGGCCTACATGCAGGAGTTCGAGGCAGCCCATGGCTGAACGGCTGCGCGTGCTGGTGCTCAACCAGATCGCCGACAGCGGCCTGGCGCTGCTGCCGGCCGAGCGCTACGCGGTCGGCAGCGACGTGCAGGCACCAGACGCCATCCTGCTGCGCTCGGCCGACCTGCACGGCCAGGCCATCGCGCCCAGCGTGCGCGCCGTCGCCAGAGCCGGCGCCGGCACCAACAACATCCCCGTGCCGGCCTTGAGCGCGCGCGGCGTGCCGGTCTTCAACGCCCCCGGCGCGAACGCCAACGCGGTGAAGGAGATGGTGCTGGCCGGCATGCTGATCGCCGCGCGCGAGCTGGCACCGGCGCTGCGCTTCACCGCCGCGCTGGACGTGCAGGCCGCTGGCCTGGAGCAGCGCATCGAGGCCGGCAAGAAGGCTTTTGCCGGCGTCGAGCTGGCGGGGCAGACGCTGGGCATCATCGGCCTCGGAAAGGTGGGCTCGCTTGTGGCCGACGCGGCCATCAAGCTCGGCATGCAGGTGGTGGGGCACGACCCCGAGATCACCATCGACGCGGCCTGGAGCCTGCCTTCGCAAGTCAGGCGCGCCGCCAGCGTCGATGAGGTGCTCAAGAGCGCTGACTTCGTCAGCCTGCATGTGCCGCTGCTGGCCGCCACGCGCCACCTCGTCGGCAGCCACAACCTGCCTTTGCTGCGGCCGGGCGCGGTGCTGCTGAACTTCAGCCGCGACGGCGTGGTGGACCATGCTGCGGTGGTGCAGGCGCTGGACGCGGCAGCGCTGGCGCACTACGTCTGCGACTTTCCCGGCCCGCTGATCCACGGCCACCCGCGCGTGGTGGCGCTGCCGCACCTGGGCGCCTCCACCCGCGAGGCCGAAGAGCAGTGCGCGCGGATGGTGGTGGCGCAACTGCGCGACTTTCTGGAACACGGCAACGTCACCAACGCGGTCAACTTCCCGGCCGTCACGCTGGCGCGCGAATCGGCCTGGCGCGTGGCCATCGCCAACGCCAACGTGCCCAACATGCTGGGGCAGATCTCCACCGCGATGGCGCACGCCGGGCTGAACATCCACAACATGGTCAACAAGTCGCGCGGCGAGATGGCTTACACGCTGGTCGATGTGGACAGCCCCGTGGCGGCCGGTGTGCTGGCGGCGCTGGGCGCCATCGGCGGCGTGCTGTCGGTGCGCTACCTGCCGGCGGCTGCCAGCGGCTTGTAGGCCACGGCCTTGATCTCGATCAGCAGATGCGGGTGCGGCAACTGGTGCACGGCCACCGTCGTGCGCGCCGGGCCGTCGAAGCCGAAGAACTGGCCATAGACCTCGTTGTAGCCGCCGAAGTCGTTCATGCTGACGAGGTAGCTGCTGACCTCCACCACGTCGGCCAAGTCAGCGCCCACGCTGCGCAGGATGTCGCCGATGTTCTCGATCACCGCGCGGGTCTGCTCGCGGATGTCGAGCTGCGTGGTGCCCAGCGCGTCGGCCTGCGCACCGGCAATGCTGTTGTCGGGCCGGCGCGCGCTGGTGCCCGAGACGAAGAGAAAGTCGCCCGCCCGCCGCACATGCGGAAAGCGGCCGCGCGGCTGGGCCTTGCCGGGCACGATGGTGGCGCCGTCATTGGTCATGGTGGTCATGGTGGGGCTTTCCTCGGACTGCAAGACAGACGCCGCTACAGCAGCCGCACCACGGCCGCGCCGCTGCCGTACTGCGGCCCGTAGGCATAGGTCTGCGCGCTGCCGAGCCGGCCGCCGAGGGCGCCGAGCGCGAAAGCGAAGTGCTTGAAGCCCATGTCGGCGCGCGCCTGGGCCGTGAAGTCGGGCAGCTCGCGCAGCAGCGCATCGACGTCGCGCGCCTCGATGAGCTTCAGCACGCGGCGGTTCCAGTCGTCGTCGGCGGGGCTGGCGATGGCGTCGTCGGCAAAGGGCCGCGCGTCGCGGAACTCGCTGCCCGACAGGCCGCCGAGCGCCAGCACCACCACGCGCTTGCCCTGGGCCGTGGCCTGCGCCGCGGCCAGCTCGCCCAGGCTGCGGGTGCGCGCGAAGTCGTGATAGACGTTGTTGGCCACCACCAGCACCGGCACCGTGCCTTCGGGGTTGACCAGCGCGTTGGCCGCCAGCGTGGCTGAATCGACCGGGAAGCCGGCGTGGTCCACCAGCTTGGACGCAATGCCGGCGCGCTGCGCGGCGCGCACGCAGGCGCGGGCCAGCGAGACATCCGTCGTCAGGTCGTAGCGCATCGCCCCCAGCTCGTGCCAGTTCTCGTCCACATGCAGGCCGGCCATGCGCGCGCGGCCCTGCCATTGCTGGTCGAGCACTGCGATCCAGCGGGTCGAGTAGATCACCAGCGTGTCTGGCCTCAGCGCCTCGATGTCGCGCGCCACGCGCTGCATGCCGGCCACCAGCTCGGCGTGGCGCGCCTCCTGGCGCAGCAGCGCCAGCAGCGGGCTGGCCGGCAGCAGGTAGGCGGCCACCACGCCTGGCTCGTCGGCCAGCGCGGCGCGGTCGCTGGCCGCCGTGTCGCCCAGCAACCAGCGCCGCCATTGCGCCAGCGCAGACGCGCCGCTGCGGCGCCCGTGCGGGAAGCGCAGGTCGTGCACCACGCCCATCAGCCCGCGCGGCAGCAGCAGCATCAGCAGGATCGACAAGGCCCCCAGCACCAGCAGGCCCTGCCCGGCCGCGGCGGCCAGCACCCGGTCCACCAGGATGTAGAGCAGCGCGCCGATGATGGGCCCGGCCACCGTGCCCATGCCGCCGGAGACGACGACGAAGACGATGTACGACGCCCACGAGATGGCGAAGGCCGACGGCGGCGTGATGATCACCACGTCCATGAAGTACAGCCCCGACGCCAGGCCGGTGAGGGTGGCGCTGACCAGGAACACGGCCGCCTTCACGCGGCTCACATCCACGCCGCTGGAGCGCGCGGCTTCCTCGTCGTCGCGCAGCGCCGTCAGCGCCAGGCCGTAGGGCGAGCGCATCCAGCGCCAGATGATCGCGGTGGTGACCAGCGCCAGCGCCAGCGCCACGTAGTACAGCGCGCGCGGCGTGACGTCGCTCTTGAGCTGCATGCCGCCACCGGCGCCGACCACCCGCCACTCGTTGAACACGGTGGCCACCGATTCGGCGATCAGCCAGGTGGCGATGGCGAAGTAGGCGCCCTGCAAGCGCAACAGCGGCAGCGCGCCCAGGAAGATCAGCAGCAGCAGCGCGGTGCGCCGCACGTAGGCGCTGCCGAACACGTCCGCCGCCGGCTGCACGGCGATCAGCCATTCGTACAGCAGCCACAGCAGCACCGCCACCGCGACGCCGGCCTTCAGCCGGCGCTTGGCTCCGGCCTCGCGCAGCGGCAGGCACAGCAGCCAGGCGAAGAGCAGCGACGCCAGCCCGGCGGCGGGCCAGGCCGTCCAGATGGAGGCCGGCGTGTAGTAGAAGACCAGCGCCTGCGCAAAGCCGCCCAGGCCGATGAAGACCTGCTGGCCGAAGGTCAGCAGCCCGGCATAGCCGGCCATCAGGTTCCAGGCGTGGCCGAGCGTGGCGAAGACGAACACCGAGAACAGCAGGTGCAGCGCGTAGCTGTTGGCCGGCACCAGCGCCGGG
Organism: uncultured Rubrivivax sp.; assembly: GCA_964244245.1. Lineage (GTDB taxonomy): Bacteria > Pseudomonadota > Gammaproteobacteria > Burkholderiales > Burkholderiaceae_C > Rubrivivax. The sequence continues at coordinate 47,157 of CAXTHW010000023.1, read as the reverse complement.
AACAGCAGCAGCACGGCCACCAGCAGCGCCGCCCAGGCCAAGCCGGCACGGCCGTAGAAGCTGTCGAACAGCGCCTTCATCGGGGCTGCTGCTTCAGCGGCGGGCCAGCAGGCCCTGCGGGCGCAGCGCCAGCACCGCCAGGATCAGCAGGTAGCCGGCGACTTGCTGCGCCGCCGGGCCGAAGTAGGTGCCGGCCAGCACCTGCACGATGCCCAGCACCAGGCCGCCGACGAAGCTGCCGGCCAGCGAGCCCAGGCCGCCGAGGATCACCACGCCGAAGGCCATCAACAGGAACGGCGGGCCGTCGAAGGGCTGGAAAGAGCGCGACATGCCGACCATGAAACCGGCCACCGAGGCGGAAGCCAGCGCCACGCCACTGGCAACGCCGTAGATGTGCGGCGTGCGCATGCCCATCAGGCCGGCGACCTCGGGGTCGTCGCTGGCAGCGCGGATGGCGCGGCCGGTGTGGGTGTGCTTGAGCCACAGCGACAGGCCGGCCAGCAACACGGCGGCGGCGATGAAGAAGCCGAAGCGCAGCGTCGAGATGTTGAGGTCGTCGGACAGCCGGATGGCCGAGTACGAGAGGTCGTTTTTGATGCTGGCCGCGTCGGCGCTGAACACCAGCAGCATGCCCTGGCTCAGCACGATGGACAGGCCGAAGGTCACCAACAGCGGCAGCATCAGCCCGAACACCGGCGACATGCCGCGCCGCTCTGCCGCCTGCACCGAGACATGGTTGAGCAGCCCGCGCTGCACCGCGTAGCCGATGCCGTACATCAGCGGCACCACCACCAGCAGGCTCCAGAACGGCGAGACGCCGGTGGCCGCCAGCAGCGTGACGCAGAGGTAGGCGGCGACGATCAGCCAGTCGCCATGCGACAGGTTGACCAGCCGCATGACGCCGAAGTTGAGCGCCAGCCCGACGCTGATCAGCGCGTAGTAGCCGCCCAGCATCGCGCCCGACAGCACGCCGTTGGCGAGATCGATCAGCAGCCAGTAAAAATCGTCATTCGCCATGCGTTGCGGCAGCAGCGGAGCCAGCGGTCGGGCCGACGCTTGATCCGACGTTCGAGCCGACGCTTGATCCAAAGTAAGCGGCCGTGATCTCGTCTTCCGACACCTCGCCCGGCCGGCCTTCGAGCACGATGCTGCCTTCGAGCATCACGCAAAAGCGCGTGCAAGCAGCCAGCGCGCGCTTCAGGTCCTGCTCGACGATGATGCCGGTGGTGCCACCGGCGACGATGCGGCCGAGCTGGCGGTAGATCTCATCGACCATCGCAGGCGACAGCCCGAGCGACAGTTCATCGAAGGCGATCAGCCGCGGCGACGACATCAGCGCGCGGGCGATGGCCACCATCTGCTGCTCGCCGCCCGACATCTGCGACACCACCTGGCTGCGGCGCTCGCGCAGCCGCGGGAAGATCGTGAACACCTCGTCCAGCCGCGCCGGAATGGCGGCCCGGCAGCGCGGCAGGTAGGCGCCGGCCAGCAGGTTGTCTTCGACCGTCATGCGGGCGAACAGCCGCCGGCCTTCGGGCACCAGCGCGATGCCGGCATCGACGATGCGGTCCGGCGCCAGCCGCTCCAGCCGCTGGCCCTCGAACTCGATGCGGCCACGCAGATGCGAGCGCTCGCCGTGGTTCATCAAGCCGGCCAGCGACTTCAGCAGCGTCGATTTCCCGGCGCCGTTGGCGCCGATCACCGCCAGCACCTCGCCGCGCTGAAGCTCCAGCGAGATGTCGTAGATGGCGCGCAACTCGCCGTACCAGGCCGACAGGCTGGTGACGCGCAGCACCGGCACGTCGCCGCCCGCAGCTGGCTGCGCAGCGGTGCGCTCAGGTGCCGAGATAGACACGTTTGACCTCCGGCAGCCGGATCACCTCGTTCGGCAAGCCGACCGCCAGCACCTGGCCGCCGGCCAGCGCCATCAAGCGGTCGGTCGCCGTCAGCATCGTGCGGATGACGTGCTCGATCCAGACCACCGTGGTGCCCATGTTGCGGATGCGGCGCACCAGATCGATGAACTCGCCGACCTCGGTTTCCGTCAGCCCCGCGGCCACCTCGTCGATGAGCAGCAGCTTGGGGCGCATCGCCAACGCGCGCGCCAGCTCGTGGCGCTTGCGCACCAGCAGCGGCAGCCGGCCCGCGGGCGTGTCGGCAAAGCGCGTGAGGCCTGTGGCGGCCAGCGTGCGCTCGATCCACTCGGTGGCCTCGGTGCCGGACAGGCCGCCGGCAAAGGTGGCCGCCACGCGCAGGTTGTCGAACACCGTCATCTGGCCGAAGGGCCGCGGCACCTGGTAGGTGCGGGCGATGCCGCGGCGCGCCCGGTCGTGCGGCGGCAGGCTGGTGATGTCGTCACCGCGAAAGTGCAAGGCGCCGGCCGACGGCTCGACATGGCCAGACAGCATGCCGAACAGCGTGGTCTTGCCGGCGCCGTTGGGGCCGATGACGCCCAGGATCTCGCCTTCGGCCACGTCGAAACTCACGTCGCTGGCAACCTGGATCGCGCCGAAGGATTTGCTCAGTCCGCGCACGCTGAGGATGTCATTCATCGCCGGCCGGCCCCGCCCGCCTGCGCCACCCACTGGCACAGCGGGCTCCTGGCGTCTTCGAAGCCATAGATCGCGGTGAAGTGGTTGCCGCCTTCCAGCGGCGCGCGGCGGGCGCGGTTGCCGGCCGCGGCCCAGGCGGCCAGAAAGTCGTCTGACTGGCGGCGGAATTCGTCGGGCTCGTCGGCGCCCCAGCTCACCAGCGCGGGCGTCGGGCAGGCGCGCACGCTGAACATCGGCGAGTTGCGGCGGATCACGCCGTCGTCGAGCTGGATCTGCGGCTGCATCAAGCTGTAGCGCAGCGGCATCAGGTCATACAGGCCGCTGACCAGCACGGCGCCGGCCAGCGGGTCACGCGGCAGGCCGTAGTCCTCGTCCCAGGCGGTCTGCAAGCACATCGCGGTGAGATGCGCGCCTGCCGAATGGCCGCCGACGATCACGCGATTCGGGTCGCCGCCATGGCGGTCGATGCGCCGCAGCACCCAGGCCACCGCCGCGCGCGCCTGGCGCGTGATCTCGTCGATGCTGACCTTGGGCGCCAGCGCGTAGTTCACCACCACCGTGGTGATGCCCAGCGCGTGCAGGCCCAGGGCGACGCAACTGAACTCCTTGGACGACAGCATGCGCCAGTAGCCGCCGTGGATGAAGACGAACACCGGCGCCTGCGGTTCAGCCGCCGGAAAGATGTCCAGCGTCTCTTCGCGCGTGGGGCCGTAAGGCAGGTCCAGCGTGCAGCGCAGTCGGTGCCGCGCCAGCCGGCTTTCGTCGGTGTAGTGGCGGGCATAGACCATGAAGTCGGGCACCGAGCGCTCGACGTCGTATTGCGCGTCGATCTGCGCCTGGGTGCTGAACTCGCGGTAGAGGGCGGGCATGGGCAGCCGGAAGGCCTACTGCTGGTAGAGCCGGATCTCCGCCGTCTTCTTCACATTCGGATAGACGGCGTTATAGACGTTCTGCTTGACCAGCTTCTTGGTCTTCTCGTCGTAATGCCATTGCGCGCCGCCCAGCGGCTGGACCGAGAAGTTTTGCGCGTTGAACTTCACCGGCCCGGCCACCGTGTCGAGCTGCGTCTCGTGGATGGCTTTCAGCACCGCCGCGCGGTCGGTGCTGCCTGCCCGTTGCAGCGCGTCGAAGAGCACGTCGTAAGCGGCGTCGTCGTAGCCCAGCGGCGGGATGTACTGCTTGCCGGTGGCTTTCTCGTAGGCGTTGACGAGGCCTTGCCCGTCGTAGCCGCCGAACTTGCTCTTGCCGGGGTAGGCCGGCGACCAGAAGTTCACGCTCAGGATGTCGTAGCCGGGCTTGCCGATGGCGTTCATCGGCTCCGGGTAGCCTGTTCCCTTGTCGATGACGTACATCTTCGGCTTGTAGCCGGCCTGCGCCGCCTGCTGAAGATAGTTTTGCAGGTCGGGCGGGGCCAGCACGCCCATCACCACCTCGACCTTGTTGCGCTTGAACTGGTTGATCACTGCCGTGAAGTCGGGCAGGCCCTGGGCGAAGCGGCCGGGGTCGGTGGGCTTCCAGCCTTCCTTCTTGAATGCCGGGTCGAAGAGCGACGCGAACACCGTGCCGTCGGGGTCATTGGGGTACAGATAGCCGATGCTGCCGTTGAAGCCGCCAGGCAGGCTCTTGATCAGGCCGACGTGGTTGGTCACCAGGTCGGGCACGCCGAAGAAGAAGTGGTGGGTGTATTTGTAGGTCTTGGGCTTGCCGTCGGGGCCGTAGAGCCAGGCCTCGATGGGGGTGTTGACGGTGATGCAGGGAATCTGGTTGCGCTCGCACAGATCGGCCGGCGCGTTGGTGGTGTCGGGCGTGCCCTGCGCCATCAGGAAATCGACCTTGTCCTGCAGGATCGCGCGGGTGGCTGCCTCGGCCGAGCCGGCCACCGTGCTCTTGCTGTCATAGACCTTGCTGTCGATCTTGCACAGTTGGGCGCCCACCTTCAGCCCACCGGCCTTGTTGATCGGCCCGACCTTGTTGTCATCGACCCAGGGCGTGTCTTTGCCCACGTCGGCCAGCGGGCCGGTGACGGGCACGATGCGGGCAATCTTGATGGTGCATTGCTGCGCGAACGCGCTGCCGCTGCCGAGCACCGCGGCGCATGCGACAGCGGAGATGGCGATGGTCTGGACCCTGGTCTTCATGGTGACTCCTCTGAAAGGCTTGGAAGGTTTGGAAAAGCATCACAGCGTGAACTCGACCACCGCGGCACCACTGCCGTGAACGGGGCCATACCCATGGACGCGGGCACCGACGAAGCGGCCCTTCAGGGCGCCCAGCACCCAGTGGAAGTGCTTGAAACCCATGTCGGCCCGCGCCTCGCGCGCAAAGTCGGGCAGCGTGCGGCGCAACTGCCCCACGTCGCCCGACTCGATGAGCTGCAGCACGCGCTGGTTCCACTTGTCGTCTTCAGAGCGCGCGATGCGGTCGCTGTGCGGCTCGATCTCGGTGCGGAACAGCGAGCCCGACAAGCCGCCGACGCCCACCACCGCAACACGCTTGCCCTGCTCGTCGGCACAGGCGGCGGCCATCGCGCCGAGCTGTTCGGTGATTTCGGCGCTGTGGTACAGGTTGTTCGACGCCACCACCAGCGGCCGCGCTGCCGTGCCGATGCCCAGCAAGGCGCAGGCCGCCAGCGTGCCGGTGTCGATGGGAAAGCCGTCGTAATTCACGCCGCGCGCATGCACGCCCACGCGCGGCGAGCCGGCCACGCAGGCATGCGCCAGTTCGGTGTCGGCGTGCACGTCGTAGCGCATCTCGCCGAGCGCATGCCAGTTTTCATCGACATGGATGCCGCTGCTGCGCTTGCGGGTGAGCCATTGCTGGTCGAGCACGGCCAGCCACTGCGTGGAGTAAAGCAGCACGGCGTCGGGCCGGGCGGCATCCAAAGCGCGGCCGGCGCGCTGCATGGCCGCTGCAAGACGGCCCCAGGCGATGACCTCGGGGTTCAGCACCGGCAGCGGGCTGCCCGGCACGAGGAACGCGGCGACGACGGGCATGCGCGCGGCGGGTGAGCCCTGTCAATCGACCAGGCTGCGCCCGGCGTCGGCCGGTGCCGACCCAGACCCCAGCGCCGACAAACCCGCGCGCCGCAAGTCCCAGCCCATCACCGCGTTGCCGGTGCCGATGACGGTACCGTAGCCGTACAGCTCGGCCGCCAGCTCAGGGTAGTTCATTGCCGCGTGCATCCAGGTGAAGGCGCCCGACTTGACCTCGGCAAAGGCCTCTTCGATGAACTGCGGCAGCAGCTTGAAGACCTCGCGCATGCGGCCCTTGCGCATCAGCTCGATCATCCGCATGTCCCACTGGTAGCCGGCCATCGTCTGCGGGTGTTCCTTGGACATGTCTTCGGGAATGGCCGGCTCTTCGTGGAAGTGCCAGTGCGACAGCGTGTTCGACGCCAGCAGCACCGCGCGCCGCCCGGTCTTGCGGATGGCCTCGCGCGTGGCCTTGCCCAGCAGGTCCATCTCGGACAGGCCCTCCTTGGTGTTCAGGTAGTAGGGCGTGTTGTTGGCCGACAGGCCCACCACCGGAATGTCCCATTGCGGGCGGATCATGTGCAAACAGGTGATGGTGCCGTAATCGACCCGGAAATTCGGGTTGCGCATCATCTTGGTCACGAGGCCGAGCTTGCGGCCTTCGTCGCAGCAGGCCTCGGCCAGCTCGACATCGACTTCCAGCGAGAAGTCGTAGCGGAAGAGGTTGGGGAAGATCGGGTCCACCGACTTGCCGGCAAGCTGGCGCACGCCCAGGAAGTGGTGGCCGACGGATGTGATCCAGTGCGGTGAATGCACCAGCAGCACGTCTGGCTTCATCGCGTCCAGATCGGCGCGCGCGCGCTCGTAGGCCCAGCGCAAAGGCTCCCAGCCGCCTTGCGAGCGCGGCTCGTTCTGCGGCGGGTTCTCGCCATACACGAGGTGCGGCGGGTGCGGCGCCAGAAAGCCCGCGATGATCTCGCCGTCGGTCCGCGTTGGCGCCATGGCTCGTCTCCCCGTCAGGCGATGCAGAACTGGAACTCGATCTCGACCAGCGCGCCCAGCGGCAGCGCTTGCACGCCCACCGAGGTGCGGGCCGGCGGATCATGGCCTTCGAAGAAGGCCTCCCAGGCGCGGTTGACTTCGGCGAAGGCCGCGAAGTCGGCGCAGAAGATGCGCGCCAGCACCAGTTGCCCGAGCGCCCAGCCCTGCTCTTCCATCAGCAGGCGCAGGTTGTCCAGGATCTTGGCCGTCTGGCCGTAGCAGCCGCCTTCGGCCAGCGTGCCGGTGGCGGCGTCCAGCGCCACCATGCCGGAGACGAAGGCGAACGGCCCCGCCTGCACCACCGGGCTGTAGCGAAAGCGCGGCGCAGGCAGGCTGCGCGACGGGAGGATGCGGCGGCTGGCAGTCACAGTGCTGGACGAAGGATTAGCCCGTGTACGGGCAAGTTCGCGTCGAGTCTAGGAAGTGGCCGGGGTGCAAGTCAAGCGCCGGCCGGACAATATTTACCCGCGGCGCAGCGCCGGCTTCCTTGGCTCCCATGGCGCTTGACGGGCAAGGCGGCCGGTCCTATAAACCGCAGGCCCGGCGCGTGCCTGCGTTTGCCGGCGCGCACGACAAACGCACGTACACGCCCTATTCCAGCGCCCCGCCGCCATGAGTTCCGTCCTGCCCGAGCGATCACGGCGTGCCAAGCTGGCCGCGCCTGGCCGCCGCAGCGCGGCCAGCGCTCCCGGCGACGCGCGCGAGCAGGTCTCGCCCGCGGTGCGGCGCATCCTTCAGGACTTCCGGCTCGAAGACGTCAGCTCGCATCTGATGCGGCGCGCCCACTTCATGGCCGAGGAATTGTTCGCTCTCGAGTTCGCCGGCGAGTCGCTCACGCCGCGCCAGAAGGCGGCGCTGATCATCGTGTTCCAGCAACCGGGGCTGAACCAGAACGCACTGGCAGACCGCTTGTTCATGGACCGCAACACGGTGGCAGAGATGGTGAAGCGCCTGGTCAGCAGCGGGCTGCTGCGCCGCGCCAGCGCGCCCGACGACCAGCGTGCCTATGAACTCTTCCTGGCGCCGGCCGGCGCGGCGCTGCTCAACCGCGTGATGCCGCGCGACGTGCAGGTGGAGCGCCGGCTGCTGGAGCGCCTGCCCGAGGAATACCGGCCGCTGTTCATCAAATGCCTGCATCTGCTGGTGGCGCCGCCGGGGCGCGACGGCGACAAGACCTAGCTCCCCCCACCTTCCACCGAAAGCCGCCCCCATGCACATCAACATCGGCGACATCCTGCTCACCCTGGTGGCGCTGGTCATCGCCATCGCGGTGCTCTGGTGGCTGCTGTCCAGGCTCTACCAGCGCTCCACCGCCGAGCTGTCCTTCGTGCGCACCGGCTTTCTGGGCGAGCGGGTGGCCATCTCGGGCGGCGCGCTGGTGATCCCGGTGCTGCACGAGATGACGCGGGTCAACATGAACACCATCCGCATCAGCCTGGCGCACCACGACGAGAACGCGCTGATCACGCAGGACCGGCTGCGCGTCAACATCGAGGCTGACTTCTACGTCCGCGTCAAGCCCGAGAAGGCCGCGGTGGCCGCCGCCGCGCGCACGCTGGGCAGCAAAACGACGTCGGCCGACGGCATGCGGCTGCTGCTGGGCGCGCGCTTCAACGACGCGCTGCGCACCGCTGCCGCAGAGCAGCCGATGGAGGCGCTGCACGAGAACCGCAGCCGCTTCTCGGCGCGCGTGCGCGAGCTGGCGTCGCTGGGCATCGACGCCAGCGGGATCGAGATCGACAGCGTCTCGCTGTCCAAGCTCGACCAGGCCGGACGCGAGTTCTTCAACCCCAACAACGCCTTCGACGCAGCCGGCCTGACCAAGCTGACGGCCGAGATCGAGGAGCGGCGCAAGACGCGCAACGCGATCGAGCGCGACTCGCAGGTGGCCATCCAGCGCAAGAACCTGGCGGCCGAGCAGCAGATGCTGGAATTGCAGAAGGAAGAAGAGTACGCAAGGCTTCAGCAGGAGCGCGAGATTGCGATCCGCCGTGCGCAGCAGCAAAGCCAGATCACGGTGGAGACGGCCGAGATGAAGCGCGGCGCGCAGGTGGCCGAGATCAGCGCCGGCGAGGCGGTCGAGACGGCCAGGCTGGCCTCCGACCGCACGCTGCGCGAAGACAGGGTGCGGCTGGAGCAGCAGATCAAGCAGGCCGAGATCGCGCGCTCGCTGGCCGTCGAGATGGCCGAGACCGGCCGCCGCAAGACGCTGGAGTTGGCGCAGCAGCAGACCGAGGTCGAGATTGCGCAGCACTCCAAGCTGCGCAATGCAGCGCAGGCCGATGCGCAGGCCAGCCGCGCGCTGGCGGTGAAGGCCGAAGAGGCGGTGATCTCGGCGCGCGAGATCGAGCGCGCCGAGCGCGAGAAGGCGCTGGCGCTGGTGGGCGCAGCGCGCGAGATCGAGGCCAAGGGCCTGGCGCTGGTGCAGCACGCGCAGGCCGAGCACGACGCCGCCACGCGGCGCGCCGGCACCGTGCGCCTGCTGGCCGAGGCAGAGTCTGACGCCGAGCGGCTGCGCCAGGCGTCCAACGGGCTGCGGCTGGACGTCGAGGCCAAAGGCCGGCGCGCCATCAACGAGGCAGAGAACATCGCCACGCCCGAGGCGATGGCACTGCGCGGCAGGCTGGCCGCCATCGACCGCATCGAGGCGGTGGTGCGCGAAAGCGCGAAGCCGCTGGAGCACATCAGCGAGATCAAGATCGTGCACGTCGATGGGCTGGCAGGCGCCGCGGGTGGCGGCGACGGCGCCGCGGCGGGCACCGCGGGCGCGGCCAGCATCTCCGACCAGGTGATGCACAGCGCGCTGAAGTACAGGCTGCAGGCGCCGCTGGTGGATGCGCTGCTCGACGCAGCCGGCATCGACGCAGCCAAGCCGGGCGATCTGTTGCGCCCGTGAACATCCCCGGCCGGCACCCGATTGCGCGGCCCGGCGCACGGCGCTACCGTCGGCCGACGACGTTCGAAGCACCGTGGCGCAGCCGGCCGTGTGCACGACGGCGCTGTCGATGACTCCGTTTTCGAGGTGTTGCTTGAACAAATCCTGGTGGGCCGCGCTGGCTCTTCCTGCCGCCGCCACCGCCGTGGCGCAGATGCCTGTCGAGACCATCGTGGTCGTCGGCAGCGGCGCCGAGCAGCGTGCTTTCGACACGCCCTACGCAGTGGGCGTGGTCGATGCCGCCACGCTGCGCAGCGCCGGCCCGCTGGTCAACCTGTCCGAAGCGCTGGGCCGCGTGCCGGGGCTGGTGGTGAACCTGCGCAACAACTATGCGCAAGACCTGCAGATCAGCTCGCGCGGCTTCGGCGCGCGGGCCAGCTTCGGCGTGCGCGGCATCCGGCTGTATGCCGACGGCATTCCCGCCGCGGGGCCCGACGGCCAGGGCCAGGTGTCCAACTTCGACCTGGCCGGCGCTGACCGCGTCGAGGTGCTGCGCGGGCCGTTTTCGGCGCTCTACGGCAACAGCTCGGGTGGCGTGATCTCGCTCGTCAGCACCGCGCCCAAAGAGCGCGCGTACAGCGTGGATGCCGATGCCGGCAGCGCCGGGCTGCGCCAGTTGCGGCTGGGCGTGGCGGCGCCGCTGGACGGTGGCTTCAGCTTGCGCGCGTCGGTCAGCGGCTTCCAGTTCGACGGCTTCCGGCCGCAGAGCGAAGCGCGCCGCACGCTGGGCAACGTGCGGCTGGGTTACGACGGCGACGCCGACCGCATGGTGCTGGTGCTCAACGCCATCGACCAGCCGGCGCAAGACCCGCTGGGCCTGACGCGCGACCAGTTCAACGCCAACCCCGACCAGACCACGCCGCAGGCCACGCAGTTCGACACGCGCAAGAACACAACGCAGACGCAGGCCGGCCTGCAATGGCAGCACCGCTTCGCAGACGCCCCTGCCGGCCTGCAGCGCAGCGCCGTGGCCGCCTACACCGGCCAGCGCAGCGTGACGCAGTGGCAGGCCATCCCGGTGGCAACGCAGAGCAACCCGCGCCACCCGGGCGGCGTGATCGACTTCGACCGCAGCTACGGCGGCATCGACGGCCGGCTGTTCTGGGCCTTCGGCGGCGCGCGGCTGGTGACCGGCGCGGCCTACGAGCGCCAGCGCGAAGACCGCCGTGGCTTCGAGAACTTCAGCGGCGTGGCGCCCAACCAGGTGCTGGGCGTCACCGGCAAGCTGCGCCGTGACGAAGACAACGTGGCCACCAGCCGCGACGTCTATGCGCAAGGCGAATTCGACATCACGCCCACCGTGTCGGCCAGCGCCGGGCTGCGCCACGGGCGTTTGTCCATCACCTCGGCCGACCAGTTCCTGAGCAACGGCAACGACTCCGGCGCCTTGTCCTTCGGCTACACCACGCCGGTGGCGGCGCTGCGCTGGCAGGCAGCCGCCGACCTGAACCTCTACGCCAGCGCAGGCCGGGGCTACGAGTCGCCCACGCTCAACGAACTGGCCTACCGGCCCGACGGCAGCCCCGGCTTCAACACCGCCTTGCGCGCGCAGCGCAGCCGGCAGCTCGAAGTGGGCGCCAAGTGGCGCAGCGACGCCAGCGGCGTGGCGCTTCAAGGCGCGCTGTTCCGCGCCGACACCAGCGACGAGATCGGCGTGCAGACCAACAGCGCGGGCCGCTCGACCTTCGCCAACGTCGGCCGCACCCGGCGGCAGGGCATCGAGCTGGACGCGCGCTGGCGCATCGCGCCGCAGTGGCGCACGCAGCTCAGCGCCACCTGGCTGGACGCCAGCTACAGCGACGCCTTTCTCACCTGCACCGCCACGCCTTGCGCAGCGCCGACGGTGCCGGTGGCCGCAGGCAACCGCATCGCCGGCACCTTGCGCGGCAACGCCTTTGCAGAGCTGGTGTGGACGCCTGGCGCGCTGGAGCTGGCGCTGGAAGGCCGCGCCCAGGGCCGCCAGCCCGTGAACGACGTCAACAGCGATGTCGCCGCCGGCCACGGCCTGCTGGGTGTGCGCGCGCTGTGGCGCGTGCCGGTCGGCCCGGGCACGCTGGAACTGCTGGGCCGTGTGGACAACCTGGCCGACCGCCGCGTGGCCGGCAGCGTGATCGTGGCCGAAGCCAACCAGCGCTACTTCGAACCCGCGGCCGGGCGCAACGGGCTGGTCAGCGCACGCTGGAGCCAGCGGTTTTAGGGCGGGTCGGCAACGGAGAACCGCCCGCTTCCCACACAGATGACTGTGGGTGTTGGACCTGATCGACATCTGTCGATCGCAAGACGCGCAGAGCCGTTTTCACCCATCGGTACGCCGGGTCAAAACGCACTCCGGTGACTATCATCCCGTCGCACTTCCCAGCGCGCGGCGCACTCTCGAATGTCCATGGTCCTGCTGGCCTTGCGCCGGCCCTACACCTTCATCGTGATGGCGATCCTGATCGTGCTGGCAACGCCTTTCGCGTTGCGCGGCATGGCGACCGACATCTTTCCTGACATCAACATTCCCGTCATCAGCATCGTCTGGAACTACGGCGGGCTGTCTGCGCAAGAGATGGGCCAGCGCATTGCGTCGCAGAACGAGCGCAGCCTGACGACGACGGTGAGCGACATCGAGCACATCGAATCGCAGTCGCTGGCCGGCATCTCGATCATCAAGGTGTTCTTCCAGCCGACGGCCAACATCCAGACCGCCATCGCGCAGGTGGTGGCCATCGAGCAGGCGCAGTTGCGGCAGTTGCCGCCTGGCATCACGCCGCCGCTGATCATCAAATACTCGGCGTCCAGCATCCCGGTGATCCAGCTCGGCCTGTCCAGCGACACCTTGCCCGAGCAAAGCCTGTTCGACGCGGCCATCAACATCCTGCGGCCGCAACTCATCACGATTCCCGGCGTCGCCGTGCCCTTTCCCTATGGCGGCAAGAACCGGCTGATCTCGGTCGATCTGGACATGGCGGCGCTTCAGGCGCGCGGCCTGGCGCCGGCCGACGTGGTGAACGCGGTGAACCTTCAGAACCTGATCCTGCCGTCCGGCACCGCGAAGTTCGGCGCCACCGAATACACGGTGCGCATGAACGGCTCGCCCGATGCGCTGCTGGCGCTGAACGACCTGCCCATCCGCACCCAACCCGGCACGCAGTCCGGCGCCACCACCTACCTGCGCGACGTGGCGCAGGTGCGCGACGGCTTCTCGCCGCAGACCAACATCGTGCGCCAGAACGGCAGCCGCGGCGTGCTGCTGTCGGTGCTGAAGAACGGCGGCGCATCGACGCTGGACATCGTGGCCAATCTGCGCGCGCTGCTGCCTCGCGTGCAGGAGCTGCTGCCGGCCGACGTGAAGATGACGCCGCTGTTCGACCAGTCGGTGTTCGTCAAGGCCGCCGTCAAGGGCGTCATCAGCGAAGGGCTGATCGCCGCCGGGCTGACGGCAGCGATGGTGCTGCTGTTCCTGGGGAGCTGGCGCAGCACGCTGATCATCGCGCTGACGATTCCGCTGTCGGTGCTGGCGTCGGTGCTGCTGCTGCGCGCCTTCGGCGAGACGCTGAACCTGATGACGCTGGGCGGCCTGGCGCTGTCGGTCGGCATCCTGGTGGACCAGGCCATCGTCACCATCGAGAACATCGAGCGCCACCTGCACATGGGCAAGCCGCTGGAAGACGCCATCATCGTCGGCGCCGGCGAGATCGGCGTGCCGGCCTTCGTCTCCACGCTGTGCATCTGCATCGTCTTCGTGCCGATGTTCTTCCTGTCGGGCGTGGCGCGCTTCCTCTTCGTGCCGCTGGCCGAGGCGGTGGTGTTCGCGATGGCGGCGTCTTACATCCTCTCGCGCACGCTGGTGCCCACGCTGGTGATGCTGCTGATGCGCAACGCGCCGAAGGCAGAGCCCGGCGCGCGGCCGGGGCCGTTGCAGCGCGTCTATCTGGCCTTCGACCGCCGCTTCGAGCGCGTGCGCCAGGGCTACACCGCCGTGCTCTCCGGCCTGCTGGCGCGGCGCAAGGCCTTCGCGCTCGGCTTCACGGCCTTCTGCCTGCTGTCCTGCGGCCTCACCCCTTTCCTCGGCCGCGACTTCTTCCCCGGTGTCGATGCAGGGCAGATCCGGCTGCACATGCGCGCTGCCACCGGCACGCGCATCGAGGAAACGGCGCGCCTGGCCGACGCGGTGGAGGCGGTGATCCGGCAGCTCATTCCGCCCGACCAGTTGGAGACCGTGCTCGACAACCTCGGCGTGCCGAACAGCGGAATCAACCTGAGCTACAGCAACGCCGGCACCATCGGCACGCTGGACGGCGAGATCCAGCTTTCGCTGCGCGAAGGCCACGCGCCGACAGAGCAGTTCGTGCGCCTGCTGCGCGCCGAGCTGCCCAGGCGCTTCCCGGGCGTGGAGTTCTTCTTCCACCCGGCCGACATCGTCACGCAGATCCTCAACTTCGGGCTGCCGGCGGCCATCGACGTGCAGTTCACCGGCAACGACATGGCGGCCAACGCGGTGCTGGCCGGCGAGCTGGCCAAGTCCATCCGCAAGATCCCCGGCGCGGTGGACGCCCATGTCCACCAGCGGCTGGATGCGCCCGCGCTGGACCTGCGGATGGACCGCAGCCGCCTTCAGCAGCTCGGGCTGAACGCCTTCAACGTCGGCCAGAACGTGCTGGTGTCGCTGTCGGGCAGCTCGCAGACGGCGCCTGCCTTCTGGCTGGACCCGCGCAACGGCGTGGTCTATGGCATCGCGGTGCAGACGCCGCAGTACCGCATCGACTCGCTGGATGCGCTGCTCAACATGCCGGTGGCCGGGTCCGGCACCGCGGCCGGCGCGGCGGCCGGCAATGGCGGCACCCAGTTGCTGGGCAACCTGGTCGAGGCCGCGCCGGGCCGGCAGCCGGCCATCGTCTCGCGCTACAACATCACGCCTGCGGTGGACTTGTTCGTCAGCGTGCAGGGCACCGATCTGGCCAGCGTGGCGGCGCAGGTGAAGGAGCTGGTGGATGCAATGCGGCCACGCTTGCCCAAGGGGAGCCAGCTCGTGATCCGCGGCCAGGTGCAGACGATGCAGGAGTCGTTCATCGGCCTGGGCGTGGGCCTGGCGATGGCCATCGTGCTGGTCTATCTGCTGATCGTCGTCAACTTCCAGGCCTGGATCGACGCCGCCATCATCATCGCGGCGCTGCCCGCGGCGCTGGCCGGCATCGCGTGGATGCTGTTCATCTGCGGCACCACGCTCAGCGTGCCGGCGCTCACCGGCGCCATCATGACGATGGGCGTGGCCACGGCCAACAGCATCCTGCTGGTGTCGTTCGCGCGTGAGCGGCTCCAGGCCGGGGCGTCGCCGCTGGCCGCCGCGCTGGAGGCCGGCGCCACGCGCATCCGCCCGGTGCTGATGACGGCGCTGGCGATGGTGATCGGCATGGTGCCGATGGCGCTCGGCCTGGGTGACGGCGCGGAGCAGAACGCGCCGCTGGGCCGCGCGGTGATCGGCGGGCTGCTGTTCGCCACCGTCTCCACCCTGTTCTTCGTGCCGGTGGTCTTTGCCGCCGTGCACCAGCGGCTGGCGCGGCGCCGCGCCTTGCCGCTCAACACTGTCTTGCAGGAGAGCTGACGCATGTCGGAGCACAGCCCAGCGGCCGCCGTGGCCGCGCCGGAAGACGACGCGGGCCGCCGCCGCACCACGCGCGGCACGCGCATCGCCGTGCTGGTGGTGCTGGTGCTGCTGACACTGGGCGCCGGCCGCACGGTGCTGTCGCGGATGGCGAACACCCGCACGCTAGAGGCCGACACGGCCGGGCACAGCGTGCAGTACGTCAAGGTGGCCTTGCCCAAGACCGGCGAAGCGGGCCAGACGCTGGCGCTGCCGGGCACGCTGCAAGGCTTCGTGCAGGCGCCGATCTCGGCGCGTGCCAGCGGCTACCTGCGGCGCTGGACCAAGGACATCGGCAGCCGCGTGCAGCAGGGCGAGTTGCTGGCCGAGATCGACGCGCCAGAGATCGACCAGCAGCTCACCCAGGCCATCGCGGCGCGTGAGCAGGCGGCCGCCAGCCTGGACCTGGCGCGCAGCACGGTGGAGCGCTGGGAGGCGCTGCGCAGGAAAGACGTGGTGTCGCAGCAGGAGCTGGACGAACGGCGCAGCGCGGCGGCCCAGCAGCAGGCCAACGTGGCGGCGGCCGAGGCCAACGTGCAGCGGCTGCGCCAGCTCGAAAGCTTCAAGCGCGTGCTGGCGCCGTTTGCCGGCGTGATCACGCGGCGCAACGTCGATGTGGGTGATCTCATCGATGCGGGCGGCGGCGGCGGGCGGGCGCTGTTCCTGCTGTCGCAGACCGACCCGCTGCGCGTCTATCTGAGCGTGCCGCAGTCGTCGGCGCAGCGCATCAGGCCGGGGCAGCCGGTGGTGGTGACGCAGGCCGAACTGGGCGGCCGCAAGTTCCCGGGCAAGGTGGTGCGCACAGCCGGCTCCATCGACACCGCCACCCGCACCATGCAGGTGGAGGTGGCGCTGGACAACCCGAACGGCGTGCTGCTGCCCGGCGCCTACGTGCAGGTGGCGCTGCCGCTGGACCGCAGCGCGGCGCTCACGGTGCCCACCAACGTGCTGATGTTCCGCGGCGAGGGCACGCAGGTGGCGGTGCTGGACGCCGGCAACCGCGTGCGCCTGCGCAGCGTCACGCTGGGCCGCAACTACGGGCAGACGGTGGAGGTGCTGGAAGGCGTGACCGCCGCCGACCGGCTGGTGCTGAACCCGTCGGATTCACTGGCCGAGAACGACGTGCTGGCGCTGGCCGCTGCTGCGTCGGCACCAGCATCCAGCGCGGGCAAGGAGGCCCAGTGAGCGGGCGGCGCGGTGCCGCCGCGCTGGCCGCCGTGGTGGCGCTTGCAGCGCTGGCCGGCTGCGCTGGCGTGGCGCCGGGCCGCACGCCTGCGATCGCGCTGCCGCCGGCCTGGAAGATCGAGCCACCCTGGCGCGAAGGCCAGCCGCTGGACGCTGCCGCCAAAGGCCCGTGGTGGCTGCGCTTCAATGACCCGCTGCTGGACGCGCTGCAGCGCCAGGCGCTGGCCGGCAGCCCCACGCTGGCGGCGGCAGGTGCGCGGCTGGCGCAGGCGCGCGCGGTGGTGGCCGCCACGTCCGGCGGCCTGACCCCGCAGCTCAACCTGAACACGCGCGCCGTGCGGCAGCGCATCTCGGCCAACCGCCCGCTCAGCAGCTACACCGCCAGCAACGTCGCAACGGTGCAGAACGACTTCACCGCCGGCGTTGCCGTCAGCTACGAGATCGACCTGTCCGGCCGCGTGCAGCAGGCCATCGAGGGCACGCTGGCCGCGGCGGAGCAATCGGCAGCCGACCTGGAAAACACGCGGCTGCTGCTGACGGCCGACCTGGCGTCCAGCTACTTCAACCTGCGCGCGCTGGATGTCGAACTCGACGTGCTGGCGCGCGCCATCGCGTTGCAGCGGCGTGCGCTGGGCTTCGTCAGCCAGCGCCATGACCTGGGTGCATCGTCCGGGCTCGAAGTGGCGCAGCAGCAGGCGCTTCTGGACAACACGCTGACGCAGGTGGACCTGCTGCGCCGCCAGCGCGCGCAGTTCGAGCACGCGCTGGCCACGCTGGTGGGCACGCCCGCGCCGCTGTTCGCGCTGGCACCCGCGCTTCAGCGCGTGGCGCTGCCCGAGGTGCCGTTGGGCGTGCCGTCCGACGTGCTGCAACGGCGGCCTGACGTGGCCTCGGCCGAGCGCGCGATGGCCGTTGCCAATGCGCAAATCGGCGTTGCCAACGCGGCCTTCTACCCGAGCATCACGCTGGGCCCGACGCTGGGCGTGGACAGCCGCGCGCTGGGCAGCCTGTTCGACGCACCGAGCCTGGTGTGGTCGTTCGGCGCGTCGGTCAGCCAGGTGCTGTTCGACGGCGGCCGGCTGCGCGCCAACGCCGAGGCAGCGCGCGCGGGCCACGACATCGCGGCGGCCAACTACCGGCGCGTGGTATTGACGGCGATGCAGGAGGTGGAAGACGGCATCACCAGCGTGGCCGCGCTGGCGCGCGCCTCCGCCCAGGCCGACACTGCCGTGGCCAGCGCCCGCCGCGTGCTCGACCTGGCCACCGGCCGCTACGAAGGCGGCGCATCCACCTATCTGGACGTGATCACCGCGCAGCAGGCGCTGCTGAACAGCGAGCGCCAGGCCACGCAGTTGCAGGGGCAGTCGCAACTGGCCAGCGTGTTTCTGGTGAAGGCGCTGGGCGGCGGCTGGTGACGCGGCGCTGACTGCCTGTCGGAACCAGCTAGTCCGCCGGCAACGCCGTGGCCGCGGTGGCCGCCGCCGCGGCAGGTGTGGACGGCCTGGCCGCCTTGCCCTTGCTGACGCTTTCGCCATCGTTGGGCTTGAGCCCCCAGAACGACAGTGACGAAACGGCGGTCAGCACCGCCAGCGTGATGAAGGCGTGGTGCAGCGCGCCGGTCACCGCCGCGCCGTCGGTCTGCGGCAGCTTGTCGAGGTAGAACGACGTGATCAGCGAGCCGCAGGCCAGGCCGAAGCTCATCGACATCTGCTGGAAGGTGCTGGCCAGCGTGCTGGCCATGCTGGAATCGGCTTCGTCGATGTCGGCATAGGCCATCGAATTCATGCTGGAAAACTGAAGCGAGTTGAACAGGCCCAGCGCCAGCCCGATCAACACGATGGTGGCGACCGGCGTGCCCGGCGCCACCAGCGTGTACAGGCTGATCGTGCAGCCGATCAACAGCGTGTTGACGATCAGCACGCGGCGGTAGCCCAGGCGCCGCAACAGCACGCTGGACACCGCCTTCATCAGCATCGCCGCCGCCGCCGCCGGCATCATCATCAGGCCCGATTGCCAGGCCGGCATGCCCAGGCCCAACTGGTAGAGCAGCGGCAGCAGGAAGGGCAGCCCGCCGATGCCCAGCCGCGTGACGAAGCCGCCCAACACCGACACCCGGAAGGTGCGCACGCGGAACAGCGCCAGCCGCAGCAGCGGGTGCGGCGTGTGCGCCGCATGCCAGGCGTAGGCGGCCAGCAGCGCGAGCGACACGGCCAGCAGCACCACCGCCTGCACGCCCGGCAGTTCATGCTCGCCGAACACCTCCAGCAGCCACGACAGCAGCGCCGCGCCGCTGCCGAAGAGCGCCAGCCCGGCGACATCCAGCGGCGGCGGCGCGGCGCTGCGGTAGTCGGGCATGTAGCGGTAGGCCAGCGCCAGCGCCAGCAGGCCGACCGGCACGTTGACGAAGAAGATGGCGCGCCACGACAGCCAGTGCACGATGAGCCCGCCCACGGTGGGCCCGAGCAGCGGGCCGATGAGCGCCGGGATGATGACGAAGTTGAGCGCGCGCAGCAGCTCGGCCTTGGGAAAGGTGCGGATGATGGCCACGCGGCCCACCGGCATCATCATCGCCGCGGCAACGCCCTGCGGCACGCGCGCCGCGATCAGCATGTTGGCGTTGACGGCCAGCCCGCAGAGCACCGACGAGACGGTGAACAGCGTGATCGCAGTCATGAAGACCCGCCGGCTGCCGTAGCGGTCGGCCAGCCAGCCGCTGACCGGGATGCACACCGCCAGGCTGATGATGTAGCTGGTGACCACCGCCTTCAGGCTGAGCGGCGTGACGTGCAGGCTGGCCGCCATCGCCGGGATGCCGGTGTTGACGATGGTGGAGTCGAGCTGTTCCATGAACAGCGCGGTGGCCACCACCCATGGCAGCACTTGTTTGGTGGCGGCTTGCATGGCCGGGCAGTGGCAAGATTCGGGCCGGTGCGGCCCATCTGCCCTGCCCGCCTGGCCTGTGTCGTTCAGGCCACCTGCACGGCGATGCGCCGCGGCTGCGCGTGTTGTGCCTTCGGAATGCGCACCTGCAGCACACCGTGCTGCAACTCGGCCGCCACCTTGTCGGGGTCGAGTTCGCGGCTGAGCGTGAACGCGCGGCGGTAGCGGGTGCGCTGCACCTCGGCATGGCTGGCCTGCATGCCCTGCGGCACCGGCAGCACCAGCTCTGCTTCCAGCAGCAGCGTCTCGCCTTCGACATGGACGTTCAAACGGTCCTTGGCGACGCCCGGCAGGTCTGCATAGAGCGTGATGCCCGTGGCGTCTTCGATCACGTCCACCGGCGGCAGCAAGGCGGGCGCGTTGCGCGTGTCGTCGCCGCTGTCCTGGCTGCTGCCCTGATTGCTGCCCTGATTGCTGGCACCGGCGGCAGCGTTGTTGTTGCCCGAGCGGGCGACGGCTTGGTCGTTCATGGTTGGTCTCCTGCGGTGGATGGGGTTGGCTCGGTCACTGCACCTGCACGCGGCGCGGCTGCGCCGACTCGCGGCGCTGCACGCTGACATGCAGCACGCCATCGCGGTAGGCAGCGTTGACGGCGCCGGGGTCGGCGTCGTCGGGCAGGCTCACCACACGGCGGAAGCGGCCGGCGAAGCGCTCGTTGATGTGCGCGGTGGACTTGCCGTCGCTGCCATTGCGCGCCACGCCCTGGCGCTCGCCTTCGATCGTCAACACGCCGCGCTCCAGGTTGACCTCGATCTTCGCGGGGTCGATGCCCGGCGCGAACGCATAGATCTCCACCGACGACGGCGTGCTGCCGATGTTGAGCGCCGGGTAGCCCCGCGCGAAGCCGCGGATGCTGGGCGACACGGTGTCGAATGCCTGCTGCACTTCACGTTGCAGGCGGTCCACTTCCGCGAACAGGTCGCGGTTGAATAGGCTGCTGTACATCATGACCTCCAAGGGTTGAAGGGCGGCCCCGACCGGCTTTGCGCGCCCCGGAACACCGATCTAGGGTCGGCGCCGCGGGCTTTCAAGAGGCCCGCGAGCGGTCGTCAACTGACGACCTGGTAGTACAGGTTCTGCGGGTGGCGCGCCTGCGCGAAGAAGAACCAGCGCTCGGCCAGCAGCCCGGGCGCCTGCACCAGCGCCGCCAGCACGAAGGCGGCGCGCGGCCCGCCGGCCAGGCCCCACAGCAGCAGTGCCGCCGGCAGCATGAAGGCGGCCAGCACGAAGCCCAGCTTGACGCCCCGCAGCGCCGCCAGCGTGCGGCCGTGGAAGAACTCGCGCGTGTTGAAGCTGCCGCCGGTCATGCCCATGGACTGCTGCGCCAGATGCCGGTTGCGGATGCCAGTGGCCGACTGCAGCGTGCTCTTGGGCTTGAGCGCGGCATTGCGGCGCAGCGCCAGCGCGCGCGCCGCGGCTGCCAGTGCGGTGAGCACCAGCGCCCAGGGCGCCAGCAGCCGCTGCAGTGGCGCATCGCCCAGCAGCACCGCCAGCGCCAGCGCCAGCACGGTGCCCGAGGCCAGCCCGATGGCGCTGTAGTTGATGAGCGTCAGCGGGTGCGCCCACTCCTGGATGAAGCGCAAACAGGCATAGACCATCGCGGTGCACCACCACAGCAGCGCCGCCAGCACCAGCGCGGCCAGCGGCAGCGGCCAAGGCGCGCGTGCGCCTGTCAGTGCCCACAGCGCGACCACGGCGGCGAAGACCGGCAGCACGATGACTTCGCGCGACAGCCACGAGCTGCGCCACATCGCCACCGCACGCCAGGCGCGCGCCGGCCGCCCCAGATGCAGGAAAGACGCAGCCAGCGCGCCCAGCAGCATCGCCAGCGCCAGCCACAGCGCCGTGCCGGCAAAAGCCGCCGACATGCGCAGCGCCAGCAGGCTGCACAGCGCCACCACGACCACCAGCCCTTGCGCCGCCCCCGCCACGACAGTGAAGACGATCACCGACCAGGCAGGGTTCAATGCAGCCCCCTGCGCGCTGCGCGCGGTCCCCCCGGGGGGGATTGAATCCTCGGCAGAGCCTGCGGATTCAAGTCCTGGACCCTCGCTTGGGCAGATAGCGGTTGGCGGGCTTGGTGTCCCACTCGGGCATCAACTCGTAGCCGCCGCGCTCGCGGATGGCCTGCGAGACGGCGCTGTGCGGGTCGTTGACGTCGCCGAACAGCCGGGCGTTGGTCGGGCAGGCCTTCACGCAGGCGGGCTGGCGGTCGGCCGGCGCCATGGCTTCGTCGTAGATGCGGTCCACGCACAGGGTGCACTTGGTCATCACCTGGCGCGCCTGGTCGAGTTCGCGTGCGCCATAGGGGCAGGCCCAAGCGCAGTAGCTGCAGCCGATGCATTTGTCGTAGTCCACCAGCACGATGCCGTCCTCCTTGCGCTTGTAGCTGGCGCCGGTGGGGCAGACCGGCACGCAGGGCGGCTCGGCGCAATGCAGGCAGCTCTTCGGGAAGTGCACCGTCTGGGTGTCGGGGAAGACGCCCGCCTCGTAGGTCTGCACCCGGTTGAAGAAGGTGCCGCTGGCGCTCTTGCCATGGGCGTTCTGGTCCGACAGCGGGCCGGCGGCGCCGCCGTCGTTCCACTCCTTGCACGAGGTCACGCAGGCGTGGCAGCCGACGCAGACGTCGAGGTCGATGACCAGCGCCAGTTGCCTGGCCAGCGTCTCGGCGCTCATGCGGGCCGCCCCGGCAGGCCGCGCACGCCGGGCGCCAGCGGCACGGCGGCGACGCGCGGCGACGTGGCATCGGGCTCGTCGGCCGCCGCCGGGCGCAGCCGCACCCGCACGTCGTACCAGCCGGCCTGGCCGGTGATGGGGTCGCTGTTGCTGATGCGGCCGCCGGCCGGCCCGCAGAACGGCAGCGACTCGCTGATCAGATGGTTGAGCAGGAATCCCAGCCGCGCCTCGTCTGCGCCCGGCTCCAGGTGCCAGGCGCCGTCTGCCTTGCCGATGGCGTTCCACGTCCAGACGGTGCCCGGCTCCACCGCCTGGCTGTGGCGAACGCGGCAGCGCACGGCGCCCCACTGGCTCTCGACCCAGGCCCAGGCGCCGTCTGCAATGCCGGCGGCCAGTGCGGTGGCGGTGTTGACGTGCAGATGGTTGTGGCCGTGGATCTGGCGCAGCCAGGCGTTCTGCGAGTCCCAGGCGTGGTACATCGCCATCGGCCGCTGCGTGATGGCGCGCAGCGGGTAGGCGGCGCCGTCGGTGCACTGGTCTTCCAGCGGCGGGCTCCAGAAGGGCAGCGGGTCGAAGTGAGTCGCCACGCGCTCGCGCAGGTGCGCCGGCGGCTGGCGGCCCGGCGTCTTGCCTTGTGCCGCCAGGCGGAAGGTCTGCAAGGTGTCGGAGTAGAGCGCGAGCTGGATCGGATCATTGCGCTGGCGCCAGGCAACGTCCTTGGCAAAGTCGAGGTAAGCGCGGTTCCATTGCTTCATGTAGTGCATGCCTTCGGGCAGGTGGTGCTTGAAGAAGCCGCCGTTTTGCTCGTACATCTCCCACTGCCTGGGGTTGGGCGCGCCGCGCAGGTGCTGCTTGCCGTCTTCACCACGCCAGCCCGAGAGAAAGCCGATGCCCGGCATGGTCTGGAAGTTGACGACGAAGTCCGGGTAGTCCTTGAACTTGCGCGTGCCGTCTGCCGCGGTGAAGGCCGGGAACTTCAGGCGCGAGGCGAGTTCGATCAACACCTCCTGGAAAGGCCGGGTGTTGCCGCTGGGCGGGAAGACCGGGATGCGCACCGCGTCCACCGGGCCGTCGAACTCGCTGATCGGCCTGTCCAGCAGGCTCATCACGTCATGCCGTTCGAGGTAGGTGGTGTCGGGCAGCACCAGGTCGGCAAAGGCCACAGTCTCGCTCTGGAAGGCGTCGCAGACCACCAGGAAGGGGATCTTGTGCGTGCCGTCGGCGTCTTTGGCGTTCAGCATCTCGCGCACGGCCAGCGTGTTCATGCTCGAGTTCCACGCCAGGTTGGCCATGAAGACCATCAGCGTGTCGATGCGGTAGGGGTCGCCCTTGACGGCATTGCCGATCACGTTGTGCATCAGCCCGTGGGCCGACAGCGGGTGCTCCCACGAGAACGCATGGTCGATGCGGATCGGCGAGCCGTCGGGGTTGACGGCCAGCTCGTCGGGGTTGGCCGGAAAGCCCAGCGGCGCGGCGTTCAGCGGCGTGTTGGGCTGGATCATCGCCGGGTCATTGAAGGCGCGGTAGTTGGGCACGATGTGGCGCGGGTACGGCGCCTTGTGGCGGAAGCCGCCCGGTGCGTCGATGGTGCCCAGCAGGCTCATCAGAATAGCCAGCGCGCGCACGGTCTGGAAGCCGTTGGAATGCGCTGCCAAGCCGCGCATCGCATGGAAGGCCACCGGCCGCGCGGTGGTGCTCGCGTGCTGCTTGCCCCAGGCGTCCGTCCACGGGATCGGCAGTTCATACGACTGCGTGAAAGCCGCGTCGGCCAGCTCCCCGGCGAGGGCGCGGATGCGCTCGGCGGCGATGCCGGTGATGGCCGCCGCCCACTCCGGCGTGCATGTCGCAACGCGCTCGCGCAACAGCTGGAATGCCGGCGTCACGCGGGTGCCGTCTGGCAGCGTGTAGTGGCCCGCCAGCGCCGGCTCGCAGCCGTCTGCAATGCCTTCCGGGTAGGCCGGCAGCACGCGGCCGCTGGGCACGTCCCACACCAGCTTGTTGTGCGGGTTGCGGCCGTCGCCGGGTGCACCGCGTGTGGGGTCGAAGGCGAAGAGGCCCTCGCGCGCGCCGTCGTCCAGCACCACGAGCTGCGGCGCGTTGGTGTGGCGGCGCAGCGAGGCATGGTCGATGCGGTCGGTGCGGACCAGCTCGTGCAGCAGCGCCATCAGCAAGGCGCCGTCCGTGCCGGGTTTGACGGGAATCCACTCGTCGGCGATGGCCGAATAGCCGGTGCGCACCGGGTTGATCGAGATGAAGCGGCCACCGGCGCGCTTGAACTTGCTGATCGCGATCTTCAGCGGGTTGCTGTGGTGGTCTTCGGCGGTGCCCAGCATCACGAAGAGCCTGGCGCGGTCGAGGTCGGGGCCGCCGAATTCCCAGAACGAGCCGCCCACCGTGTAGATCATCCCGGCGGCCATGTTGACCGAGCAGAAGCCGCCGTGCGCTGCGTAGTTGGGCGTGCCGAACTGGCGCGCGAAGAGGCCGGTCAGCGCCTGCATCTGGTCGCGCCCGGTGAAGAAGGCAAACTTCTTGGGGTCGGTGGCGCGGATGGTGGCCAGCCGCGTGGTCAGCATCTCCAGCGCCTCGTCCCAACCGATGGGCTCGAACTCGCCTGCACCGCGCTCGGCGCCGGCCTTGCGGCGCAGCGGCTGCGTCAGCCGCGCCGGGCTGTTCTGCTTCATGATGCCGGCGCTGCCCTTGGCGCAGATGACGCCCTGGTTCAGCGGGTGGTCGGGGTTGCCGTCGATGTAGCGCAGCGCGCCGTCACGCAGGTGCACGCGGATGCCGCAGCGGCAGGCGCACATGTAGCAGGTGGTGGTCTTGACCTCGATCTTCGCGTGCGGCGTGGGCGAGGCGATGGGGTCGTGCAGCGGTGCGGACTTCAGCCACTTCAGCATGCCGGCGCGCCTACCAACGGTTGCGCAGTTCGCGCAGCTTGACGAACACCGTCTTCGGATCGGGCTGCTCCGGCAGCTCGGGGAAGGCCTCGCGCAGCGCCGTGATCACGCCCGGGCTGCCCAGTCGCAGAAAGGTGTTGATGCGCTTTTCCTCGCCCAGCGTGGTGACGTGCATGGTGGCCGGGTCCTGCCCCGCCACGGCCGGCAGCAGCGCCTGCGCCGCAGCGTTGCCTGGCTCGCGCGCCAGCGTGAAGCGCAGGTTGTTCTCGATGTAGTCGTGGCCTGGATAGACCTCGGTGTCGTCCGGCAGCCGGGCAAGCTGCTCGGCGAACGTGGTGTAGAGGTCTTCGACATTGCCGCCGTTGTGGCAGTTGCCGGCGCCTGCGTTGAACAGCGTGTCGCCAGAGAACAGCGCCGGCCTGTCGCCATGCGCGCGCAGGCAGATGTGGCACATCGTGTGGCCTGGTGTGTCCAGGCATTCCAGCTCGACGGTCTTGCCGACCTGGATCACGTCGCCCGCCTGCACGCCGCGGCTCACACCGTCGATGCGGGCGCCTGCGCGGTGGTGGGCAATCACCTTGGCGCCGGTGGCCGCCACCACGGCGGCGTTGCCGCCGGTGTGGTCATGGTGCTCGTGGGTGTTGAGGATCTGCGTGATCTGCCAGCCGCGTGTGGCGGCGGCGGCCAGGCACTTGGCATGGTCCAGCGGGTCGATGGCCAGCGCCTCGCCGGTCTCGCCGCAGGCGACCAGATAGTTGTAGTTGCGGTAGGCGTTGCCGGTCCAGATGCGCTCGACGATCATCGCTGGCCTTTGGGTGCAAAGCCGGCATTGTCTCGCTCGCGCGCTGCGGCAGGTTGATCGGTGCTTCAGGCCTTCAGGTACTACCGACCATCGCCCTTCACGCGGGCCTGGCGGCGCGCTTGCGAGCGCTTGCGAACACGTGGTCCCAGAACGCGCTGGTCACGCCGAAGCAGCAGGGTGCGTCCTGGCTGTGGTGGTGCAGCGCGTGCCAACGTTTGCGCCGCTGAAGCCAGGCATTGTCGGCACGCCAATGGTGGGTGGCGTGATGGATGATCGCGTAGCAGAGGTAGCCGGCCACCACTCCCAGGGTCAGCGCACAGGCGCGCCAGAGTCCGCCAAGCAGCCAGGCGGGGACGAACACCAAGGCGAAGATCAGCGCCGCGCTGAGGATCGTCGGCGCGCAGATCAAGGCGGTCGGGCGGTCATGGTGTGCTTCATGCCAACCGCGAAAGGGCTGCACGCCGTGCAGCACGAAGCGGTGCAAGCCGTACTCGATGGCGCTCCAGCCGACCAAGCCCGCCAGCGTGAGCAAGACCGTTGCTGTCCAGTGCCCGCCCGGCACCACCGTTGCCACCAGGGCCGCCAGCGCCAGCACCGCTGCGCCGTAGAGCGCGAAGTCGGCGTGGTAGGCGCTCTTGCTGTGCTCGAGGGCGAAGAGTCCCATCGGCTGGCTCAACGCCCCGCAGCGTCCCCGGGCCGGCCGGCTTTGCACAGCAGCCCGGCGCGCTGCTCGGCAGTGGGCGCTGTCTGG
Organism: uncultured Rubrivivax sp.; assembly: GCA_964244245.1. Classification (GTDB taxonomy): domain Bacteria; phylum Pseudomonadota; class Gammaproteobacteria; order Burkholderiales; family Burkholderiaceae_C; genus Rubrivivax. Next base: position 20,780 of record CAXTHW010000023.1, on the reverse strand, counting down.
CTGTGCACTTGCGCTTCGGGGCTGTGGTTCATCGGCGTGGCTTTCGGTTGTTGGTTGTGCAGCGTGCCCTGAAGGCCGGCCCGCAATCGTGACGGCAGCCTAGGATTGCCGATCCCCACGGTCTGTGCGGCAGCGCACGTTGGCAATGGCAGCGGCTTTGCCCCAAGACATTCTGCCTGAAGCGGGCACCGCACCCGCCGCGGCGCCGCCGTGTGCGCTAGCGCACTTATCGTGGCGTCTTGGCTGGCTATACTGGAATGTGGCTTGCGCATGGTGACCACGCCATCTCGGCTGTCCAGGCCGGCCCTGCTTCGGAGTCACGCCATCACCGCCACGCCAGACCCCAAGCAGAACCAACTGCTCGCTGCTCTTCCCGACAGCGATTGGCAGCGGTGGCTGCCGCAGCTCGAATCGACCGACCTGAAGCTGGGCCAGGTGCTGTACGAGGCCAACGGCACGATGAGCCACGTCTATTTCCCCACCACGGCCATCGTCTCGCTGCTGTACGTGATGGAGAACGGCGCCTCGGCCGAGATTGCCGTGGTGGGCAATGACGGCATCGTGGGAATCTCGCTCTTCATGGGCGGCGAATCGACGCCAAGCCGTGCCGTGGTGCAGAGCGCCGGTCAGGGCTTTCGGCTCAGTTCGCGGGCCATCAAGGAAGAGTTCAACCGGGCGCCGGTGCTGCATCTGATGCTGCGCTACACCCAGGCGCTGATCACGCAGATGGCGCAGACGGCGGTGTGCAACCGCCACCATTCCCTGGACCAGCAACTCTGCCGCTGGCTGCTGTTGAGCCTGGACCGCCTGCAGGGCAATGACCTCGTGATGACGCAGGAGTTGATCGCCAACATGCTGGGCGTGCGCCGCGAAGGCGTGACCGAGGGCGCGCTGAAGCTGCAGAAGGAAGGGCTGATCCGCTATGCCCGCGGCCACATCACCGTGCTGGACCGCAGCGGGCTGGAGAAGCGCACCTGCGAGTGCTACGAGGTCGTCAAAAAGGAATACGACCGGCTCCTGCCGGTGCAGACCGCCGCCTGAGCCAGCGGCCGGACCTTCCAGGCACCGTGCGCTGGCGCACGGTCGGCCCCGGCCATCTCCACCACACTCGCCGCGTTGACCGCCTCTGCACCCGGGGGTGCGGAGGTCTTCGCGCCGGCGCCCTCATCCGATGGTGCGGCTGTCCACCGAAAGAGCCTGTGCCAGCCGGCAGCAACCATCTCATCGACCTGCTGCCGCGCAAGGACCGGCTGCGCCTTCTGAAGGTCTGCGAACCATTCCAACTCGTGCTTTCACAAGTGCTGTGCGAGCCGGTCACGCCGACCCGGCATGTCTATTTCCCGACCGACGGCTTCATTTCGCTGGTGCGGCCGGTCGATGCGCACACCGGCCTGGAAGTGGGCATGGTCGGTCGCGAAGGCATGGTGGGCGCGCAACTGGCCTTGGGCGTGCCGACCTCGCCGTTGCGCGCGCTGGTGCAGGGCGCGGGCTTTGCGCAGCGCATCGAAGCCGGAGCCTTCCGCGTGGAGCTGGCACGAAGCCCTGCCTTGCAAGGCAATCTGCACCGCTACCTGTACGTGCTGATGGAGCAGCTGTCCACCTCGGCGGCGTGCTTGAGATTCCACCTCATCGGCCCGCGGCTCGCGCGCTGGCTGTTGATGAGCCACGACCGCGCCCATGCCGACACCTTCCATGTGACGCAGGAGTTCCTGGCCTACATGCTGGGCGTGCGGCGCGTCGGCGTCACCGCGGCGGCCAGTGCCTTGCAGCGCGGCGGACTGATCCAATACACCCGCGGAGAACTGAAGGTGCTCGACCGCCCACGCCTGGAAGCCGCTGCCTGCAGTTGCTACCGGACAGACCGGCAGTCCTACGCCAAGCTGCTGTAGGCGCCGGTGCTCAGCTTGCAGGCGCGGCAGCAGCGCGATCCATCAGGTCCATGCTGTAGAGAACCAAGGCCGCGTCGTCGGGGTCGCGTCGGTGCTTCAGACCCAGGTGCTCTGCAAACTGGCGCATCCGGGTGTTGTCTGCGGCGTCGCTGGAGTGCATGGCTTCGATGCCCCGGGCCCTGGCCACGTCCATCAGACGCTTCATCAGCAAGCTGCCCAGGCCCTTGTTCTGCCAGTCATCGCTCACGGTGACGGCGAATTCGCAGTCATGGCCATCGGGCCGCGCGCTGAAGCGGGCGACACCGATCTCGCGCTGCTGCTCCCCTTCGCCGATCACCGCCACATAGGCCGCATCGGTGGACGGGTTGATGACCGTCATCTGCTTCAGGAGCGCATCGCTCGGCGCGTTCATCGTCTCCAGAAATCTGAATCGGCGTGAACTCGGTGACAGCGCCTGAATGAAGCGACGCTCCAGTTCCAGGTCGTCCGCGTGGATGGGACGTACGACGATGTGGGTGCCGTCACGCAGGACGCACTGCGCTACAGACTTGCTGCCCGCAGCGGCTGGCGTGACGGCTGGCGGGGCGGCGGGTGCAGACGATGTTCGAACGGTGTCCATGGCCTTGTCCTTTCGTGCATTCGGCTTGCCGGGTTGCGATCCACCGCTGACTCCGGTTGATCGGGCTTGGTGATCGCCCGGTTTGCGGAGCGTGCGCGGCGGCGGCAAGGGGGTCTGTGCGCTGGCAGACAGACCGGGCTGGCCAGCGGTCACACACTGCCGGATGCTGGTTGCGCAAGCCCCGAAGTTGTTGCCGTCGATGCGGGCCGCGGTGCCGGTGTTCCTTGCGGCCGCGCTACTCGTCTGCCCGTCATTCGCCTGCGCGCAGGATGACGCGATTCCTGCGTTCAAGTCCGTCGATTCGCTACAGGCCCGCGTTCAAGGCTGCGTCACCTGCCACGGCCAGAGCGGGCAGGGCACGAACAACGGCTACTTTCCCCGCATTGCCGGCAAGCCCGCCGGCTATCTGTACAACCAGTTGCTGGCTTTCCGTGACGGGACGCGCCAATACGCGCCGATGAATTACCTGGTCGCCTACCTGCCCGACCCCTACCTGCGAGAGATCGCCGAGCACTTCGCCGCGCAACGCCCTGCGTTTGCCGCAAGGGAGCCAGCAGCCGCCGATGCCGCCACCTTGTCCAGGGGCAAACTCATCGCCACGGTGGGTGACGCAAGCCGGCAGATCCCGGCGTGCAGCGCATGCCACGGCGCAGGCTTCACGGGCATGCAGCCCGGCATCCCCGGTCTGACGGGCTTGCGCTCGGCCTACATCGTCGCTCAGCTCACCCGCTGGCGCGTCGGCGGCCGGCACGCCACCGAGCCCGATTGCATGAAGCGCATCGCAACGCGCTTGTCGGAAACCGACGTGGCAGCAGTGGCCGCCTGGCTGGCGGCGCAGGACGCCCCGAAAGACGCTTCACCCGAGGCGCCCAATCTCGTGCGCATGCCGCTGGCGTGCGGGAGCCAGCGGTGAGCGGCTGGAGCCGCAACCGGCGGCTCGGCCGTGCGCTGATCGCCACCGGCGCGTTGGCCGTGGTTGCCGTCGGCGCGGGCTGGCTGCTGCTGCGCCAGGGCTTCCTGCCGGACACACCGGGCGGCGGAGCGGCCACGGCCACCAGCCAGACGATCAGCCAGGGCGAGTACCTGGCCCGGGCAGGCGATTGCGTGGCCTGCCACGCGGCGCCCGGCGGCAGGCAGTTTGCCGGCGGCCGCGCGATGCCCACGCCGTTCGGCAACCTGTTCGTCCCCAACATCACGCCGGACGACGACACCGGCATCGGCCTTTGGACGCCCGCCGACTTCTACCGAATGATGCACAGCGGCGTCTCGCGCGACGGCACCCTGCTCTACCCGGCCATGCCCTTTGCTGCGTACACGAAGGTGACCCGCGAAGACTCGGACAGCATCTTTGCCTACCTGATGTCGGTGCCGCCGGTGCGCCAGAAGAACCGGCCGCACGAGCTGCGCTTTCCCTACAACCAGCGCGAGCTGCTGCTGGGCTGGCGTGCCCTGTACCTGAAGGAAGGCGAATACGTCGCGGACCGAAAGCAGTCCGCAGCGTGGAACCGCGGCGCCTACCTGGTGCAAGGCCTGGGCCATTGCACCATGTGCCACACCGCCATCAACGCGCTCGGCGGGTCGAGCGAATCCAAGGCCTTCGAAGGCGGGATGATCCCGAACCAGAACTGGTATGCACCGTCGCTCACGTCCAACCGCGAGGCCGGGCTCGGCGACTGGAGCATCAAGGACATCAGCGACCTGCTGCAGACCGGCATCTCCCACCGCGGCACCGTCTATGGGCCGATGGCCGAGGTGGTCTATAACAGCCTTCAATACATTTCCGACGCCGATATCGAGGCGATGGCGGTGTACCTGAAAGCCTTGCCGCCGCGCGATTCCGGCGCGCCCATTGCAGACAGCGCGCGCCTGGTGGCGCCAGGCGTGATGGAACTCGGCACCCGGCTGTACCAGAAGCAGTGCGCGGTCTGCCATGGCGATGAGGGCAAAGGGCAGCCGCCCCTTTACCCGCCGCTGGCGAACAACCAGTCGATCGTGATGGCCTCTCCGGTCAACGCACTGCGCATGGTGTTGAACGGCGGCTACCCGCCTGGCACAGCGAAGAATCCCAGGCCCCATGGCATGCCGCCGTTTGCCCATCTGATGACGGATGCCGAGGTGGCGGCAGTGATGACTTATGTGCGGGTGGCCTGGGGCAACGTGGGCACGCCGGTGACGGCCGCTCAAGCCAATGAGATGCGCAAGGCATTGCCGGAATGAAGCGATGAACGACTCTGCCCGTTCAGGTTCGACGGCCGTGCCCGACCAGCCCGACGACGACGCCGTCAACCAGATCGTCAGCCGCGGGCCGGGCGGTGCCTTTGCAGTGGCCGGCATTGCGACGGCCATCGTCGTCGGCCTCTATCTCGCCTTCTACTTCTTTGCCTATCTGCCGCGCGGGGTCATCCAGTGAGCGGCGGCGCGGCCGTTGCGGTGGCGGCCGAGAAGCGCTGGGCGCTTGTCGTGGGCCTCATCATCTTGCTGCTGCTCGCGATGATGGTCTTCACAGGCGTGCACTGGGCTGCGATGCCTCCGTCCCGCGTCGAGACCATCAATTCGCAGACCTTGCATCTCTCCGGCGAATTCGTCGAAGGCAATCTGGGCACCGCGCTCGGCGCCGACGGCAAGGTGGTCGTCCGGCTGATCGCGCAGCAGTATTCGTTCGAGCCGCAGTGCATCGTGGTGCCGTCGGAGATGCCGGTCACGTTCCGCGGCACCAGCACGGATGCGATCCACGGCTTCGTGATCGGAACGACGAACGCCAACGTGATGCTGGTGCCCGGCTTCGTCGCCACCTTCAGCACCACGTTCAAGCAACCCGGCGAGCACTTGATGCCATGCCACGAGTATTGCGGAACAGGGCATGCGGCAATGTGGGCGCGGGTGCAGGTGATCGAGCCGGGCGCGTTTCTCGCCAAGGCCGGCGGCGGAAAGGTGGTGCGCTGTGATCCTCGCTAGAAAGCTGGTCCTTGCCCACTTCTGGGTTGCATTCATTGCGTTCGCGGCGGCCATGGTGCTGGGCGCATGGCAGATGTTCGTGCGCAGCCCGCTCTCTCCGTGGGTCAGCAACCCGGACCTCTATTACCGCTCTGTGACGGCGCACGGCACGGTGATGGCCTATGTCTTCCCGACACTGGTTGCGATGGGTTTCGGCTACGCCATCACCGAGCTGGCCCTGAAGCGCCCACTGATCGGCTTGCGCTGGGCCTGGGGCGGCTTCGCGCTCGTCATCGTCGGGGCCGTGATGGCGTCGGTGCCCATCGCTGTGGGGCAGGCTTCCGTGCTGTACACCTTCTACCCGCCGCTCATCGGCAGCCCGTACTTCTACCTCGGCGTGGTGCTGGTGGTCGTTGGCTCCTGGGTCTGGGTGGCGCTGATGGGCCTCAACCTGCATGCGTGGAAGAAGGCGAACCCCGGTGCACCGGTGCCGCTGGCGATGTTCGGCAACGTTGCGGCAGCGTGCCTGTGGGCGTGGACTTCCATCGGCGCGGCGGTCGAAATCCTCGTGCTGATTCTGCCGGCGGCGCTGGGACTCACCGACACCATCAACGCCGGACTGTCCCGCGTGCTCTTCTCCTGGACGCTGCATGCCATCGTCTATTTCTGGCTGATGCCCGCCTACATCGCCTTCTACACCATCGTTCCCCGTGCGATCGGCGGCCGTCTCTACAGTGACACGATGGGGCGCGTTGCCTTCGTCCTCTTTCTGGTGTTCTCCATGCCCATCGGCATCCACCATCTGTTCGCCGACCCGCAGGTCGGTTCGGGCTTCAAGTTCATGCATGCGGTCTTCACGGCGATGGTCAGCGTGCCGACCTTTCTGACGGTCTTCACGGTGGTCGCGTCGGTCGAGATTGCCGCGCGGCTGAATGGCGGCAAGGGCCTGCTCGGCTGGGTCAAGGCCCTGCCTTGGGACAGGCCGATGATGCTGGCGGTGACCTTCTCTTTCATCATGCTCGGCTTCGGTGGCGCTGGCGGCCTGGTCAACATGAGCTACCAGTTGAACGAGACGGTGCACAACACGCAATGGGTGACGGGGCACTTCCACCTCATCTTTGCCGGCGCCATCGTCATCATGTACTTCATGTTGGCTTATGAGCTGTGGCCGCAGTTGACCGGGTGCGCCGCCCTGCCGCGCCGGCTCGTCAAAGCCCAGCTCTGGTCCTGGTTCGTCGGCATGCTGGTGCTCACCGGGCCGTGGCACTGGGTGGGCCTGCTCGGCATGCCGCGGCGCATGGCCTATTTCGACTACAGCAACCCGGCGATGCAGGCACAGGCGTGGACGGTCGTCGTATCGACGCTCGGCGGGCTCTTGCTGCTGGGCTCGGCACTGCTGTTCGTGTGGGTGCTGGCCACCGCCAGGAAGCCCGCTCTGACGGGAACGGCAGCCCCGCCCGCCTTCACCTTCAGCGTCGCAGTGCACGCAACCGCCCGCGTGCCGGTTGCGCTCAACGGCTTCGGCATCTGGGTGGCGCTGATGGTGGCGCTGACCGTCGTGAACTACGGGTTCCCGATCGCGCAGTTGGCCATGCTGAAAGACGCCTCGGTGCCGGCAATTCCGGTCGGGGTCAGGTGATGCGCAACCCGTGGTTCGGCTGGAGCCTGCTGTCCGTTTGCGGCCTCACCGTGGCGGCGGTTCTGGTGGGCTTCATCTGGCTGCCATCGGTGCAGGGCGACTTCAACGCGCAAGGCCTCTGGGCCAGCATCTGCCGCGCAGCCGGAGTGCCCATCGCGTGGGGCGACAGCGGCACGCGGGCAGCAGCAGTGCAGGGGCAGCGCACCACCACGGTGGTGCTTCTCGCGGCCATGGCGCGCCCTGCCGCTGGCGACGCGGCAGGCCGAGGTGCGACGCTCGCGCTACAGCAATGCACCATGTGCCACGGTGCGCGCGGGGTCAGCGCGTCCAACGCTCCGAATCTGGCCGGGCAGCACGCCGAGGTCGTCATCAAGCAGTTGGCCGACTATCGACGCGGCGACCGGCCCAGTTCCGTCATGCAGGCGATGGCCGGCAAGCTCAGCGATGGCGATGTCCTCGACCTCGCTGCCTACTATGCGACGCTGCCCCGGGCGCGCGCTCTTCCCGGCAGCAGCGGCAGCGGTGCAGCAGAGCCGAAGCTCGTCCGTGTGGGCGACCCGATGCGCAACATCGCCCCGTGCGCCTCGTGTCATGGCGCCGCCAGCCACAAGCTCGGCGCGCCATGGCTGGAGGGGATGCCCGGCGACTATCTGGCGGCGCAGTTGGCGGCCTTTGAATCCGGCTTGCGCCGGAACGACAGCCATGCGCAGATGCGCAACATGGCGCGCCGGCTGTCCGCGGCCGAGATGGCAGAACTGGCCGACTTCTACGCGCGGCGCTGAAACGCGCTGCCGCACCGGATGCCCATCAACCACTCGAGAAGGCTGACCGGCAGCAAACGCACCGCAGCCGGAGACAGGCAACTCGGCTTCGCGCTGGCCTTCGTCGCCGGCGCCATCAACGCTGGCGGCTTTCTGGCGGTGCAGCAGTACACATCCCACATGACCGGCATCGTCTCTGCCATGGCCGACAACCTCGCGCTCGGCCTCTACGACCTGGTGTTGAGCGGGGCCGGCGGATTGCTGTCGTTCGTCTGCGGCGCCGCCTGCTCTGCGGTGATGGTCAACGTGGCCAGGCGCCGCCATCTCCAGAGCGAATTTGCGTTCCCATTGTTGCTGGAAGCCTTGCTGCTGCTGTGTTTCGGCGTTCTCGGGGGACGGCTTGCGCGCATCGAGGGGCTCTTCGTGCCGGCAACGGTGACCTTGCTGTGCTTCATCATGGGCCTGCAGAACGCAGTGATCACCAAGCTGTCGCACGCTGAAATCCGGACGACCCACGTCACCGGTGTCGTCACCGACATCGGCATCGAACTGGGCAAGCTCTTCTACTGGAACAGTGACGCCAATGCCGTCGGCGCCAAGGTCGTGGCAGACAGGCGCCGCCTGGCGATCCTGGGCACGCTCGTCGGCTGCTTTTTCGTCGGCGGGATCACTGGCGCGCTCGGCTTCAAGTTGCTCGGCTATCTCTCGACGGTGCCGCTGGCGCTGTTGCTGGTTGCACTGGCGGGAGCGCCCGCCGTTGACGACATCGCCGCCTGGGCCAGCAAATCGACCAAAGACCGGTGATGGCAAGCCATCGCCTCGGGCCAGCACCAACCCGCACGACACGGCATCACCGACTGCACCGCCGCTATCTCGACAGGATGCGCGCCGCCGCACTGTCCAGCGCCTCTTTGGGCGCTTGCCGGCCGCTGGTGATGGCCTCCAGCGCGGCGTCCATCGCCGGGAAGAAGCGCCCCATCTCCGGGATCACGGGAATCGGCTCGCCGGCCAGCGCGTTGGCCATCGTCGCGGCGATCTTCGGGTCTGCGCGCAGTTCGGCAAAGTAGGCCTTGTTGGCCGGCACGCCCAGCGGCACGTCGGCGGCAATCAGCTTCAGGCTGGCTATGTTCAGCAGCTGGTTCTCGATGAACTCGCGTGCCAGGTCGCGCTGCCTGCTGGCGGCGGAGATCATGCAGCCCAGCACGCCGACGAAGGGGCGGGACGGCTGGCTGCCGAAGCTGGGAATGGCCGCCACGCCGAAGTCGATGCCGCTCTTGCGCGCGTTGTCCCAGGCCCAGGGGCCGGAAATCATCATCGCGACCTGGCCGCGGTTGAAGGCGGCGTCCATCTCGGAGTAGCGCGCGCCGCGCGGCATGTGGCCCAGGCGGACCAGTGCTTCGAGCTTTTGCGCCGCCGCCAGTGCGCCTGCGTTGTTGACGCCCAGCACGCGCGGGTCGGGCTCGCCGGCAGCGTCGCGCCCGAAGATGAAGGCGCCGGCACCGGCAAACATCGCCCAGGTGTAGAACGACTGGTTGTAGCCCCAGAGGATGGCCCGCTTGCCCTTGAGCACGAGCTTGCGGTCGAGCGCGAGCACCTCGTCGAAGCTGGCCGGTGGCCTGGACACCAGCGCCTTGTTGTAGATCAGGCCGTTGGCTTCGATGGCCAGCGGGTAGCCCCAGGTCTGGCCCCTGAAAGTGAAGGCCTTCCACGCGCCGTCGTCGATCTGGTCGCGCAGCGTCCTGGCGGGCCGCACCGGCACGATGAGGCCGGAACGTGACCACTCGCCTGCCGCGTTATGCGGCCAGCACATGATGTCCGGCCCCTTGCCCGCCGCGGAGGTGGCCTGGAACTTTTCGGTCGCGCCTTCCGGGTGCTGCACCACCACCTGCACGCCGGAGCGCGCGGTGAAGGCATCGCCCACCTTCTGCAAGCCGTTGAAGCCCTTGTCGCCGTTGATCCACACCAGCAGGCGCAGCGTCTGTGTCTGTGTCTGTGTCTGTGTCTGTGTCTGTGTCTGTGTCTGTGTCTGTGTCCGGTCCTGGGCCTCGGCCTGAGCGTCGGCCTGAAAGCCGCCGGCACACAGCAGCGCCAGCCCCGCAGCCGCCGCGCTGCGCCATGCCCGCAGCCCGCTGCGGCGGGGCGCCGTCATGGCGCCGGGCGCATCTCGAAGCGGAGTTGGCCGCCGGCCACCAGGTCGGCATGGCGCACCGCCAGCGGGTCCAGCACGCGCCCGCCCAGCAGCGCCCGGGCGGCGAAGGGCCGGTCTGCGCCGAAGCCGTCGGCGCGAATGGCGAGCCGCCTGCCGCCCGGCAGCCGCAGCGTGGCCGCGCGCACCTGCGGCGCGCCCAGCACGTAGCCGCCGCTGGCCGGCTGCACGGGATAGAAGCCCAGCGTCGTGAGCACGTACCAGGCGCTCATCTGCCCGCAGTCGTCGTTGCCGGTGATGCCGGCCGGCGTGTCGGCATAGAAGTCGCGGGTGATGCGGTTTAGCAGCAGGTGGCCCTTCCACGGCGCATCGGTCCAGGCGTAGAGGTAGGCGACGTGGTGGCTGGGCTCGTTGCCATGGGCGTACTGGCCGATGCGCGCTTCCTGGCCCAGCAGCCGGGAGTCACCCGGGGTGCCCAGGCTGAAGAAGCGGTCGAGCCACTGCTCGAAGGCCAGGCGCCCGCCCAGCGCGGCGGCCAGGCCTTGCGGGTCGTGCAGCGCCGGCGTCAGCGCGTACTGCCAGGCGTTGGCTTCGGTGTAGTCGCTGTGGGCGCCGGGGTGGCTGAGCGGCGACGTCACCTCCAGCGGCTTGAAGTCTTCGCGCCAGCGGCCTTGCGAATCGCGCGCCCGCATCAGCCGGGTCTGCGGGTCGAGCAGGTGGCGCCAGCCTTGCGCACGCGCGGCGAAGCGCGTTGCAACACCGTCGCGGCCGGCAGCGGCGGCCACCCGCGCCACGGCGTCGTCACCGATGCCGATTTCGAGCGTGAGCGACACCGACTCACCCTGGATGCGGTCGAACGGGATGTAGCCGAAGGCCTCCAGCGCGGCCCAGTCGCGCTGCGCCCACTCCGGCGCCGCCGGCCGCGGCGCGGTGGAGGTCTGCACCATCGCCTGCAAGGCCTCTTGCACGTCGAAGCCTTGGAAGCCCTTGGCCACCGCGTCGGCGATCACCGGCAGCGCGGGGTTGCCGATCATCGTGTGCGTCTCGCGGCCCCATGCCGTCCACAGCGGCAGATAGCCTTGCGCCTGCTGGTGCTGGAGCAGCGTCTGGATGAAGCCATCGACACGCTCTGGCACCAGCAGCGTGAACAACGGGTGCACGCCGCGGAAGGTGTCCCACAGGCTCAGCGTGCTGTAGTAGCGGCCGCCGCGCGCGCTGGCCACCTCGCCGGTGGGGCCGCGCACGCGGCCGTCGGCATCGGCGATGTCGCTGGGGTGCGTCAGCACGCGGTACAGCGCCGAGTAGAAGATGCGCTGGGTGCGCGGCGGCGCGGCGATGGTAATGCGCGAGAGCAGTGCGTTCCACTCTGCGTCGGCCTCGGCACGCACGCGGTCGAAGCTCTTGGCCTCGTCCTGCGCCAGGTTGCGCCGCGCGCCGGCCACGTCCACGGTGGACAACGCCACGCGGGCCTGCAACACGCGGCCCTGGCGCAGGTCGAAGGCCAGCAGGTAGCGCGGCGCCTTGTCGCCGGGCCGGGCCGGCAGCGTGGTGACGGCGGCAATCGGCCGGTCGAAGCGCAGCACGAACGCGGCCTCGCGCTCGACCCAGTTCTTCGACGCCACCGTGCCGCTGACCTCGCCTGCCGCCGCATCCACGCCGACCTGGCTGCGCGTGACGCGCGGGCCATCGACGAAGCGCAAGCCATGCTGCAGATCGGCCAGCACCTGCACGCGGCCGCCGCGCGTGAAGGTGTAGCGGTGCAAGGCGACGCGCTGCGTGGCGGTGAGTTCGACCCGCACGCCGTGGCCTTGCAGCGTGGCCGTGTAGTAGCCGGGGCGGGCACGCTCGCTGGCCTTGCTGTAGCCGGCAGCGAAGTCGGTGGACGCGGCGTTCCAGCGCGTGCCGGCGGCCGGCATCAGCAGCACGTCGCCGAGTTCAGGGATGCCGGCGCCGCTGATGTGGGTGTTGGAGAAGCCCAGGATCTCCGGCGCGCGGTACTGGTAGCCGCTGGTGTAGTCCCAGCCGTGGTCGGCGTTGTCGGGGCCGGGCGCCACCATGCCGAAGGGGCGGATGGCACCGGGGAAGACGTGGCCGGTGCCGTCGGTGCCGATGAAGGGGTTGACGTGGCGGGTGACGGACCCGGCCGCGGCCGGGTCCGCAGCCAGCACCGGCTGTGCTGCCGCAGCGGCCAGCGCAAGCAGCACAGCCGCCGACAGCCCGCTCACTTCGGCGGCTCCGGCGGCGCGCCCAGCAAGAAGCGCAGCGGCGTCTCCAGCCGGGCCGCCCAGGCCTGCTCGGTGTGGCCCGTGCCGGGGAAGCGCAGGCTCGACAGGTTGGCCGCGGTGTAGCCCTTGTCGCGCACGATCTCATCGACGAAGACCTGGTAGTTGGCGAACCAGGCGTCCATGTCGCCGTCGCCATGGTCCATGTACAAACGGTGGCCGGCGGGCGGCGCCAGGTGGTCGCGCAGATAGTCGAAGGCCGCCAGCGGCAACTCGAAGTTGGCCTTGCCCATGCCCGCCCAGGCCAGCGACAGCCCGGCCGCGCCGCCGAAGACCTGCGGGTACTCGTTCATCGCATAGACCGAGATCGCGCCGCCCATGCTGGAGCCCATCAGCAGCGTGTGTTCGCGCCCCGGCAGCGTGGCGTAGCGGCTGTCGATGGCGGGCTTCAGTTCCTCGACGAGGAAGCGCAGGTAGTTGTCGGCCTGCGGCTTGTCTTGCAGCATCTCCGCCTGGAAGCGGCGCCGAAAGTCCGGGCTCACATGGCGCAGGAACTTCTGCGGAAAGTACTCGCTGTGGCGGAACCTGCCGTTGTTCCAGATGGCCACCACCAGCGTGTCGGCCACCTTGCCTTCGCGCAGCAGCCGCGCGAGCGTGGCATCGACATGCCAGGCCTGCTTGTTCCAGGTGATGGCGGGGTCGAACAGCATCTGGCCGTCGTGCATGTAGAGCACCTTGTAGCGCTTGCCGGCAGCGCCATAGCCGTCGGGCAGCCAGACATCGACGTGGCGCGCATCGACGTACTTCGACGGGAAGTCGGCCAGCCGCTCGATGCGGCCGGTGCTGACCTGCGGCAGCGCCGGCACCGGCGCGGCTGCGGCGCCGACGGCAACGACCGCGGCAGCAGCGACGCCAGCGGCTGCAGCGGCCACCGTGCAGTCGAACACCGCCGGCCCCAGGTCTTCGATGGCGATGCGCCCGCCCTTGGCGACCACGGCCGCCATCACGGCGGGCGACGCCAGCAGCCGGGTGGCCAGTGCGTCGGCGTCGTACCAGCCGTTCCAGATGCAGTCGATGCGGCTGACGCGCTGGCCGCGCGCGTCCAGCACGTCGAAGGCCGGCGCGCCGTCGGGCAGGTTGGCACTGCGCTTCAAGGCTGGGCCACCGGCGGCGGCCGGCTCTGCGACCGCTGCGCCGGACGCGCCGGATGCGCCGACCCAGCCCAGTGCCGCCGCCAACACGCCCACGGCCAACGCAGCAGCGCGCTTCATGCCGCGGCCTCGGCGACCATGCGGTCATAAAAGCGCCGGCCGCGGTCGTAGAGCGCGGCTTCTTCGGCCCGCTCGGCGTTGCGGATGCGCGGCATCTTCTGCTTCCAGCAGACATCCACAGCGTCGCGGCACCACTGCGCGCTGCGCCTGACGCGGATCGGCGCACCGGCCACGCGCAGCCAGACCGGGTTGGTGTGCGCGCTGTGCATCACGCGCAGCGCCACCCAGCAACTGCCGGGCGGCGTGAACTCGAACTCCAGCCGGCGCACGCTGCCGTCGGCCTCCACCGCCCGCGCCTCCACGGTGCGGCCGTTGACCAGCAGCTCCACCACCACCTGGCGCGTGTTGCCCACCCGCGCGCGCTCGATGTGCCAATAGGGCTTGTCCAAAGGCCCCAGCTTGCGCAGCGCCTCGGTTTGGGCGTCGGGCTCCGGTTCGAGGCGGGCGCCGATGTCCACCTGCACGCGCACCGGGCGGGCACTGTCCAGCACCAGCTCGCCGCCCACCGGCACCGCGGCGCCGCCGTCGCTGCGCAGCATGAAGTCCATCAGATGCGTGCGGCCTTCGCTGACGTAGGAGCGGCCGGCCTTCAGGCCCATGCACCAGCCGGCATAGTCGGGCGGGCCGTCCAGCTTCACATAGCTGCGGCCCATGCCCAGGCTCTCTTCGTAGAAGCAGGGCCAGTCGGTCTCGCCGGCGATGCTGCTGCGCAGGCCGACGTTGAGCGTGTGGTACCAGATGTTCATTTCTGCGGCCGGCGGGAAGTTGCAGGTGCTGATGAAATCGACCAGCCCTTCGGGCAGGGTGACGATGAAGTCATTCGCGCCGATGCCGTTGAAGGCCGGCATCTCGTGGTTGGGTAGCTCGGTGCTGCCGGCCCACAAGCCCACGCCCGCATGCGCGTAGCCGGTCACCGCCCCTTGCGCGCGCGCCCAGCGCAGCACCGGGCTGTTGGCGCTGGGCCATTGCTCGATCTTCGTGGTGCCTGGGTAGTCCATGCCCTGCATCTGAAGCAGCGCCAGGTGGCCGCAGTGGGACGACGGGAAGCCAGAGACTTCCAGGTCGTAGTGCAGCTTGTGGGCGGCCGTCGAGAGCGCGTTGTCGCGGCCGGTGAAGTTGCGCTTTTGCGTGTAGAAGCCGGGCCCCCAGGTCAGCACGCCGGCAATGGCCAGCGCCTCGCCCTGCACCTGCGGCAGCAGCATCTCGGGGCCGACGCCGGCTTCCGGCTGCTCGTAGTGCGCGCAGCCAGCGGCGTGGATGTGGTGGTCGCCGCTGATCCAGCCGCGCGCGCCGGGGTCGATCCAGCGCTGCAAGCGCACGGCCCAGCGCGTGCTGCCGCTGGCCGCCACCGTGCGCGTGCTGCGCGCCAGCAGGTACTCGGGGCCGCGCCCGGTCTCCACCCTGTAGTCGCCGGCCGGCAGCAGCAGCGTCTGGCCGTGGGCGCGATAGACCTTGCGCTGGAAGAAGAAGTCCGGCGGCGTGCGCCGCGCCTGCGAAGGGACCACGCGGCCCTGCTGGTCGGTGACGAGCCAGGAGCAGGTGACGGGGCTGCCGTCTGCATCGACCACATCGAGCTGGACCGCGCGCGCTGGCTGAATGTCGAAGTGCACCGTGGCACGGTCACGCCCGGCCAGGTCGCCGGTGCCGGGGCCGATATCGACGGCCAGCTCGGCGCTGCGCAGGCCGGCGTCACGGGCGTAGAGCGCGACGATCTTGTAGTCCACCGGCACCGGCTCCAGTGCGGCTGGCAGCGGCGCTTCGTCGTGCACGGCGATGCCCAGCCAGCGCTGTGCCATGTCGCCGCGCGTGATGGGCCGGCCGGGCAGCGCCATGCGGCCGGCGGCCGCCGGTGCGGGCGGCTCGATGCCATGCACCGGCACCGCGCTGGCACTGCCGACGCCCAGCACGCCGGGCACCGCCGCGGGGTTGTCGATGCGCACGAGGAACAGCCGCCAGCCACCCTGCACCAGGCCCGCCCGCTGTGCGCCGGCCATGCGCCGCACGCCCACCCGCGCCTCCGGCGAGACCGTCACGCGCAGCAGCACACGCGGCTCCAGCAGGCGCAGCGCGGCCTGTGCGGCGTCCTTCAGCCGGGCTGCATCGGCCAGCGTGTCGATGGCGGCCACGTCGGCAGCGGGCAGCGGCTCGCCCAGGCGCGCCAGCGCATCGATGGCGCGGCGCGCCAGCGCGAGCTGCGCCTGTGCGTCGGCGTCGGTCAGCACGGGCAAGGCATCGCTGCCGGCGGCGGCATGGGCCCAGACGCGGGGCGCGGCGGCCAGCGCCAGCGCGCCGGCCACCCAGGCGCGGCGGCGCAATGCGCGGGCCGGTGCCGGTGCCGGTGCCGGTCGCGGGCGCGCGCTCACCCTGCGGCCCCCGCCGCCGCCGGCGTGGCTGCACGTCGATAGACGAGCGGGTTCTTCGGCGTGCAGACCGTCTGCCCGGGCACCGCACCCGGGCACCACATCGCACGGTCGTGCTCCTGCGCCGGGCTCAGCGCCTGCGCCAGCCGCATCTCCGCGTCCATGTAGATGACGGTCATCACCGAGCGCGGCAGCGGGCTCAGGTTCGGCCCCGCCTTGTGGAAGGTCCAGCCCAGGTGGAAGCTCACGTCGCCCAGCGCGAACGGGCTGACGTCGAAGGCGAAGCCATGCCTTGCCATGTTGGCGCTGATCTTCGCTTCGCTCTCGTCGCTGATGCCCAGGTCGCGCCCGAACTGCACCGACTGGCTGCGCGCATAAAAGCCCAGCGGCCCCATCTCGGCCGGCACCGCCTGCAACGGCACCCAGGCGGTGACGGTGCGGTCGCTGGCCAGCGGCCAGTAGTACTGGTCTGCGTGCGCCGGCGTGATGCCACCGCCGGGCTCCTTGTACAGACTCTGGTCGTGGTACAGGCGCACGCCGGCCACCTGAAGCAGCTCGGCCGCGATGCGGCCCAGCCGCTGGCCCAGCACGAACTGTTTGACCAGCGCGCTGTGCTCCCACAGGTTCATCACCTGCAGAAAGGCGCGGTCGTAGGTGCTGCGCTCCTCCAGCGGCTTGCTCTGCGTGTTCAGCGCGATGGTCAGCCGCGTGATCTCGGCGCCGTACAGCGCCAGCGCAGCGGGTGACAGCACCTCCCGGAGCTTGATGAAGCCGTCGCGCCGGAACGCCTGCACTTGGCCGGCAGTGATTGCATAAGGGGTGTCGATGTCCATGGTGGGTCGGGGTCGGGCAGGGTTCAGCTTGTCTCGGGCCGCAAAAAGGGCCTGGCGAGGTCTTCGACGCCGCGGTCGGCAAAGGGGTCGGTGCCGCACACCAGCACCACGTCACGGTAGTCGTGCGGCGCGAAGGCCGATGCGCCGAAGGCCCAGGGCAGTGGGTGCTGCGCCGACATGCAGTGGTTCACCAGCGCGCGCCGGAAGCCGCTGCTGCGGCGGTTGGGCAGGCTGCGGTGCAGCGTGTAGCCGTTGAAGAACACCACAGAGCCGGCCTGCACTTCGGCCGCAACGCCGCCTTCTGCGGGCCAGCGCTCGCTGTGCCAGCCGGTGGACTCGGGCGCGCCGTCGAAGCGCGGGTCAACGCACGGCCGGCTGGGCCACAAGCGGCGCTGCGCATGGCTGCCGGGCTGCACCCAAAGGCAGCCGTTATCGACGGTGGCGTCGTCCAGCGCGATCCACACGCCGCACAGCGTGGCGTCGTGCGTGGGGATGAAGGTTTCGTCCTGGTGCCAGGCCTGGCCTGGCTTGCCGGCGTTCTTGACGAACAGCATGGACTGCATGCATTTCACGTCGGGGCCGATGAGTTGCCGCAGCACCGCGGTGATGGCCGGGTGGGCCAGCATCTGGCGCATCGGCGGTGAGATCTTGTGCGGGAAGTGGATGGCCAGCACGTCGCGCAGCACATCGTCGCCTGCGCCTTCGCCCACGGCCGCGCCGTCGATGGCGCCGCGTTGCCCGCTGGCGATGGCCACCGTCTCGTCGCGCAGGCGCTGCACGGTGCCGGCATCGACGAGGCCGTGGCAGACGGCGTAGCCGTCGCGCTGGTAGGCGTCGGCCAGGCTCATCGCTGTGCGGTCTCTGGCAGCACGATGGCGGCGCCGGGTGGCAGGTGCAGGCGGCGGCCGTCCAGCCGCGCACCGTTCAGCGCCAGTGGCTGGGCGGTCACGTCCGGCGCCTGCTGAAGCGCATGCGTGGCCGACGCGCTGCCGAAGTTGAAGGCCGCCAGCACGCTGTCGCCAGCGTGCTGGCGCCGCAGCACCAGCAGCGCATCGTCGGCGTGCAAGGTGTCGAAGCTGCCCACGCGCATGGCAGGGTGGACGCGGCGCAGTGCCAGCACGCGGCGTGTCAGGTGCAGGGTCGAGCGCGGGTCGGCCTCTTGCCGGTCCACCGCCAGACTCCGGTGCGCAGGGTCGGCCGGCAACCACGGGCGGCCGCTGCTGAAGCCGGCCGCTGGTGCGTCGGCCGCCCAGGGCATCGGCGTGCGGCAGCCATCTCGCCCCTTGTCGCGCGGCCAGTGCGCCTTGCCGAACGGGTCTTGCAGGTCCTCGAAGGCCACATCGCTTTGCGGCAGCCCGAGTTCTTCGCCCTGGTAGAGGAAGACGGTGCCGCGCAGGCAGGCCAGCAGCACGGTGAACTGCTGCGCGCGTGCCGGGTCGCCCTGCGCCCAGCGCGTGGCCACACGCGGCGCGTCGTGGTTGGACAGCGCCCAGGACGGCCAGGCGCTGGCGCCCGCGCCTTGCTGCCACGGCGCCATCATCGCGGCCAGCGCGCGCGGCGCGGGCCGGCCGCCGAGCAGCAGGAACGAGTACGCGGTGTGCAGCCTGTCGTCGCCGCGCGTGTACTCCACCATCCGCTCCAGGTTGTTCTGCGAGCCGATCTCGGCCACGCTCATCCGCGCACCGTACGCGTCCAGCAGCGCCCGCACGCGTTCCATGAACAGCGGCGTCTCCGGCTGGCAGACGTCGTACAGGTGCTGCTGCATTGCCGCCGGACTGTCGCCGCGCTTGTCGGGCGGCTGCGGCGGGTTGTCGGTGAAGCTGCGGTCGTGGCAGTAGTAGTTGGCGGTGTCGAGGCGGAACCCATCGACGCCGCGCTCCAGCCAGAAGCGGCCCACGTCCAGCACGGCGTCCTGCACCTCGCGGTTGTGGAAGTTCAGGTCCGGCATCTGCGGCAGGAAGTTGTGCAGGTAGTACTGCCGGCGGCGCGGCTCCCAGGTCCAGGTGGGGCAGCCCATCCAGCTCTGCCAGTTGCTGGGCGGCGTGCCGTCGGGCCTGGCATCGGCCCAGACGTACCAGTCGGCCTTTGGGTTGTCTTGGCTCTGGCGGCTCTGCTGAAACCACGGGTGCTCCAGCGCGGTGTGCGACCACACCTGGTCGATGAGCAGCTTCAGGCCCAGCGCATGGGCACGCGCCAGCAGCGCGTCAAAGTCGGCCAGCGTGCCGAAGATCGGATCGACGCCGCAATAGTCGCTGACGTCGTAGCCGAAGTCCCGCATCGGGCTGCTGAAGAAGGGCGACAGCCAGATGCCATCGACGCCCAGGCTGGCCACATGGCCCAGCCGCTCGGTGATGCCGCGCAGGTCGCCGATGCCGTCGCCGTTGCTGTCGGCAAAGCTGCGCGGATAGATCTGGTACAGCGCCGCGCCGCGCCACCAGGGGAAGCTTGCCATCGGGCCGTTGCTCTTCATCGGGACGCCAGTATCGAAACGCCGGCCGCCCGCGTGTTGGCGTGCTGACGCCAATACCGACTGTTTGATGACCTTGTTGATGCCATGATGGGCGGGTGAACTTCGTCCAGGAACACATTGCCCACCCCAACGGCTCGTTCCGCGTGCTCAGGCTGGCGCAGGACGGCTTTCGTGGCGGCCGGCACCGCCATCACCATCTGGAGCTGACGTGGATCGAGTCGGGCGCCGGGCTGCGCTACGTCGGCGACAGCGTGCAGCCTTTTGCGGCGGGCGATCTGGTGCTGCTGGGCGCCAACCTGCCGCATGCCTGGATCAGCAGCCCGCAGCAAACGGGCCGCGTGCACAAGGCGACCGTGATCCAGTTCGCGCCGGACCTGCTGTCCGCCAGCGCGCTGCCCGAACTGGCCGCGGCACGTTCGCTGTGCGAGATGTCCGCGCAAGGTCTTTGCGTCGGCGACGCCGCGCGCGCTGCCGTCACCGATGCGATGGCGCGCGTACCGCCGACGCCGGGGCTGCGCGCGCTGGCCGCGTTCTTCGACGTGCTGGGCCAACTGGCGCTGCACCAGGGCGGCATGACGCCCATCGCCAGCCAGGCCGCCCGCGCGGTGGCCGCCACGCACACCGAGCAGGACAGGCGCATTGCGCGCGTCATCGCGTGGATCTACGCCAACCTGGCGCAGGAGCTGCGCGTGGAGGACGCCGCGCGGCTGGTGCACATCTCGCCGGCCGCCTTCAGCCGCTACTTCAGCCGCGAGGTGGGCAAGAGCTTCACTGCCTACATCAACGACATCCGCTGCGGCGAGGCCTGCCTGCAACTGCGCGCCACCGACAAGCCGGTGGCCGTGGTCGCCAGCGAGTGCGGCTTCGGCACGCTGTCGCACTTCAACCGCCAGTTCAGGCAGCGGGCGGGGATGTCGCCGCGGGAGTTCAGGGCGCGCGGTTGAATGCCGGCATCTCAAAAGGCTGCCCAGTGCCGAAAGCAAGCAAGGGTTGGCATCATCTGCCAGGGCTCATACTGCGCCCGAGCCCCCAAATTCTGGAGTTGCCGACATGCCCACACGCAACGTGGTTCTCAGCGACCATCAGCATGCGCTGGTCGAAGGTCTCGTCCAGTCCGGGCGCTACCAGAACGCCAGCGAGGTGCTGCGAGAAGGACTGCGCCTGGTCGAGAAACGCGAGTCCATCGAGGAGGCGAAGCGCAAGGCCCTCAAACAGGCGGCCCGCCAGGGGTGGGCCGATATCGCGGCAGGGCGGTACGTCGATGTCGCCGATGCGCAGTTGGAAGACTTCATCGGGCAATTGGGTCGCCGGGCCGCCCAACAGGCCGGGACGCCGAACCGTTGATTCACTATCGCCTCGCGGCGGCCGCGCAGGCAGACGTCATCGACATCCTTGGCTGGACGCAGCAGCAATTCGGTGAGGCGGCCAGGCTGCGTTACGAAAGCCTGATCGCCACTGAGCGGTTCGCCGGCCACGTCACTTTCTGATCTACCGCTGTGAGCCCACCCTTCTCGTGGTGGGCCGGGTACTGCACGACGCGATGGAGCTGGCGCGGCACCTCGATCCCGATTCGTCCTGGGACTAGCCCGTCTTTCTCAATTCGACCCTGACACCGCTGCTAAGTTGTTGATTTGAC
>CAXTHW010000022.1:0-102809 GCA_964244245.1 uncultured Rubrivivax sp. | reverse complement strand
ACGGGTCGGCCGGGACTTGGGCGCAGGCGGTGGTGCAGGCCGTGAGTAGTGCGGCGAGGGTGCTGAGCGCTACGGTGCTCGGTGCAGATGTCATAGCGCGGCCCCGTGTCTTTGCAAATCAGTCATCGAGCAGAAGTTGCAAGATGGCGCTCAACACCCCAGGCGGCAGCCCGGCAGAAACGGGTGGGGCGCCGCTACCGTTCTGCTCCGAAGCGTGCGGCGATGTCCCCGACGCCGTGGTGATACTCGGCAGACTGTTGGGGACCGTGTTTTGTACGGTGGCCTTGAGCAGCCGACCGAGAATCCAGCTATCACCAGCGGTGTTGTCAGGGACATAGGTGTTGGTGCTGGCTTTGGTGAACGTCTGAAGCCCACCCACAGAATTGCCCGTCGTTTGCACTGTGATCGTCAGCGGGTCGCCGGAATTGTTGTAGGCGTTCGTGGTGATCACCGTCGGCAGCGATGTCATCAATGCGTCGATGTCCCACCCTTCTTCAACGCTTTGATAAACGTAGGGACGCTGAATCTTGGCCGTCGTGGCGCAGGGGGCCGGCACAGCAGCGTTCGTCCGCGGGGGCATGCCGCTCAACGGAACAGCGGTGGGTGCCCCACCGGCGGTGATGTCGCAATAAGCGTAAGTGGTGCGCGACAGCAACCGGGCGCCGCTCAACGTCACCGGACCGAGGTAGGTTTCAGTGACTCCCGCGACACCTGTGTAGGGGTAGGTCTGGACGTACTGGGTCGTGACTGTCACCAAGCTGCCATCGGGGCCTGGATTCTGCTGCCGCACTTCGCGGAAGCCCAGCATGCCGCGGCCGCCGCGTTCCACCTTCAAACCCTTGTACAGGTACTCGGTATTCAACGTGCCGCCGACAGTCTGGCGCGAGGTGGTGGTAATCACGTACAGCGACATCCCGATATCGATCACCGGTGGCGTACCCACCTGCGCCGTGCCGCGGTCGGTGGCATAGCGCGCAGTGTTGGGCAAGGCCTGCCGGGCGACGACGCGGCTGACCAGCCCCGTTGGGGAGGTGACGCTGTCCAGCAAGTCTGCCGGCAAGCCCCCGGCCGCGCGGGCGTAGAGTTGGTTCTTCTTGTCGAACGCGTCGCCCGCCGTAGCCGGCGAATCTTTCATATGAAGGATTTGCACTGTGCCATCGCCGAGGAAGTCTCCAAGCACAAACGAAGACTTGCCGTCGGATGCTTGCAACGGCCGCGGAAGTGCCCCCAAGCCGGCTGGCGACCGCGCCCGAAACGACCCGTCGCCACTGGACAAGTAGATGCCGTTGTCGGCTGCGGTCTGGCCCCAACGCAAGATGTCTTGGCGCCCGTCGCCATTGAAATCTTCCACGACGACTCCAACCGTCTGCAGGCCACTCCCGTCCACGGCGAGCAACTCGTTGCCCGCAGTTTTGAGGTTGAACTGCGCCAATGGCCCGGACGACGAGGCGCCAAGTGACAAGGTGAGAACCTGATTGACCGCCACCGCGTCCGGTACGAGGCAGTCCGAACGGCGGTCTCCATTGAAGTCGATAGGAAGTCCGCACAACTGGGCCACGTCTTGTGTGCCAGACCCGACAAAATTGCCGTCGCCAGTGGAACGCCACCGCCCGGTAAATTTGCTCAAAATGTCCTGCAATCCGTCGCCATCCAGATCGGCCTGGTCGGGAAGTCGCCAATAAGTGTTGTTGTTGGTCGTCGGGTAAGGATCGCTGTACAAAGACACCCAGGCGACATTGGTCGCCACGTACTCGGTGAAGGCGCCGCTCGTTGTTCCAAAGTAAACGTGAGTGCAAGGAACGGAGGACCAATAGTCGCAGGCGTTGGCGTTGGATGGTTGCGGACCGTCGTTGCTATTACCCGAATACCTCGGCCAGACGCTGGTCACGATATCAAGAATGCCATCGGCATTGACATCGAGAATATAGAACCGCTTGCCGCCGTTACTGCCATAGGTGTAGCAGTTGGAGCTTGCGCCCAACTGCACGCTTCTGTCAGCCGGGCTGGCGAGCCGGGGGCCGAAATTGTCCGTCACGGCGGACGGATCGAGTCTGGAAGGGCGACGAGGCAGCGCGTACGGGGTGGTGCACGGCCCCGAAGTCTTGGTTACCGTGGCGGTGGATTGCGCAAGGTCGATGTTCGAAGGCAACGTGACGGTAGCGAACGACCCGTCACCGTTGGATAGAAACAGCAGGTTGGTGGATGGCGAACAAGTCGGTTTCGACACCCGAAGGATGTCCGACAATCCGTCGCCATTGAAGTCAGCGACGATGGAGTAGTAACAGCCGTCGGTTTTGAAGAGAGACTGGGTGGTCAGATTGAACGCGGGCTTGGTTTCGAAAGCGCCGTCTCCCAGACTGCGATAAAGCACGTTCAATGACGGCGTGTTCGACCAACGCAGAATGTCCGTGCGGCCATCGCCGTCGAAGTCTCCGGTCAAGATGCCGTAAGTGCCCGACATTGCATCCAGCATGGGCATGGTGCCCATCGCGCTGGTAGCGAAGTTCGTAACCGCAGCAAAGTTCGGAGCGCTTCCGGCCGTGTAGGACAACTTGGTCGGCGGAAGACACATGGTTTCCGCGCTACCTGCGCATTCAGTGATCTGCGTCAGTCGGCTGCGCCCGGTGTTCGGCCCGTTGTCGTAAGTCAGCTTGTACGTGCGTACCTTGATTGCGCTGGCGCCTGGCCCCAGTTGCGCCGGATTGGGTGAGTTCACATAAGTGCGGATGCTGTCGAGCCGCTGGATGCTGACGTTCTTACTCGCGAATTGATATGCTTCGCTGTAGTCGAGCCCCGGTGGCGATGTGGCCGGTCTTTCGGGCGAGTAGGAAAACACGATCTTGTTTTGCGCTACGTTGGTTCCAGTGCCGGTGTACTGGATCTCGGCGATGTTCCACTCCCGGCCGGGAGCCCCTGATGGCGTCGTGCCTGTGCCGCGTGCGACGTCGCGCTGCGAGTACTTGAAGTCGATGTAGTTGCCGAGGACGTCGCTGGTGCGACTGACGGCCCATACTGCGACCACGGTCAAGCCCTGTGCATTGATGCTCGCGCCGGCATTGCCATTCGGGTTCGTGCCATATTCGTAAATCTGCCCACTTTTCGTCCAAACTTTGAAATACGCCGGGCCGTTGTTGGCGTCGGTTCCGTTGGCGGTCCCATAAGCCCGGACCCGGGCAAACGAATCTTTCTCGGTTCGGAACTCCCGGTACAGCGCGCCGGTCAAGCCCTGGGCGTCGTTGCTTTGCGGCGCAACCGCTACACCGACGCCATTCTGAGTGGCCGCTGGAGAACCTGATTCATCGGTCTGCAGGAGGCGCTGACCGTCAAGGCACAGCTTGTCGAGCGCTCCAAAAGTCACCGTGCGCGCTTTGCCGTCGGTGGCACGTGTGGCAGGACAACGCGTAATGCTGGAAATGCCTTGGACACTCCACCCAACCCCAACCGGGCCGTTGATGCCGCCGTCAACGTAACTGAGTCCCAGGTTCGGCGCCATTCCAGCGACGCCGGGCGGCACGACGATAGGGTGGCCCATTGTGGCCTGTCCACCCTCCGACACCGAAATCGCCGCAGACGCGTTTGCCACGCATCCAAGGACGATCAACAGTCGGGCGAAACGCTCAAGCCAGATGATGCAATGCCTTTCCGATGCGTCCATGCCAATTTCTCCCCCGCAGTCAGCGCGAATCAATGTCGCGCCGTTGATCTATTGGGGTCATTGTGCAGTGTCATCGGCCACCACGCAATCAATTGGAGCAAGGAGCGGTCCTTACCTGTAAGACCTAGCAGGTTGCGCTGGAACGAGCAAGAAGGCTCCAATCCGCGAAATCATTCGGGCTGTATGCCGTTTGGTTCAGGCAACGCTGGACAAGTACTTGACTAGCATGAAACCTGCAATGAGAGAGCCTATGCGTGTCTATCGCGAGTTGGAGTGTCAGACAGAAAGCCAACTGGCATCTCTACGGCAAACTCACGCTCGTGGACAATCTTGTCGCAAAAGGGGAGGAAGCTCATGAAGTTTCGGCGAACAGCTCTACGTCTATATGCAATTTTCGGGGGTGCCACGGCACTTTTCAGCAGCGGCGCCTTCGCAGGCGAGGCGATTAGCCCTCGGAAAGTTACCGCCATCGGATGTCACAATGAAGGTGGTACCTGCTATGTAACGCTCGAAGGCAGTCCATTTGGATCAACGCTTGGCTGTACTGCCAACGCTACCCCGACCGAGTTTCGGTTTGACAACGGAGATACTGCAAGCGGAAGGCGCACATATGCATCGCTTCTTGCCGCAATGTTGAGTGGGCGTTCTGTCGCTGTCTATCTAGAAGGTTGCACTTTTCAAAGCTTTCCGAAGCTCATTTATTTCCAATTGACAGCCTAGTCCGACCATTTGGCCATGCACACGCCCGCCTGCCGCTCATCCGCCAGCACGCGGCTGAACGCGCCAAGCGTTCAATAGATGCTTATCAAGCGGCATGTGAGTGCACCTATATGTCCAGCCGCGGACCTGGGCGCACCATCAGTTTGAAAGACTATATCAACGGCTTTCCCGGAAAAATAGTTTGCAAGCGCCGAAGCAAGCAATTCCCTGTCATTGATATCAATATAGAGTCGATTCAAGTTGCACGCGCTACTGATCGTTTGATTGACCTGTACGAGATGTGCGGTACTGTCAAGACGACTTTGGGTATAAACCTTCGTCAGCGTGATCCCAGCAAGATTGACCGAGTCTGCCTGCGCCACGGTCGCAAGCAACGCGGAGGCGACACACACAAGCCTCGTTTTCATGGCAACACGTCCTCAAAGAATTGGCCTGCCAGCATAACCGTCAGCAAGCTCGGTAGAAGGAAATTTCGTCGTCTGTTTGACGGCCGTCATGACTGCATTGGGATCATCTAGACTTTGGCGTCTTCGACGTCGTAAGCCTTGCCCGCCGCGCTATCGTGCGCGGCCATGAACACCGCACTCTCCCCCATCGTCGCCGGTCTCTGGCGCCTGCATCAATGGCGCTGGAGCGTCGCCGAACGCGTGCGCTGGATCGAGCAGGCGCTGGACCTGGGCGTCAGCAGCTTCGACCATGCCGACATCTACGGCGGCTACAGCGCCGAAGCGCTGTTCGGCGAGGCGCTGGCCGCCGCGCCGGGGCTGCGCCAACGCATGCAGATCGTCACCAAGTGCGGCATCAAGCTGGTGTCGCCAGCGCGGCCGGGGCACACCGCGAAGTGCTACGACAGCGCGCGCACGCATGTGCTGGCGTCGGTGGATGCATCGCTGGCCGCATTGCGCACCGACCATCTCGATGTGCTGCTGATCCACCGCCCCGACCTGTTGATGGACCCCGACGAACTGGCCGACACCTTCGGTGCATTGCGCGCTGCCGGCAAGGTGCTGGCCTTCGGTGTCTCCAACCACCTGCCGTCGCAGCTTGCCATGCTGCACCGTCGGCTGCCGCTGTGCACCCACCAGATCGAGCTGTCGCCCCTGCAGATGCAGGCGCTGGCCGACGGCAGCCTGGACCAGTGCACTGATCTCGGGCTGCGGCCCATGGTGTGGTCGCCGCTGGCGGGCGGGCGATTGTTCACCGCTGACGACGCGCAAGCCCGCCGCGTGCGGGCTGCACTGGAGGCGCTGGGCCGCGCCCGCGGCGTCTCGGCGGCCACCGCCGCCTATGCCTGGATCCTGCGCCACCCATCGCGGCCGCATCCCATCACGGGCTCGGGCCGGGTGGAGGCGCTGCGCGAGGCGGTGGCTGCGCTGCCGCTTCGGCTGTCAGCCGAGGAGTGGTACGGCATCTGGCAGGCCAGCATGGGACACGAGCTGCCTTGAAGCCGCTATTCCGGGCTTAGCCATTTCCAATGGAGCCAGAAGCAGCGCTGTGGGAAAATCTATCTCATAGCTTGCAGTGATAGCTTTTCCCTCAACCCCAACCTTTCACAGGAACACCATGAAAACCATCGGTCAGAAACTCGAAGCGTTCAGCGTCGTCGGCGTCAAGCCCGGCTTCAACCAGCATGAGGAAAACGGCGTCTCGGCCTTCGAGGCCATCACCGACAAGAGCTTCCCCGGCAAGTGGAAGGTGATCTACTTTTGGCCGAAGGACTTCACCTTCGTCTGCCCGACCGAGATCACCGCCTTCGACAAGCTGGCCAAGCAGTTCGAGGAACGCGACGCCGTGCTGATGGGCGGCTCGACGGACAACGAGTTCAGCAAGCTGGGCTGGCGCCGTGACCACAAAGACCTGGACAAGCTGGGACATTGGAGCTTCGGTGACAGCCGCGGCAGCCTGGTCGATATGCTGGGCGTGCGTGATGCTGCCGAGGGCGTTGCGCTGCGTGCCACCTTCATCGTCGATCCAGACAACGTGATCCAGCATGTCAGCGTGAATAACCTCAACGTCGGCCGCAACCCCGACGAGGTGCTGCGCATCCTCGACGGCCTGCAAACCGACGAACTGTGCCCCTGCAACCGCGGCGTCGGCGGCGCGACGCTGTAAGCACCGAAGGAGAACCGCAGTGGAATTCCTGAACGCGATCAAGGAGCGGATGCCCGAATACGCGAAGGACATCCGGCTCAACCTGGACGGCGTGATCGCCCGCTCCAGCCTGGCGCCCGAAGACGCGGTGGCGGTGGCCCTGGCCGCCGCTTTCGCGGCGAAGAGCCAGCCGCTGGTGCAGGCCTTCAAGGCCGCGCTGCCGGCCGCCGAAGCGCATGCGGCGCTGACAGCGGCGGCGTTGATGGGCATGAACAACGCGTGGTATCCGTTCGTCGAGATGGCCGACGATGCCGACCTCAAGACGGCGCGGCCCGAGCTGCGCATGAACGCCTACGCCAGCCACGGCGGCGTCTCGAAGGTCAAGTTCGAGGCTTACGCGCTGGCCGCGTCCATCGTCGGCAAATGCCACTTCTGCGTGCAGTCGCATTACGCGCTGCTGAAGAAGGAAGGCTGGACGACGCAGCAGTTGCGCGACATCGGGCGCATCGCCGCGGTGGTGAACGCCGCGGCCCAGGTGCTGCACGCCGAGGCCGCATGAACTGCTGATGCGCCGGCCCGGGCATCGGCCGCAGAATGCGGCCGATGCCCGAACCGCAGCCTTTGTCGTCGCCGGTTTCAGACGCCGGGCGCGCCGGCCGCGAAAGCCGTGACTTCGGCCGCGTGCTCGCGTCCGAGGGCGTCTCCAATTTCGGCTCCATGCTCAGCCGGCTGGCCGTCCCGTGGATCGCCGCGCTGGTGCTGGGCGCCACGCCCTTGCAAATGGGCTGGCTGCTGGTGGCCGACGTGCTGGCCGGCGCCGTCGGCTCGCTGTGGCTCGCAAGCCTCGTGGACCGCCACCGCAAACGCAGCGTGATGCTCGCCTGCGACGGCCTGCGCGCCGCCTTGCTGGCCGGCCTGGCGGCGCTGGCCTGGGCCGGGTGGCTGAGCTTTGCGCTGCTGCTGCTGGCCGCTGCGGCCGGCGGGCTGCTGACGATGGCTTTCGAGCTGGCGCGCTCGGCCTGGATGGCGCAGCGCATGGACCATGGCGCGCTGCCCGGGCGCAATGCGCAGCTTGCGGTGGCCGGCAGCCTGTCCGAGACGGCGGCCTTTGCGCTGGGCGGCTGGGTCTTCCAGGCGCTGGGTGCGGTGGTGGCATTGGCCGTCGATGCGCTGAGCTATGCGCTGTCTGCGCTCTGCCTGCGCGGCGTTGCCGAGCCGGCGCCGCCGGCCGCTGCGCCGCCGGGGCAGGGTGTGCGGCAGCTCTGGCACGAGATGGCCGACGGCTTGCGCGCGGTGCGCGCGCGGGCCAGCCTGCGCGCGCTGGCCTGCATCGAGGTGCTGCTGGCTGCGGCGATGGGCCTGACCGGCGCCACCTACGTGATCTTCGTCGTGCGCGACGTCGGCTTCGGCACCGGGCCGATGGGGATGATCGCTGCCACCGGCGGGCTGGGCGCCATCGCAGGTGCAGCGGCGGCGCCAGTGCTGGGCCGCTGGCTGGGCGCGGGCTGGGCGGTGGCTCTGGGCCTGGCGCTGGTGTCGCTGGGCGCGTTCTGCATCCCGCTGGTGGCGGCACCCGGCTGGGCCGGCGCAGCATGGCTGGTGGCCCACCAGATCGTCGGCGACGGCGGCCACAGCCTGCAGGACGTGCACAGCCGCACGCTGCGCCAGACGGCGGTGCCCGCCGCACTGCTGGCGCGCGCCGATGCAGCACTGCGCGGCGCCGGGCTGCTGGCCACGCTGGCTGGCGCGCTGGGCGGCGGCCTGCTGGCCGATGCGCTGGGCGCGCGCAGCGCCTTGCTGCTGTCTGCCGCGCTGGCGGCTGCGGCGGCCGTGCTGGCGGCGGGCAGCCTGGCACGTCTGCATCCGCCCGACCCGCGGCTGCCGCCGCAGCCGCCGCCGCAGCCGCAGTCGCATTCGCCAGGTCCGCCGGGCCCGGAATCCCCCGTCGTGGTTTAGCCGCTTGAGCCCGCGCCGCGCGCGCGGCATGATGGCCCGGTGCCCCGGATCGTCTTCACGCCGCAACTGCGCCGCTTCCTCGACGTGCCCGAGGCGCAGAGCAGCGCCACCACGCTGGGCGCTGCGCTCGACGATGCCTTTGCGCTGAACCCGCGGCTGCGCGGCTACCTTCTCGACGAACAAGGCCACCTGCGCGCCAACGTGGTGGCCTTCATCGACGGCGTTCGCAGTACAGACCGCAGCGGCCTGGCCGATGCGCTGCAACCGGGCAGCACCGTGCATGTGCTGCAAGCCTTGTCCGGAGGATGACAGCATGGGCAACATGTCGGAATCGCGCGCCTGGGTCGCCACCCGCAAAGGCCTGTTCGAGCTGCGCCACAGCGCCGCCGGCTGGGCCGTGCAGCGCAGCAGCTTTCTCGGTGAGCCGGTCAGCGCGCTGCTGCCGCCAGATGCCGCCGGCCGCATGATGGCCGCGCTGAACCTGGGCCACTTCGGCGTCAAGCTGCACGCCAGCGACGATGCCGGCGTGACCTGGCGCGAGGTCGCCACGCCGGCCTACCCGGAGCAGCCCGCTGCTGCCACCGGCGTGCCATGGAAGCTGGTGCAGGTGTGGACGCTGGAGGCCGCCCACGGCACCGTCTGGGCCGGCACGCTGCCGGGCGGGCTCTTTCGCTCGCAGGACTTCGGGCTGAGCTGGACGTTGGTCGATGCGCTGTGGCAGCAGCCGGGCCGCGCGGAGTGGTTCGGCGGCGGTTACGACGTGCCTGGCATCCACTCGGTCTGCCCGCATCCAGGCATGCCTGGCGAGGTGCTGGTGGGCATCGGTTGCGGCGGCGCCTGGGTGACGGTGGACGACGGCGCCGGCTGGGCGCTGCGCGCGGTGGGCATGCGCGCCGACTACATGCCGCCCGAGCGTGCCGACGACGCCAACGTGCAGGACCCGCACCGCATCGTGCGCTGCGCGGCGCGGCCCGATGTCCTCTGGTGCCAGCACCACAACGGCATCTGGCGCAGCGCCGACAACGCCGCGTTGTGGGCCGAGGTGAAGGCGCCGCTGTCCAGCTTCGGCTTTGCGGTGGCGGCGCACCCGCAAGACCCCGACACGGCCTGGTTCGTGCCGGCCGAGGCCGACCAGCGGCGTGTGCCGCAAGACGCCGCGATGGTGGTCAACCGCACGCGCGACGGTGGCCGCAGCTTCGAGACTTTGCGCAGCGGCCTGCCGCAGCAGCAGGCCTACGACCTGGTGTACCGCCACGGCCTGGACGTGTCGGCCGACGGCCGCTCCTTGCTGATGGGCAGCACCACCGGCGGCCTGTGGGCCAGCGACGATGGCGGTGACCACTGGGCCGGCGTGCCGGCGCGGCTGCCGCCGATCCATGCGGTGCGCTTCGGCTGAAACAGGTGGCAGCCGGCAGCCTGCGCCGACGTCACAGCGCCAGCTCCCACACCTCGCCCACCAACGGCTGGCCGAAGCTGTGGTGTGGCTCGCTCGCCACCAGCGTGTAGCCGGCCTTGGCGTAGATGCCGCGCGCCGCCAGCAGCACGCTGTTCGTCCACAAACGGATGCGGCGGTAGCCTGCCGCGCGGGCAAAGCGCTCGCACTCGGTGGCCAGTTGCCTGCCCAGGCCGATGCCGCGTGCCGACGGCTCCACCAGCAGCAGCCGCAGTTGCGCCACGCCGTCCAGCGGCGCGCCGCTGGCCTCGTCACGCGCCTGCACCAGCACCACGCAGCCGACCGGCGCGCCATCGCGCTCGGCAATCCAGCAGGCTTCGCGCGCAGCATCGAAGCGCTCGATGAAGTCGGCCGCGATGCGCGCCACCAGCGCCTCGAAGCGCATGTCCCAGCCGTACTCCTGCGCATACAGCGCGCCATGGCGGCCGATCAGCCAGCCGATGTCACCGGCACGGTGGCCACGCAACTGCAGCGGCGCAGCGGGGTTGCGGCCCAGCACCGCCTGCATGCGGCTTGCCGCGCCCAGCAGCGCCTGCTGGTCGTGCTCAGCCAGCGGCGCCAGCAGCGCCGACATCTGCGCCTGCGCGCGCTGGTCCAGCGGCGCAAAGGCGCGGCGTCCGGCGGCGCTGAGCGACAGCAGCGTCTGCCGGCCATCGCTGCACGAGCGCTGCGCCTTCACCAGGCCGCGCTCGCGCAGGCCGGCCAGCAGCCGGCTCAGGTAGCCGGCGTCGAGCGCCAGCGTGCGCGCCAATGCGGCCGCGGTGCTGCCCGGCGCATGCGCCAGCTCCCACAGCAGGCGTGACTCGCCGAGCGAGAAGCGCGTGCTCAGCAGCCGCTCCTGAAGCACGCCGATGCGGCCGGTGTAGAAGCGGTTGAAGGCGCGCAGCGCGGCGACGCGGTCTGTCGGTGCATCCATCGGAGACAGCATGGCCAGATGCTGGCCGCAATGCTTGCTTTTGGCAAGCATCGCAATCGCTACACTGCGCCCAAACCAGCGAGGACACCGCCATGCTCGACCCCCAAGCCCGCGCCCTGCTCGACCTGATGGCAGAGCGCAAAGTGCCGCCCACGCACACCGTCAGCCCGGCGCAGGCGCGGGCGATGTACCGTGACCGGCGCGGCTTCACGCAGCCCGATGCGCCGCCTGTGCACGAGGTGCGTGCGCTGGCTGCCGGCAGCCTGCCGCTGCGCCTGTACCGCCCGGCCGGCGGCGTGCTGCCGCTGCTGCTGTACTTTCACGGCGGCGGCTGGACCATCGGCGACCTGGACACGCACGACGTGCTGTGCCGCCAACTCGCCAACGCCAGCGGCTGCGCGGTGCTGGCGGTGGACTACCGGATGGGCCCGGAGCATCCGTTCCCTGCCGCGGTGGAGGACTGCATCGCCGCCACCGCCCATGCGCGGCAGGAGGCGGCTGCGCTGGGCATCGACCCGGCGCGCATTGCCGTCGGTGGCGACAGCGCCGGCGGCAACCTGGCGGCGGTGGTGGCCCTTGCAGAACGTGACGCGGGCAGGCCGCTGGCCTTCCAGTTGCTCATCTACCCGGCGACCGACATGCGCGCCACCGCGCCCTCGCACAGCACCAACGGCCAGGGCTATCTGCTCACTGCCGACACCATCGCGTACTTCCGCGGCCACTACGTGCCCAACGCGGCCGACTGGGCCGACTGGCGCGCCTCGCCGCTGCTGGCGCCCGACCTGCGCGGCCTGCCGCCGGCGCTGGTGCTGACCGCCGGCTACGACCCCTTGCGCGACGAAGGCCGGCAGTACGCCGACGCCTTGTCCGAGGCCGGCAACCGGGTGCAATCCATCTGCTTCGAGCGCCAGATCCATGGCTTCTTGCCGATGGGCCGCGTGCTCGACGAAGCCAACACCGCCGTCGCGCTGTGTGCCGCGGTGCTGAAGGCGGCGCTGGTGCCGGGCGGCGCTTGAGCTGGCCGGCCGCGGCGCCGGCGCCGGCTGCGCCTGGCGGGCAAGCAACCGAAGCTGCGCACCGCCCCAACCAGTTCGCCCTGCTGCGGCAACGCCGCTTCGCGCCCTTTTTCTGGGTGCAGTTTCTCGGTGCCGGCAACGACAACCTGTTCAAGTTCGCGTTCACCGTGATGGTGACCTACCAGTTGCAGGTGGCCTGGCTGACGCCGACGCTGGCCGGGCTGGTGATCGGCGCCTTGTTCATCCTGCCCTTCGTACTGTTCTCGGCCACCAGCGGCCAGCTTGCCGACAAGCTGGACAAGGCGCTGCTGGTGCGCCTGGTCAAGTGGCTGGAGATCGCCATCATGCTGCTGGCGGCCATCGGCTTCCTGCGGCAAAACGTGCCTTTGCTGCTGGCCTGCGTGTTCCTGATGGGGCTGCATTCCACGCTCTTCGGGCCGGTGAAGTTTGCCTATCTGCCGCAGCACCTGAGCGAGCGCGAGATCACCGGCGGCAACGGCATGGTGGAGATGGGCACCTTCGTCGCCATCCTGCTGGGCCAGGTGGCGGGCGGGCTGCTGATCGCGCTGCCCGACGTGGGCGCCGCCTGCGTCGCCGCGGGCTGCGTGGCGGTGGCGGTGCTGGGCCGGGTGCTGGCGCAGTGGGTGCCGCAGTCGCCCGCCACCGACCCGGCGCTGAAGATCAACTGGAACCCTGTCAGCGAGACCTGGCGCAACCTGAAGCTGGCGCATGGCAACGTGGTCGTCTTCCGCTCGCTGCTCGGCATCTCGTGGATGTGGTTCTTCGGCGCGGTGTTCCTGAGCATGTTCCCGGCCTTTGCAAAAGACGTGCTGCATGGCGACGAGCATGTGGCCTCGCTGCTGCTGGTGGTGTTCTCGCTCGGCATCGGCACCGGCGCGCTGCTGTGCGAGGGCCTGAGCCGGCGCCATGTCGAGATCGGCCTGGTGCCGCTGGGCGCCATCGGCATGAGCGTGTTCGGCATCGATCTGTACTTCGCGGCCCGCAGCCTGCCGCCGGCCGGCATGCTGGGCGTGGCGCAGTTCATCGGCCAGCCGGCGCACTGGCGCGTGATGGCCGACCTGGCGCTGCTGTCGCTCTTCACCGGCCTGTACAGCGTGCCGATGTACGCGCTGATCCAGCTGCGCTGCGTGCCCACGCACCGGGCGCGCATCATCGCAGCCAACAACATCCTGAACGCGCTGTTCATGATCGTCAGCTCGCTGGGCGTCGGCGTGCTGCTGGGCCTGGGCCTGAGCATTCCGCAGGTCTTTCTGGTGGTGGCTGTGCTCAACGCGGTGGTGGCCGGCTTCATCTTCCTGCTGGTGCCGGAGTACCTGCTGCGCTTCTTCGCCTTCGTGCTCACGCGCTGCATCTACCGCTTCCGCGTGCGCGGCGGCGACAACATCCCGCTGCACGGGCCGGCCATCCTGGTGTGCAACCACGTCAGCTTCGTCGATGCGATGCTGTTGATGGCGGCCAGCCCGCGGCCCATCCGTTTCATCATGGACCACCGCATCTTCGCGGTGCCGCTGCTCGGCTGGCTGTTCAGGCTGGCGAAGGCGATCCCGGTGGCGCCGCAGCACGAAGACGCGGCGCTCTACGCGCAGGCGTTCACGCAGGCGCGGCGCGTACTGGACGAGGGCGATCTGCTGTGCATCTTCCCTGAAGGCGGCCTCACGAAAGACGGCAGCCTGGGCGAGTTCAAGGGCGGCATCATGAAGATCCTGCAAAGCCACCCGGTGCCGGTGGTGCCACTGGCGCTGCAAAACCTGTGGGGCTCGTTCTTCTCGCGCGTGGAGCGCGGGCGGGCGATGGTCAAGCCCTTCCGGCGCGGCTTCTGGAGCCCCGTGGGGCTGCATGCCGGCGCGCCGGTGGCCGGTGCGGCGGTGAGCCCGGCGCTGCTGCGCGAGCGGGTGGCGGGGTTGCTGGAGAGCTGACGGTGCGTGGCGACGCTGATGCGCTGATGCGCTGATGCGCTCAGCCGCGCAGCCAGGCTTCGACGGTCAGGATCGCAAACGGCACCGACCCGCGCAGCACCAGCAAATCCTTGTCGCCGGTGACCAGCGCATCGGCGTGGCCGGCCACTGCAAGATGCAGCAAGGGCAGGTTCCTTACTGCACAGCAGCAGCTTGCCAGAAGAACTGTATAAAAGTACAGTAATCTGGTGGAAGCTTTCCCCGACTTGTTCTCTTCTCTACCTGTGGCCGTGCAGCCGCCGCCGGGTGGGCGCCCGCGCGCCAGGCCGCTGAAGGCCGAAACCGACATTGAGACCACCCCGGCCCCGCCGGCAGCGCCACCGCCCGAAGAACTGCACCCCGCCCTCTGGCGCGCCCACCAGATCGGCCAGCAGCGCGCTGCCGTGCTGCCCAGCGGTTTTGCCGCGCTCGACGCCGTGCTGCCCGGCGGCGGCTGGCCGGCACGCGCCTTGAGCGAGCTGCTGCTGCCGCATGCCGGCATCGGCGAGATGCGGCTGCTGGCGCCTGCGCTCGCGGCCGTGCAGGCGCAGCAGCGCGGCGTGATGCTGTTCGACCCGCCGGCGCTGCCCTTCGGCTGGGCGCTGCACGCCTGCGGGCTGGACGTGCAGCAGATCTACCTGGTGCAGAGCAAGGCCGGCCTGCGCGGCCGCGCGCGCAACCTGCTGCCGGCGGCCGACATCCTGTGGGCGCTCGAGCAGACGCTGAAGAGCGGCCATGCCGGTGCAGCACTCGCCTGGCTGCCGGCGCGGCTGCCGGCAGACGCCTTGCGGCGCCTGCAGCTTGCAGCGCAAAGCCATGACGGCCCCATCTTCCTGCTGCGTGACGACGGCCAGCGCAGCAAGCCCAGCCCGGCGCCGCTGCGGCTGCTGCTGCGCCCCGCCGGCACCGACGCCTTGCGCGTGCAGCTTCTCAAGCGCCGCGGCCCGCCGCTGGCCCAGGCGCTGACATTGCCATTGCCGGGCGTGCTGCCGGCCGCATGGCCGGCGCTCGACGCGGCCATGGTTTCCAGCCCGACGTACCGACCCACCCACCCTACCCGACCCACCCGACCCACTTGAACCACTTGAACCACTTGAAGGAAAACACGATGACCACCCACATCAGCGGCACCTTCGACGTCCAGCTCACGCCCCACCCCGTGCATGACGCTGCTGCCGGCACCACGCTGGGCCGCATGGCGCTGGACAAGCGCTTTCACGGCGAACTCGATGCCACCAGCCGCGGAGAGATGCTGGCCGCCCGCAGCGCCACGCCGGGCTCGGCCGGCTATGTGGCGCTGGAGCAGGTGAGCGGCACGCTGCAAGGCCGCAGCGGCAGCTTCGTGCTGCAGCACAGCGGCACGATGGACCGCGGCGCACCGCAGCTCAGCGTGACCGTGGTGCCCGATTCAGCCACCGATGAACTGCTGGGGCTCAAAGGCCGCATGGCCATCCGCATCGAAGACGGCAAGCATTTCTACGACTTCGATTTCAGCTTCTGACGCAACGCCTGACGCAGCACCTGACGCAGCACCTGACGCAGGCCGGTGATGCAGTGGCTTGCGCTGCACCTGCCTCTGCTGTCGCTGGAGGCCTTTTGCGCCACGCTGCCGGCTGAGGCCGCGCGGCCTGTGGCGCTGGTCAGCGAGCACCGCGTCACCGCTGCCAACCTGGCGGCGGCGCAATGCGGCATCCAGCCCGGCCTCAAGCGCGCCACCGCGATGGCCTTGTCGGCCGAGCTGCTGGTGGCGCAGGCCGACGCCTTGCGTGACGCCGCCGCGTTGCAGGCCGTGGCCCATGCCGCGCTGGCCTTCACGCCGATGGTCACGCTGTGCGGCCCGGCCACCGTGCTGCTGGAGGTGCAGGCCAGCCTGCGCTACTTCGGCGGCCTGCCGGCGCTGACCGCGCGGCTGCGCCAGGCACTGGCGCCGCTGGCCCACCGCACGCAGATCGCCAGCGCTCCCACGGCGCTGGGCGCCGCGCTGCTGGCCGAGTGGCGCGACGGCCTGGCCGAAGGCGCGCACAGCACCGACCTGCGCGCCTTGCAAGACCTGCTGGACGACGCGCCCGTCTGGCTGCTGGGCCCCGGGCGCGCGCACTGGGAGGCGTTGCAGGGCATGGGCTTGCAGACCCTGTCGGACCTGCGCCACCTGCCGCGCGGCGGGCTGGCGCGGCGCTTCGGCGAAGCCGTGCTCGACGACCTGGACGCCGCTTTGGGCAAGCGCCCCGACCCGCGCCAGCCGCTGCTGCTGCCGCCGGTGTTCGAGAGCCGGCTGGAGCTGTTCGCGCGTGCCGACACCAGCGCGCAGGTGCTGCACGGCGCCGCGGTGCTGCTGGCGCGGCTGGTGGCCTGGGCGCGCGCGCAGCAGGCCCGCGTCAGCGCCTTCACGCTTCAGATGCAGCACGGGCTGCGCCACCGCGGCAGCGCTGCCCAGGCCACCGCGCTGCACATCGAACTGGCCGAGCCGTCGCTCGACCCAGAGCACCTGCAACTGCTGCTGCGCGAGCGCCTCGCGCGCGTCGAACTGCTGGCGCCGACGCTCGACCTGCGGCTGCAATGCAGCGACATCGCGCACAGCGCAGCGCCCAACGGCGAGCTGTTTCCCACCCGCCAGAGCCAGGCGCAGGGCCTGACGCGCCTGCTCGAACGTCTGCGCGCGCGGCTGGGCGAAGAGCAGGTGCTGCGCATCGTGCCGGTGGCCGACCACCGCCCGGAGCGCGCCTGCGGCCTGCAGCCGGTGTCGGCGCCGCTGGGCAGCCTGCCGCCGATGCCGCCGCCGGACCATCTGCCGCTGCACCGCCCGGTGTGGCTGCTGCCCGAGCCGGTGCCGCTGGCCTCGTCACGCGACCGCCTGCCGCTGCTGGCGGGCCGGGTGCTGCAACTGGTGTCCGGCCCCGAGCGCATCGAATCCGGCTGGTGGGACGGCGGCCTGGTGACGCGCGACTATTTCATCGCGCAAGACCATGACGGCGCGCTGTGCTGGGTGTTCTGCGACCGGCTCACGGCGGCAGCCACCGGCTGGTTTTTGCAGGGCCGCTTCGGCTAAGGCTGGGGCGAAACCAGCCGCTTGCCGAAGCAGACGCTGGTGGCGTCGCCGAGATACGGCCCGAAGGCGTCGATGCGGGCATAGCCCAGCGCGCGGTACAGCGCCATCGCCGGCTGCTGGCGGTTGCCGGTTTCGAGCTTCAGCGCGCTGTAGCCCAAAGACACGGCTTCAGCCTCCAGCCTTGCCATCAGCGCGCGCGCCACGCCCTTGCCGCGGGCCGCCTTGCCGACGAAGACGCGGCGCACCTCGGCCGTGCTGTCGTCCAGCGGACGCAGCGCCGCGCAGCCCACTGGCACGTGGTTGTCGTAAGCCACCAGGTACATGGTGCGCGGCGCGGCTGGCGGGTTGCCCGGCATCGGCGTGTCGGGCGTGAACAGCTCCGGGTACAGCGCGCGGGCTTCGAGCGCAGCCTCGCGCAGCAGCGCCATCGCCGGAGCACTGCGCGGATCGACCTGCTCGATCAGCAACGCCATGCCGACCATGCTCGACAGCCACCCATTTTCGAAGTTAGCGCCCCTATTTTCCGGCGCTGTAGTTGGCAGGCACCCAGGCGTAGCCGCTGCCGTCGGCACGCAACTGGCCGATGCCGGGAAAGGCAACGTGGGCCACCGCGACGTAGTAGCCCTTGCCGGCGGCATCGGCATAGTTCTTCTCGCGCTGCGGCGCGGCGGCCTTGGAATCGCTGTCGAACTGGATGGTCACCGACGGCTGGACGAACTGCACCGCCGCCACGTGCATCAGGTCGCCCCAGGCCACCAGCTTGCTGCCCTTGCTCTCGACCACGTAGATCGTGTGGCCGGGGGTGTGGCCGGGCGCAGGCACGGCGCGGATGCCGGGCACCAGGTCGGTGGCGCCGTCGAAGGGCTTCAGCTTGCCGGCCGCGACATACGGGTTCAGCGATGCCATCGCGCCCTGGAAAAAGCCTTTGGAGTCGGCCGGCGCGGCGTCCATGTTGGCCTGGCTGAGCCAGAAGCCGCCTTCGCGCGTGTCGGCGCGCACCACGGCGTTCGGGAACACCGCCTTGCCATCGGCCACCAGGCCGCCGACATGGTCGGGGTGCATGTGGGTGATGTAGATCTCGTCCACCTGCTCGGGCTGGTAGCCGGAGGCCTTCAGGTTGGCCACCAGCTTGCCGAGCGTGGGGCCGAAGAGGCCGGCCGCGCCGACGTCGATGAGCACCAGCTTGCTGCCGGTGTTGACCAGGTAGCCGTTGACCGATGTCTCCACCGGCGCTTTGAGGTAGGAGCGTGCCAGCAGCGCCTGGATGCGGTCTGCCGGCGCGTTGGTCAGCAGCTTGTCCACCGGCAGTTCCACCGTGCCGTCGGACAGCGCGGTGACCTCGAAGTCGCCCAGCGCCATGCGGTACCAGCCGGGCGCCTGGCCCTTGGCCTGCGGCGCGCCGGCGTGGGCGGCTGTCAGCGCGGCCATGGCCAGCGCGGCCAGTGCTGTCTTGATCGGTGTCGTCGGGCGATGCATGTCGTTTCTCCTGCCGTCGTGTGTGGAACGCGGCGGAGGATAGCCAACATCGGCGCCGGCTGCTCGCGCCCTCAGGCCAGCACTTTGAGCAGCCAGGCGTTGAGCGCCTGCACCTCCTCCAGGCAGACCGAATGCTCCATCGGGTAGTCGTGCCATTCGACGCTGTAGCCCAGGCCTTGCAAGGCATCGCGCGCCGCCGCGCCGCGGGCCAGCGGCACCATGCCGTCGCGCCGGCCATGGGCCAGGAAGACCGGCATGCCGTGGTTGGCCGCATGGCGCTCGGCGGCCAGGCTGTCGCTCAGCGGCATGTAGCCCGACAGCCCCGCCAGCCCCGCCAGCCGGTGCGGGCAGCGCAGCCCGGCGCCCAGCGTGATCGCGCAGCCTTGCGAGAAGCCGGCCAGCACGATGCGCTGCGACGGGACGCCGCGCGCCACCTCGGCGTCGATGAGCGCATGCACCTGGGCGAAGGATTGGCGCAGCCCGGGCTCGTCTTCGCGGCGTTGCAGGTCGCTGCCGAGGATGTCGTACCAGGCGCGCATCGCCATGCCGTTGTTCAGCGTCACCGGGCGCACCGGCGCGCGCGGCAGCAGCCAGCGCACGGGGCCGACGGCGGCCAGGTCCACCTCGTCGGCGAAGCTCAGGAAGTCGGTGCCGTCGGCGCCCAGGCCGTGCAGCACGATGACGGTGGCGGCCACGGTGCCGCCAGGGTTGATTTCGATGGTTTGCAGGTTCATGGCGGTCAGTAGTTCAGGCCCATCGCTTCGCGCACGTCTTTCATCGTCTGGCGGGCGACGGTGCGCGCGCGCTCGGTGCCCATCTCGACGATCCAGTGCACCTGCTTGGGGTTGGCGGTGAAGGCGGCGGTGCGTTCGCGCCACGGTGCTTGCTCGCGGACGATGGCGTCGATCACCGGCTGCTTGCAGTCCAGGCAGCCGATGCCCGCGCTGCGGCAGCCGTCGGCCGCCCATTGCTGCGTGGCTGCGTCGCTATAGACCTTGTGGAACTGCCAGACCGGGCACTTCTCGGGCTCGCCGGGGTCGGTGCGGCGCACGCGCGCCGGGTCGGTGACCATGCCGCGGATCTTCTTCGTCACGGTGTCGGCGTCGTCACGCATCAGCACCGCGTTGCCGTAGCTCTTGCTCATCTTGGCGCCGTCCAGGCCGGGCAGCTTCATCACCTCGGTGTGCAGCGCCTGCGGCTCGGTCAGGATGGTCTTGCCGCTGCCTTTGAGGTGGCCTTGCAGCAGTTC
This sequence comes from uncultured Rubrivivax sp., assembly GCA_964244245.1. GTDB lineage: Bacteria > Pseudomonadota > Gammaproteobacteria > Burkholderiales > Burkholderiaceae_C > Rubrivivax. Next base: position 83,276 of record CAXTHW010000022.1, on the reverse strand, counting down.
GGAATCGGCCCCGGCCCAGCCGGCTACGCTGGCCGCCGCCTTGCGCACGATGCCTTCGCCCTTGGCCAGCGCCTCGGCGGCGCCGGTCTCGCCGAAGGTCTTGCGCTGGCGCTCGTAGTAGCGCGCGTCGTCCTTGCTCAGCTTCGCCAGCGCTGCGGCCACCTGGGCCTGGAAGTCGGGCGCACGGCCGTACAGGTTGTTGAAGCGGCGCGCCACTTCGCGGGTCAGCTCCACGTGCGAGGACTGGTCTTCTCCCACCGGCACATGGCCGGCCTTGTAGATCAGGATGTCGGCCGCCTGCAGCAGCGGGTAGCCCAGGAAGCCGTAGGTGGCGAGGTCACGGTCCTTCAGCTTCTCGATCTGGTCTTTGTACGTGGGCACGCGCTCCAGCCAGCCTAGCGGCGTGCCCATCGCCAGCAGCGTGAACAGCTCTGCATGCTCGGGCAGGCGGCTCTGGATGAAGATGGTGCTCTTCTCTGGGTCGAGCCCGGCGGCCAGCCAGTCGATGACCATCTCATAGACGTTCTTCTCGATCACCTCGCGGTCTTCGTAGTGGGTGGTCAGTGCATGCCAGTCGGCCACGAAGTAGAAGCAGTCGTGCGTGTCCTGAAGCCGCACCCAGTTCTTGAGCGCGCCGTGGTAATGGCCCAGGTGCAGGGCGCCGGTGGGGCGCATGCCGGAGAGAACGCGGGATCGCATGGTGTGTGCAGGCAGAGAACGTCAGGCGGCGGGAACGCGGATTCTCGCAGGCTCGCTACACTGCCGCCCGCCATGCAGCGCATCGTGATTTTGATCTCCGGCCGCGGCTCCAACATGGAGTGCATCGTCCAGCGCTGCGCCGCAGAAGGCTGGCCGGCGCGCGTGGTGGCGGTGCTCAGCAACCGGGCCGACGCCCCCGGCCTGGAGTTCGCGGCCGGGCATGGCGTGGACACCGCGGTGGTGGACCACAAGGCTTTCGCAGCGCGCGCGGATTTCGACGCCGCGCTGGCACAGGCCATCGATGGCTTCGCGCCCGACGTGGTGGTGCTGGCCGGCTTCATGCGCATTCTGGGCGCCGTGTTCGTGCAGCGTTATGCAGGCCGGCTGCTGAACATCCACCCGTCGCTGCTGCCGGCCTTCACCGGGCTGCACACGCACCGCCGGGCGCTGGAGGCGGGCTGCAAGGCAGTCGGCGCCACCGTGCACCTGGTGACGGCCGAACTCGACCACGGGCCCATCGTGATGCAGTCGGTGGTGCCGGTGCGTCCAGGTGACGATGAGGACAGCCTCTCGCGGCGCGTGCTCGCCACCGAGCATGTGATCTACCCGCTGGCGGTGCGCTGGTTCGTCGAGGGCAGGTTGCTGGTCGAAAACGGCATCGTGCGCCACCGCGACGGCGCGTCGCAGGTGCTGGTTTGATCAGCCCAGCAGGCTCGCGGCGATGTTGACCGTCAGCGCCAGGATCGCGGTGTTGAACGCGAACGACAGCACCGTCTGCAGCAGCACCTGTTGCCGCATCGGCCGCGCGGTGATGCTGACGTCCGACGTTTGCAAGGCCACCGCGATGGTCACGGCGAAGTAGAGGAAGTCGGTGTAGTCGGGGTGGAAGTCCTGCTCGCCATTCGGCGCGCTGGGAAAGGCCAGCCCACCGGCGACCGGCGCGCGGTAGTAGCGGCTGGCGTAGTCGAGCGCGAACATCACCGGCAGCAGCAACCACGCTCCCACCACGGTGGCGGCAGCCAGCACCAGGTGCGGCCAAGCCGCGCCGCTGCCGGCCTTGGCGGCGGCCAGTTCCACCACGATGGCGCCCAGGCTGGCAAGCGACGCCACCGCCACGATGCCCAGCACCACGGCCGCCCCTTCCGCCTGCCTGACGGCAACGCGCCGCAAGTCGTGGTGGTCGGCGCCGGCCATCAGCATGCCGATCAGCAGCAGGTACAGCCAGACAGCGGCATTCCAGCCCAGCAGCAAGCGGGTGGTCCAGCGCTCGGTGTCCGGCAGCAGCAAGCCGACAGCCAGGCCGGCCGCCGCGGCGATGTACAAGCGCGGCCGGCTCCGGACGTGCGAAACGAGTCTGCGCATGGCCGGGCAGGATAATCGCTGGATGCACCCGAATGCCTTGCTGGACCTGACGACCGATCTGCTGCGCGCCGTGCTGAAGCTCGACCAGCCGGCCGACGGCGTGGTGTCGGCCTTCTTCCGCCAGCACCGCGGCCTGGGCCCGCGCGAGCGCCACACATTGGCCGAAACCACCTATGCGCTGCTGCGCCAGCGGCTGGTATTGCAACACCTGGCGCAGAGCGGCGTCGGCCCGCTGGAACGCCGGCTCGCGATGCTGGCCTGGCAGGGCAACGACGTCTTCCTGCGTGGCGCGCTCGACGAGCACGAGCGGCAGTGGCTGGCGCAGACGCAGGCCATCGACCGCAGCACGCTGCCCGACAAGCTGCGCCACAACCTGCCCGACTGGCTGGCCGGCGCCTTGCAGGCCCAGGTCGGCAGCGACTTCTGGCCGCTGGTGCAGGCGCTGGAGGCGCCGGCACCGCTGGACCTGCGCGTCAACACCCACAAGGCCAGGCGCGACGAGGTCCAGCGTGCGCTGGCCGACGCCGGCATCCAGGCCGAGCCGACGCCGCTGTCGCCTTGGGGTCTGCGCTTGCAGGGCAAGCCGGCGGTCAACAAGCTCGACCTGTTCACGCAGGGCGCCATCGAGGTGCAGGACGAAGGCAGCCAGATGCTGTCGCTGCTGACCGACGCCAGGCGCGGCGAGATGGTGGTCGATTTCTGCGCTGGCGCCGGCGGCAAGACGCTGGCGCTGGGCGCGGCCATGCGCAGCACCGGGCGGCTGTACGCCTTCGACGTGTCGGGCCACCGGCTGGCGGCGCTGAAGCCGCGGCTGGCGCGCAGTGGCTTGTCGAACGTGCACCCGGTGCAGATCGCCCACGAGCGTGACGACCGCATCAAGCGGCTGGCCGGCAAGATCGACCGGGTGCTGGTGGATGCGCCTTGCTCCGGCCTGGGCACGCTGCGCCGCAATCCAGATCTGAAATGGCGGCAATCTCCGACATCGGTGGACGAGTTGCAGGCCAAGCAGCAGGCCATTCTGACCGGCGCTGCGCGGCTGTTGAAGCCGGGAGGCCGGCTGGTCTATGCCACCTGCAGCCTGCTGCAAGCCGAAAACGAAGCCGTCGCTGCAGCCTTCGACATCGACAAAGCGGCTGATTTCGAACGTTTGCCGGTGCTCGGCATCCTCCAGGCGTTGAAGGTGGAAGGCGTTGAAACGGCGGTATCCGCAGAAAACCTCCGGCTTTGGCCGCAGCGTCACGGCACCGACGGCTTCTTTGCCGCAGTCTGGCAGCGGCGCTGAACCGCAGGCAGCGCGCCGACATCGGCCTTCAAAAGCGCTGATCTTGTTCGGGCAGTTGCGCGATTGGGCTGCCTTCCTTACGTAGTTCCTGCAACTTTCGCAGCGACTCACACTCTACAATGCTTGTGTTCCTGAATATGAATCGGAAAATCTGATGGATCAATTGCTGATGGTGCATGACGCCGTTGTGGAATGGTTGTCCCACGGTGTGTTGCACGCGGCCTGGTGGCAGGTGTTGCTGTTCGCGCTGGGCGCGACGCACGTCACGATTGCCTCGGTCACGATTTTCCTGCACCGCGCACAGGCGCACAGGGCGCTGGAACTGCACCCGCTTGCCAGCCACTTCTTCCGCCTTTGGCTGTGGCTGACCACCGGCATGGTGACCAAGGAATGGGTCGCCATCCACCGCAAGCACCACGCCAAGTGCGAGACCGTCGATGACCCGCACAGCCCCGTCACCCGCGGCATCAAGAACGTGCTGCTGACCGGCAGCGAGATGTACCGCGCCGAAGCCAAGGTGCAGGAGACGATGGACAAGTTCGGCCACAACACGCCGGACGACTGGATCGAGCGCAATCTCTACACCCGCTTCAGCTGGCAGGGCGTGGGGCTGATGCTGATCATTAACCTGTTCCTGTTCGGCGCCATCGGCGCGGCGGTGTGGGCCTTGCAGATGGCGTGGATTCCCATCACCGCGGCCGGCATCATCAACGGCATCGGCCACTACTGGGGCTACCGCAGCTTCGAGGCGCCGGATGCGTCGCGCAACATCGCGCCGTGGGGCATCATCATCGGCGGCGAGGAGTTGCACAACAACCACCACACCTACCCGACGTCGGCCAAGCTGTCGGTCAAGCCCTATGAGTTCGACATCGGCTGGGCCTACATCCGCGGCCTGGAGATGCTGGGCCTGGCCAAGGTGCGCAAGACGCCGCCGAAGCTGGCCTACAGCAGCATCAAGCCGGTGGCCGACGACAAGACGCTGGAAGCCATCATCGCCAACCGCTACGAGGTGATGGCCAAGTACGCGGCCGAGATGCGCCGCGCGGTGGGCGGCGAGATCGACCACCTGAAGGCTCAGGGCGCGCAGAACACGGCCCACTTCAAGGCCATGATCCACGCCAAGGCCTGGCTGCACCGCGACGACGACAAGATCCCCCACGGCATCAAGCCGCAGTTGCTGCAGGCGCTGGGCGAAAGCCCGAAGCTCGCCAAGCTGGTGGCGATGCGCGAAGAACTGCGCGGCCTGTGGACCCGCAGCAACGTGTCGGCCGAGCAACTGGTGGGCGACCTGCAGGCCTGGTGCCGCAAGGCCGAGGACAGTGGCATTGCAGCGCTGCGCGAGTTCTCGATGAAGCTGCGCGCCGTGCACGCCTGAGAACGGGCCAGATTTAGAGCCCCGCGCACAGCGGCGGGGACTGGCAAAACAAAACCCGCCGGCTTTGCAGCCAGGCGGGTTTTGTTTTTGGAAAGTGCCGAATTACTTCAGCTTGATTTCCTTGTAGAGCACGTGCTTGCGCGCCTTGGGGTCGAACTTGAGGAATTCGAGCTTCTCGGGCGTCGTCTTCTTGTTCTTGCTGGTGGTGTAGAAATGGCCGGTGCCCGCTGTGGACTCCAGCTTGATCTTTTCGCGTCCGCCTTTGCTGGCCATGGTGCTTGCTCCTGGCTTAGATTTCGCCGCGGGCGCGCAGGTCGGTGACGACCTGGTCGATGCCCACCTTGTCGATCAGCCGCAAAGCGGCATTGCTGATGCGCAAGCGCAGCCAGCGGTTCTCGCTCTCGACCCAGAAGCGGCGGTACTGCAGGTTGGGCAGGAACCGGCGCTTGGTTTTGTTGTTCGCGTGGGAAACGTTGTTCCCCACCATCGGGCGCTTGCCCGTGACCTGACAGACGCGTGCCATTGACGCTTCTCCTACGAAATATGGTCCTGCCGCAGCGGCAAAGCCTCAGATTATAGCTCGCTTTGCTCCAGGAACCGCTGCGCATCGAGCGCCGCCATGCAGCCCGTGCCGGCGCTGGTGATCGCCTGCCGATAGACATGGTCTTGCACGTCGCCCGAGGCGAACACGCCCGGCACGCTGGTCATCGTGGCCAGGCCGTTCAGGCCGGTGCGGGTGATGATGTAGCCGTCCTTCATCTCCAACTGGCCCTTGAAAATCTCGGTGTTCGGCTGGTGGCCGATGGCGATGAAGCAGCCTTTCAGCGTCAGCTCGGTGTGGTTGGCGTCGCGGGTCGATTTCAAGCGCACGCCGGTGACGCCGCTCTTGTCGCCCAGCACTTCGTCGAGCGTGTTCCACAGGTGCAGTTCGATCTTGCCGGTGGCCACCTTGGCCATCACCTTGTCGATGAGGATCGCCTCGGCGCGGAACTTGTCGCGCCGGTGCACCAGGTGCACCTTGCTGGCGATGTTCGACAGGTACAGCGCCTCTTCCACCGCGGTGTTCCCACCGCCGACGACGCAGACGTCCTGCCCGCGGTAGAAGAAGCCGTCGCAGGTGGCGCAGCCGCTGACGCCGCGGCCCATGAAGGCTTCTTCGCTAGCCAGGCCCAGGTACTTGGCGCTGGCGCCGGTGGCGATCACCAGCGCGTCGCAGGTGTAGGTGCCCGAGTCGCCCTTCAGCGTGAACGGGCGGCGGCTGAAATCGACGGTGTGGATGTGGTCGAAGACGATCTTCGTGTCGAAGCGTTCTGCGTGCTGCTGGAAGCGTTGCATCAACTCGGGGCCCATCACGCCGGCCACGTCGGCAGGCCAGTTGTCCACGTCGGTGGTGGTCATCAACTGGCCGCCCTGCGCGATGCCGGTGATCAGCATCGGCTTGAGGTTGGCGCGCGCCGCGTAGATGGCCGCGGTGTAGCCGGCCGGGCCGGAGCCGAGGATCAGCACACGGGCATGGTTGCCGTGCGGCTCGGGTGCCAGCGCGGAGGCAATGGCGGTGGCGGTGTCGAGGGTGGCGGAGGTGGCGCTCATGGGTTCTCGTCGTTGGACGTCCGGTGCGACGAAACGTCGCGCCGATCCGACTGGGCAGTTGACATGGGGTTGCAACCGGCTGGTGGCAAGCCTGCCTATGGGCACAATAGAAGGATTCTTGCAGACCTGTGGCTGACAGTTGAAAGGCCGCGGTGTCCCGTTCACAACCAAGGGGGCCTGTCGATGTCGATGCTGTCGAACCTGGATCTGATCCGCCGCGTGCCGCTGTTCTCGATGCTCACCGCCGACCAGGCGCAGGGCATCGCAGACGCCGTGGTCAAGCGGCGCTTCCGCCGCGGTGAGCTGGTGGTGGAGCAGGGGCGCAAGAGCAACGCATTGTTCATTCTGCTGAACGGCCGTGCGCGGGTGCTGACGTCCGACACCCGCGGCCGCGAGGTCATCCTGGCGGTGCTGGAGTCGGGCGATTACGTCGGCGAGATGAGCCTGATCGACAACGACCCGCACTCGGCCACCGTGCGTGCCGAGATCCAGACCGACATGCTGGTGCTGGCCCGGGCCGACTTCGCGCGCTGCCTGCCCGAGAACTCCACGCTGTCCTACGCCATCCTGCGCGGCCTGGTGCGGCGGCTGCGCAATGCCGACCGGCAGATCGAATCGCTGGCGCTGCTCGACGTCTATGGCCGCGTGGCCCGCACGCTGCTGGACATGGCCGAAGAGATCGACGGCGTCAAGATCATCCGCCACAAGGTCAGCCGGCAGGACATGGCCAAGGTGGTGGGCGCATCGCGCGAGATGGTCAGCCGGGTCATGAAAGACCTGGAAGACCGCGGCGTGATCGAGACGCAAGAGAACGGCTCGGTCGTCATCAAGGAACGGCTGCAGAACGACTGAGCAAGCCCGTTCGGCCACAATCGCGGGCATGAGCTTCCCGCTGGGTGCCCTGGGCGCCGACGGTGCCGCAACGGCCCGATCCACCCCCCTTCCTGATGGCGCGCCGCGCCTGCGGCTTCAGTTGCTGCTGGCCGCTGGCGCCGTGGCCTGGCTGCTGTTCCTGCTGGCGCTGCTGACGCACGACGCGGCCGACCCCGCGTTCACCACCTCCGGCACCGGCATGCCGCTGCACAACAAGGCCGGCCTGCTGGGCGCATGGGCGTCGGACATGGCGTTCTTTCTCTTCGGCTTCTCGGCCTGGTGGCTGGTGCCGGTGGCGCTGCGTGCCTGGCTGGCGGCGCTGGCCGATGGCCTGCGCGGTGCGCCGCAGCCACCCGCGGCGACGCTGCCGCGCACGGCGTTCTGGGCCGGCCTGGCGCTGCTGCTGTGCGCCAGCGCCGCGCTCGAGTGGACGCGCCTGTACCGCTGGGAGACCCTGCTGCCGGGCCATGCCGGCGGCGTGCTGGGCGTCACGCTGGGCGCCTGGTCGATGCGCTGGCTGGGCTTCGCAGGCTCCGGCGTGCTGTGGATCGCCGCGCTGGTGGCCGGCATGGCGCTGGCGTTGCGCTTCTCCTGGGCCGATGTGGCCGACGCCATCGGCGCGCGCTTCGACGGGCTGCGCGAGCGCCGCGCCGGCCGCATCGAGCGCGATGAAGACCGCCGCATCGGCGAGCAGGCGCAGCGCGAGCGCGAGAAGCTGGCGCAGGCGGAGCGGCAGGTCGAGGAAGACCATCTGCCCATCGTCATCGAGCCGCCGCTGTTGGAGGTGCCGAAGTCGGAGCGCATCGCCAAAGAGCGCCAGCAGCCGCTGTTCAAGGAACTGGCCGACACCAGGTTGCCGCAGGTCGATCTGCTGGACGCTGCGCCGGGCCGCCAGGAGACCGTGGCGCCCGAGTCGCTGGAGATGACCAGCCGGCTGATCGAGAAGAAGCTGAAGGACTTCGGCGTCGAGGTGCGCGTGGTGGCGGCATCGCCCGGCCCGGTGATCACGCGCTACGAGATCGAGCCGGCCACCGGCGTGAAAGGCGCGCAGGTGGTGGGCCTGGCGAAAGACCTGGCGCGCTCGCTGTCGCTGGTCAGCATCCGCGTGGTGGAGGTGCTGCACGGCAAGAACACGATGGCGCTGGAGCTGCCCAATGCGCGCCGACAGACCATCCGGCTGGCCGAGATTCTGGGCTCGCAGATTTACAACGACGCGGCATCGATGCTGACCATGGGGCTTGGCAAGGACATCGTCGGCAACCCGGTGGTGGCCGACCTGGCCAAGATGCCGCACTGCCTGGTGGCCGGCACCACGGGCTCGGGCAAGAGCGTCGGCATCAACGCGATGATCCTGAGCCTGCTCTACAAGGCCGAGGCGCGCGACGTGCGGCTGATCCTCATCGACCCCAAGATGCTGGAAATGAGCGTCTATGAGGGCATTCCGCACCTGCTGGCGCCGGTGGTTACCGACATGAAGCAGGCCGCCAACGCGCTGAACTGGTGTGTCGGCGAGATGGAGCGCCGCTACAAGTTCATGAGCAAGCTGGGCGTGCGCAACCTGGCCGGCTACAACAAGAAGCTGGCCGACGCGGCCGCGCGCGGCGAGCACATCGGTAACCCCTTCAGCCTGACGCCCGAACAACCCGAGCCCTTGGAGCGGCTGCCGCATGTGGTGGTGGTGATCGACGAACTCGCCGACCTGATGATGGTGGTGGGCAAGAAGATCGAGGAGCTGATCGCCCGCCTCGCGCAGAAGGCGCGCGCCGCCGGCATCCACCTGATCCTGGCGACGCAGCGGCCGAGCGTCGATGTCATCACCGGCCTCATCAAGGCCAACATCCCCACCCGATTGAGCTTCCAGGTCAGCAGCAAGATCGACAGCCGCACCATCCTCGACCAGATGGGCGCCGAGGCCTTGCTCGGCCAGGGCGACATGCTCTACCTGCCGCCCGGCGGCGGCCTGCCGGTGCGCGTGCACGGCGCCTTCGTCAGCGACGATGAAGTGCACCGTGTCGTCGAGTACCTGAAGAGCCAGGGCGAGCCGAACTACATCGAAGGCATCCTCGAAGGCGGCGTGCTGGAAGGCGAGGGCGAGGCCGGCATGGCGGCCGACGGCGGCGGCCTGGGTGGCGGCGGTGAGGGCGACGCGATGTACGACAACGCCGTGGCCATCGTGCTGCAGCACAAGCGGGCGTCGATCTCGCTGGTGCAGCGGCATCTGCGCATCGGCTACAACCGCGCCGCGCGGCTGCTGGAACAAATGGAGAAATCCGGGCTCGTATCGGCGATGGGACACAACGGCAACCGGGACCTTCTGGTCCCGCAGCAGAAGGAATGAAGGTCGCGATGCTGGCCGCGCGCGCGGCTGCGGTGGCGTTGCTGCTGGTGGCCGGCGCCCCGGCGCGGGCCGACGCGGTGGACGCGCTGCGCGAGTTCGTGCGCGACGTCAAAAGCGGCCGTGCCGGCTTCACCCAGACGGTGACCTCGCCCGACGGCGCACGCAAGAAGACGTCCAGCGGCAGCTTCGAGTTCGCCCGGCCCAACCGCTTCCGTTTCCACTACACCAAGCCTTTCGAGCAGGTGATCGTGGCCGACGGTCAGAAGGTCTGGATCTTCGATGCCGACCTCAACCAGGTCAGCACCCGCAAGCTGGCGCAGGCGCTGGGCAGCACGCCGGCCGCGCTGCTGGCCGGCGGCTCGCTGGAGCAGGACTTCACGCTCAGCCCGCAGCCGGCGGCCGGCGGGCTGGACTGGGCGCTGGCGATGCCCAGGGCCAAGGACGGCCCGTTCCAGTCGATGAAGGTCGGCTTTCGCGGCAAGGAGCTGGCGCAGGTCGAGATCATCGACAGCTTCGGCCAGCGCTCGCTGCTGCAGTTCAACGGCTTCGAGGCCAACGCGGCGCTCGCGCCGGAGCTGTTCCGCTTCACCGTGCCGGCCGGCGCCGACCTCATCGAGCAGTAGCCCGGCGCGCTGCTGCCAGCGCGCGCCGAAGCGGCGAACTGCGCCGTCTTGCCGCTCCATACCGCCGAACCCGAGCGTCCGGCCGCGCAATCCTTCACGGCCCGCCCGGCCTTTGGCTGCCGACGGCTCAAGAGCGCCGCACGGGCGCCGATTGCACGAAGCATGGCTGTTCGAAACAGCAGCCCGGCGGTGCGCAATGGAGCGTGCCGCCCATTGCAGGAGCCTCCATGGCGTTGAAGATGCGGTTCAGAAACTGGTTGGCCGGTGCAGCGCTCGCGGCGTGCGGGCTGGGGATGCTGGCACCGGCGGTGGTGCAGGCCCAGATCAGCGACGCTGCCGCGCGTGCCAAGTTGGCGCCCGATCTGCTGGCCGCCACCACTGCGGCGGTGCCGCCGGCCGTGCCCTGGCTGCGCCTGGAAAGCGGCGAAATGCTGGTCCGCGCCTTGATCGTCTCCACCAGCGACGACGATTCGCTGCTGTCGCTGCGCCTGCATGTGCTCAAGCTCAAGGGCTCGGTCAGCCACAACTACAGCTCGGTGCGGCTGCTGTCGGTGATGGTGCCGGCGTCGCAATTGATGGAGCTGGCGCGCCGGCCCGACGTGCTGGGCATCGCGCCCAACCGCGTGGTGGCGCGCAGCGGCAGCCTGCTGCAGGCCACCAGCGGCGCCAATGACGCGCGCGCAGGCTTTCGCAGCCGGCTGGACGGCAGCGGCATCGGCATCGCCGTGCTCGATTCCGGCGTCGCATGGGCGCACGCCAACATGGCGTCTGCCGGGCCGCTGGGGGCGCCCGGCCCGAGCCGGGTGCGCCAGGCCATCGACTTCGTCGATGGCAAGATCAAGGCGTCTGGCAAGGACTGGCTCAAGGGCAAGGACGACAGCGTCTCGCAGCCCAGCGCCAAAGACCTGGCCAAGCTGACGGCCGCGCTGTCCGCGGTGCAGCCGCCTGCCGCGCTGGTGGCAGACCCGTATGGCCACGGCAGCCATGTCGCGTCGATGGCCGCCGGCCGCGGCGACTACCAGTCGCCCGATTCCGGCGGCGTGGCGCCCAATGCCGACATCTACGACATCCGCGTGCTCGACGAACATGGTGTCGGCTCGCTGGCCGACGTGATCGCCGGCATCGACTGGGTGGTGCAGCACGGGCGCATGTTCAACATCCGCGTGATGAACCTCAGCCTGGCTGCAGATTCGTCGCAGTCCTTCCTGGTCGATCCGCTGGCGCGCGCCGCGCGTGCTGCCGTCGCCAGCGGCGTGGTGGTGGTGGTGGCGGCAGGCAACGCCGGCAAGACGGCCGATGGCCGCGAGGTCTATGGCGCGATCGGGTCGCCGGGGCATGACCCAGCCGTCATCACGGTGGGTGCGGCCAACCCGCGCGCCAGCGTCGGCCGCGCCGACGACACCGTGGCCGGCTTCAGCTCACGCGGCCCGACGCGCGGCCGCACCGTGCTGCCGAACGGCGAAGCCTGGGTCGATAACCTGCTCAAGCCCGATCTGCTGGCGCCGGGCAACCGCATCGTCGGCGTGTTGGCGGCCAATGCGCTGGGTTCCCCACGGAGCTGGAACGCCCTGGTCACGCAGAACCCGCAACTTGCCCAGGTGGCAGGCGCAACGCAATTGCCCAACAGGACGCTGATGGAACTGAGCGGCACCTCGGTGGCCGCACCGGTGGTGGCCGGTGCCGCAGCGCTGCTGCTGCAGGTCAACCCCGGGCTCACGCCGCCGCTGGTGAAGGCCATCCTGCAATACACCGCGCAGCCGCTGGCCGCAGGCAACCTGCTGCAGCAAGGCACCGGCCAGTTGAACATCGAGGGCGCCGTGCGTCTTGCTGCCGCGCTGCGCACCGACATCGCTCCGGCGCTGGCGGCCGGCCGGCTGAAGGCGGGTGATCCGCTGCTGGCGCCTGGCCGGGCGCTGCCGGCGCCGCAGTCGGTGATTGGCGGGCAGACGGTCGATTGGAGCCAGCTCGTCACCGCAGGCGGCAACCATCTGCTGTCGGGTGCGGCGCTGTTCACGCGCTTCCAGCCGATCTGGGACCCCACGCTCACCTGGGCGCGGCAGATCGTGCTGCGCACCACCATCAACACCTTGCCCATCACCGGCCTGTGGGTGCCGCGCTCGGTCACCGAGACACGGGTGTTCAACCAGGCGCTCGTCACTGCCGATGTGCTGCAGGTCGATGGCACCCGCTATGCGCTGAACGCAGGGCCGCTGGCAGCCACCAGCCTGCTGTCCGGCCAGGCGGTGCAAGGCAACGGCTTCATCCTCAGCGAGGGCTTCATCCTGTCGGAGGGCTTCATCCTCAGCGAAGGTTTCATCCTCTCCGAAGGCTTCATCCTCAGTGAAGGCTTCATCCTCTCCGAGGGCTTCATCCTCTCGGAAGGCTTCATCCTCTCCGAGGGCTTCATCCTCAACGAGTCGGCGCTCGGTGAACGCTGACCGCGGCAACCCCGATGGACGCGCCGGCCGGCCCTGAAGCCGGCGCCGCGGGTGGCCGCTGGCTGGCCTTCCACCGCCAGCATCTGTTCGACTACAACCCGGCCGCCACGCGCTTCTGGCTGGGCCTGGCCGCGGCCGGCCTGCTGGCCCTCGGCTTCGCGCTGTCCGGCCTCGCCACGCTGGGCGCAGAGGAACTGTGGCAACTGGTGGGCTGGCTCGGCATCGTCGCCATCGCGGCGGCGTTCCCGATCCAGATTCCGCGCAGCACGCATGCCATCGCCACCGGCGACATCGTGATCTACCTGCTGCTGGCGCTCTACGGCGCGCCAGCGGCGGTGGTGGGGGCGGCGCTGGAGGGACTGATCGGCTCGGTGCGCACCTCCGCGCGGCTGACCAGCCGCGTGGCCACCTGCACGGCCGCCGCAGCGGCGATGGCGGCGGCCGGCCTGCTGTTCCACGCGGCGCAGGCCGGTTTGCGCGTCGGCGGGCTGGCGCCTGCCGCCGCCCACCTGGCGGCGCTGGCGGCAGCGGCCCTGTTGCACTGCCTGCTCAGCACCGCCGCGCTGATGCAGGTGATCCACCTCAAGCGCGGCCTGCGCCTGACGTTGCGCGGCTGGTTTTCCAGCAGCAGTTGGATGGGCACGCTGCACCTCATCTCGGCGGTGCTGGCCGGCATGCTGTCGCTCAACGCGCAGCAGTTCGGCCGCTCGGCCGTGGCAGTGGGCGTGTTGGTGATCGGCTTCTCGCTGGCCTTGCTGCGCGCCCACTTCCGCCAGCAGATCAACGACCACGCGGTGCAGGAAGCGCGCGTCACCGCAGCCGAACAAGAGGCGCAGCAGAACCAGAAGCGCTTCCACTCGGCCTTCACCCAGGCTTCCATCGGCATGGCCATCGTCTCGGGCAGCGGCCAGGTGCTGCAGGCCAACCAGGCCTTGCACATGCTGCTCGGCTATGGTGAAGACGGCCTGCTGCAACGCGCGTTCAGCACGCTGCTGCACGCGGGCGACGCCGGCCTGCTGGAGCGCCACGTGGCGGCGGTGCTGGCGCGCCAGAACGACCGCTTCTCGATCGAGCTGCGCTGCGTCGGCGCTGACCAGGGCGAGATCTGGATCTCGCTGCACTGCGCGCTGTTCGGCACCGGCGACGCTGCGGCCGACGACGCCGGCCTCATCTTCCAGTTGCACGACATCAGCTCGCGCAGGCGGGCCGAGGGCGCGCTGCACCACATCGCCTACCACGACCCGCTCACCGACCTGGCCAACCGCAACTGCTTCCAGGAGCGCCTGAGCGTGGCGGTGGAGCGCACCCGGCTCGACCGCCGGCAGAGCTTTGCGGTGATGCTGCTCGACCTGGACCGCTTCAAGATCGTCAACGACAGCCTGGGCCACCCGGCGGGTGATGCGCTGCTGAAGGAAGTGGCGCGGCGCCTGAACGCCTGCGTGCGGCCGACCGACCTGGTGGCGCGGCTGGGCGGCGACGAGTTCGCCATCCTCATCGAAGGCACGCAGCACGCCGGTGACGCCGTCAAGCTGGGCGAGCGGCTGCTCCAGGTGCTGAACCAGCCGGCCAACATCAACGGCACCGAGCTGCGCCCGCTGGCCAGCATCGGCCTGACCTTCAGCGACATGGGCTACCGCGAGCCCGACGAGGTGCTGCGCGACGCCGACCTGGCGATGTACCAGGCCAAGGCCGGCGGCAAGGGCCGGCTGGAGCTGTTCGACGCCAGCCTGCACGAGCAGCTCGGCCAGACGCTGCAACTGGAGTCGGACCTGCGCCGCGCCATCGGCGACGGGCAGTTGTCGCTGGCCTACCAGCCGCTGTTCGACCTCGACCCGCACCGCCTGAACGGCTTCGAGGCGCTGTGCCGCTGGACGCACCCGGTACGCGGTGCCATCAGCCCCGGCGTCTTCATCGCGCTGGCCGAGGAGACAGGCTGCATCGAGGCGCTGACGGTCTGGGCCATCGAGGAGGCCGTGCGCCAGCATGCCGCCTGGTGGCGGGCCACGCCCGAGCACGGCGAGCTGGTGATGCACGTCAACGTGTCGGGCAAGGACTTGTCCAAGCCGCACTTCGTGCCCCATGTGCGCGAGGTGCTGCAACGCCACGCGATGCCGGCGCGGCTGCTGGTGCTGGAGATCACCGAGAGCACGCTGATGGAGCACCGCGAGCAGGCCATGCAGGCGCTTGGCGAGCTGTGCGAGCTGGGCGTCAAGGTCGGCATCGACGACTTCGGCACCGGCTATTCGTCGCTCGCCTATCTCAGCACGCTGCCCTTCGACTGCCTGAAGATCGACCGCTCCTTCGTGATGGGCATGGACAAGAGCCGGCAGAACCTGGAGATCGTGCGCACGGTGATCTCGCTGGGCCGCTCGCTCAACAAGCAGGTGGTGGCCGAGGGCATCGAGACGCACGAACAACTCGTGCGGCTTCGGCAACTGGGCGCCACCAGCGGCCAGGGCTATCTGCTGTCGCGCCCGCTGGGGCCGCTGCAGGTGCAGCAATTGTTGATGGAGCCCAGCGTCGCCCCTGCTTGAAGGCAAGCCAGCGCAGCGGCTGCGACAATTGCCGCATGCCCGCCCAGGACTCGCTCTTCGACGCTGCGCCGGCAGCCGTGCCGCTGGCCGAGCGGCTGCGGCCGCGCACGCTAGACGAAGTCATCGGCCAGCCGCACCTGCTCGGCCCCGGCCGGCCGCTGCGCACCGCCTTCGAGACCGGCCGCATCCATTCGATGATCCTCTGGGGCCCGCCGGGCGTCGGCAAGACGACGCTGGCGCGTCTGGTGGCCGGCGTGGCCGACGCGCACTTCGTGGTGCTGTCGGCAGTGCTGGCCGGCGTGAAGGACATCCGCGAGGCCGTGGAGCAGGCGCAGTTGTGGCGCCAGCAGGGCCGCGCGACGGTGGTGTTCGTCGATGAAGTGCACCGCTTCAACAAGGCGCAGCAAGACGCCTTTCTGCCGCATGTCGAGTCGGGCCTCTTCACCTTCATCGGCGCCACCACCGAGAACCCGTCTTTCGAGGTCAACTCGGCGCTGCTGTCGCGCGCCACGGTGCATGTGCTGAAGGCGCTGACCGACGCTGATCTGTCGGCGCTGATCGACCGCGTACAAACCGCACTGCAAGCGCCGCCTCTTGCGCCGCCAGCGCGCCAGCGCCTGATCGGCCATGCCGACGGCGATGCTCGCCGCCTGCTGAACGCCTACGAGAACCTGGTGGCCGCCGCCGGGCCGGTGGCCGAGCTGAGCGAGGCCACGCTGGACAGCGCGCTGGGCGAGATGCTGCGCCGCTACGACAAGGGCGGCGACCAGTTCTACGACGCCATCTCGGCCTTGCACAAGTCGGTGCGCGGCTCGGACCCGGACGCCGCGCTGTACTGGCTGGCGCGCATGCTGGACGGCGGCGCCGACCCGCGCTACGCGGCGCGCCGCATCGTGCGCATGGCCGCCGAGGACATCGGCCTGGCCGACCCACGCGCATTGAGCCTGGCGCTGGACGCCACTGCCGTGTTCGAGCGGCTGGGCTCGCCTGAAGGCGAGCTGGCGCTGGCCGAGGCGGTGGTCTATCTGGCCGTGGCGCCCAAGTCGAATGCCGTGTACAGCGCGTGGAACGCAGTGCGCGCCTTCGTCAAGCAGGACGGCAGCCGCCCGGTGCCAGAGCGGCTGCGCAACGCGCCGACCCGGCTGATGAAGAGCCTGGGCCATGGCGAGGGCTACCGCTACGCGCACGACGAGGCGGGCGGCTACGCTGCCGGCGAGTTCTATCTGCCCGACGGGATGGAAGGCAGGCGCTTCTACGAACCCGTGCCGCGCGGCATGGAGTTGCGCATCGGCGAGCGGCTGGCCGAGCTGCGCGCGCTGGACGCAGCGGCCCGAACGCAGCGCTGAAGCGGCTGCTGGCCGTGAGGGGGTAAGCCCGGCCTTGGGCGCAAAAAGCCCGTGCCTACAATTTCTGCGCACGGCCTTCTTCTTGCTAGGTCTTGGCCGGCGCCACGCCGACGGCGCCCCAATCAGGAGACTCCCCTCGATGGAAACCTTTTTCCAGCAGATCATCAACGGTCTGGTGCTCGGCAGCATGTACGCGCTGGTGGCGCTGGGCTACACCATGGTGTACGGCATCATCAACCTGATCAACTTCGCGCACGGCGAGGTGCTGATGGTGGGCGCGCTCACCAGTTGGACGGTGGTCACGCTGTTCGAGGGCGCGGGCATGCCGGGCTGGCTGATCATGCTGCTGTCGCTGGTGGTGGCCATCGTCGTCTGCTCTGCGCTCAACTTCACGATCGAGAAGCTGGCCTACCGGCCTTTGCGCAATGCGCCGCGCCTGGCGCCGCTGATCACCGCGATGGGCATGAGCCTGCTGCTCCAGACGATTGCGATGATCCTCTGGAAGCCCAACCCCAAGCCCTATCCGATCCTGCTGCCCAACGACCCCATCAACCTGGGCGGCCCGGTGATCAGCGTCGTGCAATGCCTGATCCTGGGCCTGACCGCAGTGATCCTGGCGTCGCTGATGTATTTGGTCAACCGCACCAAGCTCGGCCGCGCGATGCGTGCCACCGCAGAGAACCCGCGTGTGGCTGCGTTGATGGGCGTGCGGCCCGATATGGTGATCTCTGCCACCTTCGTGATCGGCGCCGCGCTGGCGGCAGTGGCCGGCGTGATGTGGGCCGCCAACTACGGCACCGTGCAGCACTCGATGGGCTTTCTGCCCGGGCTGAAGGCCTTCACCGCGGCGGTGCTGGGCGGCATCGGCAATCTGGCCGGCGCAGTGGTCGGCGGCATTCTTCTCGGGCTGGTGGAGGCCATCGGCGCCGGCTACCTGGGCACGCTGACGGGCGGCGTGCTGGGCAGCCAGTACGCCGACATCTTCGCCTTCGTCGCGCTGATCCTGGTGCTGACTCTGCGCCCCGCCGGCCTGCTTGGCGAGCGCGTCGCAGACCGCGCATGAGCAGGAGCCACAGATGCTGAAAAACAAGCTCGTCCTCTTCGTGCTGGCAGCCATCGCGCTGCTGGCGTTGCCGCTCATCGCACAGCAGTTCGGCCAGGGCTGGGTGCGCATCATGGCGCTGGCGCTGCTGTACGTGCTGCTGGCGCTGGGCCTGAACATCGTGGTCGGCTATGCCGGCCTGCTGGACCTGGGCTACGTGGCTTTCTATGCCGTCGGCGCCTACATGTATGCGTTGCTGGCCAGCCCGCACCTCATCGAGAACATCGCGTGGATCGCGAGGCTGTTCCCCGGCGGCATGCACACGCCGGTGTGGGCGGTCATCCCGCTGGCGCTGGCCCTGGCGGCGACGGCCGGAGTGCTGCTGGGCACGCCGGTGCTCAAGCTGCGCGGCGACTACCTGGCCATCGTGACGCTGGGCTTCGGCGAGATCATCCGCGTCTTCATGAACAACCTGGAGCAGCCGGTCAACATCACCAACGGCCCGCGCGGGCTGGACCGTATCGACGCGATGAATCTGTTCGGCTTCGACTTCGGCAAGGCCAAGCACATCGGCGAGTTCACCATCCCGTCGGTCACGCTGTACTACTACCTGTTCCTGGGGCTGGTGATCTTCAGCGTGCTGGTCTGCTACCGGCTCGAACGCTCGCGCATCGGCCGCGCCTGGATGGCCATCCGCGAGGACGAGATCGCCGCCAAGGCGATGGGCATCAACACCCGCAACATGAAGCTGCTGGCCTTCGGCATGGGTGCCAGCTTCGGCGGTGTCTCGGGCGCGATGTTCGCGGCCTTCCAGGGCTTCGTCTCGCCGGAGTCGTTCAGCCTGCAGGAAAGCGTGATGATCGTTGCGATGATCGTGCTCGGCGGCCTGGGCCACATCCCCGGCGTGATCCTCGGCGCGGTGATGCTGTCGGCGCTGCCCGAGGTGCTGCGCTACGTGGCCGGGCCGCTGCAGGCGATGACGGGTGGGCGGCTCGATTCGTCCATCCTGCGCCAGTTGCTCATCGCGCTGGCGATGATCTCGATCATGCTGATCCGCCCGCGCGGGCTGTGGCCTTCACGCGAGCATGGCAAGGCGGTGCAACTGCCGGCGGAGCGCCCGCACGAGCACCTGACGCCGGCCGCGCAGATTCCGCCGGCCACCACGCACATCGTCCCCACGGCCGACTGAGCACCGAAGGCGCAACACCATGAGCGACACCGTTCTCCAGGTCGGCAGCGTCTCCAAGCGCTTCGGCGGGCTGCAAGCCCTGTCCGACGTGGCGATGACCATCCGCAAGGGCCAGGTCTATGGCCTCATCGGCCCCAACGGCGCGGGCAAGACCACCTTCTTCAACGTCATCACGGGTCTCTACACGCCCGACTCCGGCACCTTCGAACTCGGCGGCAAGCCCTACAAGCCGAGCGCGGTGCACGAGGTGGCCAAGGCCGGCATCGCCCGCACCTTCCAGAACATCCGGCTCTTCGCCGAGATGACGGCGCTCGAGAACGTGATGGTCGGCCGCCATGTGCGCACGCATTCGGGCCTGATCGGCGCGGTGTTCCGCACCGGCAGCTTCAACAAGGAAGAGGCAGAGATCGCGCAGCGCGCGCAGGAACTGCTGGACTACGTGGGCATCGGCAAGTACAGCGAGTACAAGGCGCGCACGCTGAGCTACGGTGACCAGCGGCGTCTGGAAATCGCCCGCGCGCTGGCGACAGACCCCAAGCTGATCGCGCTCGACGAGCCGGCCGCCGGCATGAACGCCACCGAGAAAGTGGTGCTGCGCGAGCTGATCGACCGCATCCGCAAAGACGGCCGCACCATCCTGCTGATCGAGCATGACGTTAAGCTGGTGATGGGCCTGTGCGACCGCGTGACCGTGCTCGACTACGGCAAGCAGATCGCCGAGGGCACGCCCGCGGAGGTGCAGAAGAACGAGAAAGTCATCGAGGCCTACCTCGGCGCGGGGGCGCACTGATGAACCAGACCACCATGTTGAAAGTCAGCGGCCTGAAGGTCGCCTACGGCGGCATCCAGGCCGTCAAGGGTGTCAGCTTCGAGGTGCGCCAGGGCGAACTCGTCAGCCTCATCGGCGCCAACGGCGCCGGCAAGACCACCACGCTGAAGGCCGTGACCGGCACCCAGCCCATCGCCGTCGGCGACATCGAGTTCCTGGGCAAGAGCATCAAGGGCCAGGGCGCCTGGGACCTGGTCAAGCAGGGGCTGGTGATGGTGCCCGAGGGCCGCGGCACCTTCACCCGCATGACCATCACCGAGAACCTGCAGATGGGTGCCTTCGTGCGCGACGACAACGAGATCGACGCCGACATCGACAAGGTCTTCGCGATCTTTCCGCGCCTGAAAGAACGCCGCGCGCAACTGGCAGGCACGATGAGCGGCGGTGAACAGCAGATGCTGGCGATGGGCCGCGCACTGATGGCCAAGCCCAAGGTGCTGCTTCTCGACGAGCCGAGCATGGGCCTGAGCCCCATCATGGTCGATAAGATTTTCGAAGTGGTGGCCGACATCCACAGCCGCGGCACCACCATCCTGCTGGTGGAGCAGAACGCCTCGCGCGCGCTCGGCCTGGCCAACCGCGGCTATGTGATGGACTCGGGCGAGATCACGATGAGTGGAGAGGCGAAAGCGCTGTTGAGCGACCCGCGGGTGCGGGCGGCCTACCTCGGAGAGTGAGCGGCGCTGCAATGCCATCTGCGGGAGTTCCGAAGGGGCTGCCAAGGTCCACTGCAAGCACGATTTCAGATATCCTCGTTGCAAGAGTGAGTGTCTTTCCAAGACGCCAATCAGGGGGAATCCATGCACATCCGCAGCGACCTCTCAGTTCTCCGCGGCGCCCCGCAGTTCAAGCTGGCGGCGCTCATGCTGATGCTCGCAGCCGCGGGGCCAATCGCCGCACAAAACGAGGTCGCGGCAAGTTCGCCCTGCCTCCAAGAGCTGGGCAAGCAAAAGGCTGACGCCGGCGCCGCCGAGCCCAAGCAGGCGAAGGCGCCCTCTTGGTTTTCTCGAAATGCCGAAAAGCTGATGGGCGGCGCCGGCGCAGTGGGCGGCGCTCTTCTTGGCAAGGCGGCCTGCAAAGACGCCAACCGCGCGAATTGCATGTCCATCGGCGCGCTGGGCGGTGCGCTGCTGGGGTCGCAATTGGGGAAGGCGCTGTCAGAGGCCGACAAGAAGCGCTACCAGGAGGCGACCTACAAGGTGGCGCTGACCGGGCGGCCGCAGTCGCTGACGCTGGAGAAGGGCTGCATGGTCGTCGAGGCAACATCCAGCGAAACCTTCGAGGATCGGCAGGTCGAACTGGCCCTCGGGCCTGGCGTCGCGCTGCCGCAAAAGCTGCGCTCGGTCGCCGAACCCTATGTCCGCAAGACACCCACCACGCTGGGGCCGGCGCCGACTGCCGCCAAGGGCGGCGCCAACGTCGCGGCCAACGTGCCGTCCTTCGTGATGGGCTCCACCGACTCCGGCAAATATCTGCTGCTTGGCCGCGAGGACGCCGACCAGGGCTTCGTCGGTGCCGGCTATGTCGATGCGCAAGGCTGGGTGGCATCGCCCGACAGCACGCCGGCCCCGATGGAAAGCGCCGCCGGCCAACCCAAGATCGTCAAGGTCGGCGTTGAAGTGCCTTGCCGGCAGATTTCCAGTTCCATCCGCGTGGAAGCCAGCAACAAGACCGAAACCTACCCCGGAAAGGTCTGCCGGCTGCCGAACGGCATCTCGGAGTCGGTTTGAGAGTCTGAGCACGCGGCTGCATGGACTCGGCTGCGACCGCTGGGCTGCACGACGGGACCCCGGCGGCGTTGAGCTTGCGCGTGGCGCAAGCGCTGTGTCGCTGGCGGTGGCGCTGGTGCTGGGGCGGCATCCTCGTGGCCGCCGTGCTGGCGGCTGGTGTCTCCAGGCTGCAACTGGGACACGGCTACCGCCAGTTCATCGATCACGGTGATCCGGCGCTGGCCACCTCGGATGCCATCGCAGCCGAGGTGGCCTCCGGCCGCGACACGCTCACGCTGATCTACCGTCCGGCGTCGGGGCAGATGTTCGAATCGACCTCGATGCTGCAGCTTGCAAAGCTGGCCGACCTGATCGGGCGCCAGGAGCATGTGACGTCGCCGCAGTCGCTGGTCAGCGCGCACAAGCTCGTCGCCATCTCCGATGCCAAGGCCGGCGCGGACAGATCAGAGGCCTACCGGGTGGTGCCCTTGATCTATCCCGACGGCCTGTTCGACGATCAAGGCCTTGCCCGCCTGCGGAAGGACGTCGCGACGATGCCCACGGTGATCGGCAGACTCGTCGCACGCGATGGGTCCAGCGCGGCCGTCATCATCCCCTTCGACCTCGGCACCAGCACGCTGGAGCGCGTCAGCCGGCTGTCGGCACTGCAGGCCTCGATCCGCCGGTTCGAAGCCGACTTGCGCGGGCTCAGGGCAGGCGACTCGCTCGTGCTGGCGGGCCCTGCGCTGTTCGAATTCGCTGTCGAGCAGATTCTGCTGCGCGATCTCAAGGTTCTCGCACCCGCCTCGCTGCTGGTGTTCTTTGCGCTGTTGCTCTTTCTCTTCCGTTCGGCGCAGTCGGCGTGCATCGTGCTGATGATCGTGCTGCTGTCTTGCGTGGCCACGTTGGGAGCCGTTTGCTGGGCCGGCATGCACGCGACGATCCTGGTCTTCTCCGGCCTGATCCTGGTGTCCACACTGTCCATTGCCGAGGCACTGCACGTGATGACGACGGCCAATCTGGCGCGGCTGGACGGCATGACTGCGGTCGAAGCGATGGTCCACAGTCTGGATGCCAATCTCTGGGCCATCGTCACCACCAGCGCCACCACGCTGATCGGCGAAGCGGTGCTGCTGTACAGCGCATCGCCAGCGATCCGCAACATGGGCATGGTGATGATGGTCGGGGCGTTCCTGGCCTTGTTCTTCACCGTCACCATCGTGCCTGCGTTGGTCTGTTCGCAACGGCATGCGCGTCGTGGCTGGGTCAGCGGCATGGGCGGGGCATTCGACCGCCTGGCGACGTACTGCACGGGCCACCCCGCGCGCGTGCTGACGGCATTTGCCCTCGTCTGCATCGCCGTCCTGCCCGGGCTGTGGAATCTGCGCAGCTTCGACACGATGTCCGGCTGGTTCGGCCGCAGCACCGAGTTCCGCCAGGGCCTGGATGTGCTGTCCGACAACTTCACCGCACTCGGTGCTGTCGATGTGATCACCCGCGTCGAGACCGCCGACCGTGAAGCCGTTGCCACCTGGCCCATGCCAAGGCCTGAACTGGCCAGACAGGTCGATCTGGACAAGGCCTTGTCCGCCATACCGGGTGTGCTCTCGACCATCACGCCGAGCAGCGCTCTGAAGGCATTCGAAAGCCGATCGGCGGAGCGGGACACCGGCCTGACCTTGACGACCGAGGTGCTGAAAGAAGCGCCCAGCAGCAGCGCGGTGGGCCTGTCTGCGCTGGAGAAAGCCCATCTGCTGACGCAGTCCGGAAGCGGCAGGGACGTCTGGCTCGCGCGCACCCTGGACACCGGCAACGCCAGCAATGCGCAGATGCTGAGCATCGTCGGCCAGGCGCAGGCCGTTGCTGCGCATCTCGGACAACGCGATACCCTGGTTGGCGGCTTGCCGGTGGTCTTCGCGTCGCTGGGCCAGAACAACATGGGCAGCATGCTGCAAGGCACCGTGATCACCGTTGCGGCCATCACCGCCTGCCTTGCGGTGGCCTTGCGCAGCATGTCGGCCGCCTTGCTGAGCATGGTGCCCAACGTTTTGCCGGTCGCGCTGGTGTTCGGCTTCTGGGGCCTGATGTCCGGCGAAGTGAATCTGGCCGCCACCACGGTGCTGAGCGTTGCACTGGGCATCGTCGTCGATGACACCACGCACATCATGATGAAGCACCGGCGGTATGTCGCCAAAGGCTATGCGCCAGACGAGGCGAGTCGCTTGACCATCGTCCACGGCGCGCCACCGATCATCGTCACGACGATCATCCTGACCTGCGGCTTTCTGATTCTGGGCTGTTCGGAATTCGCACTCACCTCGCAACAGTCGCTGATGATTGCCGCCAGCATCTGCGTTGCGGTCGTCTTCGATCTGACTGTCACTCCGGTTTTGCTGGCGTTGACCGCGCGCCGCGGCAACGCCTGATCCGCAAGGAATCGCCATGCGCAAGACGACATTGCTGCTTGCCTGCCTGACCGCCCTGGCCGCCACACTGCCCATCGCAGAAACCCGAGCGCAGGACAAGCTGCCGTCGTTCCCGTTCCCCGGGTTGCCGGGCGGTCTGCCCTTCATTCCGCTCGGCCCGCAGCCCGACGCGGTGCCGCCCAATTCGGAGGGCTGGCGCTCCGTGGTTGCGGAATTCGGCCCGCCGGTCAAGGGCAGGCAGACCAGGATCGTGGACGACATCGTCGCAGAGCTGTCGCGCGGCGCAGGCCAGGTGGCGCCCAAAGGCGGATACCGCGGAACGCTGCTCGACACTTCGACGGTGAATGCCTTTGCCATCGGTGACGGCAACGTGTTCGTGACGCGCCAATTGCTCGCCTATCTCAACGACGAAGACGAACTGCTTGGCGTCATGGGCCATGAGGTGGGCCATGTGATCGGCGGACACTCGCGCTTCAAGGGAGCGGCACACGCAGGGCAGGCAGGCGGTGACCGCCTCTTCGGTGTGTTCCTGCCGCCGTTGCGGGGTGCTGCACAGCTTGGCAGCACGGTGGTCATTCAGGGCTTCGGTCGCTCCCAGGAGCACGCTGCGGATGTTGCCGGGGTCAAATTCCTTGCCGACCTGGGCCGCGATCCCGATGCGATGGGCCGTTCACTGGGCATCCTGGATGCAGATTCCAAGCTCCAGGAGAAGATGTTCGGCGGCCGTCCGCCCAGCGCCTTCGACTATTGGTTGAGCAGCCACCCGATGCATTCAGAGCGGATCAACATGGTGCGCATGGCGTCCGGCATGGCGCCGCGCGGTCGCCCCGGGCCGCACCGCACACCAGCCGCTTTCATCCGCGAACTCGACGGCATGGTGTTCGACGACGGCCCCGAGCAGGGCATCGTCGATGGCAGCAGATTCCGACATCCGACGATGAAGTTCGCATTGGATGCGGCGCCCGGCTTCCGCTTGCTGAACGGGACATCGGCCTTGATGATCCGCGCGCCCGGCGCAAGCTCGGCCACCTTGAAGGTGATCAACGGCGCCGGCTCGGCGGCCGAGCGTTTCAAGGCGGCGTGGGCGAAGTCGTTCCCCGAAGAGATTGCGCCGCCAACACCGGAACTCATCGACATTGGCGGCATGCAAAGCGCGGGCGGCTGGGTCGAGAAGCGCGTCAACGACACCCCGGTGCGCATCTCGATGTGGCTGTATTCCTGGTCCGACAGCCAATCCTTCATCTATGCAGCGGCAGACCCCAAGGCGGCCAATGCGGCCCAGCATGCAGCAACCGCAAAGAGCTTTCGGCGCCTTTCCAATGAAGAGGCAGCCGCCGTGAAGCTGCGGCGCATCAGCGTGGTGGACATTGCTGCCGGCGATACCGTCGCCAGCCTGTCCCAACGCATGTCTTATGCCGACTTTCGCGAGGAGCGCTTTCGCCTGATCAATGGGCTGTTCAACGGAGAAGCGTTGCCAAAATCAGGTCCGATCAAACTGGTCTTGTGGTCGCCGCAATAAGGCATCATGGCTGCCGCGCTCGCAGTATTGCAACCCAATTTGCAACCCCATCCGGCCCCGCACTGGCTGGACAACAGGAATTCATCCAATGCGTGAAGCCGTCCGACAAGTTGTTTGCCAATTGCCAGTGGCAAGACCATCCTGCGTTGTCACGCTGGTCACCGCGATGCTTCTCGCCGCCGGGCATCTTGCCCACGCCCAGACGCCAGCGGCGCCGGCCGGGCGCCTGCTTGCCCGCGCCGGCACGGAACTGGAGGCGCGCGCGGAAGGCCCGGCATGCGGGCCGCGCGTCAAGGTCATCATCACTTCGACCGACCCCAAGCTGTTCGAGGGCGACATTCCGGCGGCGGCCAAGTTCTTCACCAATGCCCGGGCCGGCCACAGCCTGTCTTGTGCGCAGATGACGCGCATGGTGGCGCAGGGCAAGAACAACGGCAAGATCATGTTCACCGCGATGGCCGATCAAAGCAATGGCTGGGAGGCATTGATGCTCGGCGCGGCGACGAGTGACAGCCGTGCCGAAGAGGCTGTGCTGGCCAATGGCGGGCCGACGCCGAAGTCGGTCTTCCGCTCCAGCCCATCGTTCATCGTCGCGAACAATGTGCTTGCCGAAACGAAGGACAAATACCTGTGCCTGGCCGGGGCCACGCTGGCTTGCGAGGTGATCCTCAAATTCACTCCCTCGGGTGGCGACAAGACCGTGATTGCTTACCGCCAGGCACTGTCGGGCGGCAAGGCGGCGGCTGCGGTCACGTCCACAGCAATGATCCGCGACGGCTTTTTCTGCGCCGACCCCAACACGTCCAGCGTGATCGTGGAAGACGCCCAAATGAGTGAGGACGCGAAAAAGGACTATGCCGAGCAACTGCTCGACCGCGTCAAGTCGAACGGGGAGATCTGCACCGGTTTCACCGGCAAGATCGAGGCGATGACGGCTTACGGTTTCGACACCACCGGCAAAGGCGTGGACAAGGCCCGCGCCGTCAAGCTGTCCGCTGGCATGCCAGGCTTCAACGGCCCGAAATGATTGCAGCCCGGCATGTTGTCGCATTCGTCGCCGGTCTGACGATCTGCGCCACCTCCAACGCAGCATCGGAACTCGACTCCGCGCGCAGCGATGCCGAGAACGGAACCAAGTCGCTCGAGCAGCGGCCTTGTCCGGCCTTTGGTGATCGAAAGTATTTGCGCGGCATGACCGACGCACAGCAATTGTCGAATGGAGCGGAGAAAGAGCGCCTCTATCAGGAGACGGCGCTGCGGCAATTGCAGCAGATTGCCGGCGACCCCAAGCTGGAGCAGCGCCAGCGCTCCGATCTGCAGGCGCTGGCGGGTTGGTCGATTGCGGCGTCGATGGCCAATTGGTCGCTGTTGCAGGTGGCGCAGCAGGCGCTGGCCAACCCTTTGATCGCCAGCGGGCAGCCCTATCCTGGGGCCGGCCTGGAGGGCGCCCGCGAACGGGTGCGCCGCACTGCAGACAGCGGCGCCATGCCGGCTGAGGCTGCCGCCGTGCTTCGCAGGCAGGCAGGCGCTCTGGATCGTTGCGTGCAAAGCTTCAACGCGGCCATCTTCAAGCTGAACCAGCCGCAGTTCGACGCTGCCGTGGATGCCGCCGCCAATCTGTCCGAGCTGGGCCGTGTCGAACAACAGTACCGCACCCGCGAAGCAGCCAGCGGCGGCTATGCGGCAGACAGCCTGGACAAGCTCACGGCGCGGCGCACGGTGCTGGCCGAGGCGGACCGCGTGGCACGCGAGAACGCCAGCGCCGTCGGCGCGGCTGACGCGGCGAAGCGGCGCGCCGAGGCCGAGCAGCGGCAGGCCGAGATGAGAGCCAGGTTGCCCACCCATCTCGCCGTCGCCAAACGCTTTGCAGAAGCCTCGCAGAGCGGCAACGAGCGTGCGGCGGTGGCCGAGCTGGCGCGCGACGTCGTCATGGTCACCCCGCAGGGCACCTTCCGCGGCATCGACGAAGTCGTCGGCGCGGTGAGAAGACAGTCTGCATCGGGCAAGGGAGGTTCGCTCGGCACGCCGCAGATTGCTGACGACCGCATCGTGTCGAGCGGCCAGTCGAGCGGGTACCGGATCACCACCACATTCAGCTTCGATGCCGACAATCGCATTTCCCGGCTCACCATCAGCTTGTAGGCCAGCTCTTCACGGCTTGGCGCCGCAGTGGAAACGCGGCGCCGCCGAAATCGCTATTCGGCCTTTGCGCCAGACAGCTTCACCACGGTCTGGTATTTGGCCAATTCGGCACGCACGAAGCGCCCGAAGGCCTCGGGCGTGGTGGGTGACGGCTCGGCCATCAGCGTGACCAGCCGCGCTTTCATTTCGGCCGTCCCCAATGCATCGACGAAAGCCTTGTTCAGGCGCGCTGTCTGTTCTGCAGCCAATCCGGCCGGGCCGAACAGCCCGAACCAGGTGCCGATGTCGAACTCCTTGAGGCCCAGCGCCGCTCCGGCTTCAGCAACCGTCGGCAACTCCGGCAGCACGCTGCTGCGCCGCGCGCTCGTCACCGCCAGCGCCTTCAGCTTGCCGCTGCGGATGTTGGCCGACGCAGCGGCCAGGTTGTCGAAATTGAAATCGACCTGGCCGCTCAACAGTGCCAGTTGCGCCGGCGGCCCGCCTGCATACGGGATGTGCACGATGAACAGCCCCGTCTGCGCCTTGAACAGTTCGCCGGCCAGGTGGCCCGCGCTGCCGTTGCCGCCAGAGCCGTAGTTCAGCCGGCCGGGGTTGTTGCGCGCATAGGCCACCAGGTCGGCCAGCGTGTCGATCTTCAGCCGCGCAGCCGTCTCGGCGTTCATCACCAGCACGTTGGGCACCTGCGCCACCAGCGTGATGGGCGTGAAGTCGCGCAGCGGGTCGTAGGGCATCTTCGCGTACAGCCACGGGTTGATGGCATGCGTGGCCACCGCGCCCATCACCAGCGTGGCGCCGTCGGGCGGCGCTTTGGCGACGAGGTCGGCGCCCAGGTTGCCGCCGGCGCCCGGCCGGTTCTCCACCACCACGGTGCCCAGACTGTCCTTCACCCGCTCTGCCAGAGCGCGGGCCACGATGTCCAGCGGCCCGCCGGGAGGGTAGGGCACCACCAGGCGAATGATTCGCGGCTGGGCGTGGGCGGGCGACAGCGTGGCGAGGGCGGTTGCGGCCAGCAGGCGGCGTCTCTTGAGCATGGGTCTTCAATACCGGAGTCGGGGAAGCTTCGATATTCTGGCGCCCCGGGGGATGCATGCCGCAGATCGACAATCAGCAAGCGCACTTGACACTGATGGGCCGGCCGGCGTGGCGTTGCGGCGAACACAGCGGCTGGCTCGGCGGCAAGCACGCCGCACTGGTGGGCTACGTCGCCGTCGTCGGCCCGGTGCCGCGCGACGTGCTGTCGCAGCTGCTGTGGCCGGGTGATGCGGCGCTGGCCAATGACAGTCTGCGCCACCACGTGCAACGCCTGCGCTCGGTCTCCGGGCATCGACTGCTGGAACAAGGTGCGGCGGTTGCGCTTGCCCGCGGCGTGCACTGTGACCTCCACGAGCCGTTGGCAAGCCGGTCGCTCGCCGAGTTGCTTGCCGGCGGCGACTTCCTGGCCGGCCTTGACATGCCGCCGCTGCGCCGCTTCATGGGGTGGCTGGGCGAGCAGCGCGCACTGCGCCGCGCCGCGGTTGCCGATGCATTGTCCGAGCATGCAACACGCTGTGCCGAGGAAGGGCGCTTTGCCGAAGGCTTGGCCGCGGTCGATCAGGCGCTGCTGCGCAGCCCGGCGTCCGAAGCCGCTTGGCGCGCGCGAATGCGACTGCGTTACCAGATGGGCGAGCGCGACGCGGCGCTGCGGGCCTATGCCGACTTCGAGCATCTGCTGCGCAGCCGCCCCGGGGCGGCACCGGACGCACAGACGGTTGACGTGCTGCGGCTGATCGAGTCGGCGGACGGCGTGCGGACGGCATCGCGGGCGGCGGTGCTGGACAGCCTGCAACGGCCGCCGCGACTGGTCGGACGCGACGCCGCATGGGTGGCGATGGACGACGCTTGGGCCGCGGCGCGGCCGTTCCTGCTGCGAGGGGAAGCCGGCATCGGCAAGAGCCGTTTGCTCAACGACTACCTGGCGGGCCGCGCCGGCGTCGCGCTGGCCGAGTGCCGGCCAGGCGATTCGCATTCGCCCTATGCCGTGCTGACCGTGCTATTGCGGCGGGTGACGGAGTCGTTCCCAGCCGATGCCGCAGATGCGGTGCGCGACGAGCTGGGGCGGCTGATGCCCGAGTTCGGCAGGGCGGCCGCGGACATCGACGCCAACGAACACAGGCTGTGGCGCGCTGTCGAATCCCTGCTCGGCGCGACACTGGCGCAGGGGCTGCGCGTCGTCGCGATCGATGACCTGCAGTTCGCCGACTTGGCTTCGGTACAGGCCTTGCGTTGGCTGGCAGGAGGCACCGCGCTGCGCGGGCTGCGCTTCGCGTTCGCAGTGCGTCCGATGGCCGACGGGCCCTTGCGACACTTGCTGCGCGACTGGTTGACCGATTCGCGTCGTCCCGAACCGGTTGAGATCGAGGCGTGGTCGGCCGACGATCTGGCGCTGCTGCTCGACTCTCTGGTGCTGCCGGCGACCGCGGTGTTGCCGTCGCCGCGGCGGCTCTTCCAACGTGCCGGTGGCCACCCGTTCTTCACGCTCGAGATCCTGAAGGCGGTGTTGCTGCAAAAGGAAGTCGAAGTCCCCGCGGCGGCGCTGCCCCTGCTCGAACTGCGCCTGCAAAGCGTTCCGCCGCGGGCTCAGCCGATGCTGGAACTGGCGGCGGTGATGAACACCGAATTGACGCCGCGCCGCGCGGCGCTGGCGTTGGGCGAGGACGCCGCGACCGTGGTCGTCTGGTTGTCGGATCTGCAAGCTGCCGGCATCCTGCGTGGCGATGCCTTCGCGCACGACCTGCTGCGCAACGCGGCGCTGACGCGGCTGCAGCCTGCGCAGCACGCGCACTGGCATGCCCGCGCGGCGGCGGCCTTGGAGCAGGAACCCGGCGTTGCGCCGGCGCGTGTCGGCGAACACCACGCTGCGGCCGGCCAGTGGCTCGACGCCGCGCGTTGCTTCATGACGGCGGCGCGCGCCGCGCGCGATTCCGGCCGCCTCGAGGAGCAGTTGGACCTGCTCGACCGCGCCGCCAGCGCCAGCGCCAGCGCCGCCGACCGCCTGGGCGAATTCGATGCCCTGCAAGCCGCGCTCGAGGTCACGCTGGCGCGCTTCGGGCCGGGGCGAGCAAACGCCTGTCTGCCGCGGCTTCGCGAGCTGGCAACGACGTTGGACCAGCGCGCGCGCCTGGCCATCGCAGAAGCCGACCTCCGTGTCCATCGCTTCGATGACAGAAGTGCGTTGTCGGCCGCTTCCGCCGCCCTGGCACTGGCCGAAGGCCAAGACCATCTGCTGGCCGATGCCTGGACCGTGTACGGGATGGCGCTGGCGCAGAGCGCGCGCTTCGATGACGCCGTTGCCGCGCATGACAAGGCGGCGATCGCCGCCGAGCGCGCTGGACAGGAGCGACAGCGCCGCCACGTCGCGAACAACCTGGTCTATGTGCAATACGAGGCCGGCCGCGTTGGCGATGCGATCGTTGCCGCCGGCGATGCCATCGCCCGCGCCGAACTGGCCGGCGACATCGCGGTAGCCGGGCAGACGCAGGGCAATCTGGCCATGTTGTTGCTGTTGGCCGGCAACCCGGCGGCCAGCATCGCGCCGGCGCGGCAGGCGAGGCTGCGCCACAGGGAGATCGGGTCGGGAGCCGACAGCGTGCTGGCCGGCATGACCCTGGTCGCGCTCGGCTCGGCCCTGAGCTTCTGCGGCCAGTTTGGAGAAGCGCTTGACGTGCTGGGCGAAGCAGCACAGAGCTTGGGCGAGGCCTCTCCCGTGCCGGTGCGCGCCAAGGCGAATCTGGCGCTGGCGCATCTTTGGCTGCTGCTGGGATGCAGCGACGAGGCCCGGGCTGCGATCCCGGCGCATGCAGACGACTGGCCGCCGCCGATGCGCGTGCAATGGCACTGGACCTGTGCCCGCATTGCGGCGATGGAAGGGCTGGAACCGGGGCCGCATCTTGCATCCATGGGCCGCATCCAGGCCGACCACTGGAACGCGCCGTTGATGCAGTCGGCATGGCTTGAATGGTCGCAGCAGGGTGATGCGGCGGCAGTCGCGGCGCAAATGCAGCGCGTGCGGGCGCTGTACCTTGCTGGCGGCATGGCGGGCACGGCGCGCACGGCGGCGCTGCGCAGCGTTGACCGGCTGCTGGAGGTGCAAACGCCGGCCGCCGCAGCCGAGGCCGCGGCGCTGGCGCAGGATGTCCGGGCGGGCATCGGCGACGGCTTGCACGCATGCACCTACATGCCCGCAGCGTGGGCGATCCTGGCGCGCGCGGCCCTGCGCAATGCCGATGCGCGCGATCACGATGCGTGCCTGGACGCGGCCCGGCACTGGGTGCTGAACGTGGCGCTGCCGCATGTGCCGGCAGCGCTGAAGCCGCGGTTCCTGGCCGTCAATCCGGTGAACCGGGCGCTGTTCGACGCCAACGGCTGATGCCGATCATTCCGCTGTCATTGCCAGTCTGGAACACTGCGGGCAACCGCGCCATCCGCGGGTCACAACCCCAAAGAGGACTCCATGAACGCCAGCCGACGTACAGCCATCGCGATTGGGATTGCAGCCGGACTTGCCGCTGCTGTCGCCACCCCACAGCCGGTTGCGGCCGCGACCCGGAGCTGGACCGGACTCTCCGGCCCCAGCAACCCCTACTGGGACTTGGCCGGCAACTGGGACGGCGGCGTCTTCCCGCCGGCGACAGGCGACACCGCCCTGCTCGGTGCGGCGGCAACAAGCTTTCGTTCGTCGTCGGGCACGCTGACCCTTGAATCGGTCCTCGGTACCGGCAAGCTCACCATCACCGGCGGCGCGCTGAACCTGTCAGCGGCGTCTTCGATCGGCGGCCTGGCCCTCGGCGATGGACAAGGCCACGGAACGCTGGGCGGCGTTGGCGCCGTCAACGTCAGCGGCGCTAGCACCTGGGGGTCCGGCACCATGGCCGGCAGCGGCAGCACGACCTTCAATGGCAATCTGGCCGTGTCGGGCGGCGCGCCGTTTGCGATCGGCGTGAGCGGGCGTACCCTGGTGATGAACGCGGCGACGACCTGGGGCACCGGGTCACGCTTCTGGACCGACAGTGCGGCATCGATCAAGAACAACGCAAGCTGGCTCGATCAATCGAGCAGCGCGTCGGAGATGACCAACCACGGGGGCGCGCAGTCCGTGTTCGTCAACGCCGGGACCTACACCAAGAGCGGCGCGGGCGCGACGAACTTCGGCATCACCTTCAACAACATCCGCAGTGGTGCCGGCACCGGCGAGGTGCGCGTCAGCGCCGGCACGCTGGCGCTGAAGGCCGACGGCAGCAGCAACGGCTACTTCGACATTGCCGCGAACGCCGTTCTCGCGTTCAGCGGCGCGGCCAGCAGCGCCTACACGTTGACCGACATCACGTCGGGCACAGGCCAGGGCGACCTGCAGGTCAGCGGCAGCACGGTGAACGCGAATGGCAGCAATGCCTTCGCCGGGCGGCTGGTGATCAGTGGCGGCGTGTTGAACGTCGCCGGGCGCTTCGACGCCGGTCGCTTGGCCGTCGGCGATGGACAGGGCCACGGTACGCTGGCTGGCGCAGGCGCCGTCAACATCAGCGGCGCGAGCACCTGGGGGTCCGGCACCATGGCCGGCAGCGGCATCACGACCTTCAATGGGAATCTGGCCGTGTCGGCCGGCTCGCCGTTTGCGATCGGCGTGAGCGGGCGTACCCTGGTGATGAACGCGACGACGACCTGGGGCACCGGGTCACGCTTCTGGACCGACAGCGCGGCATCGATCAAGAACAACGCAAGCTGGCTCGATCAATCGAGCAGCGCGTCGGAGATGACCAACCACGGTGGCGCGCAGTCCATGTTCGTCAACGCCGGGACCTACACCAAGAGCGGCACGGGCACGACGACGTTCGGCATCGTGTACGTCAACAACGGCATCGCCGACGTGCAGGCCGGAACGCTTGCGCTGCCGCCCAATTTTGCGAACGCCGGCACGCTGATGGGGAACGGCACGGTCAAAAGCACGCTCGTCACCAACAATGGGCATGTCGCGCCGGGCGATTCGACCGGGACCTTGACAGTCAATGGCAGTTTCGCGCAAACGGCTCAGGGTTCGTTCGATGTCGAACTGCAGAGCCCGGCGGCGTTCGACAGCCTTGTCGTCCAGGGCTCGGCCACGCTGGGCGGTACCCTGCAAGTCATCTGCGTGGCCGACTGTTCATTTGCCGTCGGGCAGACATTCAAGATCCTGGACGCCAATCCGAATGCACTGTTCGGCGGTTTCGGCGCGCTCGCGCTGACGGGCTTCGGCGCCGGGGCATTCGACGTGATCTACGACCGCGCCAACGGCGACGTGTTGCTCGATGTGATCAACGCGACAGCGCCTGTTCCCGAGCCGGCGTCAGCGTGGTTGCTTCTGTTTGGCGGCCTCAGCTTGCGGGTGCTGAAAGGTCGGCGCGCTACTGCGCTCCGCCGCGCGCACCGTGTTTGTCGGCCTCCGAAGTGAAGGCATCCGCGAAGAACTCGCCGTCCGGCAGGCCGCACAGCACCTGGAAATCGCGCTGCGCCGCGTCCACCATCACAGGCGCGCCGCAGGCATAGACCTGGTGGCCGCGCAGGTCTTGAAGGTCCTCGATGACGGCGTGGTGGACGAAGCCGGTGCGGCCCGTCCACGCGTCGTCGGCAGCGGGCTCGGACAGCACCGGCACGTAGCGCAGGTTGGGCATCGCGGCAGCGGCTTCCAGGCACCAGGCGTGCTGGTAGAGATCGGCCTTGCGGCGGCAGCCCCAGTACAGCACTGCGTCACGCCGGCTGCCTTTGATCTGCATCTGCTGCACGATGGCCTTGATGGGCGCAAATCCGGTGCCGCTGGCCAGCAGCACCATCGGCTTGGCCGAATCCTCGCGCAGGAAGAAGCTGCCGAACGGGCCTTCGATGCGCAGGATGTCCTTCAGCTTCATCGCGCCGAAGACATGGTCGGTGAACAGGCCGCCCGGCATGTGGCGGATGTGCAGCTCCAGCGCCGGCGGGCTGCCCAGTTCGCCCGGCGCATTCGCCATGCTGTAGCTGCGGCGTTCGCCACCTTGCAGGATGAACTCGATGTACTGCCCGGCGCGGTATTGCAGGTTCTGGTTGGCCGGCAACTGAAGCTTGAGCACTGCCACGTCGGGCGCGGCGCGTTCGATGGCCATCACGCGGGTGGGCATCTTCAGCACCGCATGGTCGCCAGCGCCCGGCACGCTGCGCGCTTGCACCACGCAGTCGCTCTGCGCTGCGGCGCAGCAGGTGAGGATGAAGCCGGCCTCTTCTTCGGCCACCGACAAGGCCTTCAACTGGTGTGCGCCGTGGATCACGCGCCCCTGCAGCAGCCGGCTCTTGCAAGAGCCGCAGGCGCCGTCGCGGCAGCCATACGGCAGGCCCACGCCCTGGCGGATGGCGGCCGCCAGGATGGGCTCGTCGCGCGCCACGCTGAACTGGCGGCCCGCGGGCTGGATGCTGATCTGAAAGCTCATGGGCGTGGCAGGAGGCCGCACTTAAACTGCCCGGCATTGTGCCCCGACCCACCTTGTTGATCATCGGCTGCGGCGATGTCGGCTGCCGCGTGCTGCGCCTGCTGCAAGGGCGCTGGCGCGTGCTGGCGCTGACGTCCTCGGCAGAACGGCTCCCCGCGCTGCGCGCGCTGGGCGCTGTGCCCTTGCTGGGCAATCTGGACGTGCCGTCCACCCTCGGCAGGCTGGGGCAACTGGCCGACGCCGTACTGCACCTGGCGCCCCCGCCAGCCGAAGGCGAACGCGACCCGCGCACCCGCGCGCTGCTCGGCGCGCTGGCGCGCGGCGGCCGCGTCCAGACAGTGGTGTATGCCAGCACGAGCGGCGTCTATGGCGATGCGGGCGGCGCGCTCTTCGACGAGACGCGGCAGGTGGCCCCCGCCAGCACACGCGCGCAGCGCCGCGTGGACGCCGAAGCGCAGCTCCGCTGGTTCGGCAGCCGCAGCGGCGTGCGCGTGAGCATCCTGCGCATTCCCGGCATCTATGCTGCCGGCCGCCCCGGCGGCCACCCGCGCGAGCGTTTGCTGCGCGGCACGCCGGTGCTGGACGCGGCCGACGACGTGTACACCAACCACATCCACGCCGACGACCTGGCGCGCGCCTGCATCGCGGCGCTGCTGCGCGGACGGCCCCAGCGCGTGGTGCATGCCAGCGACGACACCACGCTGAAGATGGGCGACTACTTCGACCTGGCGGCCGACCTCTGCGGCCTGCCGCGCCCGCCCCGCATCGCACGCGCCGAAGCCGCGTGCGTGTTGTCGCCGGTGCAGTACAGCTTCATGAGCGAGTCACGCCGGCTGCGCAACGACAGGCTCAAGCGCGAGCTGCGGCTGGCGCTGCGTTACCCCACCGTGCGTGAAGGGCTGCTGGCCGGCGCGGCGGCCTAGTGCAGTGTTCCACGCTGTGCGGCACTTAAGAAAACCGGTGGATTTGGCGTCCTGGCTAGGCGCAAACCACAGCGATGCCCGTAGGCATCGCGAGGATTTGCAACGACGCCAGGGCGGCAAAGACACGGTTTTATGTGCTGCACAGCGTGGAACACTGCACTAGATGCCTTGGGCGTGGCGCAAGGTCTTGGCGCGGTCCACCGACTGAAGCTTCAAGGTCTGCGCCTCGCCGTCGCGCTCGATGTCCAGCGTCACCTCGCGCTCGGCGCGGCCGCCGCTCCACAGCCGCTTCCAGAGCTGGTCGAGCTGCGCCACCGCCACGCCGTCGATGCGCAGGATGCGGTCGCCCGGCTGCAGGCCGGCCACGTCGGCCGGGCTG
Organism: uncultured Rubrivivax sp.; assembly: GCA_964244245.1. GTDB lineage: Bacteria > Pseudomonadota > Gammaproteobacteria > Burkholderiales > Burkholderiaceae_C > Rubrivivax. The sequence continues at coordinate 47,189 of CAXTHW010000022.1, read as the reverse complement.
TCGTCGCTGACGCGCACCACGCGCAACTCGCCGTTGGCATCCACGCAGTTGAGCCCGAGCCAGGCGCGCTCGCTGGCGCGCGAGCTGCCGCGCTCGCGCAGGTCACGCAGGATCGGCTTGAGCAGATCGATGGGCACGAACATGTTGCCCGGCGCATGGCCGGCGGCCGTGCCCAGCGCGTCGTTCACCACCAGCGAGCCGATGCCGACCAGTTCGCCACGCAGGTTGAACAGGCCGGCGCCGCTGTGGTCGCTGCGCGGCGGCGACGTGAAGAGCGCGCCTTCGATGTGGTATTCCCAATAGCCGGCAAAAGCGCGCCTGGACAGCAGCCGCGCGGTGCCGACCTGCGCGTCGTCGCCGCCGCTCACCACCACCAGCGGCTCATCGTTCGGCAGCGCGGCCGCGTTGCCCAGCGGCACCGGCGCGCGGCCCAGCGGCGCCAGCGCCTGCACCAGGCCGAAGCCGGTGGCCACGTCGTAGCCCACCACGCGCGCTGGGATGTGGCGCGCGTCGTCGGTGACGAGATCCACTTCGTCGGCTTCCAGCACCAGGTAGCCGATGGTCAGCACCATGCCGTCGCCGCCGATGATGACGCCGGAGCCCTGGCGCTCGGTGCCCAGCGTGGTGGCAGAGCGCGCGTCCGTGATGGCCTGGGTGCGCAGCCCCAGCACGGCGTCGCTGGCCCGCGTGAGGGCGCGGGACTGCGCCTCGATGCTGCTTTCGGCGGCGCACCGCCCGGCAGCGCCGATGCAGGCGGCGCACGTCAGCAGCAGCTTGCCCAAAGTGTGCATGTGGACCTCCCGGCGTCGAAGCAACGCGAGCATGGCCCCAGACGCCGACCTTGCCCGGCGCAGGGCCATTGCGGCCTCTCAACCTCTCAGCGCTTGCGTGAGCCGAAGGGCGGCTGGCGCCGCCAGTAGCGGATCATCAGAAAGCCGCCCACCATGCCGCCCAGGTGCGCGAAGTGCGCCACGCCGCCGCGGTTGTACAGGCCCAGCAGCAGTTCCAGCGCGCCGAACACGATGACGAAGGTGCGCGCCTTCATCGGGATGGGCGGGAACAGCGGCATGATCACGCGGTTCGGGAACAGCATGCCGAAGGCCAGCAACAGCGCGAACAGCCCGCCCGAAATGCCCACCGTCGGCGAGCCGGAACCCGTCAGCCAGGTGATGAGCAATTGCGCCAGCGCCGCCGCCAGGATGCCCGCCAGCAGGAACTGCAGATAGCGCTTGTTGCCCCACAGCCGCTCCAGCTCGGAGCCGAACATCCACAGGCCCAGCATGTTGAAGAACAGGTGGAACATGCCGCCGTGCAGAAAGGCGTAGGTCACCACCTGCCAGGGCCAGAACAGCTCGCTGCCCAGCGGCCACAGCGCGAACCACAGATTCAGCGGCACGAAGAACTGCAGGCAGAACACCGCCGTGCAGATCAGCATCAAGGTCTTGGTGACTGGCGGGATGGGCGGCATGGGCTAGGGCGTCGCGGCGGGAGAGGGTTCCCGCTGGTGCCCGCGGCCAGACTCGAACTGGCACGCCTTGCGGCGGCGGATTTTGAATCCGCTACGTCTACCGATTTCGTCACGCGGGCTTGGGGGCTGCGCGGGCTGCCGAGCGCGCCGCACAGAGTGCAATGATTATGGCATGGGCCTCCCAGCGCACCGCGCTCGCCGCTGCCACAATGCGCGGCTGTCGAGGAGCCCCAACCCATGGCCCAAACGGCCGCACCGCACCCGCCCGCCTACAAGACCCTGGAAGACGCCATCGGCCACACGCCGCTGGTGCAGTTGCAACGCCTGCCGGGTGCAGACAACGCGGCGCGCGGCAACGTGATCCTGGGCAAGCTGGAGGGCAACAACCCGGCGGGGTCGGTGAAAGACCGGCCGGCGATCAGCATGATCCGGCGCGCCGAGGAACGCGGCGACATCCGCCCAGGCGACACGCTGATCGAGGCCACGTCGGGCAACACCGGCATTGCGCTGGCGATGGCTGCTGCCATCCGCGGCTACCGCATGCTGCTGATCATGCCGGAAGACCTGTCGGTCGAACGCGCGCAGACGATGAAGGCCTTCGGCGCCGAACTGATCCTGACGCCGCGCTCCGGCGGCATGGAATACGCCCGCGACCTGGCCGAGCAACTCCAGCGCGACGGCAAGGGCCGCGTGCTCGACCAATTCGCGAACGCCGACAACCCGCGCGTGCACTTCGAGACCACAGGCCCCGAGATCTGGGATGACACCGCCGGCCGCGTGACGCACTTCGTCAGCGCGATGGGCACCACCGGCACCATCACCGGCGTCTCGCGCTGTCTGAAGGCGCGCAACCCGGCGGTGCGCATCGTCGGCGCGCAGCCGGCCGAGGGCTCGCGCATTCCCGGCATCCGCAAATGGCCGGCGGCCTACATGCCCAAGATCTACGACCCGACGCATGTGGATGAACTGGTGCTGGTCAGCCAGGCCGATGCAGAAGACATGGTGCGCCGGATGGCGCGCGAGGAAGGCCTGTTCGCGGGCATCTCGGCCGCGGGTGCCTGCTGGGTGGCGCTGCAACTGGCAAAGACGGCGGAAAACGCCACCATTGTCTTCATCGTCTGCGACCGGGGTGACCGCTATTTGTCCACCGGTGTGTTTCCGGCATGAGGTACGAAGCGCGGTTCTGCCAGCACTGCGCAACCGCGCTGGCGCTGGTGACGGCCGACGAAGACGGCGGCCCGAAGCAGCGGCTGCGCTGCCCCGCGTGCGGCTGGACGCACTGGAACAACCCGACGCCGGTGCTTGCCGCAGTGATCGAATGCGCAGACCGCGACGGCCAGTTGCTGCTGGCGCGCAATGCCGCCTGGCCGGGCAAGATGTTCGGCCTGATCACGGGCTTCATGGAAGCCGGCGAGACGCCTGAAGAAGGCATTGCGCGCGAGGTACTGGAAGAGACTTCGCTGGCGGTGGACTCGCTGGCGCTGATCGGCGTCTATGACTTCCAGCGCATGAACCAGCTCATCGTGGCCTACCACGCGGTGGCGCGAGGCCGGATCAGCCTGTCGCCGGAACTGGCCGAGTACCGGCTGTACACGCCAGAGACGGTGCGCTGCTGGCGCGCCGGCACCGGCTTTGCGCTGGCCGACTGGCTGCGCGCGCGCGGCCACCAGCCGCAGTTCATCGAATTGCAGCGCACCTAGAATCTGCCGCCATGGACGACTACAAAGAACTCGACACGCGCGGCCTGAACTGCCCGCTGCCCATTCTGAAAGCCAAGAAAGCGCTGGCCGACATGGCCAGCGGCGATGTGCTCAGGGTGGTGAGCACCGACCCCGGCTCGACGCGCGACTTCCAGGCTTTCTCACGCCAGACCGGCAACGAACTGGTCGGCCAGACCAGCGCCAACGGCGAGTTCGTGCACCTGCTGAAGCGGCGTTAGCGCTAGAGCGACAAGGCCTTCAAGAAGGCACGGAAGCCAGGCCCCAGCGCTGCATGGGCCAATGCCAGTTCGACGTTGGCTTCGAGAAAGCCTTCCTTGCTGCCGCAGTCGTAGCGCTTGCCTTCGTAGCGGTAGGCAAACACCTTCTCGCGCCGCAGCAGCGACGCGATGCCGTCGGTCAACTGGATCTCGCCGCCCACGCCGCGCGGCTGGCTCTCGATCTCGTGAAAGACGCCGGGCGTCAGGATGTAGCGGCCCGCCACGCCCAGCCTTGACGGCGCATCTTCGGGTGCAGGCTTCTCGACGATGCGGTTGACGTCCATCACCCGCTCGTTCACGGCGGTACCGGCTACGATGCCGTAGCGCCGCGTCTGCTCGGCCGGCACTTCCTGCACCGCCAGGATCGACGCCCGCCACTCGGCGAACTGATCGACCATCTGCTTCAGAACCGGCGGCTCGCCGACCATCAGGTCATCGGCCAGCAGCACCGCGAAAGCCTCGTTGCCGATCAGCCGGCGTGCGCACAGCACCGCATGGCCCAGGCCCAGCGCCTGCGGCTGGCGCACGTAGATGCACTCCATGTCGTCGGGCTTGACGCTGCGCACCACCTCCAGCAGGTCCTGCTTGTTGGCCTGCTCCAGCGCCACCTCCAGCTCGAAGGTCATGTCGAAATGGTCTTCGATCGGCCTTTTGTGGCGCCCGGTGACGAAGATCATCTCGCGCACACCGGCCGCATAAGCCTCTTCGACCGCATACTGGATGAGCGGCTTGTCCACCACCGGCAGCATTTCCTTCGGCTGCGCCTTGGTGGCGGGAAGAAAGCGCGTGCCCAGGCCAGCGACAGGGAAAATTGCCTTTTTGACCAACATTTACTTACATACAATGGGTTGGGCCAGCACCATTGTTGCATGCTCTTTTGACCGCTGGCCTGCCGCTGCCGCCCGCCTGCCGCCCGTTTGCCGCGCGCCATCCACGCGCTGAAGCCGCATGGATGTTTTGATCGTCGAACCGTTTGACCCGCAGGCACTGGAGTGGCTGGCCCGGCGACATGCCGTCAGCTACGCGCCGCAGCTTGCGCACGACCCCTACGAGTTCCGTCGCAGCCTGTTCCGCGTGCGCGCGCTGATCATTCCGCCTTCTGTCGCGCTCGATGTGCAGGCGATCCACTCGGCGCCGATGCTGCGTGCCGTCGGCCGGCTCTCCGCCGGTGCCGAGAACATCGACCTCGAAGCCTGCTCGCGCGCCGGCATCGAGGTGGTGCGGCCGGCCACCGCCAGCGCCACCGCCGAGGCCGAGTTCGTGGTGGGCGGCCTGCTGCAGATGCTGCGCCGGGTGCCTGTGGTCAGCAGCGAAGGGCTGCTCGTCGGGCGCGAGTTGAGTGGCACGCGGGTGGGCATCATCGGCATGGCGCCGGCGGCCAGGCCACTGGCCAAGCTGCTGGCTGCCTTCGGCGCCACTGCCGTGGGCTACGACCCCGCGGTGCACGCCAGCGACGGGCTCTGGGCACGCTGGTGCGTGGAGCCGATGGGCCTGCGCGAGCTGATGGACACCTGCGACGGCGTCTGCGTGCTGCTGACCTATTTCTCGCGCTACCGCGGCCTGCTCGGAGAGCGCTTGCTGAGCGCGGGCAAGCCCAACCAGGTGCTGGTGAGCCTGGCGCACTCCAGCATCTTCGACGAAGCCGCGCTGGCCGAAGCCTTGGTCAGCGGCCGGCTGGCCGCCGCGTGGTTCGACAGCATGGAGCCCGGCATGCTGGACGCCGGCCGGCCGCTGCGCCACCTCGACACCCTGCAGGTGACGCCGCGCGTGGCCAGCACCACGCTGGAGTCGCGCACGCGCAGCGCCTGGGCTGTGGTGCGCCGGGTCGATGTGCTGCTGCGCGAGCGTGAGGCAGGTGACGCAAGCGCAGCAGGCGACGCGGCTACGCCGACGGTGCCAGGCGATCTCGCTGATCTCGAAGACGGCGCAGCGCCTGCGTGAAGCCGTCCAGCCGCGCCTGCTCCTGCGCCACCACGGCTGCCGGCGCACGCGCGACGAAGCTCTGGTTGCCGAGCTTGGCACCGGCCTTGGTGATCTCGCCTTCCAGCCGCGTGATCTCCTTGCCGAGCCTGGCCTGCTCGGCAGCCAGGTCGATCTCGACGTGCAGCGCCAGCCGCAGCGCGCCTGCGTTGGCCACCGGCGCCGCCTGCGTGGCGGCGGCGAAGCCGGCTTCGTCGGCCAGCACGCGCACCTCGGACAGGCGCGCCAGCGCCTTCAGCAGCGGCGTGGCAGCCTGCACGAAGCCGGTGTCGCCCAGCGTGAGCAGCGGCACGCGCTCGCCTGGCGGCAGGCCCATCTCGCTGCGCAGGTTGCGGCAGACGCCGAGCAGCAGCTTGAGCTGCGCCATCCACGCGTCGGCCGCCGGATCGACCTTCTCCAACTGCGCCTGCGGGTAGGGCGCGGTGACGATGCTGTCGGCCGCCTTGCGCCCGGCCACCGCTGCCACCGTGTCCCACAGCTCGGCGGTGATGAAGGGTGCCAGCGGGTGCAGCAGCCGCAGCACCGTTTCCAGCGTGCGGATCAGCGTGCGCCGCGTCGCGCGTTGCGCGCCTTCGCTGCCGGTGCTGGCCGCTTCGGCAAGCTGCACCTTGGCGATCTCCAGGTACCAGTCGCAGTACTCGTCCCAGACGAAGGCGTAGATCGCATTGGCCACGTTGTCGAGCCGGTAGTCGGCGAAGCCCTGCGCCACCGCGTGCTCCACGCGTTGCAGCTCGCCGGTGATCCAGCGGTCGGCCTGCGAGAACGCCATGTAGCCGTGGAACGGCGCACCGGGCGCGCATTCGGCCTTGCTGTGCTCCTTCAAGCCGCAATCCTGCCCCTCGCAATGCATCAGCACGAAGCGGCTGGCGTTCCAGAGCTTGTTGCAGAAGTTGCGATAGCCCTCGCAGCGCTTGCTGTCGAAGTTGATGTTGCGGCCCAGGCTGGCGTAGCTGGCCATCGTGAAGCGCAGCGCGTCTGCGCCGAAGCCGGGAATGCCGTTCGGGAACTCCTTCTCGGTCTCCTTGCGCACGCGCGGCGCGGTCTCCGGTCGGCGCAGCCCGGTGCTGCGCTTGTCCAGCAGCGCCGGCAGGCCGATGCCGTCGATGAGGTCCACCGGGTCGAGCACGTTGCCTTCGCTTTTGCTCATCTTCTTGCCTTGCGCGTCGCGCACCAGGCCGTGGATATAGACGTCGCGGAAGGGCACCTTGCCGGTGAAGTGCGTCGTCATCATGATCATCCTGGCGACCCAGAAGAAGATGATGTCGAAGCCGGTCACCAGCACAGACGACGGCAGAAAGAGGTCTTGCTCCAGCGTCTTTTCGGGCCAGCCCAGCGTGGAGAACGGCACCAGCGCCGACGAGTACCAGGTGTCCAGCACGTCGTCGTCGCGCACCAGCGCCCCGGCGTAGCCGGCCGCCGCTGCGCGCTGCCGCGCTTCGTCCTCGTTGCGGCCGACAAAGAGTTCTCCGTTCGTGCCGTACCAGGCCGGAATCTGGTGGCCCCACCAGAGCTGGCGGCTGATGCACCAATCCTGGATGTTGTGCATCCAGTGGTTGTAGGTGTTGACCCACTGCTCGGGCACGAAGCGCACCTGCCCGCTGTCCACCGCCGCAATCGCCTTGGCGGCAATGCTGCTGCCGTCGGCTCCGGGCTTGTTGACGGCGACGAACCACTGGTCCGTCAGCATGGGCTCGACGATCTGGCCGGTGCGCTCGCAGCGCGGCACCATCAGCTTGTGCTTTTTGGTCTCGACCAGCAGGCCTTGGGCATCGAGGTCGGCGACGATCTTCTTGCGCGCCACGAAGCGGTCCAGCCCGCGGTAGTGCGGCGGCGCGTTGTCGTTCAGCGTGGCGTCCAGCGCCAGCACGCCGATGATCGGCAGCGCGTGGCGCTGGCCCACCGCATAGTCGTTGCTGTCGTGTGCCGGCGTCACCTTCACCACGCCGGTGCCGAAAGCGCGGTCCACGTGGCTGTCGGCGATCACGGGAATCGCGCGGCCCACCAGCGGCAGCAGCACCGTCTTGCCGACCTGCGCGGCATAGCGCTCGTCGTCGGGGTGCACCATCAACGCGGTGTCGCCCAGCATGGTTTCCGGCCGCGTGGTGGCCACCACCAGCGCGCCGGAGCCGTCTTGCAGCGGGTAGCGGATGTGCCAAAGGAAGCCGTCTTCTTCTTCGCTGACGACCTCCAGGTCCGACACCGCCGACTTCAGCACCGGGTCCCAGCTCACCAGCCGCTTGCCGCGGTAGATCAGGCCCTCGTCGTACAGCCGCACGAAGGTTTCGGTCACCACGGCAGACAGCTTGTCGTCCATCGTGAAGTACTCGTGCGCCCAACTGACGCTGTCGCCCATGCGGCGCATCTGGCGCGTGATGGTGGCGCCGGAGCTGGCCTTCCAGTCCCACACCTGGGCGACGAAATTCTTGCGGCCCAGCGCGTGGCGCGACAGGCCGGCGTCCTGCAACTGGCGCTCGACGACGATTTGCGTCGCAATGCCGGCGTGGTCGGTCCCCGGCACCCACAGCGTGTTGAAGCCGCGCATCCGGTGGTAGCGGGTCAGCGCGTCCATGATGGTCTGGTTGAACGCGTGGCCCATGTGCAGCGTGCCGGTCACGTTGGGCGGCGGCAACTGGATGCTGAACGACGGCCGCGCCGGGTCCAGCGTGGGTGCATGGGCGCCACCGGCCTCCCATGCCGGCGCCCAGCGGGCTTCGATGGCTGCGGGTTCGAAGGACTTGGCAAGCTCGGTCATGGCGAAGGCAGATGGGGTGGACGCAGCGGATGCAAAGCGATACGCCTTGCGGATCGGCCCTGTCAACGACAGCAGCGCCGGGCGTGTTCAATTGTAGGTTGCCACCCCGCGCGAGAACCCCTGATGCCGTCTGCCGCCCGCCTTGCCCCGACCCGCGTCGCTGATGCCCTGCTGCTGCTGCTGCCCCTGCTGCTGGCCGCCTGCGGCGGCGGCGGCAGCAGCACCGATAGCAGCACGCTGGAGCCGGCCAGTTGCGCCACGGCCGATCAGAAACTGGCGCTGCGCGACTACATGAACAGCAACTACTTCTGGTACCGCCTGTCGCCCGTGCCCGACCCCGCCGTCTATGCCAGCGTGGATGCCTATTTCGACGCGCTGCTCTACACCGGCACCGACGCTGCCTTCCCGGCAGACCGCTGGAGCTACACCCAGTCCACCGAGAGCTTCAACCGCTTCTTCGGCGACGGCCAGACGCTGGGCTACGGCCTGTCGGTGGCGGGGCTCGAAGTCGCCGGCCAGCCCGACCGGCCGCTGCGCGTGCGCTATGTCGAGGCGCTGTCGAATGCCGCCGCCAAGGGCGTGGTGCGTGGCGACCAGGTGGTGTCGATCAACGGCCGCAGCGCGGCCGACATCATCGCCGCAGACGACTTCTCGGTGCTCACGCCGGCCAACGCCGGCGACACACTGACGCTGGTGCTGCGCAACGCGGGCGGTGACCGCAGCGTCAGCGTGGTGGCCAGCATCTACACGCTGACGCCGGTGTCCACCACTGCAGTGGTCAGCTCGCCGCTGGGCCGCAAGATGGGCTATGTGCTGATCAAGGACATGATCAGCCAGGTGCAGGCGCCGCTGGACGCCGCCTTCGCCAGCTTCAAGACCGCCGGCATCACCGACGTCGTGCTGGACCTGCGCTACAACGGCGGCGGCCTGGTGTCCACCGGCGCCCAGGTGGCGTCTTACGTGGCCGGCGGGCTGGGCAGCGGCAAGACCTATGCATCGCTGCTCTACAACGACAAGCAGGCCGCCGCGCGCAACCAGAGCTTCCTGTTCAGCAACCCGGCCGCAGCCGCAGGTGTCTCGCGCGTGTTCGTGCTCACCGGGCAGCGCACCTGCTCGGCCAGCGAGCAGGTCGTCAACGGGCTGCGCGGCGTCGGCATCGACGTCGTCGCCATCGGCGACACCACCTGCGGCAAGCCGGTGGGCTTTTTGCCCACGTCGAGCTGCGGCACCACGGTCAGCGCGGTCAACTTCGAGTCGGTCAACGCGCGCAACGAGGGCCGTTACTTCGACGGCTTTGCGCCCACCTGTGCGGTGGCCGAAGACGTCTTGCAGCCGCTCGGCGCACCGGCCGAGCCGCTGCTGGCCGCTGCACGCAGCTATGCCGACACCGGCGCCTGCAATCCCCCCGAGCCGGCGCCGCAGCGCGGCCTCAGCGCGGCCAGGCAGCGCCTGCCGCGTGGCTTGCTGGACGAGCGCACCGACCTTCTCGGCCGCTGACGCGGGCGATTGCAGAAGGCGCCGCAACGGCGCCGCAACGGCACGCGCGGACAGTCTTGTCCAGGGCGCACGGTGCGCCTGCACAGGAGATGCCATGAGCTTCGAACCCCACCCGGGCGGCACCGGCCGTCTCGCCCGCAAACGCCTCGTGGCGCTCTGCCTGGCGACGGCGCTGGCGCTGGCGCTGCCGCTGACGGCAGCCGCCGCCACACTCGTCAACGGCAGCTTCGAGCAAGGCCCGGCGGCGCCGGCGGGCACCTTCGTCAACCTGAATGGCGGCTCGACGGTGATCCCGGGCTGGACAGTCACCGGCTCGACCATCGACTACATCGCCGGCTACTGGCAGGCCGCCGACGGCACCCGGTCCATCGACCTCGACGGCAGCAGCTTTCCCTACACCAGCGGCGGCGTCGCACAAACCTTTGCCACCACGCCGGGCCTGGCCTACAGCGTGCACTTCGACCTTGCGGGCAACCCGAACAATGGCCCGGCCATCAAGCCGATGCGGGTCAGCGCGGCAGGGCAGTCGGCTGACTTCCAGTTCGACATCAGCGGCCACACGATCACCAGCATGGGCTGGGTCGGCAAGACCTGGCTGTTCACCGCCACCGCGGCGAGCACGACGCTCGAGTTCCGCAGCTTGAACCCGGCCAACGCCGACGGCTGGGGCGCGGCGCTCGACAACGTGTCCGTCAGCGCGGTGCCCGAGCCGGCGGCAGGCGCGCTGATGCTCTGCGGCGCCGCATTGCTGCTGGCCCGGCGCCGGGGCTGATCGCCACCAGTCGGCCTCGCCCGCCCCGCCCGCCCACACCAGCGCCCGCGCCGACGGCTGCCCGCAACCGTGGCTGACCCTCCGCCCGACAGCCCGGCCTGCCCGGGCAGCGCAGCCACCCCGACACGGGTGCTGCTGCTCAGCCTGTGGGGCGCGCCGGGCAAAGGCTGGCATGCCCGCCTGGTGGGGCCCGATGCGGCCGTCCACGAGTTCGACAGCCCGTTCGAGCTGGCGCGTTTCCTGACCCGGCCGCCGCTGCCCGAGCGCGTGATTCCGCCCGACGGCCTGCGCTGAAGCATGATGTGGGGATGGATTCGCTGCTCCTGCTGGGGCGGCCGGTGCTCCAGGTGGGCGGCCGGCCGCTGGCCATCACCGTGCGCAAGAGCTGGGCGCTGCTGGCGCTGCTGGCGGTGGGCGGTGCGGCACCGCGCAGTCGCGTGGTGGCGCTGCTGTGGCCGCAGCTCGACGAGTCCAGCGCCCGCCGCAACCTGCGCCGCGAACTCGCCCGCCTGGCCGAAGTGGGCGCCACCGGCGTGGTGCAGGCCGATGGCGACTTCCTGGCGCTGGCCCCCACGCTGCAGACCGACCTGCGCCAGTTCGAGGCCGCCTGCGCCGCCGGCCGCTTCGACGCCGCTTTGCCGCTGTGGCGCGGTGCGCTGGCCGACGGCCTGCAGCTCGACGACGCGGCCCCGTTCGACGACTGGCTGGCGCCCGAGCGAGAGCGTCTGCGCAGCCTCTGGCGGCAGGCGCTGGAGGCCGCCGCGCAGGCCGCTGCCGACGCCGCCACGCCCGAGCAGGCCGCCGCGCACTGGCACACGCTGCTGGCCGACGACCCGCTGCAGGAGCGCCACCACAGGGCGCTGATCCGCCTGCATCTCGCGTCAGGCCGCCGCGAAGCTGCGCTGGCGCAGTACGAGCGCTGTCGCACGCTGCTGGCCGACGAGCTCGGCCTGGCGCCGATGGCCGAGACCGATGCTCTCGTCGCCGCCGTGCGCGCCGCCGCGCCGGCCACGGCCCCCCGGCTGCAACTGCCCGGCCAACTGCCCTTCGTCGGCCGCGAGGCCGAGGTGCGCGCACTCGAAGCCGCGTGGACTGCTGGCCGTCTGCTGTGGATCGAAGGCGAGGGCGGTGTCGGCAAGACGCGCCTGGCCACCGACTTCTGCGCGGCGCACGGCGCCTACGCGCTGGCCCGCTGCCGCCCTGGCGACCTGGGCGTGCCCTATGCCGCCTTCACGCGGGCATTGCGCGTGCTGGCGGCCGACGCGCTGGCGGCGGCCGACCTGCCTCCCTGGGTGGCCGCAGAGCTGGCCCGGGTGCTGCCCGAGCTGGGTGCGCAGCCGCGGGCCATGGCGTCCAGCGAGGAACAAACGCGCTTTTTCGAGGCCTGCGTGCAGGCCTGGCAGCGGCTGGGCGACGACAGCTTCGATGCCGTGGTCATCGACGACTGGCACCAGGCGGATGCTCCGAGCCAGGCGCTGCTGGCCTTCATCGTGCCGCGCCTGGCCGACAGCTCGGCGCGGCTGCTGCTGCTGTCGCGGCCCTTGCAGCCGCGGCCGGCGCTGGCCGAGCAGGCGGCGCTGCAACTGGTGCTGGCGCCGCTGCACGACGACGCCGTGGCCGACCTGGTTCGCCAGCTCTCGCGCGTGGGCTCGCCGACGCGCTTTGCCGACCGCCTGCGCCGCGCCACCGGCGGCAACCCGTTCTTCATTGCCGAGACGCTGCGCCACCTGGCCGAAACCGGCGCGCTGCGCAGCAATGTGCACGGCCGCTGGGCCACGCCTTTCGACGATGCCACCGAAGACTATCGCGAGCTGCCGCTGCCAGCCACCGTGCGCGACGCCGTGCTGGCCCGCGTGCAGCGCCTGCCAGACGCACCGCGGCGCCTGCTGGAGGCCGCCAGCCTGGCCGCCGAGCCGTTTGCGCCGGCGCTGCTGGCGGCCGCCTGTGCGTTGTCCGAGATGGAGGCGCTGGCCGCCATCGAACTGGCGCTGGCTGCATCGCTGCTGCGCGAGCACGAGCGCGGCGGCTACGCCTTTGGCCACGACCTGGCGCAGCAGGCGCTGGAGGCGGCGCTGTCGCCGGAGCGCCGACGCCTCGTGCACCGCCGTCTGGCGCTGGCGGCCGAGGCCACGCGCGCCGCGCCCGGGCTGGTGGCGCTGCACTTCGAGGCCGGCGGCGAGCCGGCGCGTGCGGTCGTCTTCCGGCTGGCGGCTGGCGACGAAGCGCAGGCCCTCTTCGTCGGCGCGCAGGCTTTGCAACACTGGCAGGCGGCGCTGGCGCTGCAGCCGACGCCGGGGCAGGCGGTGCTGCTGCACCTGCGCTGCGCGCGCGCGCTGATGGACACCGGCAACGGCAGTGCCGCGCTGGCGCAACTGACGCAGGTGGACGCGCTGCTGGCAGACGGCGTGCTGACCGACGGCGAACGCAGCGATGCGCAGATCGCCTGCGCCGACATCGAATCGACGCTCAACCGCGCCGTCGCCGCGCTGCCGCGCATCGAGTCGCTGTTGGCCAGGCCCGATGGCAGCCTGGGCCACGCGGCCCGCGCCCGCGCACTGCGCGTGCACTGCCACGCGCTGCAGCACATGGGCCGGCTCGACGAGGCACAGGCGTCGGCGCAGGCCGCGCTGGCCCTCTGGCCCGACGACCCGCTGGAACGCGCGGCGCTGCTGGAGATGCTGCAGATCATCGAGTACCAGCGCGGCCACGTCAGCGCTGCGCTGGCGCTGACGCGGCAGGCGCAGACCTTGTGGCTGGCGCATGGCGACCGCCGCAGCATCGCCCGCTCGCACTACCGCATCGGCGTGCTGTTGCTGGTGGCCGGTGATGCCGAAGGCGGCAAGGTCGAACTCGAGCGCGTGCGCGCGATGGCGTCCGAGATGCACCTGGTCGAACTCGAGCGCGACGCCATCCTCAACCTCATCAAGGTCGAGGCCGACCGCGGTGACGCAGAGCGCATGCTGGCGCTGGCCGCCGAAGGCTGGAACCTGTCGCCCACGTTCGCCCGGCCGCGCATCCGCCAGATCCTGCTGCAGGCCCAGTGCCACGCCCACGGGCTGCTCGGCGACCTGGGCCGCTGCCTCGCGCTGTCAGAGCAGTTCCTGGCCGAGTCAGCCGCCAACGCCGAGCCGGTGGCCCGCCAGTACGCGGTGCTGACGGTGCTGGACCTGCTGGTCTATCTCGGCGACTTCGAGCGTGGGCGGGCGCTGCTGCGAGAGGTGGCGGCGTCGGGCGCCGGCCAACTGGCTTACCTGGGCGTGAAGCTGTCGTTCTGCATGGCCTTCCTGGAGCTGCGGGCCGGCAACACCGCCGCAGCGCGCGCCGCGCTGGCCGGCGTCGGCGACCCGGCGGCGCTGGAGCAGCCGCAGGACCGCTGCTCCTTCGCGGTGCGTCTGGCCGAGCTGTCCCTGGCCGAAGGCCGGCCGGAGGCCGCGCTGGAGGCGCTGGAGCCCTGGCGTGGCGAGCTGCCCAACGTCGAGCTTCAGACCCTGGTCTGGGCGGCGCGGCTTCAGGCACAGCAGGCGCTGGGGCAGGTTTCCGCCTGCGACTGGCACGAGGCGCGGGCGGCGCTGGACGACGGGAAGATGCCGCCACCGGACGCGCTGGAACTGCGCCGCGCGCTGTGGCGCAGCGCCCCTGGCGCCGAGGAAGCCGCGGCACTGGGCAACGGCGTGCGTGCGGCCACCCGGCAACTGGCCGACAGCCTGGCGGCCTGGCCCGCGCACCAGGCGCGCTTTCTGGCCCGCAACCCGCTCTGAAGCGGCGGCGCCTGCACCAGCCATCACATGAACAGATGCTCGCCGGCGTTCTCGCCGCCCAGGACCACGTAGTTGACCTTCTTCAGGTCGGCCAGCGTGCGGCCGCCGGCATAGCTGATGGAGCTTTGCAGGTCTTCGCGCATCTCGCGCAGCGTGTCGGCCAGGGCGCCCTTGATGGGCTCCAGGATGCGCTTGCCTTCGACGTGCTTGTACTCGCCCTTGTTGAAGTCGCTCGCCGAGCCGTAATACTCCTTGTACCGCCTGCCATCGACTTCGACCGTGGCGCCGGGCGACTCTTCGTGCCCGGCGAACAGCGAGCCCACCATCACCATCGCAGCGCCGAAGCGCATGCTCTTGGCGATGTCGCCGTGGTGGCGGATGCCGCCGTCGGCAATGATGGGCTTGGTGGCCACCCGGGCACACCACTTCAGCGCGCTGAGCTGCCAGCCGCCGGTGCCGAAGCCGGTCTTCAGCTTGGTGATGCACACCTTGCCCGGCCCCACGCCCACCTTGGTGGCGTCGGCGCCCCAGTTCTCCAGGTCGATCACCGCTTCCGGCGTGGCCACGTTGCCTGCGATGACGAAGGTCTGCGGCAGCCGGGTCTTGATGTGCTCGATGGTCCTGCGCACGCTGTCGGCGTGGCCGTGGGCGATGTCGATGGTGATGTAGTCGGCGCCCACGCCGTCGGCGGCCAGCCGGTCGATCACGTCGAAGTCGGGCGGCTTGACGCCAGAGCTGACCGAGACGAAGAGGCCCTTGCTGCGCATCGCCCGCGCATAGGCCACGGTGTCGAGGTCGAAGCGGTGCATCACGTAGAAGTGGCCGCTGGCGGCCAGCATCTCGCTGATCGGCTCGTCGATCACGGTCTTCATGTTGGCCGGCACCACCGGCAGCACGAAGCGGCGGCCGCCGAAGTCCACCGCGGTGTCGCACTCGCTGCGGCTGTCCACGCGGCACTGGCGCGGCAGCAGCAGGATGTTGTCGTAGTCGAAGATTTCCATGGTCGCAGCTCCGCTTGAAGGAGGCGCTCGACCTGGCAGCACCGGCGCGGCGGACGCCACCGCAAAGGGTGCGCTGCCACCGGGAACCGGGCGCCAGAATTCGGGCCCGGTGGCCCATTCTACGCAGGCGGTGCGCGTGCCAGGCCGGCGTCTGCGACAGGCTCCTAGAATGCCCCGATGCACCTTGCAGACGAGCGCCTGCTCCACAACCTGAACCCAGAGCAACTGGCTGCCGTCACCCTGCCGGCGGTGCCGGCGCTGATCCTGGCCGGCGCCGGCTCGGGCAAGACCCGTGTGCTGACCACCCGCATCGCTTGGCTGATGCAGACAGGCCAGGTGTCGCCGGGCGGCGTGCTGGCGGTGACCTTCACCAACAAGGCTGCCAAGGAAATGCTGACGCGGCTGTCGGCGATGCTGCCGGTGGCCATCCGCGGCATGTGGATCGGCACCTTCCACGGCCTGTGCAACCGCTTCCTGCGCGCGCACTGGAAGCTGGCCAACCTGGCACAAGGCTTCCAGATCCTGGACTCGGCCGACCAGCTCAGTGCCGTCAAGCGCGTGATCAAGGCGATGAACCTCGATGAAGAGCGCTTCGTGCCCAAGCAGACCACCTGGTTCATTGCCGGCAGCAAGGAAGAAGGCCGGCGCCCGCGCGACGTGGAAGTGCGCGACGAGCAGACCAGGAAGCTGGTCGAGATCTACCAGGCCTATGAAGACCAGTGCCAGCGCGAAGGCGTGGTCGATTTCGCCGAGCTGATGCTGCGCACCTACGAGCTGTTGCGTGACAACGACCCGCTGCGTGAACACTACCAGCGGCGCTTCAGCCATGTGCTGGTCGATGAGTTCCAGGACACCAACCGGCTGCAGTACGCGTGGCTGAAGATGTTCGCGCCGCCGGGCACGCACCAGAGCGTGATCGCGGTGGGCGACGACGACCAGAGCATCTATGCCTTCCGCGGTGCGCGGGTCGGTAACATGGCCGACTTCGAGCGCGAGTACCGCGTGCCGCGCGTCATCAAGCTGGAGCAGAACTACCGCTCCTTCGGCAACATTCTCGACGCCGCCAACGCGCTGATCGCGCACAACGCGCAGCGCCTGGGCAAGACGCTGCGCACCGACGCCGGCGCCGGCGAGCAGGTGCGCGTCTATGAGGCCACCAGCGACTACGCCGAGGCGCAGTGGTTTCTGGAAGAAGCGCAGGCGTTGCACCGCGCCGGCATGGCGCGCAAGGAGATCGCGCTGCTGTACCGCAGCAACGCGCAGAGCCGCGTGCTGGAAAGCGCGCTCTTCAACGCCGGCGTGCCCTACCGCGTCTATGGCGGCCTGCGCTTCTTCGAGCGCGCCGAGGTCAAGCATGCGCTGTCGTACCTGCGCTTGCTGGAGAACCAGAACGACGACACCAGCTTTCTGCGCGTCGTCAACTTTCCGGCGCGCGGCATCGGCGCGCGCAGCATCGAGCAGTTGCAGGACGTGGCGCGCGCCAGCGGGCGCAGCCTGGCGCAGAGCGTGGGCGCGGTGGCTGGCAAGGCGGGGGTCAACCTTCAGGCCTTCGTTGCGCTGATCGATGGCGTGCGCGCCGCCACGCAGGGGCTGACGCTGCGCCAGATCATCGACCACGTGCTGCATGCCAGCGGCCTGCTGGACTTCTACCGCAGCGACAAGGAAGGCCAGGACCGCATCGAGAACCTGGAGGAACTGGTCAACGCGGCCGAGAGCTTCGTCACGCAGGAGGGCTTCGGCAAGGACGCGGTGGCGCTGCCCGTGGATGAGCAATCGAGCAGCGCGGTGCCCGACGTCGAAACCGGCGAGATCATGTCGCCGTTGGCCGCCTTCCTCACGCATGCGTCGCTCGAAGCGGGCGACAACCAGGCGCAGGCGGGGCAGGATGCGATCCAGTTGATGACGGTGCATTCGGCCAAGGGCCTGGAGTTCGACGCTGTGTTCATCACCGGCATCGAGGAAGGCCTGTTCCCGCACGAGCAAAGCCTGTCCGACGCCGATGGCGTCGAAGAAGAGCGCCGGCTGATGTACGTGGCCATCACCCGCGCCCGCCGCCGCCTGTACCTGAGCTTCAGCCAGACGCGGATGCTGCACGGCCAGACGCGCTACAACGTGAAGAGCCGCTTCCTGGAAGAACTGCCCGAAGAGACGCTGAAGTGGATCACGCCCAAGGCGCAGGGCTTCGGCTCGGGGTATGCACGCGAGTACCAGGCGGCCTGGGCGCGCGGCAGCGGCTTGAGCGGCATCGTCGGTGCCGGGCGTGTAGAAGGGCAGCCAGCGCCGCCGCTGCCGTTCACGCCGCGGCAGCCGCCGGTGGCGGCCGGCGGGCTGGCCTTGCGCACGGGGCAGAGCGTCTTCCACACCAAATTCGGTGAAGGCGTCGTGATGACGCTGGAAGGCAGCGGCGCAGACGCACGGGCACAGGTCAACTTCGGCCGCCATGGTGCGAAGTGGCTGCTGCTGGCGATGGCGAAGTTGACGCCGGTGGAGTGAGGGCGCTGGCCGCTGCGGCCGTGAACAGGTGTCGCGGCCCTTTACAACTCCCAGTGCGAAACTGGTATACCAGACGGTCCACGGATCGGTGTTCCAACCGTTTTGTCAATGGGACCAACGGCTTGCGTGCACCGCAACACGATGTGGTGTGCTCCTTGCTTTTGCTTGCACAACCACCTTTGCATTTGGAGTCTCCCGTGAAACTGCGATGGATCGACAGCTTGAAGATTGCCGCCCTTGCTGGCGTGGCGCTTGCCGCGCTGGATGCGCAGGCCACGATTTACAGCCTGGGCTATGACCCTGCCTACACCCCCATTGCAGGCCTCGGATGGCGGGCCACCGCCGACCTCTACATCCCTACCAATTGCCAGAACGCCGTCGGCACGCAGACGCTCAACGGCGGCTCGCCCAGCCTGCCGACCCAGGCGCACTTTGCAGACGTGGCCGATTGCGGCGCCATCGCGTTGCAGAACACCACCCTGTACCTGTACGACCTGAGCACGCCGACGACCATCTACGACACGGTGCTGATCGGCAACTACGCTGCCGACGCCGACGGCAACAGCAATGGCAGCATCGTCACCGAGACGCAGGAAGTCTTTCAGGTGCAGTTCGTCAACGGGCTGCCGGTGGATTTCGCCACCAGCATGTCTTTGCGCTACAACGCGCCTGTCACCGACGGGCTGTTCTCGCTGGGCGGCAGCTCGTACTTCTCGCTGCAGCTCGGCGGCGTTCCCAGCGAGGTGACGCTGAAAAACCAGCAGCTCAATTCGCCGATCGTCGAAGCACCGCCCGGCGTGTACCGCGGCGGCAGCGACCTGCAGATCACCGGCCTGCCCACCGCAACCGACCCCAACGCGGTGCCCGAGCCGGGCTCAATCGCGCTGGTGGGTGCCGCGCTGCTGGCTTTGTTCGGCGTCAGCCGGCGCTCGCGTCGCTGAGCGCAGACAACGCAGCGCGCCTGGTTTCGTCCACCGTCCAGGCGCGCCCGTGCTGGGTGCCGGTCTCGAACGCCGCCTCGCCGAGTAGGGAATGCAGCGCCTGCCGGCGCGCCTCCCAGCGTTGCTGAGCGCGCGGAGTGCGCCGCAAATCCAATTGCTGCCGCCACTGGTCCACAGCAGCGCACAACGAGGCCGCAAGTGGGTCTGCGCCGCGCAGCGCGACGACGCGAGCTGCGTCTTCCAGGCTGCCTAGCAGTTGTTCGCGCATCTCGAAATCGCTGAACACCTGCATGGCAGAGGCCAATTTCAAGCAAGCCTCGGGCTGAGGTCCTTCATCCAATTTCAAACGCGCTAGCCACCACTCTGCGGTTGCCATGCCGCGCTTGTCGCCCGCCTCCCGGCAAACGCGCAAGGATTCGGCGGCGCAGTCCCTGGCTTGCGCGACGTCGCCCTGTTCCCAGCACAATTCTGCTCGCAGTAGCTGGCAAGTGGCCTCGCTTTCACGGTAAGCCAGACTGCGGGCCAGCGCCAAGCCGTGCTCCAGGTGTACCCCAGCTTGCGCATCGTCGCCCAACACCATGGCGCACTGCGCCAAGTGCTCGTGGCCGATCGCTTCGCCTTTGCGGTCGCCAAGTTGACGGAAGAGTTCGAGCGCCTCGCGTTCTCCTTCGGCCGCGAGCAACGCATTGCCACCCAGCAAACGGGTCACACTGAGAGTCGATAGAGTCGCCGCAATCTCCAACGGGTTGCCGAGTTTGCGGCGCAGCGTCAAGCATGCTTCCAATTGCCTCGTCGCGTCTGCGTGGTCGCTTTGGCTCAATGCCAGACCGGCGCCAACGTACAGGCCATGCGCATAGGGCACGTCTGCACTTTGCACTTCCGGCAATGCGAGCGCCGCCCGGACCGCGGCGCGGCCCTCGGTGGCATAGCCTCGCAGTGGCCAGAAGCTGTGCAACGCCACGCACATCTTCACGGCGATCAGCGGATCCACGCCACCGGCCAGCGCCAACGCCAGCGCAGCCCGCAGGTTGTCGAGTTCGGCTTCGCCGCGCTGCACCCACTGCCCTTCTTCGGCGCCCTGCAAACCCAGCCGCATCGCCTTCGCCAGCGCGAAGTAGTGGCTGCAATGCTGGGCGGCGATCAAGGGCTTGCCGCCGCTCTGGTCGAGCTTGTCCATCGCGTAGTCGCGCAGCGTTTCCAGCATCCGGTAGCGGGCCTGGCCGCTGCTTTCGTCCAGCATCACCAGCGACTTCTCCACCAGCGAGGCCAGCAGGTCCAGCACGTCCAGGCTGTCCAGTGGCTCGGCACCGCAGACGGCTTCGGCCGCCGCGAGGTCGAAGCCGCCGACGAACACCGCCAGCCGGGCGAACAGGGTCTGCTCGTCGGGCTGCAGCAGTTCGTAGGACCAGTCCACCAGCGCGCGCAGCGTCTGCTGCCGCTCCTGCAGCACGCGGCTGCCGCCGGTGAGCAGCTTGTAGCGGTCGGCCAGCCGCTTGTTGATGTCGGCCACGGTGAGAGAACGCACCCGCGCCGCCGCCAGCTCCAGCGCCAGCGGAATGCCCTCCAGCCGCGCCACCAGTTCGGCGACGGCCGGCGCCTCTTGCGCGTTGAGCGTGAAGGCCGGCTTGTGCGACTGCGCACGTTCGACGAACAGGCGCACCGCGGTGGAGCGTGCCAGTGTCTCCAGCGTGTCGCCGCGCTGCGGCACCGGCAGCGGCAGGATAGGCACCGCCTGCTCGCCAGGCACATGCAGCGCTTCGCGGCTGGACGCCATGATGCGCACGCCGGGCGCTGCGCGCAGCACCGCGTGGGCCAGCTCGGCCGCCGGCTTGATCAGGTGCTCACAGTTGTCGAAGACCAGCAGCGCCCGGCGCGATGCCAGGTGGGCGCAGACGGTCTGCAGCAGAGAACGGCCGGGTTCCTCACGCACGCCCAGCACGGAGGCCGCCTCACCCACCACCAGCGCCGGGTCGCGGATGGGAGCGAGGTCGAGGAACCAGGCGCCGTCCGGGTAGTCGGCCAGCACCTCGGCGGCCACCTGAAGGCTCAGTCGGGTCTTGCCCAGGCCGCCCATGCCGAGCAGGGTGACCAGCCGTGCACTCGACAGCCGGGACTTCAGCGCGTCCAGCTCGCGTTCGCGGCCAATGAAGGCGGTGGCCTGCTGCGGCAGGTTGTTGGGGATCTCGCGCGCCGGCAGCCAGCGCTCGCCGACGCGAACCACGCGATAGACCTTGTCGCCGTCTGGCGGCGCCGCGAAGGCGGCTGCATCGTCGCCCGCCTCGAACAGCTCCACCGGCGCCGACACGCCTTTCATCACCCAATGGCCGTGCGACTGCAGCGGCAAGGGCGTGGTGCCGATGGCCGCGCGCGCTTCCGGGGTGAGCAGGGTCTGGCCGCCGCGCGCCAGCGACATCACACGGGCCGCGGTGGGCTTGGCCAGGCCATCCACCTCCAGCGGCTTGGCGCCACGGGCCACGTCGTCGGCGCTGTTCTCGCGCAGGATCACAGGCCCCACGTGCAGCCCGGCGCGCGCACGCAGCGGCACCGGCAGCGTGGCCAGTGCGCGGTGGTAGGCCAGCGCGTAGCCCAGGCCGTCGGCCGCCGCGTCGAAGAGCAGCAGCATGCCGTCGGTCTTGTCGATCTCGCGGCCGCGCCAGGCAGGCAGCAGATCGCGCGCCACCCGGTCGTGCGCAGCCCAGACGGCGGCCATCGCCTGGTCACCCAGGCGCTCTGACAATTGGGTGCTGTCCACCACGTCGGTGAGCAGCAGCGCCCTGAGTTCGCTCACGGGCTTCCGCCCGGCGCCTTGTCGGGCACCTGGGCGCCGCCGAAGCTGTCGTTGAAGGTGAACAGCAGCGAGATGTAGAACACGGTCGAGAACACCAGCCCGGCGGCCAGCGCGGCCCACGATGCAAGCTGGTGCGCGCCCAGCAGCCCGAAGAGCAGCGCGGCGGCGAGGCCGAAGCCCATCACCAGCCCGACCCACGCCACCCCATAGACCAGAAAGGCGCCCTTGCTGCGCCAGACTGCCAGCGTGCTGGAAAACAGCGCCTGGCCGACGCCCTGCGCGCCCCAGTGCACCAGGGCAGGCGCGTGCCAGAACGGTACCGACAGCAAGGACACGCCGCCGACGAAGAGCAGCGCCGCCACCGCCACGCCGGGCTCGGACAGCAGGCTGTCCACCTGCTGCGCCTGGCCGGCCGCGCCCTGCGGCGTGCCCTGCGACGTGGCTTGCGACATCAGCGCCATCAGCCGCTGCGCCGCACCGCCGGAGACCGCGTCGCACAGCAGCAGGATGGCCACCGCAGACACGCCGTAGATCAGGCACAGCAGCAGCAGCGCACGGCGCCGCGCGGCGTCACCGCGCAGCGGCTCGATGAACTGCGACGCCTTGATCGGCCCGCCCAGCAGCGCCGACTGGCTGGCCACCATGAAGCCCAGCGACCACAGCGGCAGCGACATCATCTGCAGCACCCCGCCCACCACCGGCAGCAGCGGCAGCGCCATCGCAACGAAGAGGAACAGCACGAACATCATCGAGAAAGCCAACGGCCGCCGCACGAAGAGGCGAAAGGCATCGCGCAGCCAATGCACGCCGCGCGCCGCCGGAACCGACTTCAACTGCAAGGGCATGCGGCTTCTCAAGCTTTCAGACGGCCGGCGGGTGCCAGGGTTCTGCCCGGCGGTCGCGCAGCACGCGCTCGAAGTGGCCGGGGTCTTTGGCCTGCAGCAACTCGGCGCTGCGCGGCAGATGCCAGTCCCACAACCGCGACAGCCAGAAGCGCAAAGCAGCCGCACGCAGCAGCGCCGGCAACAGCCGCTGCTCGGCGCCCGACAAGGGCCGCACGGCATGGTAGGCAGCGGTGAAGGCGGCCGCGCGCGGCGCATCCAGCCGGCCGCTGTGCAGGTCGGCGCACCAGTCGTTCAGGCACACCGCCAGGTCGAACAGCAGGCTGTCGGTGCCGGCGAAATAGAAGTCGAAGAAGCCGCACAGCCGGTCTTCGCCCGCTGTCTCGTCGAACATCACGTTGTCGCGGAAGAGGTCGGCATGGATCGGCCCGCGCGGCAGCGCGCGCCCGGCGGCCGATGCGTGCAACTCCTGTTGGAAGGCCAGCTCGTCGGTCAGCAGCGCGGCCTGGTCGGCGCTGACGAAGGGCAGCACCACCGGCACTGTCTCGGCCCACCAGGCCACGCCGCGCAGGTGCGGCTGGTCGAAGGGGCAATCGGCGCCGGCCAGGTGCATGCGGGCCAGCATCTTGCCCACCTGGCTGGCGTGCGAGATGCCGGGGTCGAGCCGGTGGCTGCCCGGCAAGCGGGTCACCACCGCAGCCGGCTTGCCAGCCAGCGTGTGCAGCAGTTCACCGTGCCGGTCTGCCTGCGGCGCAGGCACCGGAATGCCGTGCCGGGCCAGGTGCTGCATGAGCTGAAGGTAGTAGGGCAGTTGCTCGCGCGGCAGCCGCTCGAAGAGCGTCAGCACCCATTGGCCGCGCGCGGTGTTGGCGTAGTAGTTGGTGTTCTCGATGCCCGAGCGGATGCCGCGCAGGTCGGTCAGCGCGCCCAGGCCCAGGCGCTGAAGCAGTGCATCGGCTTCGTCGGCGCCGACCTCGGTATAGACCGCCATCTCAGAACGACAGGAAATGCCAGACGCGCTGGCCGGCCTGGCTGCCGGGCTGCGAGGGGTCGCGGGCGCCGCTGGGCGGCACGATCTCGTAGGGCGCCACGCCGCGCAGCTTGCTCTTGACGGTGATGGTCTGGGTCTGGCCGCGGACTTTCACTTCTTCGATGCGCACGTTGTCGTCTTCGCTCACCGTGCGCTGCACGGCGGGCTCTTGGGGCGCCGGGGCGTCGGGTCTGTCCTGCGCGGCGGCCGCGCCGCCGCAGAGCAGCGCCAGACAGGTGAGAGCGGCGCCCGGCATGGTGTTCATCACACCATTCTACGAGAGCACCCATCGCGGCAGCGGCGCCACAATCCTGTCCATGAATGACAAGACGGCCGAAGAAACACTGCTGCTGGTCGATGGCTCCAGCTACCTCTACCGCGCCTACCACGCGATGCCGGACCTGCGCTCCGGCGACGGCTTTCCCACCGGCGCCATCCACGGCATGGTGGCGATGATGAAGCGCCTGCGCGACCAGATTCCGGCGCAGCACGCCGTCTGCGTGTTCGACGCCAAAGGGCCCACCTTCCGCGATGGCTGGTACGAGCAGTACAAGGCCAACCGCGCGTCCATGCCCGAGCCGCTGGCGCAGCAGATCGAGCCCATCCACGAGGTGGTGCGGCTGCTCGGCTGGCCGGTGCTGGAGGTGCCCGGCATCGAGGCAGACGACGCCATCGGCACGCTGGCCTGCGTGGCCGCGCGCGCCGGCCACAAGGTGGTGATCTCCACCGGTGACAAGGATCTTGCGCAACTGGTGACGGAGCAGGTCACGCTGATCAACACGATGAGCAACGAGACGCTCGACGTGGCTGGCGTGAAGGCCAAGTTCGGCGTGCCGCCTGATCGCATCATCGACTACCTCACGCTGGTGGGCGACACGGTGGACAACATTCCCGGCGTCGAGAAGGTGGGGCCGAAGACGGCCGCCAAGTGGATCGCCGATTTCGGCTCGCTGGACGGCGTGGTGGCTGCCGCCGACAGCATCAAGGGCATTGCCGGCGAGAACCTGCGCAAGGCGCTGCACTGGCTGCCGATGGGCCGCCGGCTGGTCACCGTGGTGACCGACTGCGACCTGGCCGGCCATGTCGCAGACTGGCCGGCGCTGGCGTCGCTGGCGCTGCGTGAGGTCGATGACGCGGGTCTGCGCGACTTCTATCTGCGCTACGGCTTCAAGACCTGGCTGAAGGAAGTGGAGCAGCCCGCCGCCGGCAGCGCACAGCCAGGCGCGGGCGCGCTGGCCGGGCCGCCGGCCGCCGCCCCGCGCGAGCACCCGACCGCGTACGAAACCATCCAGACCTGGGAGCGGCTCGACGCCTGGCTGGCGCAGCTCCAGGCCGCCCCGCTGAGCGCGGTGGACACCGAAACCGATTCGCTCGACCCGATGCGCGCGCGCATCGTCGGCCTGAGCTTTGCAACCGAACTCGGCCGCGCCGCCTATGTGCCGCTGGCCCACAGCTAT
Source organism: uncultured Rubrivivax sp. (assembly GCA_964244245.1). Lineage (GTDB taxonomy): Bacteria > Pseudomonadota > Gammaproteobacteria > Burkholderiales > Burkholderiaceae_C > Rubrivivax. The sequence continues at coordinate 22,432 of CAXTHW010000022.1, read as the reverse complement.
GCAGACGCGCCGGAGCAACTGCCGCTGGACGCCGTGCTGGCGCGGCTGCGGCCCTGGCTCGAAGACCCGGCGCGCGCCAAGCTGGGCCAGAACATCAAGTACGACCTGCATGTCTTCGCCAACCACGGCGTCGCGGTGCAGGGCTTCGTGCATGACACGCTGTTGCAGAGTTATGTGATCGAGGCGCACAAGCCGCACAGCCTGGAAAGCCTGGGCGAGCGCCACCTCGGCCGCAAGGGCTTGAGTTATGAAGACGTCTGCGGCAAGGGCGTCAACCAGATCCCGTTCGCGCAGGTCAGCGTCGAGCGTGCCACCGAATATTCCGGTGAAGACAGCGAGATGACGCTGCACGTGCACCAGACGCTGTGGCCGCAGATCGAGGCCGATGCCAAGCTGCGCGAGGTCTATGAGCGCATCGAGATGCCGGTCAGCGCGGTGCTGCTGCGCGTGGAGACCAACGGCGTGCTCATCGACGCCGCCGTGCTGGCGCGCCAGAGCCAGGAACTGGCCGAGCGCATGGTGGCGCTGGAAGCGCAGGCCTACGACATCGCCGGCCAGCCGTTCAACCTGGGCAGCCCCAAGCAGATCGGCGACATCCTCTTCACCAAGCTGGGCCTGCCGGTGAAGAAGCGCACCGCCAGCGGCGCGCCGAGCACCGACGAGGAAGTGCTGGCCGAACTGGCGGCCGACTATCCGCTGCCGGCGCGCATCCTGGAGCACCGCTCGCTGAGCAAGCTCAAAGGCACCTACACCGACAAGCTGCCCTTGATGGTGAACCCGGCCACCGGCCGCGTGCACACCAACTATGCGCAGGCGGTGGCCGTCACCGGGCGGCTGGCCAGCAACGACCCCAACCTGCAGAACATCCCCATCCGCACGCCCGAAGGCCGTCGCGTGCGCGAGGCCTTCATCGCGCCGCCGGGCCACGTGATCATGAGCGCCGACTACTCGCAGATCGAGCTGCGCATCATGGCCCACATCAGCGAAGACCCGGCGCTGCTGCGCGCCTTTGCCGAGGGCATCGACGTGCACCGCGCCACCGCCAGCGAGGTGTTCGGCGCGCCGGTGGCCGAGGTCACGCACGAGCAGCGGCGCTATGCCAAGGTCATCAACTTCGGCCTCATCTACGGCATGGGCGCCTTCGGCCTGGCCAGCAATCTGGGCATCGAGCAGAAGGCGGCCAAGGAGTACATCGACCGCTACTTCGCGCGCTTTGCCGGCGTCAAGCGCTACATGGACGAGACCCGCGTCGCCGCCAAGGCGCAGGGTTATGTCGAGACCGTGTTCGGCCGCCGGCTCTGGCTGCCCGAGATCAACTCCGGCAACGGCCCGCGGCGCAGCGGCGCGGAACGCCAGGCGATCAACGCGCCGATGCAGGGCACCGCGGCAGACCTCATCAAGCTGGCGATGATCGCGGTGCAGCAGACGCTGGACGACGAGCGCCGCGCCACGCGCATGGTGATGCAGGTGCACGACGAACTGGTGCTTGAAGTGCCGGCCGATGAACTCGACTGGGCGAAGGAAGCCGTGCCCCGGCTGATGGCCGGCGCGGCGGCCCTGAAAGTGCCTTTGCTGGCCGAGGTGGGCGTCGGCGCCAACTGGGACCAGGCGCATTGATGGCGCGCGTCATGGAACCGTCGCACAAGCTTCATAAACTGTCGTCATGACTGATGAGATGCCTGTGCAGGCGGTGGCCGGCCCGCTTGCCATTGCAGCGCCGCCGCTGCCGGCGCTGCTGGACCGCGAGCGTTCGATCCTGCAATTCAACCGCCGCGTGCTCGAGCAGGCGCGCCGCGCCGACGTGCCGCTGCTCGAGCGCCTGCGCTACGTGACCATCGTCTCGTCCAACCTCGACGAGTTCTTCGAGGTGCGGGTGGCCGACTACATCGAGCTGGCGCGCCAACCCGGCACCGGCATCTCCAACGCCGACCTCGCCGCCGTGGCCGGCGCGGCGCATGCGCTCATCGACGAGCAATACGCGCTGTTCAACGACCAGTTGATGCCGGCGTTGCGCGACGAGGGCATCGTGGTGCTCAACCACGCAGAGCGCAATGCGGCGCAGCGCGAGTGGGTGGCGCACTTTTTCGAAACCCAGGTGCGGCCTTTGCTGGTGCCCATCAGCCTGGACCCGAGCCACCCGTTCCCGCTGGTGGCCAACAAGTCGCTCAACTTCATCGCCCGGCTCGGTGGCAGCGACGCCTTCGGGCGCGAGAACTCGGTGGCCATCGTCAAGGTGCCGCGCGTGCTGCCGCGCGTGATCCGCCTGCCGGCCGACGTGTGCGGCGGTCTGCAAGGCTTCGTGCTGCTCACCAGCGTGATCCGCGCGCATTTGGGCGAGCTGTTCCCGGGGCGCACGGTGGAGTCGTTCTCGCAGTTCCGCGTGACGCGCGATTCCGATCTGGAAGTGGATGCAGACGACGTGACCAACCTGCGCCAGGCGCTGCGCACCGGCCTGACCACGCGCCATTTCGGCCAGGCCATCCGGCTGGAAGTGGTGCACACCTGCCCGCCGGAGCTGACGCGCTTTCTGCTGGAGCAGTTCTCGCTGCCCGAGGTGGCGTTGTACAAGGTGAACGGCCCGGTCAACCTGGTGCGGCTGAACCAGCTCATCGACCAGGCCGATGGCGAGACGCTGCGCTTTCCGCACTTCGAGCCGCGCTGGCCCGAGCAGCAACTGCCGCGCGGCCAGTCGATCTTTGCGCGGCTGCGCGAGACCGACGTGCTGCTGCACCACCCTTTCGAAAGCTTCGAGCCGGTGGTGCAATTCCTGCGCGAAGCGGTGCTCGACCCCGACGTGTTGGCGATCAAGCAGACCATCTACCGCACAGGCACGCAAAGCGTGCTGATGGACCTGCTGCTCGACGCCGCGCGGCGCGGCAAGGAAGTGCTGGTGGTGGTGGAGCTGAAAGCGCGCTTCGACGAAGAGGCCAACATCAACTGGGCCGAGCGGCTGGAGGCCGTGGGCGCGCAAGTGGTCTATGGCATCGTCGGCCTGAAGACGCATGCCAAGCTGCTGCTGGTGACGCGTCGCGAAGGCGCACGCCTTCGCCGCTATGCCCATCTGTCCACCGGCAACTACAACCCGCGCACCGCGCGGCTGTACACCGACATCGGCTGCCTCACGTCGGACGCCGGCCTCACCGCCGACGCAGACGCGGTGTTCCAGCAACTTGCCAGCCAGGCGCGGCTGCGCGCGCCGCAGCACCTGCTGGCGGCGCCCTTCGTGCTGCACCGGCGCATGCTCAAGCACATCCGCCAGGTGGGCGCCGCAGCGCGCGCCGGGGCGCCGGCCCGCATCGTGACCAAGATCAACGCGCTGACCGACCCCGCGCTGATCCAGGCCCTGCTCGATGCCGGCGCCGCGGGTGCGCAGATCGACCTCATCGTGCGCGGTGCCTGCATGCTGCCGCCCGGCGTGCAGGGCTACAGCGACAACATCCGCGTGCGCTCGGTGGTGGGCCGCTTTCTCGAACACTCGCGCATCCTCTACTTCCGCTGGGGCCCGGCCGACGACCAGGAGGTGCTCTACCTCAGCAGCGCCGACTGGATGAGCCGCAACATGTTCCGCCGCATCGAGGTGGCCTGGCCGGTGCGTGACCCGGCCACGCGCCAGCGCGTCATCGACGAAGGCCTGGTGCCGTATCTGCATGACCAGCGTGACGCCTGGACGCTGGACGGCGCGGGCCGCTACAAGCGCGTCAGCGACGGCGGCGTGAGCGCGCAGCAGGCGCTGATGCAGCGCTATTCCTGAAACCCGCGCAGCAGCAGCCGCAGCAGCAGCCGACGATGGACCTGATCCTGTGGCGCCACGCAGAAGCCTTCGAGATGCGCGAGGTGCAGGACGACCTCGACCGCGCGCTCACGCCCAAAGGCGAGCGCCAGGCGCAGCGCATGGCCGCCTGGCTGAACCGGCAACTGCCGTCCAGCACCAGGGTGCTGGTGAGCCCGGCACGGCGCGCGCAGCAGACGGCAGCAGCGCTGGAGCGCAAGCTCAAGACGGCGCCGTCGCTGGCGCCCGATGCCACTGTGGACGCGCTGCTGCAGGCGGTGCGCTGGCCCGATGCGCGCGAGCCGGTGCTGGTGGTGGGCCACCAGCCCACGCTCGGGCTGGCGATGGCCTACCTGCTATCGGGCCAGGCGCAGGCCTGGCCGGTGCGCAAGGCCGGCGTCTGCTGGCTGCGCGCGCGTGAGCGCGACGGTGTCTTGCAGGTCGTGTTGCAGGCCGCGCTGGCGCCCGAGCTGCTGTGACGGCTTGAGGCCTTGAAGGGCGACTTCAGCGGCTTGCCAGCACCAGCCTGAACGGCCCCGACCGCGCCCAGGTCTCTGCTTCTTCCTGCAACAGAAAGAGCGTGCGCGGGTGCTCTGCCGCCCAGCGTGCGGTGAACGACAGCAATGCCTCACGGCCGCGTGCGCGCAACGCCAACGCCTGCCCGTCGATGGCGCCGCGCGCGTGGCACTTGATCACCGCCAGCCGCAGGCACAGCACCTGCCAGGCAACGCTGTCGCTGCCCAGCGCATGCTCGACCTTGCGCAGGCCGCCGCGCTGGCCCAGCACCAGCTCGCCGATGCGGCGCTGCTGGCTCTGCGAGAACCCCGGCGCATCCACATGCGCCAGCAGGTAGGCGCTGTGGCGGTGGTGGTCGTGGTGCGACACCATCAGGCCGATCTCGTGCAGCGCGCAGGCCCAGCGCAGCTCGCGCCGCGTCTCGCCGTCGGCGTCGGGCTGCACGCCGTCGAAGAGCGCCAGCGCCACCTCGGCAACGCGCTGCGCCTGCCCACCATCGACCGCGAAGCGCTGCTGAAGCGCGGCCACCGACGCGTCTCGCACGTCGCCCGCCGTGGCCCGGCGGGTGGCGTCGATGCGCTCGTGCAGATCGACGATCACGCCCTGGCGCAACGCGCCCTTGGCGGGCCACAGCGCAGCGATGTGGAAGTTGGCCGCCAGCGTGTAGAGGATGGCCAGGCCGCCCGGCAACACGGCGCGGCGCTCCGGCTTCAGGCCGGGCAGTTGCAACTGGTCCATGTGGCCGGCCGCGATGCAGCGCTCGATGCACCAGCGCAGGCCATCGGGGGTGATGCGGCCGTCGGTCACGCCGGCCGCCAGCAGCACCTGCGACACCGCGCCGGCGGTGCCCGACGAGCCCAGCGCCTGCTCCCAGCGGCTGGGCGCGAAGGGCTGCAAGGCCTCTTCCAGCTCGGCGCCCGCGGCCACCTGCGCAGCGCGGAAGGCGGCGTCGGTCAGCCGGCCGTCGGGGAAGAAGCGCATCGACAGGCTGACGCAGCCGACGCCGAAGGACTCGGCCGCGAGCGGCGCGCGGCCGGCGCCCAGGATCAGCTCGGTCGAACGGCCGCCGATGTCGATGACCAGCCGCGGCGCGTCCGATGGTTGCAGGTGGTTGACGCCGGCATAGATCAACCGCGCTTCCTCGCGGCCGGAGATCACTTCGATCGGCAGGCCCAGCGCGGCCTGCGCGCGCAGCAGGAAGGCGTCGCGGTTGCGTGCCTCGCGCAACGTCTGCGTCGCCACCGCCCGCACCTGGCCTGGCGTGAAGCCGGCCAGCCGTGTGGCAAAGCGGCGCAGGCAGGCCAGACCGCGCTGCTGCGCCTCTTCGCTCAGCATGCGCTCTGCATCCAGCCCGGCGCCCAGGCGCACCGTTTCCTTCAGGTAGTCGATGCGCCGGTAGCGGCCTTGCTGCAGATGGCCGATCTCCAGCCGAAAGCTGTTGGAGCCCATGTCCACCGCGGCCAGCGGCCCGGCGGTCTGCGTCTTGTCCGGCATGCATCCATTGTGCAAGACGCTGCCTGCGCGGGCGTGACGCCATTCCTACAATCCGCCGTCTGCAACCCACCGCGAAAGCCCGCCCATGCTGAAGGAAGAGTTCGACACCCTGGTGCCGCACCGTGGCTACAACCGGCGCGATTTCGTGCGCACCTCGGTGGGCGGCGGCTTCGCGGCGGCGGTGCTGCCGGTGTGCGCGCAGACCGTGGTCAAGACCGACAGCAACGGGCTGCTGGTGGGTGAAGTCACCATCCCGGTCGGCGACTTCAAGATGCCGGCCTACCGCGCCGCGCCGGCAGGCAAGGCCAATGCGCCGGTGGTGCTGGTGGCAAGCGAGATCTTCGGCGTGCACGAACACATCGCCGACGTGGCGCGGCGCTTCGCGAAGGCAGGCTACTTCGCGGTGGCGCCGGAGCTGTTCGTGCGCCAGGGCGATGCCGGCAGCTACGGCGAGGTGGGCAAGCTGGTCGCCGAAGTCATCGCCAAGGTGCCCGACGCGCAGGTGATGGGCGACCTGGACGCCACGCTGGCCTGGGCGCGCGGCCAGGGCGCAGACGCGTCCAAAGCCGGCATCACCGGCTTCTGCTGGGGCGGCCGCATCGTCTGGCTCTACACCGCGCACAACCCCGGCGTGAAAGCCGGCGTCGCCTGGTACGGCAGGCTGGTCGGCACACCGGCGCCGCTGTTCCCACGCCAGCCCATCGACGTGGTGGGCCAGTTGCACGGCCCGGTGCTGGGCTTGTATGGCGGGCAGGACCCCGGCATCCCGCTGGACACGGTGGAGAAGATGAAGGCGGCGCTGGCCGGCGGCAGCGCGGCGGCCAGGAGGTCGGAGTTCGTCGTCTATCCCGATGCGCCGCATGCCTTCAACGCCGACTACCGGCCGAGCTACCGCAAAGACGCGGCCGACGACGGCTGGAAGCGCGCGCTGGCCTGGTTCAAGGCCAACGGCGTGGCATGACGGCCGGCCCTGCATGACGCTGTTCTACATCGTGCTGGCCACGCTGGCCGGCGGCGTGCTGTCGGTCTTGATCGCCGCGTCGCTGACGGTGGGTTTGCTGTCACGCGTGGTGAAGAGCCTGGTCAGCCTGTCGGCCGGCGTGCTGCTGGGCACCGCGCTGCTGCATGTGCTGCCCGAGGCCTTCGAGTCGGGCACCGACCCGCATGAACTCTTCCTCACGCTGCTCGGCGGGCTGATGTTCTTCTTCCTGCTGGAGAAGGCCGAGCTGTACCGCCACAGCCACCACCACGAGCACGACGACCCGCACCACCACCATGCGCACGGCTTCGACGCAGAGCAGGCCGGCCGCGGCGGCTGGAGCGTGCTGCTGGGCGACAGCATCCACAACTTCTGCGACGGCATCATCATCGCCGCCGCCTTCCTGACCGACGTGCGGCTGGGCACCGTGACGGCGCTGGCCATCGTCGCGCACGAGATCCCGCAGGAGGTGGGCGACTACATCGTGCTGCTGAACGCCGGCCTGTCGCGCAAGCGGGCGCTGGCCTACAACGCGATCTCCGGCTTTGCCGCGGTGGTGGGCGGCGTGATCGGCTACTTCGTGGTCGGGCCCTGGCAGGCGCTGTTTCCGTACCTGCTGGTGGCTGCGTCCAGCAGCTTCATCTATGTCTCGGTGGCCGACCTGCTGCCGCAGTTGCAGCGCCGGCTGCCGCTGCGCGAGACGGTGTCACAGATCGCGTGGCTGGCCGGCGGGCTGTTGATCGTGGTGCTCGCGCGCGATCTGATTCACTAGCCGCATTTCAGCGGCAAGACAGCGGCAAATCAGCCGCGCGCCACCGGCCGCGCCGGGTCGCTGCACCACTCGCTCCATGAGCCCGGGTACAGCCGCGATCCTTCCAGCCCGGCATGCGCCATCGCCAGCAGGTTGTGGCAGGCCGTGACGCCGCTGCCGCACTGGTGCACCACGCCGGCAGAGACGTCGCCATAAGCATCGAATTCGGCCCGCAACTGCGCGGCCGGCTTGAAGCGGCCGTCAGGCAGCAGGTTGTCCTTGAAGAAGCGGTTGCTGGCGCCGGGGATGTGGCCTGCCACTGCGTCCAGCGGCTCGGCATCGCCGCGAAAGCGTTCGCCGGCGCGGGCGTCGAGCAGCAGCACACGGCCCAGCAGCGCCTGCAACTGCGCCGCATCGACGGTGGGCATGGCCGGCCCCTGGGCAGGATAGGGGCGCAGCGCCGTGGCCTCTGCCGGCCCGCTGGCCAACGCACCGCCAGCCGCCTGCCAGGCCTTCAGTCCGCCGTCCAGCACCGCCACCGCGCCATGCCCCAGCCAGCGCAGCAGCCACCAGGCGCGCGCCGCATACGGGCCGCCCTGGTTGTCATAGGCGACCACCTGCACGCCTGGCGCCACCGCCCAGCGGCCTGCGGTGGCGGCGAAGGTGTCGAAATCCGGCAGCGGATGGCGGCCGTTGGTGCCCGTCTTGGCGCCGGAGAGATCACGCTCCAGGTGCACGTAGAGCGCGCCGGGAATGTGGCCTGCCAGAAACGCGCGTTCGCCGGCCGCGGGGTCGGCCAGGTCGAAGCCACAGTCCAGCACCACCAGCGGCGCCTGCATGGCAAGCAGCGCATCGGCGCTGACCAGGCTGCCTGCCGTCACAGTGGCCCCATCTCGCGCCTGTACCACTCGTGGAACTGCTGCATGCCGTCCTCCATCGGGCTCTGGTAGGGGCCGACCTCGTTGTCGCCGCGTGCCAGCAGCGCCTTGCGGCCGGCGTCCATGCGCAGCGCGATCTCGTCGTCCTCGACGCAGGTTTCCATGTAGGCCGCCTGTTGCGCATCGACGAAGTCGCGCTCGAAGAGGGCGATCTCTTCGGGGTAGAAGAACTCCACCAGGTTGAGCGTCTTCTGCGGGCCCTGCGGGAACAGCGTGGACACCACCAGCACATGCGGGTACCACTCCACCATCACCGTGGGGTAGTAGGTCAGCCAGATGGCGCCATGCTTGGGCGGCGCGCCGTCGCGGAAGCGGCGCACCGCGTCGTGCCAGCGCTGGTAGGTGGCCGAGCCCGGGCGCTCCAGCCCGTGCTGCACGCCGACGGTCTGCACCGAATGGTGGCGGCCGAACTCCCATTGCAACTCGTCGCAGCTGACGAAGCCACCCAGCCCCGGGTGAAAGGGGCCGACGTGGTAGTCCTCCAGATAGACCTCGATGAAGGTCTTCCAGTTGTAGTCGCAGTGGTGGACATGCGCGCGGTCGAACACGAAGCCGCTGAAGTCCAGGTCGGCGCGCGGCCCGAGGTGCCGCAGGTCGGCGACCACATCGCGTCCGTTGTGCTCGAACAACAAGCCGTTCCAGTTCTGCAGCGGGTAGTTGCGCAGGTTCAGGCAGGGGTCGGCCGCGAAATGCGGCGCGCCCACCAATTGGCCGTGCAGGTCGTAAGTCCAGCGGTGCAGGGGGCACACCACGTGCTGGCCCGTCTGCCCGCGCCCTTGGAGCATCAGCGCCTGACGGTGACGGCAGACGTTGGAGATCAGTTCCACGCCATCGGGGGTGCGCAGCAGGGCACGACCATCGCCTTCCTGCGGCAGGGTGTGGAACGCGCCGACATCGGGCACCGCCAACGCGTGCCCGACATAGCGCGGCCCATGCTGAAAGATGAGCGCCTGTTCCCTGCGGAACAGTTCCTCGTCGAAATAGCTTGAAACCGGAAGTTGAGAGCGGCTTCGCTCAAGAGCTTCGAGACTGATGCTCAGGTCAGACATGATCCAGTTGGATCCTCCATCGACGGGATGTCCTAACCCCCGCCCGGTGGCCCCGCGGGCGGGTTTGTCCGCCGGCAGCCCAGGGGCCACCGGCGAGGGCGGGATTCTACCCACGGTGCCCGCGCCCGCGCCGCAGGGCTGCCTAGGCCCTTGGGTGCAAAGGCGATATGTCTAGAATCTGGCTGTCATTGCACCCGCCGAAATGCCGCGCAGCCCCGCCACCAAAGACCCCGCCACCTACGAGCTGGCCCTCGCCGAGCTGGACCGCCTCGTTCAGCAGATGGAAGGCGGCCAGTTGCCGCTGGACCAGTTGCTCGACGGCTACCGTCGCGCGTCCGACCTGCTGGCCTTCTGCCGCGGCCGGCTGCAGGCGGTGGAAGAGCAGGTCAAGCTGCTGGAAGACGGGCAGCTCAAGACATGGGCAGCGCCTTGAGCAGCACTGACGACACCTGGGCGCGCCACCAGCTCGACGCGGTGGAAGCCGCGCTCGAAGCCTGGGTGCCTGCCGACACCCCCGCCGGCCTCGGTGAGGCCATGCGCTACGGCGTGCTCGACGGTGGCAAGCGTCTGCGCCCCTTGCTCGTGCTGGCCGCGTGCGAGGCGCTGGCCGGCGCGCGCGAAGCCGCCTTGCGCGCGGCAGTGGCGGTGGAGCTGATCCACGCCTATTCGCTGGTCCACGACGACATGCCCTGCATGGACGACGACGTGCTGCGCCGGGGCAAGCCCACGGTGCACGTGCGTTACGGCGAGGCGCAGGCCATGCTGGCCGGCGACGCGATGCAGGCGCTGGCCTTCGAGGTGTTGACGCCGGCCAGCGGCGTGGCGGCACCCTTGCAGGCACGCCTCGTCGGCCTGCTGGCGCGTGCCGCCGGCCATGCCGGCATGGCCGGCGGCCAGGCCATCGATCTGGCCAGCATCGGCCGCCCGCTGGACGAAGAAGCGCTGCGCGACATGCACCGCCGCAAGACAGGCGCGCTGCTGCAGGCCAGCGTGCTGATGGGCGCGGCCTGCGGCGACCCCGGTGCCGACGTCTGGGCCGCGCTGGCCGACTACGGCGCGGCCATCGGCCTGGCCTTCCAGGTGGTGGACGACATCCTGGACGTGACCCAGGCTTCGGCAACCTTGGGCAAGACCGCCGGCAAGGACATCGACCGCAACAAGCCCACCTATGTGTCGGTGCTGGGCCTGGCCGCGGCCCGGCGCCATGCGCAGGATCTGCGGCTGCATGCCCATGAGGCGCTGGCGCGCAGCGGGCTGCCCAGCACGGCGCTGCTGTCGATGCTGGCCGACAAGGTGGTGGAGCGCGACAACTGATGCCAAAGAACCTGCTAGACACCATCCAGACCCCGGCCGACCTGCGCCGGCTGCCCCGCGCCGACCTGCCCGCACTGGCCGATGAACTGCGCGACTTCGTGCTCAACAGCGTCAGCAAGACCGGCGGCCACCTGGGCAGCAACCTGGGCACGGTGGAGCTGACGGTGGCGCTGCACTACGTCTTCAACACCCCGCACGACCGCCTGGTGTGGGACGTGGGCCACCAGACCTACCCGCACAAGGTGCTCACCGGCCGGCGTGACCGCATGGGCACGCTGCGCCAGTTGGGCGGCATCGGCGGCTTTCCGCGGCGCGACGAGAGCGAGTACGACAGCTTCGGCACGGCGCACAGCTCCACCTCGATCTCCGCCGCGCTGGGCATGGCGCGCGCCGCGCAGATCCGCGGCGAAGACCGGCGCGCGGTGGCCGTCATCGGCGACGGCGCAATGACGGCCGGCATGGCCTTCGAGGCGCTGAACAACGCAGGTGTCGCCCATGCCGGCGTCAACGCCGACCTGCTGGTGGTGCTGAACGACAACGACATGTCGATCAGCCCGCCGGTGGGCGCGCTGAACAAATACCTGGCGCGGCTGATGAGCGGCAACTTCTACGAAGCAGCCCGCCAGAGCGCGAAGGCGGTGCTGAAGAACGCGCCGCCGCTGTTCGAGCTGGCGCGGCGCTTCGAGGAGCACGCCAAGGGCATGGTCGTGCCGGGCACCATCTTCGAGGAGTTCGGCTTCAACTACGTCGGCCCGATCAACGGGCACGACCTGGATTCGCTGATCCCGACGCTGGAAAACCTGCGCGCCAAGCGCGGCCCGCAGTTCCTGCACGTCGTCACCAAGAAGGGCTACGGCTACAAGCCGGCCGAGGCCGACCCGGTGAAATACCATGCTGCCAGCGGCAAGTTCGACCCGGCGCTGGGCTTCCCCAAGAGCGCGCCCAGCAAGCCCAGCTTCACCCAGGTCTTCGGCCAGTGGCTGTGCGACATGGCCGAGGCCGACGAGCGCCTGGTCGGCATCACGCCCGCGATGCGCGAAGGCTCGGGCATGGTGGAGTTCCACACCCGTTTCCCCAAGCGCTACTTCGACGTCGGCATCGCCGAGCAGCATGCCGTCACCTTCGCGGCCGGCCTGGCCTGCGAGGGCTTCAAGCCGGTGCTGGCGATCTACAGCACCTTCCTGCAGCGCGGCTACGACCAGTTGATCCATGACGTCGCCATCCAGAACCTGCCAGTGGTGTTTGCGCTCGACCGCGCGGGCCTGGTGGGCGCAGACGGCGCCACCCACGCGGGCGCCTACGACATCGCCTACGTGCGCTGCATTCCCAACTGCAGCATGCTGACGCCGAGCGACGAGAACGAATGCCGGCAGGCCCTCACCACCGCCTACCGGCAGAACCACCCGGTGGCCGTGCGCTACCCGCGCGGCGCGGGTGCCGGCGTCGAGATCGAGACCGCACTGACCGAATGGCCCTGGGGCAAGGGCGTCGTGCGGCGCAAGGGCAAGCGCATCGCCATCCTCGCCTTCGGCACGCTGCTGCACCCGGCGCTGGCCGCTGCCGACCTGCTGGACGCCACCGTGGTGGACATGCGCTTTGCCAAGCCGCTGGACGACGCGCTGGTGGCCGAGATGGCGCGCAGCCACGACGGCATCGTCACCGTCGAGGAAGGCTGCCTGATGGGCGGCGCCGGCAGCGCCGTCGGCGAGAGCCTGGCCGCCGCCGGGCTGGCGGTGCCGCTGCTGCACCTGGGCCTGCCAGACCGCTTCACCGACCATGGCGACCCGGCCAAACTGCTGTCGCTGTGCGGGCTGGACGCGGCGGGCATCGAGCAGTCCATCCGCCAGCGTTTCGGCAGCCGGCCGGCGCTGGCCGCCGTCAACGCATAGCGCCAGAGTTCAATCGCTTCGAACGGCGTCGTGTAACCCGCGCGACGACAGTGCCCCGCAAACGGTGGCATCCTTGCCTGCACCATGACCAACCTGACCGACGCCCTGCACATCCCCGACACGCAAAGCGCGCGTGATGAACGCCATCTGGTGATCCAGCGCGTGGGCGTGAAGGACGTGCGCTACCCCTTGCAATTGCGCGTGGCGGGCGCCGTGCAGTCCACAGCCGCGCTGTGGTCGCTGGACGTTGCGTTGCCGGCCGAGAAGAAGGGCACGCACATGTCGCGCTTCATCGCCTGGCTCGACGGCCTGGACGTGCCGCTGGACGCCGCCGCGCTGCGCGAACGCCACGCGCAAATGCTGGACAAGCTGGAAGCGCGTGAAGGGCGCGTGGAGGCCGCGTTCTCGTTCTTCATCCGCAAGCGGGCGCCGGTGTCTGGCGTGCAGAGCCTGCTCGACTACCAGGGCCGCTGGGTGGCCGAGTCGCGCGGTGGCGTCACGGCCATCTGGGCCGAGGTGGGCGTGCCGGTGAAGAGCCTGTGCCCCTGCTCGAAGGAAATCTCCGACTACGGCGCGCACAACCAGCGCTCGCTGGTGACCATCCGCGTGGAACTGCTTCAGCCCATCGACTGGCATGCGCTGGTGCGCTTTGCCGAAGACGAAGCGTCGAGCGAGATCTGGCCGATGCTCAAGCGGCCTGACGAAAAGTGGGTCACCGAGCGCGCCTACGAGAACCCCAAGTTCGTCGAAGATCTGGTGCGCGACGTTGCCTTGCGGCTGAACAAGGACAGACGCATCGGCCGTTATGTGGTGGACGTCGAGAACTTCGAGTCCATCCACAACCACAGCGCCTACGCGCGCATCGAGCGCGGCTGATCGGGCGCCTCCAGCACGCGCGCAATGCGGCGGTGGTGCGGGCGTTCAAGCAAGCAGACGGCCTCCGCCCAGTTCGAGGGTTAGAGCATCGACCAGTGCGCGCTCGGCCGGCAGCAGGGCCGTGGCATCGAGCTGCCGCCAGTTGCGTTCGTACAGCGCCAGCGCATCGGCGGGTGCGAGTTCGGCGCTCCGGTCGAGCTGCCAAGCCAGACGCTGCAAGGCAGGGTAGTCGGCCAGGCGCACGGTGGCTGGCAAGGCAGACCGCTGGCCGACATCGGGCAGTGCAGTGACCAGCCCGGCGACGAGCGTGAAGCGCAACCCCAGCGCGGCTGCTGCGCCGCAATAGGCACCCATCGTCACCGATGGCTCGCCACGCTCGATGCGGTGCAGCGTCACGCGCGACATGCCGGCCGCTTCTGCCGCCGTGGTGGCGCTCACCCGCAGCGTCTTGCGATGGTCGCGCAGCGCCTGCCCCAGCGCAGCCAGCGAGCTTGCTGCGCTGTCATCAAGGGGCGGAGAAGCAGCAGGCATTCGACTCTCAGTCTATAAAGATCGTTGATCTGTACGGAATGAGAGTCACATTGCGACGGTCTTCAGCCGCGTCGCCGAACGACGAACCCGACTGCTGCCATGCCGGCCAGCAGCAGCGCCCAGCCCTGCGGCTCGGGCACGGCAGACACGCTCAGGGCGACGAACTGGGTGAACTGCGTGCCGGAAAAATTGTTGTCCGACACCAGCAGCAGCGTCTGCTTGCCGTTCACCACCGGGCCCAGCGTGAGCCCTTCGATGTTGTCCAGCGCCAGCGCGCTGCCGTCGTCGTTGCGCAGGCTCGACAGGTCCAGCAGCAGCGTCTTGGCCACCGTCTGGATGCCGGCCACGCCGGCGATGCTGTCCAGGGCCGACACGTCGGTGGCGTTGCGCGCATCGAGCTGGTACAGCCGGATGGTGTTGCCGGTGATGGGCGTGCCCGGCGTCACCGCCCCGGTGGAGAACGAGCGCTCGATGCCGATGAACTGGCGGTCGCCGATGGCCAGCAGGTCGGTCAGGCCGTTGGTGGCAAAGCTGCCGGCCGGCTGCGGCGCCAGCGCGACCGGGCTGACCTGATAGACGTACTCCGCCTTGCTGGCGCCGGTGGCGACGTCGAAGGACAACAGCCGTGACGGCGACCCGGTTGCCGTGCCGGACGGTGGGCCGTCCTGCACCAGCGCGTTCTCGGTCGCGGTGTAGAGCGTCTTGCCGTCCTGCGACAGCGTCAGGCTCTCGAAGGCCAGGTTGTTATAGACGCCGCGGTCGCCGGCCGCGTTGCCTGCCACCGATCCCGCCGGCACGTAGCGCGTGGGCACCGCGAAGTCACGCACATGGCTGCCGTCGGGCCGCATCTCGCGCACCGTGGGCGCCTGCAAGCCTGCCGCGCTGCGCTGGCCTTCGTTGCTCCAGTAGAAGCTGCCGCTGGCGCTGTTGTAGCGCAGGCTTTCCGGGTCCACCGTGTTGGTGGCGAAGGCGCCGCCGCCGGGCTTCTGGATCGTGGTGACGGCGTTGAACTGCACGCCGGCAGCGCCGGGCGTGGCCGACCGCTGGAACTGCGCCAGGTCGAGCGACAGTTCGTAGAAGCGCGCCGCGTTGATGCCGCTGCGGTCGTCGCTGATCGCGAAGTAGCGGCCGCTGGCGGCGTCGAAGTCGATGCCCGACAGGCCGCCGACCGTGGTGCCGCCGAAGCTGGTGCCGCTGGCGACGATCTGCTGGCCCAGATAGGACAGCGACAGCGTCGCTTCGGCATGGGCCTGTGTGGCCGGCAGGGCGGCGGCGGCCACCAGCAGCGCAGCGGCGGTTCGGATGGGCAGGGACATCGGTTGGCTCCTCGGTTGTGTGGCGGCCACTATTGCGGCATGCCGTGACAGCCTCAAGACGGCTACTGAAAGTGCGACAGCAGCCGTTCCAGCGCCATCGTGAAAGGCAGTTGCATCATCGGCAGCGTCAGCAGCATGCCGAGCAGCCCCACGCCCAGCGTGACCGGGAAGCCGACCGCGAAAATGTTGATCTGCGACGCGACGCGCGAGATGGCGCCCAGCACCAGGTTGACGAACAGCAGCATCGCCACCAGCGGCAGCGCAATCCACAGCCCGGTGCGGAAGATCTCCGCGCCCCACAGGTGCGGCTGCGCGCTCTTGACGAAGGCGAACGGCTCGGGCCCGACGGGAAAGCTGGTGAAGCTCTGCACCAGCGCGGCAATCACCAGCAGGTGGCCGTTGATCACGATGAAAAGCCACGCGATCAGCGTGCCGAAGAAGCGGCTGGTGGCGGTGGCGGTGGCCGCGCTGATGGGGTCGAAGAAGCCGGCGAAGTTCAGGCCCATCTGCAGGCCGATCAGCTCGCCCGCGAACTCCAGCGCCGCAAAGACCACGCGCACCGCGAAGCCGAGCGACACCCCGATCAACACCTGCTGCAGCACCAGCACGAAGGCCAGCGCCGAGTCCAGCGCCACCGGCTCTGCGGCCGGCAACGACGGCTGCGCGGCCAGCGCCACCAGCGCCGCCAGGCCGATGCGCACCCGCGCCGGCACCGTGCGCGTGCCCAGCACCGGCAAGGCGGTGAACAGCGCCAGCGCGCGCAGAAAGGGCCACAGCAGCGGCGTGATCCAGCCCAGCACCTGGGCTTCGGAAAACGAGATCACTTCAGCCGACGGCGGACGGAATGGCTTGCAGCGTGCGTTGCAGGTATTCCACCAGCGTCGTCATCATCCACGGCCCGGCAAAGCCCAGCACCGCGACGGCCGCCACCACCTTGGGCACGAAGCTCAGCGTGGCTTCGTTGATCTGCGTCGCGGCCTGGAAGATGCTTACCACCAGGCCCACCGCCAGCACCACCAGCAGCACCGGGGCAGACACCATCAGCAGCAGATACAGGCCTTGCTGGCCGGCCGAGAGAACTTGTTGTGCGTCCATGGCGATCAGCTCACGAAAGAGGCGGCCAGCGAGCCGAGAAGCAGGTTCCAGCCGTCCGCCAGCACGAAGAGCATCAGCTTGAAGGGCAGTGCCACCAGCACCGGGCTGAGCATCATCATGCCCAGGCTCATCAGCACGCTGGCGACGATCATGTCGATGATGAGAAACGGAATGAAGATCATGAAGCCGATCTGGAACGCGCTCTTCAGCTCGCTGGTCACGAAGGCCGGCACCAGCACGCGCAACGGCACGTTGTCGCTCTTCACGTCGGCCGGCAGCTTGGCCAGCTTGGCGAAGAGTTGCACGTCGCTCTGGCGCGTCTGCTTCATCATGAATTCACGCATCGGCAGCTCGCCGCGCTTGAGCGCTTCGTCGAAGGCGATGGCATTGGCCGCGAAAGGCGCGTAGGCCTGCTCATAGACGCGGTCCAGCGTGGGCGACATCACGAAGAAGGTCAGGAACAGGCTCATCCCGACGATCACCTGGTTGGGCGGCGCGGCCTGCGTGCCCAACGCCTGGCGCAGCAGCGACAGCACGATGACGATGCGCGTGAAGCCCGTCATCAGCAGCAGCACCGCCGGCAGGAAAGACAGCGCGGTGAAGAACAGCAGCGTCTGGATCGGCACCGAATAGCTGGTGCCGCCCGCCGCCTGCCCCACCAGAAGGGGCAGCCCGCTAGCGCCCATCGGCACCCCGGCCCTGCAGGCGCCGCAGCAGTTGCGCAAACGCGGTGGGCGGCGCCGGCAGCTCCGGCGGCAGCACGTCCTGCGGCAGCATCGTGTGCAGCGTGGTGATGCTGCTGGACGTGATGCCCAGCACCAGCCAGCAGCGGCTGTCGCCCCGGCCCACCTCGACGGTGACGATGCGCTGCGACGCCGAGACGGGCAGTGCGCCGACATGGCGCATCACCGCCGCGCCGGGCACGCCGGCCAGCATCGGCGAGCGCTTGAGCAGCCACAGCGCCAGCGGAATCATCGCCAGCACGGCGACGAACCAGAAGATCGAAGTCAGTCCGGAACTCATCGGGGCAATACGCTCATGTCGAAGGGCAGGTCGGCTTGAGGCCCGGCTCAGGTGCGGCTCAGGCGGCGCATGCGCTCGCTCGGCGTCACGATGTCGGTGAGCCGGATGCCGAACTTGTCGTTCACCACCACCACCTCGCCCTGCGCGATCAGGTAGCCGTTGACCAGCACGTCCATCGGCTCGCCGGCCATCGCGTCCAGCTCCACCACCGAGCCCTGCGCGAGCTGCAGGATGTGCTTGATGGGGATGCGCGTGCGGCCCAGTTCGACGGTGAGCTGGACGGGGATGTCCAGGATCATGTTGATGTCGTTGCCCGCCGCGGTGCCGATCACGGTGGGCGCGAAGTTGGCGAACGAAGCCGGCGCCACCGTCTCTGCCGGCGCGGCCAGTTCGGAAGCCACCGCACCGGCGCTGCTGTCCTTGCTTTCGGACAGTGCGGCGGCCCACTCGGCGGCCATCCTGTCTTCTTCCGACATTCCGGAAGTGTCTGCTTCAGCTGGCATGTTGGTCTCCGAGCCAGCCCACGTTCGAGCTGGTGATCAGTCTGTCGATCTTGATCGAGTAGCGGCCGTTGGACGTGCCGTAGTGGCAGTCGAGCACCGGCACGCCATCGATCTTGGCCTGGATCATCGGGTTCAGATCCAGCTCGATGAAGTCGCCCGGCTTGAACGACAGCAGTTGCTCCACGGTGGCCGGCGCCGTGGCCAGCTCGGCCACCAGATCGACCTGCGCGGCCTGGATCTGGTGCTTCAGCAGGTTGACCCAGCGCCTGTCGGGCTCGGCAGAATCGCCCTGGATCGTGGAGTACAGGACATCGCGGATCGGCTCCAGCGTCGAGTACGGAATGCAGAAGTGCACAGCGCCGCTGGTCTCGCCGATTTCCAGCGTGAACGCGGTCGAGACGATGATCTCGCTGGGCGTGGCGATGTTGGCGAACTGCGGCTGCATCTCCGAGCGCTGGTACTCCAGCTCCAGCGGATAAATCCCGGTCCAGGCCTTGCGGTACTCGGCCACGATGGTCTCCACCAGGCGCAGGATCACGCGCAGCTCGGTGGGGCTGAAGTCGCGCCCCTCGATGCGCGTGTGGTACTTGCCGGCGCCGCCGAACAGCGCGTCGATCACCGCGAACACGAGATTCGGGTCGCAGACGATCAGCCCGCTGCCGCGCAACGGCTTGACCGACATCAGGTTGAAGTTGGTCGGCACCACGATCTCGCGCAGGAAGGCGCTGAACTTCTGCACCTTGATGCCGCCGATCGACACTTCCGGGCTCTTGCGGATGAGGTTGAACAGCCCCACGCGGATGTTGCGTGCGAAGCGCTCGTTGATGACCTCCATCGTCGGCATCCGGCCGCGGACGATGCGCTCCTGCGCCGCCAGGTCGTAGTCGCGGATGCCGGCGGTCGTCTGCTCTTCCTGCTCCAGCTTCTGGCTCTCGCCGGTGATGCCCTGCAGCAGCGCATCGACCTCGTCCTGCGAAAGAATCTGTTGGTTCACTGGATGATGAAATTCGAGAAGTGCACTGCGCTGATGGGCAGTTCGGCCGCGGCCTTCTTCGATTTCTTCTTCTTCTTTTTCGGCTTCTCTTCGTCGTCGGCGGCAGCGTCGGCTTCCGGCTCCTCGACCTCGAAGCCCATCGCCCGCGAGGTTTCCCGCTTGACCTGTTCCGCCAGCTTGCGCTTGCCTTCGCGGTCCATCAACTGCCCCGCCGTCTTCTCGGCCAGCGCCATCAGGATGTTGTTTCGGATGGCCGGCATGTAGAGCTTGATCTGGTCGGCCACATGCGGGTCACCCATTTCCAGCGTGATGCCCACCTGTGCATAGCGCTCCGCCTCGCGGTCTGCCAGGTTGACGGTGAAGGGCTCCAGCGGCACGAAGGTGGGCACGGCCTTGGGGTCGTGCTTGGCGGCGGTGGCATGCGCCGGCGCGGCGCCTTCGCCGTCTTCGCCCTCGGCCTCCGCGCTGGCCTTCTTCTTCATCATCAGCATCGCCGCCACGCCGACGGCTGCGATCAGCACCACCACCGCAATGATGATCATGAGCTTCTTCTTGCCCTTCGGGGGCGCGGCGGCATCGGCGGCGGCAGCGGTGGACATGGCTCTCCTTCGGTGGCGTGCGCACGCGCCGTGCCGGAGGTGCCGGCACATCGGGTGCATCGAACGATTATTCGAGCCGCACCCGCCAGCCAAGCGTCGATAAGCGGCCTGAAAGCCGCTCTATCGGCGCTGCGTTTCAGGCGTAGAGGTCAAGCACGCCGCGCGCTGCGGCGCGGCGCATCGGCGCTGCGCCTGCGTCGGCCGGCGCACCGTTGCCTTCTGCGCCGCCGTCGCCTTGCGCAGTGCGGCCGGTCTGCGCCGGGTTGCCGTCGCGCGGCGGGCGCGCCTGGTCCGACACACCGCCGCCGGTCAACGTCAGGCCGTTGTCGCGCAACGCGCCGGCCAGTTCGGGCAGCGCCTGCTCCAGCGCCTGCCGCGTGTCGGCCTGCTCTGCCGCCATGTGCACCTGCGCGGTGTCGCCCTCGACGGCAATCTGCACGGTGATCGGGCCCATCTCCGGCGGGTTGATCTGCAACAGCGCCTCCTGGATGCCGTCGCGCAGCATCAGGTTGACCTCGGCGCTCAGGCCGGGCGCGAACTCGGGCGTGCCGAGAGCGGCGCTGACCTGCGCCTGGTGCGCTGGCGCGGCTGCCGGCGGCGCGCTGTCTGCGACGGCGGCGCCGGGCAAGGGCGCGGGGCCGGCGGCGGCTTGCAGCAGGGCGGCGGCCTCCGGCCGCAGCGCGGGCAGGGTGCCTTCGGCGTCGCCCTTGGCATGCAGTTGCGCTTGCCCCGGGCCGTCGGCTAAGTCTGCGTCTGCCGGGGACCATGGCGCTGCGCCGGTGCCGGCTTGCAGCGCAGCAGCGGCGCCTTGCGCCGCCGGGCGTGCCGCTGCGGTGGCTGCGTCGGCCGCCGTTGCTGCCCTGGCCTGCATGCGCGGCTGCGGCGCAGGCGCCGGTGCTGCGATGCCGGCCAGGGCGGCCAGGCTGGAAAGCAGGGCGCTCAGATCGGCCGTTAGGCGTTCGTCGGCATCTTCTGCGGCGGGTGTTGCCTGGTCTGCCGCTGGCGCTGCCGCGCCGGCTTTCGCGGTGCCTGTGTCGCCGCGCGCGGTGGCGTGCGCCGGGGTGCGGTCTGCCGCATTGCGGTCGGCGCGGTCGGCGCGGCTTCTTGCCGAGGCGGCCGCCGGCCGGGATGCCGGTGCAGTGTCTGCGGCCGCTTCGGGCCGCTGCCCGGCGCCTTCCTGCGGCGCAGCGGCCTTCAGCTCGCGCGCAAAGGCGCCGGGCGCGGCGGGCCTGGCGCCGCCGGCATGTGGCGCAGGCGTCGTGGCGGGCGGCGGTGCGGGCGCGGCGGCGGCGGCGGCGGGGCCGGGGCCGGAACAGAAGGTCAGTGCGGTCATGGGCGCCTCAGTGCAGTGCGGCGCCGGCCGCGCTGCGCGCCGGCTCCGCGCCATGTTGCGCCGCCTCCGCCTGCTGCGCGTGTCCTGCACGCCCGGCCTGCCCTGCGTGCCAGCGCAACTGCTGCGCGGTCTCGTCGGTCTGGCGCTGCTCATGGCGTTCTGCCGCGTGGCGCAGTTCGGCCTGGCGGCGCTCGATCAGCTTGCGCACGGACGCCACCCGCATCTCTGCGGCCTGAAGCTTCTCGCGCAGCGCCGGCACCTGGCTCTGCGCCGTGTCGGTGAGCTGCTGCTGCTGGGCCAGCGCTTCGTCGAGCCGCTGGGTGAAGCTCTGGTAGCACTGCACGATGTCCATCGTGCCCTGGCGGCTGAACTGGCCGGCCCAGCGGCGCTGGTAGTCGGCGCGGTAGCCGCTGAGCTGGTCAGCCTGCGCGCGCAGCCGGCGTACATGCTCCTCGGCGCGGCGCAGCGCGGCCATCGCCTGGTTGCGTTCGGCCTCGGCCTGGGACAGCAAGGTGTTGAGTGCGCTCATGGTCATGCGCCTGCGACGGCGACGAGTTGTTTGACGCTGGCGCCGAGGCCGGCGCGTTCGTGCATGTCCTGCTGCAGCAGCGTGCTGATCTGCGGCTGAAGGCGCACGGCGGTGTCGAGTTCGGCATCGTGGCCGGGGGCGTAGGCGCCGAGCTGGATCAGGTCCTGCGCCTTGTTGAACTTGGCCAGCAACTGGCGCAGCCGCCGGGCTGCCGCCAGATGCTCGGGCGGCGCCACTGCCGTCATCACGCGCGAGATCGAACGCTCCACGTCGATGGCCGGGTAGTGGCCGGCCTCGGCCAGGGCGCGGCTGAGCACGATGTGGCCGTCGAGGATGCCGCGCGCCGCGTCGGCGATCGGGTCCTGCTGGTCGTCGCCTTCGCTGAGCACGGTGTAGAAGGCGGTGATCGAGCCCACGCCGTTCAGCCCGTTGCCGCTGCGCTCCACGAGCTGCGGCAGCTTGGCAAAGCAGCTCGGCGGGTAGCCCTTGGTGGCCGGCGGCTCGCCGATGGCCAGCGCGATCTCGCGCTGCGCCATCGCATAGCGCGTCAGCGAATCCATCAGCAGCAGCACATGCTGGCCGCGGTCACGGAACTGCTCCGCGATCGCGGTGGCGTAGTGCGCGCCCTGCATGCGCAGCAGCGGCGGCGCGTCTGCCGGCGCGGCCACCACCACGCTGCGGCGCAGCCCGGCCGTGCCCAGGATGTCCTCGATGAATTCCTTCACCTCGCGGCCGCGCTCGCCGATGAGGCCGACCACGATGACATCGGCCGCCGTGTAGCGCGCCATCATCCCCATCAGCACCGACTTGCCGACGCCGGTGCCGGCAAACAGGCCCAGCCGCTGGCCGCGGCCGACGGTGAGCAAGGCGTTGATCGAGCGCACGCCGGTGTCCAGCGGCGTGCGCACCGGGTCGCGGTCCATCGCGTTGATCG
>CAXTHW010000021.1:91780-103388 GCA_964244245.1 uncultured Rubrivivax sp. | reverse complement strand
CGCCGATGCAATTATCGATCATTTCGTAACTTCTTTGATGGAACGGACTACTAGCCTCTACGGGCAGTCGCTGAGGCTGAAAAGCACGACCGCAATGCTGCTGTCTGGTCCCAACGTGCCGCTGTAGTCTCTGCTACTGAACGAGCATGTCGCGTTGGGCGATGTAGCGCAGGCGTCGGGCGAAGACACCGAAGGCTAGCCGGTCGCTGGCGCGAAAGCGGTCGATCCAACTCGGCCGCCGCGGCTGGCATTGCAGTTCCAGCAGAGGCGCCTTGCGGGCCGCGTCGAAACGCAGCGTTCTTGTCTCGCCGCTCGCCAGATCAACGGTCTGCTGCGCATCGCCATAACGAACCTTCACCTGCTGGGGGCGCAGCATCGGGTTCGAGAGTTCGACCTCGATGGCGGAAAAGCCGGCCGTGGTATCGAGCGTCCAGGTCGCGCGACCGCGGCTCCAGCGGCCGTCCGGATGGGGGGGGTGCCATTGCTCGCCGAGCACTGGCGGCAACCACTGCTTGGCGAACTCGACGATGTCCGGGCGTCGCTCGAAGACGTAGAGACGCCCGAACAGCGACGGCGCGCAGTCGATGCGGTGCCCGACAAAGCCGGCGCGCGTGAACAGCTCGAACAGGAAGTCCTCCGAGAAGCCCAGTTCGAACCAGCTCTGCCTGCGGACCACCGCCGTCACTTCGCTGTGCAGTCGCACCCCCCAGGGATAGGGAACGGCCGCGTACTCGCGCTCGACGATCGGCTCGCCACCGAGAATGACACGCCCGCCCTCGGCAAGATGCTCACGCAACTCGTGCACGACCTTTCGGAATTCGACGCAATGGTGAAAGCTCTCGTAGAACCAGATGACCTTGTACTTGTGCACACCGCGCGGGTTGAATCCGAAGTGACCATGGAACGGCGTGAGTGGCACACGGAAGAACTCTGCCTGCTGGCGAACGAACTCGCAGAACCTCGCCGAGATGTCAACCGTGTCGACGTTGACTCCCAATCGCGCCAAAGCCAGCGCGGTCTGGCCGAAACCGGCACCGTATTCCAAAGCCCAATCGCCGGGCGCCAGACCGCAGTGCTTGAGCATCATGCCGGTGGCAAGGACATGGTCTGACGCCGCTACCACCGCCTGCGAATCGCGCCGCAGGAAAAAGCCTGGGCTGCGCACCGCATCGATGTCGCCCCAGTGGTGTTCCTTCTCATCGGTCTCCGCCTGGTAAGGGCGGTCCACACCCGCGACGAGCTTCCAAAGCCTGCGCTGTTGATTTGCGTAGTCATCGCCGTAGGGGTCGAGACCGTGCCGAAACCACTCGGGGAGGGTCATGTGGGCGTCGCGCAGCGCTAGCTGCCACGGTGTGCCGGGACCGACCCCATCCTTGAAATAGGTTTCGCAAATCCAATCAATGTCGTCCGGCCGAAAGAATCCGCTGCTGCCGATGCGCGTGACGGCATCGGCGCGCGAGGCGAGCAAGGCACGCCCTGCCTTGGCGGCCTGTTTCAGCCGGCGCACGAACGGCATCAGCCTACGACCTTGCGGAGGAACACGCTCCATTGCGGCATGACATGTTCCGGCAGGTATTGCGCCGAAACACGCCGCCCTTCGGCAATGAGGAATTCGCGGCGTGCTGCGCTGTCCGGCCCAAGCAGGCGACGAACGCTGTTCGCCAGGTCTTCCGCGTCGTAGGGACTGAAGTACTCGCAGGCATCCCCAAACACGCCTCGGTGCACGGGCAGTTCTGACGCCGCAACAACACCGCCGCATCGCATCGCCTCGACTCCCGGGAAGTCGAAACCTTCTCCAAAACTGGGGCAGACTGTGGCCTGGGCATGACGGTACAACAAGCGCAAGTCTGATGCCGGAACGGCTTCGAGCAGATGCAATCCGCCACGCTGCAGCCAAGGCGCAAAACGTCGCAGGATCGCCTCGTGGTCCCAGCCGAAGGAGCCCACAACCACCAAATTTAACGTGGGAAAGCCGCCACTTCGCAGCAGTTCCCAGGCGTCGATCAAGGCCAGGTGGTTCTTCCTCGGTTCGATGGTTCCTACCATCAGCAGATAGCGGAAGACGCCGTCTTGAAGATCGGCAGCCGGGATGGCGGCGCCCCCGCCATGCGGCGCACTGCGGTTCTTGCGACTCCAGACGATTTCAGTCACGCGGTCTGCAGGCGCAGTTTCCGGATGAAAATGCTGCGGCAGCATGTTCGGGATCGTCACAGCACGCGACGCAACTTCGGGGAATATGGACAGCAGGTCTTGCCGCGTGGCCTCGGAAACGCAGGCGAACCAAGCGCCGTCCTTCACATTGCGCTGCAGCGCGTGAAAATGTGCGGCACGGTTGTAGCCGCGGTCCTTGATGGTGTGTGGCATCAGTAGCGGAATGGCGTCGTGGTAACGCACCACCAAGCGCGTCGGCGCGGACGCTCGCGCCGGATAGGGGGTCTCGACCACGAGGACGTCCACGCCTGCAGTGTCCAGCCGCAGGTAGCACGCGCGGCCCAGCTTGGCCGACAGGAAGCCGGCCGCATGCAGCACTCCCCAGGGCCAGCGCAGCAACCGAAACTCGCGGCTGGTGACCACCTTGAAGTCCTCGTTCGGCAACGATTTGGCGAACATTGCGCGCCAGAGGAAATCCTCGAAGTGTGCTGGCTCGAACCGACTCAGGACGACGCGGCGTCCGAGCAGAGACTGCAACCACGCCCCGATTGGGCCAAAGACCTTGAGCAGGCGCTTGCGCGTGTGCTCCAAACGGTTCGACGCAGCCCCCTGCTGCAGGGACACCACCACCCGTGAAAGCCGGTCGACCGCCTGCTGATTTAAGGCCTCGGGCTGGCTCTGCCCGGGGCGCACCGGCAAGCCGTCCTCGAGCACGAGGTTGTTGCTCTGGATCAGCCCGGTGAGTTCGACTCCATCGACAGCGGCGAAGCCGCGGAACAGCAAACGGGTTTCCTGCGGAATGCCGCTGTGGCCATCCAGCGCCGCGCGCAGATCGAGCATGATCTTCAACGCTGGACGATCAATCGAAGACCACCGTCGGCGCGGGGACGAGTGCCGACTCGTAAAACTTGTAGGCCTCGTCCACGGTATCGAAGTCGTGAATGCGACCCTCATGCAACACGCAGGCGCGTTCGCAATACAACTTGATGATGTGCGGGTCGTGCGAAACGAGAATAAAGGCGCGATCCTTGCGCTTCTCGAACAACTCGACGTGGCAGCGGTGTCCGAAGCGGGCGTCCCCGACAGCCAAGCCTTCGTCGATAAGAAAACAATCGAACTCGATCGCCATCGACAGCGCAAACGCCAAACGCATGCTCATGCCCGCCGAGTAATGCAGCACGGGTTCCCGCAGGTACAGCCCGAGCTCGGTGAAGTCCTCCACGAATCGAACGAGCGGCCTCCATTCGACGCCGTAAACCCGGCAGATGAATTTGAGGTTGTCGATGCCGGTGAGATGCGTCTGGAAAGCACCTGTGAACGCAAGCGGCCAACTCACGCTCATCCCGCGGCAAATGCGACCCGAGGTCGGTTGCTCTGCGCCGCTGAGCAGCCGGATGAGGGTGCTCTTACCGGCGCCATTGCGCCCAAGGATGCCGAGGTTGCGGCCGCGGCCGAGTTCAAGGTTGACACGGTCCAGCACTCTGCGAGGGCCAAAGCGGGTCGGGTAACTTTTGATGACGTTCTCGAGCCGGATCATTTCATTTCGGTCCGCTTTGCGGCGTCGCGCAGCAGTGCCAGCCCCAGCAACGTCAACACCAAGTTGACGAGCGCAACGTAGCCGATGTCGTAATGGGTGCGCACGATGTCGCCGAAGTAGCCATCCCGCAGCATCTCCACGCCGTGCACCATCGGCATGTAGAGCACGACTTCCTGCATCGCAGGCGGCACCCAGTCCACCATGAACGCAGCGCCGGACAGCGGAAAGATGAGATAGGAGATAGGCCCCCAGATGCGCTCGACAATTTCGCTGTAGGCCGTCGCAGCGCCAATGACGATGGCCAGCGAGGCGCCAAACCAGGCGAGCATTCCCCAGCCAGCCAGCACCATGAGCGGGTCCACGGGCGGCTCAATCTGCTCGATCAGCGTGAAGAACACGGCGAGCACGAGGAACGAGCCCGTTGCGCCCGCCATTTCGATGACGATGCGGCTGATGAAAACGTCGATCACCCGGACATTGCGGTGGTACAGCAGGCTGAGGTTGGACTGGATGCCACCGTTGGCGCGGTTCACCGTGTTACGCCACAGCAGCACACTCGAGTAACCCGTGATCGCAAACGCAATGATCGGAATAGCAGATCCGTGGTTCAGCTTCGCCGCATACCAAAAAGCCGTCACGCCCAGGGTGAATACCATGGGTTCCGCAACCAGCCAGAGAACACCGAGGTTCTCGCGCCCGAACCGGGTGATGACCTCGCGCATCAACAAGGCGTTGATGACCCGGCCCTGAATCTTCAGCGACTGGCGAAACGTCGTCACTCGGTGTGCTCCCGCACGCTCGCCACGACCAAGCTGACCACGCCCCAAACCAGCAGACCTACCAGCAACACCATGAAGACCGAACGCAGTCGTCGTGGTTCCACGGACGCATCCGGAAGGTTTGGCTGCACCAGCCGCTCAAGATAGAGTTGCTTGCGCACGGCCTCGCTGCGCGCCGAGTCCAGCGCGAGCATCGCGCTTGCGAGTTGGCGGTCGGCAAAGGTCTTTTCGAGGGCCAGCCGATCATACGCAGGCGACTTGGACGACAAACCACCGTCGCGCCCGAGCACACGCGCGTTTTCGGCGGCAATTGCCTGCCGCAAGGCTTCGACGCGGCTGGCCAAGCCGCCGATCTGCGGGTTGTTGGGCGAGACTTGCCGAACCAGTGACAACTGTGATTCGGCATTCAAAAGTTCCTCGCGCAGCTTGCCAACAGCCTGCAACTGCAGTCCGGACTGCGCCGCAGGGTCGAAGACTCCACGGTCGCTGCGAAAAGCCGACAGCGATGCTGCCGCAATCTTTGCGCGCTCCTCGGCCAGCCTGACCTCCTGTTCAGCCACCTGGATCAGGTCCTGCCGGCTGCGGATGTTGAGGTTGTTGACCAACCGCTCACCCATCTGCAGCAAAAGGTCGTTGATTCCTCGCGCATCTTCGGCGGTGAAGGCGTGCACACGAAGAATCGAAATTGATGACATGGTGTCGTAGTCGATGCTCACATGCTTTAGGTAATGCCGGTGCAAGGCCTCGAAACTGTTCTCCCGCGTCAGCGGGCCTGGAAAGCGGTTGACGAAGTCAACTCTATCGCTCGCAAACGCAGCACGAAGGTCCCGCTTCTCGTTGAGCTCTTTCAACGCATCTCGGCTGAGGACGAAATCGTGCACCGAGTAAGTGTCGTCCTGCGAACGGGAAAAGGCCGTGCCCTGGAGCAGCGCCCCCAGGCCGGATGGCGTCTGCCGCTGCGGGTTTTTAACCACAAAGCGCGACTCCGACACGTACACGTCCGACGCCACGGCGCCATAGTAGATGCTGGCCAGTCCCGTGGGCAACAGCACGGTCAACACGAAGATGGCGTCGAAACGGCGCAACAGCCGTTTCAGCAGGGAGGGCCGAGCCCGTTGCAGCACCACAGGAGAAGGGGTCGCGTCCAATGTCTCAGTCCGTTGTTCTTCGCTCATCTTGCAGCAACCGGCTGTACATGCTGATCGTTCTCTGCGTCATAAGAGCGGCGTTGAATTCTTGTAGGTAGCGCTGCCGGGCCTTTGCGCCCAAACGGGCCCGGAGAGGGGCATCGCCCAGCAGCAGATTGAGCATGGCGCTCAGGTTATCAGGGCGGCGCACTTCGACGTTGAACCCGGTCTCGCCATGGACGTTTACCCAGGGCACGCCCGAACCCGGTATGTGCGTGGCGACGATCGGCTTTCCCATCACCATGGCCTCGACGATGGCAACCCCGTAGGCTTCGGCTCGCAAGGTCGAAGGCATGCAAAACACATCACAGGCCTCGAAATGGCTCGCGAGTTCGTCGTCGTTGATATGACCGAGGAGATGCACTTTTCCGGCCAGGCCGCGCCGGGCCACCATGGTTCGATAACCGTCCAACAACTCACCGTCGCCGCCGATCAGCACCACACTGTCTTCCGGCAGCGCTGCGGCGGCTTCGATGAGCACGTCAAACCCTTTGTAGTAAGTCATGCGCCCCAGGGAAAACACGATGCGTCGGCCGCGAAAACGTTGGCGTACCGCGGCAGCCTTGACGCTGCACGCGTCTCCATGATTGTCGCTGATGCCGATGGGGATCACCGCGACCTTGTGCCGCCACGGCTGCAGCACGCGCGACGCTTCGGCGTACGCAGCGCTTGTCGCGACGATGGCGTCGGCCCGCCGCAGCAGCCATTTCTGCAGTGGATCGTAGAGCTTCAGCGCCAGACGCTGGCGAATGACATCGCTGTGCCAGTGCACCACGATACGCGACCGCGGGCGAGCTGTCCAAAGAGCAACTGCTGCCATGGGATCGGGCATGTGGACATGCAGCACGTCGTGGTCGGCTGCCAATGGCCGCAATAGCCGGACCAAGGCCGGCGCCATTGACGTTGACAACAACATTCCCCATGACGCTGCGCGGGTGATTTCGTAGCCGGCAGTCACCTGTTCATGAACAGTCCGCGGCCGCTGATTGGCGCACAGCACATTCGTTCGGACGCCGGCCCGATTCAGCCCTTCGGTCAGTTCCCAAGCGACGGACTCGATGCCTCCCATCACCGGCGGGTAAAATTTGCTGATCTGGAGGACTCTCAAGTGCGGCCTCCGCCTCGCAGTGCCTTCAGCAGCAGCGCCGCCGGACGGTCCCACGAGTACGAAGCGGCGCGCTCGCGGCCCAGCACGAGGAGACGCTGGCGCAGGTCAGCGTCATGCAGAACATCGTGCATGGCGGCGGCCATAGCCTCCGCTGACACGGGATCGAAGTACCTTGCAGCTTCGCCGCAGACTTCGGGGATAGACGCTGCCCATGCCGCTGCCACTGGGCAACCACAAGCCATCGCCTCCAATGGCGGAAGACCGAATCCTTCGTACAGGCTTGGGAACACGAGCGCGACGGCGGCCTCGTAGAGCGCCTTCAAGCATCGGTCATTCAAAGCGCCAGTACGGATGACGCCCGGCGGATCGGCCAGATCGCCTGCGCTGGAGAACACGCGCTCATTGTGTCCCCCCACGATCACCAGCAGCAGTCCGTCGGCATTGGGCAGAGTGGCAAAGGCGGACAGGAGCGCCCCTAGATTCTTGGTCGGGTTGGCGCTCGCCACGGCCAGCAAGAAGCGCCGCGCCACGAGGCCATGGCGCAGCAAGCAGGTCGGGTCGGCCACGATGGCACGCATGTGGTCGCAGCCGTTTGGCAAAACCGTGAATCGACCTTGTGCCACAAGCAGGGCCGACGACAGCCGAGCTTCAGAAAACGACGAGACTGTGAACAGCCGTTCTGCATGCCTTGCCAGTCGGCGGAACAACATGCGGTACCAAGCAACGAAGAGCCAGGTGTAGGCGTGCGGATGATCGAACACCGCAGCGTCGTGCAAGACCGCCGCCTGCCGGCGTGCGAGAAGCGGCGTGGATCCCGCCAGACTGAGCAGCAGACCGTCTCGCGCTTCCCACGGCAGGGCCACCTGCTCCCACAAGTGCAGCGGCAATCCGCCAGTGCGAACAACACGCTGCTCGATGCACCGCAGCTTCAGTGCGCCGCCGCCCGGTGGCCGCAACAGGATCCACCGCCCCGCTGGCGCCAACGCATCCAGCGCCAGCACCAGTTCGCGTGCCACACGCTGGACACCGGTCTGGCGCTGGACGGTGAACTTGCCGTTGATGTAGGTGGTGGTCATCAACCCGCCGCATCTTGAAACTCAGGCACCAGTTCGCACAGTCTGGTGCGTGCATTTCCGTCTTCGCAGGCCGTGCGTGCCACCCACTCCAATACACGTCGCCACTCCGGGGCTAGCTGCAGCCGCGCCACCCGCAACCCCTCGAATGCCGTCGGCAAGGTCGTGTCCCCATCCGCCAACAACTCCTCGAACAACTTCTCCCCCGCCCGCAAGCCCGTGAATTCGATCTTGATCTCCTCCTGCGTGTGCCCCGCCAAGCGGATCAAATCCCTTGCCAGATCGACGATCTTCACCGGCTCGCCCATGTCCAGCACCAGCACCTGCCCGCTCTCGCCGATGGCCGCGGCCTGAAGCACCAGCCGCGCCGCTTCGGGGATCGTCATGAAGTAGCGAATGATGTCGGGGTGCGTCACGGTCACCGGGCCGCCCCGGGCGATCTGCTCCTTGAACTTGGGGATCACGCTGCCGCTGCTGCCCAGCACGTTGCCGAAGCGCACCGCCATGAACTTCGTGCCGGCATGTTCCGCCGCCAGCGCCGAGATCACCATCTCGGCAGCCCGCTTGGTGGCGCCCATCACGTTGGTGGGGTTCACCGCCTTGTCGGTGCTGATCAGCACGAAGCGCTCGACGCCTTGCTCCGCTGCGGCCAGTGCCGCGTGGTAGGTGCCCAGCGTGTTGTTGCGCAGCGCCGCCCAGGCGTTGTGCTCTTCCATCAGCGGCACATGCTTGTAGGCGGCGGCGTGGAACACCACGCTCGGCTTCCAGCGCTCGAAGGTCTGGCGCAGATGCGCCAGGTCTTTCACGTCGCCGATCAGCCGCACCAGCTCGATCTGCGGCACGCTGTCGGACAGCTCCTGCTCGATGGTGTAGAGGTTGAATTCGCTCTGCTCGTACAGCACCAGCCGCGCCGGGCCATAGCGCGCCACCTGGCGGCACAGCTCGCTGCCGATGCTGCCGCCGGCGCCGGTGATGAGCACCGTCTTGCCGGCCAGGATGCTGCCGATGCCGGCTTCGTCAAGCTGCACCGGCTCGCGGCCCAGCAGGTCTTCGGGCTCGATGTCGCGCAGCCGCTCGATGCGGCTTTTGCCGGTGCGCAGCTCGTCCACCGTGGGCACGGTGAGCACCGGCAGGCCGGTGTCGGCAGCCATTGCCAGCGCGCGCCTGCGCTGCGCGGCACTGGCCGACGGCAGCGCGATGACGATGTGGGTGGCCGCGCCGCGCACCGCCTTGTCGCGGATGGCGTCCAGCGGGCCCAGCACCGGCACGCCGCCGATGCGCGCGCGGCGCTTGTCGGGGTCGTCGTCCAGCAGCCCGAGCACGATCCAGCCCTGTTCGTGGATACCGGCCAGCAGCAGCCGTGCGGCGGCACCGGCACCCATCACGATGGCGCGGCGGATTTCGCGCTCGCTGCCGGTGATGCGCATGCGCGCCTGCTCGTAGAACATGCGGTAGGCGATGCGCACCACGCACACGCCCATCAGCGCCACCACCGGGTGCAAGGCCAGCACCGCGCGCGGCACCTGCGCCAACCCCAGGCCCATCACCGCGGCGCCGGCCACGGCCCCGGCCAGCAGGCAGGCCACCGTGAGGCGCTGCACCTCGCCGAAGCCTGAAAAGCGCCACATGCTCTGCGGCACCTTCAGCAGCCAGAACGCCAGCAGATACGTGCCAACCACGCCCAGCAGCACCCAGTGGTCATAGCCCGGCCGCGCGTCGAGCCAGCGCTCGAAGCCCAGGCGGAACAGATAGGTGATGTTCCAGCAGGCAGCCACCACCAGCGCGTCGGCCGCAAGCGACAGCGGCTCGCGGTACGGCCGCATGCGCGCCAGCGCGAGGTCGAGCCGGTGCCAGAGGGTGGGCGCTGCAGGCATGGCGGCAGAGTCAGGCCAACAGGGCGGCCAGCCGCGGGTGCGTCGGCTCCACGAAGGGGTTGACGACGCAGACGCCGCGCCAGGTGAAGCCGTGCTGCATGTCTTCGCTGAGCAACACGGCGCACCGGTGTTCTGCGGCCACCGCGAGGATCAGCGCATCCCAGACCGTGCAGCCATGGGCACCTACCAGCTCAAAGCCGGCTTGCATCGCCGTCCAGGTGGTGTCTGCCACCGCATGCAAGGCGGCCCACCGTTCGATCGCTGCCGAGGCCAGCGCAGCCGAGTGGCCATACTTGCGGTGCAACACGCGAAACAGCTCGCCGCACACCTGCACCGGCAGCACGATGCGCGCCGCTGACAGACGCTGCATCAAGTCGTTGGCCTGCGCGCAGCGTCGGCTGTCACCTTCGCCTTCGGCATAGACCAGAACATTGGTATCGACGGCCAGTCGCATCTCAATGGTCATAGAGTTCGTCGCGCGTCCAGTCGCGTGGCACGCCGCTCGGGCGGACTTGCCTCAGATGCGCAAGCAGCCGTTGGCGGGCCTGCTCGCGTGCGGCGTCCGCGGCCGCAGCATCCACCGGCGCGATCGTCGCCACCGGCTTGCCCCTCGACGTGACGAGCAAGGTTTCCCCGCCAGCGACTTGGCGCAGCAGTGCAGAAAACTGCCGATTGGCCTGCGCAGCGGTAACGGTTTTCATGGCACGGCCCGTGTGTAGTGAAGTACGTAATTCTACTCGGGGGGTCTGCGGCGCTTGCTCAGCCGCGCGCCAGCCGCCGCAGCGTTGCCCACAGCACGGCCATGTCCGTCCACAGCGTGGCGCGCTCGGCGTAGTCGGCCGCCTGGCGCAGCTTGGCCGGCAGGATGACGTCGATGTACTCGCGCTCGGGGTCGGCGGCGCGCGCCAGCAGGCCGGCTTCGTCGATGAAGGCCAGCGTGGCGGGATCTGTCATGCCGGGGCGCACCGCCAGTGCGCGCTCGCGCAGCGCCGGCGGGTAGTGCGCCACGTAGCGCAACACCTCGGGGCGCGGGCCGACGATGCTCATGTGGCCTTGCAGCACGTCGATGAACTGCGGCAGTTCGTCGATGCGCGTGCGGCGCAGCCAGGCCCCGCTGCGCGTGATGCGCGGGTCAGCGCCCACCGTCAGCGACAGCCCCGGCGCGCCGGCCGCCATGGTGCGGAACTTGTGGATGGCGAAAGGCACGCCGTGGCGGCCGGCGCGCTGCTGGCGGAAGAAGACCGGGCCAGGAGAATCGAGCTTGACGATGGCCGCCACCAGCAGCAGCAGCGGCGACAGCAGCAGCAGCGCCAGCGCCGCAACGGCCAGGTCAAACAGGCGCTTGGGCATCGGCCGCGGGGGTGTCCTCGGGCGGAGGGTCGATGCCGTCGAAGACATCGGCCAGCGCGACGCTGCAGCCGACGCTGGCGGCTTGCATGCTGGCCGCTTCGCTCATGTCGTGCAGCACCCACTGATCGTCCGGCGTGCGCCGGAACGCCTCGATGCGGCGCGTGTCGGGGTCGATCAGGATGTACTCGCGCAGCGCCGGGATGCCGCGGTACAGCGCGAACTTCTGGCTGCGGTCATAACCTTGGGTGGACGGCGACAGCACTTCCACGACGAGGGTGGGCGCCTTGAAAATCATCTCTGTGGCGAGATCGCCCTTGTCGCAGGTGACGAAGACATCCGGGTACAGCACCGTGTCGCCAGCCACCTGCACCTTCATGCCCTCGTGGAAAACCTGGCAGGCAGAGCCCTTGAGCTGCATGCGCAGCTCCGTCGCCACGTTGTTCACCACCCGCCCATGCGCCCGCCGCGCGCCCACCATCGCGAAGATCTCACCACGGTGGAACTCGTGCTTCTCGACCTGTTCGTTCTCCCAGGCCAGGTACTCGGCCA
>CAXTHW010000021.1:0-91680 GCA_964244245.1 uncultured Rubrivivax sp. | reverse complement strand
CGGTGGAACTCGTGCTTCTCGACCTGTTCGTTCTCCCAGGCCAGGTACTCGGCCAGGCTCAAACGGGGTTGCGTCATCGCGTTCATGGCGGCCCTGTCAGGATGCCGGGTCGATGCCGTCGAAGACGTCGGCCAGCGCGACGCTGCAGCCGACGCTGGCGGCTTGCATGCTGGCCGCTTCGCTCATGTCGTGCAGCACCCACTGATCGTCCGGCGTGCGCCGGAACGCCTCGATGCGGCGCGTGTCGGGGTCGATCAGGATGTACTCGCGCAGCGCCGGGATGCCGCGGTACAGCGCGAACTTCTGGCTGCGGTCATAACCTTGGGTGGACGGCGACAGCACTTCGATCACCACACACGGAGCGCGGAAGATCAGGTCGGTCGCTAGATCGGCCTTGTCGCAGGTCACGAAGAGATCGGGGTACAGCACCGTGTCTTCGGCAATCTGGACCTTCATGCTGTCGGTGAAAACCTGGCACGGGCTACCGTGCAGCATGTTGCCCAGGTGGCGCGCCAGGTTCGACACCACCCGCCCATGCGCCCGCCGCGCGCCCACCATCGCGAAGATCTCACCACGGTGGAACTCGTGCTTTTCGACCTGCTCGTTCTCCCAGGCCAGGTACTCGGCCAGGCTCAAGCGGGGTTGCGTCATCGCGTTCATCGCGGCCCTGTCAGGATGCGGGGTCGATGCCGTCGAAGACATCGTCCAGCGCGACGCTGCACCCGACGCT
This sequence comes from uncultured Rubrivivax sp., assembly GCA_964244245.1. Taxonomy (GTDB): domain Bacteria; phylum Pseudomonadota; class Gammaproteobacteria; order Burkholderiales; family Burkholderiaceae_C; genus Rubrivivax. Next base: position 90,950 of record CAXTHW010000021.1, on the reverse strand, counting down.
GGCGGCTTGCATGCTGGCCGCTTCGCTCATGTCGTGCAGCACCCACTGATCGTCCGGCGTGCGCCGGAACGCCTCGATGCGGCGCGTGTCGGGGTCGATCAGGATGTACTCGCGCAGCGCCGGGATGCCGCGGTACAGCGCGAACTTCTGGCTGCGGTCATAACCTTGGGTGGACGGCGACAGCACTTCCACGACGAGGGTGGGCGCCTTGAAAATCATCTCTGTGGCGAGATCGCCCTTGTCGCAGGTGACGAAGAGGTCCGGGTACAGAACCGTGTCGTCGCCGATCTGCACCTTCATGCCTTCGCTGAACACCTGGCACGGCGAGCCGCGGAGCGCTGCATAGAGGAAGTGGTTGACGTTCGACACCACCCGCCCATGCGCCCGCCGCGCGCCCACCATGCCGAAGATCTCACCGCGGTGGAACTCGTGCTTCTCGACCTGTTCGTTCTCCCAGGCCAGGTACTCGGCCAGGCTCAAACGGGGTTGCGTCATCGCGTTCATCGGGCAGCCTTTCTCTGAGCGCAGTTCACCGCAGCGCCGCGCGCACCGCCGCCACCACGCGCTCCACGTCGCCGTCGGTCATGCGCGTGTACAGCGGCAGGCTCAGCATGCGCTCGTAGGCGCGCTGGCTGTGCGGGAACATCGCCGCGTCCAGCGCGTAGCGCTCGCGCCAGTAGGGCTGAAGATGCAGCGGGATGTAGTGCACGCTACAGCCGATGCCGGCGTCGAACAGTGCTTCGATGAGCCGGTTGCGTTCGGTGCCGGCGTGATCCGCCAGTTGCAGCGCATACAGATGCCAGGCGTGCATCTCGCCGGCCGGAGCGCGCGGCGGCGTGATCAACGGCAGCCCGGCAAAACCCTCGTCGTACAGCGTGGCGATGCGCTCCCGGCGCTGCTGGAAGGCGCGCGCCTTCTTGAGCTGGTGGATGCCCAGCGCGGCGGCGATGTCGGTCAGGTTGTACTTGAAGCCAGGCGCCACGATCTCGTAATACCAGCTCGGCACGGTGGCGGTGAAGCGGTCGAAGGCATCGCGGCTCATGCCGTGCAGCCGCATCGTGCGGGCGCGCTGCGCCAGCGCATCGTCACGCGTCACCAGCATGCCGCCTTCGCCGGTGGTGATGGTCTTGTTGGCGTAGAAGCTGAAGACCGTGGCGTCGCTGCCCAGCGTGCCCACCAGCGCGCCGCCGCTGGTGGCGGGCAGCGCGTGGGCTGCGTCTTCCACCACTTTCAGGCCGTGGCGGCGGGCGATGTCCAGCAGCGCCGGCATCTCGGCCGCCAGGCCGGCGTAGTGCACCGGCATGATGGCCTTGGTGCGCGGCGTGATGGCGGCTTGCACCGCGGCGGGGTCGATGTTCAGCGTGGCCGGGTCGATATCGACCAGCTTCACGTCGGCGCCCAGGTAGCGCACCACTTCGGCGGTGGCTGTGAAGGTGTGCGTGGTGGTGATGACCTCGTCGCCGGGGCCGATGCCCAGCGCCTCCAGCGCCAGGTGCAGGCCGGCGGTGGCCGAGTTCACCGCCAGCGCGTGCAGCCCGGGCGCGCCGAGGAAGGCGGCAAAGTCGGCCTCGAAGCGCCTGGCCTTCGGCCCGGTGGTGACCCAGCCCGACTTCAGCGTGTCCACCACTTCGGCGATCTCGTCGTCGCCGATCTCGGGCAAGGCGAATGGAAGAAAATCGAGGGCCATGCCGAATTATCGGCGCTGCGAGAGAACGCCGATGCCGACGCCTGGATCCCGACGCACTGCCCTGCAATGGCTGCTGGCTGGCGCGCTGCCCGCTGCCCCGTGGGGCGTGCAGGCGCAGCCCGCCTACCCGGCGCGCCCTTTGCGGCTGGTGGTGCCGTTCGCGCCCGGCGGCGGGCCCGACGTGCTGACGCGCCAGTTCCTGCCGCGCATGAACGCGGTGCTCGGGCAGACGGTGTTCGTGGACAACCGCGTGGGCGCGGGCGGCATCATCGCCGCGGAGTACGTGGCGCAGCAGCCGGCCGACGGCTACACGCTGCTGCTGGGCGCCTCCACCCACGTCACGCAGAAGGTGTTGCAGCCGAAGGCGCCTTTCGACCCCGTGAAGGGGTTCAGCCACGTCACCCGGCTGTCGTATGCGCCGTCGGTGCTGGTGGTGGTGGCCGACGCGCCCTGGCGCAACTTCGACGACCTGCTGCGTGCCGCGCGCGCCGCGCCGGGCAAGCTCAACTACGGCTCGGGCGGCGTCGGCAGTGCGGCCCATCTGGCGGGTGCGGCGCTGGCCCACCAGGCCGGCATAGCCGCCACGCACATCCCCTACCGCGGCTCGGTGGACCTGCCCGGCGCCTTGTTCGCCGGCGACGTGCAATTCGCGGTGCCCACCGCCTCCACCGTGCTGCCGCATCTGCAAGCCGGCAAGCTGCGTGCGCTGGCCGTCACGTCGGCGCAGCGCGAGCCGGCCCTGGCCGCCGTGCCGACGCTGAAAGAGCTGACCGGCAGCGACGACCTGGTGCTGGTGGCCTGGAGCGGCATCTGGCTGCCGGCCGGCGCGCCGCGCGAGGTGCTGCGCACGCTCTTCGACGCCCATGCCAAGGTCTATGCCGACCCGGAGATCGCCAAGGCCCATGCCGCGCTGGGCGTGACGGTTTCGCTCAGCGCATCGGAGGCCGAGTTCAGCGACTTCGTCGCCGCCGAGACGGCCAAGATCACGCGCATCGTCAAGGCAGCGCGCATCGAGGTGGGCTGATGCAGCAGATCCAGCCGCAACCGCTGGCCGCCTTGCGCGTGGCCGAGTTCTCGCACGTCGTGGCCGGGCCTTTCGCCGGCTTGCAGTTGCAGCAACTTGGCGCGCGGGTCGTCAAGGTCGAGCCGCCCGCGGGGGGCGACTATCTCGGCAAGCTGGCCCACGGCCAGCGCGCCTATGCCGCGCTGAACGGCGCCAAGACGCTGCGCCGCATCGACCTGAAAAGCGACGCCGGCCGTGCCGAGGCGCTGGCTTTGGTGCAGGCCAGCGACGTGCTCATCGACAGCTTTCGCCCCGGCGCGCTGGCGCGCTGCGGCCTGGCCTACGAGGCGCTGGCCGCAGCCAACCCGGGCCTCGTCTATTGCTCGATCTCCGGCTATGGCAGCCAGCAGGGCGCGCTGGCCACGCTGGGCGCCTACGACCATGTGATGCAGGCGCTCAGCGGCATCGCACTCCAGACCGGCAACGAGGGCGACCCGCCGATCAAGGTCGGCTTCCCGTTGGTGGACACCGCCGTCGGCCTGCTGGCGCTGAACGCCATCCTCGCGGCGCTGCTCCAGCGCGCGCAGACCGGGCTGGGCCAATACCTCGAAATCAGCATGTGGCGCGCGGCTTTGCAGCTCATGTACCCGATGGCCTGCGAGCTGCTGAGCACGCGCGTGGAGTCGCCCCGGGTGGGCAACGGCGGCTACACCGGCAGCCCTGGCGCGAGCTTCTTCGAGTGCGCCGACGGCTGGCTGGCGCTGGGCGCCAACACGCCGCAGCAGCTTGCGCGCGCGGCGGCTGCGCTCGGCTTGCAGGCGCCCGACTGGCGCGCCGAGACGGCCACCTTTCCCAGCCCGCAGACGGTCTTCGGCGAGCAGCTCAAGGCCGGCCTGCGCGGCCTCGCGGTGGCTGACGCGCAAGCTGCGATGCACGCCCACGACGTGCCGGTGGCCGCCGTGCTGACGCTCAACCAGTTTCTCATCCATGCCCGTGAGCAAGGGCTGCTGGAGCCGGTGTCGGCCGGCGGCGACGTGCTGGCGCCGGGCCTGGGCTGGCGGAGCTTCGCGCCATGAGCCCCGGCATCGGCCGGCGCCTGGGTGCCGGCCTGGGCCTGTCTGACGCCCAGCGCGTGCGCCGCGCGTGCTGCAAGGCGCTGCTGCTGCTGGGCAGCGTGCCGGGCGCTGCCGCTGCCTTGGCGGCTGCACCGCCCGACCCCTACCGCGATGCCTTCCTCGCCTTCTACCCCGCCTACGAGATGGCCCGCCTGCGCTTCACGGCCATCGAAGACCAGGGCAACCCGCGGCGCGGCACGCTGAACACGCTCAACCACCTGCGCCGCCTTCTCGACCACACCGCGCGCAACGTCACCGCGCCCAACAACGACACGCTGTACTCGTCGGCCCGGCTCGACCTGCGGCTGGGCCCGCTGCTGGTGGAGACGCCGGCCATCGTGCAGCGCTACTACTCGCTTCAGTTCATGAACTTCTACACCGACAACCTGGCCATCCTGGGCCGGCGCATCGGTGGCGACGGGCCGCTGAAGATCGCCGTGGTCGGCCCCGGCTGGGCCGGCCCGGTGCCCGCGCACACCCACCTGGTGCGCGCCGACACCAACGACATGTGGCTGCTGGTGCGCACGCTCATCGACGGCCCGGACGACGTGGCCGCGGTTGCCGCCTTGCAAGACGGCATGCGCATCACCGCGCCGCGCCCCGCTGCCGACTACCCGGCGCAGCGCGTGCAGCCGCCGAAAGACCCCGACCCGGCGGCCTTCCTCTCCGTCGTCAACGAGGTCTTGCAGCGCAACCCGCCGCAAGGCGCGATGGCGGCCAAGGCCGTGGCGGCAGCGCCGCTGGGCATCGGCGGCAAGGCGGCCTGGGCGGAGCTGCCGGCCGATGTGCGCGCCGGCTGGGCGGCGCGCTGGACAGCGCTCAACGCCGAGTTGCAAAACCCCGCCAACCTGCGCCAGCGCCTGCACAAGGGCTGGGAATATCCGCCGCCGGACGCTGCCCGGTGGAGCCAGGACGACCTGCTGCGCGCCACCATCGCACTGCGCGGCATCGCGGCGCTCGACCCCGACGAGACGCTGTACCTCAGCACCTTCGTCGATGCCGACGGCCAGCCGCTCAGCGGCCAGCAGCGCTACTGTTTGCGCATTCCACCCGGCGGCGTGCCGGTGCGCGGCTTCTGGTCGCTGACGATGTACGAGGTGCTGCCCGACGGCCGCTTCTTCTTCACCGACAACCCGCTGGGCCGCTATGCGGTGGGCAACCGCAGCAAGGGCTTGCAGGTGCGGCCCGACGGCGCCATCGACCTCGCCGTGCAGGCCGATGCCCCGGCCGATCCGGCCGAGCTTGCCAACTGGCTGCCGGCACCGCGCGGGCCTTTTCGCCTGACCTTGCGCGCCTACCTGCCCGAGCCCGCACTGGTGCGCGGCGACGCGCCGCTGCCGCGCATCGAGCGGCGCTGACGCCGCCCCCGGCAGCCGCAGTCAGCGGGCCGCGCCAAGGCTGGCAACCATGCCTTCCAGCGCCTCCCGGATCAGCGCCTGGTAGGTGCTGCGGTAGGCCTCCTCGCTGCTGGCGGTGACGGCGGCGGTGCCCGCGCGCTCGGCGTTGCCGCCGATCAGGCCGCTCAGGAAGTTGACCGCGGTCTGCTTGTCCTTCTCGCCGTCCGGCATGGTGTCGCGCATCTCGAAGATGTTGCCTGCGGCCACCAGCGGGTCTTTCAGATAAACCGCGCCGCTGTGGCCCATCCGCTGGCTGACGCCGAAGGTGCGCGCGCCGCTGCTGTTGACGATCTGGATCTGCGTCTCTTCGGGGAACAGCACCGGCTGCGCCTCGATCCCCGCCTTCGCGCCCAGCCCGGCGAAGATGCGCAGCGCGCCGTTCTTGGTGGCCGACACGGTGCCGAAGCTGGCCAGCACATGCACGTCCAGCAAGGTGGCGTCCAGCGCCTTGGCCAGCTCGCCCTGCTGCTTGCCGATGGCGAAATTCTGGTTCTCCATGCGCTGTTGCAAATCACCCCGCGCCGTGCCCGACTGGAAGTACGACCGCATGCCGGCCGGCGCGACGATGCTGCTGATCTGCTTGCCGCCTTGCAGCATCTTCTCGTCTTCCACCACCCAGGGCGAGGGCTTGCCGTACTTGTCGTCCAGCGCCCTGTACAGCGGGTGGCCGGTCAGCGTGGCCATCTCCAGCACCTCGAAGCCAGCCTTTTGCAGCGCCGCCACGGTGTCCTTGTAAGCCTGCTCGGTGATGGCCTGGCGCGTGGCGTCGCTGATGCCTTGCAGCGCGGCCGACATGCGCGCGGTGCTGCGGCCGGAGCGGCCTTCGCCGTAGAGCTGGGTGTAGAACTCGATGCTGAAGCGGTCGATCGCGACGCGCTTGTTCTCCTTGATCGCTTCGACGTTGTCGGTGCCAATCGCCGGTGCAGCCGGTGCTGCCGGTGCAGGCGCCGGCGCGGCGTACAGCGCGGCAGCGGCCAGCAGTGCGATGGCGGCGTTGCGCCAGCGGTGGGTGTCTTGCTGTGTCATGGTGGCTCCTGTCAAGGCGGGGGTGTTCATTGCCGCACCAGGCTCTGGCAGTTGGCCAGCGTCTGGACCGGGCGCGGTTCGGTGATGCGGGCAGCGGCGGCGTACTGCACCGGCACGTTGAGGCTGGCATTGGCGGCGGTGCGGGTGAAGGACAGCGTGGTGCGGCGGCCGTCGGCGCCCAGGTCTTCGGTGGACAGTGCCTCGCCGCCGATGCTGGGGAACACGGTGGTCACGTCCTGCTCGTCGCCGCCCAGCGTGCCCTGCACATCCACGCTGCCCGAGACGATGCGCAGCCGCCCGCTGCTGCTGAGCGTGACGGTGCAGCTCGCGTTGGCGTAGCTGCCCACCAGCGCGGCGTCGAAGTCGGCCGCGGTGGCGCCGTTCACCTGCTGCACGGTGGCGCTGCCGGCGGCGGTGGTGACATGCGGGTTGGGCAGCGTGCACTGCACGGCGCCGCCCGGGTCGCTGGCTGTGGCCAGCGCCACGTGGCCGCGCACCACTTCCACCATCGCGTTCGTGCTGGTGGCAAAGTCGAACGCGCTCGCCTTGTTGATCGTGTTGATGGTGATGATCTGGTCGCCGACGTCACCGTTCATCGGCGCGCCGATGGTTCGCCCGCCGGCGCTGACGGCGATGTTGCCGCCGGCGCTGACCACGATGCTGCAACTGTCGGTCAGCACCGCCGCCTGCCCGGCCTGCTGCGCGCTGCCCAGCGTGCCGGTGTAGCTGCCCACGAGGGCCGCGATGTCTGCCGGCTGCACGCCGCTCTTGGCCACCAGCACGATGGGGCCGCCCTGGCCCGCAGGCGGCGTGCCCGGCACGGCGATGCCGACACCGGGCACCACCACCGGCCGGCCGCCCGACGCGGCAGCCAGCACGTCGTTCAGGAGTTGTGCATAGCTGCTGCCGCTGCTGGCAAGGCCGCGGCCGAAGGCGTCCAGCAGCGCGTCGTAGGGGTCGCCGGTGCTGGCCGCGAAGGCGGCGGTCAGCGGGTCGAAGCTGCTGCCGGCCGGCAGCGTGTAGCCGGCGCCTGCCAAGGCTTGCAGCACCTGCGTTCTGGCCCCTTCCAGCGTGGCGGCCAGCGCCGGCGGGTGGGCTGCGTCGAGCGCGCCGAACCAGCTGGCCGGCGTGCTGGCGGCGGCCAGCGCCACCGCCATGTCGGTGACCGGGGTGATGTTGACGTTGCCGGCGGCGCTGGCATACGAATGCAGCAACTGCGCGTTGGCCGCGCCGGCCACGCTGCCGCCGCTGACTTGCAGGGCGCAGGGCAGGCTGGCGGCCGATGCCAGGGCAAGCGTCCAGTGGCCGGCCGTGTCGGTGGTGGCCGGCGCCACTGCGCCGCCGCTGGCGCAGCGCGCGCTGACGGTGCCGGCCACCACGGGCTCGCCGACCGCGGCAATGCCGGTCAGCGCCACGCTGCTGGGCGCTGGCGAGGGTGCTGGTGCGGGGGCCGCGGCGGCCGGCCCCGGGGTGGCAGCGGTGGCAGTGGTGGGCGCTGGGTCATCGCCATGGCAGGCGGCCAGTGCGGCGGCAGTGGCCAGCAGCAGCACGCTGCGGCGCAGGGCAGGGGTACGGTTCATCTCGCGTCTCCGTGGGTCATGGGTCATGGCCACCGCTGTCGAAGATCGGGGGCTCCATGGCTTACGCGGCACGGCGCGGCGAAAAGGCTCAGGCGCGCGAGAAAATTTCCGGTCGGGCGGCTCAGAGCGGCTTCTGCACCCAGGCCAGCAGATGCGTGCGCAGCAGCGGCAGGCTGTTGAACAAGCCATAGAACGCCGGGTGCCAGCGGCAGACCACGCGCGCCAGCGGCGGCGCCAGCGTCACGCGCCGGGTGCCGATGCGGCCTTGCGGAAACAGCGCGCGCAGCCGGGCCGGCGGCACGCCGCGCACGTCTGCATTGCGCGGGTTGTTGACCGTGAAGTCGTACCACAGCACCGCGCCGCCGGGCCGCAGCCAGGCCCACATACAGTCGGCCAGGCGCTGCTGGAAGGCGTCGTCGAGCAACGACGAGAACACGGTGGACTGCAGCACGATGTGCTGGCTGGCCGCGGCAATGGGCGCCTGCGTCGCGTCGCCCAGCCACACGCTGCAGGCTGCCGGCAGCAGGTGGCGCGCCTGCGCATGGCGCTCGGGCAGCAGCTCCAGCCCTGTGAGCTGCTGCGGCACGCAGCCCAGGCGCAGCAGCTCCAGCAGGTTGCCGCCGCTGCCGCAGCCGACCTCGGTGACGTGCAGCGCGGCCGGGTCATGCAGGCCCGCCGCGGCAAAGAAGCCGAGCATCGCGCGCTGGCGCTCTTGCAGCGTCTGCCAGACCTCGGGCCGCAGCGCGCTGTAGCGGTCGGCGATGCCGGGCCGCTGGCGCCGCGCATAGCGCTCTGCGACAGCGCGGGTCTCGTCGTCGCTCACCGCAAGGCCTGAAGAAAGCGCGCTGCCAGCACCGGGTAGGTGTGATGCGCCAGCACGAAGGCGCGGCCACGCGCGCCCATCGCCAGGCGTTCGTCGGCGCCCAGGGCGGCCAGTTGCAGCAGGCCGGCGGCCAGCGCGACGGCGTCTTGCGGCGGCACGGTGAGGCCACAGCCGGCTTCGGCCACCGGGTCGTTGCCGGCATCGACCGCATGCAGCACCGCGCAGCCGGCCATCATGTAGTCCATCAGCTTGTTCGGCGCAATGCCGAAGCGGTAGATGGGCACCCGCTGCCAGCCGATGGTGGCGATGTCGATGCCGGCCAGGAACGACGGGATCTGCGCCTTCGGAATCGGCGGCAGCAGTGCCACGTTGTCCAGTCCTTCGGCGGCGATGCGCGCTGCCAGCCGCGGCTGCAAATGGCCGCTGCCGACCAGCACGAAGCGCAGGTGCGCGTCGCGCAGCAGCGCCGCCGCGTCGAGCAGCGTGTCCAGCGCGTTGGGCTCGCCCATCGAGCCGGCGTAGCCCACCACGGTGCCGGCCCGGCGTGCTGCGGCCAGCGCCTGCGCCACGTCCTCGCGCAGCGGCGCAGCGGCGCCGGGCTGCCATTCGTCGGGCGTGATGCCGTTCGGCACGATGTGCAGCTTCTTCAGGTCCAGCCCGTGGGCGGCCATGTGGCCGTGCACCTTGGGCAGCATCGAGACCACCGCGTCTGCATCGCGGCAGGCGGTGTCTTCGGCCCACTGGCACAGGCGGATGAACGGGTGGCGCGGCGACATGCCGGACAGCTCGATGGGGCTCAGCGGCCACAGGTCATGCACCTCGTGGACGAGCTTTGCGTGCGCCTGCCGCGCAATGCGCCGTGCCGCCCAGACGTCCAGCGGGTAGGTACTGGACGCGATCACCGCGTCGGGCCTGAACTCGCGCACGAGCCGCGGCGTGTCGGCCCAGACCTGGCGCAGGAAGGCCCAGATGTTGCGCACCCGGCCGAGGCCGTTGCCCCGGTAGCGCGGCGTGGCATACCAGCGGTACGCGATGCCGTCGATGAGCGCGTCACCGGCTTGCGGCTGGGTGGCGCGGACATGCGAGAAGTCGGCCGCCAGCAGTTGCACCCGGTGCCCCAGCCGCACCCATTCGCGCGCCAGGTAATAGGGCCGGTACTCCATGCCCAGCGCCGGGCTGCCGGCGTAGTGGTTGATGTAGAGGATGTTCATGCGGCCGGTCGCGCGGGCAGCGCAGACAGCGCGTGCAGCGCAGACAGCGCCTGAAGCCGCGCGACGAAGGCCGCGACGCAGGGGCCGAACAGTGCATGGCGCTCGACCCAGGCGCGGTTGGCGGCGGCGATGGCGTCGCCGCGTGCCAGCAGCGCCTGAAGGCGCTCGACGGTGGGCGCCTCGCCGTCGGCCAGGATCAGCCCGTTGTCGCCATCGCGCACCAGCTCGCGGTTGGCCGGCAGGTCCGACAGGATGGGGATGCAGCCGTGCGCCATCGCCTCCAGCACCGAGACGGAGACCGAGTCGCTGGCCGGCAGGCTGATGGCCCAGCGCGCGCGCTGGTAGTGGCCGGCCTGCGTGGCGGCGTCGAGCCGGCCGACGAAGCGCACGTTGGCCGGGGCAGCACGCTCCAGCGCGGCGCGCAGGCTGCCGTCGTTGGCGACGGTGAGCTGCGCGCCGGGCCAGCGGATGCTGGCGAAGACCTGCAACACCCGCTGCGGCGCGTAGATGGGCTCCAGCCCGCGGTTGGTGAAGAAGAGCGCGTCGTCCTTGTGCTGCGGCGCGTCGGGCATTGCCTCCAGGCCGAACGGGAACACCATCACCTCGCGTGCGCCGAGCGTGCGCATCTGCGCGGCCATCACCTGCGAGTCGCTCGTCGTCAGCGCGCAGGCGGCCAGCACGCGCCGGGTGGCGGCGCGCAGCACGGCGCTGCGCTGCGGCGTGACGAGGATGTCGCTGCCCCAGGCCGAGCCGACCAGCCGGCCGCGCACGCCGTACAGCCGCTGCGCCAGCCAGGCCAGCGTGCCGTGCGAGCTGAGGTAGTGGGCATGCAGCCAGTCGGCGTCCACCTGCCGCAGCCAGCGCGCCAGCCGCGGCAGATGGCGCAGCAGCGAGACGTTGCCACCGGCCGCATCGGGCGTGGTGGCCAGCGCCAGGCGGCGCGCGGCGGGCACCGCGGCGTCGAAGCCGACTGCGAAGCCACGGCTGGAGGCGGCCCAGAGTTCGATGCCGGGCTGTGCGGCCAGCGCGCGCGCCCACTTCAGCAGGTGCGGGCTGTCGCCGTCACCGAACAGCACCAGCTTCATCGGCGGCGTCGGAGGCGTCAGCGGTTCCAGTGACATCAGCGACGCCCGGCCCAGGCGTCGTAGTCGGCACGCGCCTCGGGGTGGGCGGCGAGCCAGGCGCCGTCGGCCTCGCGGGTGTCGCCGATCACCTGCGCCGGCTGGCCGCCGACGATGGCGAAATCTGGCACCTCGCCATCGACATAGCTGTAGGCGCGCACCAGCACGCCGCGGCCGATGCGGCTGCCCGGCGCCACCACCGAATGCGGGCCGATGAAGCTGTAGGCCCCGATGGCAGTGGGCCGGCGCAGATAGCCCGGCGGGTCGTTCGCGCCCCAGTAGTTGCGGCCGGCCAGCCGCAGCGCCTGGTGGCTGGAGTGCGTGAGCAAGGCGCAGTGGGTGGTGATCTGGCAACCCTCGCCGATGGCCAGGCCGCCCGATGCGTCCAGCACGTTGAAGGGGCCGACATAGACATGGTCGCCGATGTCCAGCCACTCGGGGTTTTCGATGCGCGTGGCGTTGCTGATGCGGGTGTGCGCCAGCCAGCGGCCGTCTGCATGGCGCCAGCCGTAGAACATGCGTGGCGCGAACAACAGCCGCCACCCGCGTTGCAACCAGTCGCGCACCGTTGACATGCCGCGTCACCCTCCCCGGCCCGATGCTAGCGCCCGCACGTCGGACAGCCAGCGCCGCCCCGGCAGCAGCACGGCGCGCGCCGGAAGCCCGGCGTGGGCTGCAAAGCGCAGCGCCAGCAGCAGCACCGCAGCGCTGTACGAGATGGACGCCGCCAGCGCCGCGCCGGCCATGCCGATGCGCGGCACCAGCAGCAGCGACAGCAGCGTGTTCAGCGCCAGCGACACCGCCGCCACTTGGGCCGGCACCTGCGGCCGGCCGGCATGGTTGGTGAAGTAGGCCGACAGCGCCGACGCGCCGCCGAACAGCAGCGCACCCGGCAGCAGCCAGCCCAGCAGCGGCAGGCTGGCGGCGTAGTCCGGCCCCAGTGCGCGCGGCAGCACCAGGCGCGCCACCAGCCACAGCAGCGGCGCCACCAGCAGCAACGCGCCCACGCTCAAGTGCAGCACGCGCACCGTGGTGGCGGCGGCGCGCGCGCGGTCGGGCGTGCCGATGCGGCCATAGACGGCCTGCGTCAGCGAGCCGGAGACGAACCACAGCAGCTCGGCCATGATCACCGCCACCGAATAGACGCCGGTGGCCGACACGCCCAGCAGCCGCTCGATGACGAACAGGCCGACGCGGTAGTTCAAGAGGCCGATCAAATTGGTGATGCCGATGGTGGCGATGAAGGGCAGCTCGGCCCGCAGCGCACCGAAGGCCGGCGCCGCGATGCGCCCGCTGCGCGACAGCAGCGCCAGCACGGCCGCGCCGACCAGCACCTTGGCCAGCACCCAGGCCGCCAGCACCTGCGGCAGGCCGGCCGCCTGCACCAGCAGCAAGGCCGCCAAGCCGAGCAGTGTGAGCAGCGGCGGCGACAGCGACACCGCCGCCATCGGCGCCATGCGCCCTTCGCCCAGCCACAGCCCGGCGAGGTTGGGCGCCAGCAGCAGCACCGGCGCGGCCAGCGCCAGCAGCCACAGCATGGCGTAGGCCGGCGGGCCGAAGACCGCCACTGCCCACAGCAGCATTCCGGCCACGCTGCCGAGCGCGACGCAGCCCACTGCCACGGCGCCCAGCAGCTCGCGCGGGTGCTCGCCGTGGTGCGAGACGCGCCGCGCGAGCGCGATGCCGAAGCCCGACAGCAGCGCCAGCAGGCCGCCTTCGATGCTGGTGAACAACGCGAACACGCCTTGCGTCGCGGTGCCCATGCGGGCGGTGATGGTGGTGATCATCAGCACCAGGCCAACCGCGAGCAGCCGGGTCGCGAGGTTGATCGCCGCGCCGCGGGCGACGCTGGGCTTCATTTGCCCAGCGTCAGCCGAACGATGTCGCCCAGCCCGAGCGCGCGTGTGGCGAGCAACGACGCCTTGTTGCGCCACAGCCAGCCGTCACCGGCCACGCCTTCGCTGCGCCAGGCCAGCACGCGCAGGCCTGCCGCCTGGGCAGCGCGTTGCAGCGTCGCGCGGCTGAACATGCTCAGGTGCCAGGGCGGCGTCATCAAGTGCCAGCCGGCGCCCTGCCGCTGCGCATAGGCGCTGCCCCAGTCGCCGGTGCTCAGCACCAGCCTGCCGCCGGGCTTCAGCACGCGCGCGGCCTCGGCCAGCAGCGGCACGGGGTCGGGCACATGCTCGATCACGTCCCACAGCGTGATGACGTCGAAGTGACCCGCCGGCAGCGCCGCCTGTTGCAGCGTGCCGGTGAAGACAGGCACTTGCAGCCGGTCGCGCGCGTAGGCCGAACTCCAGGCCGACAGCTCGACCCCCTGCACGGCGTAGTGCGCGCTTGCCTCGGCGAGGAAGAAGCCGGCCGCGCAGCCCACGTCCAGCAGCCGGCCCGCGCGCGCGATGCGTGGCGGTACGTGGCGCAGCCACCACAGCTTGCGCCGCGCGTGCGCGCGGCGGGCGGCTTCCTGGCCCACGTAGTCAGCGAAGACGGCATCGCTGCCGCCGGTGTAGTAGGCCTCGCCGTAGAGCGCGCCGAAGTCGATGCCGGCCGGGTCTTCGCCGACATAGACCAGGCCGCATTGACGGCAGCCCACCATGTCGTGGCCGTCCTTGCGGAAGAGGAAGCTCGGGTTGGCGCTGCCGCAGACGACGCAATCGCGGTGGCTCACCGCAGGGCTTTGTGCAGAGCTGCCTTCAACGCCGAGACCACGCGGTCCTGGTCGGCGTCGGACAGGTCGGCGCTCATCGGCAGGCTCAGCACGCGCGCCGCGGCGCGGCTGCTGACGGGGCAGCAGCCGGGGCAGCACCATGCCGCATACGCGGGCTGCTGGTTCAGCGGCTTCGGGTAGTGCACCGCGGTGGGGATGCCGTCTGCCTTCAGCGCCGCCTGCACCGCGGCGCGGTCATCGACCAGCACGGTGACTTGCGCCCAGACGGAATTGCGGTCGGGCCGCACGCTGACCTGCTGGACGCCAGGCAGCTCCGCCAGCAGACGCTGGTAGCGCGCGCCGATCTCGGCCCGGCGCTGAAGCTCCCAGCCGAAGCGCTCCAGCTTGGCCAGCACCACGGCGCATTGCAGCGTGTCCATGCGCCCGCCCACGCCCAGCCGCGTGTGGGTGTAGCGCGCGCTCTGGCCGTGCACGCGGATCTCGCGCGCCGCCTGCGCCAGCGCGTCGTCGTCGGTGAACAGCGCGCCGCCGTCGCCATAGCAGCCCAGCGGCTTGCTGGGGAAGAAGCTGGTGGCGCCGAAGGTCGAGAGCGCGCAAGAGCGCCGGCCCTTGTACAGCGCGCCGAAGCTCTGCGCCGCGTCTTCGATCACCGCCAGGCCGTGGCGCGCAGCAACGGCGTTGATGGCGTCCATGTCGGCCACTTGTCCATACAAGCTGACCGGCATCACGGCCTTGCTGCGCGGCGTGATGGCGGCTTGGATCAACGCGGCGTCGATGTTGCAGGTGGCGGCCTCGATATCGACGAACACCGGCTTGCCGCCGGCCAGCACGATCATCTCGGCGGTGGCGGCAAAGGTGAAGGGCGTGGTGATGACCTCGTCACCCGGCTGAAGGTCCAGCGCCATCAGCGCGATCAGCAGCGCCTCGGTGCCACTGGCAACCGTGATGCAGTGCCTGCTGCCGGTGAAGGCCGCCAGCGCGGCTTCCAGCTCGGCGACCTCGGGGCCCATGATGTACTGGCCATGGTCGAGCACGCGCTGCATGCGCGCAGCGATGCTGGGTTTCAGCGCCGCGTACTGGGTTTTCAGGTCTGTGAAATGCATCGCAGCGTGTCGCCTTCCAGGCGGTAGAGGTCGCCGGTGGCGGGGCAACGCGCCTCGCCTTGGCCGGATGCGGGCAGCGCCAGCCTGTCGCCGTGGCGGCTCATCCAGCCGATGCGCCGCGCCGGCACGCCGAGCACCAGCGCAAAGGCCGGCACGTCGCGGCTGACCACCGCGCCGGCGCCGACGAAGGCATAGCGGCCGATGGTGACGCCGCAGACCACCGTGCAGTTGGCGCCCAGCGTGGCGCCGCGCTGCACCAGCGTGCGCCGGTATTCCGCCTTGCGCGGCACCGCCGAGCGCGGGTTGTGGACGTTGGTGAACACCATGCTCGGGCCGCAGAACACGTCGTCTTCCAGCGTCACCGCGTCATAGACGGAGACGTTGTTCTGGATCTTGACGTTGTCGCCGATCAGCACGTCGTCACCGACATAAACGCCCTGCCCGAGCGAGCACTGCGCGCCGATGCGCGCGCCCGGCGACACATGGGCGAAGTGCCAGACCCGCGTGCCGGCACCGAGCGTGGCGCCTTCATCGACGATGGCGCTGGGGTGGATGCTGGCCGACACCTTGGGCGTGCCCTCAGCGCACCGCGGCGGGGTCGAAGCCGGGGTTCTCGATGATGCCGAAGCGGTTGCCGAAGGGGTCGATCACCGCTGCGACCTTGATGCCGCCGCCGACGTCCGTCACCGGCTCCAGCGGCGCGGCGCCAAGCTCGATCAACCAGGCATGCGCCTGCACCGCGCTGATCACGCCCCACAGCGGCTGCGGGCCGGCGGTGCCCGGCGTGCCCGAAGCGTCACTCGGGACCAGACCCAGCTCGAAACCCCCGACCGAGAAGCCGACGTAGAAGGGCTGGTCGAAGTAGGGCTCCATGCCCAGCACCTGGCTGTACCAGGCCTTGGCGCGCGGCAGGTCACCGACCGGGTAGATGGCAGTGCGCAAGCCGAGGATCATGCCGTTCTCACGCTCTAGAACACCAGCGGCAGGCCGACGCGCACGCCGTCGCGCGCGCTGCGGTAGGCGGCGATGATGACTTCCAGCGAGCGCAGGCCTTCGTAGCCATCGACCTCGGCGCTCTTCTCGCCGCGCAGCGTGCCGATGACGTTGTCGTAGTACAGCGGGTGGCCGGGGCCATAGACCGAGGCTGCGCTGTAGCTGGCGTCCTTCACGGCCGCGTCGTCGGGGCGGGTGTCGTCGAAGTGCCAGTGCTGGATCTCGTTGACCGCCACGCCGCCGATGCGCACCGTGCCGCGCTCGCCGAGGATGGTGACGCTGCCTTCGAAGTTTTTGCCGTGCGTGAGCATGGTCACGTTGATGCTGGCCAGCCCGCCGCTGCGCAGCCGCAGCGACATCACGCCGGTGTCTTCGGCCTCGATGTCGCGGCCCAGCGTGGCGGTGTAGGCGTGCACGTTATCGACCGGGCCGACCAGCCAGTCCACCATATCGACGTAGTGGCTGGCCTGGTTGAGGAAGGCGCCGCCGTCCATGTCCCAACGGCCGCGCCAGGGCGCGTCGTCGTAGTAGCTCTGCGGGCGGGTCCAGAAGACGTTGACGGTGGCGATGTGGATGCGGCCGAAGCGGCCTTCTTCCACCGCGCGCTTGAGCCGCTGAAGCGTGGGGTTCAGCCGGTTCTGCTTGACGACGAAGAGCTTGACGCCGGCCTCGCGGCAGGCGCGCACCATCTGCATGCCTTCGTCCCACTTGGTGGCCATCGGCTTCTCGGTCAGCACATGGCGGCCGGCGGCGGCCACGCGCATCGCCTGCCGCGGGTGCAGGCCGCTGGGCGTGGCCAGCACCACGATGTCGGCGTCGCTGCCGGTGCCGTCTGTCGCGAGCATGGCGTCGAGCGACGCGAAGCCTTGCGCGCCGGTCTTCGCCACCGCCGCCGCCAGCGCCGCGGGCCGGTTGTCGCACACCGCCACCAGCGTGGCGCGCGCCGCATGCTGGCGCAGCGCCTCGACGTGGTTGGCAGAGATGCGGCCACAGCCCACCAGCGCAAAGCGCAGGGGCCGGTCGAGGATGGGCAGGCTGTGGTTCATGCAGCAGAGCATTTTACGGCTGCGCCTAAAATTGCAGCAGTTTCAATGGCTTGGTGCACAAAGCAGCGAATGAGCGACGACAACCAATTGATCACCGAGCGGCGCGAGAAGCTGCAGGCCATCCGCGCTGCCGGCGTCGCCTTCCCGAACGACTTCAAGCCCACCCACCACGCGGCCGACCTGCACCACAAGCATGGCGGCACCGACAACGCCGCGCTGGAGCCGCTGGCCGTGACGGTGGCAGTGGCCGGCCGCATGATGCTCAAGCGCGTGATGGGCAAGGCCTGCTTCGCGACAGTGCAGGACGGCTCGGGCCGCATCCAGCTCTACATCACGCAGGACGCCATCGGCCCCGACGCGCTGGCCGCCTTCAAGCACTGGGACCTGGGCGACATCATCGGCTGCGTGGGCACGCTCTTCGTCACCAAAAGCGGCGAGCTGTCGGTCAAGGCGGCCAGCGTGCGGCTGCTGACCAAGAGTCTGCGCCCGCTGCCCGACAAGTTCCACGGCATGGCCGACCAGGAGCAGAAATACCGCCAGCGCTATGTCGATCTGATCACCGACGACACGGCGCGCGCGCGCTTCGTGGCGCGCAGCAAGGCGGTGAGTTCGATCCGCGGCTTCATGGTCGAGCATGGCTTCCTGGAGGTCGAGACGCCGATGCTGCACCCCATTCCCGGCGGCGCGAATGCCAGGCCCTTCGTCACCCACCACAACGCGCTGGACCAGCAGATGTTTTTGCGCATCGCGCCCGAGCTGTACCTGAAGCGGCTGCTGGTGGGCGGCTTCGAGCGCGTGTTCGAGATCAACCGCAGCTACCGCAACGAAGGCATCAGCGTCCGCCACAACCCCGAGTTCACGATGATGGAGTTCTACGCGGCCTACTGGACGCACCATGATCTGATGGACTTCACCGAAGCCGTGCTGCGCCACGCGGCGCGCGCGGCCACCGGCAGCGCCGAGATCAGCTATGCCGGCAAGCCGGTGGCGCTGGACAAGCCGTTCGCGCGGCTGTCGGTGCGGGATGCGCTGGTGGCCCATGCCGGCCTCTCCGCCGCCGAGGCCGACGATGCCGGCGCCATCCACGCGAAGCTGAACGCCCTGGGCAACCAGCCGCCAGCGCACTGGACGCTGGCAGAGTTGCAGTTCGGCCTGTTCGAGGCGGTGGTGGAAGAGCAGCTTTGGCAGCCGACCTTCATCACCGACTACCCGGTGGAAGTCTCTCCGCTGGCGCGCGCGTCCGACAGCAACCCGGCGGTGACCGAACGCTTCGAGCTGTTCATCACCGGCCGCGAAGTGGCCAATGGCTTCTCGGAGCTGAACGACGCCGAGGACCAGGCGGCGCGCTTCCAGGCCCAGGCCGCCAACAAGGAGGCCGGTGACGAAGAGGCGATGTACTACGACGCCGACTTCATCCGCGCGCTGGAATACGGCATGCCGCCGGCCGGCGGCTGCGGCATCGGCATCGACAGGCTGATCATGCTGCTGACCGACAGCCCGAGCATCCGCGACGTGATCCTCTTCCCCGCGCTGCGGCGCGAAGCGTGATGCGATTGGCGATGTCGATGGCACGGCGCCGCAGGGGCTGACGCAGATGGCCAAACGGTTGATGTCGTTGACCGCGCCGCTGGCCACGCTGGCGGAGATCGAGGCGGCCATCTGGAGCGAGCTGAAGGCCGCGCTGCAGACCCGCGGCCACCCGTGGCGGCAGGCGGTGCTGGCAACCGCGGACGGCGAAGGTGCCGACGCCCGCACCGTGGTACTGCGCGAGGTGGATGTGCAGGAGCGCACGCTTGTCTTCTACACCGACGCCCGCAGCCCGAAGGTGGCGCAGATCGCTGCGCATCCGCGCGGCACGCTGGTGCTGTGGGCTGCGACGCTGGGCTGGCAACTGCGCTTGCAGGTGCAACTGGCGGTGCAGAGCGATGGGCTGTCGGTGTCGTCGCGCTGGGCCCGCGTCAGCACGACGCTGGCGGCGCAGGACTACCTGTCGGTGCTGGCGCCAGGCAGCCCGCTGAAGACCGCCGTGCCGGAGCGCGGCACGCGCGAGCACTTTGCGGTGTTGACGGCCAACGTGCTGTCCATCGACTGGCTGGAACTGCACGCCGATGGGCACCGGCGTGCGTTGTTCGACGCCCGGGGCCAGCACTGGCTGGCCCCGTAACGGCGGCGCTTGCGGCGCCTGCCGCTGCGCCTGCGTCTCAGCTTACTGCTGCGCGCCGGCCTTCACGGTGCCTGCGTACTGCGGTGCGGCCTGGCGCGCCGGGCGGGCGCGGTTCAGCGCGAACGAGCCGCTGTCTTCACCGTAGAAGTTGCCTGCATAGGCAGCACCGCGGTCGGCCAGCACTTCGGCACGCACTTCGTCACGCGTCTTCAAAGACTTGGCGGTCAGGAACGGGTTGTAGCTGGTGGACCAGACCTTGATCGACCCGTCGGCACGCGCTTGCACCAGTTCGGCCTGCACTTGCGCGCGGCTCTTGGTGGACAGCGCACGCGCGGTGTTGTCGGGCGTGATGTCGTCGGCCAGCGCGCTGCCGGCGGCGGCCAGCGAGGCCAGGGCGATCAGCGGGTAGGCAAGGAAAGTGAGCTTCTTCATGATGATTTCCAATCTGTCCTATGTCGCATCCGGGAGGGTGGAGGGCCTTCAGTCGGTGGATGCTTGACCGGCGTGGTCCATGGGTTGAACTCTAGGGTTTCCCCTCGCCGGCACCAATGGCAGATGCTGCAACGCACCATTCCTGAAACCGGAACGGTGCTGTCATCGAAGAAGCGATTTCAGCGGTGCCGGAACACCGGCTTGCGCTTGTTGACGAAGGCGTCCATGCCTTCCTTCTGGTCGAGCGTGGCGAACAGCGAATGGAAGAGCCGGCGCTCGAACGAGATGCCGTCCGACAGGCTGCCTTCGAAGGCGCGGTTGACGGCCTCCTTGGCCATCATCACGCTCGGCCCGCTCATCGCGTTGATGGCGGTGGCGGCGGCCAGCGCTTCGTCCAGCAGCCTGTCGGCGGCCACCACGCGGGACACCAGGCCGGCGCGTTCTGCCTCGGCGGCGTCCATCATGCGGGCCGTCAGCACCATGTCCATCGCCTTGCTCTTGCCCACCGCGCGCGGCAGCCGCTGGGTGCCGCCGGCACCGGGAATGATGCCGAGCTTGATTTCGGGCTGGCCGAACCTGGCGCTGTCGGCGGCGATGATGAAGTCGCACATCATCGCCAGCTCGCAGCCGCCGCCCAGGCAGAAGCCGGCCACCGCGGCGATCACCGGCTTGCGCACCTGGCGGATGGCCTCCCAGTTGCGGGTGATGAAGTCGCCCTTGTAGGCGTCCATGTAGCTGAAGCTGCCCATCGCGCCGATGTCGGCGCCGGCGGCAAAGGCCTTGTCACTGCCGGTGACGACGATGCAGCCGATGCCGTCGTCGCGGTCGAAGGCGAGCAGCGCGGCGCCCAGTTCGTCCATCAGCGCGTCGTTCAGGGCGTTGAGCTGCTTGGGCCGGTTGAGCGTGCAGACGCCGGTGCGGCGCTCGCCGTCGCCGCGCACGCTGGTCAGGATGAGGGGGTCGGTCATCGCGGTTCTCCGTTGGGGTGAGCGAAATGGTGCCGATCTCAGCGCCCGCTTTGCAGCGGCAGCCGGCTGATCAGCATGTCGAGAAAGGTGTCCTTGTCCTGGTGGATCACGATGCGCACCGGCAGGTATTGCAGCGACGGCGCGATCCACATCTCTGCCGTCAGCTCCTGCCCGGGGCGGGGCTCGCGGCGCGGCTTGACGTGCACGGTCTCCAGCGGCCCGACAGGCGTGGACAAGGTTTCGCGCGCCACCACTTCGTAGGCCCAGTTGTCCAGGTAGCGCGGCAGTGCGAGCGGGATGTTGATCACCTGGCCCACCTGAAGCAGTTGCGGCTGGGTGGTGAACAGCCAGGTGAGCTGCACGAACTGGCTGGCGGTGTCTTGCGCGCCGGGCGGCTTGGGGGCGTCTTTCCCGTTCGCGAAGCGGATGCGGTCGGCGTCGAAGAACACCGTCAGCCGGCGCGGCTCACGGAAGGCGACCCTGGTTTCCTCGTCGTAACGCCGGGGTTGCAGGCCGGTCTCGCCCAGGTCGCCGTCGCTGGACAGGCGGCGCGCACCGAGCGGCGCGAACGACGGCCCGATGCTCAGGTCCAGGTGCACCTGGTAGCGCATGCCGCTGCGCAGCCATTCCACCTGCGCCTGGCCATCGACCGGGCCGCGGACATTGCCGGTCAGCGTGTAGGCCAGCCGGGTGGACGGCGGCCAGTCGAAGCCGGCGGTGGCCGGCGCTGATGCAGCCGATGCGGCCGATACGGCCGATGCAGCGGCGGCGGCCGATGCGGCCAGGCCCTCGGCGACGGCCACGGGCGCCTCGGCCGCCGCTGGCGCTGATGCGGGCGGCTCGGGCAGCGCAGCCGCCGCCTGCTCCGCCGGTGGCGGCGGCGTTGCAGGCGGCGGTGGCGCAGGCGCCGGCTCGGGCGCGGATGCTGCCAAGGCTGCCGACGCGGCCGGTGCCGCCGGCAGCGCGGCGGCAGCCGCAGTCCGCGGCGGGCGCGGCTTCGCCAGCGGTGCGGCGGCCGGTGGCGCGGCCTGCGCCAGCTCGCGCACGAAGCTGACTTCCATGCGCCGCGGCCGGCTGTCGGCCCGGGCGGCGTCGCCGTCGCCGATCTGCGCCTCCAGCACGTCGTCGGCCAGCCAGACATGCGCCGCTGCCACCGCCAGCGCCAGCACCGCCACCGCCAGGCGCCGTGGGCCGCGCATCGCCGCCTTCACGCGCCCAGCCATCCGCGGCGCAGCGCCAGCGCGGCGCTGCCGGCAGCGTCGTCGGCCAGCAGCACGACGGCGGGTGCCGCTGGTGTGGCGGGCAGCGCCACCGGCAGCGTCAGCAGCCGCTGGTCACGCACCAGCAGCAGCTCGAAGGCGGCGGCATCCGGCGCCAGCCACTGGCGGGCGTCTTCGAGCCGGCGCAGGCGCCAGCCGTCGATGGCCAGCAGTTCATCACCGGCCGACAGCCCCGCCGCGTGCGCCGCGCTGCCGCGCAGCACCTGCTTGACCTGCACGCCGCTGAAGGCGCCTTCGCTGAGCTTGAGGCCCAGCCGGGCGGCCAGCGGCAGCGCGTCGTCGCGCAGCGCAATGCCGGCGCCAGCCAGCAGCGGCGCCAGCGGCAGCTCGCCGGTGCCGTGCACCCAGGCCTGCAACAGGCCGCGCATCGGCTCGCCGCCTGCGCCGGCCAGTGCTGCCGCGATGTCGTCTTCGCCGATCACACCACCAGCGCCAACGCCATCGCCAACACCAGCGCCGCTGCGCCGCCACAGCGCGCGCATCACCGCGTCCAGCGTGGCACCCTGCGCACGCAGCGACAAGTCGCACAGCAGCGCCACCAGCGCGCCCTTGCCGTAGTAGCTGACGGTCGCGTTGGCGCTGTTCTCGTCGGGCCGGTAGTGCTTGGTCCAGGCGTCGAAGCTGGCGTCGGCCACGCTTTGCAACCGGCGGCCGGGGCTCGCGGCCACGGCGTTGATGGGCCGCGCCAGCAGCCGCAGGTAGCGCGCGCGGTCGATCAGCCCTGCGCGCAGCAGCAGCAGGTCGTCGTAGTAGGACGTGAAGCCTTCGAAGAACCACAGCAGGCGGCTGTGGGTCTCGCGCGCCAGGTCGGGCGCCGCCAGTTCCGCCGGCCGCAGGCGCTTGACGTTCCAGGCGTGGAAATACTCGTGGCTGATCAGGCCCAGCAGCCCCGCGTAGCCGTCGCTGATGTCGGCGCGGGTGTCGGCGCGGGTTTCGGCGCGGATGTCGGCGCGGATGTCGGCGCTGCCCAGCCGCGGCAAATCACGCCGCGCGGCGCTGAGCGCGCTGCTGGCGCGGTGCTCCAGGCCGCCGTGGCCGTCTTCCGCCACCTGCAGCAGGAACACGTAGCGCGTGAACGGCAGGCCGTGCTGCGCCGCCTTGCCATGCCAGAAGCGGATGTGCTCGGCGCACAAACGCTGCATGTCGGCCAGCAGCCGGGTGCCGTCGAACGACGGCCAGGCGCCGCCGACGGCGACCTCGTGCGCCACGCCGCCGGCCTGGAAGCCGCCGCGCCAGAAGCGGCCCAGCGCCACCGGGTGGTCGATCAGTTCGGCATAGTCGTCCGATTCGAAAGCCTGCCTGCCGGTGCTGCGCATCGCCGTCGCCACCTGCCAGCCGCGCGGCAGCCGCGCCAGTTGCAGGCGGTGCGCTTCGGCCTCACGGCCTTCGGCGCGCAGCAACAGGCTGCTGCCGTTGAAGAAGCCGCGCCCGGTGTCGAGAAAGGCGCCGCGCACCGAGGCGTCGAAGGCGTGCACGTCGTAGTGCAGCACCAGTGGCGTGCTGCCGTGACAGGCGGCCAGCCAGCGCGCCTTGTCCTGCTGCACCAGCACGACGCTGCGGCGGCCCTGTCGCGCCGTCAACCCCGAGAGGTGGCGCGAGAAGTCGCGCACCATGTAGCTGCCGGGCGCCCACACCGGCAGGCTGAAGGCTTGTTGCGCGGCCGGCCGGGCCAGGCGCAGTGTGACGTGGAAGCGGTGGCCGCGCGGGTCGGCCGGCTCCACCCGGTAGGCCACCATTCAAGTCCCCGCGGCCCCCAGGAAGCAGGCCGTGCCGGCCACAGCGCTGAGGCGAAAGCGCAGCATCAGCCAGCGCTGCAGCCCGTGGCGCGGATAGACCCTGCGGTCCACCGCATAACACACCCAGAGCATCACGCCGTGCAGCACCAGGCCGGCGCTGGCCGGCATCACCACCGCCACCCAGGCCACCAGCGACGGCACGACGCCCCAGACGAACAGGCCGTTCGGCGGCTGGCCTTCACGAAACGCGATGCCCCAGTGGATGCCGCCGAGGAACGAGACGATCACCGCCGCATAGGCCGACAGCGCCAGCGCTGCATACGGGTGGGCTTCAGGCCAGACCAGCCAGACCAGCAGCGCGCCGCCGACGAAGGGCAGCAAGCCGGCGTAGCCCAGCCGCAGCGCCAGCGCCGACGGCCCGGCCGAAGGGGCTGGCGGTGAGGGCGGGAGTGAAGGCGGGGGCGGTGACAGCGCAGCATCCATGGCCGCGGATTGTCACCGCAGGGCCGCCGCCGCGGCGGCGTCAGCCCTTCTTGGTGGCCGCCGTCAGCAGCTTCTCGACCATCTCGCCGGGCAGTGCGCCGGGCTTGCGGGTGCCGTCTTCGAAGAACACCGCCGGCGTGCCCTGGATGCGGTACTTGCGGCCGAACTCGACGTTGCGCGTGATGGCAGCCACGTCGCAGGTGGCGGCTGCCTTGGCCGGCGTGGCGCCGTCGAGCATCCAGCCGCGCCAGGCCTTGGCGTTGTCCTTGGCGCACCAGATGTCGCGTGCCTTGGTGGTGGAGTCAGGCCCCAGGATGGGCATGATGAAGGCGTAGATGGTGACGTCCTTGACGGCGGCCAGGTCGCGCTCGAAGCGCTTGCAGTAGCCGCAGTTCGGATCGACGAACACCGCCATCTTGCGCGCGCCGCTGCCTTGCTTGATGAGCACCGCGTCCTTCACCGGCAGGTCTGCGAAATCGACCGCGTTGAGCTTGTCGATGCGCGCCTCGGTGAGGTTGGTCATCGTCTTGGTGTCGATGATCGAGCCTTGCATCAGGAACTCGCCTTTGGCGTCGGTGTAGATCAGCTCGCTGCCGGCGTAGCGCACCTCGTAGAGGCCGGCAATCTGGCTCGGCCGCACTTCGTCGATCTTGGGCAGGCTGGGAATGCGCTCGGCCAGCGCCTTGCGGATCACGGCCTCCTGGGCGAACAGCGGCGCGCTGGCCAGCAGGGCTGCGCCTGCGACGGCGGCCAGGAGCAAACGTGACGGCAATTTCATCGGAGACATCCTTCGGTGGGTGGCTTCTCAGCCGTCGAGCGCGCGTGCGGTCAGGAAGCGCTTGACCGGTGGCAGCCTGTTGACCAGAGTCAGCCCGCGGTTGCGAAGTTCCCGCAGGGCCGGCTGCTGCGACGCGAACAGGTGCAGCAAGGCGTCGGTGACGTGGCCCATCGCGCGGGTGGGCAGCGCGCGCTGGCGGGCATAGCGGCGCAGCAGCCGCTCGTCCCACAGCGGGCGCCAGCTTTCGCGTTCGGCCAGCACCTGCGCCAGCGCGGCCACGTCGGCCAGGCCCAGGTTCAGGCCCTGGCCGGCCAGCGGGTGCACCACATGCGCGGCGTCGCCCACCAGCACCCAGCCGGGGCCGCACAGCGGCTCTGCGCGGGCGATGGCCAGCGGCCAGTCGGCGCGCGCGCCGGCCAGTTGCAAGGGGCCGGCGGCGCCCGCGGTGGCGTCCATCAGCGCGGTTTCGAACTCTGCCGCAGGCATTGCCATCAACGCGGCGGCGCGGGCCTCCGGCACCGACCACACCAGGGCGACGCCATGCCCGGCGCGCGGCCGGTCCAGCGGCAGCAGCGCCAGCACGTCGGGGCTGCGGAACCACTGCCGCGCCAGCCCGGCGTGCGGCCAGCCGGACAGCAGCCGCGCCGCCACCGCGCGCTGCCCATAAGGCTGCAGCGGCATCCGCACGCCCAGGCTGGCGCGGGTGGCCGAGTCGCGGCCTTCGGCCAGCACTTGCAGCGCGGCCTCTTCGGCCGTCTCGACCCAGCGGATGTGCGGCGCGAAGTGCGCCGCCGTGCGCAGCGCCTGCTCCAGCGCCGCCGCATCGACGATCCACGCCAGCGCGTCGGCGCCTTGCGCCCAGGCGGAGAAGTCGAGCACCGCACCGGGCGCGTCGCCCTCGATGTGCATGTCGTGCACCGGCGTGCGGGCGTCGGCCGGCAGCGCGTCCCAGACCTTCAGCGACTGCAGCAGCGCCACCGACGCAGGGTTGAGCGCAAAGGCACGCACGTCGTCGGCCGCCGGCCCGGTGCGCGCTGCCCCTGCGTCCAGCAGCGCCACGCCCAGGCCCTGGCGCGCCAGCGCCAATGCGCCGGCCAGCCCCACGGCGCCGGCACCCCGCACGAGAACATCGACACTGGCCATGGCGGCAGATTGTAGGGAGCCGCCGACGCGCTGCCGGGCGACAATCGCTGCCCCACGTCCACAGCGCAAGCGCCCGCCATGAGCGACCTCGACTGCAGCATTTCTGCGCTCTACGTGCACCCCATCAAGTCCTGCGCCGGCATTGCGGTGCGCGACAGCCTGCTGATCGAGACCGGGCTGGAGTTCGACCGCGCGTGGATGGTGGTCAACGCCGCAGGCAACATGCTGACGCAGCGCGATCTGCCGCGTATGGCGCTGGTCACGCCGACGCTCAAGTCCGACGACATGGTGCTGCGCGCGCCCGGCATGCTGGCGCTGCACATTGCGCTCGACCGGGTGGAGGCGGCCACCCGCGTGCGGGTCTGGAACGACGAGGTCGCGGCTTACGACATGGGGCCGCTGGCAGCGCAGTGGTTCACCGACTTTCTCGGCATGCCGCTGCGGCTGGTGCGCTTCGACCCGGCGCAAAAGCGCTTGTCCAGCCGGCAATGGACGGGCGAAGTGGAAGCCGAGAACGCGTTTTCCGACGGCTTTCCGCTGCTGGTGGTCAGCGCAGCGTCGCTGGCCGACCTCAACACCCGGCTGGCAGCCCGCGGCGTCGCGCCGGTGGGGATGGAGAGCTTCCGGCCGAACATCGTGCTGGCCGGCCTGCAGCCCTTCGACGAAGACCACATCGACACCTTGCGCATCACCACGCCGGAAGGCGGCGCGCTGCTGAAGCTGGTCAAGCCCAGCGTGCGCTGCACGATCCCGAGCGTCGATGCGGCCACCGGCACGCAAGGCCACGAGCCCGGCGACACGCTGGCCGGCTTCCGGGCCGATGCGCGGATGGGCGGCGGCATCACCTTCGCGATGAACGCGGTGCTGCTGGAAGGCGTGGAGCACATGCTGCGGGTGGGGCAGCCGGTGCAGGCGACGTTCGCGTTCTGAGCAGTTCCGGCCGGCCGGTCCGATGGCCTGCAAGAGCCGTCGCCGGGCGCCACACCCGCCCTTCCCCCAACCCGGTGATGAACATGACCGACATCCTCTTCGAGACCGACGGCGCCATCTGCACGATCAGCCTGAACCGGCCGGCCAGGCGCAACGCGGTCGATGGCCGCACGGCACTGGCCTTGCAAACCGCCTTCGAGCGCTTCGAGCAGGACGCCGCACTGCGCGTGGCCGTGCTCACCGGCACCGGCGGCCACTTCTGCGCCGGCGCCGACCTCTCCGCGATGCACGACCCGGCCGCGCGCAACGCGCTGGACCCGGCGGGCGGCGGCAGCGGCCCGATGGGGCCGACGCGGATGGCGCTGACCAAGCCGCTGATCGCGGCGATCAACGGCTATGCGGTGGCCGGCGGGCTGGAGCTGGCACTGCTGGCCGACCTGCGGGTGGCCGACGACGACGCCGTGCTCGGCGTCTTCTGCCGCCGCTGGGGCGTGCCGTTGATCGACGGCGGCACGGTGCGGCTGCCGCGCGTCGTCGGCATGGGGCGCGCGCTGGACCTGATCCTCACCGGCCGGCCGGTGGGCGCGGCCGAGGCGCTGGCGATGGGGCTGGTCAACCGCGTCGTCGCGCCAGGGCAGGCGCTGGCCGCAGCACAGGCGCTGGCGCGCCAGATCGCCGGCTTTCCGCAGCAGTGCATGCTGGCCGACCGCCGCTCTGCCTACGCGCAGTGGAGCCTGCCGCTGGCCGACGCGCTGCGGCTGGAGGGCGTGCACGGCGTGCCGATGGTGCAGGCAGAAGGCGAGGCCGGTGCGGCGCGCTTTGCGGCCGGCGCCGGGCGCCACGGGTCGTTCGGCGACGCCTGACGGCCTGCGGCCCGCCGGCTTCTGGCCCGTCGGCTCAGGCCGACGGCCGCAGCGCCGGCAGCGGGATGAACTCCGTCTCGCCGGGCACCGGCGGGAAGCGCTGCGCGGCCCAGTCGTCGGCCGCCTGCACCAGGCGCTGCTTGCGGCTGCTGACGAAATTCCAGTACAGATGGCGCGGCCCCAACGGGGCACCGCCGATCAGCACCAGCCGCGCGTCGCCGCTGGCCGACAGCATCGGCTCGTCGCCTTCGGCCAGCACCAGCATGCGGTTCGGCGGCTGGGCGCTGCCGTCCAGCTCGAAGCCGCCGCTCACGCCGTACAGCGCGCGCTCGGTGGCCGGCGGCAGCGGGAATGCGTCACCGGCGCGCAGCGTGATGTCGAGGTAGAGCGTCGGCGAGCGCACCACCACCGGCGACGTGGCGCCGAAGGCACTGCCGACCAGCACGCGCACATCGGCGCCACCCACCTCCAACTGCGGAATGGCGGCGGCCGGCGTGTGGGCGAAGCCGGGCTCGATCTCCTCGTCGGCCGCCGGCAGCGCGGCCCAGAGCTGCAGGCCGTGGCTGCGCCGCGACACATGGCGCAGGTCGTCAGGCGTGCGCTCGGAATGGGTGATGCCGCGGCCGGCGGTCATCCAGTTGATGGCGCCGGGTTCGATGCGCTGCACCACGCCGGTGGAGTCGCGGTGGACCATCGCGCCCTCGAACAGATAGGTCACAGTGGACAGGCCGATGTGCGGGTGCGCGCGCACGTCGTGGTTGTCTTTGGGCTGCGCGGTGATGGGGCCGAAGTGGTCGAAGAACAGGAACGGGCCGACGGCCTGCCGCGCCGCGGCCGGCAGCAGCCGGCGCACGACGAAGCCGCCGCCCAGGTCTTTGTCGTGGGGCGAAATGATCAGCGGTGTCGGGCTCATCGGCGCAGTGTAGGAAAATCGCCGGCTGCGCGCCTTTTGCCCGTTCCCCGAAAGCCCCCTTCATGAGCCTCAAGTGCGGCATCGTCGGCCTGCCCAACGTCGGCAAATCGACCCTTTTCAACGCGCTGACCAAGGCCGGGATCGCGGCCGAGAACTACCCGTTCTGCACCATCGAGCCGAACGTCGGCATCGTCGAACTGCCCGACCCGCGGCTGGGCCGGCTTGCCGCCATCGTGCAGCCCGAGCGGGTGGTGCCGGCCATCGTGGAGTTCGTCGATATCGCCGGTCTGGTGGCCGGCGCCAGCAAGGGCGAGGGCCTCGGCAACCAGTTCCTGAGCCACATCCGCGAGACCGACGCCATCGTCAACGTGGTGCGCTGCTTCGAGGACGAGAACGTCATCCATGTGGCCGGCAAGGTCGATCCCGTCTCCGACATCGAGATCATCCAGACGGAGCTGTGCCTGGCCGACCTGAGCACGGTCGAGAAAAGCCTGCACCGCTACGTGAAGGCCGCGCGCTCCGGCAACGACAAGGAAGCCGCCGCGCTGGTGAAGGTGCTGGAGAAATGCCAGGCCGCGCTGGACCAGGCGCAGCCGGTGCGCGGCCTCGATTTCAGCAAGGAAGAGCAGGCGATCCTGAAGCCGCTGTGCCTGATCACCGCCAAGCCGGCGATGTTCGTCGGCAACGTGGCCGAAGACGGCTTCGAGGACAACCCGTTCCTCGCCCGGCTTGAGGAGTACGCCGCGCGGCAGAAGGCGCCGGTGGTGGCCATCTGCGCCAAGACCGAGGCCGAGCTGGCCGAGATGGCCGACGACGACAAGCTGATGTTCCTGCAGGAAATGGGGCAGGACGAGCCTGGCCTGAACCGGCTGATCCGCGCCGCCTTCGGTCTGCTGGGGCTGCAGACCTACTTCACCGCAGGCCCCAAGGAAGTGCGCGCCTGGACCATCCACACCGGGGACACGGCGCCGCAGGCGGCAGGCGTGATCCACACCGACTTCGAGCGCGGCTTCATCCGCGCGCAGACCATCGCCTTCGACGACTTCATCCGCTTCGCCGGTGAACAGGGCGCGAAGGACGCGGGCAAGATGCGGGCCGAAGGCAAGGAGTACGTCGTCAAGGACGGCGACGTGCTGAACTTTCTGTTCAACGTTTAGCGGATGCCAGCCCTGCGCGCCCGACCCGGGCGCTAGAGTCGGCCGATGGTGTCTGGTGGTCCGATTGCGCGCGGCGCGGCGAACGTGGCCGCGTGGCGCGCCGTTGCAGGCACCGCGCTGGTCTATGCCGTCGTCGGCTGGCTCGCGCTGCTGCTGGCGGTGCCACCGGGCTATGCATCACCGCTGTACCCGTCTGCCGGCATCGCGCTGGCCGCCGTGCTGGTGCATGGCCGCGCGGCGCTGCCCGGCGTGGTGCTGGGCTCGTTTCTCGTCAACGTGGTGCTCAGCGCGTCGCGCGGGCAGATCGACCTGGCGGCGCTGGCGCTGCCGGCCGCCATCGGCCTGGGCGCCGGCTTGCAGGCGGCCGTTGGCGCCACGCTGATCCGCCGCCATGTGCCGCAGCCGCTGGTGCTGGCCGGGCCGCGCGACATCGCGCGCAGCGGGCTGCTGGGTGCGCTGCTGGCCTGTCTGATCAACCCGAGCGTGGCGACGCTGGCCTTGTGGGGCACGGGCGTCATCGACGCAGAGCAGATCGCCGTCAACTGGGGCACCTGGTGGGTGGGCGACGTGCTGGGCGTGCTGATCGGTGCGCCGCTCGCGCTGACCGTGATCGGCCGTCCGCGTGCCGACTGGGTGCCGCGCCGGCGCACCGTCGGCGTGCCGCTGCTGACGGCCACGCTGCTGCTGGCCGCTGCCACGCTGGCCGTCAGCCGCTGGGACGAAGACCGCCAGACGGCGGCCTTCGAGCGTGACGCCGACCAGGTGGCCGCCGAAGCAGCGGCCCGTTTGCTGAAGCCCTTGCACGCGCTGGAGGCATTGCACAGCGCGCATCTGGCCGCCGGCGGGCTGGACGCAGCGCAACTGCGCGACGCGGCCCGCTGGTGGCTGGACCAGCCACTGGAATTGCAGGCCGTGGGCGCCAGCGAACGCGTGCCGCGCGACGCGCTGGCCGCGTTCCAGGCCCGGGTGCGCGACAGCGGCGAGCCGGGCTACCGCGTGTGGGACCGCGACGGCGACGTGCGTGCAGACAGCGATGCGGTCGTGATCCGCCAGATCGAGCCGCGCGAAGGCAATGCAGCGGCGATGGGCGTCAACGCGCTGTCGGTGCCCGCGGCGCGGGTGGCCATCGAGCACACCCGCGACACCGGCGAGCCGGCGGTCAGCGCTGGTTTTCGCTTGAGCCAGTCCACCAGCGACGAAACCGGCTTTGCGCTCTACCAGGCCGTCTATGACGGCGCGCCCACCACGCTGGCCGAGCGCCGCCAGCGCTTGCGCGGCGTCGTCTTCGTCACCGTGCGTGGCGAGCGCCTGCTGGCCGGCCTGGGCGGGCGCGACAAGAGCTATCTGCGCTGGTGCCTCATCGACCGTGGCCCGGCGGCGCAGCGGCCCCGGCTGGCTGGCCCGGCCGGCTGCGAGGCCGACGCCGCTTCCGCCGGCGGCCCGGTGCACCGCCGGCTGCTGCCCTACGCGTCACGCCATTGGGAGCTTCAGGTGTCGGCCGACCCCCGGCTGCTGCCGGCCGCGCAGGAGGCCAACGCCTGGCTCTTCTCGGTGGCCGGCCTGCTGGCCGCCGCGATGCTGGGTGCGCTGCTGTTGACGGTGACCGGCCGCGCCAGGCGCATCGAGCTGGCGGTGGACGAACGCACCGCGGAGCTGCGCCGTGAAGTGCAGGAGCGCGCGCATGCCGAAGCGGCGCTGCGTGACAGCGAAGACCGGCTGCGCAACATCCTGGACAACGTGCCCATCGGCGTGATGTTCCTCGACACCGGCGGCCGCATCGTCGAGACCAATCCGCGGTTGTCCGAGATGCTGGGCCGGCCGGTGGCCCTGCTGCTGCAATCCACGCTGGCCGAGATCTCCCACCCCGACGAGCACGCGGAGAACAGCCACCTGTTCGCCGAATTGCTGGTCGGCCATGCGGCGCAGACCAGCCGGCGCCAGATGCGGCTGCTGCGGGCCGATGGCCAGCCTCTGTGGGTGCGCAGCCACTTCACGGTGCTGCGTGATGCGCAGGGCGCGCCGCTGCGCCTGGCCGGCGTGGTGGAGGACATCACCGAGCACCTGCGGCTGGAGGCATCGGAGCGCGCGCTGCACCTGGCGGAGGCCTCCAGCCGCGCGAAGAGCGAATTCGTCTCGCGCATGAGCCATGAGCTGCGCACGCCGCTGAACGCGATGATCGGCTTTTCGCAACTGCTGGGGCTGGACCGCGACCCGCCTCTGGCCGCCCACCAGCACGGGTGGGCGGGGCAGATCCAGCGCGCCGGCTGGCATCTGCTGGAGATGATCAACGACACGCTGGAGCTGGCGCGCATCGAGTCGGGCGCCGTGCAGTTGGGGCTGAAGCCGCTGCCGCTGGCTGCCGCGGTGTCGGCCAGCATGGCCCTGGTGTCCAACGCGGCGCGCCAGCGCGGCGTGCTGCTGCACGAGGAACTGGACCCGCTCGCCCATGCCGTGGTGGCCGACGAGACGCGCTTCAAGCAGGTGTTGACCAACCTGTTGTCGAACGCGGTGAAGTACAACCGCGAAGGCGGCTCGGTGCTGCTGCGCACCGCACTCGATGCCGACGGCCGGGTCCGGATCACCGTGCGCGACACCGGCATCGGCATGACGCCCGAGCAGATGCAGGCGCTGTTCCAGCCCTACAACCGGCTGGGCCGCGAGAACAGCGGCATCGAGGGCACCGGCATCGGCCTCGTCATCAGCCGCCGTCTGGCCGACCTGATGGGCGGCACGCTGGAGGCCGCCAGCGTGGCCGGCCAGGGCTCCGTGTTCACGCTGCGCATGCCGCGCGCCGAACAGCCCGCGGAGCCGTCGGCGGCCGCCGAGCCAGGCGCCGGCCGTGACGGCCCTGACGGCCGTGACTACAGGCAGCGCAAGGTGCACTACATCGAAGACAACGAGACCAACGTCGAGGTGATGCGCGGCATGCTGGCGCAGCGCCCGCAGATCGCGATGGAGGTGTCCACCATCGGGCTGGACGGGCTGACGGCCATCCGCGCCCGCCGGCCTGACCTGATCCTGCTGGACATGCAGTTGCCCGACATCAGCGGGCTGGAGCTGCTGCGCTACCTCAAGCAGGACGCTGACGTGGCCGACATTCCGGTCATCGTGGTGTCTGCCGATGCCACCACGCTGCGCACGCAGGAAGCGCTGACGCTGGGCGCGGCGCACTACGTCACCAAGCCGGTGGACGTGCGCCGCTTCCTTCAGGTGCTGGACGAGACGCTGGCGACGATGGACACGCGCTGGGGGCTCTGAGCCGCGCCGCGGCTGCGTTAGCACTCCCCCGGAGGGAGTGCTAATATGCGTGGAACTCGATCGTGCTAACCCGATCCAAGAGGCCATGAACGCTGCAACCACCACCGCCCTGTCCGTCCGCGACCCCTGGTCGCTGGTGCCGTCGATCGGCAATCTGGATGCTTACATCACCGCAGTCAACCGGCTGCCGATGCTGACGGCGCCCGAAGAGGTGTCGCTCGCAGAGCGTCTGCAACAGCACGGTGACGTGGAAGCCGCTGGCCGGCTGGTGCTGTCGCACCTGCGCCTGGTGGTGTCCATCTCGCGCCAGTACCTGGGCTACGGGCTGCCGCAGGGCGATCTGATCCAGGAAGGCAACGTCGGCCTGATGAAGGCCGTCAAGCGCTTCGACCCGGCCCAGGGTGTGCGCCTGGTGAGCTATGCGATGCACTGGATCAAGGCCGAGATCCACGAGTACGTGCTGAAGAACTGGCGCATGGTCAAGATGGCCACCACCAAGGCGCAGCGCAAGCTGTTCTTCAACCTGCGGTCGATGAAGCAGGGGCTGAAGAATGGCGCCGCCGACGGCGACACCCACCGCAACACGCTGACGCCGGCCGAGGTCAACACGCTGGCCCGCGAGCTGAACGTCAAGCCCGACGAAGTGATCGAGATGGAGACGCGGCTGTCGGGCGGCGACGTGGCGCTGGAGCCGCAGAGTGACGACGGTGAAGAAGCCTATGCACCCATCGCCTACCTGGCCGACGACAGCAACGAGCCGACGCGCCGCATCGAAGCGCGCCACCGCGACTGGCTTGCCGGAGACGGCATCTCGCAGGCGCTTGGCGTGCTGGATGCGCGCAGCCGGCGCATCGTCGAAGAGCGCTGGCTGAAGGTCAACGACGACAGCTCCGGCGGCATGACGCTGCACGACCTGGCGGCCGAGTACGGCGTCAGCGCCGAGCGCATCCGCCAGATCGAGGTGGCGGCAATGAAGAAGATGCGCAAGGCGCTGCAACCAGCCTGACGCTCCTTGGCGGTCCCGACTCGGGCGCCGCAGGGCGCCTGGCTCAGGCCTTCTCGGCCAGCAACTGCCGCAGGTCGCTCACCAGCGCCTGCTGCCCGGTGCCGTAACGCGTGAACAAACGCACCCGGCCTTGGGTGTCGAACACGTAGGAGCCTGCGGTGTGGTCCACCGTGTAGCTGGTGTCGGTCTTGCCCGGCACCTTGTTGTAGAAGATCTTGAAGTCTTTGGCGGCGGCCCGCGTCTGCTCTGGCGTGCCGCGCAGCGCGACGAAATCGGCGCCGAAATTGGCCACGTAGGCCTTCAGCAGTGCGGCCGTGTCGCGCTCCGGGTCCACGGTGACGAAGATGCCCTGGACGCGGTCGCCATCGGCGCCCAGCGCCTTCTTCGCCTGCGCCAGCTCCAGCAGCGTGGTGGGGCAGACGTCGGGGCATTGCGTGTAGCCGAAGAAGACCACGGTGACCTTGCCCTGGAAGTCGGAAAGCTGGCGCGCCTTGCCGTCTGCGTCGGGCAGGCTCAGCAGGTTGGCGGCCTTCGCGTACTCGGCGCCGGTGATGTCCACCGCGTTGAACGCGGCCTTGGGTGCGTCGGCACGGCCACACGCGGCCAGCAGCGCGGCGGCTGCCAGCGCGGCGGTGGCAGCCAGGGTCAGGCGGCGAGTGAGGTGAGCCATGGGTTCAGGTAGTGGTCGAGCAGCAGCGCTGCGAACAGCAGCGACAAATGCCAGATGGAGAAACGAAAGGTGCGCCGCGCCAGCGCATCGCTGTAGTTGCGCCAAAGGCGGAAGGCCAGCACGATGAACCACCCGCCGAGCAGCAGCGCCGCCACCAGGTAGAGCCAGCCGCTCATGCGGTAGGTGAAGGGCAGCAGCGTTGCGGCCAGCAGCACCACGGTGTAGAGCAGCACCTGGAGCCGCGTGAATTCGGGGCCGTGCGTGATGGGCAGCATCGGCAGCCCGGCGCGCCGGTAGTCCTCGGCGCGGTACAGCGCCAGCGCCCAGAAATGCGGCGGCGTCCACAGGAAGATGATCAGGCACAGCATCAGCGCCTCGGGGCCGACGTCGCCCGTCATCGCGGCCCAGCCGAGCACCGGCGGCATTGCGCCCGAGGCGCCGCCGATCACGATGTTCTGCGGCGTCAGCGGCTTCAGCACCACGGTATAGACGACGGCATAGCCGACGAAGGTGGCAAAGGTGAGCCACATCGTCAGCGCGTTGACCCAGACGTAGAGCACCGCGCTACCAGTGGCGCACAGCACGGCCGAGAACAGCAGCGTCTGGGTGTTGGTCAGCTCGCCCTTGGCGGTGGGGCGCCAGGCAGTGCGCGCCATCTTGCGGTCGATGTGCTGCTCGACGATGCAGTTGAACGCCGCCGCCGCCGCCGCCACCAGCCAGATGCCCGCGGTGGCAGCGCCGGCCAGCGCCAGGTCCGGCAGGCCGGGCTCGGCCAGCAGCATGCCGATGAGCGCGCAGAAAACGATCAACTGCACCACGCGCGGTTTGGTCAGCACGTAGAACTGCGCCCACTTGGAGCTGGTGGCTGCGCTGGCGGCGAGGGTCTGGGCCATGGAATCGGGCATTCTAGGCAGCGGCCATGTCACGGGCCGCCGCGCTGGCCGGGCGGGCGCGCTGCCGCCATGTGCGTGCCAGCAGCAGGGTCAGCAGCAGCACCAGCGCCGCAGCGCCGGCTGAGTGCGCCAGCGCGGCGGCCAGCGGCCAGCCCAGCACGACGTTGGACAGCCCGCTGGCAAGCTGTGCCACCAGCAGCGCCGCCAGCCCGGCGCCGAAGCGCCGGCTGCCGGCCTCCGGCTGGCGCCACAGCCGCCAGGCCAGCAGCGCCAGCACCGCCGCCACCACGGCAGCGAACAGCCGGTGTGCCATGTGGATGGCGACCAGCGCGTCCAGAGTGAGGTAGCCGCCGTGGCCGGCGCGGCCGAGTTCGCGCAGCAGCGTGAAGCCGCTGCCGAAGTCCATCGCAGGCCAGGCGCTGCCGTTGCACAGCGGGAAGCCGCTGCAGGCCAGCACCGCGTAGTTGGTGCTGACCCAGCCGCCCAGCACCACCTGCGCCACCAGCAGGCCGCTGGCGGCCAGCGCCAGCGCGCGCAGCGATGCCGGCAGGCGCAGCGCGCGGCCGCGCCAGCCGGCGTGCTGCACCGCCAGCAGCGCCAGCAGCGCCAGCCCGCCAACAAGGTGCAGCGTGACGACGGCGGGGTAAAGCTTCAGCGTCACGGTGTACTTGCCGAGCAACCCCTGCAACACCACCCACAGCAGGCTGAACGCGGGCCAGGCCAGCGCGTGCGGCAGCCGTCGGCGCTCCAGCCAGCTTGCAGCGGCCAGCACGAGGATCAGCACGCCGACCGACGCTGCAAGATAGCGGTGGACCATCTCGATCCAGGCCTTGGACCAGGTCACCGGCCCCTCGGGCATCGCCGTCTGGGCGGCATGGATCGCGTCGCGCGCGCCCAGCGGGCTGGCTTCGCCATAGCAGCCGGGCCAGTCGGGGCAGCCCAGGCCGGAGTCAGACAGCCGCGTGAAGGCGCCGAAGACGACGAGGTCGAAGGTCAGGAAGAGCGTCAACGCCGTCAATGCCGCCAGGCGCGCGCGGCCGTCTGCGCCACGCTGGCGCAGCCACAGCCACGACAGCGGCAGCAGCGCGACCACCAGCGCCAGCAGCACCATGCGCAAGACGGCGGCGGCTTCCACCTCAGCGGCCTCTCGTGTCCCAGCCGGCAGAGGCGCGCAGCAGGCGGTCGAGGTCGCGCTTGACACGCGCAGGCTCGGCGTTGGCTGGCATGCGCATCATCCACTCGCCCATGGGATCGACGACGTAGAGGTGTTCCTCGATCCGGTGGCCGTCTTCAGGCGCCAGCCAGGCGGCGACGGCCTGGCGGTCGGCTTGCAACATCGTCACCGCGGGCGATGCCTCGGCTGCGGCGCGCAGCGCGGGCTCGGGCTGGCCGCCGTCGGTGATCAACCACAGCTTGTCCACGCGGTCGCGCTCGCGGCCGAGCATCTCGCGCAGTTGGCGCTGCATGAACAGGCGCTTCTCGCAACCGGCATCGCAGCGTGCCGGGCCCACCAGCACCAGCAGCCACTGGCCCTTCAGCGCGGACACCGGCACGGGCTGCCCGTCCAGCCGCATCAGCGCCAGGCCAGGCAGGCTGCGGCTGGGCTGGATCAGCGTGCCGTAGTTGGTGCGCGCGCCGGGGCGGATGACGAAGTAGGTGATGTACGAGGCCACCACCGGCGCGGCGCACACCAGCAGCACCAGCAGCATCTTCAGGCGGCCGTTGCGCGTGCGCTGCGTGGCGACGTCGGGCGCCGGCATGCTGTGCACCGTCAGGCTCACGCCTTCAGCGGCGCCAGCGCGGGCGGATGAGTTGGAACCAGGCATAGAGACCGATGATGAGCGTGGCGATGGCGAACCACTGGAAGGCGTAGCCGTAGTTTCGCTGCACATCGGCCGCGGGGCGCGGCCACTGGCGCAGCAGGCCGTCGGGCGGTGTCAGCGGGCCGCTGTCCTGCACGATGGACAGCGGGCGCAGCGGACGGCGGATCTCTGCCGCGAATTCCGCCATGGCGAGATTTTGCCGGATCGGCCCGCTGGCCGCGCCGGCAAAGTCCAACAGCCGGCCCGGCGGCGGGGCGATGTGGCCCGCCACCTGCACCGTGGCATCGGGCGTGGGCGGCAGCGCGACCTTGCTGCGGTCGAGAAAGTCGCGTGGCTCCCAGCCGCGCTGCACCAGCACCGCAGAGCCGTCGGCCAGCAGCAGCGGCGTCAGCACATAGAAGCCGGGGCGGCCGTTCATCTGGCGGTTGTCCAGGTACACCGTCTGGTCGGCCATCCAGCGGCCGGCGACGACCACGCTGCGGTAATGCTGCGCAGCCGCGGCTGCTTTGGTGACAGCCAGTTCGGCGGCAGGCAGCGGCGGCAACGCGCGGCGGCTGTCCAGCGCCGCCTGCAATGCGGTCTTCTGGGCCGCGCGGTCGAGCTGCCAGACGCCCAGGCGCGCCGCCACACCGGCACCCAGCAACGCCGCGGCCAGCACCAGGGCGCCCCGCCGCTTCGGCGTCATGGGCAGACCCGGATGGAATAATTCGGACCGATGAAAACCGTGATGGTGTTGATGCTGGTTGCCGTGCTTGCCGCGCTCGCAAGCGCAGGGCTGTTCATGCTGCGCAGGGGCGACCCCGGCAAGCCGCGCAAGAACCACATGGCGCGCGCGCTGGCGGTGCGCGTGGCGCTGTCGGTGGCGCTGTTTCTGTTCATCCTGCTGAGCTGGCACATGGGCTGGGTGCGGCCCACCGGCATTCCGGCAGGCGCCTGATCGGCCTGCGGCACCGGCCAAGCGCGCAAGCACCTTCAGGCGCCAGCAAGAAGGGCGCCCGCGGGCGCCCTTGGCGTTGCGGCAGGCGGCGCTACAGCCAGTACACCAGGAAGTACAGGCCGAGCCAGACCACGTCCACGAAGTGCCAGTACCAGGCAGCGCCTTCGAAGCCGAAGTGGCGCTCGGGCGTGAAGTTGCCGTTCATCAGCCGGATGGTGATGAAGGTCAGCATCAGCATGCCGACGAAGACGTGGAAACCGTGGAAGCCGGTCAGCATGAAGAACGTGGAGCCGAAGATGCCGGAGCTGAGCCGCAGGTTCAGCTCGGTGTAGGCATGGTGGTACTCGAAAGCCTGCACGGCAACGAAGGTGGCGCCCAGCGCGACGGTGATCCACATCCAGGCGATGGTCTTGGCGCGCCGGCCGGCGATGAGCGCATGGTGGGCGATGGTCAGCGTGACGCCCGATGTCAGCAGCAGCGCGGTGTTGACCGTCGGCAGCGGCCACGGGCCGACGGTGGTGAAGGGCTCCACCGTGCCGGCAGGCGAGGCCGTGATGCCGGGGCCGGCGCTCGGCCAGACGGCCTTGAAGTCGGGCCACAGCACCTGGTGGTCGAGGTTGCCCAGCATCGGCAAGGCGTGCACGCGCGCCCAGTACAGCGCGCCGAAGAAGGCCGCGAAGAACATCACCTCCGAAAAGATGAACCAGCTCATGCTCCAGCGGAACGAGATGTCGATGCGCTCGGAATAGAGCCCGCCTTCGCTTTCGTGGATGGCCGTGCGGAACCACTGGAACAGCACCGACAGCCAGATCACCACGCCGGCCAGCAGCACGTAGGCAGCCCAGCCTGCGCCGTTGATCCACTGCCCGGCGCCGAAGATCACCAGCAGGAAGCCGAAGGCCACCATCACCGGGTAGCGCGACGGTGCGGGGATGTAGTAGTACGGGGTGGAACCCGCGGGCGTCATGGCCGACATGTCGATACTCTCCTCGAACGGACTCTTGAAAACTCTAGGCGGCGATGCCGCTGCCGATGACCCATCGCACCAGCATCACCAGCAGCGCGATGAACAGCAGCGCCCCCACGATGCCGGCCACCACCACATGCACCGGGTTCAGCTTCTGCACGTCCTGCGCATGGTCTGCAGAACGGCGCACGCCGAAGAACGACCAGGCCACCGCACTGGCCGTTTGAAGGAACGAGCCTTTGCGGCGCACCGGAGAATCGTTCACGCCCCGCCCTTCGGTGCCGGCGGCACCTTGCCGCCCACCTCGAAGAAGGTGTACGACAGCGTGATGGTGTTGACGTCCTTCGGCAACTGCGCGTCGATGACGAAGGTGACGGGCCAGCGCTTGGCTTCACCGGGCGCCAGCGTCCATTCGCTGAAGCAGAAGCACTCGACCTTGGTGAAATGCGGGCTGGCCTGCATCGGTGCGTAGCTCGGGATGGCCTGCGCCTTCATCGTGCGGTTCTGGACGTTCCTGAACTCGTATTCCACCGTGTTCATCTCGCCCGGGTGCACTTGCAACGAGCGCTTGGCCGGCTTGAATTCCCAGGGGCCGCGCGCGTTGGCATCGAACTCCACGGTGATGGTGCGGCCCAGATCGACCTGCGTGTTGCGGGCCTTGGTGTTGGCCCAGCCGGCGCTGCGGTCCTCGGACAAGGTGAGCACGTTGATGCCCAGCGCCTCGCAGATCGACTTGTACATCGGCACCAGCGCATAGCCGAAGCCGAACATCAGCGCCGTCACCACCAGCAGCTTGACGAGCATGCGGCGGTTGTCGGCGAGCACGAAGCCGCCCATCAGCGCATCCAGACCATCTTGACGATGAAGGCCAGGCCGAACAGCAAGGCCACCGCCGCCA
Organism: uncultured Rubrivivax sp.; assembly: GCA_964244245.1. Taxonomy (GTDB): domain Bacteria; phylum Pseudomonadota; class Gammaproteobacteria; order Burkholderiales; family Burkholderiaceae_C; genus Rubrivivax. The sequence continues at coordinate 50,878 of CAXTHW010000021.1, read as the reverse complement.
GGATCAGCCCGAGCCGGACGTTGGCCTTGCGTTGCTGCTCGGTGCTGGTCATCGCGGCCAGCTCAGGCAAGCACCCGCGTGGCGCTGGCGTCCAGCTTGGGCGGCGTCTCGAAGGTGTGCCAGGGTGCCGGCGACGGCACTTCCCATTCCAGGCCCTCGGCCGCTTCCCAGGGCTTCTGCGCCGCCGGCTCGCCTTTGCCGCGCATCATCGGGACGACGACGAAGAAGAAGAAATAGACCTGCATCAAGCCGAACCAGAACGCGCCGATGCTGGCCACCATGTTGAAGTCGGCGAACTGCATCGGGTAGTCGGCGTAGCGGCGCGGCATGCCGGCCAGGCCCAGGAAGTGCATCGGGAAAAAGGTCAGGTTGAAGGCGATCAGCGAGCCCCAGAAATGGATCTTTCCGCGTGTCTCGTTGTACATCACGCCCGTCCACTTCGGCCCCCAGTAATAGACGCCGGCAAACAGCGCGTACAAGGAGCCGGCCACCAGCACGTAGTGGAAGTGGGCGACGACGTAGTAGGTGTCCTGCAACTGGATATCGACAGGCGCCATCGCGAGGATGAGGCCCGTGAAGCCGCCCATTGAGAAGACGAACAGAAAGCCCACCGCGAACAGCATCGGCGTCTCGAAGGTCATCGAGCCGCGCCACATGGTGGCGATCCAGTTGAAAATCTTCACGCCCGTGGGCACGGCGATCAGCATGGTCGCGTACATGAAGAAGAGCTGGCCCGTCACCGGCATGCCGGTGGTGTACATGTGGTGCGCCCAGACGATGAACGACAGGATCGCGATCGACGAGGTGGCATACACCATCGACGTGTAGCCGAACAGCCGCTTGCGCGCGAAGGCCGGGATGATGGCGCTGACGATGCCGAAGGCCGGCAGGATCATGATATAGACCTCGGGGTGGCCGAAGAACCAGAAGATGTGCTGGTACATCACCGGGTCGCCGCCACCGGCGGGGTTGAAGAAGCTGGTGCCGAAGTGCCGGTCGGTCAGCGTCATCGTGATGGCGCCGGCCAGCACCGGCATCACCGCGATCAGCAGGTAGGCGGTGATCAGCCAGGTCCAGCAAAAGAGGGGCATCTTCATCAGCGTCATGCCCGGTGCGCGCATGTTCAGGATGGTGACGATGATGTTGATGCTGCCCATGATGGAGCTTGCGCCCATGATGTGCATCGCAAAGATGCCGGCGTCCATGCTGGGGCCCATCTGAAGCGTCAGCGGCGCATACAGCGTCCAGCCGGCGGCGGGTGCGCCGCCGGGCATGAAGAACGAACCGACCAGCATCATCGCGGCCGGAATCAGCAGCCAGAAGCTCAGGTTGTTCATCCGCGCGAAGGCCATGTCGGCGGCGCCGATCTGCAGCGGAATCATCCAGTTCGCGAAGCCCACGAAGGCCGGCATGATGGCGCCGAACACCATGATCAGCCCGTGCATCGTGGTGAACTGGTTGAACAGCTCGGGGTTGAAGAACTGAAGCCCGGGCTGGAACAGTTCTGCCCGGATGCACAAGGCCAGCACGCCACCGACGATCAGCATCGTGAAGCTGAACAGCAGGTACATCGTGCCGATGTCCTTGTGGTTGGTGGCGAACAGCCAGCGCCGCCAGCCCACCGGGTGGCCATGGGCGTGGTCATGGTCGTGCGCGGCGTCGGGGCCATGGACATGACCGTGGGGGTCGAGAACTGCACTCATCGGAAGACTCCTGGGCGCTTGGGCCGGTTACTTGCGAGCGGCAAAAACTTCGGTCGGCTGCACGAGCTGCCCGGTCTTGTTGCTCCAATTGTTCTTGGTGTAGCTGATGACGGCGGCGATGTCGGTGTCGGACAACACCGATTTCCACGCCGGCATTGCGCCGTTGTTGCGGCCGTTGAGCAGCACGTCGATCTGCTGAAGGTGGTCGGTGTTCAGCACCACGGCCGAGCCGTCCAGCGGCTTGATCGGGCCTGCGCCCTTGCCGTCGGGCCGGTGGCAGGCGGCGCAGTTGGCGGCATAGACCTTCTCGCCGCGGGCCAGCATCTCGGGCAGGGCCCAGACCTTGCTCGGGTCATCGGCCGCAGCGGCCATTTCCTTCTGCTTGCCTTCCACCCACTTGGCGTAATCGGGCTGGCTCAGCACCTTCACGTGGATGGGCATGTAGGCGTGCTCCTTGCCGCACAGCTCGGCGCACTGGCCGTAGAAGTCGCCGGTCTTCTCGGCGCGGAACCAGGTGTCGCGCACGAAGCCGGGAATGGCGTCCTGCTTGACGCCCAGGCTGGGCACCATCCAGGCGTGGATCACGTCGTCGGCAGTGGTGACGATGCGCACCTTCTTGTCCACCGGCACCACCAGCGCGTTATCGACCTTCAGCAGATAGTCGTCGCCGCTGGGCTTGCCGGAGTTGGACATCTCGCGCTGCGCGACGTCGAGCGTCGAGAGGAACTTGATGCCCTCGCCTTCGCCCTTCAGGTAGTCGTAGCCCCACTTCCACTGGTAGCCGGTGGCCTTGATGGTCAGGTCGGCGTTGGTGGTGTCCTTCATCGCCACCACGGTGCGCGTGGCCAGGGCCCCCATGCCGATGACGATGACGAAGGGCACGATGGTCCAGGCGATCTCGACCGCCACGCTCTCGTGGAAGTTGGCCGCCTTGTGGCCGACCGACTTGCGGTGCTTGAGGATCGAATAGAACATCACGCCGAAAACCGCGATGAAGATCACCACGCAGATCCACAGCACGATGTAGTGCAGCGTGTGCTGGTCGTGCGCGATGCGCGACATCGGCGGGTGCAGGTCGAGCTGGTTGACGGCCGGGCCGCCGGGCAGGTCGTTCACCGCCAGCGCGGCCTGGGCGGCCAGCGTCGCTGCCAGTGCCATGCTGGCTTGCGACAGGCGTTGCCACAGAGGTGTGTTGGTCTTCATCATCGTCAGCTTCGGTTCTGCATCGGGTGAAAGGGCATGGGCATGGGCAGGGGTTGGGCCGCGGGCTCTTGCTGGCTGCCGGCGCGGCGCAGCGCGCGGCGCAGTTCCTGCGCGAAAGCGCTGCGCAGTTCGGGACGCAAGAAGCGGCCCACGCGCATGGTCTGCCCGTGGCAGGACAGTTCGACCAGCGAGCCCTGCCCCGCGGCGGGCTCGACGCGCAGCCGCTCGGCACGGAAATCGGCGCGCGCCACGCGGCTGCCCAGGTGCTGCTCGACGGCCAGCGAGCGGCCGGCCAGCGTCAGCACTTCGCGGTCGGCCGCGTGGCGCGCATAGGCCAGCAGCGCCAGGCCCACCAGCAGCAGCTCCAGCCCGGCGAAGGCGCTGACGAAGCGCGCGCCCTGCCACCAGAAGCCAGCCGAGATGGCGCTGGCCACCACGCAGAGCGACAGATAGACGGCGCCCAGTTGGCGCGGTGTGATCGAGCAGTTGCGCTTGAGCACCCATTGCAGTGCGGCGTGGCGGCCACCCTCGACGGCCAGCTCGCGCCCGAAGCGCCATGCGCCGGCCGACGCGCTGTCGTGCGCGGCGGGCCATGGGCTGGGGGCAAAGGTGGCGCTCATCGGGGCGGATGCGTCAGGCTGGCGTCGGGCTCAGGGAACGAGCGCCCTGGATGCGGCGGACGGCGGGCGCGGGATGGCGCCTTCACTCGTGTGGCCGCTGGCGTGGCTCGGTCAATCCCAATTCTATCGCAGCGCAACGGCCGCTTCAGCCTGGCCTGCGGCCCGCGCGCACCATTGCACGCATGTCCTCCAGCGGCACCGCGGTGGTGGCGGCCAGGGCCGGCCGCGGTGCCGCCCGGAAGGCGTGGCCGAAGACCAGCTCGAACCGCAGCGCGGGCCGGCCGTCGGCGCCTGCACCCGCTTGCAGCGCCTGCGCCAGGCGGCGGCGCCAGCGCGGCGTGCGCAGGCCGGTGCTCCGCGCTGGCGACACATTGCCCCCCAGCGTGCGCAGTTCGTCCAGCAGTGCGTCGCCGTCGGCCCAGTTCAGCGTGATCTGCTCCTGGTCCATCACCGGGTCCGCAAAGCCGGCATGCACCAGCATGTCGCCCAGGTCATGCATATCGACGAAGGGCGCGAACGGTGGCGGCCAGCCTTGCCGGCGGTACAGCGCCGTCAGACCTTCCAGCGTGCCTGGCCCGAGCGTCGAGAACATCAGGAAGCCATCGACCGCCAGCGCGCGCTGCCAGCGCAGCATCACCGCCTGCGGGTCGATCGCGCCATGCAGGCCCATGTTGGCCCAGACGAGCTGGGCGCCCGCCGCCGGCACCGCTGCCTCGGCCACCGTCTGCACCGTGGGTGCCGACCAGCGGCGTGGCGACCACCACGGCGGCGCTTTGGGCGCCCCATCCGGCGGCGCCGGTGCCTGCACCTCGACCGCGACGATCCGCGCCTTCGGGTACGCAGCCGCGAGCACCGCGCTGCTGCCGCCGTTGTGCGCCCACCAGTCCAGCACCACCTCGGGCTGCTGGCGGATCACCGGCAAGCGCTCGGCCATGCGGCGCGCCACCTCGCCATGCAGCCAGGGCGCCGCCGGGGCATGCTGAAGGCGCCGCAGCACCCGCGCCAGCGCCACCGCGTCGAGCGGGCGGCGGGCGCTGCGCTCGCCTGTCGCGCCACTGTCGGCTGGGGTCTCTGCCATTGGGCGGGCAGTATATTGACGCGATGCTCTGGCCTGCATTCGCCTCCCTGCCCAGCCAGTGCGAGGTCTGCCGGCGCTGGGGCCAGGGCAGCGTGTGTGCCGATTGCTGCGCCCGCCACGCCGACAACGGCCCGCGCTGCGGCTGTTGCGCCCGCCGCCTGGGCGCGGCGGCAGCGCGTTGTGGCGATTGCCTGCGCGAGCCGCCGCCCTTCGGCCACACCTTCTGCGTTGCCGACTACGGCTTCCCATGGGACCGTTTGATCGCCGACTTCAAGTTCCACGGCCGCGCCGAGCTGGCTTCCACACTGGCCCGGCTGCTGGCTGCCGCCACGCAGGCCGCGCCGCGGCCCGACTTGCTGCTGCCGGTGCCCTTGTCGCCACGCCGGCTGGCAGAGCGCGGCTACAACCAGGCCTGGGAACTGGCGCGCCGCGTCGGGCGCCGCCATCGCGTGCCGGCCCACGCCGGGCTGCTGCTGCGCCCGCTGGAAAGCCTGCACCAGGCCGACCTGAGCCGGGCGCAGCGACTGTCCAACCTGCGCGCCGCATTCGTGGTGGCGCCGCACGGGCGCGACGCACTGCAAGGCCGCCGCGTGGCGCTGGTGGACGACGTGCTGACCACCGGCGCCACCGCCCGCGAGGCGGCGCGCACGCTGCTCCAGGCAGGCGCCGCGGCGGTGGATGTGTGGGTGCTGGCGCGCACCGCCTGAAGCGCGAGGCCATGTTCAACATCGTCCTCGTGCAGCCCGAGATCCCGCCGAACACCGGCAACGTGATCCGCCTTGCCGCCAACACCGGCTGCGCGCTGCACCTGGTGGAACCGCTGGGCTTTGCGATGGACGACAAGCTGCTGCGCCGCGCCGGGCTCGACTACCACGAGCATGCCGCCGTCCAGCGCCACGCCTCGTGGGCCGCGCTGCTGCACGGCGCCCGGCCCGACCCGGCGCGGCTGTTCGCCTTCACCACCCACGCATCGCAGCCTTTCGGCGGCGTGGCCTGGCTGCCTGGCGATTGGCTGGTCTTCGGGCGCGAGAGGGCCGGCCTCGACCCGGCGCTGCGCGAGTCGTTCCCGCCCGCACAGCGCGTGCGGCTGCCGATGCGGCCCGGGCAGCGCAGCCTGAACCTGAGCAACGCGGTGGCGGTGGCGGTGTTCGAGGCCTGGCGGCAGAACGGCTACGCCGGCGGCGGCTGACCGCCTTCGGGCCGCGCCTGCCGCGTCATCAGCCGCCACAGCGCCTGCTCGGGCGCGATGCGGCCGTCCAGCACCGCGGCCACGCTCTCGCAAATGGGCATCTCGACGCCCGCTGCGCGCGCCCGCTGCAGCACCGTGGCGGCACTGTGCACGCCTTCGGCGACATGGCCCAGCTCGGCCAGGATGTCCACCAGCGGCTTGCCCGCAGCCAGCAGCAGCCCGACGCGGCGGTTGCGTGACAGCGCGCCCGTGGCGGTGAGCACCAGATCGCCCAGGCCGGACAAGCCCATGAAGGTCTCGGCCTGCGCGCCGAGCGCGATGCCCAGCCGCGTCATCTCGGCCAGCCCGCGCGTGATGAGCGCGGCGCGCGCGTTCAGGCCCGATGCCGGCATGCCGTCGAGGATGCCGGTTGCGATGGCCAGCACGTTCTTCACCGCACCGCCCACCTCGACGCCGACCACGTCGGTGGAGGTATAGACGCGCAGTGCATCGCCGTGAAAGGCCTCGACGGCGGCGGCGCACAAGCGCTCGGAGGCGCTGGCCGCCACCAGCGCGGTGGGCTGGCCGCGCGCCACCTCGACGGCGAAGCTGGGGCCCGACAGCACGCCGCAGGCGGCGCCCGGCCGCAGTGCGTGGGCCACCTCGTGGCCGAGTGCGCCGCTGCCTGCCTCGAAACCCTTGCACAGCCAGAGCGCCGGCCGCCCTGGCGGCAGCGCTTTCAGCAGGCTGCGCAGGCCGGCCATCGGCGTGGCGATGACGAGCAGCCCGCCTTGGGCGCCGACGCCAGCGCTGGTGTCTGCACCGGCTTCGGCGTCCACATCCGCATCCGCATCTGCATCCGCATCTGCATGCGCCAGCGCCACAGCCAGGTCGGCGCTGATGCGCAATGCCGGCGGCAGTGGCACGTCGCCCAGGTAGCGCGCGTTGCGCCGGGTGGCGGCCAGCGCGTGTGCCTGGGCCGCGTCGCGCGCCCACAGCAGCACGTCGTGCCGCTTGGCGGCAGCCGCCGCCAGTGCCGTGCCCCAGGCGCCTGCCCCGAGCACGGCGATCTTCATCCCGGCGGGGCCGTCAGCTCGTGATGATGCGCGAGCCGTTGGCCTGCGACGCAGACTGCGCCTGCTGCGCCTCGAACATCGCCTGGAAGTTGACTTCGGTCAGCAGGATCGGCGGGAAGCCGGCGCGCGTGCAGACATCGGAGACGATGGCGCGCAGGTAGGGGTAGATCATCTGCGGGCAGACGATGCTGATGATGCCCTGCATCTGCTCTTCGGGCACGTTGCGGATCTCGAAGATGCCGGCCTGCTTGGCCTCCACCAGGAACAGCACCTTGTCCTTGACCTTGGTGGTGACGGTGGCGGTGACGGTGACCTCGACGATGCCGTCGGTGACGTTTTCAGCCCCCATCGCGAGGTTGATATCGACCTGCGGCTGCTGCTGGTCGAGCAGGATCGCCGGGGAGTTGGGCTGCTCCAGCGACAGGTCCTTCAGGTACATGCGCTGGATCTGGAACACGGGGGTGACTTCTTCGGCCATGGCGGGTTTTCCGGTAAGGCGTTGCGCACCACCGGATGGCAGTGCGCTGCGGGCGGCGATTATCACCGAGCGTGCATCACCCGCTGCCCGGCTGCCGCCGGCAGCGCCCGGTCAGGCGGCGGCGCCGAGCAGCGGCATCAGCGCGCCGCTCCGGTCGAGTGCGATCAGGTCGTCGCAGCCGCCGACATGGGTGTCGCCGATGAAGATCTGCGGCACCGTGCGGCGGCCGCTGCGCTGCACCATCTGCTGGCGCTCGCCGGGGTGCAGATCGACCCGCACCTCGTCGATGTCGGCCACGCCGCGCTGCTTCAGCAAGGCCTTGGCGCGGATGCAGAAGGGGCAGAACTCGGTGGTGTACATGCGGACGGTGTTCATCGGCGCGATTGTCCCGCCCCGGCCAAAGCCGCGCTCGGTCAGGCGCTTTTCTCGACCGGCAGGTTGGCGCTGCGCCAGGCCGCCGTGCCGCCGGACAGCGCCACCGCCTTCTCGTAGCCGGCCTTCTTCAGCAGCGCCACCGCCTTGCCGGCGCGGGTGCCGGTGGGGCACACCACAACCAGCGGCAGGCTCTTGTTGGTGGGCAGGCCCTTGGCGCCGTCGCCGGTGATCGATGCCAGCGGCACGTTGCGCGCGCCGCCTGCATGGCCGGCGGCGTACTCTGCCGGCTCGCCCACATCCACCAGCACGGCGCGCTCGCGGTTGATCAAACGCACCGCTTCGCCGGTGCCGACGCCGCCGCCGGTGCCGCCCTGCACCAGTGGCCACACCAGCAGGCCGCCCGAGGTGGCGGCCATCACGACGAGCATCCAGTTGTCGATGAAGAAGTTCAAGGCGAAGGCGCTGTTGCGTCAGGCAAAAGGAGCGCGATTATAGAATTTGGCCCATGCACAAGCTCGTCCTGATCCGCCACGGTGAATCGACCTGGAACCTGGAGAACCGCTTCACCGGCTGGACCGACGTGCCGCTGACCGCCACCGGCGTGGCCCAGGCGCGCGCCGCCGGGCTGCTGCTGAAGGACGCCGGGCTCGAATTCGATCTGGCCTACACCTCCGTGCTGCAACGTGCCATCTGGACCCTCTGGCACTGCCTGGATACGCTGGAACGCACCTGGCTGCCGGTGCACAACGACTGGCGGCTGAACGAGCGCCACTACGGCGCGTTGCAGGGCCTGAACAAGGCCGACATGGCGCGCCAGTACGGCGACGCGCAGGTCTTGGCCTGGCGCCGCAGCTACGACACGCCGCCGCCGGTGCTGGATGCAGCCGACCCGCGCGGCCAGCGCGGCGACATCCGCTATGCCACGCTGCTGCCAGAGCAGGTGCCGCTGACCGAATGCCTGAAAGACACCGTGGCCCGCGTGCTGCCGTGCTGGAACGAGCGCCTGGCGCCGGCCATCGCCAGCGGCCAGCGGCTGGTGGTGGCTGCGCATGGCAACAGCATCCGCGCGCTGGTGAAGTACCTGGACGGCATCGGCGACGACGCCATCGTCGGCCTGAACATCCCGAACGGCATTCCGCTCGTCTATGAACTCGACGCGGCGCTGAAGCCGATCCGCAGCTACTACCTGGGCGACGCAGAAGCGGCAGCCAAGGCCGCCGCCGCGGTGGCGTCTCAGGGCTCCAGCCCCAGCGCCTGAACGGCTTCGGCCAGCAGCGGCACCACCGACACCGCGTTGCTGGCGTGCGGCACGCTGTCGGTGCTCCAGATGTGGCGCACACCGGCGGCCTGGATCTGCGCCACCGCGTCGCCGACGAAGAGGCCGTGCGTCACCACCACATCCACGCTCGCCGCGCCGGCCGACAGCACGCCGCGCGCCGCCGCCACCAGCGTGCGGCCGGTGCTGGCCACGTCATCCATCAGCACCACCGCGCGGCCCGTGACCGGCAGCGACGGCAGCGCGACCTCGACATCATGGTCACCATGGCGCTGCTTGCGGCAGACGGCATGGTCCAGGCCCTGTGATGCCGCCGCCCGGCGCACCCACTGGCCGGCTTCCTCGTCGGGGCCGACCAGCAGCGCGCCGGGCACCTGCCGGGCGACGAAGGCACCGAGCAGCAGCGCGGCGGTGAGCGCAATGCCGCGGCGGCCAGGCAGCACCTCGGCCATCGTGGCCACGCGGTGCAGGTGCGGATCGACCGTGACGACGGCGTCGAACCAGGCCGCCAGCGCCCGCCCCAGGTGGCGCTGGCTGACCACCTCTCCGGGCACGAAGGCCATGTCCTGCCGCATGTAGGCCAGATAGGGGCTGACCAGCGTGACGTGCAGCGCGCCGAGTTCGCGTGCGCCGGCCGCCGCCAGCAGCAGCTCGGCCAGCTTGGCGTTGGGCTGCTGCAGGCCGCGCAGCAGCGTGATGCGCGGCGGCAGTGCCGGTGGCAGCCGCAGCCGGGTTTCGCCGTCGGGGAAGGCATGCCGGTCGATGACGGCCAGCGGCACGCCGAGCGCGCCGGCCAGCGCTTGCGCGAGGGGCGCTTCGTCGTCGAATGCAAGCAACAGGGTCAAGAGAGCGACTCCCCGATCTGCCGGCGCAACGCTGCCGCCAGCGTGCGGCGGTCCAGCCCGGCGCAGCCCTGCGCAGGCAGCACCTGCAACTGCACCACCAGGCCGTCGGCGTTGACCAGTTTCCACAGGCTGCCAGCCAGCGTGGTGTCGCCCAGCCATTGGGCGGCCGGGCTGACGGCGTGCCTGGCGTCGGCGTAGCGCAGCGCCAGCGGCTGCACCGCCGCGCCGGTGGCAATGGCGGCCTGCAGCACGTTGGCGTGGAAGGGCAGCAGCGTGGCGCCGTCGCCTGTGGTGCCTTCGGGGAAGGCCGCCACCGTGTCGCCGTGCTGAAGCGCAGCGGCCATCTGGTGCACCACGCGCAGCGCGTCGCGGCGGCTTTCGCGCTCGATGTAGAGCGTGCCGCCGGCGGCCACCAGGCGGCCCACCAGCGGCCAGCGGCGGACGTCGGCCTTGGCGACGAAGCGCGCTTCCGGACAGACGGCGTGCACCGCCAGGATGTCGATCCACGACACATGGTTGGCCACCAGCAGCTTCGCCCCCGGCTGGAAGCTGCCGGCCACGCGCAACTCCATGCCCAGCAGCCGCAGCATCCGCGCCGACCACCAGCGCACGCGCGCCTGCCGCGCCGCGGTGTCGAGCGCGCCGAAGCGCAGCAGCACGATCAGCAGCCCGTGCAGCCCGTGCAGCACGCCGCGCAGCAGCCGCCAGACCGCGCGCCAGCGCGTCAAGCCGCCTCGTGCGCGATGGTGCCGGCCACCAGCGTGGCGCGCACCCGGCCGGGCAAGGCCATGCCGGTGGATGCGAAGGCAAACGGCGTGTGCTTGCCCTGGCTCGCCAGCAGTGCCGGCGCCACCGCCCATTCGGCCGCGGGGTCGAACAGGCAGACATCGGCCACGCCGCCCTCCACCAGCCGCCCGGCGCTGGAGGCCAGCGAGCCCAGCGCGTCGCCCAGCACGCGCACCGGGCCGTGGGTCACGCGCGCCAGCGTGGTGGCCAGCGGCAGGCCGGCATCCGTGCCCCAGCGCAAGGCCAGGCTCAGCAGCAGTTCGAGCCCCGTGGCGCCGGGCTCGGCCTCGCCGAACGGCAGGTTCTTCATGTCTTCATCGACCGGGTTGTGGTCGGACACCAGCGCGTCGATGGTGCCGTCGGCCAGCGCCGCCCGCAGCGCGTCGCGGTCGGCGCCCTGGCGCAGCGGCGGCGTCAGGCGCATGTCGGCGTTGAAGTAGCCGATATCCACGTCGGTCAGGTGCAGCGAATTGATGCTGACGTCGGCCGTCACCGGCAGCCCTTCGGCCTTGGCCGCGCGCAGCAGCGCCACGCCCGCGGCGCTGGACAGGCGGCAGATGTGCACCCGCGCCCGGGTGGCGCGCACCAGCTCGAAGATGGTCTGCAGCGCGATGGTCTCGGCCGCCACCGGCACGCCGGACAGGCCGAGCCGCGTCGCCATCGCGCCCTGCGCTGCCACGCCGGTGCCCAGCCACGCATCCTGCGGGCGCAGCCACACCGCATAGCCGAAGGTGGCGGCGTATTGCAGCGCGCGCAGCAGCACCAGCGTGTCGGTGATGGGCACATCGACCTGGCTGAAGCCGACGCAGCCGGCCTCGGTCAGCTCGGCCATCTCGGTGAGCACCTGGCCTTCGAGCCTGCGCGTCAGCGCGCCCAGCGGGAACAGCCGGCAGCGGCTCAACTTGCGGGCGCGGAACTTCAGCATTTCCACCAGGCCGGGCTCGTCGAGCACGGGGTCGGTGTCGGGCAGGCAGACGAGGCTGGTGACGCCGCCGGCCGCCGCAGCGGCGAGTTCGCTTTCCAGCATGCCGCCATGCTCCTGCCCCGGCTCGCGCAGCCGCGCCGCCAGGTCCACCAGCCCCGGCGCGACCACCAGCCCGGCAGCGGCGATGGTCTTGTCGGCGTTGAAGTCGCCAGCGGGGCCGATGCCGACGATGCGGCCCGAGGCAATCGCCAGGTCGGTGATTTCGTCGCGGCCGGAAGCCGGGTCGATGACGCGGCCGCCGCGGATCAAAAGCTTCATGCCGCGTTCCCCGCAATCGTGCTCATGACCGCCATCCGCACCGCGATGCCGAAGGTCACTTGCGGCAGGATCACGCTGTGCTTGCCATCGGCCACCGACGACGCGATCTCGACGCCGCGGTTGATCGGCCCCGGGTGCATCACGATGGCATCTGGCCGGGCCAATGCCAGCTTCTCCGGCGTCAGCCCGTAGCTCTTGAAGAACTCGCCGGCGCTAGGCAGCATCGCGCCGCTCATGCGCTCGTTCTGAAGCCGCAGCATGATGATGACGTCGGCGCCGCGGATGCCTTCTGCCATGTCGTGGCAGACGCGCACGCCCATCGCGGCCAGGTCGCCAGGCACCAGCGTCTTCGGGCCGACGGCGCGGATCTCGGGCACGCCCAAGGTGGTGAGTGCATGGATGTCCGAGCGCGCCACGCGCGAGTGGACGATGTCGCCGACGATGGCCACCGTGAGCTGCGTGAAGTCGCGCTTGAAGTGGCGGATGGTGTACATGTCCAGCAGGCCCTGCGTCGGGTGGGCATGGCGGCCGTCACCGGCGTTGACCACATGCACGTGCGGCGCGCAATGCTGGGCGATCAGGTAAGTCGCGCCGCTCTCGCCGTGGCGCACGATGAACATGTCGGCATGCATCGCGCTCAGGTTGGCGATGGTGTCGAGCAGGCTTTCGCCCTTGGCGGTGCTGCTCTTGTTGATGTCCAGGTTCAGCACGTCGGCCGACAGCCGCTTGGCCGCGATCTCGAAGGTGGTGCGGGTGCGCGTGCTGTTCTCGAAGAACAGGTTGAACACGCTCTTGCCGCGCAGCAGCGGCACCTTCTTCACGTCGCGGTCGTTGACGCTCAAGAAGGTGCCGGCGGTGTCGAGAATCTGCGTCAGCACCGCCTTCGGCAGCCCTTCGATGGACAGCAGGTGGATCAGCTCGCCGTGCTTGTTGAGCTGCGGGTTGCGGCGCGACAGCATCAGCCGGCCTCCTTGATGGCGAACTCGAAGCGGCCACCATCGCGCTGCGCGAGCGACAGCTTCTGCGCCACCGGCAGCGAGATGCGCGCCGCGGCATACGCCGCCGCAATCGGCAACTGGCGGCCGCCACGGTCCACCAGCACGGCCAGCGTCACGCTCGCCGGGCGGCCGAAGTCGAACAGCTCGTTGACCACCGCGCGCACCGTGCGGCCGGTGTAGAGCACGTCATCGACCAGCACGATGTGCCGGTCGTCGATGGCGAACGGCAGTTGCGTCGCGTCGGCGCCGCCGGCCAGCCCGCGCGAGCCGAAATCGTCGCGGTGCAGCGTGCTGGAGATGACGCCGTGCGTGCCGGGCAGCGCCAGGTCACGCTGCAAGCGCTCTGCCAGCCAGGCGCCGCCGGACCAGATGCCCACCAGCACCGCGTCGGCGCTCCAGAGGGCGCGCACGCCTTGCAGCAGCTCCGCGTAGAGCGCTTCGGCGTCAAGCTGCAGCATGGTCGTCCAGCATCGGAAGGCTTCGCAGGTATTGGTCCAGGATGATGGCGGCGGCGGCTGCATCGGCGTCGGCCGCACCGTCCGCCAGCGCCTCTGTGGTGCTGTAGCGCTCGTCCACCGCGTGCACCGGCAGCCCGAAGCGGCCGTGCAACTGGCGGGCGAAGCGCTGGGCGCGCCGCGTATTGTCGTGCGCGGCGCCGTCAGGGTGGAAGGGCACGCCGACCACCAGCGCATCGGGCTGCCAGGCCGTCACCAGCGCGCCGATGGCCGCAAAGCGGGCCTCGCCGTCCAGCGCCAGCGTCTTCAGCGGCGCGGCGCGGCCGAGCAGCGTGTTGCCGCTGGCAACGCCGACGCGGCGGGTGCCGAAATCGAACGCCAGGAACGACAGCGCGCGGCCGGTGCCGGCGCCGCCCGCGCTCATGAATGCCCGGCCTCTTGCGACAGCATCCGCGGGTCGAAGCCCAGCAGCGACACCGCGCGGTCATAGCGTTCCTCGATCGGCGTGTCGAAGATCACCCTGGGGTCGGCCGCCACCGTCAGCCAGCCGTTGCGGCCGAGTTCGTCTTCGAGCTGCCCGGCCTGCCAGCCGCTGAAGCCCAGCGTCACCAGCACGCGCTTGGGGCCGGCGCCATGCGAGATGGCTTCCAGCACGTCTTTGCTGGTGGTCATCTCCAGCCCGCCGGGCACCGACATGGTGGAGTTGTAGCCGCCGTCTTCGTTGACCTGCTTCTCGTGCAGCACGAAGCCGCGCTCGGTCTGCACCGGGCCGCCGAAATAGACCGGCAGCGCGGCCAGCTCTTCGCGGTCCAGCGGCAGCTCGACCTTCTCGAACAGGTTCTTCAGCGTGATGTCGATGGGCTTGTTGATCACGAGGCCGAGTGCACCGCGCTCGTTGTGTTCACACAGATACACCACGGTGCCGGCGAAGGTGTCGTCGCCCATGCCGGGCATGGCGATCAGGAACTGGTTGGTCAGGTCGATCCGGTGCGGGCCGGCGGGGCTGGGTGCGGAGGACATCGCGCCATTTTATTCCGCGGCACACTTCGCCCTGTGAACAAAAGTCTTGACCGTGCGCTGGTCTGGTTGCGGCGCGACCTGCGCACCGACGACAACGCCGCGCTGCACCATGCGCTGCGCGCCGCGCGCCAGGTCTGGTGCGCCTTCGTTTTCGACCGCGCCATCCTCGACCCGCTGCCGCGGGCCGACCGGCGCGTGGAGTTCATCCGCGACAGCCTGGTGGGAGTGGATGCCGAATTGCGCGCGCTGGCGGCGTCGCACGGCATCGACGGCGCCGGCCTGATCGTGCGCCACGGGCTGGCGCTGGACGAGGTGCCGGCGCTGGCGGCACAGCTAGGCGTGCAGGCCGTCTATGCCAGCCACGACGACGAGCCCGACGCGCTGGCGCGCGATGCCAAAGTGCGCGGCCGGCTGGCCGATGCCGGCGTGGCCTTGCACACGTCGAAGGACCATGTGATCTTCGAGCGCAGCGAGGTGCTGACGCAGACCGGCAGCCCGTTCTCGGTGTTCACGCCGTACAAGAACGCGTGGCTGAAGAAGCTCACGCCCTACTACCTGTCGGCCTATCCGGTGGCCCGCCACGCCGGCGCGCTGGCGCCGCGGCCGGCCGCGGAGGGCATCCCGACGCTGGCCGACATCGGCTTCGAGCCGACCAATCTGCACAGCCTCAAGCTGCCCAGCGGCCCGGCCGGCGGCAGCGAGCTGCTGGACGACTTTCTCGACCGCATCGACGACTACCACGACGCCCGCGACTACCCCGCCGTCAAAGGCCCCAGCTACCTCGGCGTGCACCTGCGCTTCGGCACCGTGTCCGTCCGCCGGCTGGCGCGCGAGGCGCACCAGCGCATGCAGGCCGGCTCCCGCGGGGCCGAGGTCTGGCTGTCCGAGCTGGCCTGGCGCGACTTCTACCACCAGCTCCTGCACCACCACCCGCGCGTGGTGGGCAGCGCCTTCAAGCCGGAGTACGACCGCATCAAATGGGAGCACGGCAGGCAGGCCGACGCGCTGTTCGCGGCCTGGTGCGAGGGCCGCACCGGCTACCCGCTGGTCGATGCGGCGATGTTGCAGATCAACCAGACGGGCTACATGCACAACCGGCTGCGGATGGTGACGGCCAGCTTCCTGAGCAAGGATCTGGGCATCGACTACAAGCGCGGAGAGGCCTACTTCGCGCTGCACCTGAACGACTACGACCTGGCGGCCAACAACGGCGGCTGGCAGTGGGCGGCCTCCACCGGATGCGACGCGCAACCTTACTTCCGCATCTTCAACCCGGTGAGCCAGAGCGAGAAGTTCGACGGCCAGGGCCGCTTCATCCGCCGCTATCTGCCGCAACTGTCTGCGCTGCCCGACAAGCTGATCCACGCGCCGTGGCTGGCCCGGCCGCTGGAGCTGGCCGCCGCGGCGGTGGAGATCGGCAAGACCTACCCGCCGCCAGTGGTGGCGCACGACCTGGCGCGCGAGAAGACGCTGGCGCGCTTCGCCGCCGTGAAAGCGCCACCGGCGCTGTAGCCCGGGCCGGCCCTGCCCGGGCGGGCGCCGCCCCGGCTCAGGCGGCGGCAGGCGCGGCCCGGCGGTGCAGCCGCCGCTGCAGCCACTGCACCGCGTCATCGACATAGGTGAACAGCACCGGAATCACGAGCAGGCTGAGGAAGGTCGAAGTGACCAGCCCGCCGATCACGACGGTGGCCATCGGTGCGCGAAAACTCGGATCGACGCCGATGCCCAGCGCGATGGGCAGCATGCCGGCGGCCATCGCGATGGTGGTCATCACGATGGGCTGCGCACGCTTGCGGCAGGCGTCGAGCGTGGCGTCCCAGCGGCCCAGGCCGTGGTCGCGCCGCGCCAGGATCACGTAGTCCACCAGCAGGATGGAATTCTTGGTGGCGATGCCCATCAGCATGATCAGCCCGATCATCGACGGCATCGACAGCGCCGTGTGGGTGACGAACAGCGCGACGAAGGCGCCGGGGATCGACAGCACCAGCGCGCCCAGGATCGTCACCGGCTGCACGAAGTCCTTGAACAGCAGCACCAGCACCACGTAGATGCACAGCACGCCGGTCAGCATGGCCAGGCCGAAGCTCTGGAACAGCTCGTTCATCGCCTCGGCGTCGCCCACCTCCGTCTGCTGCACGCCTGGCGGCAGTTGCTTCAGGCTGGGCAGCGCAGCCGCTGCGGCCTGCACGGCGCCCAGCGGCTGGCCGTTCAGCTCGATCTCGATGTTGATGTTCTGCGCCCGGTCGTAGCGGCTGATCTGCGCCGGCCCGCTGTCGATGGCAAGCGTCGCCACGTTGGACAGCGGCACCGGCCCGCGCGCGCCCGGCACCGGCAGCCGCGAGAGCAGATCGATGTCAGCGCGCGCTGCTGCCGGCAGCCGCACGACCACCGGCACCTGGCGCTGGCTCAGGTTGAGCTTGGCGAGGCTCTGGTCGTAGTCGCCTGCCGTCGCCACCCGCAGCGTCTCAGCGATGGCCGCCGACGTGACGCCCAGGTCGGCGGCGCGCGCCGCGTCGGGCCGCACCACCAGTTCGGGCCGCACCAGGCTGGCGGTGCTGGTGACGTTGCCGATGCCGGGAATCGTCCGCAATTCGCGCTCCACCTGCTGCGCCTGCGCGGCCAGCACGCGGCTGTCTTCGCCCGACAGCGACAGCACGTACTTCTCGGCGCTGCCGCCGAAGCCGACCTTGACCCGCGCCCCTGGCAACACCGCCAGCGCGTCGCGCAACTGGCCTTCGATGGCCTGCTTGCTGAGACCGCCGCGCTCGCCGCGCGGCGTCATGTTGATCGTCAGCGTGGCCTTGGTCACGTCGGCCGCCCCGGCGCCGCCGGCAAAGGGGTCGCTGCCGGTGGCGCCGCCGCCGACCGCGGTATAGACCAGCTTGACCTGCGGGTTCTGCATCACGATGCGGCGCGCCGCTTCGGCCGCGGCCTTGGAGTCCTTCAGCGTGCTGCCTGGCGGCAGGCTCAGCGCCACCTGGGTCTGGCTCAGGTCGTCGGGCGGCAGAAAGCCGGTGGGCAGCAGCCCGGCCAGCAGGAAGGAGCCGACGAAGAACACCGCCGTCGCCAGCAGCGTCAGCACGCGGTGCTTCAGGCACCAGCCGGCTGCCCGCAGGTAGGCGGCCAGCCAGCGCGGCTCGCGGTGCGCCTGCTTGGGCGGGCGCAGCACGTAGGCCGCCATCATCGGCGTCAGCAGCCGTGCCACCACCAGCGAGAAGAACACCGCGATGGCAGCCGTCCAGCCGAACTGCACGAAGAACTTGCCCGGGATGCCGCTCATGAAGGCGGTGGGCAGGAAGACCGCGATCAGCGTGAACGTGGTCGCGATGACGGCCAGCCCGATCTCGTCGGCCGCCTCCATCGCGGCCTCTTTCGGCGTCTTGCCCATGCGCAGGTGGCGCATGATGTTCTCGATCTCGACGATGGCGTCATCGACCAGGATGCCCACCACCAGCGACAGGCTCAGCAGCGTGACGGTGTTCATCGTGAAGCCGAAGACATAGTGCATCACCGCGAACGCCGGGATCACCGACAGCGGCAGCGCCGTCGCCGCCACCAGCGTGGCACGCCAGTCGCGCAGGAACAGCCACACCACCAGCACCGCGAGGATCGCGCCTTCGTAGAGCAGGTAGAGCGAGCCGTGGTAGTTCTCTGCCACCGGATCGACGAAGTTGAAGGCCTCGGTGACCACCACGTCCGGGTGCTCGGCCTTCAGCGCCGCAAGCTGCGCCCGCACGCCGTCCATCACCTCCACCTCGCCGGCGCCCAGCGAGCGCTGGATCTCGAAGGCCACCACCGGCTTGCCGTCCAGCAGCGCGGCGCTGCGCGGCTCGGCGACGGTGTCGCTGACGGCGGCCACCTGGTCGAGCCGGATGCGGCGGCCGTCGGACAAGGCCACCTCCATGCGCGCCAACTCAGCCGCCGACTGCACGGTGGCGATGGTGCGCACGCTCTGCTCGATGCCGCCGACGTCGGTGCGGCCACCCGATGCCTCCTGTTGCACGCTGCGCAACTGGCGCGAGATGTCGGCGGCGGTGGCGTTCAGTGCCAGCAGCTTGGCCGGGTCCAGCTCGACCCGCACCTCGCGCGTGACGCCGCCAACGCGGCTGACGGCGCCGACGCCGCGCACCGACAGCAGTTGCCGGCTGACGGTGTGATCGACGAACCAGCTCAGCGCCTCGTCGTCCATCCGCGGCGAGGCCACGGTGTAGGTCAGCACCGGCGAGCCGGACAGGTTGAGCCGCGCGATCTGCGGGTCACGCAGGTCGGCAGGCAGGTCCGAGCGCACCCGCGAGACGGCATCGCGCACGTCGTCCACGGCTTCCTGGGTGGGTTTTTCCAGGCGGAATTCCACCGTCACCACCGCCTGCCCGTCGGACACCGTGCTGTAGATGTGCTTGATGCCGGACAGCGTGGCGACCGAGTTCTCGATCTTGCGCGCGACCTCGGTTTCGAGCTGCGCGGGTGATGCACCCGGCAGCGCCGCGGTGACGCTGACGGTGGGCAGATCGATGTCCGGAAATTGCTGGATCTTCATCCGCTGGAAGCCCATCAGCCCGACCAGCGTCAGCATGATGAACAGCAGCACCGACGGAATCGGGTTCTTGATCGACCAGGTCGAGAAGTTCATGGTGCCGCCACCACGCGGACCGTGTCGCCGTCGGCCAGGAAGCCGCCGCCGGAGACCACCACGCGGGCGCCGGGGTCCAGCGGCGTGAGCAGCTCGATGCGGTCACCGACGCGGCGGCCGACGCCCACCTTGCGCTGCCGCACCCTGCTGTCGGCCTCGACCGTGAAGACGTAGCTGAAGCCGTCGCGCAGCAGCACGGCGGTCTGCGGCAGCGTCAGTCCGTTGCCGCTGCCGAGATCGAACTCACCACGGGCGAACATGCCGGCCTTCACTGGCGACGCTGACGACGCTGACGGCGCCGACGGCAGATCGACATAGACCAGCCCGTTGCGGGTGGCGGCATCGACCGTCGGCGCCACCATCCGCAGCCGGCCCGCCACCGCGGCGCCGCCGGCCGGCGTGACGCGCACCGGCTGCCCGGCCTTCAGCGCCGCCAGCTCCGACGCCGGCAGCTCGGCGCGCCACTCCAGCCGGCCCTGGCGGATCAGCCGGAACAACTCCTGCCCGGCCGGCGCCACCGCGCCGACGGTGGCGCTGCGCGCAGAGATCACCCCGGCGTCCGGCGCCAGCACCTGCGTCTGCGCCAGCCGCAGCTCCTGCACGCGCAGCGCGGCGCGCTGGGCCTGAAGCCGGGCCAGCGCGGTGCGCTCGGCGGTGACGTACTGGTTGATCTGCTGCGCGCTGAGGGCGCCGCTGGCGTCCAGCTCGCGGGCGCGCTGGGCGTTGGCCGCCGCCTCGGCGGCCGTGGCGTCGGCCTCGGCGACCGCGGCGCGCGTCTGCGCCAGGTCGGCTTGCAGCATCTCGCCTGCGAAGGTGGCCAGCACCTGGCCGCGCCTGACGCTGTCGCCGACGTTGACGCGCACTTCGGCGATGCGCAGCCCGTTGCCCTCGGCGCCGACGATGGCCTCCTGCCATGCGGCGATGCTGCCGTTGGCGGCCACCGTCAGCGGCAGCGCGGCGCGCTGCGGCTGCGTGACGGCAACGGTGAGCGCCGGCTTGGGCGCGGCCGACGCAGCCTTGCCGCCGTCGGCAGCATCGGCAGGGAAGACCAGGGCCACGGCCAGCGCCAGCGTGGCGGCCCGCAGCGCCGCGGCTGGCGGGAGCAAGCGCGTCGAGCGCATGGTGGGCGTGCCGGGCGGGTGGTCGTCGGTCATGGGGTGGCGGTGATGGCGGTGGTGGCGGTGGTGGCCGTCAGCGTGGCGGCGTCCCAGCCGCCGCCAAGCGCCCGGTAGAGGGCGATCCAGGCGGCCAGCCGCTCGCGGTCCAGCGTGATCAGGCTGCTGCGGGCCAGCACCGCGCTGCGGCGCGCGTCTTCCAGCTCGAACAGGCTGCCCAGGCCGCCGCGGTAGCGCGCGTCGGTGGCCTTCAACGCGGCTTCGAAGTCGCCTGCCGCGGCGCGTGTGTCAGCGCCGCGTTGGCTGCTGCTGTCCAGTTGCACCAGCGCTTCCTCGACCTCGCGCACCGCCGTGCGCAGGCTGGCCTGCAACTGCAGCACCGCGTCGTCATAGGCCGCGCGGGCGGCCTCGACGTCT
This sequence comes from uncultured Rubrivivax sp., assembly GCA_964244245.1. GTDB lineage: Bacteria > Pseudomonadota > Gammaproteobacteria > Burkholderiales > Burkholderiaceae_C > Rubrivivax. The sequence continues at coordinate 30,392 of CAXTHW010000021.1, read as the reverse complement.
GCCGCCCGGCGGCCGCCGTCGAACAGCGGCACCGTCAGTGACAGCGGCCCCAGCGACCAGGTGTTGTCCTGCAGGTTGATGCCGCCGGTGGCAACGCGCGCGCGGCCGACCGAGCCCGACAGGCTGAGCTGCGGCCAGCGCTGCGCGCTGCGCTGGGCTGCGTCGGCCGCGGCGGCTGCCACCTGGCGGGCGGCGTCGGCCAGGTCCGGGCGCTGTTGCAGCAAGGCGGCCGGCAGGCTGTCCACCGCGATCGGCGCGGCCTGCGGCAGCCGGCCCGACGCCGGCGCCAACTGCCGGCGCAATGCCGGCTCGTCGGCGGCCGTCAACGCCACCAGCGACTTGACCAGCAGATCGCATTGCGCCTGCTGTTGCGCCAGCAGCGTGCGGCCCTGCGCGGCGCTGGCGCGCGCCAGCGCCGCCTCGGACGGCGCGCGGAAGCCGGCACGCGCCGTCAGCTCGGTCAGCCGCGCGGTTTCGGCACGCGAGGCGGTGTCTTCCGCGGTCAGCGCACGCTGGGCTTCGCAGGCGCGCAGCTCGACATAGCTGGTGGCAACCTCGGCCGCGACCGAGAGGCGCGCGTCGTGCCAGGCCGCCTGCGTGCCTTCGAGCCGGGCCTGCGCGGCGTCACGCCCGGCGCGGTTGGCACCGAAGAGGTCGATCTCCCAACTGGCCTGCGCACCGGCGCTGGCGGTGCTGGACAGCGGAAAGCTGGGATCGACGCGGCTGCGCGACAAGCTGGCCGTGCCATCGAGCTGCGGGCCGAGCGCGGCAGCGGCGGCGGCGCGCGTGGCACGTGCCTGCGCCACGCGGTTGGCAGCAGCCGACAGCGACGGGCTGGCGGTCTGCGCGGCGCTGAGCAGTTGCAGCAGCAACGGGTCGTCGAACTGCGCCCACCAGCGTTGCAGCACCGCGCTGTGGTCGCCGGCCGCCGGCAGCGGCGCCTGCCAGGCGCTGGCAGCCGGCACCGGCGGCGCGGCGGCATGCTGAGGCACGCCAGCGCAGCCTGCCAGCAAGGCAGCGGCCACGGCGACTGCCCTGGCTGCCGCCAATACGGTGGCGCGGCCAACGGACAGCAGGCCGGTCAAGCTGTTCCCCTGGCCGCCGCGGCAAGGCGGCGCTCGCCTTCGCTGGCCACCATCGCCAGCGCAAAGCGGGCCAGGCTGTCGGCCCAGTGGTCGATGGCGTGGGGCTGGCTGTACAAGCCAGGCGCCAGCGCGTCGGTGACGTCGCGCGCCAGGTGCAGGTTGACGCCCAGGCCGGCCAGGCAGACGGCCAGGCGCTGGATTTCGTCGTCCGGCGCTGCGGCGCCGAATTCGCGGCACAGCAGCGCCACCAGCGCCTGGTGCAGCGGCAGGATGCCGCGCAGGATTTCCTCTTCCCACAAGCCGGTGGGCTCGAGCATCTCGCGGCAACGCAGCTTCATGCACAGCCGCGCCACGTCGCCATCGCGCAGCGGCTGCACGAAGGCGGCGTAGAAGCCGCGCAGCGCATCGCCCAGGCTGGTGGCCGGGTCAGCGAAGCGCGCCAGGTCTTGCGCCACGTCGCCCATCGGCTCGAAGAAGACGGCGCGGTAGAGACCGGCCTTGTCGCCGAAGTGGTAGCTGATGGCGGCGATGTTGACGGCAGCCGTTTCGGCCAGCTCCCGCGTCGAGGTCTTGGCGAAGCCTTGTTGCGCGAACAAGCGCAAACCGGCTTGCAGCAGCCGCTGGCGCGTGTCGGGTGCGGCGGCGGCGTCGGGCGGCGGTGGCTGCATGCACCGACTCTAGCGGTAAATCAAACGTTTGTTTGAATGCCCCGGCCCGCGAAGGCCCACCCGCCGTGTTCAGAACATCTCGACGTCGCTGCTGCGTTCGTCCTCGGCCAGGTGGCCGCCCGCCACCAGTGCCGCATGGTCAGCCACCTGGTTGCGGCCGTTGCCCTTGGCGAAATAGACCGCCCGGTCGGCACGGTCGAAGGCGCCGGACGGCGTGTCCGCCGGCCGCAGCGCGGTGAAGCCGACGCTGACCGTGATGCGCCCCACCCGCGGAAAGACGTAGCGCTGCACGTTGTCGCGCAGCCGCTCCATCGCGCAGGCGGCGTCGCCATCGCTGGCGCAGCGCATCAGCACCACGAATTCCTCTCCACCGAAGCGGTAGAGGCGGTCGCCGAAACGGAAGCTGCTGCGCATCAGCCGCGCCAGCAGCAACAGCACTTCATCACCGATCAGGTGGCCGTGGTCGTCGTTGACGCGCTTGAAGTGGTCGATGTCGATGAGCCCCAGCCAGGCGCCGCCCAGCGGCGGCGCGCGGCGCAGCCCGTCCGGCACCGCGCCGGGGGCTGCCGGCCCTGGCCCGGGCGTGGTGGCGATGCGCATGAACGCCTCGTCGAAGGTCTTGCGATTCAGCAGCCCGGTGAGCGTGTCGCGCTCGCTGGAGTCGAGCAGGCCCTGCACGTTGCGGTAGATGCGCAGAATGCTGCAGACCAGCCGCATCTGCTCTGCTTCCAGCGGCTGGGCCGAGTGGATTTCGAGCACGCCGACCACCTCACGCTCGGTGGCCAGCGGGAACAGGCTGCACGTCGAGCCAGCCGCGGTTGCGACGGACAGCGGCCGCTCGTCCAGCAGGCAGGCATGGCGCGCGGGATGCTCGGCCAGGCGGGGCAGCGTGGCGGGCTCTGCCCACAGCGGGTCGGCGGTGGCCGTCACGTCGCCGGGCGCCAGGCGGGCGCGCGTCAGCCAGCGCCGCTCATCGCCGTCACCGACGCAGCGGTAGATGGCCACGGTGTCCGGACGCAGCAGGTCCTTCAGCGCGCCGACCAGGGTGACGTCGAGCACGTCGCGGTCGCGGAAGCCGGTCAGCTCGGCCAGATATTCGACGACTTGCGACATGGTGGGCAGTGCCTGCCGCCGTCAGGTGGGGATGTCGGCGCCGGCGTAGCGGCCCACCAGCGACAGCAGCTCTTCTTCGGAATACGGTTTGCCGAGGTAGTGGTCCACGCCGAGCGAGGCAGCGTAGTCGCGGTGCTTCTGCGCGATGCGCGAGGTGATCATGATCACCGCCAGATCGGCCAGCCGCGGGTCGGCGCGGACATTGCGCACGAGGTCGAAGCCGTCCATGCGCGGCATCTCGATGTCGGACAGCAGCACCGCCGGGCGTTCCTCGGCCAGCCGCTCCAGCGCGTCCAGCCCGTCTTTCGCGGTGACGACGCGGTAGCCCTCGCGCACCAGCAGCCGCTGCGTCACGCGGCGCACGGTCAGGGAGTCGTCCACCACCAGGACCATCGGCGCCTGCGTGCTGGCCGCCGCAGCCACGGGCAGCGCCTCCACCACGCCAGGTGCGCGGTGCATGCGCTCGCGCGCCGCCGTGCCGTACAAGGTGGCCAGCGCCACCGGGTTGTAGATCAACGCCACCTTGCCCGACGGCAGCAGCGTGACGCCGGCCAGCCCCGGCAGCCGCGCGAGCTGCGGGCCGACGTTCTTGACCACCACTTCCTGGTTGCCCACCACTTCATCGACATGCAGCGCCACGCGCTGCGACGCGCTGCGGATCACCACCAGCGGCTGCGTGCGCCCGGTGGCCGGGCCGCGCGTGCCGGCCTGAAGCAGCGCGGCCAGCCAGTAGAAGGGCAGCACGTCGTCGCCGAACGTGTAGTTGCCCGTCTCGTAGGCCTTCTCGATGTCGGCCGTGGGCGTGCGGCGCACGATCTCGATCAGCGTCGATGGCACCGCCACGCTCAGCTCGCCGCAGCGCAGCATCACCACCTGCGTCACCGCGGTCGTCAGCGGCAGCAGCAGCTTGAAGCCGCTGCCCTGGCCGGGCACGCTGCTGGTCTGCACGCGGCCGCCCATCGCATCGACCTCGGCGCGCACCACGTCCAGGCCGACGCCGCGGCCGGCCAGCTCGGTGACGTTCTGCGCCGTGCTGAAGCCGGGCGCGAAGACGAGCTGCGACAGCTCGGCATCGCCCATCGACGCGTCGGCGGCGATCAGCCCGCGCTCGACCGCACGCGCGCGGATGCGCGGCAGGTCCAGGCCGGCGCCGTCGTCACGCACCTCGACGCCGACCTCGTTGCCTTCCTGCGTGACGGTGATGGTGATGGTGCCGCCGCGGTCCTTGCCGGCGGCTGCGCGCTGCTCCGGGCTTTCGATGCCGTGCGCCACGCTGTTGCGCAGCAGGTGCTCGAAAGGCCCGGCCATGCGCTCCAGCACGCCACGGTCCATCTCGATGGCGCCGCCCACGATGTCCAGCCGCACCGCCTTGCCGGTGTCCTTGGCCGCCTGCCGCACGGTGCGGTAGAGGCGGTCGGCCATGCTTTCGAACTCGATCATCCGGGTGCGCAGCAGGTCGTCCTGCAGCTCCCGCGTGAGACGCGCCTGCGCGGCCAGCTCGTCTTCCGTCGATTGCAGCGTGCGTTGCAGGCTGCGCTGCAGCGTGGCCACGTCGTTGACCGACTCGGCCATGAAGCGCGTCAGCTCCTGAAAGCGCGTGAAGCGGTCCATCTCCAGCGGGTCGAACGCAGCCGACGAGGCCTTGGCAGCCTCCAGCCGGGAACTCATCTGCGTCTCGGCCTGCAGCTCGATGTCGCGCAGTTGCCGGCGCATGCGGTCCAGGCTGTCGGTCAGCTCGTTCAGCGAGCTTTGCAACTGGCGCACATCGGCGTCGATGCGGGCGCGCGTGATGCTCACCTCGCCAGCCTGGTTGACCAGCCGGTCGAGCAGCGCGCCGCGCACGCGCACGACGGCGGTGCCCGGCGCGGCGGCGCGCTCCGCCGGCATGGGCTGCACCGCAGCGGTCTGCGGAAAGCGGCTCCAATCGACCGTCGGCCGCGGTTGGGGCGGCGCTGCGGGCTCAGGCGTCGCCGTGGCAGGCTGTTCGATCTGGGGCGCTGCGTCTCCCGCTGCCGCGCGTGATGGCTGCGCCGAGGCAGGCTCATCTGGCTGCGCCTGCGCAATGTCGTCTGCATCGAGGGCGGGTGCAGCGGGTGCTGCGGGTGCAGCGGGAGCGCCGGGAGCGCCTGGCGCTGCCACCGGTTCGGCCGGCCGAATTGGCCGAACCGGCTGAACGGGCTGAGCCGGCTTCTTGCGCAGCAACTCGTAGGCCGAACTCATCGCATCGGCGCGGCCCAGCAGCGGGTCGATGTCGGCCTGCGTCGGCATGCCGCGGGCAACCTGGTGCTCGATGGCCGTTTCGAGCCGGTGCGCCATCTCGCCCAGACGCATCGCGCCGGCCAGCCGCGCGCCGCCCTTGAAGGTGTGCAGCGTGCGCATGCAGGCTGCAGCGGCGCCCGGGTCCGCGGGCTGGTCGGCCCAGTCGCGCAGGCGGTTCTGCAACTGCGGCAGCAGCTCGTCGGCCTCTTCCTCGAAGATCGGGAACAGCTCGACGTCGAGCGCATCGACGGCGTCGATGTCGTCGCCTTCCTCCAGCGCGTCGAAAGCTGCCGGCGCAGCGGGCGGCGGCAGCAGCGGCGGCGTGGCTGCCGGCAGCGGCGGCGGCTCCGCCACGGGCCAGCGCTCGTGGTCGGCCAGGCCCTGCATCAAAGCCGGGTCCACCTGGCGCAGGAAGCCGGCGGCAAACTGGTGCAGCAGCCGCCGGATCTCGTCGGCAGCCGCGTTGAAGAGTTCCGGCTCGCCGCTGCGGCCGCGGCCATGCGCGTGCGAGCGCATCAGCGCGTGCTCCAGTGCGCGGGCCAGTGCCGACAGCTCGGCATAGCCGACGGTGGCCGAGTTGCCGGCCAGCGAATGCGCCAGCGCGACGGCGCTCTCGGCCACCGGATGGCGCTCGTGTTCCAGGCTCCACTCGGCCAGCTCGGTGCTCAGCCGGCGCGACAGTTCGTCGGCCTCGTTGAGGTAAATGTTGAACAGCGGGATGCTGATGCGAAGATCGCCGATGACCTTGATCTGGTCGTCTTCGGCGGCGTCGAGCGCGTCTTCGACATCGGGTTCGGCGGCCGTGCCGGGATCGGGCACCGGCTCGGCCGTCTGCTCTGCGGTCTGCTCTGCGGTCTGCTCTCCGGCATGCTCTGCGAAATGCTCCGGCGCTCCATCGCCGAAGTCGAAATCCGACAGGTCCAGCTCCAGCACTTCCGGTGCTGGCGGCGGGGCCGAAGGGTCGCCGTCCAGCATCAGGTCGGGCAACGGCGCCTGCGGCTCGTCCGCCACCGTCGGCGTCAGCGCCTCGATCAGCGGCACTGCGGCGTCTCCACCGGGCTGGCCGCGGTCGCCGAAGTCGCCAAGTTCGCCGAGGTCGAGATCGAAGCTGACCTCTTCGATGGCCTCGGCTGCTGCCGGCTCGGGCAGGCCGAAGTCCAGGTCGGCAGCAGTGGGCAGATCGGCCACGCGGGCGCTCAGCGGCTCGGGAATCGGCTCGGGAATCGGCGCAGGAATCGGCGCAGGATCGAGCCAGGGCAGCGCCTCGGGCACGTCCTCGACACTGTCCAGCACCGGCTCGGGCTCGGGCACGGAAACCAGGACCGGCGGCGGCACCGGTGCAGCGCGCGGCGCCTCGATGGCCAGCCGCTGGCCATCCAGCCGCAGCGCGTCGGCGGCACGCGCCAGCGCCGGTGCGCTGTGGCCGCCATCGTGGCCGGCGGCAATCGCCTCGGCCCAGTCGCCCAGGTAGTGCAGCGCTTCGCTGGTGAAGGCGCGCAGCGGGTGGTCCATGCGCGCCGACTGCGCCAGCCGGGCGTTGAAGAGCTGCTCGCAGGACCAGGCCGCTTCGCCGAAGTCTTTCAGGCCGACCATCCGGCCGCTGCCCTTCAGGGTGTGGAAAGCACGCCGCACGGCGGTCATCTCGCCCAGGTCTTCGGGCTGGTCGCTGAGCTTGTCGAGCGAGCCGCGCGCGTTGACGATGACCTCGCGCGCTTCCTCGATGAAGACCTCGCGCATCTCGGCGTCGTCTTCCAGGCCGCTGACGGCCGGCACCGGCGGCGCCGCGGCCGGCGGCGCGGCCGGCGTTGCCGGCATCGCATCCGGCAGCCCGAAGTCGAAGTGCTCGAGCAGCGGCGGCGCGTCGTCCGCCGCAGGCAGCGGGTCTTCGTCGAACGCGGCAAAGGCCGAGACCCGCTCGCTCTGGCCCATCACCGCGCTCAGGCTGCCGCTGTCGGCATCGAAGCGGAACAGCGACTTGGCAAGCTGCGGTTGCACGCTCAGCATGTCGATGAGGAAGCTCAGCGCACCCAGGTTGTCGGCCAGCCGGTCGAAGGTGCCGGCCTGCACCGCGCGCTGCGGATCGACCTCGGTCTGCGCCAGCGCATCGACGTCGTCACGCATGTGCAGCACCGCCTGCGACGCCTGGTCCATGCCCAGCACCGACAGCACGCCGCGCATCGCCGAAAGCTGGTTGGGCACGGGGATCAGCACCTGGCGCTGCGACGGGTCACGGAAGTACTGGTCGATCTGCTTCTCGACCTCGGACAGCGCAGCGCGCAACTCCTGCACCACGCTGCCCATGGTCTGGCGGTCGCTGACGCGGCGGTACAGCTCTTCCATCCAGGCTTCGAGCGGCTGTGCTTCGGCGCCGATGCGCACGTCGTCGATGCGGCGCGCCAGGCGCTGCACGCGGCCGGACAGGTCTGCATGGTCGAGTTCGCCGTCTTCCAGCGAGGCATCGAGGTAGAGGATGGAGGTGGCCACTTCCATCGCCAGTTGCGGCGGTGGCACGGCGGCGGCAGAGACGGTTTGCGCCACCGCCGTCTGCATCGCGCCGGCCAGCACCTCACCCGACGGGAACAGGCGCTGCAATGAATCACCGACCAGCGCGAACTGCTCCGCCAGCCCCGCCAGGCGGTGCAGTTCACCGCCGGCCACGGCCGACCAGGCATCCTTCGCACCGGCCACGCGCTTGCGCGCCTGCAGGATGAGCGACGGGTCGAAGCGGCCCAGCCGCGGCGTCTCGTAGTCCACCGCGGCGCTGCTGGCGCTGCCCTCCAGCTCGTCGATGTGCCAGGCATTGCGCACGGCGCGCAGGCGCGGCGCAGGCTGCCCGGTGGCAGGCGCCCTGGCATGGGCGTTGAAGAACACCAGGTCCTGCGCCAGCCGGTCGGACAACTCGTCCTGGCCCTTCACGGTGGTGCGCAGTTGCGCCAGCAGCCGCGAAGCCACCCGCTTGCTATAGACGTCGATGGCCAGCAGGTCCAGCGCCTGCGCCTCGAAGAAGCCGGCAGCAAGCTGCCACAGCGTGCCGAGCCGGCCGCGGGCGCCTGCACCGAGGTCGGCGCAGAGGTCGCTCATGCGGGCCAGCGCCGGTTTGTCGGGGCGGCGCATCAGCGCCAGCACCAGCGACTCCATCGCCTCGCGCGCGCCGTCGTCAGCCTGGCGCGGCGTGGCACTGCCATCGGCCGGCAGTTCGTGCCAGACCCAGTCTTGCAGCCACAGGTCGGCCGGGTGCACACGCTCGGCGCCGGCCAGCAACTGCACCGCGCGGTACTGCGGAAACAGCGCCACCGGCGACACCGTCTTGCCGGCCAGCATGCGGCCCAGGAAGTCGAGCAGCGCGAAGGAGGTGCGCTCCAGCGTCTCGACCGCTGCTGCATCGACCATCGCCGGCTTGCCGACCATGCGCTGCACCGCGGCCTCGCTGGCCCGCAGCACCTGCGCCGCCGCCGGCAGGCCGACCAGTTCGAGCGCGCCCACGCCCTGGTGCAGATGGACGCGGGCGGTGCGCAGCACCGCAGGATCGACCGCATCGACGTCGGAGCCGCCCACCGCCTCGGCCTCCTTCAGGTAGCGGCGCAGCGCCTTGTGCGCCGTCTCCAGCGAGCGGCGCAATTCGCCATGCACCCAGGCCAGCGCGCTGAGGTCGTCAGCGCGCGTGCCGGTGGCGGTGTCGTCGTCGATCAAGGCGTCCATCGTCGCTGCGCCAGCGTCAGGCGACCTTGAAGCGCGACACCGAGGCCTTCAGCTCCTCGGCGGTGCGCGACAGCTCGCGCACCATTTGCGCGGTGGAGCGCGTGCCCTCGCCGGTCTGCTCGGTCACGGCGAAGATGTGCTGGATGTTGGCCGCCACCACGTTGGCCGAATCGGCCTCGCGCAAGGCCTGCGCCGAGATCTGCGCGATCAGCTCGGAAAGCTGCCGCGTGACGCGGTCGATGTCGCCCAGCGCGGTGCCGGCGGCGTCGGACAGCCGCGCGCCTTCCACCACGCCTTGCGTCGAGCGCTCCATCGCGCCCACTGCGTCCTGCGTGTCGGTCTGGATGGTGCGCACGATGGCGGCGATCTGGCGCGTGGCGTCGCCCGAGCGTTCTGCCAGCCGCTGCACTTCCTCGGCCACCACGCTGAAGCCGCGGCCGGCTTCACCGGCCGATGCGGCCTGGATCGCGGCGTTCAGTGCCAGCACGTTGGTCTGCTCGGTGATGTCGGAGATCAGCTCGGTGATCTCGCCGATCTCCTGCGAGCTTTCGCCGAGACGCTTGATGCGCTTGGAGGTTTCCTGGATCTGGTCACGGATGGAGTTCATGCCGCCGATGGTGTTCTGCACCGCCCGCAGGCCGGTCTCTGCCGCTTCCAGCGACTGCCGTGCCACGTGCGCCGTGTGCTGCGACTGCGCCGCCACGTCGTTGATGCGGCCGGCCATCTGCAGCACCGACTCGCCCGTCTCGCGGATCTCGCGCAACTGCTCCGTCGATGCGGCCAGCAGCTCGGTGGAGGTCTGCTCCACCTGCTGCGTGGTGTCGGTGACGCGGGCCACCGTGCTCTGCACCGCCGAGACCAGCGTGCGCAATTCCTCGACCGTGTAGTTCACCGAGTCGGCGATGGCGCCGGTGATGTCTTCGGTCACCGTGGCCTGCTGCGTGAGGTCGCCTTCGGCCACCGTCTGAAGCTCGTTCATCAGCCGCAGGATGGCCGCCTGGTTGGCGTCGTTCACGCGCTTGGCTTCCTGCTCCTGGCGCTCTGCTTCCTGGCGCTGGGTGTCGGCCATGCGGGCGCGCGCCGTCTGGCCGATGACGAAGAGGCGCAGCAGGCCGCCGCCGCCGGCCGCCAGCAGCAGCAGCGCCAGCAGGCCGGGCAGCAGGATGCCGGCGCCCAGAGCGCCGGCGTTGCCCAGTTCGCCCTGAAGGGCGTCGAGCCCGCGGCGCAGCGGCTCGCTGTCGTTGACGATGACGGTCTGCGCCTCGCGCGCGGCCACCAGGCCTTGCAGGTTGCCGAGGATGGCGCTGGCCTGGGTGCGCGTCTCGTCGTACTGCTTCAGCAGCTGTTGCAGCCGCTCCCTGATCTGCGGGTCGCGTGTGCCGGGCAGGCGCAGCTCCGGGTTGCCGTTGATCAGCCCTTCGGCGATCTCGCGGAAGGAATTCAGATCCTTGCCGAGCAGGAAGACGGCCTCGGCGCTGACGCCTTCCATCGTCTGGAATTCATTGGCGCTCTTGCCGATGCGCTGCGTCAGCATCACCAGTTGGCCGACGGCCGACAGCTCGGCCGCAGACGCGCCGCCCTGCAGTTTGAGCGACGACACCGTCTCGGCCGTTTCCAGCAGGTCGGCAGACTGGCGGTTGATGGTGCGCAGCGCCTGGCCCACCTGCGTCAGCGTCTTCTGCTGGCCCAGCACGACGGCGGCGCTTTTCTCCGCGCGGTCCACCAGCGGCAGCAGCTTGTCCACCTGGTCCTGCAAGGCGCCGGGCGCGGCGGGCACGTCGCCTTCGCCGTTCTTCAGGCCGCGCACGTTGCGCGCCAGCGCTTCGGAGCTTTCTTTCACTTCCGGAAAGGCCGTCTGGCTGCCGATCAAGGCTTGCGAGACCGACTTGGCAAGCCGCTGCGACTGCGTCTGCCCCTGACCCGCGGCGCCCACCTGCGCCGCGCTGCGCTTGCTGCCCAGCAGCGACGCGATTGCCACGCCGACGAGCAGCACGACGCCGACGACGAACAGCGCCACCAGCAGCCGCTGCTGCTGCGCCACCGGCCAGCCGCCGATCAGCGGCAGCCCGCTGCCCTGCGCCGCCGGCTGCCCACGGCCGCCGTGGTCGGCCGGGCCGCGTGTCTCACCGTACTCGGTGGCCAGCTCGGACGGCGCTGCTTCGGAGATGATGGACGAGTCGGTCCCGGTGCGGCCGTGCAGACTGTCCGGCGCCAGCGTGCCCGGCCCCAGGCGCACGGTGGCTTCCATCGGGTTGAGCGCGGCGGCCAGTTCGTCGTCGGTCATCGCCGGCCCGTCGTCGGGGTGCGCCTTGGCCCGGTTGGCGCCCTTCATCCTGTCCAGCAAGCTCATGTCGTCCTCGTCCTCGGATTCAAGCGGCCATCACGATGCGATTGCCAGGAACTGCTCATGCTGGGCCAGCGCAGGCAGGTCGATCTCCTGCCAGACGCGGCCGTCGGTGTCGCGCCAGCGCCCGCCTGCAAAAGGCGGGCGCGGCCCGGCCTCCACCGGCTCGGCGGTCAACTGGTCTGCGTTGCGCAGGCCGGCCAGCTTTTCGATCAGCAGCGCGCTGTGGCTGCCCAGATTGGCGTTGAGTGCCAGCAGGCGCGACTGCTCGCGCACCGCGTCACTGGCCGACATGGTGGGCCGCAGGCCCAGGAAGGCCGCCGTGTCCACCACGCCATGCAGGCCGCCGCGCAGGTTGGCAACGCCCAGGAACCAGGGCTGCGTGTGCGCCACCGGCAGCACGCTGCCGAAGGGGAAGATTTCGCCTGCCGTGGGCAGCGGCACCAGCAGCCCGCAGCCGGCGCATTCGACGGCCAGCCAGGAGGCAATGCGCGCTTCGGTGCGCGCGGCCTGCAGCCGCTGCGCGAGGCGGCTTTGCAGTTGGCGCAGGGCCTCGCGGTTGGCCATGGGTCTAGTCGAAAGCCTTGATCTTGGCCAGCAACTCTTCCGCGTTGACCGGCTTCACGATGTAGTCGCGCGCGCCCTGGCGCATGCCCCAGACCTTGTCGGTTTCCTGGTTCTTGCTGGTGCACATGATCACCGGCACATCGGCGAAACGCGGGTCGCGCGTGATGCTGCGCGTGAGCTGGAAGCCGTTCTGCCCGGGCATCACCACGTCCATCAGGATGAGGTCGGGCTTGTCCTCGCCCAGCCGGCGCATTGCCTCTTCGCCGTTCTCTGCGGTGCGCACGCTGTAGCCGCGCTTGCCCAGCACGTCGGACAGGTGGTGCAGTTCGGTCTTCGAGTCATCGACAACCAGAATCTTCTGGATGGCCATCGCTTGCGTCCTAGATGGTCAAGACCAGCACCGCCGCGAACGCAGCAGGGCCATGTCAGCCGGCAACGCGGCGGAACGATTCCACCGCGCGCAGCAGTTGTTCTTTCGTGAAAGGCTTGGTCAGGTACTCTTCCGAGCCCACCATGCGCCCACGGGCTTTGTCGAACAGGCCGTCCTTGGACGACAGCATGATCACCGGCACATGCGCGAAGCGCGGGTTGCGCTTGATGATGGCGCAGGTCTGGTAGCCGTCCAGGCGCGGCATCAGGATGTCGCAGAAGATCAGCTCCGGGTCGTGGTCGTTCACCTTGGCCAGCGCGTCGAAGCCGTCTTCGGCCAGCACCACTTCATGTCCGCCCTGGCGCAGGAAGATCTCGGCGCTGCGCCGGATGGTGTTGCTGTCGTCGATGACCAGCACCTTGGCACCGGGGCGTCCAGCGCCGGGAGCGTCACTGTCCAACTTGGATCCTTCTCAACGGCTGGCGATGCGCTCGGCCGGCCTCAGATTTCAACCATCTCGAAGTCTTCCTTGCGCGCACCGCATTCGGGACAGGTCCAGTTCATCGAAACGTCGGCCCAGGCGGTGCCGGGGGCGATGCCATGCTCGGGGTCACCGGTGGCTTCGTCGTAGATCCAGCCGCAGATCAGGCACATCCAGGTTCTGGCCTTGCTCGGGTCTTGGCTCACGTTCTAGGGCTCGCTGATGGTGTCACTGAAGGCGTCACTGACCGTGTCACTGACGGTGTCACTGGATGGCAGTCACTCACTACAATGGTCGGCGATTGTATCCACCCACATCTATGAAAACTCAAGGAATTGTGGGCACATACGCATCATTCCTCAGATTCCGCTAGAGGTATGGGACCCGGCACCCGCGGCCCGTGCCGGGTGCCACAGCAACAAGGCAACAGCCCATGACCCCCGATCCCATTCAGGCCACGGAGCCGCAGGACCCGGCGCTGGAAGCGCCTGCGCCGGCCTGCGTGATGAGCTTCAACGCCAGCGACCCCAGCGGTGCTGGCGGCCTGGCAGGAGACATCGCCACCATCGCCGCGATGGGCGCCCACGCGCTGCCCGTCGTCACCGCCATCGTGATGCGCGACACCGCCGAAATCTTCGACCAGCACGTCATCGACGACGACGCCGTGGTGGAGCAGGCGCGCACCATCCTCGAAGACGTCACCATCGCCGGCTGGAAGGTCGGCTTCCTGGGCAGCGCCGACACCGTGAGTGCGGTGGCCGAGGTGCTGTCCGACTATGCCGACATCCCGCTCGTGGCCTACATGCCGTCCTTGAGCTGGCTGGAAGAAGACCAGTTGCAGCCCTATCTCGACGCCTACCGCGAGCTGATCCTGCCCGCCACCGAGGTGCTGGTGGGCAGCCACAAGACGCTGCAGGACTTTCTGCTGCCCGAGTGGGACAGCGAGCGTCCGCCTTCGGCGCGCGAACTCGCCGTGGCCGCTGGCGAGCACGGCACGCGCTACGTGCTGGTGACCGGCGTGATGCTGGCCGCCAAGGGCAGCGAGCAGTTCATCGACAACGTGCTGGCCTCGCCGCAAGGCGCGTTGACGGGCGAGAAGTTCGAGCGCTTTGATGCCGCCTTCGTCGGCGCAGGCGACACCTTGTCGGCCGCGCTCGCATCGCTGCTGGCGGCGGGCAGCGAGCTTCAGGCCGCTGTCGGCGAGGCGCTGTCCTTCCTCGACCAGAGCCTGGACGCGGGCTTCCGCCCCGGCATGGGCAACATCGTCCCCGACCGCTTCTTCTGGGCGCTGCCGTCGGCCGAAGACGGCGACGGCGAAGGCGGGCCCGACGAGCCTGAGCCCAATCTGGACGACCCCAAAAACGGCAAGGCCGTCTCGCGCCGTGTCCACTGAGAAGCCCATGACGGACACCAACGCAGCCTTGTTCGACCGCGCCCAGGCCGTGATCCCCGGCGGTGTGAACTCGCCCGTGCGCGCCTTCCGCGCAGTCGGCGGCACGCCGCGCTTCATCCGCCGTGCAGAAGGCGCCTACATGTGGGACGCAGAGGGCCAGCGCTACATCGACTACATCGGCTCCTGGGGGCCGATGATCCTGGGGCACGGCCACCCGGCGGTGCTGGACGCGGTGCACAAGGCAGCCGCCGACGGCCTGAGCTTCGGCGCACCGACGGAGCGGGAAATCGAACTGGCAGAAGCCATCATCGCGCTGGTGCCCAGCGTCGAGCAGGTGCGGCTGGTCAGCAGCGGCACCGAGGCCGGCATGAGTGCGCTGCGGCTGGCGCGCGGCGCCACCGGCCGCAGCAAGATCATCAAGTTCGAGGGCTGCTACCACGGCCATGCCGATGCGCTGTTGGTGAAGGCCGGCTCCGGGCTTGCCACCTTCGGCTTTCCCACCAGCGCCGGCGTGCCGCCCGAGGTGGTGCAGCACACGCTGGTGCTGGAGTACAACAACGTCGCGCAACTCGAAGAAGCCTTTGCGCTGCAAGGCGGCGAGATTGCCTGCGTGATGATCGAGCCGATTGCCGGCAACATGAATTTCGTGCGCGCGTCGGTGCCCTTCATGCGGCGCCTGCGCGAACTGTGCACGCAGCATGGCGCGCTGCTGGTCTTCGACGAGGTGATGACGGGCTTTCGCGTCGCGCTCGGCGGCGCGCAAAGCGTCTATGCCAGGCTGATCCCCGGATTCGAGCCCGACATGAGCGTGTTCGGCAAGGTCATCGGCGGCGGCATGCCGCTGGCGGCTTTCGGCGCCAAAAAGGCCGTGATGCGCCAGCTCGCGCCGCTGGGGCCGGTGTACCAGGCCGGCACGCTGAGCGGCAACCCGGTGGCCACGGCCTGCGGGCTGGCCACGCTGCACCAGATCAGCAAGCCCGGCTTCTACGAGGCGCTGGCCGCAAAGACGCAATCACTCGTGCAAGGGCTGGAAGCGGCGGCGCGCGATGCCGGCGTTGCCTTTGTCGGCGACAGCGAAGGCGGCATGTTCGGCTTCTTCTTCGCCGCCGCCTTGCCGCAGAACTACGGCGTCGTGATGGGCACCGACAAGGAGCGCTTCAACCGCTTCTTCCACGCGATGCTGGGCCGTGGCGTCTATCTGGCGCCGGCGCTGTACGAGGCGGGCTTCGTCAGCGCAGCGCACAGCGATGCCGACATCGCCGCCACCGTGGCGGCAGCCGCCGAAGCGCTGCGGGCCTGAGCCGCCCGAGCCGCTGCCTCAGGCCGGTGACGAGCGCAGGCCGTAGGCGTTGCCGCCGGCAAACAGGTATTCCACGCGCAGCACCGCATCACCCTTCTCGCCAGGCGTGGTGAAGCCGACCACGGCCACCGTGTCGCCGGGCTGCACGGGCTTCACCGCCCAGGCTTCCATCCGTGAAATGGGCGCCAGTTCCAGCTCCCAGCGCCTGTCCTTGCGGGTGGGCAGCGCGGCGGCCTTCAGCAGCGCAGGGCCGTTGACGGGCGCGGTCTGCGCCGGCAAGGCGCGGCCGGGCAGGTCGGCCGGCAGTTCGAGGCCGGGCGCAAGTTCCAGCTCGATCTCGGCATGCGGGTTCTGCCACAGCACCTTGACGGCGCGGCCGGCGAGGTAGATTGGCCGGGTCTGGTCGAAGCTGCTCCAGCCGTGGTGCGCAAAGGCCGGGCGCAGCGCGACCAGCGCGCCGGTGGCAATGAAGATGCGTCTGTCCAAGGTGTCTCCTAGCGGTAGGCGATCCAGCGGCCACAGATGATGACGGCCAGCCAAAGCCCCAGCGACAGCGCGGTCAGCCCGCGCGCCACGCCGTCGGGGTTGTCCAGGCTGCCGCGCGCGTGGAACAGCGCGGCGTTGAGGCCCGCCAACATGATGAGCACCATCTTGATGACGAAGGCACGGTTGGCCAGCATCTCGCCGGGGTTGGCGGCGAACATCAGCAGCCCCGTCAGCGCCAGCAGGCCGAAGCCGCCCAGCGCCAGCCCCAGCGACAGCCGTGCCAGAGGCCGCAACGGCAATTGCGGCGCCAGCCCCCAGACGCGCAGCTCCAGCAGCGCCAGATTGCCCACCAGCAGCGCAATGCCGACGATGTGCAGCATCTCCAGCGCCGGGTAGGCCACGGCGTTGGAGGCCAGCCACGGAATGCCGGCGAATCGGCTGTCGTTCATGCTCTGAAGCTAGCACAGGAGGCTCCTAGAATGCCCTGCATGCACCTCCACATCCTCGGCATCTGCGGCAGCTTCATGGGCGGGCTGGCGGCGCTGGCGCGCGAGGCCGGGCACCGCGTGACGGGCTGTGACGCCAACGTCTATCCGCCGATGAGCGAGCAGTTGCGCGGCCTGGGGATCGAGCTGGTCGAGGGCTTCGGCGCCGACCAGTTGGCGCTGAAGCCCGATGTCTTCGTGATCGGCAACGTGGTGACGCGCGGCAACCCGCTGCTGGAGGCGGTGCTCGACGCCGGCGCGGCCTACACCAGCGGGCCGCAGTGGCTGGCCGAGCATGTGCTGGCCGGGCGCCATGTGCTGGCGGTGGCCGGCACCCACGGCAAGACGACGACCACCTCGATGCTGGCCTGGATTCTTCATCAGGCAGGGCTGGAGCCCGGCTTCCTGGTGGGCGGCGTGCCGCAGAACTTCGGCATCTCGGCGCGTCTGGGCAGGCAGCCCTTCTTCGTGATCGAGGCCGACGAGTACGACACCGCCTTGTTCGACAAGCGCAGCAAGTTCGTCCACTACCGGCCGCGCACGGCCATCCTGAACAACCTCGAACACGACCACGCCGACATCTTCCCCGACCTGGCCGCCATCGAGACGCAGTTCCACCACCTTGTGCGCACCGTACCGGCCAGCGGGCGGCTCGTGGTGAACGCGCGCGACGAGGCCTTGCAGCGCGTGCTGCAACGCGGCTGCTGGAGCAGCGTGCAGCGCTTCGGCACCAAGCGCGAAGAGCCCGGCGGCCTGTGCGCGCGCGGCGAGCCGCATGCCTTCGACGTGCTGCGCGGCAGCCTGAAGATCGGCCGCGTCGAGTGGCCGCTGATCGGCGAGCACAACCAGATGAACGCGCTGGCCGCCATCGGCGCGGCAGAGCATGTCGGCGTGCCGCCGGAAGCCGCCGCCGCGGCGCTGGCCGGCTTCAAGAACGTGCGCCGCCGGATGGAACTGCGGGGCGAAGCGGGCGGCGTGAAGGTCTATGACGATTTCGCGCACCACCCCACGGCGATGCACAGCACGCTGGGCGGCCTGCGCCGCAAGGTGGGCGCGGCACGCATCCTGGCCGTCTTCGAGCCGCGCTCCAACACCATGAAGCTGGGCACGATGAAAGCGCAGTTGCCCTGGGCGCTGGAAGAGGCCGACCTGAGCTTCTGCCTTCAGGGCGACTATGGCTGGAACGTGCGCGAGGCGCTGGCCCCGCTGGGCGCGCAGGCGGTGGCTGCCGATTCGGTGGACGCGCTGGTGGGCGCGATCGTGAAGGCAGCGCGGCCGGGCGACCATGTGCTGTGCATGAGCAACGGTGGGTTCGGCGGCATCCACGGCAAGCTGCTGGGCGCGTTGCAGACCAAGGCATGAAGCTGCCATCGGCCGGCCCGGCCGCGCCGACCGGGCCGACGCATCTGCTGTACCTGCACGGCTTTCGCTCGTCACCGAAGTCGTTCAAGGCACAGCGCCTGGCGGCCTGGCTGGCGGCGCACCGGCCCGACGTGCACTGGTGGTGCCCGCAGTTGCCACCGTCGCCGCGGGAGGCGATGGCGCTGCTGCACGCCGGTACCGCCGGCTGGCCGGCCACTGCCGCCGTGCTGGGCAGCTCGCTCGGCGGCTTCTACGCCACGGCCATCGCCGAGGCCACCGGCTGGCCTGCGGTGCTCCTCAACCCCGCGGTGGACCCGGCGCGCGACCTCACTGCCCACATCGGCGAGCAGACCGCCTTCCACACGCCGGAGCAGCGCTTTTCCTTCCGCCCCGAGTACGTGGACGAACTGCGCGCCGTCACCGTGCCGGCCATCACGCGCCCGGAGCGCTACTGCGCCGTGATCGCCAAGGGCGACGAACTGCTGGACTGGCGCGAGATGGCCGCGCGCTATGCCGGCGCGCAGATCCGGCTGCTGGACGGCGGCGACCACGCGCTGTCCGACTTCGAGCTGCATCTGCCCTTTTTGCTGCGGTTTTTGCAGCTCTGACAGCCCGGCTGCTGGGGCGACAATCGCAGCATGTATGTTCTCTTCGATGACGCCGGGAAGTTCCATGCCGGCCGCCTGATGTCCGAGGCCGACGCCTCCTTGCAGGTCGAGATGGAATCCGGCAAGCGGGTGAAGGTGAAGAGCGCCAACGTGATGCTGCGCTTCGAGAAGCCGGCACCGGCCGAACTGCTGCCGCAGGCGCAGGCGCTGGCAACGGAGATCGACCTCGATCTGGCCTGGGAATTCGCGCCCGAAGGCGAGTTCAGCTTCATCGATCTGGCACGCGACTATTTCGAGGCCGGTGCCGGCCCGGAAAAGCAGGCCGCCGCGCTGTTCCGCCTGTTCGACGCGCCGCACTACTTCCGCCGGCTCGGCCGCGGCCAGTTCAAGAAGGCGCCGGAAGAGACGGTGAAGGCGGCGCTGCTGGGCATCGAGCGCAAGAAGCAGCAAGCGGCGCAGATCGAGGTTTGGGCGACGGAGCTGGCCGAGGGCCGCTGCCCGCCGCCGGTGCGTGAGCAGCTCTACCGCATCCTCTTCAAGCCCGACAAGAACGCGCCGGAGTACAAGGCCGTGGTCGAGGCGACGAAGCGCGCGCAGCGGGCGCCGCTGGACCTGCTGAAGGCTGCCGGCGCGATCGACAGCGCCTACCAGTTCCACTGGCGTCGCTTCCTGTTCGAAACGTTTCCGCAGGGTACCGGCTTCCCGGCGCTGGCAGCGCCCGAAATCAAGGACATGCTGCCGCTGGCCGGCGTGCAGGCCTTCTCCATCGACGACTCGGCCACCACCGAGATCGACGATGCCTTGTCGGTGCAGGGCCTTGGCAGCGGCACGGTCGTGTTCGGCGTGCACATCGCCGCGCCGGGGCTGGCTTTTGCGCCCGATTCGGCGCTGGACAAGGTGGCGCGCGAGCGCCTGTCCACCGTCTATATGCCGGGCTGGAAGCTCACCATGCTGCCCGACGCCGTGGTGCAGAGCTATACCCTGACCGCCGGGCGCGACTGCCCTGCCGTGAGCCTGTACGTGTCGCTGGACGAGGCGACGCTGGAGGTGCGCAGCAGCGAGACGCGGCTGGAACGGGTGCCGATCGCCGCCAACCTGCGGCACGACAAACTGGACACGGTGGTGACCGAGGCCACGCTGACCGGCGAGGCGACGGCCGACTACGCCTTCGCGCCGGAGCTGGCCTTCGCATTCCGCCTGGCCCGGGCGCTGAAAGCGCGGCGCGAGGTGGCGCGCGGCAAGCCGGAGAACTTCAACCGGCCAGACTACAACTTCCGTCTCGAAGGCAACGGTGCCGAGCCGACCGGCAACGAAGCGGTGCACATCAGCACGCGGCAGCGCGGCTCGCCGCTGGACCTGATCGTCGCCGAGGCGATGATCCTGGCCAACAGCACCTGGGGCGGCTGGCTGGCCGACTGCGGCGTGCCCGGCATCTACCGCAGCCAGGCCAGCCTGCTGCCTGGCGTGAAGGTGCGCATGGGCACCCGGCCCGCGCCTCACGCCGGCATGGGCGTGGCGCAGTACACCTGGGCAACGTCACCACTGCGGCGTTATGTCGATCTGGTCAACCAGTGGCAGCTCATCGCCTGCGCGCGCCATGGCCGCACCGCGGCGCTGGCGGCGCCGTTCAAGCCGAAGGACGCGGCGCTGTTCGCCATCATCTCGGGCTTCGACACCGCCTACGCCGCGTACAACGACTTCCAGAACGGCATCGAGCGCTACTGGACGCTGCGCTGGCTGGAGCAGAACGCCGTGCCCGACATCGAGGCGGCGGTGATGAAGGACGGCCTGGTGCGCGCCGAGACGCTGCCGCTGGTGTTCCGCGTGCCGGGCACCGAGAGCCTGCCGCGCGGCACCCGCGTGCGCGCCCGCGTTGCCGGCATCGACCTGCTGACGCTGGACCTGCACTGCACGTTCGCGGGCCGCATCGGCGCCGAGGCTGCGCCCACGGCGGAAGAAGCCGACGACGATGTCGGCAGCTCCGGGCCGCTGACGCTGGCCATCGACGTCGGCGAAGCGGGCAGCGAGAGCGCCACCGCCAGCGCCGCGGGCGATGCGGCTGCGTGATCTCTCGACGCTGCAATGGGCGTTGCTGGCCTCGTTCAGCCTGCATGGCGCGCTGCTGGCGGTGCGCTTCGTGGCGCCCGAGTCCTTCAACCGGGTGTTCAACGACACGCCGCTGGAGGTGATCCTGGTCAACGCACGGTCGGCCGAGGCGCCCAGCAAGGCGCAGGCGGTCGCGCAGGCCAACCTGGCCGGCGGCGGCGAGGCGGAACGCGGCCGCGCAACGTCGCCTCTGCCGCCCGCGCCCACGGTGCAGATTGGCGACGCGGCGGACGACGCCAAGCGCCGCATCGACCAGTTGCAAGACCAGCAGCAGCAGTTGCTGGCGCAGATCAGGCGCGAGATCGCCACGCTGCCGCCGCCCGACCCGCGGCGCGACAATGGCACGCCGCTGGAGCGCGAGCAGGACGAACGCCGCAGGCAGTTGCTGCGGCTGCTGGCGGAGATCGAAAAGCGCATCAATGAAGAGAATGCGCGGCCGAAGAAGCGCTACATCAGCCCGGCCACGCGGGAAGAGGTCTATGCGCTGTACTACGACGGGCTGCGCCGCCGCATCGAGGAGCGCGGCACGCGCAATTTCCCCGAGTGGCAAGGCCGCAAGCTGTATGGCGAACTGACGATGAACGTGACGGTCGATGCGCTGGGGCGGGTGGTGGACGCCGAGATCGTGCGGTCCAGCCAGTCGCGCCTGCTCGACCAGCAGGCGGTGGCCATCGTGCGGGCTGCGTCGCCTTTCGGTCCCTTCAGCGCCGCGATGCGCCGGCAGGCCGACCAGATCGTCGTCACCTCGCGCTTTCGCTTCACGCGCGACGACGGGATGGAAACCAGCCTCAGCACCCGATGAACGCCCGCGCCCTGGCCGGCGACCTGGCCCGCAACCGTTACGCCGTGCTGGGCAACCCGGTGGCGCACAGCCAGTCGCCCTTCATCCATGCCGAGTTTGCGCGCCAGACCGGGCAGGCGCTGGACTACGGGCGGGTGCTGTGTCCGCTGGATGGCTTCGCTGCCTGCGTGCGCGCCTTCGCGGCCGATGGCGGGCAGGGCTGCAACATCACGGTGCCGTTCAAGTTCGCCGCGCCGGCATTGGCAGCGCGCTGCACGCCGCGCGCCGCACTGGCGCAGGCGGCCAACGTGTTGCGCTTCGACGCCGACGGCTGGTGGGCCGACAACACCGACGGCATCGGCCTGGTGCGTGACCTCCAACGCAGCCGGCCGCTGGCCGGGCTGCGGGTGCTGCTGGTGGGTGCCGGCGGTGCCGCAGCCGGCGTGCTGGGCCCGTTGCTCGAAGCGCGGCCGGCGGCGGTGCGGGTGGCCAACCGCAGCGCCGACAAGGCGGTGGCGCTGGTCGGCCGGCACGTGGCACTGGCGGGCTCGCTGGGCGTCGCGCTGACGGCGTCGGGCCTCGACGCGCCTGGCCTGGCGCCTGGCGTGGTGTATGACGTGGTGCTGAACGCCAGCGCCAGCAGCATGCAGGCGGCGGCCGTCCCGGTGCCTGCCTCGGTGCTGGCACCGGGCGCGCTGGCGCTGGACCTGATGTACGGCCCGGCCGCCGCGCCCTTTCTTGGCTGGGCGCAGGCAGCCGGCGTGCAGGGCTGCGACGGGCTCGGCATGCTGGTCGAACAGGCGGCCGAGGCCTTCTTCTTCTGGCGTGGCGTGCGGCCCGACACAGCGCCGGTGCTGAAGGCGCTGCGCGAGCGGCTGGCCGGCGGATGAAACGCCACGCCTGGCGGCTGCTGGCCTTGCTGGCGTTGAGCGCTGTGGCGCTGGAGATGACGTTTGCGCTGCGCGTGGCGGCGATGGCGCTGCTCGACCCGCAGTCCAGCACCTTCCAGCGCAGCGAAGCCTGGCGGCTGCTCACCGAGAAGCACCAGTTGCTCTGGAGCCAGCAATGGCTGCCGGCAGAGCGCATCGGCAGCAGGTTGCAACGGGCCGTGATTGCGAGCGAAGATGCCGGCTTTGCGGAGCATGGCGGCGTGGAGTGGGATGCGATCGACAAGGCCTGGAACCGCAACCAGCGGGCAGCGGCGCGCCTGCCCGTCAACGCCGCCAAGCCGGCCAAAGTGGTGGGCGGCTCGACGATCACGCAGCAACTGGCCAAGAACTTGCTGCTGTCCGGCGAGCGCACAGTGCTGCGCAAGGGCCAGGAACTGCTGATCACGCTGATGCTCGAAACCTTGCTGTCCAAACAACGCATCCTGGAGATCTACCTGAACAACGTGGAGTGGGGCGAAGGCGTGTTCGGCGCGCAGGCCGCGGCACGCCACTACTTCCGGGTCGATGCAGCGGCGCTGTCTGCAGAACAGGCCGCGCGGCTGGCCGTGATGCTGCCAGCGCCCAAGCGCTTCGAGAAGCGGCCTGGCTCGCCCTACATCGTCAGCCGGGCATCGACCATCGCCGCGCGCATGGGCGCCGTGGTGCTGCCATGAATGCAGGCATGCGCGACGACATCGCGGCCACCGCGGCGCGGCTGGTGGTCGAAGACGGCATGGAGTACGGCGCTGCCAAGCGCAAGGCCGCGCGCGACCTGGGCCGCCACGGCGGCCGGTCGGCGCGCCACGCCGGGTTGCCTGCGAACGAGGTGGTGGAGGACGAGGTGCGCGCCTACATTGCGCTGTTTTGCGCCGACACCCAGCCGGCCGAGTTGCAGGCCTTGCGTGAAGTGGCAGCGCTGTGGATGCAGCGGCTGGCCGAATTTCGCCCGCATCTGGGCGGCGCCGTCTGGCGCGGCACCGCCACGCGGCAGTCGGTCGTGCACCTCGAGCTGTACTGCGACGATCCCAAGAGCGCCGAGATCGCGATCATCAATGCCGGCATCCCGTACGACGTGGGATCGATCGACCGCGCGGGCCGCGAGCCGGTCAACGTGCTGGTCATCGCCGCACCGAGCGCGGCACTCGGCGAGCCGGTGACGCTGCAACTGGCCTTGTACGACCTGGACGAACAGCGTGGAGCGCTGAAACCCGATGCGCGTGGCAAGAGCTGGCGCGGCGACCTGGCTGCGCTGCGCCGCCTGATGGGCGAGCACGCCGCGGAAGGTTCCCGATGAGGCGCCGGACGCTGGTGCTGGGCGGCGCCGGCCTGGCCGCGGCCAGCGCCGGCATCGGCTGGCAGCTCTTGCGCCAGGCGGCGGCGGATGACGGCACGGACGCGCTGTGGAGCATGCGCTTTCCGCAGCCCGACGGCGGTGAACTGTTGATGAGCAAACGCCGCGGCCGGCCGCTGCTGCTGAATTTCTGGGCGACCTGGTGTCCGCCCTGCGTCAAGGAAATGCCCTTGCTCGACCGCTTCCAGCAGCGCTTCGGTGCCCAGGGCATGCAGGTCGTCGGCCTCGCCATCGACGGTCCGACGCCGGTCCGGGAGTTCCTGCAGCGCACCCCGGTCGGCTTTGCCATCGGGCTGGCCGGATTCGACGGCACCGAACTCAGCCGCACGCTGGGCAACACACAAGGCTCTCTTCCCTTCACCGCCTTCTTCGACGCCAAAGGCCGCCTGGTGCAGCGCAAGCTCGGAGAAACCAGCGAAGCCGAGCTTGCAGGCTGGTTCGCGGCCCTTGCCCATTGAATTTCGGGCCCGCGCATCGCAATTGCGCGCGAAACGTTCCCAAAATTCATTAAACCGCTTAAAGTCGCCCGCCTGCCATCGCAATCGGCTGGTGGGCACGGCAATGTACGGGGGTTGCGCATGGTGGCGCCGTTCCCGACAGAACGACGTCGTTGGACGAGGTTTCAATCAAGAATCTGCACGATGGCAACGCATCGGGCGCAAAACAGGACAGCCATGGATCTGCGCAAGCTCAAGACCCTGATCGACCTCGTCTCCGAGTCCAACATCTCGGAACTCGAAATCACCGAAGCAGAAGGCAAGGTGCGCATCGTCAAGTCCGCCGCCGCGGCCCCTTCGATGGCACCGTCGGCGTCGGCTCTGCAGATGCCCAGCAGCGCACCGCCGCCGGCCGCCGTGGCGCCGCCAGTCGCCGAAGCGCCGCCGCCGGAGCCCACCGGGCAGGTGATCAAGTCACCGATGGTGGGCACCTTCTACCGCTCGGCCAGCCCGGGTTCCAAACCTTTTGCAGAGGTCGGCATGGCAATCAAGGAAGGCGAGCCGGTCTGCATCATCGAAGCGATGAAGATCATGAACGAGATCGAAGCCGACTGCAGCGGCAAGATCGCGCGCATCCTCTGTGAGAACGGTCAGGCGGTCGAATTCGGCCAGCCGCTGTTCATCGTCGAGTAAGCCCGCTCGTGTTCAAGAAAATCCTCATAGCCAACCGCGGCGAGATCGCGTTGCGCATCCAGCGTGCATGCCGCGAGATGGGCATCAAGTCGGTCATCGTCTATTCCGAGGCCGACCGCGAAGCCAAGTACGTGAAGCTCGCCGATGAAGCGGTGTGCATCGGGCCGGCTGCGTCGGCACAGAGTTATCTCAACATGCCGGCCATCATCTCGACGGCCGAGGTGACCGACGCGGAGGCCATCCACCCCGGATACGGCTTCCTCAGCGAGAACGCCGACTTCGCAGAGCGGGTCGAAAAAAGCGGCTTCGTCTTCATCGGCCCGGCGCCGGACACCATCCGCATGATGGGCGACAAGGTCTCGGCCAAGCAGGCGATGATCAAGTCTGGCGTGCCCTGTGTTCCGGGCTCGGAAGGTGCGCTGCCGGAGGACCCGAAAGAGATCATCCGCATCGCGCGGACGGTGGGCTATCCGGTCATCATCAAGGCGTCGGGCGGCGGCGGCGGCCGCGGAATGCGCGTGGTGCACACCGAGGCAGCGCTGATCCATGCGGTGCAGACCACCCGCGCCGAAGCGGGCGCCGCCTTCGGCAACCCGGCCGTGTACATGGAAAAGTTTCTGGAACACCCGCGGCATGTGGAGATCCAGGTGCTTGCCGACAGCTTCAAGAACGCCGTCTGGCTGGGCGAGCGCGACTGCTCGATGCAGCGGCGGCACCAGAAGATCATCGAGGAAGCGCCTGCGCCCGGCATCGCACGGCGCGTGATCGAGCGCGTCGGCGAGCGCTGTGCGGCCGCGTGCAAGAAGATCGGCTACCGTGGCGCCGGCACCTTCGAGTTTCTCTATGAAAGCGGCGAGTTTTTCTTCATCGAGATGAACACCCGGGTGCAGGTGGAACATCCGGTGACTGAACTGGTGACGGGCATCGACATCGTGCAGATGCAGATCCGGGTGGCTGCGGGCGAGAAGCTGCCCTTCGCCCAGCGCAACATCCAGATGCGCGGCCATGCCATCGAGTGCCGCATCAACGCCGAGGATCCGTACAACTTCATGCCCTCGCCGGGGCGCGTGACGATGTGGCACCCGCCTGGCGGGCCTGGCGTGCGGGTGGATTCGCACGCTTACACCAACTACTTCGTGCCGCCCAACTACGACTCGATGATCGGCAAGATCATCGTCCACGGCGACACCCGCGACCAGGCGCTGGCCCGCATGCGTACGGCGTTGTCGGAAACCGTGATCGAAGGCATACAGACCAACGTGCCGCTGCACCGCGAGCTGATGGTGGATGCCAAGTTCGTCGAGGGCGGCACCAGCATCCACTACCTGGAAGGCTGGCTCGGCCAGCGCAAGCGCTAGGGCAGGGCCGGTGATCGAACTGGTGCTGCGCGCTCCCCAGGCGCTGGTGGAGCCGGTGTCGGACCTGCTGATGGACGCGCTGCAGGCCTTGTCGGTGTCGGTGGAAGACGCCGACGCGGGCACCGGCAGCGAGCAGGCGCTGTTCGGCGAGCCCGGCATGCCGGCGCAGGCGCCGGGCTGGGAGCGCTCGACGCTGCGGGCGCTGTTTGCCGACGAGGCCGTGGCGCAGTCGGCGGCGGCGCTGCTGCTGGCGCAGGAGTGGGCGGCCGGTCTGCTTGTGCAGTCGCTGGAGGCTGTTCCAGCGCAGGACTGGGTGCGCATCACGCAGTCGCAGTTTGCGCCGGTCGAGATCACACCCACGTTCTGGGTCGTGCCCAGTTGGCACCAGCCGCCACCGGCAGCGCGGTGCGTGATCCGGCTCGACCCCGGGCTGGCGTTCGGCACCGGCACGCACCCGACCACGCGGATGTGCCTGCGCTGGATCGCCAGCCAGACGGGAGGCTGGCCCCGCGTGCTCGACTACGGCTGCGGCTCGGGCATCCTGGCCATCGCCGCGGCCTTGCACGGCAGCCTGTCGGTCGATGCGGTGGACATCGACCCGGCGGCGGTGGCGTCCACCCGGCTCAATGCAGCGGGCAACGGCGTGGCGCTGAACAGCGCGCTGCCCGACGCGGCACAGGGGCGCTACGCGCTGGTGCTGGCCAACATCCTGGCAACGCCATTGAAGCTGCTGGCGCCACTGCTCAGTGCCTTCGTGGCGCCAGGCGGCGCGCTGGTGCTGTCCGGCATTCTGGAGCGCCAGGCGGACGAGCTGAAGGCCGCCTACGCACCCTGGCTGGCACTCGACGTGGCCGACGCCGAGGACGGCTGGATCCTGCTCAGCGCCAGTGCAGCGGCATGAAGGCCGGGTGACGCCGCAATGAGCGGCCTGGCAGCCCGCTGCCCGTCCTGCGGCACCGTGTTCCGGGTCGTGCAAGACCAGTTGCGGGTCTCCGAAGGCTGGGTGCGCTGCGGTCGCTGTGCCGAGGTGTTCAACGCCATCGAGAATCTGGTCGATCTGGAGGCCGACGTCGCAAACCTTCCCAGCACGCGCAGCCCAAGTCGGGACCGCGTGATGGAGGACTTGGCGCGGCTGTCGGCCGCTGAAGGGAGCGCCAGCCCGACGGGCGCCGAAGCGCGCACCGCAGCGGCGCCGCGCGACGCGGCGATCGCGGCTTTGCCGGAGACTGCGCCGCCTGCCGAACTGCCGGAGCCGGAGCCGGAGCCGGAGCCCGAACGACCGCAGGCCCTGGACGCGCCAGACCTGCACGCCGAACCGGTGATGCCACCCCCCTTCGTCAGACGCGCAGAGCGCGCGGCCCGTTGGCGGCGGCCGGGTGTGCAGGCCGCGATGGCAGCAGCGGCGGTGCTCGGTCTGCTCGCGCTGCTGGTGCAAGCCGGCTTTGCCTACCGCGACCTGGCTGCCGCCCGCTGGCCCGTGGTCCGCCCATGGATGGATGCTGTCTGCGCTGCGGCGGGCTGCAGAATCGAGCCGCCCCGGTTGATCGAGGCGCTGGCCGTGGACAGCAGCGGGCTGTTGCGGGTGGAAGGCACGGCGATGTACCGTTTGTCGGTCGTCCTGCGCAACCGGACGGCGATGAAACTCGCGCTGCCCGCGGTGGACATCACGCTGACCGACAGCCAGGGCGCCGTCATCGCCCGCCGGGTGATCACGGGTGCCGAGTTCCAGGTACCCGGGAACAGCGTGCCGGCCGCCGCGGAACTGGCGCTGCAGACCATGCTGACCGCCCGCGACCGGCCCATCAGCGGCTATACCATCGAGATCTTCTACCCCTGACCCGGCGTCAGCCTGTCTTCACACTGGAGCTTCCATGCCCGCGCTGATTTGCGGTTCGCTTGCTTTCGACACCATCACCACCTTCCCGGGCCGCTTCGCGCAGCAGATTCTCCCGGAGCAGTTGCACATCCTGAACGTGTCCTTCCTCGTGCCCACGCTGCGCCGCGAGTTCGGCGGCTGCGCAGGCAACATTGCGTACACGCTGCGCGCGCTCGGCGGCGCGCCGGTCGTGATGGCCGCGCTGGGCAGCGACGGCAACGACTACGTGGCGCGGCTGCATGGCTTGGGGATGGACACCTCGCTCATCCACCTCGAGCCGGAGATGTACACCGCGCAGGCGATCATCATCACCGACACCGAGAACAACCAGATCACCGCCTTCCACCCGGGTGCCATGCAGAACGCGCACCGGATCTCGGTGCCTGCGCGCGCCGACCTGAAGATCGGCATCATCGCCCCGGATGGGCGGGACGCGATGTGGCTGCATGCATCGCAAATGGCCGAGGCGGGCATCCCGTTCATCTTCGATCCGGGGCAGCAACTGCCGATGTTCGACGGCGTCGAGTTGCAGCGTTTCCTCGAGATGGCCAGTTGGGTCGCGCTGAACGACTACGAGGCCCGCATGTTGTGCGAGCGAACGGGACAGACGCTCGCGTCGATGTCGCGCCTGCGTTTGAAGGGTGTGATCGTCACGCTCGGCGCAGCAGGCTGCGAGCTGTGGGTCGGAGGCGAGCGAACCCATTTCCCGGGTGAGGTGGCCGCAGAGATCGTTGACCCGACCGGTTGCGGTGACGCCTTCCGCGCAGCACTCTTGTTCGGCCTGGAACGGCAATGGCCACTGGACCGCTGCATCCAATTGGGCAACCGACTGGGCGCCGTCAAGATTGCGAGCCGCGGAGGCCAGAACCACAGCATTGATGCCAGATTGCTGGCTGCAGCCGGGGTGGACTAGAGGCCGACGCGTGTTCGAAGCGAAATAGTCAAAAAGAACCCGGCATGGGCCGGGTTGCGGGATCACGGCAGGCAACCACGAAACCAGATCGTGATCGCCGCCTTGCTTCAGGGCTTGTTGCCTGTGGGGAAGGGCCAAGCAGCAGCCGGACTCAGTGCCGTCTTGGCCGCAGGGCCGGCAGGCGCAGCAGGCGCCGGGGGCGCCGCCTTTTTTGCGGCTTTTTTGGCAGCGGCCTTTTTTGTAGCTGGCTGCTTGGAGGTCGCAGCAGTATTTCCCGGCGCAGCCTTCTTCGCCGGAGCAGCCTTCTTCGCTGGCGAAGCCTTCTTCGCTGGCGCAGCCTTCTTCGCCGGCGCAGCCTTCTTCGTCGGCGCAGCCTTCTTCGCTGGCGCAGCCTTCTTTGCTGGCGCAGCCTTCTTTGCCGGCGCAGCCTTCTTTGCCGGCGCAGCCTTCTTTGCGGGGACGGCCTTCTTCGCCGGTACGCTCTTCTTGGCCGGTACAGCCTTTTTCGCAGTTGCCATAACGATCTCCTTGATCAAGTTGCAAAGAGCGCCGCGTTGCTCGATGCAGCGCGGCGATTCACCGCCCGGCGGTCTGCCTGGAAGCCAAGGCTTCCAGGCGGTCGCCCCGGTGCGGTGAACGGGGATGTGGCAAGGGCAGTCGCATCTGACGGCGACAGTCCCTGTGCCACGGATCTCGATCTTGTCGGCATGCCGTGATGGGCATGACTTCGACGGCCCGTCCGCCACGCGGCGGATGCGCCCACATTGCTCGCAACGCACCGACAGCAGCGCAACCCATCCGCCGCCGGGCAACACGGCCCGCGATGGCTCGCCGTCTGTCCAGCATTCAATCCCATGTGAGCGCACCACCGGTCTGGTAGTCGATGACCCGCGTCTCGAAGAAGTTGCGTTCCTTCTTCAAATCGATCATTTCGCTCATCCATGGAAACGGGTTTTCCTCGTTCGGAAACAGTGCGTCCAGGCCGATCTGCACCGCACGGCGGTTCGCGATGTAGCGCAGATACGCCTTGAACATCGACGCGTTCATTCCCAGCACGCCGCGTGGCATCGTGTCCTCGGCATAGCGGTATTCGAGCTCGACGGCGCGCTCGAACAATGCCTTGATCTCTGCCTTGAACTGCGATGTCCACAGATGGGGATTTTCGAGCTTGATCTGGTTGATCAGATCGATGCCGAAATTGCAGTGCATCGATTCATCGCGCAGGATGTACTGGTACTGCTCGGCCGCACCGGTCATCTTGTTTTGGCGGCCCAACGCAAGGATCTGCGTGAAGCCGACGTAGAAAAACAGCCCTTCCATCAGACACGCGAAAACGATCAGGCTCTTCAGCAGCGTGCGGTCGGTTTCCGGTGTGCCTGTGTGGAAATGCGGGTCCATGATCGCGTCGATGAAGGGGATGAGAAACTCATCCTTGGCGCGGATGGAAGGCACCTCGTGGTAGGCGTTGAAGATCTCGCCTTCGTCCAACCCGAGCGATTCGACGATGTACTGGTAGGCGTGCGTGTGGATTGCCTCTTCGAAGGCCTGCCGCAACAGAAACTGCCGGCACTCGGGCGCAGTGACGTGGCGGTAGGTTCCCAGCACGATGTTGTTGGCCGCCAATGAATCAGCCGTGACGAAGAAGCCGAGATTGCGCTTGACGATGCGCCGCTCGTCATCGGTCAGGCCGTTCGGGTCTTTCCAGGTCGCGATGTCGCGCGACATGTT
>CAXTHW010000020.1:0-109867 GCA_964244245.1 uncultured Rubrivivax sp. | reverse complement strand
ACCGCAAGCTGATCAAGGAGCTGAGCCTGTTCCGCCGCCTGAACCTGGCCGACGGCTGGCTGCTGCCGGTGTCGGCAGGCGAGCACCGCGCCATCGTGAAGGCCATCGCCTCCGGCGACGCCGATGCGGCCGGCAAGGCGATGTTCGGCCATGTGATGGAGAGCAAGGAGCGCACCGTTGCCAACCATCTGCGCAGGCAGAGCGCCGCGCAGGCCGACACAACCGAAGGAGAGCACCGTGACCAACGGCTGGCTGGACGTCAACGCTAGGCGCTATGCGCTGCCCAAGGCACCCACCGTGGTGGTGTGCGTCGATGGCTGCGAGCCCGACTACCTGGCGCAGGCCGTCTTCCACGGCCGCATGCCGTGGCTCAAGCGCGTGCTGGCCCAAGGCACCGCACTGGTCGCTGACTGCGTGGTGCCCAGCTTCACCAACCCGAACAACCTGTCCATCGTGACCGGCGCGCCGCCCAGCGTGCACGGCATCTGTGGCAACTACCTGTTCGACACCGCCTCCGGCACCGAGGTGATGATGAACGACCCGAAGTGGCTGCGAGCGCCCACCATCCTGGCGGCGCTGGCCGACGCAGGCCAGGCCTGCGCCGTCATCACCGCCAAGGACAAGCTGCGCCGGCTGCTCGGCCACGGCATGCGCGGCATCTGCTTTTCGTCCGAGAAAGCCGATGAGGCGAGCGCCGCCGAGCACGGCATCACCGGCGTGCTGGAACTCGTCGGCCAGCCGCTGCCCGACGTCTATAGCGCGGCCTTGTCGGAGTTCGTTTTCGCGGCCGGCGCAAGGCTGATGGCGACGCGCCGGCCCGGCGTGATGTACCTCAGCACCACCGACTACGTGCAGCACAAGCACGCCCCCGGCACCGACGGCGCCGACAGCTTCTACGCGATGATGGACGGCTACCTGGGCCAGCTCGACGCGATGGGCTGCGTGATCGCGCTGACGGCAGACCACGGCATGAACGCCAAGGTGAAGCTCGACGCCACGCCCGACGTGGTCTATCTGCAAGACGTTCTCGACGGCTGGCTGGGCGCCGGCAGCGCGCGCGTGATTCTGCCGATCACCGACCCCTACGTGGTGCACCATGGCGCGCTGGGCTCCTTCGCCACCGTCTATCTGCCGGCCGGCACCGACGCGGCGGCGCTGGCGGCCAGGATCGCCGCGCTGCGCGGCATCGAGACGGTGCTGCCGCGCGGTGCGGCGGCAGAGCGCTTCGAGCTGCCGGCCGACCGCATCGGCGACCTGGTGGTCGTCAGCCAGCGCTCCGTGGTGCTCGGCACTGCCGCGTCACGCCACGATCTCAGCGCGCTGGAAGTGCCGCTGCGCTCGCACGGCGGTGTGTCCGAGCAGCGGGTGCCGCTGGTGCTGAACCGGCGCATCGACGGGCTGGACCCGCAGCGCCGCTGGCGCAATTTCGATGCCTTCGACCTGGCGTTGAACCATGCCCAGTGACGCCGTCCGCGATGAATCGCTGCGCATTGCCGGCCAGAAGGTTGGCGGCGAGCGCCGCTTCGACGTGCGCAACCCGTTCACCGGCGCGGTGGTCGGCAGCGTGCCGAAGGCCAGCCTGGCGCAGGTGCGCGAAGCCTTCGCCATCGCCGCCGGCTACAAGGCCACGCTGAGCCGCTTCGAGCGCTCGAACATCCTCAACACCGCAGCGGCGCTGGTGCGCGGCCGCACGGCCGAGATCGCCGCGCTGATCACCGCCGAAAGCGGGCTGTGCCGCAAGGACAGCACGTATGAAGCCGGCCGCGTGGCCGACGTGCTGATGTTCGGCGCCATCGAGTGCCTGCGCGACGACGGGCAGAGTTTTTCCTGCGACATCACGCCGCACGGCCGCGCCCGGCGCGTGCACACGCTGCGCCAGCCGCTCTTGGGCGTGATCACCGCCATCACGCCGTTCAACCACCCGATGAACCAGGTGGCGCACAAGGTGGTGCCGGCCATCGCCACCAACAACCGCATGGTGCTGAAGCCGTCGGAGAAGGTGCCGCTGTCGGCGCTGCTGTTCGCCGACATCCTCTACGAAGCCGGCCTGCCGGGGCCGATGCTCAGCGTGCTGACCGGCGACCCCGCCGAGATCGCCGACGAGTTGCTCACCAACACGGCGGTGGACCTCATCAGCTTCACCGGCGGCGTGGCCATCGGCAAGGCGATTGCAGCGAAAGCCGGCTACCGCCGCTTGGTGCTGGAACTCGGCGGCAACGACCCCATCATCGTGATGGACGACGCCGACCTCGACGAAGCCGCGTCGCTGGCGGTGCAGGGCTCGTACAAGAACTCGGGCCAGCGCTGCACGGCAGTCAAGCGGCTGCTGGTGCACCAGGCGGTGGCGGCGCGCTTCACCGATCTGGTGGTGAGCAAGACGCGGGCATGGACCTTCGGCGACCCCGCTGACCCGGCCACGCAGATGGGCACGGTGATCGACGAAGCCGCCGCACGCTCTTTCCAGGCCCGGGTGGACGCAGCGCTCGCCCAGGGCGCGCGGCTGCTGGCCGGCCACACGCGCGATGGCGCGCTGTACGCCCCCACCGTGCTGGACCGCGTGAGCCCTGCAATGGAACTGGTGCGCGAAGAAACCTTCGGCCCGGTGTCGCCGATCATCACCTTCGGCTCCATCGACGAGGCCATCGCCATCGCCAACGGCACGGCCTACGGGCTGTCGTCGTCGGTCTGCACGCAGCGGCTCGACCACATCACGCGCTTCGTCAACGAGCTTCAGGTCGGCACCGTCAACGTGCGCGAGGTGCCGGGATACCGGCTGGAACTCACGCCCTTCGGCGGCATCAAGGACTCGGGCCTGGGGTACAAGGAAGGTGTGCAGGAAGCGATGAAAAGTTTCACCAACCTGAAGACGTATTCCATGCCCTGGCAGTGATCCATTTGCTCAACTTGTTGGCCGCGATCGCGCTGCTCGTCTGGGGCACGCAGATCGTCCGCGCCGGCATGCTGCGGCTGCTGGGCGAGAACCTGCGCCAGGTGCTGGCGGCCAGCGTCGGCTCGCGGCTGAAGGCGCTGCTGGCCGGGCTGGGCGTCACCGGGCTGGTGCAGTCCAGCACCGCCACCAGCATGCTGGTGTCGTCGTTCCTGGCCAAGGGCTTGATGACCACCAGCGCCGCGCTGACGCTGATGCTGGGCGCCGAGATCGGCACCGCGCTGATGGTGGTGGTGTTCTCTTTCGACCTGTCTTGGCTGTCGCCGCTGCTCATCTTCAGCGGCGTGGTGATGGTGATCTCGCGCGAGAAGGCCACGCTGGGGCGCATCGGCAACGTCACACTGGGCCTGGGCGTCATCACGCTGGCGCTGCAACTCATCACCGGCGCCACGCAGCCGCTGACCGCGTCACCGGCGGTGCGCGCCCTGCTGGTGGCGCTGCCCAACGACACCGCGCTGGACATGCTGGTGGGCGCGGTGTTCACCGTGTTGTCGTACTCCAGCCTGGCCACCGTGCTGCTGATCGCCAAGCTGACGGGCCAGGGCATGCTGCCGACGACAGTGGCGTTCGGCCTGGTGCTGGGCGCCAACATCGGTAGCGGCGTGGCGGCCTGGCTGTCCACGTCGCGCGGGCCGGTGGCGGCGCAGCGGGTGCCTGTGGGCAGCCTGGTCTTCAAGCTCACCGGCTGCGCGCTTGCCGTGCCGCTGCTGCCGCAGATCCACATTGCACTGCAGAACTGGCTGCCCACGGTGGAGCAGCAGATCATCGTCTTCCACCTCGGCTTCAACCTGCTGCGCGCGCTGCTGTTCGTCGGCTTCACCGGGCCGCTGGGCCGGCTGCTGGAGCGCCACATGGTGGCGCAGGTGGACACCACGCTGCGCCCACGCCACCTCGACCCGGTGGCGCTGGGCACGCCGTCGCTGGCCATCAGTTGCGCCGCGCGCGAGGCGCTGCACCAGGCCGACGTGGTGGAGACCATGCTGCGCGGCATCGTGCCGGTGATCCGCAACAACGACCTGGCGCTGGCCGAGCGGCTGCGCAAGATGGACGACACCGTCGATGAGCTGTACTCGGCGATCAAGTTCTACCTGACGCAGATCAGCCGGCAGGCGCTGTCGGAGCGCGAAGGCAGGCGCTGGACCGACATCGTCAGCTTCACGATCAACATGGAGCAGATCGGCGACATCATCGAGCGCGTGATCCAGGACGTGGAAGACAAGAAGATCCGCAAGAACCGCCGCTTCAGCGACGCCGGCATGGCCGAGATCTGCCATCTGCACGAAAGGCTGACCGCCAACCTGCGGCTGGGCATGAGCGTCTTCCTGGACGGCCATGTGCGGGATGCGCAAAAGCTGCTGGAAGAGAAGGCGCGCTTCCGCGACCTGGAGCACGAGTACGCCGCCAACCACATTGCGCGGTTGCAAGACAACACGGCGCAAAGCATCGAGACCAGTTCGCTGCATCTGGACCTGATCAGCGAATTGAAGCGGGTCAACTCGCACATCTGCTCGATTGCCTATCCGATCTTGGAGTCGGCGGGGGCGCTGACGGCGACGCGGTTGCGGCATTCGCAGTTGGGGGCATTGGATGATGCCCGGCCCTGAGCCGCGGCAGGCTGCGACGCAGGCGACCGCCACCGCAACTGCAACCGCTTGACAGCCGCAGTTGCCGGCCGCCTGCCGAAGCGGACGGCCAGCCATGCGCCGGCCAGCAGGCCGAGCGCGGTGTGCAGGTCGGCGAAGACGCGCATGCCGGCCGCGCCGACGGCAAGGCCCAGCGCGCAGGCGGCCAGAGCACTGAAAAGGCCGTTCCGCCACGGCCGTGGCTGCGGCAGCGGGCCAGCGCTGGCCGCCGCTGTCGCCGCCCACGCCAGGCTCCATGCCGTGCCGTGTGCCACCGCCACGGCCGGTGCCGCGCCCGCCCGCGGTGCAAGCAGCAGCGCCAGCGCACCCAGCAGCAGCAGCACGGCGGACGCCGCCGCTGCGTGGGCCGCGAGCGCAGGCCGGTGGCCGACCAGAAGCGCCGGCACGAACATCGACGACAGATGCAGCGCCAGCATCAGAGTCGGACTCGACCCGTCGCCGCTGCACAGCACGCCGGCCCACGGCAGGCCTAGCATCATCGGCAGCATGCCCAGCAGCGCCAGCCGCAGCGGCAACTGCGGCGCCGCAGCGCCGCCTGCGGGCCAGCCGAAGCCCGCGCAACCTGCCATTGCCGGTGCCCCTGCGCCGCCCCGCCGCGGCTGCAACTGCGCCAACAGCGCGCCGGCAACCACAGCCAGCGCCGCCATCCGCAGTGCGAGCAGCCGCGTGTCGTCGATGCCGCCGACCGCCAGCCAGGCGAGCAGCGCGCCGGCTGCGGCGGCCCGTGGCGCGGCATGGGCCCGTCCTGTGCCGGCGCGGCGGTGCACGCCGGCGAAGGCCAGCGCCACCAGGCCGGCCCACGCCAGCGTCACCGGCAGCAACCAGGGCAGGGCGCCTGCCGGCTGCCAGGCACCGAGCGCGGCGGCGCTGGCCAGCGCCGCCCACGCCAGACAACAGCGCAGCGAAGCGGCCGTCGGCCGCCAGCGCTGCAGCGCCGCCGAGGCCGCCGCCAGCGCCAGCAGCCAGAGCGCGAACCAGCCGCACACGGGCGCCGGCTCGGGGTCGGCAGTCAGCGCCAGCCGGCCGATGCCGAGCCAGCCCGACAGCAGCAGTGCCCATGCCAGCGCGCCGGCCAACGTCAAGGTCCGGCCGCCTGCGTAGCCGGCCAGCGCAGCGTGTGGCCGGTGCGGGCGGTGAACTGCAGCAGGTCGCCGGGCGTGTCGATGTCGAGGCGGTAGCGCGTGTTGTCGGTGTCGAACCAGCGCACGCGGCCGGGGTTCGCGTCGCGCCAGCGGCGGCAGCCGGCGTCGGCGTCGCCGGCCAGCCACTCGTCGCGCAGCGCCGCCTCGAACATCACCGGGTTGCCCGGTTCGCCGTGGACCCGCGGCACCACCATCGAGGTCTCGCCTCGCTGCTTGAACGCGCCGATCAGCGCGGTGAAGTCCTGTGCGTTGACGAGCGGCTGGTCGGCAAGCGCAACGATCACCGCGTCCAGCCTGCCCGCCAGCGCCGCCAGGCCGGTGCGCACCGACGACGCCTGGCCGTCGTCGGGTGCCGGGTTGCGCGCCAGCGTGACCGGGAATTCGCAGACCGCGGCCTCGATGGCGTCGGCATGGTGGCCGAGCACGACCACCACCTCATCGACACCCGCGCCCGACAGCGCAATCAACTGGCGGCGGATCAGCGGCACGCCGCCGAGTTCGAGCAAGGACTTCGGCCGCCCGCCGAGCCGCGTGCCGGCGCCGGCCGCCAACACCACCGCGCCGACCACCAGCCGCGCGTGCAGGCCGCCGCCGCCCTTCATGATGCAGCCCATCTCAGCCTCCGCAGCAGCTCGGCGTGGCCGCCACTGGCGGCGCTGTTGCGAGCGATGCCGGCACCGGCTCGGGCGGCGGGCCGGCATCGGCGCCGGACAACGCCGCTCGCCGGTGCGACACCACCGCGGCCAGCACCGACAAGGCGATCTCCTCCGGCGTGCTGGCTGCCATCGGGTAGCCGGCTGGCGCGACGATGGCCGCCACGGCGTCCTGCGCCGCACCGGCGGCCACCAACGACGCCTTCAGCACCTGCGCCTTGCGCGCGCTGGCGACGAACGACACCTGGCGCGCCTGCAGCGCCAGCGCCAGCCGCAGCGCCTGCACGTCGCGCCGCCCCTGCGTCGCGACGACGACCCAGGCGCCCGCCGGCACCTGCGGCGCGGCGGTGGCCGGGTCGTCGCTGGCGATCACGGTCTCGGCATCGGGGAAAGCCGCGGCCTGCGCCTCGTGGGCGACCAGCGTGACGGCGAAGCCGACGCGCGGCGCCAGTTGCGCCAGGCTTTCTGCCACCGGCGACGCGCCGATCACCACCAGCCGGGCCCGCGGCAACACCGGATCGACGAAGAGTTCCAGCGTGCCGCCGGAATGGCAGGCCATGCCGAACTCGAGCACGTCGCCCAGATCCCGCTCATGCCCGTCGGCCGTCGGCGCAATCCGGATCAACCGCGCGCGCCCGTCGGCCAGCGCCTGGCGCACGGTGCGCGTCACCGCGGGCTGCGCGCAGCCGCCGCCGACCCAGCCGTGCAGGCCGCCGTCGGCCGTCACCACGGCCTTGTCGCCGGGCCGGGCGGAGGCCGGCGCAAGCGCCCTGACGACGCTGACCAGCGCATACGGTGTGCCGGCCTGCTGCAGGCGGCGGGCGGCGTCGAAGACAGTGTCGGCGTTGGTCATCGGGGGTCTTTCAGGGTGGGTTTGCATCAGCGCAATGCGCTGGCCCGCTCGGCCAGCGCGGCCAGGTCGCGCAGGCTGTTCAGCCGCACGAAGCGCTCGACCAGCCCCGGCTCGGCGGCAACCCGCTGCATGGCCTGCGAGGCCGGTGGCTGCGGCGACGGGTGAAACCAGGTGGTGCGCGCACCGCGGGCGCGCACGTGGGCCAGTTCCTCGGCGAGGCGCGGTGCGTCGTCGGCGTCGAAGCCGTCCGACAGCAGCCAGACGCGCGCGCCGCGGCCGAGCTGGGCGCGTGCATGCACGCGGTGGAAGTCGGCGACGCTGGTGGCGATGCGCGTGCCGCCGCCGAAGCCGGCGGTCACCGCGTTGACCTTTTCCTGCACGCGCTGCGAGTCGCCGCGCAGCAGTGGCGTGATCTCGGCGAGCCGGGTGTGGAAGACGAAGACCCGGGCCTGCATTGCGCCGACGAAGGCACGCGCGATACGCAGGAAGAGCTGGGCATGCGTCTCCATCGAGCGGCTGACATCCACCAGCACGAACAGCCGCGGCCGCTCGCGCCGCGGCGCTCGCCACACCGGGTGCAGCGGCAGCCCGCCGGTGCGCAGGCTGGCGCGCAGCGTGCGGCGCAGGTCCAGGCGGTGGCCGCTGGCGCTGTCGTGCCAGCGGCGCGTGAGACGTTTGCGCAGCCGCTGCGCGATGCGCTCGGCCAGCCGTTGCAGCAGCGCCAGGTCCTGCGGCAGCCACTGCGACAACGCGCGGTCGTGCAGTGCGTCGCTGCGCGTTGCGCCGCCTTGCGCGCGCGGCGGGCCGTTGTCGTCGGCCACGGCGGCGGGGACGTCGAGCGCAACATCGCTGGCAGGCGATGGTGCGGGCGGCGCGCCCTCGCCGGCCAGGCGCTCGTGCAGGCTTTGCACCAGTTGCCGGAGGTGGCGCGACGGCCGCGTCTGGCCGCCGACCCGGGTGCTGCCGCGCTGCCGCCCGGGGTGCCAGTAGCGGTCGAACAATTCGGGCCAGCGCTTCCAGTCGCGCGCATCGTGGCAGGCGATGGCGCGCCAGGCGGCGCCCAGCAGCGCGGCGCGGACCAGCGGCACGCGCAGTGCCGCCTGCACCATCGCCTGCTGCTCGGCAATGCCCACCTGCAGGCCGTGGTCGCGCAGCAGCGCCGCAAAACCGGCGATGCGCTCCAGCGGCTCGGCGCGCTGCAGGCCGGCGTTCAAGGCATTCGCGGCGTTCACGGCGTTCACGTCATTCATGGTGTTGTCGCAGGCTGTGGCGCCTGCTCTGCCACGCCGACGCTGCGCCTGCCCTCGACGAGTTGGCGCACGCGGTCTTCGCCGAGCTGGAAGCGGTCGTCGCGGGTCTTCAGCAGGCAGGCCAGCGTGGCCATCAGCGCATGCGGGTCGTCGGGCAGTGCCTTGAACGCCAGGCGGTGCAGCGCGCGGACCCAGTCCAGCGTCTCGGCCACGCCTGGCGTCTTGCCCAGGTCCTCGCGGCGCAGCCGCTGCACGAAGGCCACCGCCTGCTCCACCAGCGTGCTCTCGGCCTGCGGCAGCGTGGCCCGCACGATGGCGATCTCGCGCGCCAGCGTCGGGTACTCGAGGTAGTGGAACAGGCAGCGTCGGCGCAGCGCATCGGACAGTTCGCGCGTGCCGTTGCTGGTCAGCACCACCTGCGGCACATGCAGCGCCTGCAGCGTGCCGAGTTCCGGCACGGTGATCTGGTAGTCGGCCAGCACTTCGAGCAGAAAGGCCTCGAAGGCTTCATCGGCACGGTCGATCTCGTCGATGAGCAGCACGCAGGGCTGCGCGCTCGAAATCGCGCGCAGCAGCGGCCGCTCCAGCAGGTAGTCGCGGGTGAAGAGGTCGGCCTCGCGCACGCGGTGCTGCGTGCCGTCGGGCTGCGTCTCGTGCAGTCGAATTGCAAGCAGTTGCCGGCCATAGTTCCACTCGTAGGCGGCCTGCGACAGGTCCAGCCCCTCGTGGCACTGCAGTCGCACCAGCGCCTGCCCGCGCGCCTTGGCCAGCGCCGACGCCAGCGCCGTCTTGCCGACGCCGGCATCGCCTTCCACCAGCAGCGGCCGCTGCAGTTCAGCGGCGAGCCAGAGCGTCATCGCAAGGCTGTCGTCGGCGATGTAGCCGGCGTGGTGCAGCGACTCGCGGAGCGCCGTGTCGGTCATCGCCAGCTCAGGCAGGGTGCTTGCTGAAGAGGCCGGTGAACCAGCCCTTGAGCAGGTTCCAGGCGAGCGCCAGGCCGTTGATCTCGTTGGCCCGCGCAGTCGCCGCGGCCGGCAGCGCCGCTGCGGGCGGCATGCCCACCGACGCTTGCGGCACCGGCGCCGGGACAGCCGCGGCCGCCGCGCGGAAGTTGTCCGCAAACTGCGCCAGCAGCATGTCCGACACCTGCACCATCAGCCGCCCGCCGAACTGCGCGAACTTGCCGTTGACGATGACGGCCGCCTTGCCCACCAGCACCGACGTGCCCGGCGTGTCGCCGGCCTCGACCGTCGCGGTCAGGTCCATCGACGCCGACGAGCCGGCGCGGTCGGCGCCCTTGCCGAGCAATTGCAAACGCCTGCTGGCGTCGTCGAGCGCCAGCACCTTGATGTCGCCGGCGAAGGCCGCACTCGCCGGCCCCACCTTGACCTTGACGGCACCCTTGAAGTGGGTGGCGTCGGTCTGCGCGGTGATCGACGCGCCCGGCATGCACTCGGCGGTGGCCTTCACGTCGCGCAGCACCTGCCAGGCACTGCCGGCATCCACAGCAAGCGGGTAGCGCTTTTCCAGTTTGACTTCCATCGTCTGCTTTCGTCCTGCCCTGCTTGCGCGGTCAGAGCGCCACGCCGCTGGCCTTCAACTGCTGCCAGACGCGCCAGGCGTTGTGCGGCATCACCATGTGGCGCACGCCGAGGTGGGCGAACGCATCGACGACCGCCGCGGTGAAGGTGGGGATCGAGCCGACATGCGGCGACTCGGCCACGCCCTTGGCGCCCAGCGGGTGGTGCGGCGACGGCGTCACGGTGAAGTCGGTCTCCCACTTCGGCGTCTCGACGGCGGTCGGCAGGAAGTAGTCCATCAGCGTGTTGCCGAGCAGGTTGCCCTGCGCGTCGAACGGCATCTGCTGGCCCATCGCGACCGCATAGCCTTCTGTCAGCCCGCCGTGGATCTGGCCTTCGATGATCATCGGGTTGATGCGGGTGCCGCAGTCGTCCAGCGCGTAGAAGCGGCGCACCCGGGTGTCGCCGGTGCCGCGGTCGATATCGACCACGCAAAGATAGACGCCGAACGGGAAGGTGAAGTTCGGCGGGTCGTAGTAGTGCACCGCCTCCAGCCCCGGCTCCAGCCCGTCGGGCGGCCGGTTGTAGGCGGCCCACGCGATGTCCTTCATCGACTTGAAGCGGGCTTCGTCGCCCTTGACCTTGAAGCGGTCGATCTCCCAGTCGAGGTCGCCTTCGCCGACCTCCAGCAGATGCGCCGCGATCTTGCGTGCCTTCGCGTGGATCTTGCGCGCGGCCAGCGCGATCGCCGCGCCGGCCACCGGCGTCGAGCGTGAACCGTAGGTGCCCAGGCCGTAGGGCGCGGTGCTGGTGTCGCCTTCCTCGACCTGGATCACCTCGCTGGGAATGCCCAGCTCGGTGGCGATGATCTGCGCATAGGTCGTCTGGTGCCCCTGCCCTTGCGAGATGGTGCCCATGCGCGCGATCGCGCTGCCTGTGGGGTGGATGCGGATCTCGCAACTGTCGAACATGCCGACGCCCAGGATGTCGCAGATCTTGCTGGGCCCTGCGCCGACGACCTCGGTGAACGCGACCAGGCCGATGCCCATCAGCGTGGGGCTCGCCGGGTCGGCGCGCAGCAGCGCCTGCTCGGCGCGCAGGGCCTTGTAGTCGCAGGCGGCCAGCACCTTGTCGAGCGCCGTCTGGTAGTCGCCCGAGTCGTACTCGAAGCCGAAGGCCGAGGTGTACGGGAACTGCTCCTTGCGGATGAAGTTCTTCGCCCGGATCTCGGCCTTGTCGATGCCCAGTTGCTGGGCCAGGATATCGACCATGCGCTCGATCAGGTACACCGCCTCGGTGACGCGGAAGGAGCAGCGGTAGCTCACGCCGCCCGGAGCCTTGTTGGTATAGACGCCCTTCACGCTGCAGTACGCGGCCGGGATGTCGTAGCTGCCGGAGCAGATGTGGAACATGCCGGCCGGGAACTTGGTGGGGTCGGCGCAGGCGTCGAAGGCGCCGTGGTCGGCCAGCACGTTGACGCGCAGGCCGAGGATGCGGCCGTCGGCGGTGGCGGCGATCTCGCCGTCCATGTGGTAGTCCCGGGCGAAGGCGGTCGAGGAGATGTTCTCGATCCGGTCTTCGACCCATTTCACCGGCTTGCCGAGCACGATGCTGGCGACGATGGCGCAGACATAGCCGGGGTAGATGCCGACCTTGTTGCCGAAGCCGCCGCCGATGTCGGGCGAGACGATGCGCACCTTCGACTCGGGAATGCCGGACAGCAGCGACACCACCGTGCGCACCACATGCGGCGCCTGTGAGGTGATGTAGGTGACGAGCTCGCCGCGCACCGGGTCGAACGACGCGACGCAGCCGCAGGTCTCCAGCGGGCAGGGGTGCACGCGCGGATAGGCGATGCGCTCCTGCACCGTCACCGGCGCGGCTGCGAAGGCAGCGTCGGCCGCGGCCTTGTCGCCGGCCTCCCAGGTGAAGATGTGGTTGGGATGGTCACGCCGGCCGTGCGCGCCTTCGGTCTTGCCGGCAAGGTCGTCGCGCAGCACCGGCGCGTCGGGCTCCAGCGCCTTGTAGGGGTCGATGACGACCGGCAGTTCGTCGTACTCGACGATCACCGCCTCCACGCCGTCGGCAGCGGCGTAGCGGTCTTCGGCGACGACCACCGCCACCTCCTGCATCTGGAAGTGCACCTTCTCGTCGGCCAGCACAGCGGCCACGTCGCCGGCCAGCGTCGGCATCCAGTGCAGCTTCAACGGCTTCAGGTCGTCGGCAGTCAGCACCGCGATCACGCCGGGCACCTTCAGCGCTTCGGACTTGTCGATGCGGCGGATGCGGCCATGCGCAATGGGCGAGCGCACGATGTCCATGTGCAGCATGCCGGGCAGCTTGATGTCATCGACGTAGTTGCCCTTGCCCTGGATGAAGCGCGCATCTTCCTTGCGCAACCGGCTGTCGCCCAGGCCTTGCAGCGTGGCACTGCGCTCCAGCACCGACGGGTTGATGGGCGCGTTCATGCGGCCACCTGCTCGGTCTGCTGCAACTTCGCCGCCGCATGCTGCACTGCCTTGACGATGTTCTGGTAGCCGGTGCAGCGGCACAGGTTGCCGCTCATGCCGTGCCGCACTTCGTCGTCCGTCGGGTTGGGGTTCTCCTGCAGGAAGCGGTAGGCGCGCATCAGCATGCCGGGGGTGCAGAAGCCGCACTGCAGGCCGTGCTCGCGGTAGAAGCCCTCCTGCACCGCGTGCAGCAGCGCGCCGTTGGCCAGGCCCTCGACGGTCAGCACCTGCGCGCCTTCGCATTGCACCGCCAGGTGGGTGCAGGCCTTCACCGACGCGCCGTCGATGTCCACCGTGCAGGCGCCGCAGTGGCTGGTCTCGCAGCCGATGTGGGCGCCAGTCAGGTGGCAGTCTTCGCGCAGGAAGTGCACGAGCAGCGTGCGCGGCTCCACCGCCTTCTCGATCGTCTTGCCGTTCACCCGCAGGGTGATGAGTTGCTTGGCCATGGGGATCGTTGCTCCTGTCGTGTCGGCGCGCGGGGCGCCGGGGGGTCGAACCGTCGAATTGCCGAACTGTGGAACGGCCGAACGGCCGAACTGTGGAACTTTCAGACGCAGCGCGCTGCCGCCTTGTTGATCGCGCGCTGCAGCATCTGGCCGGCCATCGCGGTCTTGTAGGCCACGTCGCCGCGCAGGTCTTCCGCGGGGTCGCAGACCGCCATTGCGCGGGCTGCTGCGTCGCGGATGCCGGCGTCCGTCAGCGGCTTGCCGATCAGCGCGGCTTCAGCGTCGGCGGCGCGCAAGGCCTGCGGCGCGACGTTGGTCAGCGCGATGCGCAGGTGCGTCACCACGCCGCCGTCCAGCCGCAGCACGACGGCGGCCGCAGCGGTGGCCCAGTCGCCGGTCTTGCGCTTGAGCTTCTCGTAAGCCCAGCCGGTTTTGGCGGCAAAGGCCGGTGCGCGCACCTGGGTGAGGATCTCGTCCTCGGCCATCGCGGTCATGTAGGTGCCGAGGAAGAAGTCGTCGGCCTTCACCTGGCGCAGGCCGTTCGGCCCTTGCAGCACGAAGCTGGCGTCGATGGCGATGGCCAGCGCCGGGTGGTCATTGCCGGGGTCGCCGTGGGCGATGTCGCCGCCGATGGTGCCGCGGTTGCGCACCTGCGGGTCGGCGATGGAGCGTGCCGCCTCCGGCAGCAGCGGCAGCCTGGCCCGCAGCAGCGCAGAGTCGATCAACTGGCTTTCGGTCGTCATCGCGCCGATGCAGACCGTGTCGCCTTCCATGGTGATGCCGCGCAGCGCGTCGATGCGGTTGAGGTCGATCAGGTGCGCCGGCTGGGCGAAGCGCAGCTTCATCATCGGCAGCAGGCTGTGCCCGCCGGCCAGCAGCTTGGCGTCGGGCAGGCTGCCCATCAGCGCCAGCGCGTCGGCCACGGAGCGCGGCGCGTGGTAGTCGAATACCGGGGGAATCATCGGGCTTGTCTCCTGTCGTCTGTCGTGCGCCGTCTGGTGCCCGGCGGCGGTGCGCGTGGGCACCGCCGGGGCCGGAACGGACGCTAAGCCCGTGCCGCCGCCGCCGCCGGGGCGCTGCACGAAGCCGCTTTCGCGCTGCACGAAACGCGGCCGGCGGCGCATGAACGGCGGCGCCCCTGCAGGCGCCCAGGGTTAGCCCGTATCAGCTTTTGGCGGGGTCGGTCTCGGTGATGCCCAGTTGCTCCAGCAGGCGTGCGACGG
Organism: uncultured Rubrivivax sp.; assembly: GCA_964244245.1. Lineage (GTDB taxonomy): Bacteria > Pseudomonadota > Gammaproteobacteria > Burkholderiales > Burkholderiaceae_C > Rubrivivax. Next base: position 95,680 of record CAXTHW010000020.1, on the reverse strand, counting down.
TCGCGCGCGCCACCGGCAGCAGCGTGCTTTCGCCACGCAGCTTGAGGCTGACCTTGCCTTCGTCGCGCAAGATCTGTTCGGCGAAGTCGAGGTTGGCCAGGTAGCTGCGGTGCACGCGCAGAAACGAAGCGCCGTCCAGCCGTTCGGCCAGGTCGCTGATGTTCAAATTGCAGAAGCTGGCCCCCTGCGCCGTGCCGACCCAGGTGTAGTGACCTTCGGACCGGATGTGCGAGACGCTCTTCACATCCACCAGCACGATGCGGTTGTGCGACACCGTCGGAATCTTCTGCAACTGGCGCTTGGCGTGCGGCGCCGCTGGCGCGGCCACCACCTTCGGCCGCGGGATGGCGGGCTCGTCGCTGCTGACGAGTTCGGTGATGTCGTAGAAGATCAGCGTGTAGCCGGCGGTGTCGCCCTGCATGTCCGACAGCTTGCTGACCTTGATCAGCAGCACGCGCTCCGGGATGTTGATGATCATCGCCATCGGCGGCGGGTTGCCCACCGGGCACTCGGCCTGGTCGAGCAGGAACTTCACCTTCGCCACCGAGCGCTCGGGGTGGAACGACAGCACCATCTTCTCGAACGGCTGCTTGTCCTCGACCGGCAACACGCGGCGCGCATAGCTGTTCATCGCCACCACGACCAACTGGCGGTCGAGGTGGACGATGCCGACGTCGGAGCGTTCGAGCAGGTAGAGCGGGCTGCGACTGGGGGTGTGGGCTTCCACGGGCGTCCTGGCGGGTGCGGCTGAGTCTTCAAGTTTCAGCGCGGGCCGCCGAAGTCGCAACAGGTTCATCACTGCGCCGCCGGCGCCGGCTCCCGTTTGCCGGCTCCTGGATACTCCCGGCTGCCGCCGATGGGACTGCGGCAGTCGAAGGAGAGCCGTGAGCCGCCAGCCGCCTGCCAACCACCGCCCGCCCCGGCCCCGCCGACCGCGGGCCGCCGCATGCTGAGCTTCGCCGACATCGAGGCCGTCTTCGCCCGCCGCGGCGCCGAGCAATACAGCGGCGAGCCGGTCACGCAACTCCAGCACGCGCTGCAAGCCGCCACCCTGGCCGAAGCCGAACACGCAGCCGACGCGCTCGTCACCGCCGCGCTGCTGCACGACCTGGGCCATTTGCTGCACGACCTGGGCGCCACGCCCAGTCTGCGCGGCATCGACGACGTGCACCAGTACGCCGCGCTGCCCTTCCTGCGCGGCCTGCTGCCAGACCGCGTGCTGAACGCGATCAAGCTGCATGTGGACGCCAAGCGCTACCTCTGCGCCACGCGGCCGGCTTACCGGGCTGCGCTGTCGGCCGACTCCCAGCGCAGCCTGCTGCTGCAAGGCGGCGTCTTCGACACGAAGCAGGCAGCAGCCTTCGCCGCGCTTCCTGGTGCGCAAGACGCCGTCCGCGTCCGCCTCTGGGACGACCTCGCCAAGTCGGCCGACGCCACCACGCCGCCACTGTCGCACTTCCTCGCACGCGCCCGACGTTGCGCCGCTGCGGCGTGAGCCTGACATGGCCGGTGGTGCTGGCCGTGCTGTGTGGCGCGGCGCTGCATGCGGCCTGGAATGCGCTGGTCAAGTCGTCAGACGACAAGACGCTGGACACGGCGCTGGTGCACCTGTGCGGCACCGCCATCGCCTTGCCGTTGCTGCTGTGGCTGGGCCTGCCGCGGCCCGAGAGCTGGCCCTTCATCGGCGCGTCGCTGGTCATCCACATCGGCTACTACGTCGCGCTCAGCGGCGCCTACCGCCATGGCGAGCTGGGCATGACCTACCCCATCATGCGGGGCTTTGCGCCGCTGCTCGTGGCGCTGGCCAGCGGCGCGTTCATCGGCGAGCAGCCGTCGGCCGCGGCCTGGCTGGGTGTCGTCGGCATCACGCTGGGCGTGGCGCTGGTCGGGCTGGCGCACCCGGGGCAGGCGCTGCACCACCGCAAGGCGCTGGCGTTCGCGTTCGCCAACGCCGGCATCATCGCGCTGTACACCGTGGTCGATGGCCTGGGCGTGCGCCTTGAGACGGCGCTGGGCGGCGACGCGCTGCGCTACGTGATTGCCTTGTTCGTGCTCGACGGCTTTCCCTACGCGCTGCTGGTGGCCTGGCAGCGCGGCCCTGCCGGACGGCGCCAGATGCTGCGCTATGCGCAGGGCCGCTGGCCGAAGGCGGCGCTGGGCGGCGCAGCGTCCATTGGCTCCTATGCCATCGCGCTGTGGGCGATGACGAAGGCGCCTGTCGCCAGCGTGGCGGCGCTGCGCGAGACCTCGGTGCTGTTCGCCGCGCTGCTCGGCACCTTGCTGCTGAAAGAGCGCTTCGGCCTGCAACGTGCGCTCGGCACGCTGGTGGTGGTGCTGGGCGTGATGGCGCTGCGGCTGGGCTGAAGGCGGCCGGCGCTCAAGAAGCGCGCGCCGCGTCCGAAGAGCAGGCATTGCCGGTGTGGGCCGTGCTGAACTGAAGGTATGACGATGTTGAAGCGTTGTTTGTCGAACGTGTGCCTGGCCGCGGCCGGCCTTTTGCTGGCGGGGCCGCTGGCTGCGGCCGAGCCGCAGCGGCCGCTGGTGCCGGCCTTCGCGCCGGATGCGGAGCTGCTGCAAGCCTTCGGCGGGCAGGACGGCGTCAAGCGCCTGGCTGCCGGCTTCGTGGACCGCATGCGCGCAGACGAGCGCATTGGCCACTACTTCGAGAAGACCAAGCTGCCCGAGCTGAAGAAGCAGTTGGGCGACCACTTGTGCCAGGTGCTGGCCGGCGGCTGCGTCTATGAAGGCGATTCGATGAAGGCCTCGCACGCCGACCTGAAGATCAGCAAGGCCGACAGCCTGGCGCAGGTGGAGATTTTACAAGCCTCGATGGACGCGGCCGGCATTCCTTTCCGCGCGCAAAACCAGTTGCTGGCCCGGCTGGCGCCGATGTACCGCGAGATCATCACGCGCTGACGCGCGCGGCCATCAACGTCAGACGCGGGCCGGAATTGCCAGCCCGCGCTGCACCGCGGGCCGTTCGACGAAGGCGGCCAGCACGCGCGCCACGTTCTTGAAGTCGGCCGCGCCGACCAGGTCACCGGCGCCGTAGAAGCCGATCAGGTTGCGCACCCACGGCCAGGTGGCGATGTCGGCAATGCCGTAGTCGCTGCCCATGATCCAGTCGCGCCCGTCCAGCCGCTGGTCCAGCACCTGAAGCAGCCGCCTGGACTCGGCCACGTAGCGGTCACGCGGGCGCTTGTCGTCGTAGTCCTTGCCGGCAAATTTGTGGAAGAAGCCGAGCTGGCCGAACATCGGCCCCACGCCGCCCATCTGGAACATCAGCCATTGCAGCGTCTGGTAGCGGCCGGCGGCGTCGGCCGGCATCAACTGGCCCGTCTTCTCGGCCAGATAGACGAGGATCGCGCCCGATTCGAACAGCGCCAGCGGCTGGCCGCCCGGCCCGTCGGGGTCGATGATGGCGGGGATCTTGTTGTTCGGGTTCAGTGAGATGAACTCGGGCGACAACTGGTCGTTCTTGTTGAAATCGACCAGGTGCACTTCGTAGGGCAGGCCGGTCTCTTCCAGCGCGATGGACACTTTCACGCCGTTCGGCGTGGGCAGCGAATAGAGCTGCAAGCGGTCCGGGTTCTTGGCGGGCCACTTTGCGGTGATGGGAAAGGACGACAGGTCGTTCATGGCTTCGGCGCCTTGTTGTTGTGCGGCCGGCATTGTGAATTGCGCTAGCCTTTGCCCATGGCCCTTCCACCCCAAGCCCGCATCGTCATCGTGGGCGGCGGCATTGCCGGTGTCTCCACCGCCTACCACCTGGCCGCATTGGGCGAGCGCGACGTGCTGCTGCTGGAGCAAGGCCGGCTGACCTGCGGCACCACCTGGCACGCCGCCGGGCTGGTGGGCCAGATGCGGCCCAACCGCAACATGACGGAAATGAGCCGCTACGGCATCGGCCTCTATGCAGCGCTGGAAGCAGAGACCGGCCTTGCCACCGGCTGGAAGCAGTGCGGCAGCGTCAACGTCGCCCGCACGCCGGAGCGCTGGCAGGTGCTGAAGAAGCAGGCCGCGCAGGCACGCAGCTTCGGCGTCGATGTGGAGCTGATCACGCCCGCCGAAGCCGGCACGCTCTACCCGGTGATGCGCACCGACGACCTGCAAGGCGCGCTGTGGATTCCTGGCGACGGCAAGGCCAACCCGGCCGACCTGACGATGTCGCTGGCCAAGGGCGCGCGGCTGCGCGGCGCCACGCTGGTGGAGGGCGTGGAAGTCACCGGCGTGGTGGTGGAGCAGGGCCGCGTCGCAGGGGTGCGCACCGCCCAAGGCGACGTGCGCTGCGAGCTGCTCGTCAACTGCGCCGGCCAGTGGGCGCGCCAGTTCGGCCGGCTGTCCGGCGTCAACGTGCCGCTGTACCCGGCCGAGCATTTCTACATCGTCACCGACCGCATCGCCGGCGTGCACCCCATGCTGCCGGTGATGCGCGACCCCGACGGTTTCATCTACTACAAGGAAGAGGTGGGCGGGCTGCTGATGGGCGGCTTCGAGCCGGTTGCCAAGCCGTGGCGGCGTGACCCCATTCCCAATGATTTCCAGTTCCAGTTGCTGGATGAAGACTGGGAGCAGTTCGAGCCCTTGATGCACAACGCGATCCACCGCACGCCGTGCCTGGAGACGGCGCCGGTGAAGATGCTGCTGAACGGCCCCGAGAGCTTCACGCCCGACGGCAACTTCATCCTCGGCGAAGCGCCGGAGCTGCGCGGCTACTTCGTCTGCGCCGGCTTCAATTCGGCCGGCATCGCCAACAGCGGCGGCGCCGGCCGGCTGATGGCCGAATGGGTGCTGACAGGCCGGCCGCCAGGTGACCTGTGGGACGTGGACATCCGCCGCTTTGCGCCCTTCATGGCCAACCGCAAGGCGCTGGCCGAGCGCACCGGCGAGACGCTGGGCCTGCACTACGCGATGCGCTGGCCGCGGGCTGAGCTGCAGACCGGCCGGCCCTTGCGCACCAGCCCGCTGTATGACGCGCTGGCCGCGCGCGGCGCCGAGTTCGGCAGCAAGTTCGGCTGGGAGCGGGCCAACTACTTTCGCCGGCCCGCGGCGGCTCCAGCGCCAGCCCACACGCTGGGCAAGCCAGGCTGGCTGGACTGGGTGGCCGCCGAACAGCAGGCCACGCGCAACGCGGTGGCGCTGTTCGACCAGAGTTCATTCGCCAAGCTGCTGCTGCAAGGGCGCGACGCGCTGCCGCTGTTGCAGCGGCTGTGCGCCAACGAGATGGACGTCGCCATCGACAGCCTCGTCCACACGCCGATGCTGAACGAACGCGGCGGCTTCGAGAGCGACCTCACCGTGCTGCGGCTGGCGGCAGACCGCTTCCTCGTCATCACCGGCTCCGGACAGGCCACCCGCGATGCCGACTGGATCACGCGCCACACCGGCCCGGCCGAGCACGTTGCGCTGACCGACGTCAGCACGATGAGCTGTGTGCTGTCGCTGATGGGCCCGAACGCCGCCGCGCTGCTGGCGCGGGTGAGCCCGGACGACGTGGCCGGCATCCGCCTTGCGCACAGCCGCGAGCTTGATCTCGGCCATGCCCGCGTGCGCGCTGCGCGCGTCAGCGACCTCGGCGGGCCGGGCTACGAGCTGCATGTGCCGGTGGAGATGGCGCGCCATGTGCACCTGGCGCTGCTGGACGCCGCAGACGGGTTGGGCCTGGTGGACGCAGGCTACTTTGCGCTCGACGCCTTGCGCATCGAGGCCGGCCGCCGCGCCTGGGGCGCCGAGCTCGGCCCGGACGACACGCCGTTCGAGGCCGGGCTGCTGGTGGGCGTGGCGCTGGACAAGCCGGCCGCGTTCATCGGCCAGGCGGCGCTGCGGGCCGCCCGCGGGCAGCCGCTGCGCAAGAAGCTGCTGAGCTTCGTCTTCGACGATCCAGCGCACCATGCGTGGGGCGGCGAGGCGGTGTGCATCGGCGGCGCGCCGGCCGGAGCGCTGACGTCCGCCGGCTGGAGCCAGCGCGCCGGCGCCTGCGTCGGCCTGGGCTACGTGCGCGGCGCGGCCGCGCAGCAGCAGCATGCCGGCACGCCGGTCGAGATCGACCTCTGGGGCGAGCCTGTGGCGGCCACCGCGTGGGACCGCTGGGCCGCGCCGCGCTGATGTCGCCGGTGCCGATGCCGATGCCGACCTTGCGTGACCTGACGCGCCAGTTCGCGCACGCCGGCCGCTTGCAGGCCATCCTGCTGCGGCCCCGGCGCGGCGTGCCAGCGCTCAGCGTGCCGGCGGCCACGGCGGCGGCCGGGCAGGGCCTGGAAGGCGACCGCACTGCGGGCCGCCCCGGCGCACCGGGTGGCGGCAAGCGGCAGGTCACGCTGTTCCAGGCCGAGCATCTGCCGTTGATCGCAGCCTGGGCCGCCTCGCCCGCAGCAGCGGCGCCAGCGGCCCCAGCGGCCCACGCGATGCTGGACGTCGCCGTGCTGCGCCGCAACCTCGTCGTCAGCGGCCTCAACCTGCTGGCCGCGCGCTCACCGTTCGCCGACCAGCCTTTGCACCTGCATCTGGGCGACGCCGTGGTGCTGCTGATCACCGGCCCCTGCGACCCCTGCTCCAAGATGGAGGCGGCCCTCGGCCCGGGCGGCTACAACGCGATGCGCGGCCATGGCGGCGTGACGGCGCGCGTGCTGGTGGGCGGCACGCTGCGCGTCGGCGATGCCGTCTGGGTGGCCGCGGCTTGAACGCCGTGGCCAGGCGCGGGCGCACTCTGCTGGCCCGGCTGCTGGGCCGCTGGGTCGGCGAGGTCGATCGCGCCACGCTGCGCACCGATGCCACCGCCGGCCTGCTGGGTGCCGTGCTGGCGCTGCCGCAGGCCATCGCCTTCGCCACGCTGGCCGGCCTGCCGCCGGCCTGGGGCTTGTACACGGCGGTGGTGCCGTGCGTGGTGGCGGCGCTGGCCGGGTCGAGCCGGCTGGTGATGTCGGGGCCGACGAATGCGGTGTCGCTGGCGCTGGCCGCCACGCTGGCCCCGCTGGCGGTGGCCGGCAGCGCGGAGTACCTGCGCCTGGCGCTGGTGGCCACGCTGATGGTCGGCCTGATCCAGGCTGCGCTGGCGCTGCTGCGGCTGGGCGCGCTGGCCAACTTCATCTCGCCGTCGGTGCTGCTGGGCTTCACCAGCGGCGCGGCGGTGCTGATCGGCTGGCATGCCGTCGCCGGCTGGGCGCATGACCCGGCGGCCGTGGCGCTGGGTCTCTCCACACTGGCGCTGGCGTGGGGGCTGCGGCCGCTGTGGCGCAACGGGCCGACGCTGCTGCTGGCGCTGGCCGCCACCAGCGTGGCCGGCTGGGCGTTGATGCGCTGGGCCGGCACGCCGCTGGAACACATCGGCACGCTGCCGCAGGCCTGGCCGGCGTGGGCGCCGCCGGCACTGCGCTGGAGCGACGTGCCGCGGCTGGCCGGCATCAGCGTGGCGCTGGCGGTCATCGCCACCGGGCAGACGCTGGCCATCGCCAAGCTGCTGGCGGCGCGCACCGGGCAGCCGCTGGACGTCAACCGCGAATGCCTTGGCCAGGGCTTGTCGAACAGCGTCGGCGCCTTCTTCTCGTGCTTCGTCTCCAGCGGCTCGTTCAACCGCTCCCTGCCCAGTCTGCAAGCGGGCGCCCGCACGCCGCTGGCGGCGGTGGTCGCCGGCCTGGCGGTGCTGGCGCTGGCGCTGCTGGCCGCGCCGCTGATCGCCTGGGTGCCGCTGGCGGCCGTCAGCGGGCTGCTGCTGTGGGTGGCGGGCTCGCTGATCGACCGCGGCGAGTGGCGGCGCCTGCTGCGGCTGGACCGCAGCGAAGCGGCCATCGCCGCCGCCACCTTCGCCGCCACGCTGGCGCTGCCGTTGCAGGACGCCGTGCTGGGGGGCGTGGGGCTGTCGCTCATCAGCTACCTCTACCGCACCTCGCGCCCGGCGATGCGCACGCTGGGCTTCAACAGCCGCGCGCCCGGCCGGCCGATGGTGGTGATCGACGGCGGCCCGGTCGGCGCGCTGGCCGAGTGCCCGCAACTCAAGCTGCTGCGGATGGAAGGCTCGGTCTATTTCGGCGCCGTGGCCCATGTGTCCGACCGGCTTCAGTCGCTGCGCAGTGTGCCGGCACCGGCACACCACCTGCTGGTGATGGCCAAGAGCATGAACTTCATCGACGATGCCGGCGCGCAGCTCTGGGCGCAGGAGCATGCGCGGCGGCTTGCGATGGGCGGCGACCTCTACTTCCACCGCCCCCGGCCAGAGGTGCTGCGCACCTGGCAGCGCCACGGCTTCCTGGATGCACTCGGCGCCGACCATGTGTTCGGCGACAAGGCCGGCGCGCTGGCGCACATCGTGCCGCGGCTGGACGACGCCATCTGCGCGCGCTGCACGGTGCGGCTGTTCGACGAATGCGCACAGCGGCCGGGGCCGCCGTAGCGCCGGCTCAGCGCCGCATCAACGTGCTCTTGCCGAACAAGCTTTCGATCAGGTCCAGCGCCAGCAGCGCGGTCTGGTTGCGCACGTCCAGCGCCGGGTTCAGCTCCATCACGTCCAGGCTGGCCAGCCTCCCGGTGTCGGCGATCATCTCCATGCAGAGCTGCGCCTCGCGGTAGGTCGGCCCGCCGAGGATGGTGGTGCCGACGCCGGGCGCGATGTCGGGGTCGAGAAAATCGACGTCGAAGCTGACGTGCAAATGGGTGTTCTCGTCTAGCGTGGCGAGCGCCAGCTCCATCGTGTGGCGCATGCCCATCTCGTCGATGTAGCGCATGTCGAAGACTTCGAGCCCCACTTCGTGGACGAACTTCTTCTCGCCTGCATCGACGCTGCGGATGCCGATCTGGCGGATCGACTTCGGGTTGACCGCCGGCACCGTGCCGCCGATCTCGATCAACTCCTTCGGCCCGTAGCCGCACAAACAGGCCACCGGCATGCCGTGGACGTTGCCGCTGGGCGTGAGCACGCTGGTGTTGAAGTCGGCGTGGGCATCCAGCCACAGCACGCGCAGCCGCTTGCCGTTGTCGCGGCAATGGCGGGCCACCGCGCTGATGGAGCCGATGCCCAGGCAATGGTCGCCGCCCAGCAGGATGGGCAGATGGCCGCCCTGCAGCTCGGCATGGACGGCGTCGTGCACGGCCTGGTTCCAGGCCACCACCTGGTCGAGGTGGCGGTAGCCTTCCTCCGGCGGCAGCCAGGGGTTCGCGGGGCCGCTCAGGTTGCCGCGGTCCACCACCGTCAGGCCGTGGCCGGCCAGCGTCGGCTGGATGCCGGCGACGCGCATCGCCTCGGGGCCCATGCTGGCGCCGCGGGCGCCGGCGCCGATGTCGGTGGGCGCGCCGATCAGGCTGATCTGGCGGCGTGAGGCTTCAGATGTCATCTGCGTATTGTCCAGTCTGCGTCGGCGGCGCGTCGAAGCCGTAGAAGGCCGCCAGATGGTCCCAGGCTTCTTCTGCACTCTCCACGAAGCGGAACAAGTCCACGTCGCCGGGGCTGATCATGCCGGTGTCGGCCAGGTGCTCGAAGTCGATGAGCTTCTCCCAGAACGCGCGGCCGAAGAGCAGGATCGGGCGCTTGCGGCTCTTGCCCGTCTGGATCAGCGTCATCGTCTCGAACAGCTCGTCCAGCGTGCCGAAGCCGCCGGGGAAGCAGACGAGCGCGATGCTGCGCATCAGAAAGTGCATCTTGCGCAGCGCGAAGTAGTGGAACTGGAAGCACAGCTCCGGCGTGATGTAGGGGTTGGGTGCCTGCTCGTGCGGCAGCACGATGTTCAGGCCGATGCTCTTGCCGCCGACCTCGAAGGCGCCGCGGTTGCCGGCCTCCATGATGCCCGGGCCACCGCCGGTGACGACATAGATCGGCGTGTCCAGCGAGCGCGAGCGGCTGGTCACCAGCGCCGAGAAGCGGCGGGCCTCGTCGTAGAACTGGCTCATCTGCACGGCGGTCTGCGCCCGCCGCACCAGCGCCGCGTCGTCCTGCGCCTGCGCGGCCAGCAACTGGCCGGCCGCCACGTCGGGCGGCAGGATGCGCGCGCTGCCGAAGATCACGATGGTCGATTCGATGCCCTGTTCCTGCTGCACCAGTTCTGCCTTCAGCAGCTCGAGCTGCATGCGCACGGGCCGCAATTCCTCGCGCAGCAGGAAGGCGGTGTCGCTGAAGGCCAGCCGGTAGGCGCTTTCTGGCTCGGCATAGCGGCCGGCGTTGGTCTCGGCGGCACGCGCCTCTTCCTCGGCGGTGGCGAAATTGGGGTCGGTGAGTTCGGGTCGGCCGGTGAACACGTCGGGCGCTTTCTTCATGGCGGCAGCATAGCGTCGGGCGGTGAACACACCGGGCAGCCGGCCTGGCGCTGCAACGCGATCTCGTCCCAGCGCATGGCCAGTGCATCCAGCATCAGCAGCCTGCCGGCCAGCGGCGTGCCTGCACCGGTCAGCAGCTTCAGCGCCTCGGCCGCCTGCGTGCTGCCGATGATGCCCACCAGCGGCGCAAAGACGCCCATCGTCGCGCAGGCCACGTCGTCCACCGCCGCGTCGGGCGGAAAGAGGCAGGCGTAGCAGGGTGCACCGGCTTGCCGCGTGTCGTACACCGAGACCTGGCCGTCGAAGCCGATGGCCGCGCCCGACACCAGCGGCTTGCGGTGCCGCACGCAGGCGGCGTTGACGGCGTGCCGGGTGCGGAAGTTGTCGCTGCAATCCAGCACCACGTCCACATCCGGCAGCAGCGTGTCCAGCAGCGCGGCGTCGGCGCGCTGCACCAGCGCGCGCAAGTGCAGATCGGGGTTGATCGCCCGCAGCGTCTGGCGCACCGACTCCGCCTTCGGCTGCCCGACGCGGCTCAGGTTGTGGGCGATCTGCCGCTGAAGATTGGTGAGGTCCACCGTGTCGTGGTCCACCACGGTGATGCGGCCGACGCCCGCGGTGCCCAGGTACAGCGCCACCGGCGAGCCCAGGCCGCCGGCGCCGATGACGAGCGTATGCGCGGCCAGCAGCCGGCGCTGGCCTTCGATGCCGATGGCGTCGAGCAGCAGGTGGCGCGAGTAGCGCAGCAGTTGGTCGTCGGTCATCAAGAAGAAAGCCCGCCGGGTGGCGGGCTTCGCTGAAGGTGGGGCACAGGCGCCAGTGCGCCGGAACCTACTGCTTGCTGGTGTCGGCCTCGGCCTTGCGCTCGACCGCCGTCTTGCTGACCATCACCGGCGCGCCGCGCAACTGGTTGACGGCTTGCGCGAGCGGAAAGTCTTCTGCGGTGCCGAACTCGGGCAGCGGCTTCGGCGCTTCCTTGCTCTTGGCGAGCTGCTCTTCGAGCTTGGTGCGCGCGTCTTCACGGGCCTTGTCGCGCACCGCGTCTTTCTTCTCTTCGCTGCCGGTCAGGTGCTTTTCCAGGTCGGCTTCGCGCATGCGCAAGGCGGCGAAGACGTTGCCTTCCGCAGTCTCGTCGAGCCAGATGTCGGGCACGATGCCCTTGGCCTGGATGCTGCGGCCGCTGGGCGTGTAGTAGCGCGCGGTGGTGATCTTCAGCGCGGTGTCTGCCGACAGCGGGCGCACCGTCTGCACGGAGCCCTTGCCGAAGGTCTGCGCGCCCATCACTGTGGCGCGCTTGTGGTCTTGCAGCGCCCCGGCGACGATTTCGCTGGCAGAGGCCGAGCCTTCGTTGACCAGCACCACCAGCGGCACCGTCTTCATCGCGGCCGGCAGCCGGCGCAGCGGGTCACCGGCGCTGCCGCGGCGGGCGTAGTACTCGGGGCTGGCCTTGAAGCTGGCGCGGCTTTCGGCGATCTGGCCGTTGGTGGACACCACCACCGCGTCGGCCGGCAGGAAGGCGGCGGAGATGGCCACCGCGCCGTCGAGCAGGCCGCCCGGGTCGTTGCGCAGGTCGAGCACCACGCCCTTGATGTTGGGGTCCTGCTTGTACAGGTCTTCCATCTTCTTCGCAAAGTCTTCGACCGTGCGGTCCTGGAACTGGGTGACGCGGATCCACGCGTAGCCGGGCTCGACCATCTTGGCGCGCACGCTCTGCACGCGGATTTCCTCGCGCACGATGGTCACGGGGAAGCTGCGGCTCTCGGTCTTGCGGAAGACCGTGAGGTTGACCTTGGTGTTGGGGTCACCGCGCATCTTCTTGACGGCCTGATCGACCGTCAGGCCCTTGACGGCGGCGTCGTCGATGCGCGTGATCAGATCGCCGGGCTTCAGGCCGGCGCGGAAGGCGGGCGAGCCTTCGATGGGCGAGACCACCTTGACGAGGCCGTCTTCCATGCCCATCTCGATGCCGATGCCGACGAACTTGCCGCCGGTGCTTTCGCGGAATTCCTTGAAGCTTTTCTTGTCGAAGTACTGGCTGTGCGGGTCGAGCCCGGCGACCATGCCGCCGATGGCGTCGGAGATCAGCTTCTTCTCGTCCACCGACTCGACGTAATCGCTCTTGACCATGCCGAACACGGCGGCGAGCTGTTGCAGCTCTTCCAGTGGCAGCGGTGCCAGCGAATTGCGGGCGTTGGCCTGCAGTTGCATCGTGGTCAACGCCCCGGCGACCGCACCCACCGCGATCAACCCGGCAACTCTCAGCTTTGCACCCATTCGACGCGCCTCCGGCGGATAAAAAACCTGCGCCGTCAGTATAGGACCGGCGCGCTTTTGGACGCGTGACCAAGGTCAAAGTTGCATCCCCTTGCGTGCGGGGTGACACGCTTTACAACTGCGACACGCGCGCGCCGCGGGCTCAACTGCGGGCTCAAGTGCGGGCTCAACTGCAGGCTCAAGTGCGGCACGGCGGCTGCCGATAGCGCAAGCATGAACGCCTTGCTGCGCGTGCTGTCCTTGCAGGACGCCCCCGATCCGCCGCCGCCCGACCCGCGGCGCCGCGCACCGCGCGCCTGCGACGACGCCATCAACGGCACCACGCGCAACTGGCTGCGTCGGCTGCCGGCGGGCCGCCGGCCGTTGCAGCTCTGCTGCCGCTTCCCGCGCGTGGCCAACCGCATCGCCTGGTGCTGGAACGACAGCGAACTGGCCGAGCAGGTGTTCGACGATCTGCTGGTGGACCACCGCGGCGGCCGGCAGGGCTTTCCGCGCGCGGTGGCGCTGGAGCTGCGCCGCCTGCGTGACCACAGGCGCGAAACGCGGCGCAGCGCCAGCCTGCCGAACGGCGCCCCGGCGGGCTGACGGCGGCTGACGGCGCTGCCCGCGGGCCGATACACTGGCCCGATGCGCAACGACCCCGCACGCCTGGCCCAGCTCCGCCGGATGCTCGTTCTCGACTCGTCGCCAGAGCGGATCTATGACGACCTCACGCGGCTGCTGGCCACCGGCCTGGGCGTGCCGATCACGATGGTCAACCTGCTCGACGCCGACCGCGACTGGTTCAAGTCCTGCGTCGGCCTCGACCTGGCCGAGTCGCCCGCCAGCACCTCGTTCTGCGAGGCCTTCTTCAGCAGCGCCGACGACCTGATCGTGGTCGAAGACACCACGGCCGACGCGCGCTTCGCGCAGCACCCGCTGGTGGTGGGAGCGCCCGCCATCCGCTTCTATGCCGCAGCGCGGCTGCAAGTGGCCGGGCACACGGTGGGCACCTTGTGCGCCTACGACATGGCGCCGCGCAAGGTGTCGCCAGAGCAACTGGAGCAGTTGCGTGCGCTGGCGGCCGCGGCGGTGGCCCTGCTCGAGCAGCGGGGCGCGGCGGCAGGCGCAGCCGATCCGCTCAACTGAAGGCGGCGGCAGGCGCGGCAGGCGCTGCGGCAACGAAGGCCGTCACGTCGTCCAGCACAGGGGCAATCCAGCGCAACGGAAAGCCGAAGGCGCCCACCAGCGTGGCGTGGCTGGCGCGCTCGTACAGCCGCAGCGTGACCTGCACGCCCTGGGCCTGAAGGCCGCTGGCCAGGCTGCGCGTGCTGCGCTGCGGGTCCACCAGCGTGTCGTGCAGCGGTGCCGCGAGGAAGCTGCGCGGCGCAGCGGGCGACGGGAACTCGATGGGCTGCGCATGCGCCGGATAGTCGGGGTGGAAGAACACCGGCTGCGCCTGCGGGTTGTCGGTCGGGAAAAAGTCGTATGGGCCGGCCAGGCCCAGCCAGCCGGCCAGTTGCGCCGGTGCATGGCCGCACTCGGCAAGCCAGCGTTTGTCCAGTGCCAGCATCGCGGCGTTGTAGCCGCCTGCACTGTGGCCCATCACGAACACGCGCCGCGGGTTGGCGTTCAGCCGGGCCGCGTTGTCCAGCCCCCAGGCCAGCGCCAGCGCGCTGTCCTGCAGGAACACCGGGTAGCGCACGTCCGGGTAGAGCCGGTAGTCGGCCACCAGCGCCAGCATGCCGCGTGACGCCAGCGCGCGGCCGACGAAGGCGTAGTCGGCGCGCGCGCCGCTGTTCCACGAGCCGCCGTAGAAGAACACCAGCAGCGGCCAGCCGCCTGCCGGTGCCGCGCCTTCGGGGGTATAGATGTCCAGCAACTGGCGCGGCTCTTTGCCGTAGGGCACGTCGGGCTCGGAGCGGGCGGCGGAGCCGGCCGAGGCCAGCACATTGAGCGCGCGCAGCGGCGCGCACGCGGTGAGGGTGGCAGCTGTGGCGGCGGTGGCCGCCGCCAGCAGCGCTGAGCGCCGGTGCTTGTGCTTGGGTTGCGGAAGATGGTTGGTCACGGCGGCGCCCAGCTTGCAAGGGCAGCCATTGTGCGGCTCGCACGGCGGGCATCGTGCAGGCCGGCCAGGCGCGGCGGCGCCAGCTTGGGAATGCTGCTTGCCGCAAGTGCTGCACCTGGACAAGCCTTGCCCGCCCATGCCGCCTCCGCCAGCGCTCGCCGCCCCGTCCCGTTGCCAGCCTGCCGGCCGCCGCCAGCCCGTTGCTGCGCCGGCAACGCCCGCCAGGCCGCTGCCACGCCATGTCGGCTTCATCCCCGACGGCAACCGCCGCTGGGCCGGGCTGCACGGGCTCGCCAAGCAGGACGGCTATGCGCATGGCATCGCGCCGGGACTGGAACTCTTCGAATGCTGCCGGCGGCTCCAGCTCGAAGAAGTGTCCGTCTATGGCTTCACGCAAGACAACACCCGGCGCCCGAGCGCGCAGACGCAGCAGTTCCGCGCCGCCTGCGTCGCCTTTGCGCAGGAAATCGAGCGCCGGGGCGCTGCCCTTCTGGTGGTGGGCGACGAGCAGTCGGCAACCTTCCCGCCGGAATTGCTGCGCTATCGCACCCGGCAGGGGCGCGGCATCAAGGTCAACTTCCTCGTCAACTACGGCTGGCAATGGGACATCGACGGCTTGCGCACCGGTGCGCTGCGCTCGGCCGAGGTGTCGCGCCTGGACCTGGTGGTGCGCTGGGGCGGCGGACGGCGCCTCAGCGGCTTTCTGCCGGTGCAGGCCGTGTATGCCGACATCCATGTCGTGGATGCGCTGTGGCCGGACTTCGAGCCGGCCCATCTGCGGCAGGCACTGGCTTGGTTCGGTCAGCAAGACCGCACCCTGGGCGGCTAGCGGCGTGCCTGCCGGTGCCGGCACGGCAGCACCGGCATACGCCTTGCCGAACGCGATCCACCTCAATCTTGACGGAGCTTTCCATGCCACACACTCTCCTGCCCGGGCGCCGCCCACTGCTTGCCAGCGCTGCAGCAGCCGCCGCCTTGTTCTCGCTGCGCCGGGCCGTTGCCCAGACCTCTGCCGGCGGCGGCGACTGGCTGGCGATGGTCAAGGCCCATCACGTGCTGGTGAACAAGACCTTCGAACGCATGCTGGCCGCCGACGGCAAGACCTTCCTCAACCGCGAGCTGTTGCAGCGCACCTTGTCTTACGAACTGACGGCGCACTCGGTTGCAGAAGAAAACGTCATCTACCCGGCGCTGTCACGCAACGGCATGCTGAGCGACGCCGACCGCCTGTACCTGGACCAAGGTCACGCCAAGGTGTTGAACGCCGAACTGGAACTCACGTCGGAGAAGGACGAGCGTGCCTGGTTCGACAAGGTGCGGGCCTTGCAGGCCGCCGTGCGCAAACACGCCATCGAGGACGAGGAAGCCAGCGTCTTCCCGGCGTTGCGGCAGAAGCTGGATGCTGGCTCGAACGCCTTGCTCGGCACGCTGTACCAGCGCGAGTTCGCGTCGGTGAGGCCGCAACGCAGTTCGAGCTGAGGGCGCCGCAGCGCTGGTGCCCCCGGCAGGAATCGAACCTGCATCTGAGACTTAGGAGGTCCCCGTTCTATCCATTGAACTACGGCGGCTGGGGCGGCGATTTTGCCATGCCGGGTAGCGCCATCTGGTCGAACTTCCAGACCCAGATCACGTCCAGCGAGTTCTCCAGCCCGCTCTGCGCACGCAGCGTGAAACGCTGGGCGATGCGGTAGATGAGCTGGAAGGTGCCGGTGGTGGCGTTGATGCCCCGCTCATAGCCCACGTACCAGCGGCGCGAGAGCTGTTTGCCCAGGCTGATGACGGTCTCGCGCACGTCGCCGTCGCTCTGCCGCACCGAGACGTCGTCGATGCCCAGGTTGTGCATGAAGGCGTCGGTCGGCGCCTCGCCTTCACCGGCCAGCAGCGCCACGGCGGCGCGTTGCAGCAGCGCGGTGTCGGTGCGGCCCAGGCCTTCCGGTGCGCGGCCCAGCACCAGCCAGGACAGCTTGTCGGTCTCGCTCATGTCGGTCTCGGCATACAGCCGCACGCGCGGGCTCTGCACGTTGCCGCTGATGGCCACCCCGATGCGCGCGTCGGTGTTCGGCCGCAGCGCCAGGATGTCCAGCCGCGGGTTCTCGGCGGCGCCGCTGAAGGCGATGATGCCGCGCTCGATGTCCAGCTTCTGGCCGTAGGCCTGGTAGGTGCCGGCCTCGGTGCTGACCGTGCCTTGCAGCGCCAGCCGGCCGCCCGGCGTGGTGATGCGCAACTGGCCGCGCAACGCGGTGTCCAGCCCGCGCCCGCGCACGCGCAGCCGTTCGCCCAGGTCCAGATCCACCGCCACCGCCACCGCCAAGTTGCGCCTGGGCCTGGCCGGCGCCTCGCTGTCGGTGGCTTTGGCCGCGTCGCCCGCGTGGCGCACGGTGACGTCGTCGTCCAGCCCCGGGGCGTTGCCGCGGCTGGTGTCGAACAGCCCTTCATCGACCCGGAAGCGGCCGTCCAGCTTGAGCTGCTCGGCCTGGAGCAACAGGTCGGCATTGCCGCTGGCGGTCAACTGGCGGTCGATGCGGCCCAGCAGCCGGAAGCGCTCTGCCTGCACGCGCAGGCGCGCGCTGGGCGCGCTGCCGAAGGCGGCCCCGCCGGTCACCGCCAGCGTGCCATCGCCGCCCTTGAGCCTGAAGGTTTCGATCTCTGCCGTCGTGCCTTGCAGCTTGATCGCGAGTTCGCCGTCGCTGACGTTGACGCCTTGCAGCAGGTTGCGCACGCCGAGCTGGCTGCCGCGCACGCTGCCGGTGTACTCGGGCGCGCCGAAGCGGCCGCCGACGGTGGCGCTGGTGCGCACCACGCCGGTCAGCCGCCAGCCCGGCGGCACCCAGGTGCTCAAGACGCCGAGGTTGGCGACGTGGGCGTCCAGCACACCGTCCAGCGGCGCATCCGGCCCGGGCCAGCGCTGCTGCGGCGTGGTCTTGATGGCGAGCCTGGCATCCAGCTCGCCCAGGCTGCGGCCGGCCAGCGCCTGGGTGAGCTGCCAGTTGCCGTCGTGCGCGGCCAGCCCCAGGCGCAGCGCTGTCAGGCCCAGCAACTGGGTGCCGCGTTCGTCGGTGAGGTGCAGGTCGCCGTCGCGGCGTTCCAGCACCAGGTCGGCGTCGAAGCGCTCTGCGGCGCGCACTTCCACCCGCGCGGCCAGCCGCAGGTCACCGCTCCAGCCCATCGCCGGCTGCATGCGCGCCAGCAGCGGCGCCGCGGCAAACGGCTCGACGTCGGCACGCAGCAGGATGGTGGGCGCCCCGCCCGCAGCCTGGCCGGCCAGATCGACCAGCACCTCGTCCCATTTCAGCGCCACCGCGCCGGCCAGCTTCAGCCTGCCGGCCGCCGCCTGCACGCGCTGCAGACGGCCGCCGGGCGCGAACTGCAGCTCACCGCGCAGATCGCTCGCGTCCAGCCATTGCGCGGGCGCCTCGGTGGCGATGCCGGGCAGCGCCTTGCCGTCCCAGGCGTCCACCGCCAGCCGGCTGACATGGCCGCGCCAGTGGCCGCCGCCGGCTGCCTCGGGCAGCCACTCGCCTTCGGCTTGCAGCAGCGCGCGCGTGCCCACCAGCGCGCGCACGCCCAGCAGTTGCTCGGCCAACGGTGGCGGGTTTAGCGGCAGCGCGCCGGAGACCAGCAGCTTGTGCTCGCGCAGCGTGCCGCGCAGCTCGGCGCGGAGTTGTTCGGCGCGCTGGCTGCCGAAATGGCTGCCGCTCATTTCAGCCTGCAGCGCCAGCGGCTGCTCCTCGCCGGGGCGCGTGTCCACCTGCCAGGCCAGGCTGGCGCTGCCGATGCCCAGGCTGCCGGCTTCCAGTTGGCTGAGCTGTGCGTTGCCCTGGCTGCGCAGCAGCGGCCAGCGGCCTTGCGCGCTGATGGTGGCCTTGGCGCTGCCGGCGCGCGGCGCCCACGCGGCAGCCGCCGCATCCAGCCGCAGCACCGGTGCCAGCGCCGCCAGCGCCGGTGCGTCCAGCGCCAGCCGCCAGCGGTCTGCGGTGCCGCTGCCGGCGGGGTCGCCCTGGCCGTCCAGCAGCAGCGTGTTGCCGCCCAGGCGCAGCTCGGCGTGCAGGCTGCCTGGCGTGCCTTCGGCGCTGGGCGCCTGGCCCAGCGTCAGGTCCAGCGCCAGCGGCACGCCGGCCAGCACGGCGTCGTGCACATGCAGCGCGCCACTGCCGGCCAGGCTTTGCAGCAGGGCCAGCGGCGCCAGTTGGCGTGCAGCCGCAGGCAGCCGCAAGTCGAGCTGCCAGCCGGCCGACAAGCGGTGCGGCCCTTGCCGCCAGGCCGGCCCGGCGTCGCCCGGCCACCAGGGCTGGGGATCGAAGTCGGTCAGGCTGCCGGTGGTTGCCAGTTGCCACCCATCCTGCCCGTTACGTGCCTGGCGCTGCGCGGTGGCGCTGGCTTGCGCCAGCGCGCCACCGGCCTGCACGCGCAACTGCCGCAGTTCGATGCGGTCTGCCGTGGCGCTGCCTTCCACCGCCACCTGCACGGCCTGCACAGCCTGCACCGCCTGCACGGCCTGCTTCGGCCCGGCCATGCGGCCGTCCAGCATGCTGCGCAGCGTGACGGCCCAGGGCGGCGCCGCCGCGGCGCCCGGGGCGGGCGAGGGCAGGCCTTGCACGGTGAAGGCCAGCGGGCCGGACAGCACCACGGCCGCGCTGCGGCCGTCGAGTTGCTGGGGCTGCACGTCCGCCAGCGTGGTGTCGAGCCGCAGGCTGTGGCCCAGCCATTCACCTTGGCCGCGCCAGCGCCCGGCGGCCTGCGTGGCACCGCCCAGGCTCAAGTCCAGCTCGCTCAGCACCAGCTTGTCGCGCTGCGCTGCGCTGGCCTGAAGCTCCAGCGCCAGCCGGCGCACCGGCAGCCGGCCTTCGTTCCAGCGGCCGGGCAAGGCGTTGTCGAGTTGCACCGATGCGCCGATGGGCGCAGCAAGCGACTGGCTCTGCACCTGCACATGGCCCGACAGCCGCGTCTGCGGCGCGTTGCTCAGCAAGGCCGCCAGGTCCAGCGCCTGGGCCTGCGCGCTCAGCGCCGCCAGCGGCCAGGGCGTGAAGGGCAGCAGCGTGGCGTGCACGTCGGCGGTGGGTGCGGCATGGCCGGGGCGCGCAGTGCCGCGCAGCGCTGCGTCGAGCTGCAGCCGCTCCAGGCTGCCACCGGCCTGCACGCTGGCGGCGAAGGCAGCGGCGGGCTGCAACGGCTGCAGCGGTGTCAGCTCGGCCTGCCCGCGCAGCGCATACGGCGCGCTCTGCGCAATGCTGGCGCTGCCTTGCAGATGCAGACGGTCCCAGTCGAGCTGCACCTGCTCGAAGCGGTGGCCACCCGCGCCGCCCAGATCGACCGTGGCGCCGATGCGCAGCAGCGGCGCCAGCGCGCCGATGTGCAAGGCGCCGATGTGCAACTGCGCCACCTTCAGGCGCGCCGGCAGTTGCAGCGTGGCCGGCGGGTGGCGCGGCTCACCGGTCGGCGGCCCGGTGTCCACCAGCACCTGCGCGGCAGACAGGCGCTCTGCATCCAGGCCGACCCACGCGCCCGGCTGTGGCCGCCAGGCCCAGCGCAGGCCATCGCCTTGCAGCGACACCAGCGTGGCCGACTGTCTGCCGCCGGCCCACGCCACGCGCAGCCGGGCTGCGCTGAAGTGGCTGGACAGCAGCGCGCCCTGCACGCCTTCGGCCTGCACGCCGGGCAGCCGCGCCAGCAGCCAGCGGGTGCCGCTCTCGCTGCGCAGCAGCCACACCGCGCCGCCGCCCAGCGCCGCCAGCAGCAGCGCCAGCAGCAGCAGCATCGCCAGCGCCGGCCAGAGCAGGCGCAGACAGGTGCGCAGCGGCTGCGCGCGGTGCGGGTGCTCTGCCGGGCCGTCCATCAAAAGGCAATGCCGACGCTGAAATGCAGCCGCGCGCTGTGCACCTCGCGGCCATAGGCCCAGTCCAGCCGCAGCGGCCCCACGGGGCTGCGCCAGCGCACGCCAACGCCGAAGCCGAGCGCCGGGTCGATGGCCTTGAAGCTGTTGGTGGCGTTGCCTGCGTCGATGAAGACGGCGCCCCACAGCGACGGCAATGCCGCGCTGATGGGCCGCGCCACCTCGACGCTGGTGGTGAGCAGCGAGGTGCCGCCACTCACCGCGTCATCGACCAGCGGGCCCAAGCTGCGGTAGCCGTAGCCGCGCACGGAATCGTCACCGCCGGCACGGAAGAGCTGCGATTGCGGCACCTCCACGCTGGTCTTCTTCACCACCTGGCCTAACTCGATGCGCGCCTGGCCGAACCAGTTGCCGCCGAGCGGCAGATAGCCGGTAAGCCGGGCATACAGGCGGCTGAACGGGCCTGTCTGGGCATCGGTGCCGCGCGAGCGCCCCAGGTTGCCCTGCACCGACAGCGAATAGCCTTCGGTGGGCAGCAGCAGGCTGTCCAGCGCGCGCCAGATGCGGTGG
The DNA here is from genome assembly GCA_964244245.1 of uncultured Rubrivivax sp. Classification (GTDB taxonomy): domain Bacteria; phylum Pseudomonadota; class Gammaproteobacteria; order Burkholderiales; family Burkholderiaceae_C; genus Rubrivivax. The sequence continues at coordinate 74,720 of CAXTHW010000020.1, read as the reverse complement.
TCGTTGACCGTCAGCGCCAGCGTGTTGGTGCGGGCGATGTCGGTGGTCTGCACCGAGCGTTCTGCCTCCACGTAGTAATAGCGCTCGTTGCGTAGCGTGTCCTGCGTGCGGCCCAGGTGCAGCCGCTGCGACAGCACCACGTCGGTGCTCGACTCCAGCCGCTCGACGGTGCCGCCCAGCACGTTGCGGTAGAGGTCGTCGCCGGGGTGGCTGCTGATCTCGCCGTCCCAGGCCTGGCGCAGACGGCCCCATTCCAGTTTGTTGCGCGCGGTGGCCGCATGGCCGAAGACGCGCCGGTACACATGCTCCACCGAGGCCCGCGGCCCGGTGTTGGCGCTGATGCCCAGGCCGAAGGTATAGACCTGAAGCGGCGCCTCGCGCAGGCGCACGTTGACATGCGCAGCGGCGGCCTGCTCGGGGTCGGGGTCCAGCGTCACGGTGGCGCTGTCGAAGAGGCCGGACTTCTGCAGCCTGTCCTGGTAGTCGAGCAGCAGCACGTCGCTCACCGGCGTGCCCACGGGGAAGTCGGCCAGGTTCTGCACCGTGGCCAGGTCCTGCGCCTTCAGCCCCTCCACCTGAAGCTGGCCGAAGCGGAACAGCGGCCCGCTGTCGGCCACCAGAAACAGCCGCGCCTGGTGGGTGACGGCGTCGATCTCGGCTGCCGTGCCGCTCCAGGTGGCGGTGGCATAGCCGGCCGCGCGCAGCCGGGCCAGCGTGGCGGCCTTGGCCTCGCTCCAGGCCGGGTTGCGGAAGGGCTTGCCGGGCTCCAGCGGCCAGGCCCGCTTCAGCGCGGCGAGCGCTGTGCCGGCATAGGCGTCGCCTTCACCGGCCGCGCGTTCGAGCGGGCCTTCCACCTCCAGCGTCACGCGCGACACCAGCGTGCGCGGGCCGGGCTCCAGCTCCAGCCGCACATAGCGCTGGCCGGCGCCGCGGCCGGCGTCTGGCTCGCGGGTCAGCTTGACGTGGGGGTCGAAGTAGCCTTCGGTCTGCAACAGGTCGCGCACCTGCACAGGGGCGGCGTCGATGAGGCGCGACCATTCGCTGTCGTCGATGGCGTCTGCGCCGTCAGCGCCGTCGGCGCCGTCTGCACCATCACCGCGCGCCAGCGTGCCGACGCGGGCCAGGTCGAGGTAACGCTCGAGCAGCTTCTTCAATGCCGGTGGCGCCACCACTTCGAGGTTCTGGTTCGCGGGTCTCTGCACGCCGGTCTCCGATGCCGCGGCACCGGCTTCGGCGGGTGCCGCCGGCCCACCGCCCAGCGATGCGCAACCAGAGACCAGCCCGGCCAGCAGCCACACCGCCAGTGCGGCCGCGCCGCGACTCAGCATGTCACTTGCTGAGCAGACGCATCGCGCTTTCGAGGCCGCTCAGGGTGAGCGGGAACATGCGCTGGTTCATCAACTGCTGGACGATGGAGATGCTTTGCCGGTATTGCCACACGCCCTGCGGCTCGGGGTTGATCCAGGCGAATTTCGGGAACGCATTGGTCAGCCGTTGCAGCCACTCGGCGCCGGGTTCCTCGTTGTTGTATTCGACGCTGCCGCCGGGCTGAAGGATCTCGTAGGGGCTCATCGTCGCGTCGCCGATGAAGATCAGCTTGTAGTCCTTGTTGTACTTGCGGATCAGATCCCAGGTGGCGAACTTCTCGCTGAAGCGGCGGCGGTTGTTCTTCCACATGAAGTCATAGACGCAGTTGTGGAAGTAATAGAACTCAAGGTGCTTGAACTCGGTCTTGGTGGCGCTGAAGAGTTCTTCCACGCGGTGGATGTGCTCGTCCATCGTGCCGCCCACGTCCATCAGCAGCAGCACCTTCACCTTGTTGTGGCGCTCGGGCACCATCTTGATGTCCAGCAGGCCGGCATTGGCTGCCGTGCAGTGGATGGTGTCGTCGAGGTCCAGCTCTTCTTCGGCGCCTTCGCGTGCGAAGCGGCGCAACCTGCGCAACGCGACCTTGATGTTGCGCGTGCCCAGTTCCTTGGTGTCGTCGTAGTCCTTGTACGCGCGCTGGTCCCACACCTTGACGGCGCTCTTGTTGCGGCCCTTGTCCTGGCCGATGCGCACGCCCTGCGGGTTGTAGCCGTAGGCACCGAAGGGGCTGGTGCCGCCGGTGCCTATCATCTTGCTGCCGCCTTCGTGGCGCTCTTTCTGTTCCTCGAAGCGCTTCTTCAGCGTCTCCATCAATTCGTCCCAGCCCATCTTCTCGATGGCCGCCTTCTCTTCGGCGCTGAGTTCGAGTTCCAGCGTCTTGCGCAGCCAGTCCAGCGGCAGGTCCTGCGTGAAATCGGTGAGCAACTCCACGCCTTTGAAGTAGGCCGAGAAGGCACGGTCGAACTTGTCGAAGTGCGCTTCGTCCTTGACCATCGCGGTGCGCGCGAGGAAGTAGAACTTGTCGATCGTGGGGCCGGTGCCGTCGGCGTCGTCGCGGTTGTCGATCACGCCGGCTTGCAGCGCTTCGAGAAGCGTCAGGTATTCCTTCACCGACACCGGCAGCTTGGCCGCGCGCAGGGTGTAGAAGAAGTTGATCAGCATCGCTGTTTCTCCTGGGGCGGTGCGGTGGCGAAGTCCATGGCGCCCAGCCTACGCCGCTTTGCCGCCCACGTCGTGGCGCTTCAGCCAGCCGAAGAATTCGGCGTACCACTGTTTTGAATTGCGCGGCTTCAGGATCCAGTGGTTCTCGTCGGGGAACCACAGCAGCCGTGCATCGACATTGCGCGCCTTCAGCGTGTTGTAGTAGGCCAGGCCCTGGGCGTCCGGCACGCGGTAGTCGAGCGCGCCGTGGATCACGAGTGTGGGCGTGGACATGGCCGCAGCAAAGGCATGCGGGCTTTGCGCATTGATCTTGGCCAGGTCGTCCCAGTACCAGGCGCCCAGTTCCTTGGCGTGCCAGGTGTAGGCGTCGTCGGCGAACATCGCCGTCCAGTCGAAGCAGCCGGCGTGGCAGACATAGGCCGCGTAGCGCCCCGGCTTCACATGGCCGTTCATCCAGGCGACCATGAAGCCGCCGTAGCTGCCGCCGGTGGCGAAGACGCGCTTTTTGTCCACCCAGGGCCGCTTCAGCAGCAGGGTGGTGGCGGCTTCCACGTCCTGCAACTCCAGCGCGCCCCAGCGGTGGGTGATGCTGTCGAGGAAGGCATAGCCGAAGCCGGACGAGCCGTGGTAGTTGACGCAGGCCACCACGTAGCCCTGTGCCGCGAAGGCCTGCACGTTCCAGCGGTAATGCCAGGCGTCGCCGAAGGCGGTGTGCGGGCCGCCGTGGATCACATGCAGCAGCGGGTACTTCTTCTTCGCGTCGAAGCCGGGCGGGTAGGTCAGCCACATCTGCACCGGGTCATCCTGCGCGCCCTTGAACCACACCTCTTCGCTGAGGCCGCTGGCCAGGGCTTTCAGCAGGCTGTCGTTGAACTGCTCGATGCGCCGCGGCGCCTCGCCTGGCAGGTGGGCATGCAGCAGGGCCGGGTGGTCGATGGCATCGGCCAGCGTCACCAGCGTGCCGGCCTTCTTGTCGTAGCCGGAGACGGTGCCGCCCTGCACGACCATTTCAGCGCGTCGGTCGGGCAGCTCGAAGCGCCACAGGTGGCAGCGGCCTTTCTGTTCGGCGCGCAGCAGCACGGCCTGGCCGTCGTCTTCCCAGAGCAGCGGGCCGTGGACTTCATGGTCCCATTCGCCGCTGACCACCTCCCACTTGTCGTACTCCCGGTCCCAGGTGGCCAGTTGCCCGGGCATGGTGTGCTTCAGCCCCTGGTGGCTGGCGATGAAGGCGATGCGCCCGCCATCCGGGCTGTAGCGCGGCGTGCCCATGTCCCAGGCGGCGTCTTTCGCGATGACCGCGACGCGGCCGCTCTTCACGTCGATCTCGGCCAGCGCGAAGCAGTTGCCCACGCGCTTCTCCGGCGCCGGGTCGAAGGCGAAGACGATGCGCCTGCCGTCGGGCGAGATGTCGAAGCAGTCGGTGCCGGGGTCGGCGCGGCTCAGCTCGTAAGGTGTGCCTTCGAAGAGGTTTCGCGGCCGCGCCGGCTTGCCGTCTTCAGCCACGTCCAGCACATGCAGATGCGCAGCGCGGCCCATCGGCAGGTTGTGGTCCCAGAAGCGGTATTGCGCCTCGCTGGTGGCGTAGCCGGTTTCCTTGCGGTCCTTCCACTCCTTGGCCTTTTTGGCCTGCGCCTTGTGGCTTTTCAGGCCTGGCCAGACCCAGGAGACGAAGGCGATGCGCCGGCCGTCAGGGAACCAGCGGAAGGCTTCGACGCCGGTGGCGACGGTGGCCGCGCGCTGCGCCTCGCCGCCGTCGGGCGCGATGAGGTAGAGCTGCGGCGCGTCGTCCTTCGCGCCCTGCTGTTCACGCTTGGCGACGAAGGCGATGCGCTCGCCGTTGGGGCTCCAGTGGGGATGGCCGTCCTTTTCGCCGCACTGCGTCAGCGCGCGCGGCGCGCCGCCCTGCGTGGACAGCAGCCACAGGGCGCTGCTGGACTTGTTGTCGTCCATGCTGAAGCGGGTGACCGCCGCCACCGCCCGCGTGCCGTCTGGCGACAGGCTGGGCGTGCCGATGCGTTCGCACTTCCAGAGGTCATCGACCGTGATGTTGTGTTGTTTGGCCATGTCGGGATGGGCCGCGCGCAGGCGGCGTTCAGCGGGGCTTGAGAAGCTGGTGCTCGAGGTGGGCCTTGACCTCGGGCCATTCACCGGCCGCCAGGCTGTACATCACCGTGTCGCGCACGGTGCCGTCGCGCCGCAGGCCGTGGTGGCGCAACACGCCGTCCTTGCGCGCGCCCAGGCGCTCGATGGCCTGCTGGCTGGCGAAGTTGTAGTTGTCGGTGCGCCAGCCCACCAGCCTGGCGCCCAGCGTTTCGAAGGCGTGCTGCATCAGCAGCCATTTGGCGGTGGTGTTGACGGCGCTGCGCTGCGTGCTTTTGGCATACCAGGTGTAGCCGATCTCCAGCCGCTCCACTGCCGGCACGATGTCGTGGTAGCTGCTGCTGCCGATGACCTGGCCGCTGGCGCTGTCCAGCACCGCAAAGGCGAGCCGCGAGCCTTCGGCGTGCATGCGCAGCGCGGTTTCGATGTAGCCCCGCGTGGCGCCGGGCTCGGGCACCGAGGTCACGCGCAGGTTCCACAGTTCGCCGTCTGCCGCGGCGGCGGCCAGGCCGGCTTCGTGGTCCAGCGTCAGCGGCAGCAGCCGCACCGGCGCGCGCTCCAGCGTGGTGCCGACGACAGCTTGCATCAGCGGTTGTGCTTCTGCATGAACACCAGCTTCTCGAACAGAGTCACGTCCTGTTCGTTCTTCAGCAGCGCGCCCACCAGCGGCGGCACGGCCACCTTCTCGTCCTTGCTGTGCAGCGCTTCGAGCGGAATGTCTTCCGCCACCAGCAGCTTCAGCCAGTCGAGCAGCTCGCTGGTGCTCGGCTTCTTCTTCAGCCCCGGCAGGTTGCGCACGTCGTAGAAGGTCTTCAACGCGGCGGCCAGCAACTCCTTCTTCAGCGCCGGGAAATGCACATCGACGATCTTCTGCATCGTCTGCGCTTCGGGGAACTTGATGTAGTGGAAGAAGCAGCGGCGCAAAAAGGCGTCGGGCAGTTCCTTCTCGTTGTTGGAGGTGATGAAGACCAGCGGCCGGTGCACCGCCTTGACGAGTTCGCGCGTCTCATAGACGTAGAACTCCATGCGGTCGATCTCGCGCAGCAGGTCGTTCGGGAACTCGATGTCGGCCTTGTCGATCTCGTCGATGAGCAGCACCACAGGCTGCTCTGCCGTGAAGGCCTGCCACAGCACGCCCTTGACGATGTAGTTGCGGATGTCCTTCACACGCTCGGTGTTGTCCGTGCCGGCCAACTGGCTGTCGCGCAGGCGGCTCACCGCGTCGTATTCGTAGAGGCCCTGCTGCGCCTTGGTGGTGCTCTTGATGTGCCATTGCAGCAGCGGCATCTTGAGCGCCGTGGCCACCTCTTCTGCCAGCATCGTCTTGCCGGTGCCGGGCTCGCCCTTGACGAGCAAAGGCCGCTTCAGGGTGGCCGCCGCGTTCACCGCGAGCATCAGGTCCTGTGTGGCGACGTAGGTGTCGGAACCCTGGAATTTCATTGCGCGTGGCTGCCTGGACAGAGGGCTGGAAGGGGCCGGGCCAGTATAAGGGCGCCCTATAATCGACCGTCTTTTCTCCTCCTGCGATGATGACCAAAGCGCTTTCCCTGGCTTCTTGCGTGTTTGCTGCCGTGGCGGCCTTGGCAGTGGCCTCGCCTGCCGCAGCACAGACGGCCGCAGCGTCTGCCGGCGGTGCGTCTGCCGGCCAGGCCAAGGCCGCCATGTGCATCGGCTGCCACGGCATCCCGGGCTACCAGGCCAGCTTCCCGCAGGTGCACAAGGTGCCCAAGATTTCGGGCCAGAACGCGCCCTACATCGTCGCCGCGCTCACGGCGTACAGGAAGGGCGAACGCAAGCACCCCACCATGCGGGCCATCGCCGGCTCGCTGTCGGACCAGGACATGGCCGATCTGGCCGCCTTCTACGCGGGCCACGGTGCGTCCTCGGTCAAGACGGTGGCAGACGCCGCGCCGGCCGCCCCGCCGGCCGAAGTGGCTGCGCTGCTGGCCAAGGGCGCCTGCGCCTCCTGCCACGGCGCCAACTTCAACAAGCCGCTGACCGACGCCTACCCCAAGCTGGCCGGCCAGTACGCAGACTACCTCTACGTCGCGCTCAAGGCCTACGGCACCGAGGGCAACCCGCAGGTGGGCCGCGCCAACGCGGTGATGAGCGGCCAGGTCAAGCAGTTCAAGCACAGCGAACTCAAGCAGATCGCCGACTATCTGGGCAGCCTGCAAGGCGACGTGCGCACCGTGCCGGAGTCACGCTTCCGCTAGGCCGTTCAGGCGTTCAGGCTTTCAGACGCAGGGGCCGTTCACCGGGTCTCTGGCGCAGCGCGAGCCAACTGTGCACGGCCGCCGCCATTTGTGATGGCGCCGCGAGCGCTGTGATTCAAGTTGCAAAGGCGAGGGCCGAAGAAGGCAGGTGTGCGGAGCAGGGGGCGCCGCACCTTGCACGCCGCCGGGCCGCTGTCATGCTCAAGAAGATCGAGGTCGAACAGCTCCGGCTGGGCATGCATCTGCACGCCTTCGAAGGCGCCTGGATCAACCACCCATTCTGGCGAACCCGCTTCGTCGTCGAAGACAAGGCCGACCTCGTCAAGGTGCTGGCCAGCGGTGTGCGCGAATGCTGGATCGACGCGTCCAAGGGCCTGGACGTGGCCATTGCCGACCCGCTGCCCGCGCCCCAAGGCGCGCCACCGCCCGTGCCCAGCATCGCACCCAGCCCGGTGCCGGCACGCGCCTCGCGCGAGCCCAGCAGCATGGCCGACGAACTGCAGCAGGCCGCCGCCATCTGCAAGCGCGCCCGCCAGGCCGTGCACTCCATGTTCAACGACGCGCGGCTGGGCAAGGCGCTGGACGCAGAGCAATGCCGCCCGCTGGTCGAAGAGATTTCCAATTCGGTGTTCCGCAATCCGGCTGCCGTGCTGAGCCTGGCGCGGCTGAAGACGCACGACGACTACAGCTACATGCATTCGGTGGCGGTCTGCGCGTTGATGGTGTCGCTGGCGCGCCAACTCGGCCAGGGCGACGGCGACTGCCGCGAGGCCGGGCAGGCCGGGTTGCTGCACGACCTGGGCAAGGCGCTGATGCCGGCGGCCATCCTCCAAAAGCCGGGCAAGCTGACGGACGACGAGTTCGCGGTCATCCGCACCCACCCCGAGCGTGGCCACGCGATCCTGCTGGACAGCAGCGGTGTCGGCGAAGCCGCGCAGGAGGTCTGCCTGCACCACCACGAGAAGCTCGACGGCAGCGGCTACCCGCACAAGCAGCGCGGCGAGCAGATCTCGCTGTTGGCGCGCATGGGCGCCGTCTGCGACGTGTACGACGCCATCACCTCGAACCGGCCGTACAAGGCCGGCTGGGACCCGGCCGAGTCGGTGGCCCGCATGGCGTCGTGGAAAGGGCATTTCGACCCGCGCGTGTTCGGCAGCTTCGTCGCCAGCATCGGGATCTACCCCACCGGCTCGCTGGTGCGCATGGAGTCGGGCCGGCTGGCGGTGGTGGTGGAGCAGAACCCCAACAAGCCGGCGGCGCCGGCGCTCAAGGTGTTCTTCTCCACCAAGTCCAACATGCCCATCGTGCCGGTGCGGCTGGACATGGCCGCAGGCAACGCGCCAGACCGCATCGTCGGCCGCGAGTCGCCCACCGCCTGGTCCTTCAAGCAGCTCGACGATCTCTGGCTCGACCCCGCAGTGCGCCGCGCCTCGCGCTAGACACACAAGGCAAGACGCTGGCGCGGCACCGCCTAAACTTGGCGCTTTTGCAAGCGCCGAGAGGCAGGAGCCCCGATGAAACTGTTGATCACGACCGCCGCTTTGCTGGCCGCGCTGGCCACCGCCGGTGCACAGGCGCAAACCCTGCGCTGGGCCAGCCAGGGCGACCCGCAAACCATGGACCCGCACTCGCAGAACGAGTCCATGACGAACATGATGAACGGCCAGGTCTATGAGAAGCTGGTCAGCCGCGACAAGCAGCTCAACATCGTGCCGGGCCTGGCCAGCTCCTGGGAGCAGCCGTCGCCGCTGGTCTGGCGCTTCAAGCTGCGGCCTGGCGTCAAGTTCCACGACGGCACGCCGCTGACCGCAGACGACGTGGTCTATTCGATACAGCGCGCACAGCAGCCGACCTCGCAGGTCAACAACTACGCGCTGGCGGTGGGCACGCCGAAGAAGATCGACGATCTCACCGTGCAGTTCGACCTGCCGCAGGTCAACCCGATCTTTCTGCAGCACATGGATGCGCTGTGGATCATGAGCAAGGCATGGTCCGAGAAGTACAAGGTGACCAAGCCGCTGGACTTCAAGAACAAGGAAGAAAGCTACGCCTCGTTCAACACCAACGGCACCGGCCCCTTCATGCTGGTGAGCCGCGCGCCCGGCATCAAGACGGTCTATAAGCGCAACCCGAACTGGTGGGGCAAGTTCGAAGGCAACGTGCAGGAGATCGTCTATACCCAGATCAGCAACGACGCCACGCGGCTGGCCGCACTGGTGTCAGGCGAGATCGACTTCGTGCTCGACCCCGCGCCGCGCGACATCGTGCGCCTGCGCAACACGCCCGGGGTCAAGATCATCGACGGGCCCGAGAACCGTATCGTCTTCATCGGCATGGACCAGGGCCGCGACGAGCTGCTCTACAGCAACGTGAAGGGCAAGAACCCGTTCAAGGACTTGCGCGTGCGCAAGGCGCTGTACCAGGCCATCGACATCGAGACGATGAAGACCAAGCTGATGAACGGCCAGAGCGCGCCCACCGGCGGGCTGACGCCGTCGCCGCTGGGCTCCTACAACGACCCGCAGATCGAAAAGCGCCTGCCTTTCGACCTGGCCGCTGCGCGCAAGCTGATGGCCGACGCCGGCTATGCCGACGGCTTCGAGGTCACCCTCGACTGCCCGAACAACCGCTACATCAACGACGAGGAAATCTGCATCGCGCTGGCCGGCATGTGGGCGCAGATCAAGGTGAAGGTGAAGGTCAGCGCAATGCCGCGCGCCACCTACTTCCCGAAGATGGAGAAGTACGACCTCAGCATGTACATGCTGGGCTGGGGCGGCGCGGTGACCGACGCCGAGACCACCTTCACGCCGGTGCTGCGCAACAACCTGGGTGAAAAGGGCATCGGCCTGTTCAACTACGGCCACGCGAAGAACGACAAGGCCGACGCGCTGGCCGTGCAGTCCAGCACCGAGGCCGATCCGAAGAAGCGCGAGGCGCTGGTGAAGGCCGCGCTGACCGAGTTCAAGGAAGCAGTGGCCATCATTCCGCTGCACCGCCAGGTGATCCCCTGGGCCGCGCGCAGCAACGTGACCGTGGTTCACCGGCCGGACAACTGGCTGGAAGTGCCTTGGGTGACGATCAGCAAGTAGGTCGGCAGGCTCGACTGACGGGGTGCCGAAACCCGGCACCACCGCAGGCTGGCTCAGCGCCAGGAGTCCTGGTTTCTGGGCAGCGCCCCAGCCGGGTCGTGGACCTGTAGGGTGTCCTCGGTGCCGAGCGTCTCGTTGAAAACCACGAGGTTGGTTCCTCCCGACGCAAGTCTGGATCCGAACAGGATGCCCTTGGCCCCGGTGGCAAGCGCTTCGTCCGCCAGCACCCAGCTTGGCGGCTCGACGCGCTGGTTGAACCACAACTCGCGCCAGTCGCAATGGAAATCCTCCCAAAGGGCTGGCCATCGGGTGGGGTCGTACCCGTCGCGGAAATTGACCACTGTAACCAGGCGGACCGTATAGCTCACAAGCGTGCCCGGTGGCATCAGCGGCGACAACTGCTGGTACTCGCGAACGGCGGTCTCGGGCTCCATAGCAAGGTAAAGGGCGGGAGTGCCGGGTCGGTTCGCCCGCCCGCCGTGTGCGGCGGCACCTGCGCGACTGGTGGGCGCCGTGGCCCACCGCGGGGTATGCATGCGGTAGGCAGTGACCGGGCCTATGCCGGTCAGGATCATCCTGCTGCGCCAGCCTCGACAGAAGCCATCGAGCGCAGCAGGTCATCGGTTCGCCCTTCCGAAACAAGCCGCTCGGCCGTCCGGTACCCGAACACCGAAAGTGGCTCGTTGCGGTACCAGAAGAGCGCCGTGTTCAGATCGCCGTTCAGATCGGTCGCGGCCTTGATGACGCGAAGCGCTTCACGCAGGAAGTCCTGGACCCCCCGAGAGCCGGGCGCGCGACTGATGGTGTTCCGATGCACATGCGCCTGCTCCGCCAAGGTCTGCAAGTCCATGTGCAGCGCCTGGCTGAAACGCTTGGGGGAAAGCACCGGCTCCGGTGTGTCTGGCTCTTTGAGGAACTCCAGAAAATGCTGATAGGTTGGTCCAATCACTGGCCAGTCGAGGACTGCTGTCTCTGTCATGTCAAGAGCCATGTTGGGTGCGCACCATTTACGCACCATTTGAGCACAAGCAACGCAGCGCCGCAACGAATTCAGTTCATCGATGGCATCGGCATGGCCGACCTAAGCCATCGCCCGCCGCCGCACCGCCTCGATGTAGGCCTGCCCGTCGGGCGGCAGCCCGCTGCGCTGGCTGGCCCAGACCATCTCGCCCAGGCACTCCATCACCTCGTGGTGGGCGGCGTGCAACGAGTTGCGCTTTGCGGCCAGCAGCGCCACCGCCTGGCGGATGCCGGTGGGCTGGTCGATGCTGCACTGCTCTTCGATCGTGAGGTGCATCGACAGGTGCAGGAAAGGGTTGGTGCGGCCTTCTTCCACCGTGTAGATGGCAGCCAGTGCGGCGGCTTCGTCGGCCAGGTCGGCGTGGTACTCGGGATGCTCTGCCGTCCAGCGGCCGGCGATGGCATCCATCGCGTCCTGCGGCAGGCCCAGGCGCTGCCTGGCATGGGCGGCGCAGAAGAAGCGCCGCACGTCGGACTGTGAAGGCTGGAACATCGGAGAATTGTCCTTCCTCCCGCTTGCCCACACGCCCATGAACCTCAGCACCGAACAGTTGTTCACCGAAGCCCGCACGCAGAACGGCTACCTCGACACCCCGGTGCCCGACGCGACGCTCAAGCAGCTCTACGACCTGCTGAAGTGGGGCCCGACCTCGGCCAACTGCAGCCCGGCGCGCTTCATCTTCGTGCGCACGCCCGAAGGCAAGGCCAAGCTGGCGGCCGGCGTGGGCCCGAACAACGTCGCCAAGGTGCAGCAGGCGCCGGTGACGGTGATCATCGGCATGGACATGCTGTTCTACGAGAAGCTGCCGCAGCTCTTTCCGCACGCAGACGCGCGAAGCTGGTTCGTCGGCAACCAGCCGATGATCGACGCCACTGCATTCCGCAATTCGTCGCTGCAAGGCGCCTACCTGATCATCGCGGCGCGTGCGCTGGGCCTGGGCACCGGGCCGATGAGCGGCTTCAACGCCGCCAAGGTGGATGCCGACTTCTGGGCCGGCAGCGCGGTGAAGACCAACTTCATCTGCACGCTGGGCCATGGCGACCCGGCCAAGGTGTTTGCACGCAGCCCGCGGCTGGCTTTCGACGAGGCCTGCGCGCTGGCCTGAGGCGCCTGCGTTTCAGTCGCCGTCGCCCTCGGCCGCGCGCTCGGTGCCGGGCGCCTGCCAGCCGGCGCGGGCGGCCACGGCGGCGTTCTGTGCCCGTTCGCGTGCCCACAGTTCCTCAAGTTGCGCGCGGCCCTGCTTGGCCAGCGCGATGAGCTTGTTCTCGTCGGCGAAGTGCGGCGCCATCTGCTCCACGTTGGCGATGTTGAAGGCGCGAAAGCGCAGCGCCTTGGTGCGCGCCGCATGCGGCTCCCAGCCCATGGTTTCGAGCACGCTGCGCGCGCTCATCAGTGCTGAATCGAAGGTCTCGCGCTCGATCAGCGTGATGCCCAGGTCACGCAACTGGTAGTAATGGCCGACGTTGCGCGCGCGGGCCACGATGGTCAGGTTGGGGAAATGCTCTTTCACCAGCCGGGCCACCTTGACGCTCTGCTCCACGTCGTCGATGGCCAGCACGAAGACGCGCGCCTTGGCCGCGCCGGCCACGCGGAGCAGGTCCAGCCGGGTGGCGTCGCCATAAAAGGCCGGCCAGCCGAAGCGGCGCAGGCTTTCGATGGCATCCACACTGTGGTCCAGCACCGTGGCGGACAAGCCGTTGGCGTTGATCAGCCGGCCGACGATCTGCCCGTAGCGGCCGAAGCCGGCAATGATGATGGGCGCGTGCTGCTCGTCGCTGATCTCGGCCAGCGTCTTCTTGCTGCCATGGCGCAGCAGGTGGGCGGCCCACCAGCGGTCGGCCAGCACCAGCAGCAGCGGCGTCAGCAGCATCGACAAGGCCACCGCGGCCACCAGCAGCGACGACGCCTCGGCGCCGATGACGCCGGCACCGAGCGCCGTCTGGAACACCACGAAGCCGAACTCGCCGCCTTGCGCCAGCAGGATCACGAACACCGGCCGCTCGCCCAGCGGCACCGGCATCAGCCGCGTCATCGCCCACAGCACCACGGTCTTCACCAGCAGGAAGCCCAGCACCACGGCGGCCACCAGCGCCGGGCGGGCCAGCACCACCGCAAAGTCGATGCTCATGCCGACGGCGATGAAGAACAGGCCGAGCAGCAGGCCCTTGAACGGTTCGAGGTCGGTTTCCAGCTCGCGCCGGTATTCGCTTTCGGCCAGCAGCACGCCGGCCAGGAAGGCGCCAAGCGCCATCGACAAGCCCACGCTCTGCATCAGCGCCGCGGTGGCCACCACCAGCAGCAGCGCAGCGGCGGTGAAGATCTCCGGCGTCTCGCTGCGGGCGATCCAGCGCAGCGCCGGGCGCAGCAGCAGCCGGCCGCCGAAGACGATGGCGGCGATCACGCCGAAGGCCTTGGCCGCGGCAACCCAGCCGCTGCCGGCCTCTTGCGCAGCCGCGCCCTGCACCGCCAGCAGCGGCACGATGGCCAGGATGGGAATGGCCGCGATGTCCTGCAACAGCGCCACGCTGAGCACGCTCTGGCCGGCCGACGTGGCCATCAGATTGCGCTCGTTCAGCACGCCCAGGCCGATGGCGGTGGACGACATGCCCAGGCCCAGCCCGGCGGCCAGCGCCAGCCGCCATTCGACGCCGGCCAGCATCGCCACCGCCACCATCAGCGCGGCCGAGCCGAAGAGCTGCACGCTGCCCCAGCCGAAGATCGGCCGCCGCAGGCTCCACAGCCGGCGCGGCTCGAGTTCCAGCCCGACCAGAAAGAGCATCAGCACCACGCCGAATTCGGCGAACTCCAGCATCGTGGCGGGGTCGGTGACGAACTTCAGTCCCCAAGGGCCGATCACGATGCCGGCGGCCAGGTAGCCGATGATCGACCCCAGCCCCAGCAGCCGCGCCACCGGCACCGCCAGCACCGCGGCGCCCAGATACACCAGGCTGGCCAGCAGCCAGGGCGTGCCGTGTTCCACCGCTAGTCCACTTCCACGGGGCGGGCGTCTGCCGGCACGGCACATTCAGCCTGCACGTCCAGATCGGCCAGCTCGGGCCAATCGGGATAGCTGGCGAGCCGCTGCGCGAAGACCGCGGCATGCGCCTGCAAGGTGGCCTCTGGTATGCGGTGCGCGCCGTGCAGCGTCAGCGGCGGCAGCCAGCGCATGCCAGTGAGCGCCGCGGTCTGCTCGTAGGGGTGCAAAAAGTTCTCGAAGAAGTAGCGGTTGTGGCCGTTCGGCCGGTAGGCGTCTTCGGCGCCGCCGGTGGAGCTGGCCAGCCAGAGGTCCTTGCCGCGCAGCGCGTGGCCGCCGGGCCCGTAGGCCCAGCCGAAGGCGAAGACCTCGTCCAGCCAGAGCTTCATCAGCGGCGGCATCGAATACCAGTGGATAGGATGCAGCCACACCACCAGCCGCGCCGCCGCCAGCGCTGCCTGTTCGGCCTCGATGTCGATGAGGTAATCGGGGTACAGGCGGTAGATGTCGCGCAGCTCCAGCCGCGCCGCGTCCAGCGGCGCCACGGCGCGCAACAGCGCATGGGTGACGCGCGAGTGCTCCAGGTTCGGGTGGGCGGCAAGGACGACGATCTCGGCCATCGGCAAGCGGGAAAAGGGCGGTTGTTTGTCCGCTACCATAGCCTGAAACAAGATCTGGCAGGAGCACGGATGCCCGTCATCGTGATCGCCAACCCCAAGGGAGGCGTCGGCAAGAGCACGCTGGCCACCAATCTGGCAGGTTGCCTGGCCGCAGCAGGGCACGCGGTGATGCTGGGCGACGTGGACCGCCAGCAATCGTCACGCCAATGGCTGGCGCTGCGGCCGGCCACGCTGCCGCTCATCAAGCCCTGGGACGTGGCCGGTGACGGCATCGTGCGCCCGCCCAAGGGCACCAGCCACGTGGTGCTTGACACCGCGGCCGGCCTGCACGGCAAGCGGCTGGACGCCGTGCTGCGCATCGCAGACCGCATGCTGATCCCGTTGCAGCCCAGCCTGTTCGACATCCAGGCCACCCACGCCTTCGTGCAGGCGCTGCGCAGCCACCGCCGCGGCAGCGGCCTTGCCATCGGCCTGGTGGGCATGCGGGTGCGCGAGCACACCATCGCCAACGAACAGCTTCACCAGTACCTGGCGACGGTGCCGGTGCCGGTGGTGGGCTGGCTGCGTGACACGCAGAACTACGTGCACCTGGCGGCGCGCGGGCTCACGCTCTGGGACGTGGCGGCCAGCCGCGTGGAGCGTGACCTCGCACAATGGGCGCCTCTTCAACAGTGGATCGCAGAAGGAAGCCCATGAAGCATTTCGCCCATCTGCAAGACCTTCAGGCCGAGGTTGGCAAGGACGTCGGCACCAGCGAGTGGATCGACGTCGAGCAGAGCCGCATCGACCAGTTCGCCGACGCCACCGGCGACCAGCAATGGATCCACGTCGATGCCGTGCGCGCCGCCGCCGGCCCCTTCGGCGCGCCCATCGCGCACGGCTTTCTCACGCTCAGCCTGCTGCCGCTGATGTCGGCCACCGCCTTCGACATCGACGACGTGCGCATGGGCGTCAACTACGGGCTGAACCGGGTGCGCTTCCCGAACCCCGTGCGCGTGGGCAGCCGGCTGCGCGGCCACTTCAAGCTGCTGTCCTATGAGCCGCTGGACGGCGGCGCGCAGCTCACGGTGGAGGTGACGATGGAGATCGCAGGCGCCGACAAGCCGGCCTGCGTGGCCCAGTCGGTCTCACGGCGTTTCGTCTGAGAGGCCACCCCCTAAAGAGGGAGCCGGCCGCGCCGGGCGGCAGCGCCAGAATGGCCCGGGTCCCAGCGCCGCGGAGGCTGCATGAAGGTTTTGCTGGTCGATGACCATCCGTTGATCCTGGCCGCGCTGCAGTCGGTCATCCAGGGGCTGGGCGACGATGTCACGGTGTTCGGCGTGGACAACGCGGACGCCGCGCGCGCCACGCTCCAGACCGATGCCGACTACGACCTGGTGCTGCTCGATCTGGCGCTGGGCGACGTCGATGGCTTCGAGGTGCTGGCCGAGTTCCGCAACACCTATCCGGCGCTGCCGGTGGTGGTGGTGTCGGCGAGCGACCGCGCCAGCGACGTGATCCGCGCCATCGACCTGGGCGCGATGGGCTTCGTGCCCAAGCGCACGTCCAACGCAGCGCTCTCCGATGCGCTGCGCATGGTGATGTCGGGTGCGCTCTACGTGCCGCCCAACATGCTGGGGCTGGAATTCCGCGCGCCGCTGCCGGCCGGTGACACGGTGCCGGCGGTGATGCGGCCGGCACAGGACGGGCATGGCGCCGCACCGCTGGGTGAGCGCGCTCGGCCCGAGCCGCACCAGGAGGTGTCGCCGCTGGCCAAGGTGGGGCTGACGCCGCGCCAGAGCGAGGTGCTGGCGCTGCTTCTCAAGGGCCTGCCCAACAAGCTGATCGCACGCGAGCTGAACCTGTCGGTCGAGACGGTGAAAGACCATGTGGCCGCGGTGCTGCGCGCGCTCGGCGTCAGCTCGCGCACGCAGGCGGTGCTGGCCGTCAGCCAGATGACGCAAGGGCAGGGCGGCTTCATGGCGCACCGGCGATGAGTCTCGCTGGGCAGCGCCCCGGCTCCAGCCCCGGTCCAGGCCGGTGAGCGCCGCGCTGGCCGACGCCGAGATGGCGGGCGCAGCACCGGCGCCGGCCGCTGCGCCGCGCCGCCGCAGCGGCAGCGAGGTGGACCACATCCGCGCGCTGTACGTGCAGACGCCGGCATCGCTGACCGGCAACCTGATCGGCATGTTGCTGATGGCTGCCAGCTTTCTGCCGCTGGCGCCGCTGCCGGCGATGGTGGGCTGGCTGGCCAGCGGCGCACTGCTGTGGGTGCTGCGGCTGCTGCACTACCTGCGCTACCGGCGCCAGCCGCAGGCCGACGATGCCACGCTGCGCGCCTGGCGCACGAGTTGGAAGGCGCTGGTGCTGCTGCAAGGCGGCATGTGGGGGCTGGCGGTGTGGCTGTTCTGGGGCATCGGTACGCCGTACCACCAGATCGCGCTGATCCTCATCGTCTATTCCTACTGCCTGGGCTCGGTGCAGTTGCTGGCCACCCAGGCGCGCGTGTTCCTGGTGTTCCTGAGCCTCGTGCTCACGCCCACCATCGTGCGCATCGCCAGCGACACCAGCCAGCCCTGGCATCTGCAGCTTGCCGGCATCCTGACGCTGCTCTTCTGCATCACCGTGCTGATGGCGCGCACCTACGCCAGCGCGCTGGGCCAAGCCATCACGCTGAAGGCCCGCACCGACGAGCTGGCCGGCCGCCTGCGTGAAGAAACCGTGGTGGCAGAGAACGCGCGCCGTGCCGCCGAGGCCGCCAGCCGCGCGAAGACGCAGTTCTTCGCCGCCGCCAGCCATGACCTGCGCCAGCCGCTGCACGCGATGGGCTTGTTCGCCGAAGCGCTGCGCCAGCGCAGCCACGACCCCGAAGTGGCGTCGCTGGTGAACAGCATCAACGAGTCGGTCGATGCGCTGGAAGGGCTGTTCAGCGAGCTGCTCGACATCACCCGCATCGACACCGGCGGCGTCGAGGTCAACCCCGCGCCGGTGCGCATGCGTGACCTGTTCGGCCGGCTGCGGCTGCACTTCGAGCCGATTGCTTTCGAGAAAGGGCTGGTGCTGTCTTTCCACGGCGAGCAGCATGTCGCGCAGGCCGACCCGGTGCTGGTGGAGCGCATCCTGCGCAACCTGGTCAGCAACGCCATCCGCTACACCGACGATGGCGGCGTCATCGTCAGTTGCCGGCCGCGCGAGGGCAGGCTGCTGCTTCAGGTGTGGGACACCGGCATCGGCATCTCTGACAGCACGCTGCCGCGCATCTTCGAAGAGTTCTACCAGGTGCAGGGCAACCGGCCGCTGGAGGCGCACCACCGCAAGGGGCTGGGCCTGGGGCTGGCCATCGTCAAGCGCCTGTCGGAGCTGATGGACACGCCCATCCATGTGCGTTCGCGCGTCGGCCGCGGCACGGTGTTTTCGCTCGAAGTGCCGGTGGGCAAGGCGCCGCGCAGCATGGGCGTGCTGCCCGGCAGCAGCAAGGCGCCACTCGGCCTGACGCTCGAAGGCCGCGGCATCGTGGTGGTGGAAGACGAAGCCGCCGTGCGCGAAGGGCTGGTGGTGCTGCTTCAGGCCTGGGGCGCCCGTGTGACCTCGTTCGAGACGGTGGAGGGCCTGCGCGGCTGGCTGGCTTCACGCAGCGCCGAGGCGCCCGATCTGCTGCTGGTGGACTACCGGCTGCCGCAAGGCACCACCGGCATCGACGCGCTGGTGGCCGCGCGCGCGCAGTGGCCCGGGCGCCGGCTGCCTGCCATCGTCATCACCGGCAGCAGCCTGGGCGGCCACGAAGACGAGGCCGTGACGCATGACTACCACCTGCTGATCAAGCCCGTGCTGCCGAACAAGCTGCGCGCGATGATCGCGTTCAAGCTCGGCATGCGCTGACGCGGTTTAGCTCGGCTCGTAGGCCAGGCGCACGTAGATGGGCGCAAAGGCCTCGGCCTGCGTCACTTCAAGCAGCCGCTCGCGCGAGAGTTCGAGCATCGCGATGAAGGTCACCACCAGCACCGGCGTGCCGCGGCTGGCTTCGAAGAGATCGTGGAACTCGACGAAGCGCCGGCCCTGCAGCTTGCGCAGCACGATGCTCATGTGCTCGCGCACCGAGAGCTGCTCGCGCGAGATGGTGTGGTGCTGGTTGAGCCTGGCGCGTTGCAGGATCTCGGCCCAGGCCTGGCGCAGGTCGGACGGGTGCACCTCGGGGAAGCGCGGCTCCAGGCTTTGCTCGATGGTCACCTGAACGCGCAGCACGTCACGGCCCAGCAGCGGCAGCGCGTCCAGCCTGGCCGCGCCCAGCTTGATCTGCTCGTACTCGATGAGCCGGCGCACGAGTTCGGCGCGCGGGTCTTCCAGCACCGCGCCGTCGGCCGTCTTCTTGGGCGGCAGCAGCATGCGGGACTTGATCTCGATCAGCATCGCGGCCATCAACAGGTATTCGCCTGCCAGCTCCAGGTTGCGCCGGCGGAGCTGGTCGATGTAGCCCAGGTACTGGCGCGTCACGTCGGCCAGCGGAATGTCGAGAATGTTGAAGTTCTGCCGGCGGATCAGGTACAGCAGCAGGTCCAGCGGGCCTTCGAAGGCTTCGAGAAACACCTCCAGCGCATCCGGCGGGATGTACAAGTCCTGCGGCATGCGAAACAGCGGCTCGCCGTACAGGCGCGCCACCGCCACCTGGTCCACCACCATCGGCTGCGGCGGCGCGGCGCCTTCGGGCGTGGCGTCCGGCAAGGCCAGCTCCAACGCGGTCAGTCCGGCTTCGTCTGGGTGGCCTGGGTCATCTGGGTCTGATAGACGTAGGGCTGCTGCGCCACCTTGGCGTCACGCCAGTCGGCCAGTGCGTTGCGGTCGAGTGCGCGGTCCCACAACAGGCCGCGCCCGGCCCGCTGCTCGGCCTCGAGGGTCGGCTTCTTCGCCTTCAGGTCCTCGATGAACTGGGTGATGTCGGACTTGTAGGGCTTCCAGAACAGGGGCATGGCGTAGCGAGTCAGGGAAAAGGAGATTGTAGTTGGAGACCACTGATGCAACAGGTGTGATGCAGCGGGTCTGGCGCAACGGTTCTAGCGCGAGAGCGGCGTAGTTTGGCTGACAGCGCGCTGAACGAACCTCATTTTGACCGTCCTCTGGGCGGCGCGCACTCGACAAGTGTCCCCGGCGCAGACGCCGATAATGCATGGGCAACTGCGTTGGGATCGAATTTCGTCAGCGTGTTTCGAGAGACAAGCCGATGCCCTGGCGTGCTGGCCAAAAAAACATGAACGCTGACAACCGTTTGCAAGCGCGTCGAGCGCGCCGGCTCGGGTGAGGTCGAAAACGACATTTCGACGCATCGCCGCGGTAGCTCTAACCTCTTGATTCAGCGCATTTCCGAGCCAAAAGGTCATTTTAATTGAACGGAATTTGCTAGAAAAATCAAGGGTTTACATAATCAATCTTGTTGCGTGTCAATGCGACACCCCCAATGACGAACCAAACCGATCTGGTTTTGTTTTAGAAGCAATGACCGCGAGAAGCGAATCTTCGGCATCGAAGTCGTCTAACGACAAGTTTGGGAACCACATCTCGATGCCGGCTCCAAGCGCACTCCTGGCGCTGACGGATAAGAACGGAGCGGGCCTGCTCCTAGACTTAACTTTACCCGGTCGATTTGCCCGGCGATTGCCTGGTTGCCCAGGCGAGAAATAACTCAACGCTCTGATATCGGCGTCCGCGTTGATCTTTTTCTGAAAGTCCCGGATTTTGTCCGTGAGATTGTCCAGTTGGTGCGGAAGTTCGAACTGAAGAATTCCCTTGAGCGCTTCGATGCTCCTCAACTGGGTCCATGTCCTTTTGAGTTCGACGATATCGATACGTGTCGCCTTCTGCGACTTGTGCGCCCAAAGCAGCACGAACAAAAAGCGCAGTGGGTCCGATACCGCTCCCTTTTCCAAGACCGACATTCTCCGATGATTCCGCAACAGAATGAATGTCTTGCCATCGCGCAGGCAGAGCCTCAAAAGCGGTTGCTGCGATTCAAAAGGCTCCAAGTCACCTACGGCACCGACGTTCAGACGTCCGAAGGGAGTATTCATCTGCTCTGGCTGCGTTCGAATCCATTCTTTGAATGCAGGGTGAAGGAAGAAGAAGTCGTTATTGACCGAAACAGAGTCGTCGTGGCCGTGTACTTCGTCGAAGGCAAACCTTTGCCGATAGTAATGACGATGCCGTTGCGGCACCTGCTCAGAAGTACCCAAAAGGCCGTGCCGAACGAAAAACTTGATGATTCTCGGGCCTTCTTCATTGAATTGCGCCGCCACTGTCGCCATCGTCTTGCCGTCAACGACTTCGCTCCGCAGTGCTGCGGCAAAGCGACGGTGCAGCGCATCGTTCCACCCAAGAAACGAGTGCTGAATCGCCCACCGGATGTTCTTGCTGGCCTCCGCGTTGACTGTGCGGCTCACCGTATCGAAGCTGCGAACGCCCGCCATTTCATAGATGGCGCCCGCAATGGCGATCACCTCTCGGGGGACCATGCGTGTATGTCGCAATATCGACTTGAAGACGTCCTCGGTATAGCGCCCTCCGCGGACTTGGTCGCGGTCCTCATGGGTTACCTCGCTCAGACCACACAAGGAGTGCACGGGATCAACACCTTCGGTGAGCGGTGACGTCAGCCTTCCAGGGTGGGCTTTGCGAATACGGTCGCAGAGCATGGCCTTGAGGGCGCCGGCGTCGTATTGGAGCGGCATCACCAAGCCCATCGCCAGCGCCATGTCCGCGTGATCATGTTCGGAGCCGAAAGCCTCGCTGCGAACGGTTGCATAGATGTTCAACATCTGGCTGAAGTTGCTGCTCTTGGAAAACTTCCAGATTGCTAGCACCAGACCTTGCTGAACATTGCGCCACAGACTCGGAGGGTCCAGTTCCACCAGTTCGTCAGGTGCGTCCAGGTACACCGCAATGCGCTGCCGGCCCGACTGCTTCAAACGCGAACCCAAGGCCACCGCCCAATCGCTTGAAGCGTAGGAAAGTGCTTGCTTCAATTGGTTGCTGCCAAGCACGTAGTCGTCGGCGGGAAGTCGCTCGAGGATGCGTGCCATGAACATGGTGAGCATCACACTGGGCTGGTCACCATCTTGCGCAGTTGGTCGGTGTTCCCGATGAACTTGGTCCAGCGCTTCAAGGCTGCCAAACCATTCAGAGTACCCCCGCGGCGAGGGTGCACGGGCTTCCGTGATCCACACGAGCAAGCCGAGGATGGAGAGCTGCCAGACGTGAAGCCAGGGCGTTGCTGCGTCGCGTCCCTGCAGCCACCGCGGCACCACGACGTGCAAGTCGCTCAACGCATCAACCAGCGTGCGCTGCCTGCCGGACCCCTGGGGATAGAACAAGGTTCGGTTCGCTGCTGCGCTGTTGCGGTGGTTCAAGCTGCGAACCTTCAGCAGGTGACTCTTACCGAAACCTTTGCGCGCTCGCAGAATGCAGACCGCGCGCTCCTCCCAGTCTGTGGCGGCCGCGTCCACTCCGCAAAAAGTGGTCACCGCCGAGCCGCCATGCGGAGGCAACTGCGCAAGCTCATGTTCTGCAACGGTCGCCGCATCGACGTTGAACGGCGCAGCCATACCCATCAACTGCTCCCTCTTCTGCCCAGCGCGCCAGCGGCAGGGGGAACCGACCGTTTGCCCTGCGTAGCTGCCGCTGCGACCTTTGGACACAACTCTATACCAGTGAACGGTCTGGCGGTAGCGCCAATCCAGCGCCAACGCAGAGTTCACCAGCACCAAGCCGTGCGCCCGACGCCCTTGTAAAGCTCCACGGAATGGCAGTGCAATCTCCTTGCGATCCGGCGCTTGTGCCACGGAGCCGGGCAAAGCCCGCGTCCGGGTCAAGGAGCGACATTCATGGTGCATTGCTTTCTGACGGGTGTTGGGTTGAGCATGGACCAGGCGTTCGTGCTCAACCGTCGTGAAGCGCGAGAACTTCTGGCGCTTCTCAACGAGCGCATGACCAGCCTGCAGCGCGTCATTGCGCAATTCGGTCCGCTGGACGATGAAGACCTTGCTACACGTCGAGGCGCAGGGCCGCGGTCCGCTCAACGCCGAAAGCACCATCGTCTTGTCTGCCAGGCAGTCGCAGTGGCCATGGCGCAAGGCTTTCCGGAGATCGAATTGTTTCAATCGTGGCCGGCACACCGCGCCGGTGTTCAGGCTGTGCTCGATAGGAGCTTGCGCTCACATCCTGTGCACGGTTCAGCGATTCAAGACCTCGACGAAAAGACGGTTCGCGACGGAGTCAAGCTTGGCCAGGCAGTTCTGCGGCTTCTGGATCCCCAGCGCCTGCTCCGCCACCGTACCCGCGTCGCAATATGCGCCGCCGCGTGCTTGCAGCCACTTGAATATTCTCCGGAAGAGGTGGTTCGCATGATCCGCGCCGCCGCGTCCGGATCTGGCGACCCGCTTTCGCTCGGACTGACGCTGACCGATGTGGCGGACCTGCAAGTCTTGGCGGTGGCTCCCGTCAATGCGCCCGCGATCAGCGGCGCCGACGAAGTTGCGCGAAACGGTGCAATGCCATGCCACCTTCCGTGATGAGCCGGCCTGCGCCCGCTCGCCCACTTTTGATTTTGGGGCCGTCGCCGACTGCGCCCGACCTTGCCTTGCGCCGGCTGCTGCGGGCGAAGCTGGCAGGGCAGGCCTTGGGAATCATCGACTACCAGGGTGTCTTGGCGAGGCATTTGACGCCCCGCAACAAAGGTCACATGCACAAAAGCCCGGTGCTTTGGTGCGACTTGTCCAACCGCCGCCGCCCGATCGCGTTGTTTCGCTTCCAGCGGACGCCCGGAATGAAGCAGGCGCTGCGCGCGTTCCTGGATCTTTGTGTCGGCGCATGGAGCGAGCCGATCGCTTCGCACGCCATCGATGCGACAGTCGAACTTGCCTATCGCCTGGCAGAGAATGGAAGTGTTGGCCTGGCGTCCCTGGCGCGCAGCTTGCAAAGACCTGAACTGGCGCGGTCAGTCGGGCGCAACGGCGGGCAAGAATTGGACTTGGAGCGGTTGGTCGCCATGCTCGATTGGATGCTGCGTTTCCCTTCGGTATGGGCGCTGTCTGAAGGCAACAACCGCATCGACGTTGCGCGCGCGCTCGCCGGGGGCGGCATCCTTTGGATCGAAATGCCGGCGGGCCATTTCGAGCGCCTGGAGCACACAGTCGTGTCGTGGATGGTGGACGCGATGTTGATGGATGCGCTGCTGTCCCGAGGGCATGGAACCGACGAAAAGTTGTCGCCAGTCATCCTCTATGGCCTGCCGCCGAACTGCCCGCTGCCAATGGCGACAGCTTCAGGTGGCGCAAAGCACGTAGGCCTGTTCAGCTTCTCTGGCAAGCAAGGCTTGCCTGTTGCCGCACGGCGCTGGTTGGAAGCAGGCGCTGACTGCTGGATCGCTGGAAGTCTGGGGCAGTTGCCGGACTCCAACCACACGGATTGGCTTCAGGACGTCGAACGCAAGCGGGTGCAAGAACTCGAGCCCGGACAGGTCTGGGTCCGCTCTGGACTCAGCGGCAAGGCGGTGACGGTTCTCGTTCGGCCACATGAAGCCACCGAAAGCGTCGCGGCGAGCCTGCGCCTGCAAAGCCTCAGGTGTCTGAAGCAGTCACCTATCAAGCAGTTTTCATCGGCGCATGCGCGAGGCGAGGCACCCGTTGCCAAGAACTCCGACCTGTTCGCCACCATGTGTGCGAAAGAGACGCTCTACGCGGGTTGGTTCCGCGTCAAGACGCACAACCGGCGATCCCATGGCAGTGACCAGGTCACGATTGAGCAGTTCGGCTCCAAGCTAGACACGCAGCTCGAGCATCTTGCGGCGGAGTTGAGCGAAGGCCGCTACAGGTGCCGCCCGCTGCGAACTGTGCGCATTCCAAAGGCAGACGGGGACTTTCGGGTGATCAAGATCGCATGCGTGCGCGACCGCGTGGTGCAGGCCGCCTGCTTGCAGTTGATTGAGCCCTTGTTCGACGCCCGCTTCAGCCCGACCAGTTTTGCCTATCGGCCCGGACGCGGTGCTCAACACGCCATCGCGTTGGCCAGATCAAGCATCCGTGCGGGCAAGGTCTTTGCATTGACGGCAGACATTCGCAAGTGCTTTGACAGCATCGACCACGACATTCTTCTCCGATTGGTGGGTGACGTGATTGGCGATCACGATGTCATTCAATTGCTCCGGAGGTGGTTGACTTCGGATGTGATCGACTTCATGGACGTCATTCCAGCCGAGTTGGGCGTTCATCAAGGCGAGGCCATTTCTCCGTTGCTGGCCAACATCTATCTCGATCCCATGGACAAGGAGTTCGAACGCGCCGGATTCACGTTCGTCCGCTACGCTGACGACTACCTTGTGTTGTGCAACAACGACGCCGAGGCGCAGGCTGCCCTGCGGTTGATGGGCGAATTCTTGCGCAGTGTTTTGCGCCTTGAGCTGAAGCCCGCCAAGACGCACTACAGCCATATCGATATGGGAGTGACATTCTTGGGGTTCGTCCTTGACCGCACCCATGCCCGCATACCAGCCGACAAGGTCGCCAAGACAGTGCAGACGATAGGCGAGCACCTTGACTACATCGCGTCGCCTGACTGCGGCTCGATGGAAAAATGGCAAACCGCGACCCACATGAACGCATTGATACGCGGCTTTCGCAACTATTTTTTGATCGACAATGCGCCGGCCATCGAGGAGCAGCTTGCCGCCATGGACTCAGCGGTCCTCAATCTCGAAGGCGGGCGGTTTGCTTCCGACGCAGGCTTGGAATTGATCTGGTCCTCGCGCGAAAAGCTGCTGCCGCAGAGGGCGGCGGCGCAGCGGAGCGCCAGCGCAGTCGCAGCCATCGACGTGGTTCCAGGAGCCTATCTCGACGCTGTTCCGCAGGCAGATGACAGCTCTATCGCCCCTGACGCAGGATCGGCGTCAGAGCCACACCAGTCGGCGCTGAAGCCTCGAGCAGAAACTTCGGGATCAACCAGCGCCGACTCTGACGTTCTGCTTCTTGAGGGACGGCTTCACGTGATGACCAGCGGCTGCTACGTGACCGTCAGCGGTGACGATCTGCTCGTGCGACAGCGGAAGCGCCAGATCTTTCGGGCGCCGATCTGTGACGTGACGATGGTCTATCTCGAAGGAAAGGGAATCGCCATTTCTGCCGATCTCACGATGCGCCTTTGCGAAGCCGATATCCCGGTCGTATTCACGCCGTTGATAGGCATACCTTCTGCGGTGGCACAGCCAGTGAAAAGCATGAGATCACACGCCAGGCAACAACAGGTCTTGCGTCGCAATGAGCCCGAAATCTTGTCGGCTGGGCTCAAGATGCTTGCCGCAAAAGTAGCGAATCAGGCCTCGGTTTTGAAGTACTTTGGCAAATACAAAAAGAGGACTGGCGATGCCGGTTACGGCGAACTGACCCGTAGCGCTGACGAAATACGGGCCATCGCTGCGACGCTCGCCAGCCTGGACCCGACTGCGCAAGGCGTCCGGGCTCTGGGCATGGGGCACGAAGGTCGTGCGGCAGCCAAGTACTGGGCGGCTTTCGCAACGTTTGTCCCAGGAGGACTGTCCTTTCCTGGCCGGCATACCAGACATGCGACAGACCCCGTAAACAGTTCAATCAACTACGTGTACAGCTTGCTGTACGGCGAAGTGTGGCGTGCCGTGATACGCGCCGGGCTTGACCCTTACTTCGGAATCATGCATGGCACCGAGCGCGATCAGGGCAGCTTGGTCTTTGACCTGATCGAGGAGTTTCGCGCTCCATTTGGCGACCGCCTCGTGATCGGGATGTTCGGCCGCGGCTTTGTCTTGGAACTGGATCAAGACGGCCGATTGCGCGCGAGCTGCCGTCACAAGATCGTGACGGCATTTTACAAGCAGTGGGCCCGTCCCACCCGCAGTCGCGGGAAGCAGCGGACGCCAGCGGAAATACTGGAACTGCAAGTCGCCAGACTCAAGAACACCTTTCTTGGCAAAGAAGACTACGAGGCATTCCACTTCCGTTGGTAGCCCCAAAGGCTGCCGCCCCAATCCAGTGTCAGTTCTTGCCTATTGCTTCAACCGATCCACGATGTCTCGCGGCGTGACGATGGCAATGCCCGCGTGGTTGCCGATCGACAGCAGATGCCTGCGATCACCGGTTGCGATCAACTGCGCGCGCGCAGCGACGGCCGCAGCGATGACGTGATCGTCATCAGGATCATTGGCTACCAAGCGCGGCACCTCGGCCGGGGTCAACTGGGTGACAAGCGCCGCATACTGCGCCACCAGCGCCGCGATGCTGGTGCCGAAACTGGCGACGCGCCCCGAAAACTTTGGGTAAGCCAGTGTCTGCGCCAGTTCGTCGAGTAGCACGGGGCTGCTGAACAGTTGGAGCGCCTCGCCATCGATGGCCAGATCGATCAGGCGCCGAGGCGGCCCTCTCCATAAGAGTCCAGCCACGACGACGTTTTGTATCCAGCACAACGCGCAATGGCCGGCGCGCCCAAACGTCCATCAACGCCCTGCGCGCCGCAGCCGTTCCGCGCGGAGCTTGCGCACCTCTTCGAGGATCTCTTGTTCGACCTGAGGAGTCAATTCCTCGCGCGGGCCGCGATCCCACATCGCATTCAGAACCTGGCCGGCGCGGCGATGCAACTGCTCGCGAAGCATGGCCTCCATCGCCTCCGCGGAAAGCAGCCCGGCGCTCCCGGCCTTCTGCGCCAGTTCATCGGGCAAGGTGATTTGTATGCTCGTCATACGCGTTTCCTTTCAAGAAAACTCAGCAGACCGCTTGTCACGCAACTTCACCGGAATGCAGCGCGTCACCGCACCCGCATCCCCGGCACCGCCCCCGGCCACGGCTCCAGCAGATGGACGCCCGGCGCCGCCTTTTCGTCGGCATCGCTGGCTGCCAGCACCATGCCTTCGCTGATGCCGAACTTCATCTTGCGCGGCGCCAGGTTGGCCACCACCACCGTCAGCTTGCCGGCCAGTTGCTCGGGCCTGAAATTGGCGGCGATGCCGCTGAAAACGTTGCGCAGACGCGGGCGTCCCTGCGGGTCAGGGCCTTCGCCGACATCCAGCGTCAGCCGCAGCAGCTTGCTGCTGCCTTCCACCGCTTCAGCGGAAACGATTTTTGCGATGCGCAGATCGACCTTGGCGAAGTCAGCGATGCCGATCTCGGCGGCGATGGCCTCGCCACCGGGCAGCGCTTCGATGGCGGCCGTTTCGCTGGCCTGCGACTCGGCCGCCAGCAGCGCGTCGATCTGCTTGGCGTCCACCCGCTGCATCAAATGCTTGTACTCGCCGATCTGGTGGTGGCCCAGCGCGCGCGCGGCATCGGCCCATTGCAGCGGAGCAATTTTCAGAAAGGCCTCGACCTGGGCCGCCAGCGCCGGCAGCACGGGCTTGAGGTACAGCGTGAGCAAACGGAAGGCCTCGATGCAGACGCTGCACACGTCGTGCAGTGCGGTGGACTGCGCCGGGTCGGCCACCGCCTGCTTGGCCAGCTCCCAGGGCTTGTGCTGGTCCACGTAGCCGTTCACGCGGTCGGCCAGCAGCATCACGTCGCGCAGCGCCTTGCCGAACTCGCGGCTGTCGTACAGGTCACGCACCGTGGCGGCGTGGGCACGCAGCCCGTCCAGCAGCACGCGGCCTTCCACGCCCACGTCGGCCGACAAATGGCCGCCGAATCGTTTGCTCAGAAAGCCGGCTGCGCGGCTGGCGATGTTGATGTACTTGCCTACCAGGTCGGCGTTGACGCGGGCGATGAAGTCGTCGGGGTTGAAGTCGAGGTCTTCGACCTTGGCGTTGAGCTTGGCGGCGATGTAGTAGCGCAGCCATTCGGCGTCCAGCCCCAGTTCGAGGTAGCGCACCGGGCTGATGCCGGTGCCGCGGCTCTTGCTCATCTTCTCGCCGCTGACGGTGAGGTGGCCGTGCACGAAGATGTGGTCTGGTGTCTTGCGCCCGCTGAACTTGAGCATCGCCGGCCAGAACAGCGTGTGGAAGGTGACGATGTCCTTGCCGATGAAGTGCACCTGCTCCAGCGCGGGGTCGGCCAGATAGCTGTCGAAGTCGATGGCCCGCGCAGCCAGCCGGCTCTTGAGCGACGCGAGATAGCCCACCGGCGCGTCGAGCCAGACGTAGAAGAACTTGCCCGGCGCGTCTGGGATCGCGATGCCGAAGTAGGGCGCGTCGCGGCTGATGTCCCAGTCGCCCAGGCTCACCGTGCCATCTTCGTCGCGCTTGAACCACTCGCGCACCTTGTTGGCCACTTCGGGCTGCAGCCGGCCGTCCTGCGTCCAGCCTTCGAGGAACTCCACGCAGCGCGGGTCCGACAGCTTGAAGAAGAAGTGCTCGCTGGTCTTCAGCACCGGCACCGCGCCGGTCAGCGCCGAGCGTGGGTTCTTCAGGTCGGTGGGCGCATAGACGGCGCCGCAGACCTCGCAGTTGTCACCGAACTGGTCGGCCGAGCCGCAGTTGGGGCACTCGCCCTTGATGAAGCGGTCGGGCAGGAACATGCCCTTCTCGGGGTCGTAGAACTGCTCGATGGTGCGCACCTCGATCAGCTCGTTCTTGCGCAGCGCGAGGTAGATCTCGGCGGCAAGCGCGTGGTTCTCGGGCGCGTCTGTCGAATGCCAGTGGTCGAAGGCGATGTGGAAGCCGTCCAGCGCCGGCTTGCGCGTGGCCGCGATGCCGGCCACGAACTGCTGCGGCGTGACGCCCGCTTTCTCGGCCGCGATCATGATGGGCGCGCCATGCGCGTCGTCGGCGCAGACGAACTGCACCTCCGCGCCCAGCATGCGCTGAAGCCGCACCCAGATGTCGGCCTGGATGTACTCCATCAGGTGGCCGATGTGGAACGGGCCGTTGGCGTAGGGCAGCGCGGTGGTGACGAAGAGCTTGCGGGTCATCGGCCGATTTTAGGCGCGGGGTGTTGCCGCCTGCGCCGGCCCGGCCTGGCGCCGGGAGACTAGACTTCCGCCCCATGCCCACCGTCACCGAAAGCGCGCTCACCGAAGCGCTCAAAAGCGTCATCGACCCCAACACCGGGCGTGACTTCGTCAGCACGCGGCAGTTGCGCAACCTGCGCATCGACGAGGGCGGCGACGTCAGCTTCGAGGTCGAGATCGGCTACCCCGGCAAGAGCCAGTTCGCGCCGCTGCGCAAGGCGCTGGTGGCCGCGGCGCGCGGCGTTCCGGGGGTCGGCAACGTCAGCGTCGAGATCGGCAGCAAGATCGTCACCCATGCGGTGCAGCGCGGCGTGCAACTGCTGCCCAAGGTGAAGAACATCGTCGCCATCGCGTCGGGCAAGGGCGGCGTGGGCAAGAGCACCACCAGCGTCAACCTGGCGCTGGCGCTGGCGGCAGAAGGCGCCAGCGTCGGCATCCTCGACGCCGACATCTACGGCCCCAGCCAGCCGATGATGCTCGGTGTCTCCGGCCGGCCCGAGAGCGAAGACGGCAGCACGATGGAGGCGATGGAGAACTACGGCGTGCAGGTGATGTCCATCGGCTTCCTCATCGACGACGACCAGGCGATGATCTGGCGCGGCCCGATGGCCACGCAGGCGCTGGAGCAACTGCTGCGCCAGACCAACTGGCGTGAGCTGGACTACCTGATCATCGACATGCCGCCCGGCACTGGCGACATCGCGCTCACGCTCAGCCAGAAGGTGCCGCTGACCGGCGCGGTGATCGTCACCACGCCGCAGGACATAGCGCTGCTCGACGCGAAGAAGGGGCTGAAGATGTTCGAGAAGGTGGGCGTGCCCATCCTCGGCATCGTCGAGAACATGGCGGTGCACGTCTGCTCCAACTGCGGCCAGGTGGAGCACATCTTCGGCGCCGACGGCGGCAAGCGCATGGCTGCCGAGTACGGCGTGGATTACCTGGGTGCGCTGCCGCTGGCGATGAGCATCCGCGAGCAGGCCGACAGCGGCCGCCCCACCGTGGTGGCCGACCCCGACGGAGAGATCGCCGGCATCTACAAGCAGGTGGCGCGCACCGTGGCGGTGAAGATCGCGCAGAAGGCGAAGGACTTCTCGGCCAAGTTCCCGACGATCAGCGTCTCCAAGAACACCTGACGGCGCCGCGCCCGCGCGCCCGCACCGCCGGCCGGGAGTCTAATCAGCCGGTGAACCTCATCGACGCCTACCGCTACCTGGCCGCACTGGAGCAGCACCGCCACTTCGGCCGCGCGGCCAGCGCCTGCCACATCACGCAGCCGGCGTTGTCGAACGCGCTGCGTTCGCTGGAAGAGCACTTCGCGGTGGCCATCGTGCGCCGTGGCCGGCAGTACGAAGGGCTGACGCCCGAGGGCGCGCAGGTTCTTGCCACCGCCCACCGCGTGCTGCACGAGCAGGAAGCGCTGGCGCAGGCGCTGGCCGGCAGCGCCGATGCACCGCGCGGCCGGCTGCTGCTGGGCGCCGTGCCCACCGCGCTGCCGATTGCCGCCCGCTTCGCGGCGCAGCTCGCCGAGCGCCACCCCGGCATTGCGCCGCAGTTGCGCTCACTCACCTCGCAGGAGATCGAGTCCGGCCTGGACACGCTGGCCATCGACATGGCGCTGGGCTACACCGACCGCCTGTCCGCGGCGCCGCGGCTGCAGGCCTGGCCGCAGTACGTGGAGCACTACTTCGTGCTGCGCCGCGCCGCGCCGGCGGCAGCGGCTGCAGCGGCCGGTGCCGCGATGGGCTTCGGCGCGCCGATGCGCTGGGCCGACGCCGCCGCGCTGCCGCTGTGCCTGCTGTCGCCCGACATGCACAACCGCGTCATCGTCGATGGCGTGTTCCGTGAGCTGGGCCTGACGGTGAAGCCGGCGCTGGAGACCAACTCGGTGACGGCGCTGCTGGCCGCCGTGCAGGGCAGCGCATTGGCCGCCGTGCTGCCCGGCGCACTGGTCGGCACCTTGGTCGGTGCGCTGGCCGGCCAGCGCGCGGTGCAGGCACGGCCGCTGGTGGAGCCGGCGCTGCGCACGCCCATCGGCTTCATCACGGCGGCAGCGGCGCGGCCGTCGCGCACGCTGCAGGCCGCGCTGGCGATGGCGCAAGACCCCGCCTGGCGCGCGCATGCAGAAGCGCATTCCGGCCCGTTGCAGGCCGCGGCATCATCACGCGGCTGAATAGGCCGGTTCACCGAACCCATTGGACGGCGGCGGCTGCATCGCGCGATAGTCCGCGGCGATGAACCACCCCGTGATCCCGATTGCCGTGGCTGCCTTGCCGCAAGCCGCCGGTGCCACGGCTGCGGCCGGCAAGGCCGGGGCAGACCGCCAGCGCAAGCGCAGCGCGCCCAAGGGCCGGCGTGTCGATGTGCAGGCCGCCGCCGAGGTGCAGGCGCTGCTGGCCGGCGAGGCCTTGCGGCGTGACCGGCTGATCGAATACCTGCACCGCATCAACGACCGCCACGGCCAGCTCTCCACGCCGCATCTGGCAGCGCTGGCACAGGCGCTGGCGCTGTCGCAGGCCGAGGTGTACGAGGTCGCCAGCTTCTACCACCACTTCGTGATCGTGCGCGAAGACACGGACGGCCAGGTCGCCGCCGCGCCTGCGCTCACTGTTCGCGTCTGCGACGGGCTGGCCTGCGAAATGAGCGGCGCGGCCGAACTGCTGGAGCGCCTGCCTGCGCTGCTGTCCGCCGACGTTCGGCTGCTGTCCGCGCCCTGCGTGGGCCGCTGCGAGCAGGCGCCGGTGGCAGTGGTGGGCCAGCACCCGGTGCGCCACGCCACGCCGGCTGCCGTGCAGCACGCCGTCGCCACCGGCCGCGTGCGCGATGACGGCGAGGCGGCGGCCATCGGCCTGGACGCGTATCTGGCAAGCGGCGGCTACGAGATGCTCGCCGCCTGCACCGAAGGCCGGCACAGCGTGGACAGCGTGATCACCACGCTCGAAGACGCCGGCCTGCGCGGCCTGGGCGGCGCCGGCTTTCCGGCGGGCCGCAAGTGGCGCATCGTGCGGGCCGAGGCAGCGCCGCGGCTGATGGCGGTGAACATCGACGAAGGCGAGCCCGGCACCTTCAAGGACAGGCACTACCTGGAGCGCGACCCGCACCGCTTCATCGAAGGCATGCTCATCGCCGCCTGGGCGGTGGGGGTGGATGCGATCTACGTCTATCTGCGCGACGAATACCACGGCTGCCGCGCGCTGCTCGAGCGCGAGCTGGTGAAGCTGCGCGCCGCGATGCCGAAGATGCCGCCCATCGAGCTGCGGCGCGGCGCGGGCGCCTACATCTGCGGCGAAGAGTCGGCGATGATCGAATCCATCGAAGGCAAGCGCGGCCTGCCGCGGCTGCGCCCGCCTTATGTAGCGCAGGTGGGCCTGTTCGGCAGGCCGACGCTGGAGCACAACTTCGAGACGCTGTTCTGGGTGCGCGAGCTGCTGGAGAAAGGCGGCGCCTGGTTCGCCGCGCAGGGGCGGCACGGCCGCAAGGGGCTGCGCAGCTTCTCTGTCTCGGGCCGCGTGCGCGAGCCCGGCGTCAAGCTGGCGCCGGCCGGCATCACGCTGCGCGAGCTGGTGGCAGAGCACTGCGGCGGCATGCTGCCCGGCCACACGCTGTATGCCTACCTGCCGGGCGGCGCCTCGGGCGGCATCCTGCCCGAGCGGCTGGCCGATGTGCCGCTGGACTTCGACACCCTGCAGCCGCACGGCTGCTTCATCGGCTCGGCCGCCGTCATCGTGCTGTCGCAGCACGACAGCGTGGTGGCCGCAGCGCGCAAGCTGATGCGCTTCTTCGAGCACGAATCCTGCGGGCAGTGCACGCCCTGCCGCGTGGGCACCGCCAAGGCATCGGCGCTGATCGCACAGCCGCAATGGGACGTGCCGCTGCTGGCCGAGCTGTCGCAACTGATGCGCGACGCCTCGATTTGCGGCCTGGGCCAGGCCGCGCCCAACCCGGTGGACTGCGTGGTGAAGTACTTCCCGCAGGAGCTGCGCGCATGATCGCCTTCACGCTCGACGGCCGCGAGGTGACGGCACGGCCAGGCGAGACGCTGATCGAGGTGGCAGACCGTGAACAGGTGGCGCTGCCGCGGCTGTGCTACCAGCCCGGCCTGCAGCCGGCAGGCAACTGCCGGGCCTGCATGGTGGAGGTGGGTGGCGAGCGTGTGCTGGCCGCCGCCTGCTGCCGCCAGCCCGTTGCCGGCATGGTGGTGCAGACCGCCAGCGAGCGGGCCCGCAAGGCGCAGCGCATGGTGCTGGAGCTGCTGCAGTCCGACATGCCGGCCGCGCCGCTGACTTTGCACGACGAACTGCACGACTGGTCGCGGCGCATCGGCGTGGGCACGCCGCGCTTTGCGGCGCGGCCGCCGGTGCAGGCCGATCTCTCGCATGCCGCCATCAGCGTCAACCTCGACGCCTGCATCCAGTGCACGCGCTGCCTGCGCGCCTGCCGCGACGCGCAGATGAACGACGTCATCGGCATGGCGCTGCGCGGCAGCCAGTCGAAGATCGTCTTCGACATGGACGACGCGATGGGCGCCTCCACCTGCGTGGGCTGTGGCGAATGCGTCCAGGCCTGCCCGACCGGTGCGCTGGCGCCGGCTGCGGGCGTGGCGCTGGAAGTGCCGGACAGCACGGTCGAGTCGCTGTGCCCGTATTGCGGCGTGGGCTGTCAGGTGCGCTACCACGTCAAGGACGACCGTATCCTGCACGTCGAAGGCCGGGACGGCCCGGCCAACCACGCCCGGCTGTGCGTGAAGGGCCGCTACGGCTTCGACTACGCCCGCCATCCGCAGCGCCTGACGGTGCCGCTGATCCGCCGCGCCGACGCGCCCAAAGACCCCGCCACGGCGCTGGCTGCGCTGGCCGCGGGGCAGGGCCACACGCTGTTCCGCGAGGCGACCTGGGACGAGGCGCTGGCGCTGGCCGGCGGCACGCTGCGCGGCCTGCGCGACACGCACGGGCCGGCGTCGCTGGCCGGCTTCGGCTCGGCCAAGGGCAGCAACGAAGAGGCCTATCTGTTCCAGAAGCTGGTGCGCCTGGGCTTCGGCAGCAACAACGTCGATCACTGCACGCGGCTGTGCCATGCGTCCAGCGTGGCGGCGCTGCTCGAAGGGCTGGGCTCGGGCGCCGTCAGCAACCCGGTGAGCGACGTGCGGCATGCCGAGGTGGTGGTGGTGATCGGCGCCAACCCGACCGTCAACCACCCGGTGGCGGCCACCTGGCTGAAGAACGCCGTGGGCGCCGGCACCCGGCTCATTCTGCTCGACCCGCGGCGCAGCGAGCTGGCGCGCATCGCGCACCGCCACCTGGCCTTCAAGCCCGACACCGACGTGGCCTTGCTCAACGCGATGATGCACACCATCGTCGAGGAGGGGCTGGTCGATGCCGGCTTCATCGCCAGCCGCACCAGCGGCTTCGACGCCTTCGCCGCCAACCTGCGAAGCTACAGCCCCGAGCGCATGGCGCCGCTGTGCGGCATCGGCGCCGACACCATCCGCGACGTGGCGCGGCTGTACGCCACCAGCAAGGGCTCGATGATCTTCTGGGGCATGGGCGTCAGCCAGCACGTGCACGGCACCGACAACGCGCGCTGCCTCATCGCGCTGGCGCTGATGACGGGCCAGATCGGCCGCCCCGGCACCGGGCTGCACCCGCTGCGCGGCCAGAACAACGTGCAGGGCGCGTCCGACGCAGGGCTGATCCCGATGATGTTGCCCGACTACCAGCGGGTGGACGACCCCGCCGTGCGCGCGCGCTTCGCCGCAGCGTGGGGCGTCGATGAAGCACGCCTCGATCCCAAGCCCGGCCTCACGGTGGTGGAGGTGATGCACGCCATCCACCACGGCAGCATCAAGGGCATGTACATCCTGGGCGAGAACCCGGCGATGAGCGACCCCGACGTGGACCATGCCCGTGCCGCGCTGGCGGCGCTTCAGATGCTGGTGGTGCAGGACATCTTCCTCACCGAGACCGCCGCGCTGGCCGACGTGGTGCTGCCTGCATCGGCCTTTGCCGAGAAGAGCGGCAGCTTCACCAACACCGACCGCATGGTGCAGGTCGGCCGCGCCGCACTGGCGTTGCCCGGGCAGGCGCGGCAGGACTTGTGGATCGTCATCCAGATGGCGCGCCAGCTCGGCCTCGACTGGGCCCACTACGGCGAAGGCGAGGCTGCCGCCGCGGCGGTGTTCGACGAGATGCGCCGCAGCATGCCCAGCATCGCCGGCATCACCTGGGAGCGGCTGCAACGCGAGCACAGCGTGACCTACCCCTGCGTGGCCGAAGGCGATGGCGGCGAGCCGGTGGTCTTCACCGACCACTTCCCCACCGCAGACGGCCGCGCCCGCTTCGTGCCGTCCGGCCTGGTGGCGGCAGACGAGCAGCCCGATGCCGACTACCCGCTGGTGCTGATCACGGGCCGCCAGCTCGAACACTGGCACACCGGCAGCATGACGCGGCGCAGCGGCGCGCTCGACGCCATCGAGCCCGATGCGGTGGCGCTGCTGCACCCGCAGGACCTGACGGCGCTGGGTGTGCAAGCCGGTGAACGCATCACGCTGGCGTCGCGCCGGGGCAGCGTCAGCCTCTACGCGCGGGCCGACGACAGCTCGCCGCCGGGCTCCGTGTTCGTGGCCTTTTGCTGGGCAGAGGCGGCCATCAACAAGCTCACCAACGCAGCGCTGGACCCGGTGGCCAAGATTCCGGAGTTCAAATTCTGCGCAGTGCGCTTGGAGCGGGAGGCGCCCGCCACCGCCTGAGCGGCGAGCGGCGCCCCGCCATCAGCGTGAGGCAGCCGATGCGGTCGATGCGGTCGATGCGGCCGACGCGGCTGGCGCCACCGCCGTGCCCAGCGCGGTGCCCAGGTCCTCTTCCACTCCGGCCAGCAGCGCGGCGTTGTACTGCACCACGCTCTCCCAGAGCACCAGCAGGCGCGTCAGCTCCACCACATCGGTGCGGCCCAGTTGCCGGTTCAGGCCCCATTCGGTGTAGCGGCGCAGCAGATCGCCGGCCACGCCGCTGCCCACGTTGAGGTTGTTCCGGTCGAGCAGCCGCAAGGCCGAATAGCCCGCCGAGAAGCGCCGCAGTTCATCGGCCCTGAGATGGGTGACGGCCTGCCCGGCGACAGCGGCTTCCCAGCCGTCCTGGCGCAGCTGCGGCAGCGTCTCGCGTAACTGGCCGCTCCACAGCGGCACGATCTCGGCCTCGATCTGCGCCATCGGCCGCCCCGCCTTCAGCGCGGCCACCAGTTGGCGGCGCAGCGCGCGCACGCTGTCGGTCTCTTCGGTGTTCATGCCGCGCGCCTTGCGGATCTCCGCGAGGTTGCTGCGCAACTCTTCGCTCAGCGCGGCCCGCGTCTGCTCCGCAATCTGGCGGTGCTGCCGCGCCTCGTTCCACTGGTTGACGGCCCACGCACTCAGGATGCCGGCGACGATGAGAAGGTAGCGGACGAGGAAGTCCTGCCACGAGGTGACCTGCTCACGGGCGACATGCACGTCGAGCGCCACGTTGCCCCGGCTTTCAGCCCTGTACCGGCCGCTGCAACTGCTGCAACTCTGCCACCGTGTTGGCGTTGAAGAAGGCCGCGGCGTCGTCGAACAGCACCTCGGCCAGCCGGTGCTGCGCGGCCCAGCGCATCACCTTGCGTTCACCGCCTTGCAAAAAGGCGATCAGGCTTTCGCTCAGGCTGGCCTTGAGCAGGCAGAACACCGGTTGCACCTGCTGCACACCGCCGTCCAGCGTGGCGGCCATCACGATGTCGGCGTCTTGCGCCACGGCCGCGGCGGCCAGGCGCTGCACCAGGTCAAGCGGGAAGTCGGGCGTGTCGCAAGGCACGCTCACGAGCCACTCGGTCTCGCAGTGTTCCAGCCCGGCCAGCAGGCCGGCCAGCGGGCCGGGGTGGTCGGGCAGCGGGTCGGGCCAGACGGGCGCGCCCATCGATTCATAGGCCGCCAGGTTGCGGTTGGCGTTGAGCATCACCGGCCCCACCTGCGCCTGAAGCCGCAGCAGCGCGTGCAGCGCCAGCGGCAGGCCCAGGTGGCTCTGCAAGCCCTTGTCCACGCCGCCCATCCGGCTGCCCCGGCCGCCGGCCAGCACCAGGCCGGTGATCTGCGCGGCGTCGATGGTCGTCATGCGTCCAGCATATCGAAAGCCTGGGCCTCGACATCGACGAAGGCGCGTGTGAAGCGCGCCAGCGCGGCCCAGGTGCGTGCTTGCGGGTGGGCCTGCACGGCGTCGCACAGCGCGCCCACCCACGGCTGCAGATGGGCGCGGAAGACGCGGCGCTGCTGCTCCAGGTTGCACACCGCGACATCGTCGCCTGCGATCAGGTAGCGCATCAGCTCCAGCAGGTAGGCCAGATGGTCCTCGGTTTCGATGCGGCTGTCGTCGCGCGTCACGCCCAGGCGCAGCAGGTCCTGGCGCAGCAGCGCCAGCGGGCGCTCGTTGAGGTAGCCGCTGAGATAGTAGGAGCCGCAGAGAAAGACCTCGGGTTTGCCGACGCCCATGAACAGCGCGGCGTACTCGGCCCGCGCCTCGGCGCTGCCGGTGGCGCGCATCGCGGCCACCAGTTCCATCCACGGCGCTTCGAGGTGGCCGCCGGCTTCAGGCGCCTGCGTCACCGCCACGCTGAACTGCGCCAGCAGCGCGTCGTCGGGCGGCGCCAGCCAGAGCTGCGCCAGCAGCCCGTACAGCTCGGCGCGTTCCAGCTCGGCGCTGTCGTCGGCAGCGGCGCTGCTGAAGTGCAGCGGCTGGCTCATCGCGGCAGGTCGCCGATGCGCACTTCGTCGGCGCTGCTGTGCATGTCGATCACGCGGCAGTCGCTGCACATCTTCAGCCGCTCGGCCGCAGCGCCCTGGAAGGCGGCGTGGCCGGCGAGCTTTTGAAGCATGTTCTCGATGGCGCGCAATGTGCCGAAGGGCTTGGCGCAGCGCACGCAGGCAAAGGGCGCCGCCTCGTTCAGCACCCGCGCCGCCTTGCGCGCCTTGCCGCCGTCGGCCAGCCACAGCCGGGGTTGCAGCGTGATGGCGTCTTCAGGGCAGGTGCTCTCGCACAGGCCGCATTGCACGCAGTTCTTTTCGATGAAACGCAGTTGCGGCCTGTCGGGGTTGTCGGCCAGCGCGGCTTGCGGACAGGCTCCGACGCAGGCCAGGCACAGCGTGCACTTGCCGCTGTCCACCAGCAGGCTGCCGAAGGGCGCGCCTGCGGCCGGCAAGGCAATGTCGTCCTGCACCTGCCGGCCCTGGGTGGCCAGCGGCGCGGCGGCCAGCAGATGGTCGATCGCCATCTCCAGCGTCGCGCGCTTGTCGGCCTGCACCGCAAAGGCGGCCCGCCGTGCCACGCCTTGCGCAGGGGCGGCGCGCAGCGCGGCGTCGAGTGCCGCTGCGGCGCCGGCGTCGATCAGCCGGAAGTGCTCGCCGCCGTAGCCCAGCCCTTGCAGGATGGCCTCGCCCACCGCCATCTGCCCGGCCAGCGCCTGCCTGTACTGCGGTGCTTCTTCATCGGTCAGCAGCACCCACACCTCGCTGGCCCCGAAAGCGATGGCCGACAGCCACAGGTCCAGCCCGATGCTGGCGTTGTGCCACACCGCCAGCGGCAGCACGCGCGCTGGCACGCCGTTCAGCCGCCGGTCTGCACGGGCGGCGCGGCCGAGCTGGTCGATGGCCTGGCTGCCGGCGGCCTCGCTGTGCAGCAGCAGCGCGGCATCGCGCCCGCCGGCTGCCGTGTAGGCGCCCAGCAGCGTGCGCAGACGCCTGCCCTGGTCGGCCGCCGTGGGGTAGGCGAAGGTCAGTGCGCCGCTCGGGCAGACGGTGGTGCAGGCACCGCAGCCCACGCACAGATGCGGCTCGACGACGATGCCGCCGTTCGGCGTGCCGGCATGCCGGGCCGGGCGCAGCCTGCCCTTCTGCGACGCCTCGCTGCGGATGGCGCTGGCCGAGCAGACGTCGATGCAGGCGGTGCAGCCGATCTGCTCGTTGCGGCTGTGCGCGCACAGCCGCTGCTGGTAGTGGAAGAACTTGGGCTTCTCGAACTCGCCACCCATCTCGCGCAGTGCCAGCACGGCCTTCAGCAGCCTGGCCTCGTCGGCACCGGCATGGAAGTAGCCTTGCGGCGGCTGGTGCATCGCCAGCGTCGGCGCGGCTTGCAGGTCGAGCACCAGGTCGAACTTCTCGGTCACCGTCTGGCTGCCGCGCGCGAAGTCGATGGCGCCTGCCGCTTCGCAGACGCGCACGCAGTCGCGGTGGCCGGTGCAGCGCGACAAATCCACCTGGTAGCCGAAGTCGATGGCGTTCTCCGGGCAGGCGGCGACGCAGGCATTGCAGCGCGTGCACAAGTCCAGGTCGATGGGGTTGCTGCTGTCCCATTCGGCCTCGAAGCGGCCCAGCCAGCCCGCCAGCCGCGTCAGCCGGCCGGCGTGCAGCGCGTGGCCATGGGCCTGGCCGATGGCGCCGTGGCTGACCAGCAGGCTCACGTCCAGCTTGTCTGACAACAGGGCCGCCGCGCGTTCGGCCGCTGGCGCCGGCCCGACGATGAGCACGCGGCCCTCAGAGCGGTAGCTGACGGTGGCCACCGGCTCGGGCGCCGGCAGTTGCGCCGCGGCGATCAGCGCCGCGATCTTGGGCGTGGCGTCGCGCGCGTCGCGCGACCAGCCGCCTGTCTCTCGGATGTTGACGAAGCGGATCGGCCGCACGTCCAGCCCCGCCGCGCCCTCGGTCTGCGCGTTGAGGTCGAGGAACAAGCGGCTTTCCTGCGTGCAGGCGACGAGCAGTTCGTCGGCACTGTCGCCGGTGCTCTTGGCCGCGCGCTGGAAGGCGCCGGCTTCGCGCCGGCACAGCAGGCTGTGGACAGTCTGCAGGCCGTCAGGGTGCGCGAGCGGCGTCTTCGCCAGCGCCTGGCTCAGCGCCTGGGCATCCAGCGGCATCGTCCGGTTGCAGTCGCAGATCAAGGTTTTCATGGGTCGGGCCGGGCTCGCAAGGGGAGGGCAGGGCGGCG
Organism: uncultured Rubrivivax sp.; assembly: GCA_964244245.1. Classification (GTDB taxonomy): domain Bacteria; phylum Pseudomonadota; class Gammaproteobacteria; order Burkholderiales; family Burkholderiaceae_C; genus Rubrivivax. The sequence continues at coordinate 34,276 of CAXTHW010000020.1, read as the reverse complement.
TCTTCGGCGCCGGAGAACAAGCCCAGAAATCTGGATTGGGTCATCTGCGCCAGCCAGCTTGCGGGCAGAGGGTCGGCCTTGTTGTAGTCGTCGATGTAGGTGTCCAGCCCGTCCATCACGTTGAAGTGCGGGTTGCTGAACAGCTTTTTGAGCGCGGCGTTCTTGACGCCGGTGTCCACGTCGGGGGTGACGAAGCGCGCGTAGCTCGACTCTGTGGTCAGCAGCGCCACGTCGTCCATCGTCGGCGTTGGCTCGGCGGGCTGCGCGGCAGGGGCCGAGGCAGGGGCCGGGGCCGCGGCGGGCGACGGCGCGGGCGACGTTGCCGGCAGCCCCGCGGCCGTGGCGACGGCCGGCCGGGTGGCGGGCTGCACGGGCTGCCCCGTCTGCACGGGCTGCGCCGCCGCCGGCTGCTGCGCCAGCACCTTGCGCCGGGACCAGCGGGACAGAAAGCCGCTGTCGTCGGGCACGCCGGTCTCGGCCATGGCTCAGCGCTGCCCGGGCGCGCGGAACGACGCTGGCCGCCGGCGCTGCCTGGGCTCGGGGCGGTAGTGGGCGTCGGTGTAGGCCTGCAGCCAGGCCGCCACCTCGGGCGGCAGCGGCACGTTGTCCACCCGCTCCTGCGCGTCGAGCAGGCGGCCGGCTTCGTTGTACGACAGGGTCACGCGCTCGGGCCACGCACGCGACGGGTCTTCGTCGTCGGTGCGCCACATCACGAACCACACCGGCCCGCCGGAACTCAGGTTGAGGTGGTAGCCCTCGGCTTCGTCTGCGTGCAGCGCCACCGGCAGGCCGGGGAACAGCCACTGCGCCGTGTGCCCGTCGTCGTGCAGCACGCGCTGCGCGCTGCCGAACAAGCCCTCGTCGAGCAGCACCTCGGCGATGCGAAAACGCCAGGCCTCCCAGCGGTTGGGCTGCTGCTGGCGCTCGATGCGCACGGCGGCATGCAGGGTCGGAATCGGGTTCATCGGCAGGCGCAGGCCCCTTGTGTGCAGGTGCTACGATTCTATCGATCCCATCCCCAGCGTTAGGGATCGAACTTCGGCACTGCCTGTGCTTGAGACAAGGTGCACGTTGGTCGCCGGCTTGGTGGGCCGGTTTCGGGTGCAACCCTATTGAAGCGCCGTCCATCCCCAACATCATTGGTAACGTGGCGCAGCCGGATTGGCCGGCGCCCGCTTTGGAGACCAACGTGAGCAAGCCAACAGAACCCTCCACGCTCAACCGCCGCCATGTCTTTGCTGGCGCCGGTGTGGCCGGTGCCGCCGCGGTGGCGGCTGCGCTGCTGCCGCGTGGCGCCAAGCCGGCTGCGCCTGCAGCCGGCGCCGCGGCACTGGCAACGCAAGCGGCCGGCGGCTACCAGGTCACCGAGCACGTGCTGCACTACTACCGCACCACCCGCGTGTAAGCCCGGACGCCACAGGACACCCCATGCTGCTCACACGCAAATCCACCGCCACCGGCCGCGCCCCGTCCAGCCTGGTGGCCAGCCTGTCGCGCGGTGTCTCGCGCGCCATTCCCACGATGGACAGGCGTGCTTTCCTGCGCCGCTCCGGGCTGGGCGTGGGCGCCGGTATCGCCGCATCGCAGCTCACGCTGGTGAAGAAGGCCGATGCAGCCGACGGCGGCCCGGCCATCGGCGACGGCAAGGTCGAGGTCAAGCGCACCGTCTGCGGCCATTGCTCGGTGGGCTGCGCTGTCGATGCGGTGGTGGAAAACGGCGTCTGGGTGCGCCAGGAGGCGGTGTTCGACTCGCCGATCAACCTCGGCGCACATTGCGCCAAAGGCGCTGCACTGCGTGAACACGGGCACGGCGAATACCGGCTCAAGTACCCGATGAAGCTGGTGGGCGGCAAGTACGAGCGCATCAGTTGGGACACCGCGCTCGGCGAGATCAGCGCCAAGATGCTCGATCTGCGCAAGCAGAGCGGGCCGGATTCGGTCTTCGTCGTCGGCTCGTCCAAGCACAACAACGAGCAGGCCTACCTGCTGCGCAAGTGGATGTCGCTCTGGGGCAGCAACAACTGCGACCACCAGGCCCGCATCTGCCATTCGACAACCGTTGCCGGGGTGGCCAACACCTGGGGCTACGGCGCGATGACCAATTCCTACAACGACATGCAGAACAGCAAGGCTGCGCTGTACATCGGCAGCAATGCCGCCGAGGCGCACCCGGTGTCGATGCTGCACATGCTGCATGCCAAGGAAGCCGGCTGCAAGATGATCGTCGTCGATCCGCGCTTCACGCGCACGGCAGCCAAGGCCGACGACTACGTGCGCATCCGCTCTGGCACCGACATCGCCTTTTTGTTCGGCGTGCTGTACCACATCTTCCAGAACGGCTGGGAAGACAAGAAGTACATCGACGACCGCGTCTATGGCATGGACAAGGTGCGCGACGACGTGATGGCCAAGTGGACGCCCGACAAGGTGACCGAGGTCTGCGGCGTCGATGAAGCCACCGTGTTCAAGGTCGCCAAGACGATGGCCGACAACCGGCCCAGCACCATCGTCTGGTGCATGGGGCAGACGCAGCACACCATCGGCAACGCCATCGTCCGCGCGTCCTGCATCCTGCAGCTTGCGCTGGGCAACATCGGCGTGTCCGGCGGCGGCGCCAACATCTTCCGCGGCCACGACAACGTGCAGGGCGCCACCGACGTGGGGCCGAACCCCGACTCGCTGCCCGGCTACTACGGCCTCACCGAAGGCTCGTTCAAGCACTTCGCCAAGACCTGGGACGTCGATTTCGAGTGGATCAAGAAGCAGTACGCGCCCGGCATGATGACCAAGCAGGGCATGACCGTCTCGCGCTGGGTCGATGGCGTGCTGGAGAAGAACGAGCTGATCGACCAGGACAGCAACCTGCGCGGCCTCTTCTTCTGGGGCCACGCGCCCAACTCGCAGACGCGCGGGCTGGAGATGAAGAAGGCGATGGACAAGCTGGACCTGCTGGTCGTCATCGACCCCTTCCCGTCCAACACCGCCGCGATGGCCGCGATGCCCAGCCTCACCGGCAACGCCGCCGACCTCAACCCCAACCGCGCCACCTACCTGCTGCCGGCCTGCACGCAGTTCGAGACCAGCGGCTCGTGCACGGCATCCAACCGCTCGATCCAGTGGCGAGAGAAGGTCATCGATCCGCTGTTCGAAAGCCGCAGCGACCACATGATCATGTTGCAGCTCGCGCAAAAGCTGGGCTTCGACAAGGAACTCGTCAAGAACTACAAGATGCAGAAGGTCAAGGGCCTGGACGAGCCGGTGCCCGAGGACATCCTGCGCGAGATCAACAAATGCATGTGGACCATCGGGTACACCGGCCAGAGCCCCGAGCGGCTGAAGGCCCACATGCGCAACATGAACGTCTTCGACGTCAAGACGCTGCGCGCCAAGGGCGGCATCGACAAGGAAACCGGCTACTCGCTGGACGGTGACTATTTCGGCCTGCCCTGGCCTTGCTGGGGCACGCCCGAGATGAAGCACCCAGGCTCGCCCAACCTCTACGACAACAGCAAGCACGTGATGGACGGCGGCGGTAACTTCCGCGCCAATTTCGGCGTGGAGCGGGAAGGCCAGTCGCTGCTGGCGGCCGAGGGCTCGCACAGCAAGGGCGCCGACCTGACGATGGGCTACCCCGAGTTCGACCACCTTCTCGTCAAGAAGCTCGGCTGGTGGGGCGAGCTGACCGAGGCCGAGCAGAAGGCCGCCGAAGGCAAGAACTGGAAGACCGATTCATCGGGCGGCATCATCCGGGTGGCGATGAAGAACCACGGCTGCCACCCGTTCGGCAACGCCAAGGCGCGCGCCGTGGTCTGGAACTTCCCCGACCCCATTCCCCAGCACCGTGAGCCGCTGTACAGCAACCGCCCCGACCTGGTGGCCAAGTACCCCACGCACGACGACAAGAAGGCCTTCTGGCGGCTGCCCACGCTGTTCAAGAGCGTGCAGCAGCAGAACAAGGACATCGGCAAGACCTTCCCGCTGATCATGACCAGCGGCCGGCTGGTGGAGTACGAAGGCGGCGGCGAGGAGACGCGCTCCAACCCCTGGCTGGCCGAGTTGCAGCAGGAGATGTTCGTCGAGATCAACCCGAAATCGGCAAACGACCGCGGCATCCGCAACGGCGATTTCGTCTGGATCAAGACGCCGCCGATGGCCGCGTTGCCCAGCTTCAAGGGCCTGAAGGTGCGCGCCCAGGTGACCGAGCGGGTCGATGCCGAAACCGTCTTCCTGCCCTTTCACTTCTCGGGCCGGCTCGGCGGCATCGACCTCGCGCCTTACTACCCCGACGGCGCGATGCCGGTGATCCGCGGCGAGTCGGTCAACACCGTCACCACCTACGGCTACGACAGCGTGACGATGATGCAAGAGACCAAGACGACGGTCTGCCAGATCGAAAAGGCCACGGCCTGACGGCCGCGAGGGACACCACATGGCACGAATGAAATTCATCTGCGACGCAGAGCGCTGCATCGAATGCAACGGCTGCGTCACCGCCTGCAAGGCAGAGCACGACGTGCCCTGGGGCGTCAACCGCCGCCGCGTCGTGACGCTGAACGACGGCGTGGCCGGCGAGAAGAGCATCAGCGTCGCCTGCATGCACTGCTCCGACGCGCCCTGCATGGCGGTGTGCCCGGTGGACTGCTTCTACCGCACCGCCGAGGGCGTGGTGCTGCACGACAAGGACGTCTGCATCGGCTGCGGCTATTGCAGCTATGCCTGCCCCTTCGGCGCGCCGCAGTTCCCGAGCAACGGCACCTTCGGCCTGCGCGGCAAGATGGACAAGTGCACCTTCTGCGCCGGCGGGCCTGAAGACAACGGCAGTGCCGCCGAGTACGAGAAGTACGGCCGCAACCGCCTGTCCGAAGGCAAGCTGCCGGCCTGCGCCGAGATGTGCTCCACCAAGGCGCTGCTGGGCGGTGACGGCGACGTGGTGGCCGACATCTTCCGCAACCGGGTGCTGACGCGCGGCAAGGGCAGCGAGGTCTGGGGCTGGGGCACCGCCTACGGCAAGCCGGCCGAAGGCGTCAAGCGATGAGGCGCGCGCCGTTGCGTGCGCGGTTGCCCGCGCTGTTGCCCACCTTGCTGCTGGCCGCGTTCGCGCTGTCCGCCTGCGGCGAAAAGCCGCAGACTGCCACTTCGCGCAAGGCCGACGGCAAGGCCTGGGACACCAAGCACCGCAGCTTCGACGCGGCCGGCTGGAAGGGCGGCGACGAAGCCGCCTGGGACCTGCAGTTGCGCAACCGCGCACAGGGCCAGAACGAGTATTCCCGCGCTGTCGTGCGCTGATGCCGGAGCTGCTGCGATGAATGCATCGACGACGACGGGTGGCTTGCGCGGCTTGCGCGGCCTGCTGCTCGGCGGCGCACTGGGCGTGGCGCTCGCGGTCTGCGGCAGCCTCGCGTTGGCGCAGCCCGCGCCCGCCGACCCGGCGCCGCCGGCCGCCGCCGCCGTGCCACCGGCCGGCGCCACCGCCACCGCACCCAACGGCCCGCCACCCGGCTTCGTGCCACCGGCCGAGCCGAAGGCCGACGACAGCAACGCAGCGCGCGCCAGGTCCCAGCCCGGCAACAACGCGCCCTTCTGGCGTGCGGTGCGCGACTCCGGCAAGCGCGAAGGCGTGACCAGCCTGCCGGGCGCTGAAAAGGGCGTGCTGGTGCAGCAGTTCGTGCAATACCCCGGCAGCCGCATCACCAGCGCCGGCGAGGCCTGGCGCGAGGTGCGCAATCGCTGGCTGCTGCCCTATGGTGGCGCGCTGCTGGTGCTGGTGGTGCTGGCCATCGCCATCTTCTACTGGCGCCGCGGGCCGATGGGCGGCCATCTGCCGGACACCGGCCGCGTGATCGAGCGTTTCACTCCGTTCGAGCGCGCGGCGCACTGGGCCAACGCCATCGCCTTCGTGCTGCTGGCGGTGTCGGGCCTGGTGATGGCCTTCGGCAAGTTCGTGCTGCTGCCGGTGCTGGGCGGCACGCTGTTCGGCCTGCTGACCTATGCGCTGAAGACAGCGCACAACTTCGCCGGGCCGCTGTTCGCGGTGTCGCTGGTGGTGATCTTCGTGACCTTTCTGCGCGACAACATGCCGGGCCGTGACGATCTGGCCTGGCTGCTGCGCGGCGGCGGCATGTTCGGTGGCGAAGAGCCGCCATCGCGCCGCTTCAATGCAGGCGAGAAGATCGTTTTCTGGGGCGGCGTGTTCGCGCTCGGCATCGTCGTCGTCGCTTCCGGCCTGGTGCTCGACAAGCTGCTGCCCGGGCTGGACTACCTGCGCGGCGACATGCAGATCGCGCACATGGTGCATGCCACCGCCACCGTGCTGATGATGGCCATGTTCATCGGCCACATCTACATCGGCACCATCGGCATGAAGGGCGCCTACAGCGCGATGCGCAGCGGCTATGTCGATGAAGGCTGGGCGAAGGAACACCACGCGATCTGGTACGAGGACATCCGCGCCGGCCGCATTCCGGCGCAGCGCTCTGCCGAGCCGGCACCCGGAGCGCCCGCCAACCTGAACCTGGGCAAGGAAGCCACATGATCCGCACCGCGTCCTTCCTGATGCTGGCCCTGTGTGCCGCAGCCGTGCTGGCCAAGCTGCCGCCGCCGTCCGACGAGGCCAAGGCCAAGGCCGCCGAGGCGGCGGCCAAGACCGCCCACGGCGACAAGCTCGCCACCTTCCAGCTCTGCAACGCGCAAAACCGGGTGGCGCTCCAGTACCAGGCCAACGCCGCCAAGGCCGGCAAGCCGCCGCTGGCCGCTGCACCCGGCGCATCGGCACCGGTGATCCCGCCCTGCACCGACCCCGGCCCCTTCGTCTATGCCGCGGCCGGCGCCGCCAGCGCGGGCACACCGGGCGCCGGGCCGCTGGAAGCCGCCGGTGCGCACTCGCCGGCCAAGACGGCGGCCACGCCGCCGAACAGCAACGCGCCCGCCTCGCCGCAGGGGCCGGCGAAGAAGTAGAGGGCGCGGCGGATGCTGCCCGACCCGGCCGAGCCCCTTGCCTTCGATGTCGCACCCGCCTGGCAGCCGCTGCCCGATGCGCCGCGGCTGACGCAGGCGGCGATCTCGCTGTTGCGCGAGATCGAGGTGCTCGACGAGCACGGCGAGCGGCGCAGCATCGCCATCCCCGCCGAGCGGCCGTTGACGGTGTTCGTGGACAAGCGCGAACTCGTCACGCTGATGACGCTGGGCGCCTGCCCCGAGCTGCTGGTGCTGGGCTATCTGCGCAACCAGCGGCTGATCGGCGCGCTGGGCGAGGTGGAGGCCATCACCGTCGATTGGGACGTCGGCGCCGCCGCCGTCAAGACCCGCAGCGGCATTGCCGACATCGCGCGCAAGACCGAGCGCCGCGTGGTCACCACCGGCTGCGGCCAGGGCACCGTGTTCGGCGACCTGATGACGGCCTTCGACGGCCTCTGTCTGCCCGACGCGCAGACCGCGCGCATCCGCCAGAGCACGCTGGCCGCGCTGCTGGAAACCATGCGCCAGCGCAACAGCGTGCACCGCAGGGCCGGCTCGGTGCACGGCTGCGCGCTGTTCCGGGTGCACGGCGGCGCGTGCGAGATGCTGACCTTCGTCGAAGACGTGGGCCGGCACAACGCCATCGACGCCACCGCCGGCTGGATGCTGCTGCACGGCGTGGGCGGGGCCGACAAGGTCTTTTACACCACCGGTCGGCTGACCAGCGAGATGGTGATGAAGTCGGCGCAGATGGGCGTGCCCATCATCGTCTCGCGCAACGGCGTCACCGCAATGGGCCACGAGATGGCCGGCAAGCTGGGCATGACGCTGTTCGGCCGCGCCGCCAACCGCCACTTCCTCTGCTACACCGGCTTCGAGCGCTTCGACGCCGAGCCCGAGCCGCAGCGCGCGGTGCGCCTGGTCGCGGGTTGACCGGCCGGCTGAACAGCTACGTCAGCCCGTCGAACAGCCACACATCCACCATCTCGCCGGCCGCCACCGAGCCCTGCTCGTGGCGCAGCACCAGCAGCGCGTTGGCCTCGCTCATGCTGCGCAGCACGCCGGCGCCCTGCGAGCCCGTCAGCCGCACCTGCCAGCCGCCACCATCGGCCGGGCTGACGATGGCGCGCTGGAACTCGGTGCGCCCGGGCCGCTTGCGGATGGCGGTGGCGCAGCGCGCCTGCAGCACCGGCAGCGGCTGCGGCGTGGCGCCGGCCAGTTGCAGCAGGCCGTCGCGCGCAAAGGCATAGAAGGTCACCAGCGCCGCCACCGGGTTGCCGGGCAGCGCGAAGAGCCAGCGCGTGCCAGCGTCACCATGCAGCGGGCCGAAGGCGAACGGCCGCCCCGGGCGCATCGCCACCTTCCAGAAGTCCACCGCGCCCAGCCGCGCCAGCACCGCGCGGGTGTGGTCTGCATCGCCGACGCTGACGCCGCCGCTGGTCAGCACCACGTCGGCCTGCGCCATCGCGGCTTCCAGCGTGGCCTGCAGCGCGGCGGGGTCGTCGCCCACCAGGCCGAGGTCGATGACCTCCATGCCCAGGCGCTGCACCGCCGCCTGAAGGCTGCTGCGGTTGCTGTCGTAGATGCAGCCCGGCGGTAGCGGCTCGCCGGGCGCGCGCAACTCGTCGCCGGTGGAAAACAGCGCCACGCGCAGGCGGCGCCGCACCGCCACCTGCGCCAGGCCCAGCGATGCGATGAGCCCGATGTCGGCCGGCTTCAGCACGCGGCCGGCCAGCAGCGCCGGGCGGCCCTGCGCCAGGTCTTCGCCGCGGCGGCGGCGGTTCTCGCCAGCGCGGATGACGCCGGCCTCGATCTGGACCACAGCGCCTTCGCAGCGCGCCAGTTCCTGCGGCACCACGGTGTCGGCGCCGGCCGGCATCACCGCGCCGGTCATGATGCGCAGCGCCTGGCCGGCCGCCAGCAGGCCGCTGAACGGCGCGCCGGCATAGACGGTGCCGGCCAGTTGCAGCACGGTGGGCGCATCGGCGCGCAAGGCGCTGCCGTCGAAGGCGAAGCCGTCCATCGCAGAGTTGTCGTGCGCCGGCACGTCGATGGGCGACAGCAGGTCGGCGGCCAGCACGCGGCCCGCCGCGGCGGCCAGCGGCACGCTGTCGTGGCCGCCGCCCTCCACCGGCCGCAGTGCAGCGGCGATGGCGGCCCGCGCTGCATCCACGCTCAGGTTCTTGTCGCCCGCCATCAGCGGGGAGGGGCCGAGTTCGCTCATTGGTGCACCCTTGCGGCCTTTGGCCGGTCCCGCCAAGCGGGAATGCGTCCTCGGGAAACCCTCGGTGCCCATCCGTTGTGTGCGGTAAAACCAGCGCGGTGAATCCGCCATTCTGCCCGCTGGCCGCGGCATGACCAGCATTGCCGACAGCCTGCGGCTGGCGCTGCAATTGATCGCCAGTGCCGACGCGCAATTGCTGCGCATCGTGGCGCTGTCGCTTCAGGTCAGCGGTACCGCCTGCCTGCTGGGCGCCGTGTTCGGCCTCTGGCTCGGCGCCTGGCTGGCGGTGGCGCGCTTCCCTGGCCAGCGGCTGCTGGTGTGGCTGGTCAACACCTTGCTGGCGCTGCCGGCGGTGGTGGTGGGGCTGGTGGTCTATCTGCTGCTGTCGCGCTCCGGGCCGCTGGGCACCTGGGGGATCTTGTTCACGCCGGCCGCAATGGTGGCGGCGCAGACGCTGCTGGTGGTGCCGCTGATCGCCGCGCTGGCGCGCCGCCTGGTGCTGGACGCGCTGGACGAAGGCGGCGACCAGTTGCAGTCGCTCGGCGCCGGCCCGCTGGCAACGGCCGCACTGCTGCTGCTGCACGCCCGTTTCGGCGTGCTGACGGTCCTGCTGACCGCCTTCGGCCGCGCGGTGGCCGAGGTGGGCGCGGTGATGATCGTCGGCGGCAACATCGACGGCGTGACCCGCGTGATGACGACCGCCATCGCGCTGGAAACCAGCAAGGGCGACCTGCCGCTGGCGCTGGCTCTCGGGCTGGTGCTGCTGGCGGTGGTGGGCGCCGTCAACGCGCTGGTCGCGCTGGCGCAGTGGCGCGGCGGCGGTGCACGGGCGGCGGCCCGTGGCGACGCGGTTGCCGGGGTTGCTGCGCTTGGCGGGCTTGCCGGCAATGCCGGTGTGCCGGGCGCCGACGGCTCCTTGTCCGCCCCGCCGCTGCCACGGCAGCACCCGCCGCCGCAGACGCTGCTCACGCTGCGCGGCGCGTCGGTCCGCTTCGGCCCCATTCCGGCGCTGAGCGACGTCAGCCTGCAACTGCGCCGCGGCGAGCGGCTGCTGCTGGTGGGCGCCAACGGCTCGGGCAAATCGACGCTGCTGCGCCTGCTGCAAGGCCTGCTGCCCTGCGACAGCGGCATCTGCGAACGGCACACGCTTCGGCCAGAAGGGCGGCTGCCGGTGGCCGCGATGCTCTTCCAGCGGCCCTTCCTGCTGCACCTGTCGGTGCGCCGCAACGTGCTGCTGGCGTTGTGGCTGCGCAAGGTGCCCGCGGGGCAGCGCGCCGGCCGCTGCCTGCAAGCCTTGCAGCAGGTCGGCCTGGCGGCACTGGCGGAGCGGCCGGCGCGCACACTGTCGGGCGGCCAGCAGCAGCGGCTGGCGCTGGCCCGGGCCTGCGCGCTGGCGCCCGACCTGCTGTTGCTCGACGAGCCCACCGCCAGCCTGGACCCCGGCGCCAAGCGCGAGATCGAGGCCTTGATCGACAGCGTCTGTGCGTGTGGCATCACGCTGGTGATGAGCACGCACAACCTCGGCCAGGCCAAGCGCATGGCCGACCGCGTGGCCTGCTTCGAACACGGGCGGCTGCTGGCGCTGCTGCCCACCGCCAACTTCTTCAACGACGAACTGCCGCCCGCTGCGGCGCTGTTCGTGAAAGGTGAACTGCCATGGACATGACCACCATCGACCTGCGTTCCGACACCGTCACCCGGCCGACGGCCGCGATGCGCGCCGCGATGGCCGCCGCCCCGGTGGGCGACGACCAGTACGGCGAGGACCCGACGATGAACCTGCTGCAAGAACGCGCCGCCGCGCTGCTGGGCAAGCCGGCGGCGCTGTGGCTGCCGTCGGGCACGATGGCCAACCAGGTGGCGCTGCGCGTGCTCACGCGGCCGGGCGACGAGGTCGTGACCAGCCGCGAGTCGCATGCCGGCTGGCACGAGACCGGCGGCGCGGCGGCGAATGCCGGCGTGCAACTGGTCGAGGTGGGTGCCCAAGGCGTGTTCACCGCCGACGCCTTCGCGGCGGCCATCAAGCCCAGCGGCCTGCCGGTGTTTCCGCCGACCACGCTGGTGGAGATCGAGAACACGCACAACCGCGGCGGCGGCATCGTCTTCCCGCAGGCCGAGGTGGAGCGCATCTGCGCGCTGGCGCGTGAGCGCGGCATCGCCAGCTTTCTCGACGGTGCCCGGCTGTGGAACGCCAGCGTCGCCAGCGGCCGGCCCGAGGCCGAGCTGGCGGCGCCTTTCGACCTGGTGGCGGTGGCGTTCTCGAAGGGCCTGGGCGCCCCCGGCGGCTCGCTGCTGGCCGGCTCGCGGGCGTTGATCGCCGCTGCCACGCGCCAGCGCCGCATGCTGGGCGGCGCGATGCGGCAGAACGGCATCTTCGCCGCCGCAGCGCTGCACGGCATCGATCACCACCGCACCCGCCTGGCCGATGACCACCGCCATGCGCGCAGCCTGGCCGAGACGCTGGCCGCGAGCCCGGCGGTGCAGCTCGACCTGGCGACGGTGCAGACCAACATCATCGTCTTCCACCTCGCACCCGGCGCGCCTGACGCCGCCGCGCTGGTGGCTCTGGCGCGCGCCCGCGGCGTGCTGCTGAACGCCTTTGCCGCGCGCACGGTGCGGGCCGTCACGCATCTGGACGTCAGCGCCGGGCAGGTGGCGCAGGCGGCCGTGGTTCTGCGGGAGTTGCTCGGCTGAGCCGATCGGGTAAGGTTCCGACGGCGTCTTCTTCGTCCACTCCTGCCAAAGGATCTTCCATGTTGCGTGTGTTGCCGCGAGCCCATCGGCTTGCTCCCGTCAGTGCGGCGCTGGCGGCGCTGATTTCCTTGCTGCCGCTGTCCGCCGCAGTCGCCGGTGGCGACCCCTCCACCCAGACCAGCGAGCAGCAGGCCGCCGCCGCGGCGCGGTTGGAAGTTACAGACCAGCTCATCATCAAATACCGCAAGGGCACGCTGGGCCATCTGCGCGCCAGCCTTCAGACGATGGCCGCCGCGCATGCGGTGGTCAACCAGGCCGGCGTGCAGATGCGCGCGCTGCGCCGCAATGCCTTCGAAGCGCATGTGATGAAGCTCGACCGCCGGCTGAGCGCCGACGTGCTGGCCGTGCTGGCGCGCGCCATCGCCGCCGCCGACCCCGACGTGGAGTACGCCGAGCCCGACCGCCTGCTGCAGGTGCAGCTCACGCCCAACGACAGCCGCTACCTCGACCAGTGGCACTACTACGAAGCCACCGGCGGCCTCAACGCGCCCGCCGCCTGGGACGCATCCACCGGCAGCGGCGTGGTGGTGGCGGTGATCGACACCGGCTACCGCCCGCACGCCGACCTGGCGGCCAACCTGGTGGGCGGCTACGACATGATCATCGACACGGCAGTGTCGAACGACGGCAACGGCCGCGACAGCGATGCATCCGACCCCGGCGACTGGATCACCGCCGGTGAATGCGGCAACGGCAACGCGGCGCAGAACAGCTCCTGGCATGGCACGCATGTGTCCGGCACCATCGCGGCCGTCACCAACAATGGCAGCGGTGTGGCCGGCGTCGCCTTCGGCGCCCGGGTGCAGCCGGTGCGCGCGCTGGGCAAGTGCGGCGGCTACACCAGCGACATCGCAGACGGCATCGTCTGGGCCTCGGGCGGCACCGTCGGCGGCCTGCCGGCCAACGCCACGCCGGCCCGGGTGATCAGCATGTCGCTGGGCGGCAGCGGCAGTTGCGACACCACCACGCAGAGCGCCATCAATGGCGCGCGCAGCCGCGGCACCACGATCGTGGTGGCAGCCGGCAACAGCAACGCCAATGCAGCCAACTATTCGCCGGCAAGCTGCTCCGGCGTCATCACAGTGGCAGCGGTCAACCGCAGCGGCGGCCGGGCTTACTACTCGAACTTCGGCGCCGTGGTCGATGTGGCGGCGCCGGGCGGCGACATGCGCAGCGCGGCGGCCAACGGCGTGCTGTCCACCCTGAACACCGGCACCACGACGCCGGGCGCCGACAGCTATGCCTACTACCAGGGCACCTCGATGGCGACGCCGCATGTCTCGGGCGTGGTGGCGCTGATGCTGAACAAAAACCCGGCGCTGACGCCAGACCAGGTCGAAAGCCTGCTGAAGAGCAGCGCGCGCGCCTTCCCGGCCACCTGCTCGCAGTGCGGCAGCGGCATCGTCAGCGCCAGCGCTGCGGTGGCGGCAGCGGCTGGCGGTGGCGGCGGTGGCGGTGGCACCACCACGGTGGCCGAGGTCGAGAGCAACAACACGCTGGCCACCGCGCAGGCCATCAGCGCCAACCCGGTGACGGTGAACGGCAGCATGGCGTCCAGCAGCGACACCGACTACTACAAGGTGACGCTGGGCGCCGGCAAGACGATCACCGCGACGCTGAAGCCGCCGTCCAGCGCCGACTACGACCTGTACCTGTACAACAGCGCCGGCACACAGATCGCCAGCAGCGTGCTGGGCACCGGCGCCACCGACACGGCGACCTACAAGAACACCGGCGCATCGGCGATCACCGTCTATGCGCGCGCCAGGTACTACAGCGGTGGTGCCGGCGCCTACACGCTGGGCTTGTCGCAATAGGCCAAGGCAGGCCAGGGCAGGCCAGGGACGGCACCCGCTACAGCCCCAGCTCGGCCCGCAGCGCCTTGCCGCTGCGTGGCCGCGGGTCGGCCTCCACCAGCGCGGCCATGCGCAGGTTCAGCGGCGCGTCGCGGCCGTTGCTGCGCGCGAGCCGGGCCACTTCACCGCAGAAGGCATCGACCTCGGTCTTGCGGCCGAGCGCGATGTCGTCGGCCATGCTGGACCGCGCCTTGGCGTCGATGCGCAGCATGCGCGCAGCCACCCGCTCGAACAGCCAATTCGGCAGCCGCAGCACGCGCGGCAGCCAGTGCGGCGGCAGCGGCGTCATCTGCGCCGGCGTGATGCCGGCGGCGCGCAAGGCGGCCAGCGCTTCGTCCTGCAAGGCGGCCAGCACATGGCGGTGGTCACGGTCCAGCAACTGCGCGCGCAAGGGCAGGCCGGACAGTGCGTTGACCGGGTTGTTCAGGTTCAGCAGCAGCTTGGCCCATTGCACCGCGCGCAGGTCGGCGTGCAGCGCCAGCGGCAGCCGCGCGGCGGCGAAGCTGGGGCACCAGGCGCGCAGGGCAGGATGGTCTTGCGCCGCCAGGTCGCCCGTGGTGCCGCGGTGGTAGCGGCCGGGGCCGAGCTCGGCCACGTTGAACGGCACCATGCCGGCCAGCACCGTGGCGCCTGGCGCCGCCGCTGCCGCCGTGCCGGCGTTGCCGATGCCGTTCTGGAGCGACAGCACCAGCGCGCCTGGCGGCAGCGCGCTGGCAGCCGCTGCGGTGGCGCCGCTCTTCACGCACAGCAGCGTCAGCGCAGCGCCGGCCGGCGGCGTGGTGTGCAGTTGCAGCGTGGCCGCGGGCAGGTGCGCGGTGCGGCCGTCGATGTCGGTGAGCGTCAAACCATTGGCACGCAAGGCGTCCAGCACGCGCGGCCGGCCGACGAAGTGCACCTCGGCACCGGCCGCCTGCAACAGCCCGCCGACGAAGCAGCCGATGGCGCCGGCCCCCAGCACCATCACCGGGCCGGGCGCCGCCAGCGGCGCGGCCATCAGGTGGCGGGGTGGGCCAGGTCGCGGATGACGGTAGGCCCCACGCGTTGTTCGATCTGCGCGATCAGCGCCTTGAACAAGCCCAGCGGCGCCAGCAGTTCCAGCACCACGAACATCGGGCCCACCAGCAGGCCGATGGCGTCGTCTGCGAAGGCCGGCTTGCGCCCTTCGTAGTAGTGGCCGACGAACTGGATCACCCAGCCGACGGCGAAGAAGCCCACGCCCCAGGCCAGCCACTGGCCGACGCTGCCGCCGTTGACCTGGTGGGCCAGCGCCATCATCAACCCCACGCCGGCCGTCACCGCCACCCCGAGGGTGAACTGGCCGCGCGTGAGGTACCACAGCGCCACCAGCGCGAACACCAGCCAGGCCGGCGTGAGCGCCAGGCCGGCGACCATGAACTCCGGCCGCGCGAGCAGCACGCCGACGCCGAAGACGATCATCGGCACGCCGACGAAGTGGGTGACGATGTTGCGCCGGTCGCGGTGGTACTCGGCGTATTGCGTCAGCAGCGTGGTGGCGGAGCGGAAGGGTGTTGCCATGTGCGTGTCTCCTGCGGCGGCATTATTGCGCCGCCTCCTAGAATGAGCCAATGAGCATCAAGAGTGACCGCTGGATCCGCCGCATGTGTGAACAGCACGGCATGATCGAGCCCTTCGAGCCCGGCCAGGTGCGGCACGCGGCCGACGGCCAGCGCATCGTCAGCTACGGCACCAGCAGCTACGGCTACGACATCCGCTGCGCGCCGGAGTTCAAGGTGTTCACCAACATCTACAGCACCGTGGTGGACCCGAAGAACTTCGACGAGAAAAGCTTCGTCGATATCGCGGCCGAGGTCTGCATCATCCCGCCCAACAGCTTTGCGCTGGCGCGCACGCTCGAGTACTTCCGCATCCCGCGCAACGTGCTGACCATCTGCTTGGGCAAGAGCACCTATGCGCGCTGCGGCATCATCGTCAACGTGACGCCCTTCGAGCCCGAATGGGAAGGCTATGTGACGCTGGAGTTCAGCAACACCACGCCGCTGCCGGCCAAGATCTACGCTGGCGAAGGCTGCGCCCAGGTGCTGTTCTTCGAAAGCGACGAGGTCTGCGAAACCAGCTACAAAGACCGCGGCGGCAAGTACCAGGGCCAGCGCGGCGTGACGCTGCCCAAGACCTGAAGCCGCCTGACGTGGCCGGGCGCGACATGACGCGCACGCGGCTTGCCCCGGTTTGCGATTCTGTGCGGCGGCGCTCCTGCTGTCGAAGGAGCACCTGATGAAGTGGGAAGACCAGCGCCAGAGCGAGAACGTCGAAGACCGGCGTGACGGCGGCGGCGGAGGCGGCTCGTTCATCGGCGGGCGCAGCATCGGCCTGGGCTCGGTGGCCATCGCCTTGGTGGCCGGCTGGATCTTCGGCGTCAACCCGTTGACGATCCTCGGCCTGATGAGCGGCAATGGCGGCGGCACGCCGGCGCAGCAGCAGGCGCCGGCCCATGCGCCACCGGCCGGCGACCGCTCGGCCGCCTTCGTCTCCACCGTGCTGGCCGACACAGAAGACGTCTGGACGGCGGTGTTCAGGGCCGCCGGCAGCAACTACCGCGACCCCAAGCTGGTGCTCTTCCGCGGCAGCATTCCCACCGCCTGCGGCCGCGGTGAATCGGCGATGGGCCCGTTCTACTGTCCGGGCGACGCCAAGGTCTATATCGACCTCGGCTTCTTCGACACGCTGCGCAGCCGCCTGGGCGCACCGGGCGACTTCGCCCAGGCCTATGTGGTGGCGCACGAGGTGGGCCACCATGTGCAAAACCTGCTGGGCGTCACCGGCAAGGTGGATGCGCAGCGCGGGCGCATGTCGCAGGCACAGGGCAACGCGGTGTCGGTGCGGGTGGAGTTGCAGGCCGACTGCTTTGCCGGCGTCTGGGCCTACCACTCGCAGAAGACCAAGGGCTGGCTGGAGCAGGGCGACATCGAGGAGGCGTTGAACGCCGCCACCCAGATCGGCGACGACACGCTGCAGCGCAACGCGCGCGGCGCCGTGGTGCCGGAAAGCTTCACCCACGGCAGCAGCGCGCAGCGCGTCGGCTGGTTCAAGCGCGGCCTTGCCAGCGGCAGCGTCGCCGACTGCAACACCTTCGACGCGAAGGCGCTGTGATGCCATGGCGGCGAGTGCAAGCTGCTGCACCGCCAGCGCTCTGGCTGGCCGGCGGTCGGCTCCGAGCTTGAGCCTGCGTCGCCTGCTGCTCAGCGCTGGCTGCTCAGCACTGCCAGCCAGTCGCAGCGCAGCGTGCCACGCGCGTGCAGCCCGGCGCGCAACCGCACATAGGCCGGCGGCGCCAAAAACAGCGGCAGGCACAGCACGACGGCCCACAGCCAGTGCAGCAGCAGCGCGGGCGGCAGGCCCATCCAGCCGAGAAGCCAGAGCGTCAGCACGGCATCCCAGGCGTGGTACTCCAGCGGCGCCTGCTCGCGGTGCGCGACATGCCAGCGCTTCAGGGTGGACATCTGCCGCAGGTTCATCGCGGCCTCCGGCGGAAAAGGAGTTGAGCGTCGTCACCACTCTACCCGGCGTCAGCTTGCCGTCAGCCAACCCGGGTTTTTCAAAACTGCGGTTTGCGTAACGGCTTGTCCGCAACGCCCGGCTGCCGTGCGCTCAGGACGTGGGGAAGGTGCCCGGCAGCAGGATGCTGCGGTCCACGTCCTGGATGGCCATGCGGCCGCAGAAGGCCATCGTCAGGTCCAGCTCGTTGTGGATGATGCGCAGCGCGTGGCCGACGCCGGCCTCTCCCATCGCGCCCAGGCCGTAGAGCATCGAGCGGCCGATGTAGGTGCCCTTGGCGCCCAGCGCCAGCGCCTTCAGCACGTCCTGGCCGGAGCGGATGCCGCCGTCCATGTGCACCTCGATCTGCGAGCCGACCTCGGCCACCACCGCCGGCAGCGCCTCGATGCTGGACTGCGCGCCGTCGAGTTGGCGGCCGCCGTGGTTGCTGACGATCAGCGCGTCGGCGCCCGAGGCCACCGCCAGCCGCGCGTCCTCCACGTCCTGGATGCCCTTCAGGATCAGCTTGCCGCCCCAGCGCTTCTTGATCCATTCCACGTCGCCCCAGTTCAGCCGCGGGTCGAACTGCTGCGCCGTCCACGCTGCCAGGCTGCCCATGTTCTGGACGCCCGAGACATGGCCGACGATGTTGCCGAACTGGCGGCGCCTGGTGCCCAGCATGCCCAGGCACCAGCGCGGCTTGCTGGCCAGGTTCAGCAGCGTCGCAAGCGTCATCTTGGGCGGCGCAGAGAGGCCGTTCTTCAGGTCCTTGTGGCGCTGGCCGAGGATCTGCAGGTCCAGCGTGAGCACCAGCGCGCCGCACTTCGCGGCCTTGGCGCGGTCGATCAGCCGCTCGATGAAAGCGCGGTCGCGCATCACGTAGAGCTGAAACCAGAACGGCGCCGTGGTGTGCGCGGCAATGTCTTCGATGGAGCAGATGCTCATCGTGGACAAGGTGAAGGGAATGCCGGCCTTCTCGGCCGCGCGCGCCGCGAGGATCTCGCCGTCCGCGTGCTGCATGCCGGTGAGGCCGGTGGGGGCGATGGCGACGGGCATCGCCACCGGCACGCCGACCATCGTGCTGGCCGTGCTGCGGCCTTCCATGTTGACGGCCACGCGCTGGCGCAGCTTGATCTTCTGGAAGTCGCCCTCGTTGGCGCGGTAGGTGCTCTCCGTCCAGGAGCCGGAATCGGCGTAGTCGTAGAACATGCGCGGCACGCGCTTTTGCGCCAGCACGCGCAGGTCTTCGATGGTGGTGATGACGGTCATCGGGGTTGTCTCCTCAACCCGCGATGCTACCCAGCCGCAGCCGCTCGCCCGCGCTACTTGCTGACGATGTCCCGGTTCATCGGCGCCAGCCGCGCCAGCAGCCGGTTCTGCGTCGCGAACGGCACGCCGCGGTCGTCCATGGTCTGTTGCAGCACTTCGACCAGCACGTTGAAGTCGGCCTTGCCGATCTTCATCTCTTCGTGCGCCTTTTTCATGCTCGGCCCGTCCAGCTCACAGGGGCCGCCGGAGAGCTGGCAGATCTGGTCGGTGAGTTGCCCTGCCAGGTAGCCGGCCTGGGTCTCGACGAAGAAGCTGCCGATGCGGGCGTCGGTCTTCAGCCGGCCGACGAAGTCACGCATGATGGCCTGGATGCCTTCCCTGGCGCCCAGCGCGCGGTACAGGCTGTCGTCGCCCTGGCCGATGGCGGAGCCGACCCCGCCGGTGAACAGCGCGGCCAGGATCAGCAGACGTCCAAGCATGCGCATATCCTAATATTCGTATTCGCTCTTGGGCCGCGGCGGCGGCCTCTTGCGCGGGCTGAAGTTGAGCCGCGCGTCCGAGACCTGCGTGCCGCTGAGCTGCACCTTGGCCGCCGCCTGATCCACCAGTTGGTCGGGGTGCCAGACGCGCAGCTCGGCCTGGCCGTCGGGCAGGCCGGCGATGCTGGCGCGGCCGTTGTCGTCGGTCACGCCGAACCAGGGCGTGTTGCTGACGAAGAGATGGCCGCGCATCGAGTTGTGCAGGTGGCAGCCCAGCAGCACGGTGCCGGCCACGTCGAGCTTGAGTTCGGCGCTGCTTTCGATGCCGCCCTTGGCGCGCGGAAGGCGGAACTCGAACTCCTTGGCAGGCGGCACCGAGCCCAGCGGCCCGCCGGGCTGCGAGCGCACATGGTGGTCGAAGCCGTCGCGGTTGACGAAGCGCACCATGCCGCCCACCGGCACCACGGTGACATAGGGCTGGAAGCGGATGTCCTTCTGCGCGATGACGGTGGGCTCGGGCAGCGGCTGGGCCGCCCAGGACGCCGTGGGCTGCACCAGCACCACGGTGTCGGCCGCCGGTTTGCCGTCGGCGCCGGTGACGGTGACCTGCAGCGTGGCGGCCTGGCTTGCGAAGGCCGCGCAGACCAGCGCGAAAGCGGCGATGGCGGCGATGGCGTGCGGGGCGGGCGTGGGCATGCGGCGGATCATAGGGCCGAGTCTGCGGCGTTCGCGTCGAACAGCGGCAGCCCGGCCAGCGCGTTGTTCACCGTGCTGCGGCGGCCAGCGGTGCTGGCAGCTTTGGCACTTGCCGTGGGTTTGCCGCCATCGGCAGCGCCGGCCTGCAGCCGCACCAGCGATGCAGCGCGCACGCCCAGCAGGCGCAGCCTGCGGCTCAGGTCCACCCGCTTCAAACACAGCCCGGCGGCATGGCGGATGGCGGCGAAGTCGGCGGTGGGCGCGGGCAGCGTGAGGTCGCGCGTGACGGTCTTGAAATCATCGAAGCGCAGCTTGATGCCGATGGTGCGGCCGGCGTAGCCCTTGCGCTGCAGGTCCATCGCCACCTGCTCGCTCAAGGCGCTGAAGATGCGCGTCAGTTCGGCGCGGTCACGCACCGCGTGCAGGTCACGGTCGAAGGTGGTTTCGCGGCTCATCGAGACCGGCTCGCTGTGCGTCACCACCGGCCTGTCGTCGATGCCGTGCGACGCCTCGTGCAGCCACTGCCCGTAGCTGCGGCCGAAGTGCTCGACCAGCCACGCCCGCTCGCGCCGGGCCATGTCGCCGATGGTCCGGATGCCCAGTGCTTCGAGCCGGGCGCCGGCCTTCGGGCCGATGCCGTTGAGCTTGCGCACCGCCAGCGGCCACACCCGCAGCGGCACGTCGGCCGCGGTGACGATGGACAGGCCGTCGGGCTTGTCGAGTTCAGACGCCAGCTTGGACAGCAGCTTGTTCGGCGTCACGCCCACCGAGCAGGTGAGGCCGGTGCGGATGTGCACGTTGTTGCGGATCTCCTGCGCCACCGCGCGCACGCCGCCCAGCGCGTCGTGGCCAACGGCGTCCTGCACACCGGGCACAGCGGTCAGGTCGATGTAGATCTCGTCGATGCCGCGGTCTTCGACCACTGGTGCCACCTCGGCCACCGCGGCCTTGAACATGCGCGAATAGCGGCGGTACTCGTCGAAGTCCACCGGCAGCAGCACGGCCTGCGGGCAGCGCGCCGCCGCCTTCATCAGGCCCATGCCCGAGTGCACGCCATGGTCGCGCGCTGCATAGGTGGCGGTGGTGACGACGCCGCGCCCGGCGTAGTGCTGCAAGGTGTGGAAGCGCCGCGTGCCGTCGGCCTGCAGCTCGGGCTGGTGGCGCCGCCCGCCGCCGATGACCACCGGCTGGCCGAACAGCTCCGGGTAGCGCAGCAGTTCGACGGACGCATAGAAGGCGTCCATGTCGAGGTGCGCAATCCAGCGCCGGACGCGGTCGCTTGCCATGGTGGCAGCGATGTTACGGCCCCAAGGCGGGGGTGTCCGCGGGGTGTCATGCAGGGTGTCACGCAGGGTGTCACGCAGGGCGGCCCGGTCCTACACTGGCGTTTTCATTTGCCCGAGCCCGCCATGACCGAACCCCGTGCCGACAACGCGCTGAAGTCTTCGACCGCGGCGCTGGTGGTGGCCGTTGCCTGCATCGCGATGTTCCTGCCGCCGCTGGACAGCCACACCACCGGGTCGGTGTTGCGCCCGGTGCTGCTCGGGCTGGTGCTGGCCACGGCCGTTCTGCTGCACTGGGTGTTCCTGGGCATCGCCGCGCGGCGGCTGGGCCGTTCGGTCGTCGGCTGGGTGGCGCTGTCGGTGCTGCTGTTTCCGGTGGGCGGCGGCGCGGCGCTGGTGCTGCTGCACTGGCTGCATGCAGAAGGCGGCCCGCCAGCGGCCACGGCGTGAGCGGCGGCCGGCCGGCCGTGATCAACCTGCGGCGGCCGCCAGCCTGTCGCGGTGCCGCGCCACCTGCGCCAGCACCTGGGCCGGCGCAGTGCCGCCCAGCACCTTGCGCGCGTTCATTGAGCCGTGCAGCGTGAGCACCTCGAACACGTCGTCGCTGATCGCCGGGTGGAAGCCCTGCAGCGTGGCCAGCGGCAACTGCGCCAGGTCCACGCCCTGCTGGATGGCCACCTTCACCGCATGGGCCACCGCCTCGTGCGCATCCCGGAAGGGCAGTCCCTTCTTCGCCAGGTAGTCGGCCAGGTCGGTGGCGGTGGCATACCCGCGCAGCGCGGCGCGCTCCATCGCATCGGCCTTGACCTGGATGCCGCCCACCATCTCGGCCATGATGCGCAGCGTGTCGCGCAGCGTGTCCACGGTGTCGAACAGCGGCTCCTTGTCCTCCTGGTTGTCCTTGTTGTAGGTCAGCGGCTGGCCCTTCATCAGCGTCAACAGCGCCATCAGGTGGCCGACCACGCGGCCGCTCTTGCCGCGCGCCAGTTCTGCAACGTCCGGGTTGCGCTTCTGCGGCATGATGGACGAGCCGGTGCAGTAGCGGTCGGCCAGGTCGATGAAGCCGAAGTTCTGGCTCATCCACAGCACGATCTCTTCGGCCAGCCGCGAGACATGCACCATCGTGATCGCCGCAAAGGCTGCGAACTCGAGCGCGAAGTCGCGGTCGCTCACCGCGTCCAGGCTGTTCTGGCAGACGCCGTCGAAGCCCAGCAGCCGGGCCGCCAGCGCGCGGTCCAGCGGGTAGCTGGTGCCGGCCAGCGCGGCGGCGCCCAGCGGCAGCACGTTGACGCGGCGCCGCACATCGGCCAGGCGTTCGGCATCGCGCGCAAACATCTCCACGTAGGCCAGCAGGTGGTGCGCAAAGCTCACCGGCTGCGCCACCTGCATGTGGGTGAAGCCGGGCATCACCGTCTGCGTGTGCTGTGCCGCCAGTTCCACCAGCGCGCGCTGCATCGCCAGCAGCAGCGGGCGCAGCGCGTCGATCTCGTCGCGCAGCCACAGCCGCACGTCGGTGGCGACCTGGTCGTTGCGCGAGCGGCCGGTGTGCAGCCGCTTGCCTGCGTCGCCCACCAGTTGCGTCAGCCTGGCCTCGATGTTGAGGTGCACGTCTTCCAGCGCCAGCTTCCACTCGAAGCGGCCTGACGCGATCTCGTCGCTGATCTGCGCCATGCCGCGCCGGATGTCGGCCAGGTCGGCGGCGCCGATGACGCCTTGCGTGGCCAGCATCTCTGCATGCGCCAGGCTGCCTGCGATGTCGGCCCGCCACAGGCGCTGGTCGAACAGCACGCTGGCGGTGTAGCGCTGCACCAGCTCGCTCATCGGCTCGCTGAACAGGGCAGACCAGGCCTGGGCCTTGTTGTCGAGTGGGTCGATCGGCGAGTTGACTGGCATGCAGCGGCGGCGTGAAAACGGAGTCCGTATTATCCGGCCGTGATGCCCGACACCCAGTCTCCGGAGCCAGAAACGCGGCCGGCCAGCCTGTGGCCGGACAGCACGCGCGCAGGCCGCAGCACGGCTTTCGGCCTCTCGCGCTTCGACCCGGTGGCCGAGGAACGTGCCCGCAGCGACGCGCAATCTGCTGCCGCCTTCGACGTCTGCCACCCGGCGCTTGCCCTGCGCGCGGTGTTGCTGGTGCAGGCCGTGCTGGCGGTGGCCGCGCTGGCCGGCGCTGCCAACGGGCCCGACTGGGCGCAGCGGCAAGGCGCGCATGCCTTCGTCGGCGTCGGCGGCACGCTGCTCTGGCTGGTGCTGCTGTGTGCCGCCCGCCGGCCGCTGCGCCAGGCCAGGCCGCCGGTGCGTGCCGCGCTGGTGCTCCTGCTCGGCGCTGCCAGCGGCGTGCTGGGCTGGCTGCCGCTGTGGGCGATGGCGCTGGCCGACGCAGCCGGCGGGCTGCGCGTGGCCGGCGCCGCGGCCACCGGCATGCTGCTGGCTGCGCTGCTCTGGGCCTGGCTGGAACTGCGGGCGCGCATCTGGCACCCTGCCAATGCCAGCGCGCGGCTGGCAGAGCTTCAGTCGCGCATCCGCCCGCATTTCCTCTTCAACGCGCTGAACACCGCGCTGGCGCTGCTGCGGGTGGACCCAGAGCGCGCCGAGCGCGTGCTGGAAGACCTGAGCCAGCTCTTCCGCACCGCGCTGGCCGATGCCGGCAGCTCGGTCACGCTGGACGAAGAGATCGACCTGGCCAAGGCCTACCTCGCCATCGAGCAGGTGCGCTTCGGCGAGCGCATTGCCGTGGTGTGGGAGATCGACCCCGCGGCGCTTCGCACCCGCGTGCCGCCGCTGGTGTTGCAGCCGCTGGTGGAGAACGCGGTGCGCCACGGCATCGAGCCGGCGCGGGCCGGCGGCCGGCTGTGGGTGCGGGTGCAGGCCAGGCGCGGCCAGGCGGTGGTGACGGTGAGCAACACCGTGGGCGACGAGCCCGGCACGCCCGGCCACGGCATGGCGTTGCACAACGTGCGCGAGCGGCTGCGCCTGCTGCACGACGTGGCCGCACAGTGCGACGTCTGGCGCGAGGCCGGTGTGTTCCACGCCCGCATCGTGCTGCCGCTGGAGTGAGCACGGCGTGGCGCTGAAGGTGCTGATCGTCGATGACGAGCCGCTGGCCCGGCTGCGGCTGCGCGCGCTGGTCGAGGCCATCCAGCAGCCGCAGGCCGACGTGGTGGCCGAGGCCGGCGATGCCGACGAGGCGCTCGCCGCGCTGCGTGCGCAGGCGCCGGACCTGCTGCTGCTGGACATCCGCATGCCCGGCCGCAACGGCCTGCAACTTGCCGCCGCGCTGCGTGCGATGGCGCGCCCGCCGGCGGTGGTGTTCGTCAGCGCGCACGCAGAGCACGCGCTGGCCGCCTTCGATCTGGAGGCGGTGGACTACCTCACCAAGCCGGTGCGGCGTGAGCGGCTGCAGGCCGCGCTGCAGCGGGTGCAGCAGCGGCTGCTGCCCAGCGATGCAGCAGCCACGTCCGAGACCCGGCAGGCGCCGGTGCTGGTGGTGCACGACCGCGGGCGCGTGCTGCGGCTGCCGGTGGCCGAGGTGCTGGTGTTGAAGGCCGAGTTGAAGTACGTGACGCTGCGCACCGCCGCCCACAGCTATGTGCTGGACGACACCCTGGCTGACCTGGAGCAGCGGCTGGTCGGCTCCGGCGACGGCTTCATCCGCGTGCACCGCAATGCACTCGTCGCACGCCACGCGGTGCGCGCGCTGGAGCGGCGGGAAGACGAGCGCGGCGACGACGGCTGGGCCGTCCGCGTGGCGCCGCTGGACGAATGGCTGGCGGTGTCGCGCCGGCAGTTGGCGGCGGTGCGCGACGCGCTGGCCGGCGGCTGATGGGGCGGCTGGTGGGGCGGCTGGTGTGGCCGCTGACGGCGGCGCCGGCCCGGCGGCGCGGTGCCTGGGCGGGCGGCGCGCTGGCTGGGTTCGCACTGGTGCTGGTGGCGGCGCTGTTGGTGGTGCTGGTGCTGGCGCGGTGGTGGCCGCGTGCGGCCCTGTCGCCCGCTGCCGTGGCCGCCAGCACGCCCGCGGTCGAGCACGCGCTGGCCGCCGTGCACCAGCCGCCGGCCAGCGCCGCCGCGACGGCATTGCGTGCGCCCGCGTCCGCGTCCGCGTCCGCCGCCGGCAGGGTGTGGGACCTCTGCGGCGTCGGCCGGGTGCCCATCCCTCCAGGTTTGCCTGCGTCCGGCAACGAACTGGGCGATCTGCCGGACCTGCCCGAGCCGCTGGGCCGCCAGGCGCTGGCGCTGGCGCGGCAGCGCACGCTGGCGGTCTTGCAGGCCGGCACACCGCGCCAGCGCGCCGCCGCTCTGGTGCTGGGGCCTGCGTTGCCGGCGCTGAGCCAGCAGGAGGCGCTTGACCAGTTCTCTGCGGCGGCATCGGCAGCAGCGGCAGCAGCAGCCGGGCTGCCCCGGCCCCCGCGTGGCGACGACCCTGCGTTGCGCGAGCTGACTGCCCTGGCGCGCGACAGCAGCGACCCCGTGGTGCAGGCCCTGGCCCACCGCGGCTGCAGCCTGGCCGCCGACGCGGGTGCCTGCCGGCGCAACGCAGCACGCACCTGGGCGCAGGCGCAGCCCGACAACGCCATGCCATGGGCTCTTCTCGCCGACGAGGACGCCGACCCCGCCGTGCAGACCGAAGCCTGGCGCGGGATCCAGCAGGCATCGCTCTGGGACGCGCAATGGGGCGCCGTCTCGGCGGTGGTGCAGGGCGCAGTGCCGGCCGATGTGCCGGTCTATCTGCGCACGCTGCTGGGCGTCGAGACCATCGGTATCGACGCCTCGATGTCGCTGCCCGGCAGCGTCTTCAAGTGGTGCCGGCCCGCGCCCGAGCCAGGCTCGCAGCGGCAGAAGGAATGCAGCCGCGTCGCCACGCTGATGGTCGAGCAGAGCGACACCCTCCTGATCCACGCGCTGGGCGTGCGGATGGGTGAACTTGCCGGCTGGCCGGCAGAGCGCATTGCCGTGCACCGCGCGGAGGTCAAGGCGCTGCTGGCGCGCGACCAGCAACTGCCCTTCGACCGCGCGCAGCCGCTGAACTGCGTGTCGGCCGCTCAGATGCTGGGCCAGATCACAGCCGTCGGCCGGCTGGGCGAACTGGGCGCCGCGCGCGAGCACCTGAAGGCGCTCACCCGCGACGCCCAGCGCCGCTGACCGGCGCTGACCCTTCGCCTGGGCTTCAGCCCTTGCGCTTGCGCAGCGCAGCGCCCAGCGCCAGCAGCCCGGCGCCGAACAGCGCATAGGTCTGCGGCTCCGGCACGGCCGCCACCGTCAGGCCCGACAGGGTGCCGTTGAAGGTGCCCAGCGACGTGGCCGCGCCCGTCGCCAGGTCGATGCTGTACAGCCCGCTGGTCAGCGAGCTGCCGTCCACGTTGAGCGCCGCGAAAGCCATGCCGTTGGCCAGCACCTCGAAGCCGTTGGCCTTCAGCACGTCCACGCCCAGCGCGCCGACGGTGGTGATCACCGGCGCGTTGAAGCCGGTGGTGGCCACCGACAGCGTGTCGGCGTTGCTGTTGATGTAGTAAAGCTTGGTGGAGGCCGGCGCTGCGCTCGGGTTGGGCACCGAGTTGCTGTAGGCCACGCCCGTGAAGCCGCCGCCGATGTTGACGCCGGCCAGGTTGCCCACCACGCCGGTGCTGGCGTTGATGGCGTAGTTGTTGCCGGCCGAGCTGACCAGCCGCAGCGATGCGCCGGTGCCGAAGTCGGCCACCGGGTTGAAGTCGATGCCATAGCCCAGCGCCGCGCTGACGACTGCGGTGTCGAGGCTGACCACGAAGCTGGCCGCGCCCGTCGTCTGGTTGACGGTGTAGATCTTGTTGGACAGCGAGACGCCGTAGATCAGGCTGTTCTTCGGCCGAAGGTCGATGCCGACCAGGCGGTCGCCTGCGGCCAGGCCGGTGATGGACACCATGGTGGCGGCTGCGACGTTGCTGCTGTCGAACAAGGCCAGTTCGTTGCTGCTGGTCAGGCCGACGAGCGGCACTGCACCGGCGCTGGCGGCGGCCGCCAGCAAGGTGGTGGCGAAGAGGGATTTCATGGGCACTCCTGGGTTGCGTTGTGGGTGCAGCGCAGCGCGCTGCGCCATCCGGTACGCCGGCTCGGCGGCGCCGGATGCACACAACCCCAGCAAATCAGGGGGCACCGGCCCTAGCCGGTGTTACGAAGCCCCGCTGCGATGCCGTTGATCGACAGATGGATGCCGCGCTGGATGCGTTCGATCGCGGGCTCGGCGTCGCGCCGGGCGCGGTAGCGGCGCAGCAGTTCGACCTGAAGATGGTTCAGCGGGTCGAGGTAGGGAAACCGGTGCTCGATGGAGCGCGCCAGCGCCGGGTTGGACTGCAGGCGCCGGGTCTCGCCGGTGATCAGCGCCAGCGCCTCGTTCACGCGCTCCCATTCGGCCTTGATCGCGGTGAAGATGCGCTTGGCGCTGCGCTGGTCTTCGCCCAGTTCCACATAGCGCGCGGCGATGCGCAGGTCGCTCTTGGCAAGCACCATGTCCAGGTTGGACAGCAGCGTGCGGAAGAAGGGCCATTGCCTGTGCATGCGCTGCAGCAGCTCCAGCCTGGCCTGCCTGTCTGTGCCGGTGCCTGCGCCCAGGAAGCCGGTGATCGCCGAGCCGAAGCCGCACCAGCCAGGCAGGGCCATCCGGCACTGGCCCCACGAGAAGCCCCAGGGAATGGCGCGCAGGTCTTCGATGGCGCGGGTGGCCTTGCGTGAGGCGGGGCGCGAGCCGATGTTCAGCTCGGCGATCTCGCGGATGGGCGTGGCCGCGAAGAAGTAGTCGGTGAAGCCGGGAGTCTCGTACACCAGCGCGCGGTAGGCCTTGTAGCTGGCGGCGCTGATCTCGGCGGCGGCGTCCAGAAAGGCCTTGGGTGCGCTCTTGGTCGGGTGCAGCAGCGTGGCCTCCAGCGTGGCGGCCACCAGCGTTTCCAGGTTGCGGCGGCCGATCTCGGGGTTGGCGTATTTGGAGCCGATGACCTCGCCTTGTTCGGTGAGGCGGATCTGGCCTTTCACGGTGCCCGGCGGCTGCGCCAGGATGGCCTGGTAGCTGGGGCCGCCGCCGCGGCCCACGGTGCCGCCGCGGCCGTGGAAGAGGCGCAGCGTGATGCCGTGCTGCGCGCCCAGTGTGTCGAACAGATCGACCAGCGCCACCTCGCTGCGGTACAGCTCCCAGTTGCTGGTGAAGAAGCCGCCGTCCTTGTTGCTGTCGCTGTAGCCGAGCATGATGTCCTGCTCGCCGAACTGCCCGATGCGGCTGCGCACCACCATCTCTGCAATGCCCGGCAGCGCGTAGTAGGCGCGCATGATGGGCTCGGCGTTGCGCAGGTCGCCGATGGTCTCGAACAGCGGCACCACGATGAGATCGGCCGTGCCGTCTGTGTCCAGCGTGCCGCCGTTGCTGCCGTGGAAGAGGCCGCATTCCTTTTGCAGCAGCAGCACTTCGAGAAGGTCGCTCACCGCCTCGGTGTGGCTGATGATGTAGTGGCGCAGCGCCTGCCTGCCATAGCGCGCGAGCGACTCGCGTGCGGTCTCGAAGATCTCCAGCTCGCTCTGCGCCAATGGCGAATAGGTGGCGCCGCGCACGCGCAGCGGCCGCGCGTCGTTCAGCAGCTTGAGCAGCAGCGTGCGGCGCTGCGCTTCGTCGAGCGCCGCGTAGTCGGGCTCGATGCGCGCCACGCGCAGCAGCTCGGCCAGCACGGCCTCGTGCTGGTCGCTGCTCTGCCGCAGGTCCAGCGTGGCGAGGTGGAAGCCGAAGACCTGCACCGCGCGCATCAGCGGCGCCAACCTTGGCGCCACCAGCGCCTGCGCGTGGTGGCTTTTGAGTGAACGCTCGATGGTCTGAAGGTCGGCCAGAAACTGCGCCGGGTCGGTGTAGGCGTTCTGCGGCTTGACGGCGTGGCGCAGCGCTTCGGTGCCGGTCAGCGCCTGCAGCGTGGCGGCCAGCCGCGCGTACAGGCCGATCAGCGCGCGGCGGTAGGGCTCGTCCTGGCGGTG
The DNA here is from genome assembly GCA_964244245.1 of uncultured Rubrivivax sp. GTDB lineage: Bacteria > Pseudomonadota > Gammaproteobacteria > Burkholderiales > Burkholderiaceae_C > Rubrivivax. The sequence continues at coordinate 5,268 of CAXTHW010000020.1, read as the reverse complement.
CACGCTGGTGTCGGGCGAGCGTTCGGCCAGCGCCTGCATCTCGGCCGGCACGGGGGCCAGTGTGCCGCTCATCGACAGTTCGGAGCCGAGTTCATGCACTTCGGTCAGGTAAAAGCGCAGGGCCACTTCGCTCTGGCGCGACAAGGCCTGGCGCATGGTGGCGGCGCTGACGTTCGGGTTGCCGTCACGGTCGCCACCGATCCAGTGGCCCATGCGCAGGAAGGGCGGCACCGGGTGGCCGTGCAGCGCGCGCTCGATCTCGCGGTAGAGCTTGGGGATCTCGCGCAAAAAGGTGGTCTGGTAGTAGCTCAGCGCGTTTTCGATCTCGTCGGCCACGGTGAGCTTGGCGGTGCGCAGCATGCGTGTCTGCCAGAGCTGGGTGACGCGGGCGCGGATCATCGCCTCGTTGTCCTGCAGCGGCCCTGCGCCGCCCAGTGCGTCACGCTGGCCGATGAGTTCTGCGATGGCACGCTCTGCGTCCAGGATGCTCTTGCGCTGCACCTCGGTCGGGTGGGCGGTGAGCACCGGCGAGATGTAGGCGCCCTGCAGCACGGCGGCGATGTCGGCAGCGCGGTGGTCGGCGCGGTGCAGCCGCTCGAAGGCGACGGCCAGCGAGCCTTCCTGCTGCTGGCCTTCGGTCTCGTTGGCCGCCCGCCGCCGCACCTGGTGGCGGTCTTCTGCGATGTTGGCCAGGTGGCTGAAGTAGCTGAAGGCGCGGATCACGCTCACCGTCTGGTCGGCAGACAGGTTCTTCAGCAGCCGGTCCAGCACGCGGCCGGCCGAGGCATCGGCCTTCAGGCGGTAGGCCACCGACAACTGGCGCACGCGCTCGATCAGCTCGAAGGCCTCCTTGCCTTCCTGCTCGCGGATCACGTCGCCCAGGATGCGGCCGAGTAACCGGATATCTTCCACCAGTGGCTTGTTCTTCTCGGCGGCGTCTGCGCCCGCTGGGCGTTTGACTGCTTTGGCGGCTTTGGCGGGGGCGGCTGCAGGGGCTGGCTTGCGCGGCATGTGGGCTCTCGTTCGCAGTCACCGAATTACCAATGGCGCATGCAAGCGCCGTGCCGATAATGTGCCCCATGAGCCCACCGCGCGACACCACCATCATCGCCACCCGCGAAAGCCGCCTGGCCCTCTGGCAGGCCGAACATGTGCGAGACCTGCTTCAACAGCGCTTCGGCCTGGCGGTCGAACTGCTGGGCATGACGACCCGCGGCGACCAGATCCTCGACCGCGCTCTGTCCAAGGTCGGCGGCAAGGGCCTGTTCGTCAAGGAGCTGGAAACGGCACTCGAAGAAGGCCGCGCCCACCTCGCAGTGCATTCGCTGAAAGACGTGCCGATGGACCTGCCGCCGGGCTTCGTGCTGGCCGCTGTGATGGAGCGCGAAGACCCGCGCGACGCCTTCGTCTCCAGCCGCTTCGAGAACGTCGATGCGCTGCCGCAAGGGGCGGTGGTAGGCACGTCCAGCCTGCGGCGCGTGGTGCAGTTGCTGGCCCGCCGGCCGGACCTGGTGATCGAGCCGCTGCGCGGCAACCTCGACACGCGGCTGCGCAAGCTGGACGAAGGCGGCTTCGACGCCATCGTGCTGGCAGCGGCCGGCCTGAAGCGGCTGGGCCTGGCCGCGCGCATCCGCAGCGTCTTCGAGCCGTCGCAGATGATCCCGGCCGCCGGGCAGGGCGCGCTGGGCATCGAGGTGCGCGAAGACGCCGAGGCTTTGCGCGCACTGCTGGCGCAGACGGTGCACATGCCCACCTTCCTGGCCGCGCACGCAGAGCGCGCCGTCTCGCGCGCGCTGGGCGGTAGCTGCAGCATGCCGCTGGCCGCGCATGCGGTCTGGCGCGGCGGCAGGCTGCAGCTCACGGCGGCGCTGGGCGACAGCGCGGACCTGCGGCGCCCCTTGCTGACGACGGAAGTGAGCGGCGTGCCGGCAGACGAGCCGCAGGCCCGGGCGCTGGGCGAGCAGGCCGCGCAGCAGTTGCGCAGCGCCGGCGCCGCCAGCTATCTGGCGCAGCCGGCTGCATAGCCGTGCTTGCCATCGTCACCCGGCCGCCGGCCCAGGCCGCTGCCTGGGTGGCGCAGTTGCAGGCGCTGGGCGTCGGTGCCCAGGCGCTGCCGCTGATCGGCATTGCGCCGCCGGCCGACCCGCTGCCGCTGCGCGCCGCCTGGGGCGGCCTGGCCGCGATGGCGCTGGTGGTCTTCGTCAGCCCGAATGCCGTGCAGCACTTCTTCGCCGAGCGGCCGGCGCCGTTGGCCTGGCCCGCGGGCACGCTGGCTGCATCCACCGGGCCCGGCACCACGGCAGCGTTGCGCGCTGCAGGCCTGGCCGGGGCGCAGATCGTCGAGCCGGCGGCCGACGCGCCGAGCTTCGATTCGGAAGCCCTGTGGGCGCGGCTGCGTGAGCAGCCCTGGGCCGGCCGCCAGGTGCTGGTGGTGCGCGGTGAAGACGGGCGCGACTGGCTGGCCGGCACGCTCACGGAGCGCGGCGCCACGGTGCACTTCGTGGCGGCCTACCGGCGCCTGCCGCCGCAGTTGAGCGCCGCCGGCCGCGCGCTGCTGCACGCCGCGCTGGCAGCGCCGCAAGCGCATCTGTGGCTGTTCAGCAGCAGCGAGGCGCTGGGCCATCTGCACCGGCTTCAGCCGGGCGCCGACTGGTCGGCCAGCCTGGCTGCGGCGTCGCACCCGCGCATCGCGCAGACAGCGCGCGATGCCGGCTTCGGCAGCGTGCGTCTGGTGGCGCCCACGGCCGAGGCGGTGGCGGCCTTGCTGGGACAGGCGCCGATACAATCGGCGCCCCTGTGACAGCGATGACCGAGCCTTCAGCACCCTCCACCACTCCTGCGCTGGCGGCGCCGCCGGCTGCCGTGCTGCCGGGCCGCTGGATCGCCGCCGGCGCGGCGCTGCTGGCGGCATTCACCGCCGCCGCGGTGGTGTTTGCCTGGAGCACGCAGCAGCGCGTCAAAGGCCTGGAATCCGAACTCGTCAAGCGCCAGACCGAGGCCGGCGGCCAGGCCGCCGAAGCGCGCATCGCGGCGCGCGAGGCGCAGGAACTGGCCCGCTCCACCGCGGCCAAGATGGCGCTGCTGGAAGCCCGCGTTGCCGAGACCACGGTGCAGCGCGGCCAGCTGGAAGACCTGATCCAGTCGCTGGCCCGCTCGCGTGACGAGAACGTGCTGGCCGACGTGGAGGCCGCCATCCGCGTGGCCTTGCAGCAGTCGGCCATCACCGGCAGCGCAGAGCCGCTGGTGGCCACGCTCAAGCAGGCCGACGAGCGCCTGGCGCGCTACAACCAGCCGCGGCTGGAGCGCGTGCGCCGCGCCGTCACGCAGGACCTGGAGCGCGCCAAGGCAGCCGGCGTGACCGACATCGCGGTGCTCACCATCCGCCTCGACGAAGCCATCCGCGTGGTCGATGAACTGCCGCTGCTGTCGGCCGTGGAGCGGCGCACGCCGCGTGTGCCGGTGCCCGCGGCGTCGGGCGCGGCGGCGGTGGCGGGCGAGGCGGCACCCGCGGTCTGGGCAGAACGCTGGCGCGATGCAGGCGGCGCGCTCTGGCAAGAGGTGCGCAGCCTCGTGCGCGTGACGCGCATCGACCAGCCCGAGGCCATGCTGGTGGCGCCCGAGCAGGCCTGGTTCCTGCGCGAGAACCTCAAGCTGCGTTTGCTGAACGCGCGCCTGGCCCTGTTGTCGCGCCAGTTCGACACGGCGCAGTCGGACCTGCGCGATGCGCTGGCGGCACTGGACCGCTACTTCGACCGCAGCGCGCGGCGTGTCGTCTCGGCCATCGAACTGGTGCGCCAGGTGTCAGCGCAGGCGCGCCTGGTCAGCGTGCCGCGGCCGGACGCCACGCTGGCCGCCATCGCGACTGCATCGGCCGGCAGGTAAGGCGGCGCCAAAGGCATGCGCGGCGTGATCTGGCTGGTGCTGCTGTTCGTGGTCGCCGTGGTGGCGGCCACCACGCTGGGCAGCAACGACGGCGTCGTCAGCATCTACTGGCGCGGCTGGCGCACCGACATGTCGCTGAACCTGTTCGTCATCGTGCTGGTGGTGTCTTGCTTCGTGCTGATGTCGGCGGCGCAGGCGCTCAACGCATTGGTCAGCCTGCCGCGCCGCGCCGGCGAATGGCGTGCGCTGCGCCGCGAGCGCGCAGCCCAGGCCGCGCTGCGCGAGGCGCAGGCAGAGTTCTTCAGCGCCCGCTACAGCCGCGCCCACCGGGCGGCCAGCAAGGCGCTGTTGATCCAGGCCGACGCGCCGGGGCTGCGCAGTGACGCCGAGTTCACCGTGCTCGGCCATCTGCTGGCCGCCGGCAGCCTGCACCGCCTGCAAGACCGGCCGCGCCGCGACGAGCTGATGGCCCGGCTGGCCAAGCTGCTGCGCAAGGGCGGCAGCGGGCGCACGGTGGATGACGGTGCGCGGCTGCTGGCTGCCGAATGGGCGGTGGAAGACCGCGACGCGCCGCGCGCGCTCGACCTGCTGGCCGAGCTGCCGCCGGGCGTGGCCAGGCGCACCCAGGCACTGCGCCTGAAGCTCCAGGCCAGCCGCATGGCACGGCAGCCGCTGGAGGCGTTGCACACCGCGCGGCTGCTGGCCAACCACCAGGCGTTCTCGCCGGTCGCCGCCCAGGGCCTGCTGCGGTCACTGGCCTTCGAGGCACTTGAAAGCGCGCACGACGTGCAGCAGTTGCGCCGCCTGTGGGAGCAGTTCGACACCGCCGACAGGCGCGACCCGCATGTCGCGGCGCGCGCCGCGCAGCGCGCCGTCGTGCTGGGCGCGCCGGACGACGCCCGCCAGTGGCTGCGCCCCTTCTGGGACCGCCTGGCCGAACTGGCGCGCGAAGAACGCGAGCAAGTGGCGCTGGCGCTGATGGAAGCGCACACCGGCATGCCAGGCGACTGGCTGCCGCGGCTGGAGGCGGCGCACGGCGCCTTCGGGCACGAACCCGCCGTGCTGGCCGCGGTGGGCACCGCCTTCGCCGAGCGCCAGCTCTGGGGCAAGGCACGGCGGCTGCTGGAGCAGGCAGGCGCCTCGCCAGCACTGCCCGCCCGCGCACGCCGCGGCGCCTGGCGTTTGCTGGCGCGGCTGGCGCGCGAAGAGGCGGACGAGGAGCGCGCACAGGCTTGTGAACGCGCCGCCGCTGCGCTGGATTGAGGCTGGGCTGCGCTCTGGGCGGACGGCAGCGCATGCTATAGTCTAGGGCTCAGCGGCTGTAGCTCAGTTGGATAGAGTACTTGGCTACGAACCAAGGGGTCGTGGGTTCGATTCCTGCCAGCC
>CAXTHW010000019.1:0-112063 GCA_964244245.1 uncultured Rubrivivax sp. | reverse complement strand
CTGAACGCGCCAGGCTTGCCACAGGTGGACTGGCTCATCAAGTGGAACCCGCGCACGTCCTGCGCCTGATGGGCCAGAGCGGCCTGCTCGGGCCGGATGCGCCGGTGCGCCACAGCGCCAAGCGCCGGCGCATCAAGACCGTGATGCAGGAGTTGATCTACCGCGCCGGCCGGCTCATCGAGCATGGCCGCCAGCTGATCCTGGGCTTGGGTGCCAACGACCGCGCCGCTGCCGTCTTCAAGCGGCTGCACGGGCAACTGGCGGCCGCGCCGTAGCGCAATGGCCAAGCGCGGCCCGGCGCGCAATTCATCCAGTACCCACCTGTCCGAAAGAGCGCGCGACATGTAGCGCCTCGCCCAGGAAGCTTGCGCACTGAAGGTAATGCGTCGCTGTGCACGGCGAATTGGGCAGCACACGAGATCGAATGCGACGCTGCGCCGCCTGCTCGACTGCTGGAAGCCGACATTCGAGCCTGAAAGCCGCGAATCGGGCGAACAGTACGCTGCTCAATTAGGGAGCGTCACGGATCCAGGTTCAGGGAACACAAATACGCTGCTGAGTTCGGAGCCGCAATCCTCGGGCGCCAAGCCGATGAGCGCGCCACTGCCGAGGCGAAGATTCACAAGCAGCGAAAGAATGCAGCACATCGCACCGTGAATGCGAACGCAAGCGTGTTCTTGTCTGTCATGTACTCACCGATGGACAAGGACTACCAGCGCGACTATCTTGTATCTTCTTATCCCATTCTTTTGCCCGCGCCGGTACGCTGGGACTTTCGAGAGAAGGCGGAAAGCAAGGCATTGGTGGGGTTCGATGAACACGGCGGCGTTCTCCATGAGTGGTATGCACTCTCGGGAAGCCAGTTCAAATACTATCCACTCATACAGAACCGCAAGTACGGTTCGAGTCTGTTCCAGTTGCTCAGGCCGGCTCAGGAGTCATTGCATCAGAAGTCGGTTCGATTGTTTGGGCACACCTAGTGCAGCGTTCCACGCTGTGCAGCACATAAAACCGTGTCTTTGCCGCCCTGGCGTCGTTGCAAATCCTCGCGATGCTTACGGGCATCGCTGTGGTTTGCGCCTAGCCAGGACGCCAAATCCACCGGTCTTCTTAAGTGCCGCACAGCGTGAAACACTGCACTAGACGGGCGTTACCACAATCAGCGCCAAGCAGACTTCAGGGCTCAGTTCTTGACCCAGAGCACTTCCATGCGGACGGCCTGCTTCTCAACTTTGGGCGGCTTGACAAGAACCCTTTGCCAGCCGCGCAGGTGCTTGTCATAGACTGCGCTGGCGTAGCCTGAGATCACCGCTGGCCCGGGATGGGAATTGAGGACATCCAGCATCTCCAGGTGCTCTTCGACACTCATCTCGTGGGCATACATCTTTTGTGTACGCGTCTCCATGAGGTAGGGTGGGTCTGCGTAGATCAGCGTGTCCTTGGTGGAGAAGCGGCGTATGACATCGAGGGCCGGACGATTCTCGATTTCGGCATCCTTGAGCCGGTGGGCCATCTCGGCAAGCTCTGAAGGCACTCGCTGCCAACGCACCGACATTCCGCGCGCCGGCTGCTTCGAGCCTCGACTCTTCCAGCCCGTCTTTTTGGCGAGGTCCGACGCATGCGCCTGCCAGATCCGCGTGACGAATCGCCTTGCATCTTCGAGCGGATCTCCGGTCTGAATGTGGCTCTGGTTGTACTCATCGCGGCTCCAAGGGGTGGCCTCCAGAGCAAAGAGAAAGTCGTCTGTTTGATCGCGCAGGACACGAAAGAAGTTGACCACGAGACCGTTCATGTCGTTGATCAGTTCGTGCGGACTCACCGGCTTGGAAAAGAAGACTGCGCCCGAGCCGAAGTAGGGCTCGACGTAATGGTAGTGATCGCCAAACAGACCAATGATCTCCTGGGCCAATGACCATTTGCTGCCAGGGTACCGAAGTGCAGCAGAGCGACGCTTGGGCGACTCGATCGCCTCGCTTGATCCGAACAGGTCGTCTTTGCGTTCCATTCCTGTCTCGGCCACGTTCACACCTTGGACTGTCTAAACATCCAGTATTGTCGAGGTGTTGAAGATTTGTGTCAACGCGGCCAGCGCAATACACAGCGGAGCCCGCGGTCGCTGGCCGGGTCGGGCTGAAACGCAATACGAGCCCGCACCGGGAACCGCAGGGCGACAGTCAAACCGACGCCAGGCCCGGCGCGCTGCGTCTGCGTCTGCCGGTAGCAACCCACGCCAGCCCGCCCAGCCCCGCCAACGCCAGCGCCCAAGGCGCCGGCTCGGGCACGGCAGTGATCAGCAGCGAGATGCCGCCCAGGTTGTCGGGCAGGAAATAGTCGGCCGACGCGAAGGCCACCGTGCCGGCCTGGTCGAGGTGCAGGTGGAAGGCCGGCGTGGCCAGGAAGGCGGCCACCGCTTCGGTGCGCGTGCTCCAGGCGCAGAAGTGGTTGCCGCAGGCCGGGTCGAGCAGCGAGACGCCGTCGAGCAGCATGCTGTACTGGCCGCCGCCCAGCGGTGTGGCGGCGACGAAGTGGCTGGCCCAGCTTCCCGGTGCCGACGACTCGAAATTCCATGTGTCGTACAGTGCACCGGGCAGGCCCCAGGCGTCTTTCACGAGGTAGTCGCCGGCTTGCAGATCGACGAGAACGGGGTTGAAGAGGCTGACCACGGTGCCTGGCGCAACGGGGTAGCTGAAGATGTTGGCGCCTGCGCCGCCGGGGTCGAAACCCTGGATGTTGACCAGCGTGTCGGCCTGCGCGCCGGCGGCAGTGGCGACGGTGGCGGCCAGCGCGGTGGCGCGCAGAAGTTGGTGAAGGATGTTGTTCATGCTGGGTTGGACGCGGGTGCTTGTCGGGGTTGAAACGGTCGGCCATGATGGCGTGCTGCCGGCCTGCTGTCACGGGGCCGCAGCCCCCTAGAACCTGGCAACGCAGTGCAGTCGGATCAGCAGTCGCCACCCGTCCCGGACCTGTCCTTTCTTGCCGAAGGCGGTGCGCTGGGCGCCTTGATCCGCGCGCACCCGTGGGCGCATTCGCCGCTCGGCCCGCCGCAAGACTGGCAGCCTGCGCTGAAGGCCACCGTGCGCATCGCGCTGACCACGCAGCACCCGATCTTCATCTTCTGGGGCGCCCAGGGCATCTGCCTCTACAACGACGCCTACAGCGCGTCGGTCGGCCCAGAGAAGCACCCTGCGATGCTGGGCGCGCCTGCACAGGCGGCCTGGCCCGAGATCTGGCACATCATCGGCCCGCAGATCGACCATGTGATGCGCGGCGCGGGTGCCACCTGGCACGAGAACCAGTTGGTACCCATTCTGCGCAAAGGTCGCCTGGAAGACGTGTACTGGACGTATTCCTACGGCCCCATCCACGACGAGTCTGCGCCGCACCGGGTGGGCGGCGTGCTGGTGATCTGCAGCGAAACCACCGAGCAGGTGCTGGCCGCGCAGCGCCTGGCCGCGGAAAAGCAGACCTTCGCCGACCTGTTCGAGCAGGCGCCCAGCTTCATGGCGCTGCTGCGCGGGCCCGAGCATGTGATCGAGTTCGCCAACCCGCGCTACAGGCAACTCGTCGGTGCGCGCAGCATCATCGGGCTGACCGTGGCACAGGCACTGCCCGAGGCTGCCGAGCAGGGCTTTCTGCAACTGCTGGACGGCGCCTACCGCAGCGGGGAGGCGCATTCCGCATACGGCATCCGGTACGCGCCGCCTGGCCGCTCCGGCGGCCCGGAGGAACACTTCCTCGACTTCGTCTATCAGCCGATCAAGGACGCGCAAGGCAGCGTCACCGGCATCTTCGTCGAAGGCGTGGACGTCTCACAGCGGCGTGTCATCGAGCGCGCGTTGGCAGAAAGCGAAGAGCGCTTCAGACTGGCGGTGCAGTCCGCGTCGCTGGGCACCTTCGACGTCGTGCTGGACAGCGGCATGATCACCTTGTCGCCGGTGGCGCAAACGATGTTCGGCGTCTCGCAGGGCGAGGTCGCGCTGGGCGACGGGCTGGCCCGGGTGCACCCCGACGACCGCGCCGCGGTCGAGGCCGCCATCGCCGCCGCGCGCGCCAGCGCAGACGGCGGCTACCGGCAGCAGCACCGCATCCTGCTGCCCGACGGCACGCTGCGCTGGGTCAACGCAGCCGGCAAGGTGACGCGGCCCGACGGCGACGGCAGCGGCGGCGAACGGCTCAGCGGCGTGCTCTGGGACACCACCGAGCTGCAACAGCTTTTGCAGACGCTGCGCGCTGCCGACCGCCAGAAAGACGAGTTTCTGGCGACGCTGGCGCACGAGCTGCGCAACCCGCTGGCGCCCATCCGCACCGCGGCGCAGTTGCTCGCCAACCCGCAGTTGCCGGCCGAGCGGGTGGCCTGGTGCAGCGCGGTGATCCAGCGCCAGACGCGCACGATGGCGCTGCTGCTGGATGACCTGCTTGACATCTCGCGCATCACCACCGGCATGCTGCAGTTGAAGAAGCGCCATGTGCCGGTGCAGTCGGTCATCGACGCCGCGGTGGAGACGGCGCGCCCGCTGCTCGACGCCAAACGGCACCAGTTGCAGGTGTCCAATGCTGCGGGCCAGACGCTGGTCGAAGCCGATCCGCTGCGGCTGGCGCAGGTGCTCGTCAACCTGCTCACCAATGCGGCCAAGTACACCGACCCGGACGGCGACATCCGGCTGGAGGCCAGCGCCGAAGGCGGCACGCTGCAGTTCACCGTCACGGACACCGGCATCGGCTTGCAGCCGCAATTGCTGCCCACGGTGTTCACGATGTTCAACCAGATCAAGGGCGCTCTCGACCGCTCGGAAGGCGGGCTGGGCATCGGCCTGGCCTTCACCAAGGGGCTGGTGGAACTGCACGGCGGCAGCGTGGTGGCCAGCAGCGGCGGGCTGGGCATGGGGTCGAGCTTCCGCGTCAGGCTGCCGCTGGGCGCCGCGCCGCCGGCGCCCGATGCAGCCGCCGAAGCGCTGCCGTCCGGGCAGCAGGGCGCGCAGCCGGAGCGCCCGCGCCACCGGGTGCTGGTGGCCGACGACAACGTCGATGCAGCCGCAGCACTGTCCATGGTGCTGGAGATGGAAGGCTATGACGTGGTCACCGCGCACGACGGCCTGCGGGCCTGGAACCTGGCCAGTGCAGCGCCGCCCGACGCTGCGCTGCTGGACATCGGCATGCCGGCGCTGGACGGCTACCAGCTCGCCGCGCGCATCCGCACCAGCCCATGGGGGCGGGCGCTGCTGCTGGTGGCACTCACCGGCTGGGGCCAGGACGAAGACAGCCGCCGCGCGCTGGACGCGGGATTCGACCAGCACCTGACGAAGCCGGCGGACCCCGCCGCCATCCTGCAATTGCTGGCGGCGCGTTTCAACGCACAGCAGCGCGGCTGAACGGCGACAGCCACCGTGTATCGCTGCTTGCGCATGTAAGAAGCTTCGACTGCGGCGCTATCATGCAAGCCATGCCGCGCGCCGTCGCACCCGCCCTCAGCGCCGAGTCCGAAGAGGTCTTTGCCACCGCGGCCGACCTGTTCTCGGTGTTGTCCACGCCGCTGCGCCTGAAGCTCATCAGCGCCCTGTGCGCCGGCGAGAAGAACGTCTCGCAGTTGCTGGCCGAGATCGACGCCACACAGCCCAACATGTCGCAGCACCTGGCCACGCTGTTCCGCGCCGGCATCCTGGCCAAGCGGCGCGATGGCACGCAAATCTTCTACCGGGTGCAGAGCGAAAGGGCGGCGCTGCTGTGCCGTGCTGTCTGCACGCAGATCGCCACCGAGATGGGGCCGGGCGCCGAGTTGGCCGCGCAAGACCGGCTGCTGCCGCCGGTGCGCCACGCCGGGCCTTGATGCACGCCGGTGTGCGCCGCACGCAGCGGCGTCACAGCGGCGTCACAGCGCGTTCAGCGGAATCCTGATGTAGCGCAGCCCGTTGTCGTCGGGCTCGGGCAACTGGCCGCCGCGCATGTTGACCTGCACCGCGGGCAGCATCAGCAGCGGCATCGCCAGCGTGGCGTCCCGCGCATTGCGCATCGCGACGAAGGCGTCTTCATCGGTGCCGTCGCGCAGATGCACGTTGTGCTCCCGCTGCTCGGCGACGCTGCTGCTGAACTGCAGCGCCCGCCCGCCGGGCTGGTAGTCATGGCAGAGGTAGAGCGTGGTGGTGTCGGGCAGCGCCAGCACGCGCTGGATCGAGCGGTACAGCGTGCGCGCGTCGCCGCCCGGGAAGTCGCAGCGGGCACTGCCGTAGTCGGGCATGAACAAGGTGTCGCCGACGAAGGCGGCGGCCTCGGCGCCGCCCGGCCCGCCGCCCACCACGTAGCTCATGCAGGCGGGCGTGTGGCCCGGCGTGTGCAGCGCCCGTGCCGGCAGCGTGCCGATGCTGAACGGCTCGCCGTCGTCGAACAGGTGGTCGAACTGGCTGCCGTCCGGCACGAAGCCGGGGCCGGCGTTGAAGAGCTTGCCGAACGCCTGCTGCACCGTGGTGATGTGGCGGCCGATGGCGATGCGGCCGCCGAGCTGCTGCTTGAGGTAGGGCGCTGCCGACAAGTGGTCGGCGTGCAGATGGGTTTCCAGAATCCACTGCACGCTGGCGCCGAGCTGGCGCACGCGGGCCAGCAGCCGGTCGGCGCTGGCGTGGCTGGTGCGGCCGGCGTTGGGGTCGTAGTCGAGCACGCTGTCGAGCAGCGCGCACCGGCCGCTGGCGGTGTCGAGCACGATGTAGCTGATGGTGGCGGTGGCGCTGTCGAAGAAGCCTTCCACCTGCATCTGCGGGGCCTTGTCCATGGTGCTGCCTTTGCCGTGCTCAGGCCGCCGCGCGGTCGAGCTGCCAGACCTGCACGCGCAGCGCAAGCCAGGTGCCGGCCACCATGCCGGCCACCGCGATGCAGGCGCCGGCCGACAGCAGCGACAAGCCGGTGATGCCCTGGCCGATGGAGCAGCCGAGTGCGGTGACGCCGCCGAAGCCCATCAGCACGGCGCCCAGCAGATGGCGGCCCATGTCGGCCGCGCCGTGAAAGGATTCGAGCTGGAACTCGCGCCGCGCCAGCGCCGATGCCGCGCTGCCCAGCAGCACGCCCAGCGCCACCGCGACGCCGAAGCTCAGGCTGCTGCTGCGGTCTGTCCACAGCGTGAGCAGGTCCAGCCCGTGGGCCAGCGGCGCCGCGAAGCTCAGGCCCTCGGGGCGGTGCGAGGCGGTGCCCAGCCAGGCGGCTTCCAGTGTCTCTGGGTGCTCGGGCAGGAAGCCGACATGGCCGGTCAGCGCCCAGGCCGCCACCACCAGCAGGCCGACGCCGATGCCGCCGGCCCAGTGGCTGCCGTCGAGCGCGGCGCGGTGGCGCCACAGCAGCAAGGCGACGCCCGCCAGCGCCAGCGCCAGCAGCGCCCAGCGCGTGGTGCCAGCTCCGCTGCCGAGCACGGCGCCGAGCAGCGTGCCCAGGTCCTGCGGCCCGTTCAGCGCCAGGCCCCAGGCGTCGAGCGTGCTGCTGCGCAGTTGGGCGAACAGGCCGCGCAAGGTCATCTGCGCGGCCAGTGCAGCCACCAGCAGCGTCACCACCGCCTTCAGGCTGCCGGCGCCGGCCTTGACCAGGTTGCGCTGCGGACAGCCCGACGCCAGCACCATACCCACGCCGAACAGCGTGCCGCCCACCAGGTAGGACGGCCAGAGGAAGCGCGTGCTCCACGGCAGCGTGCGCGTGGCGTCCAGCGCCCCCATGGCCACCAGCAGCAGGCTGCCCAGCGCAGCGGCGGCAACCGCCAGCATCCACATCAGCAGCCTTGCGATGCCGCCGTAGCTGAAGCGGTCTGCCAGCGCGCCCATCGTGCAGAAGCGGGTGGCCTGTGCCAGCGCGCCCAGCGCCAGCCCGATGGCCAGGCCGCCCCACAGCACGGCCTGGGTGGCGGCCTCAGGGCTCAGCGGCAGAGGCACGGTGGGACCGATCCGCGCAAGGCTGTCATCGGCTGACCGCCCAGCGGTCGTGCAGCAGCATGCCGGCGAGCATCGCGGGGACGAAAGTCCAGGCGGGCGCGGCGCCGGAGGCCAGTGCCACCAGCGCCGGCCCGGGGCAAAAGCCTGCGATGCCCCAGCCGGCGCCGAACAGCACCCCGCCCAGCAGCAGGCGTGCGTCGATGGGCCGTGCCGGGGGCACGTCCATCGCGGCGCCCGACCAGGAGACGCTGCGCCGGCGCGCTGCCGCGAAAGCGAGCACGCCGACAGCGAGCGCCGCTGCCATCACGACTGCCAGGCTCGGGTCCCAGGCACCGGCAAGGTCGAGAAAGGCCTTGACCTTGAGTGGGTCGGTCATGCCGCTGGCGATCAGGCCCAGGCCGAAGAGAAGGCCGCTGGTGGCCGCGAGCCCGGCACCGAAAAGCGCAGACTTCGGGCTGCTGCGGGCTGCGCTGCTCATGCAAGATGCCGCAGCAGCCACACGCTGGCGAAGCCGGTAGCCATGAAGGCCGCCACGTTGGCAGCAGAGCGCGGCTGCAGCCGGCTCAGCCCGCAGATGCCGTGGCCGCTGGTGCAGCCATTGCCCATGCGCACCCCCACGCCGACCAGCAGCCCGGCCAGCACCACCGCACCAGGCCCCACGTCCACCTGCACGGCGGGCAGCGGCGCGAACGCGCGCCAAAGCCAGGGCGCCGCCAGCAGCCCGGCCAGGAAATACAGCCGCACCGACTGCAGGGCTATCAGGCGCCCGGCTGTTGGCCGACCCGCGCCCGCCAGAGACGCCAGTGCCGCCAGCGGCCCAGCAACGATGCCGGCAATGCCGGCAACGCGCCCATTGCCCAGGATGTACAACGCCGATGCGGCGCCGATCAGCAAGCCCCCGGCCACTGCGGCGCCCGGCGTGAACGAGTCCCAGGCGATGACCATGGCGGGTAAGTCCTTCATATCAGCGTTGAATGATAGATGGCCGGCGTTTGCGGGCTTGCACTGATGGCATCGGTTCAAAACATCAGTATATTAGCTAGTACGGATATTAGAGGATGATCTTGCGCAACGTGCACGCCGCTGAAGCCCCGCCGCTGCCCCCCGGGCGCCTGAAGAAGGCGCCGGAGGATCTGCTCACGCCAGAAGCGGTGCGCAGCGTCTTTGCGCAGTCGCGTGCCGGCCGGCGCGGCTTCATCGGCAGCCTGTTCGGCACGGCGCTGGCCGGCGCCGCCGGGCGGGCCGCCGCGCAGGCTGACGCAGGCGACCCCCGCATCCTCGATCTGCCGGAGCACAGCCGCAGCCTGGGCCACGCGGTCGCCAGCGAAGGCTATGGCAGGCCGTCGGCCTTCGAGGTGAACCTCCAGCGCCGCATCAGCCCGGGGCTGACGCAGACGGGCCAGGCCTCGGTGTCGTTCGCGCCGCTGCAGTCGCTGTTCGGCATCGTCACGCCCAGCGGGCTGCACTTCGAGCGCCACCACCAGGGCTGGTGGGACATCGACCCGCGCGCGCACCGGCTGCTGGTCAACGGCTCCGACGCGCGCATGCTCAAGACGCCGATGGTCTTCACGCTCGACGCGCTGATGCGGCTGCCGTCGGTGTCGCGCTTCCACTTCATCGAGTGCGGCGCCAACACCGCGATGGAATGGGGCCACGTCTCGGTGCCCACCGTGCAATACACCCACGGCATGCTGAGCTGCAGTGAGTTCACCGGCGTGCCGCTGCGCGCCGTGCTGGAGCTGTGCGGTGCCGACTTCCGGCGCGGCCGCTTCCTGCTGGCCGAAGGGGCCGATGGCGCATCACTGGCGCGCACCATCCCGATGGCGCTGGTGAACAGCGGCGAGGTGCTGCTGGCCTACGGCCAGAACGGCGAGATGCTGCGGCCTGAGCAGGGCTACCCGCTGCGCCTGGTGGTGCCCGGCGTGCAGGGCGTGAGCTGGGTGAAGTACCTGCGCCGCATCGAACTCGGTGACCAGCCCTGGGGCACGAAGGACGAGACGCTGCATTACGTCGATCTGCTACCCGATGGCCAGCACCGGCAGTACAGCGGCCTGCAGGAGGTCAAGAGCGTGATCACCACGCCGTCGGGCGGGCAGGCGCTGCTGGCCAGGGGCGCCTACAGCATCAGCGGTCTGGCCTGGTCGGGCCGCGGCAGGCTGCGGCGGGTGGATGTGTCGGTGGACGGCGGGCGCAACTGGCGCCAGGCGCGGCTGCAGACGCCGGTGCTGGACAAATGCCTGACGCGCTTCAGCCTGGATTGGGTGTGGAACGGCGGGCCGGCGCTGCTGCAAAGCCGCGCCACCGACAGCACCGGCCAGGTGCAGCCCGGCTACGCGCAGTTGCGCGCGCTGCGCGGCACGCGGTCCATCCACCACAACAACGCCATCCAGACCTGGTGGGTGCAGGCCAGCGGCGAGGTGTCGAATGTCCAACTGGCTTGACCTGCGACGCGACACCGGTGCGCTGGCAGGCGCCGTCGCCGTTGCCATTGCCGCCGCTGTGTGGCCCGCATCTGCCGCTGCCCAAGGCATCGGCCGGCCCGCCACCGCGGCCGAACTGGCGGCGTGGGACATCGACGTGCGGCCCGATTTCAAAGGCCTGCCAGCGGGCAGCGGCTCGGTGGCGCAGGGGCAGGTGGTGTGGGAGAGCCAGTGCGCCGGCTGCCACGGGGTGTTTGCCGAGTCGGCCGAGGTCTTCGGCCCGCTGGTGGGCGGCACCACTGCGGCCGACATCGCCAGCGGCCATGCGGCGCGCCTCACCGACCCCGGCTACCCGTCGCGCTCGATGCTGATGGTGCTGCCCACCGTCTCCACGCTCTGGGACACGGTCCGCCGCGCGATGCCCTGGAACAAGCCCAAGTCCCTGCGCACCGACGAGGTCTATGCCGTCACCGCCTACCTGCTGCACCTGGGCGGCGTGCTGCCCGAGGACTTCGTGCTCGACGAGCGCAGCATCGCCGTCGCGCAGCAGCGTCTGCCCAACCGCAACGGCATGACCACGGCGCACGCGCTGTGGCCGGGCGCGGAGTTCGGCGGCGCCAAGCGGCCCGACGTGCCTGGCAAGGCCTGCATGAAGCGCTGCGCCGGCGTGCCCGTCATCCGCTCGATGCTGCCCGACTTCGCACGCAACGCGCATGGCAACCTGGCGCAGCAAAGCCGGCTGGTCGGCGCGCAGCACGGCGTGGACACCAGCGGCCCTGCCGCCAGCACGCCTGCGCAGGCTGCGCCGCCGGGCGGTAGCATTGGCCGTTGAAGGAGAAAGCCCGATGAGCCCCACGTTCCACCGACGAGAGCTGTTGCAGCGGTCTGCAAGCGTGGCCGCCATGTTGATGGCGGCCGGGTTGCTGCCGGGGCAGGCGCGGGCGCAGGCCCAGGCGACCTACAACACGGCAGCCTTCGACGCCAAGAGCCTGGCCGAGGTGATGAAGGCGCTGGGTGCAGCGGCACCGGCTGCCAGCACCGAGATCACCGTGCAAGGCCCGGACATCGCTGAAAACGGCGCCGTGGTGCCGCTGGGCGCCAGCACCACGCTGGCCGGCGTCAAGCGGCTGCTGCTGCTGGTGGAGAAGAACCCGAACACGCTGTCGGCGCTGTTCGAGTTCAGCGACGCGCTCGACCCGGCCATTGCCACACGCGTGAAGATGAGCCAGTCGTCCAACGTCTATGCGGTGGCCATGCTGGCCGACGGCCGCGTGCTCTACGCGCAGAAGGACATCAAGGTCACGCTCGGCGGTTGCGGCGGATGACTTGCGACGGATAACAGGAGACACGACATGGCAGACCCGATGCGCATTCGCGCCCAGGCCGCTGGCGACAAGGCCACCGTCCGCGTGCTGATGGCCCACGAGATGGAAACCGGCCTGCGCAAAGACGCCGCCGGCAAGACGATCCCGGCCTGGTTCATCCAGCAGGTCAGCGCAAAGCACAACGACAAGCCCGTGATGACGGCGCAATGGGGCCCGTCGGTCGCGAAGAACCCCTTCCTGCAATTCAGCCTGCGCGGCGCCAAGGTGGGCGACAAGGTGGCCATCACCTGGACCGACAACAAGGGCGACACGCGCACCGACGAAGCCGTGGTGAGCTGAAGCGGCGCATGCAGACGCACAGCACACTGCTGGCTGCGGCGCTGGTTACTGCGCTGGCCGCCGTGGCCTGCCCCGCCGCTGCGCAGCCCGCCAAGAGCGCTGCCGACGGCATTGCCGAATACCGCGCGATGCTGGCCGACGGCAACCCGGCCGAACTGTTCGAGGCCAAGGGCGAGGCGCTCTGGAAGCAGCCACGCGGGCCGAAGAACGCCTCGCTCCAGGGCTGCGACCTGGGCAAGGGCGCTGACGTCGTGAAAGGCGCCTTCGTCGAACTGCCGCGCTACTTTGCCGACACAGGCCGCGTGCAGGATCTGGAGTCGCGCCTGCTGAGCTGCATGGAAACGCTGCAAGGCTTGAACGCCGCCGAGATCGCCGCCA
Organism: uncultured Rubrivivax sp.; assembly: GCA_964244245.1. Taxonomy (GTDB): domain Bacteria; phylum Pseudomonadota; class Gammaproteobacteria; order Burkholderiales; family Burkholderiaceae_C; genus Rubrivivax. Next base: position 99,700 of record CAXTHW010000019.1, on the reverse strand, counting down.
CGCCCTTCGGCCGCGGCGAGCAGGCCAACATGGAGGCGCTGGCGGCCTGGGTCTCGGCCGAGTCGCGCGGCATGGCGATGAACCTGCCGCAGGCCCATGCGCAGGAGAAGACGATGTACGAGGTGGGCAAGCGGGTGTTCTTCTTCCGCGGCGGGCCGATGGACTTCTCGTGCGCGTCCTGCCACGGCAGCGAAGGCAAGCGCATCCGGCTGCAAGACCTGCCTGATCTGACGAAGAACCCCGGCAACGGCATCGGCTTCGCGGCCTGGCCGGCCTACCGCGTGTCCAGCGGCGAGATGTGGAGCATGCAGCGCCGTCTGAACGACTGCTACCGCCAGCAGCGCTTTCCCTTCCCCGGCTATGCGTCCGACGCGACCATCGCGCTCGACGTCTATATGGGCGTCAACGCCCGCGGCGCCGAGTCGGTGGCGCCGGCACTCAAGCGCTGAGGCAGCGATGAACACACGCATGCTGTTGTCTGCCGCGCTGCTGCTGTGCGCCGGATGCGCCTCGATGGCGCCACCGCCCGACTACGGCGCGCTGGCGCAGCAGGTCATCAAGGCCTCGTTCCGCGAGCAAGGCATCGCCAAGCTCGACCGGCTGGAGCAGGACATCGGCCAGCAGGCCTGCTCTTCCGACAAGCCGCCGCCCGACGCGCTGGCCGCGCAGGTGCAGGCGGCGGCGCTGGCGTCGGTGCAATGGCCGGCAGGCGGCGTGTATCTGGGCGACTGGCGCGAAGGCGAGAAGCTGGCGCAGAACGGCCGCGGCATGACCTGGACCGACGCCTCCACCGCCAGCGCCGGCAACGGCGGCAGTTGCTACAACTGCCACCAGATCAGCAAGGCCGAGATCTCCTACGGCACCATCGGCCCCAGCCTGCTGCAGTACGGCCGCCAGCGCGGCGTGGCCGACCCCGCAGCGCCGCAGAGCGCAGCCATCGTGCAATACACCTGGGCCAAGCTGTGGAACAGCAAGGCCTACGTGGCCTGCTCCAACATGCCGCGCTTCGGCCACGCCGGGCTGCTGAACGAACAGCAAATCCGCGACCTGATGGCCTTGCTGCTGGACCCGAAGTCGCCCGTCAACGCGCCCTGAGAGGTTGAGAGGCATTCGTATGCACCCGCGTAAGCCCCCAGAACAGACCCAATTGAGGCGTAAAGCGCAGTCGGGTTGGGGCCTTGCAGGCCGCGCCCTCGCGGAGCGAGGGCTCTTCGCCAGGCATGAACAGCCCGCAGGGGCTGTTCATGTCCGGGCTCAGCCCGACGAGCATTTGCAACGAAGAGTGGGCCTGTTCTGGGGGCTTACCCGGAGGGCCGGGGCGTCCAAGAGCCCTGCGCGGCGTTGCATCGCTTGCCCGCACGCGAGTGCGGGCTGCGCGCTGCGCCTTGCTCAGGGCTCTTGGACGCCCCGGCGCGGGTGCATACGAATGCCTCTCAACCTCTGAGTCGCCGCCTGATCCGGCCGCCAGCGTGAGCCTGCACAAGCGCGACTTCCTGCGGGTGCTGGGCGCAGCCGCTGCCGCAGGGCTGCCGCTGGCGCGCCATGCCGACGCAGACGCAGCCGATGCAGCCAGCGCCGGCCGCGCCTTCTACGACCTGCCGCCTTTCGGCAACGTGTCGCTGCTGCACATGACCGACTGCCATGCGCAACTGCTGCCGGTGCACTTCCGCGAGCCCGATGTCAACCTGGGCCTGGGCCAGATGGCAGGCCGGCCGCCGCATGTCGTGGGGCAGCAGTTGCTGCGCGAGGCCGGCATCCGGCCCGGCAGCGCGATGGCCCATGCCTTCACGCATCTGGACTTCGCCAACGCGGCGCGCCGCTACGGCAGGCTGGGCGGTTTTGCCCATCTCAGCACGCTGGTGCAGCGGCTGAAGGCCAGCCGGCCCGGCGCCTTGCTGCTGGACGGTGGCGACACCTGGCAGGGCTCGGCCACGGCGCTGTGGACGCGGGCGCAGGACATGGTCGATGCCAGCCTGCTGCTGGGCGTGGACGTGATGACGGGACACTGGGAGTTCACCCACGGCCAGGAGCGCGTGAAAGAGATCGTCGAGAACGACTTCAAAGGCCGCATCGAGTTCGTCGCGCAGAACGTCAGCACCGCCGACTTCGGTGACCCGGTGTTCACGCCCGCGGCCACCCGGCGCATCAACGGCGTGCCCTGCGCCATCATCGGCCAGGCCTTCCCGTACACCCCCATCGCCAACCCGCGCTATCTGGTGCCCGACTGGAGCTTCGGCATCCAGGAAGAGCGGCTGCAGGCGGTGGTGGACGCGGCGCGGGCCGATGGCGCGCAGGTGGTGGTGCTGCTGTCGCACAACGGCATCGACGTCGATCTGAAGCTGGCCAGCCGCGTGCGCGGCATCGACGCCATCCTGGGCGGCCACACCCACGACGCCGTGCCGCGGCCGCTGCTGGTGGCCAACGCCGGTGGCAAGACGCTGGTCACCAACGCCGGCTCGAACACCAAGTTTTTGGGCGTGCTGGACTTCGACGTCAAGGGCGGCCGGGTGGCCGACTTCCGCTACAAGCTGCTGCCGGTGTTTGCCAACCTGCTGCCGGCCGACCCGCAGATGCAGGCGCTGATCACGCGCGTGCGGGCACCGTATGCGGCGCGGCTGGCCGAGCCGCTGGCCGTGACCGATGGCACGCTGTACCGCCGTGGCAATTTCAACGGCAGTTGGGACCAGCTCATTCTGGACGCGCTGATGGAGGTGCAGGGCGCCGAGATCGCGCTGTCACCGGGCTTCCGCTGGGGCACCACGCTGCTGCCCGGCGACGTCATCACGCGCGAGCTGATGATGGACCAGCTTGCCACCACCTACTCCTACGCCACCGTCGGCACGATGAGCGGCGAGACGCTGAAGACGGTGCTCGAAGACGTCTGTGACAACCTCTTCAACGCCGATCCCTACTACCAGCAGGGCGGCGACATGGTGCGCGTGGGCGGGCTGACCTATGCCTGCGCGCCGGCCGAGCGCATGGGCAGCCGCATCCAGGACATGCGGCTGAACGGCAGGCCGATCAGCGCCGACAAGCTCTACAAGGTGGCCGGCTGGGCGCCGGTGGCAGACAGCGCGCGCACGGCCGGCAACGCGCAGGTCTGGGACGTGGTGGAATCCTGGCTGCGCAGCAAAGGCCGCATCCAGCCGCGGCGGCCCAACACGCCCCGCTTGCTGGGTGTGCAGGGCAATCCGGGCCTGGGCTGACCCCCGTCTTGCGAAGGAAACGCCATGTCGAAGAAGCTCGTGCTGTCAGCCTTGATCGTGCTGTCGTCGTTCGCCGCCTGGGCGCAGGACAAGGTGGTCTATCACATCACCGACGCCAAGGCGCAGGCGCTGATCGGCCTGCGCAACGCGCGCAACCACCTGGACACCGACCCCAGCGCGCAGATCACCTTCGTCACCAACGGCGAAGGTGTGGACTTTCTGATGGACGGCGCCGCCGACCGCACGGGCAACCCCTATGCGGCCACCGTGTCGGCGCTGCGCAGCCGCGGCGTGCGCTTCGAGGTGTGCGAGATCACGCTGAAGAACCGCGACCTCAAGCGCAACCAGTTCATCGAAGAAGCCGACTTCACGCCCTCGGGCGTGGTGCGCGTCACCAAGCTGCAGATCCAGGGCTGGGCCTACCTCAAGCCCTGAGCATCCTGCGCAGCGGCACGGGTGCATCGGCAGGCGCTGGCGCCCGGGCGCGCAACTGGCCGCAGCCGGCGTCCACGTCCTGCCCTGCCGACTGGCGCAGCTTGGTCAGCACGCCGCGGCGGTGCAGTGCGCTGGCGATGGCCGCAGCGCGCTCCTGCGCCGGGCGCCTGAAGGCCAGGCCCGCGACCGCGTTGTACGGGATCATGTTCATGATTGCGTACTTGCCGGCCAGCAGGCCCACGATGCCGTCGATCTCGTCGTCGCCGTCGTTGATGCCCTCCAGCAGCGTCCACTGGTACTGGATGGGGTAGCCGGTGGCGCGCGCATAGGCCTCGCCCAGCGCCACCAGCGCAGCCGGCTCCAGCGCCGGCGCACGCGGCAGCAGGCGGGCCCGCAGCGCCGGCTTGGTGGAGTGCAGCGACAGCGCCAGTGCCGGCTTCACCGGCGCTGCGGCCAGGCGCTCGAAGACACGCGCATCGCCGACCGTCGAGAACACAAGGCTCTTGTGGCCGATGCCGCCGGCAGTGCCGAGCAGCGTGATCGCGTCCAGCACGTTGTCCAGGTTGTGCGCCGGCTCGCCCATGCCCATGAAGACGACCTTGCGCACCGCGCGCAGGCTGCGCGCCAGCGCCACCTGCGCCACCATCTCTGCGCTGCCCAACTGACGCAGCAGCCCGCCGCGGCCGGTCATGCAGAACACGCAGCCCACCGCGCAGCCCACCTGGCTGGAGACGCACAGGCCCTGGCGCGGCAGCAGCACGCTCTCGACCGTCTGGCCGTCCACCAGATCGACCAGCAGGCGCGCCGAGCCGTCGTCGCCCGGGTGCTGCGAACGCAGCGTGGCCAGCGCGGCCAGGTCGGCCTGAAGCGCCGGCAGCGCGGCGCGCAGGGCCAGCGGCAGAAAGTGCTCTGGCCGCGAGCGCCCGCTGTCCCAGGGCAGCGCCTGCGCCCAACTGCGCAGCACGCGCGCCTCGTGCACCGGCAGCGCGCCGGCCGCGCGCAGGCGGTGGCGGATGTCGGAGATGCGCATCGGCTGCCGGCCGTCCGGGCTGGCGTTCATCGGCTGGGGGTGAACTGCTGGCCGACCTTGAAGATGCCGCTGACGCGCGCCACCGGCACGCCGTCGGCCTGCACCAGGCCCTGCACGAAGACGAGGCTGCGCGTGCTGCGCAGCACCTGCGCCTCGCCTTCCACCCAGGCACCCAGTTGCGCCGGCGCCAGGTAATCGAGCTGCAGGCTGATGGTGGGCAGGAAGCGCAGCCCGATCTCGGCGCTCTTGCGGTGCACGGTGACGGGCAGCAGCATGTCGCAGAAGCTGGCCATCATGCCGCCATGGCAGATGCCCAGCGGGTTGGTGTGCCGCGCCTCGACACGGAAGCCGAGTTGCACCCGCTCGCCCTCGTGGCGCAGGTAGAGCGGGCCGTTGACGGCGATGAATTCGCCGCCGATGGGCAGCGGCTTGAAGCCGGCCGGGACGTCGGCCATCAGCGGTCTTCCAGCCCGACCTGGCGGCTCGGCGTGTGGTTCAAGGTGTTCCCCCCCCGGCAGCCACGGTGTGTGGCACGGCATGGTAGCCCGGACGGATCAGTAGCCCAGCGCCAGCCCGGTGTTGCGCCGCGGGTCGTTGGCGCCGTAGAAGCGGTTGTTGCCCACCGGCGTGCCGCCCAGCCGCGGCGCGCCCAGCAGGATGGCGGCCACATGGTTGGCCGGCTGCGGGTTGCTGATCCGGTGGCCCATCGCCAGCAGCAGCTTCTGCGTGTCGGGGCTGAAGGCAAAGGGCTCGGCATACGTTTCCTCGGGCAGCCACTGCTGGTGGAAACGCGGCGCGTCCACCGCTTCCTGCACCGTCATGCCGTAGTCGATGACGTTGAGGATGGTGTGCAGCACCGTCGTGATGATGCGGCTGCCGCCCGGCGTGCCCAGCACCAGCAGCGGCTTGCCGTTCTGGCTGACGATGGTGGGCGCCATCGACGACAGCGGCCGCTTGCCCGGCGCGATGGCGTTGGGCTCGCCTTGCACCAGGCCGTAGAGGTTGGGCGCGCCGGCCTGGGTGGTGAAGTCGTCCATCTCGTTGTTCAGCAGCACGCCGGTGCCGGCGGCCATCACCTTGGCGCCGAACCAGTCGTTCAGCGTGGTGGTCACGCTGGCCGCGTTGCCCTGGCCATCGACGATCGAGTAGTGCGTGGTGTTGCTGCCCTCGTGCGGCGCGGTGCCGGGCCGGATGTCGAGCGAGACACCTGCCTTGGCGGGGTCGATGGCGGCGCGCAGCCGGGCCGCATAGGCCTTGTCGAGCAGCCGCTGGAGCGGGTTGCTGACGAAAGCCGGGTCGCCCAGCGCGTTGTTGCGGTCCACGTAGGCGTGGCGCATGGTCTCGATCTGGTAGTGCACCGCCTGCGCGGAGCGGTAGCCCAGCGCCTGCAGCGGATAGCCTTCCAGCACGTTGAGCATTTCACAGAGCACCACGCCGCCGGCACTCGGCGGCGCCGCCGAGACAATGTGGAAGCCGCGGTAGTCGCACTCCACCGGCGGCAACTCGCGCGCCTGGTACTGGGCCAGGTCGGCCTGCGTCAGCAGGCCCTTGACGCCGTGGCTGCCGGCCTGGCTGCTGGCCACCAGCGCGCTGCCCACGGCGCCGCCGTAGAAGCCCTTGGCGCCGTCGGCGGCGATGCGGCGCAGCGTGGCGGCCAGGTCCTTCTGCACCAGCGTGGCGCCCACTGCCAGCGGCTCGCCGGCCGGCAGGAAGACGGCGGCCGAGGGCCGGTCGCGCCGGAAGTCGTCGGTGGCGGTGCGCAGCATGTCCACGTCGCCCTGTTCGAGCACGAAGCCTTGCTCGGCCAGCCGGATGGCCGGCGCCAGCAGCGTGGTGCGCGGCAGCGTGCCGTAGGCCGCCCGCGCCGCCTCCAGCCCCGCCACGGTGCCGGGCACCGCCACTGCCAGATGGCCGCGGGTGGACAGGCCCTTCACCAGCTTGCCATCCGCGCCCAGGTACATGTCACGCGTGGCCGCCAGCGGCGCCTTCTCGCGGAAGTCGATGAAGCGCTTGCGGCCGTCGGCCAGTTGCAGCGTCATGAAGCCGCCGCCGCCCAGATTGCCCGCGGCCGGATAGACGACGGCCAGCGCATAGCCCACCGCCACCGCGGCGTCGATGGCATTGCCGCCGTCCTTCAGCACCGCCACGCCCACCCTGGTGGCCAGGTGCTGGGCCGACACCACCATGCCGTGCTCGGCGGCCACGGGCGCGACCGAGGCGGCCAGCGCGGTGCTGCCGGCAAAGGCCAGGCCGACGAGGACGCTGCGGTATCGGCTCAAGGGCATGCGGGCCAGTCTAGCCGCCGCCCGGGGCCGCCGCCCAGCGCTACAGTGCGGCCATGGACGACCCAGCACAACCCGGCAGCGGCTTCTCGCTGGCCTGCCTGTGCGCCGCCTGGTGCCGCACCTGCGACGGCTACCGCGCGGTGTTCGACGGCGTCGTTGCCGAGTTCGAGGCCGGGATGCCCGGCCTGCGGCGGCGCTGGATCGACATCGAGGACGAGGCCGATCTGCTGGGCGAGGTGGACGTGGAAACCTTCCCCACCATCGTCGTCATCGGCCCCGACGGCCTGCGCTTCCTCGGCCCGTTGACGCCGCAGCCGGAGACGCTGCGGCGGCTGCTGCGTGCCACGCTGGCGGCGGGGCTGGCGGCCGGGCCGGCGCCGCCGGCAGACTTCGGCGTGGCGGCTTTCGTCCAGCGGCTGCGCGCCGGTGGCTGATGCACACTCGGCCGCTGCGCCTTGACCGGGGAATGTGAGCGATGGGGCCTCTGAACGGACTGCGTGTGATCGAACTCGCCAGCATCGGCCCCGGCCCGATGTGCGCGATGCTGCTGGCGGACCTGGGTGCCGATGTCGTCCGCGTGGACCGCGTGCAGGACGCCGGCCTGGGCCTCACGATGGAACCGCGCCACGACGTCAACGCGCGCAACCGGCGCTCGGTGGCGCTGGACCTCAAGTCGCCCGCCGGCCGTGACGCCGTGCTGCGTCTGGTGGCGCGGGCCGACGTGCTGATCGAAGGCTGGCGCCCTGGTGTTGCCGAACGGCTGGGCCTGGGCCCGCAGGAGTGCCAAGCGCGCAACCCGCGGCTGGTGTTCGGCCGCATGACCGGCTTCGGCCAGAGCGGCCCGCTGGCCGCCGCCGCGGGGCACGACCTCAACTACATCGCGCTGACCGGCGCGCTGCACGCCATCGGCCCGGCCGGCGGCAAGCCGGTGCCGCCATTGAACCTGGTGGGCGACTACGGCGGCGGCGCGCTCTACCTCGCCTTCGGCGTGATGGCCGCGCTGTTCGAGCGCCAGACCTCCGGCCGCGGCCAGGTGGTGGACGCCGCGATGGTCGATGGCGCCGCCTCGTTGATGTCGATTTTCTACGGCCTGCACGCCAGCGGCGCCTGGGGCGGGCCGCGCGGCGCCAACATGCTGGACGGCGGCGCGCCCTTCTATGCCACCTACGAGACGGCGGACGGCCGTCACATCGCGCTGGCCGCGCTGGAGCCCAAGTTTTTCGCCCTGCTGGCCGCGGCGCTGGGCCTGGAGCAGCGCTTCGTGCAGGGCCAGCACGACAGGCGCTTGTGGCCCGAGATGCGCGAGGCCATCGCCACGGCGGTGCGCGGCAAGACGCGCGACGCCTGGTGCGCGCAGCTCGAAGGCAGCGACGCCTGCTTCGCGCCGGTGCTGTCCATCGCCGAGGCGCCGCTGCATGCGCACGCGCAGGCGCGCGCCGCCTTCGTCTCGCTGGACGGCGTGGTGCAGCCCGGCCCGGCGCCGCGCTTCGACCGCAGCCAGCCGGCAGCGCCGCGCTCGGCGCCGAAGGTTGGCGAGCACACCGCCGAACTGCTGGCAGAAGCTGGCTTCAGCGCTGCGCAGACCGCGCAGATGCTGGCCGACGGGGTGGCAGCCGCTGTGGCCGGTGCCGCCACGGCGGCCGGCGTGGCCGGCTTGGCAGGGGAAACGCCATGAAGCCGGCGCACAGCCTGCCGGCCGATGCCCGCGCCGCCGCGTCCGTTCTGCTGCTGCGCGACACCGCGGCCGGGCTGGAGGTGTTGATGATGCGCCGCGCCGAGCGCGCCGGAGACCAGCGCAGCGGCGCGGCCGTCTTCCCGGGCGGCGTGCTCGATGCGCGTGACCGCGACGCCCATGCCTTTTGCCTGGGCGACGACGACGCCGCGATGAGCCTGCGCCTGGGCCTGGCCGGCGGCGGGCTGGACTACGCCGTGGCAGCGCTGCGCGAGTGCTTCGAGGAAGTGGGCCTGCTGATCGCCGACCGCGCGGTGGACGCCGCCACCGCCTTCCCCTGGCGCGACAGGTTGCAGTCCGGCCAGGCCTCGGCGGCCGACTTCTGCGCCGCGCTCGGCCTGCGGCTCGACGTGCGGGGGCTGGTCTATCACAGCCATTGGCTCACGCCGCCCGGCACGCCCAAGCGCTTCGACACCCGCTTCTTCATCGCCCGCGCGCCGGCCGATCAGGAGGCAGTGGCCGACTACGGCGAGGCGGTGGAGCTGATGTGGCTCACGCCGCAGGCGGCGCTGGACCCGCAGCGCGGGCTCAAGCTGCTGCCGGTGACGCAGCGCACGCTGCGCGACCTGGCCCGCTTTGCCACGGCCGACGACGCGCTGGCCGAAGCGCGCGCCAGGCGCGACATCCCGATGATCATGCCGCGGGCTGCGCGCTCGGCCAGCGGCCGCCAGGTGGTGCTGCCCGATGAGTTGCCCTATGCAGAGGTCGGCAGGCTCGACCCCGAAGGCCGGGGCGACGTGTCTTGCCAGCTCGTCGCCGGTGTGGCGGTGCGGCTGTCGCAGCGCATCGTGCGCGTCACCGCGCCCAACCCCGGCATGATGACGGGCCCCGGCACCAACAGCTACCTGGTGGGCGAAGGCGGACACTGGACGGTGATCGACCCCGGCCCGGTGGATGCCGGCCATCTTCAGGCGCTGCTGGCAGCGGCGCCCGGCAGGATCGACCGCATCCTGGTGACGCACACGCATCTGGACCACTCGCCCGGCGCTGCTGCGCTGGCCGCCGCCACCGGCGCCCCGGTGCTCGGCCGCGTGGCCGCCTTCCCGCAGGGCCAGGACGCCAGCTTCAACCCGGCGCGCGAGCTGCAGCATGGCGAGCGCCTGGCGTTGGGGCCGGCCACCACGCTGCGCGCCATCCACACGCCGGGCCATGCGTCCAACCACCTGTGCTTCCTGCTCGAGCAGGAGAAGACGCTGTTCACCGGCGACCATGTGATGCAGGGCTCCACCGTCGTGATCAACCCGCCCGACGGCGACATGCTGGCCTACCTGCGCGCGCTCGAGGCGCTGCAAGGCGAAGACCTGGAGTGGCTGGCGCCGGGCCACGGCTTTCTGGTGGCCGAGCCGCAGGCGGTGCTGCGCGGGCTGGTCCAGCACCGCCTGAAGCGCGAGGCCAAGGTCGCCGATGCGCTGCTGCGGCTGGGGCCGGCGCGCATCGACGACCTGCTGCCCGCGGTGTATGCCGACGTGCCGGCGCAACTGCACCCGATGGCGCGGCGCTCGCTGCTGGCGCACTTGCTGAAGCTGCTGGCAGACGGCCGCGCGGCGGCCGACGGCGAGGTGTGGCGCTACCTGGCCTGAGCGGGCTGAACAGGCGGCGCGGGCTGCCAGCGCCCGTCGAGCAGCAGCTCGTGCGGCGCGAACTGGCGCTTGTAGGCCATCTTCGGGCTCTGGTCGATCCAGTAGCCCAGATAGACCTGCGGCAGCTTGAGCAAGCGCGTCTGGGCGATCTGCCACAGCACGCTGTAGGTGCCGTAGCTGGTGCGCTCCTCGGGCTCGTAGAAGGTATAGACGGCAGAGATGCCGTCGTTCAGCACGTCGAGGATGGACACCATCTTCAGCACACCGGCGGCATCCCGAAACTCCACCAGCCGTGAGTTGACGCGGCTTTGCAGCAGGAACTGGGTGTACTGGTCCACGCTGTCGTGGTCCATCCCGCCGCCACTGTGGCGGCCCGACTGGTAGCGCAGGTAGAGCTGGTAGTGCTCGGGCACGAAGCACAGCCGCAGCACGCGGGCTTTCAGGTCGGCATGGGCCTTCATCGCGCGGCGCTGGCTGCGGGTGGGCTGGAAGCTGGCCACCGGCACGCGCAGCGGCACGCAGGCACGGCAGCCGTCGCAATACGGCCGGTAGGTGAACATGCCGCTGCGGCGGAAGCCGTTGGCCACCAGGCCGGAGTAGGCGTCTGCGTGGATCAGGTGGCTGGGCGTGGCCACCTGCGAGCGGGCCTGGCGGTCGGGCAGGTAGCTGCACGGGTAAGGCGCCGTGGCATAGAACTGCAACGATGAAAGTGGAAGCTCTTTCGGGTGCGTCATGACACTACAGCGGCAAACTGCCCCACGCCACTTCATCATAGGTCCAATCGGCAATGTCGGGCGCCGCGAGGGCACTGCGCAGATGGCCTTCGAAGGCGTCGCGGCCGATTTCATGTGCGCCCATCGACGCCAGGTGCCCGGTGTTCTGCTGGCAGTCGATCAAGGCCACGCCGTGCAGCCGCGCAAAGGCCACCAGCGCCGCCAGCGCGATCTTCGACGCGTCGCGCCGGTGGGCGAACATCGATTCGCCGAAGAACATGCGGCCGATGGCGACGAAGTACAGGCCGCCTGCCAGCTCGCCGTCGATCCAGGTCTCCATGCTGTGCACGCGGCCGGCCCGGTGCCAGGCGACGTAGGCCTCCAGCACCGCGGGCACGATCCAGGTGCCGGCCTGGCCGTCGCGCGGCGTCAGCGCGCAATGGGCGATGACCTGGCGGAAGTCGGAGTCCAGGCGCACCGTGCTGCCCGGCGTGCGCAGGAAGCGGCGCAACGTCTTCTTCAGCGTGTGCGACAGGTGGAAGCCGGCGGTCGGCAGCACCATGCGCGGGTCAGGGCTCCACCAGAGCACCGGCTGGCCCGGGCCGTACCAGGGAAAGACACCGTGGCGGTATGCCTCTTCCAGCCGCGCCGGGGTGATGCGCCCGCCGGCCGCCAGCAGCCCTGGCGCGTCGGAGTCGGCGCCCAGCGCCAGCCGCGTGGGCGGCAAGGGGCTGCTGTCGTCGATCCAGCTCAGCATCAGCGCCGGCCGAGTTGCATCCAGAGAAAGCTGTTCTCCAGCGCCATCATCTGCGCCCGCTGGCCGTTGTCTGCCGCGCCGCCGTGGCCGCCTTCCAGGTTCTCCCAGTAGAGCACGTCATGGCCGCGCTCCAGCATGCGGGCGGCCATCTTGCGGGCATGGCCGGGGTGCACGCGGTCATCGCGCGTGGAGGTGGTGAACAGCACGCGTGGCAGCTTGCGGCCCGCGGCCGCGTCGGGCACGTTTTGGTAGGGGCTGTAGCGCGAGATGAAGGCCCAGTCGGCCGGGTCATCGGGGTCGCCGTACTCGGCCATCCACGAGGCGCCGGCCAGCAGCCGGTGGTAGCGTTGCATGTCCAGCAGCGGCACCATGCAGACGACGGCGTTGAACAGCTCCGGCCGCTGAAGCATCACCGCGCCCACCAGCAGGCCGCCGTTGCTGCCGCCTTCGATGGCCAGCCGCTGCGGCCGCGTGATGCCGGTGCGGACGAGGTCTTCGGCCACGGCGGCCATGTCGTCGTAGCTCTTCTGCTTGTTCTCGCGCAGCGCCGCCTGGTGCCAGGCCGGGCCGAACTCGCCGCCACCGCGCAGGTTGGCCAGCACATGCACGCCGCCGCGTGCCAGCCAGTTGCGGCCGATGGTGCCGGAGTAGCCGGGCTGCATCGGCACCTCGAAGCCGCCATAGCCGTACAGCAGCGTGGGGTTGTCGCCGTCGGCGCTGGCGCCGGCCGGCCACAGCACGAAGTAGGGCACGCGGGTGCCGTCGGCAGACAGCGCGAAGCACTGCTCGGCACGCATGCCGTCGGCGTCGAAGAAGCTGGGGCGCGACTTCAGCGTCTGCAAGCCGGGCTGGCCGATGCTGCCGAGCTGCAGCCTGTCTGGCGTGAAGAAGTCGGCGGTGTTGACCAGATACGCCTCGGCCAGCGGGTCGTCGGCCAGCAGTTCGTCGTGCAGCGCCGTCACCGACAAGCTGCCCGGGTGCGGCGCCGGCAGCGTGCCGGCCTGCCAGCCGTCACCGGCCGGGGTGCGCGTCTCCAGCCGGCTTGCCACGTTGTCCAGCACGTTCAGCAGCAGCGTGCTGCGGGTGGCCGTGAAGTCGGCCAGCGAGCGCGTGGCGGTGGGCGTGAAGAGGGCGTGCAGCGCGCGGCTGCCGGCCAGGTAGGCCGCTGCATCGGCCACCAGCAGGCTGCCGCTGGGCCAGGTGTGGCCGGCCACGGCCCAGTCGCTGCGCAGCGAGATCAGCAGCCGCTCGCGCCAGAAGCTCAGCGAGGCGTCGGCGGGCTTGTCGATCTCGACCACGGCGTCGCCCTGCAGCAGCCAGAGCCTGTCGTTGTAGAAGTCGGTGGCGCGCAGGAACAGCGTGCGCTCGAAGCCTGGCGTGCGGTCCACGCTGACGCCGGCCCGCACGTCGCCGGCCTCGCCTTCGAACACCGTCACCGCGGCGGCCAGCGGCTGGCCGCGCTGCCAGCGCTTGACGACGCGCGGGTAGCCGGAATCGGTCAGCGTGCCGGGGCCGAAGTCGGTGCAGACGTAGAGCGTGTCGGCGTCGATCCATTCGACACTGCTCTTGGCTTCGGGCAGCGTGAAGCCGCCTTCGACGAAGGTTTTGGCGACGAGGTCGAACTCGCGCACCACGCTGGCATCGGCACCGCCGCGCGACAGCGACACCAGGCAGTGGCGGTAGGCCGGGCCGAGCGCGGTGGCGCCGCCCCAGACCCAGTTCTCGCCTTCGGCGCGGCCCAGCGCGTCGATGTCGAGCACGGTCTCCCAGGCCGGCGCGGGCTGGCGAAACTCCGCCAGGCTGCAGCGCCGCCACAGGCCGCGCGGGTTGTCGGCGTCGCGCCAGAAGTTGTAGAACAAGGCGCCGCGGCGGCTGACGTAGGGGATTTGCTCGCGCGAGTCGAGCACCTCGCGGGTGGCCTCGCGGGTGGCGGCAAAGCCGGGCTGGGCTTCGAGCAAGGCTTCGCTCTCGGCATTGCGCTCGCGCACCCAGGCCAGTGCCCGCTCGCCGTGCACGTCTTCCAGCCAGAGGTAGGGGTCTTCGGGAATGGTCATGGGGCGGGGTGCAGGCGCTGCGGTTGGACTTCGACGGTGAGGCTGCTGTTGCCGATCCAGACCTGGCCGTCCTGCACCGTCACCTGCAACTGCATGCTGCGCTGGGCCAGTGCGGCCAGCGCCTGGCTTTGCTCTGCAGGCAATTGCCAGACCTGCAAGTTGCGCAGCCTGGCGACCTTGCCCTCCAGCGCCTTCCACCACACCGGCACCGCGTTGCTGTAGGCGTACAGCGTCACGCGGTCGGCGCGGCCGCAGGCCTTGGCAAGCCGGCGGTCATCGACCTGGCCGACGTCGATCCAGTGCATCAACCGGCCGGTGAGATCGTGCTGCCAGAGATCCGGCTCGTCGCTGTCGGACAGGCCGCGGGCCTGCGCAAGCATGCCGCGAGCGTCGTCGGCCGGCACCTGCAGCGCAAACGCGAGCAGGCGCACCATCATCCGTTCTTCGGTTTCAGACGGGTGCAGGACCAGCGTCAAGGCATGGTCGGCGTACAGCGCCCGATCCATGTCGGCGATCTGGAGGGCGGCCTTATAGACGGTCGATTTGAGGGCCATGGAAGCCTGCTGCAAGGGCGCCGCGCGGCGACAGCGCCGCGGCGCGCACTGTGCCACAGCCGCATGGGCGAACCGCGCGGAGGCCTGCGGAGGCCGGCTACTTGTTCTCGGCCAGCGTCTTCAGGTTGGTCAGGCCGCCGTCGAAGTCCTTGCCGACCAGCTTGTCCATGAACAAGGCCATCCAGCGGAACAGCGGGTTGCCTCCCATGTCGCCGTTCATCGTCCAGGTGACCCTGGTGCCGCCGCCGTCGGGCGCGAAGCTGAGGTCGCCGCGCGAGGTGGTGCCGAAGTCGGGGAAGTACAGGTCGTAGGCGACGCGCTTGCCGGGGTCGGCCGCGGTGAAGGTCATCTTGCCATCGCCTTCGCTCGGGCTCTGCCAGGCCCAGGCGGCGCCGGCACCTTGCGGCGGGCCGGTGTAGGTGATCTTCATGCCGGGGTCACGCCGGCTCCAGACGCCCCAGTCCTTCCAGCGGCGCGGGTCGGCCACCAGGGCATAGACCTTCTCCGGCGGCGCCGCGATGCTGGCGCTGCGCACCACCGTGAATCTGGGCGACAGCATCAGGCCGCCCAGCAGCAGCACGGCAGCCAGCCCGAGCACGGCGAACAACATCCACTTCAAAACCTTCATCAGCGGTCTCCCATCGTTGTCGGCAGCCGCGAGTGTGGCGCCGTCACCGCGCGGTCACAAGGGCAGACGCCGATGGCATCATTGCGGGCCGCGGGCCTTGCCGGCCCCCGTTTCCCCGAGGACTTGTCGATGAAGCGCCCGATGTTCCGTTCTGCCGCGCCGCGCCATGCGGCACTTGCCTTGCTGGCCTGCGCGCTGGCGACGGCCGGCGCGCAAACCGCGCCCAAGCCCGGCGCGAAGCCGGCCGCCGGGCAGCCGGCCGCAGCGCCGGCTGCGGAAGGCAAGACGTCGTCGCTGGGCGGCGGCAAGGGCAGCGGCAAGCTGCTCACGCGCGATGAGCTGCGGGCCTGCCTGAAGCAGCAGGAATCGCTGACCAGCCGCCGTGCCGAGGCCGAAGCCGCCCGCGCCGCGCTCGACGCCGAGAAGCAGGGCCTGCTGCAGCAGCAGGAAGGTCAAAAGGGCGAGCGCAACCGGATCGAGGAACTGGGCAAGGCGGTGGCCGAGCTGAACCAGCGCTACAAGGCCTACAACGACCGCGTCAGCGCAATGAACGAGCGCGCCAAGGCAGCCGCAGACCGCACCGGCATGGCGGGTGAGAAAGAGCGCAGCGCCCTCGAACAGCTGCAAGGCGAGATGAAGAAGGAACTGGCCCAGCTCGAAGCCGACCGCGTGAAGCTGGGCAGCAACCAGCAGTCGGTGGACGCCTTCAACCAGAGCGCCCGCGAGCTGGACCAGAAGACGCTGGACTGGAACCAGCGCAACGGCCTGTTGACCGAGCGCGCGAAAGCCATCAACGCCGACTACGGCAACTGGTCGGTGGACTGCGCCGACCGCCGCTTCCGCGAAGAGGACGAGACGGCGATCCGACGCGGCCAATGAAGGGGAGACACGCGATGAGCAATGACAGGACCGACAGCGACAGCGACAGCGATAGCGACAGCAACCCGCTGCTCCAGGAGTGGACCGCGCCGCACGGCCTGCCGCCGTTCGCGGCGCTGCGCGCCTGGCACTTCGCGCCGGCTTTCCGCAGCGCGATGCAACAGCACCGCGACGAGTTGCGCGCCATAGCCGGGCAGGCTGCGGCGCCCGGCTTCGACAACACGCTGGCCGCCTTCGACCGCAGCGGCCGTCTGCTGGCCCGTGTGGGCTCGGTCTTCTACAACCTCACGGCGTCGGAAACCAACCCCGCGTTGCAGGCCGTGCAGCGCGAGATGGCGGCGCCGCTGGCGGCGCACGACAACGCCGTCTATATGGACGCGGCGCTGTTCGCGCGGGTCGATGCGCTGCACGCCCGGCGCAACACGCTGGGCCTTGGCGACGAGCAGCGCAGGCTGCTGGAGCGGGTGCACCTGGACTTCGTGCGCTCCGGCGCGCAGCTTGCGCCCGTTGCCCAGCAGCGTTATGGCCAGGTGATGGAAGAGCTGGCCGCGCTAACCACGCGCTTCGCGCAGAACGTGCTGCACGACGAGTCGGTGTTCCAGCTCGTGCTGCACACCGAGGCCGACCTGGCCGGCCTGCCCGACTTCGTGCGTGCCAGCGCGCGCCAGGCGGCGGCAGAGCGCGGCCTGCAAGGCCATGTGATCACGCTGTCGCGCTCCTTGGTGGTGCCATTCCTCACCTTCTCGCAGCGGCGCGACCTGCGCGAGCAGGCCTGGCGCGCCTGGACCAGCCGCGGCGAGCATGCCGGCGAACACGACAACCGCGACGTGGCGCGCCAGATCCTGCGGCTGCGCAACGAGCAGGCCCGGCTGCACGGCCACGCCAGCTTTGCCGACTTCGCACTCACCGACACGATGGCCGGTACGCGCAGCGCCGTGCAGACGCTGCTCGACGAAGTCTGGCCGCGCGCGCTGGCGGCCGTGCAGCGCGAGCGGGCGGAGTTGCGCCAGGTGATGGACGCAGCGCAAGTGGGCGGCGAGATAGAAGCCTGGGACTGGCGCTTCTGGGCAGAGAAGGTGCGCCAGCAGCGCTACGCGCTCGACGACGCCGAGATCAAGCCCTACTTCCGGCTGGAGAACATGGTGGCCGCCGCCTTCGATTGCGCCGAGCGGCTGTTCGGCCTTCAGTTCAGCGCGCGTGCCGACCTGCCGGTGTACCACCCCGACGTCAAGGCCTACGAAGTGCGCCGCGCCGGCGACCCCGGCGGCGCGGTGATCGGCGTCTTCCTGCAGGACAACTTCGCCCGCGCCACCAAGCGCAGCGGCGCGTGGATGAGTTCGCTGCGCTGGCAGAGCCGCAACGCGCCGAACAACAGCACGCTGGGCGGCTTCGACATCCCGTTGATCCTGAACAACAACAACTTCGCCAAGGGCGCGCCCGGCCAGCCCACGCTGCTGTCTCTGGACGACGCGCGCACGCTGTTCCACGAGTTCGGCCACGGGCTGCACGGGCTGCTGTCCAACGTGACCTACAGCCGCCTGTCGGGCACGCAGGTGCTGCGTGACTTCGTCGAGCTGCCCTCGCAACTGTTCGAGCACTGGATCGGCGAGCCTGAGGTGCTCAAGCGCCATGCCCGCCACTGGCAAACCGGCCAGACCATCCCCGACGCGCTGATCCAGCGCATGCAGGCGGCGCGCCGCTTCAACCAGGGCTACGAGACCGTGCGCTACACGGCCAGCGCCATCGTCGATATGGCGGTGCACGCGCTGCCGGATGCCGAGCCGCCAGCCGATCTGTGCGCCTTCGAGGCCGATCTGCTGCGCCACCAGGGGCTGCCCGGCGGGGTGGGGCTGAACCACAGGCTGGTGCACTTCCAGCACCTGTTCTCCGGCTCGGGCTATGCCGCCGGCTACTACGTCTATCTGTGGGCCGAGGTGCTCGACGCCGATGGCTACGACGCCTTCAACGAAGCCGGCAACCCCTTCGACCCCGCGGTGGCGCAGGCGCTTCAGCGCTACATCTACGGCAGCGGCAACAGCCTGGAGCCGGGCGCCGCCTTCGCGGCCTTCCGCGGCCGCGCGCCCACGGTGCAGCCGCTGCTGAAGAAGCGCGGCCTGATCGCGGAGGCCGAGCCGGCTTGACCAGGCGTCTGCCGCGGCCTGCTTGCTGATCAGGCCGCAGCGACGCGGAACACGCTCACCGCATCCACCAGCCGCAGCGCCTGCTGCTTCAGGCTGTCGGCGGCGGCCGCGCTTTCCTCCACCAGCGCTGCGTTCTGCTGCGTCACCTGGTCGAGCTGCTGCACGGCGTTGCCGACCTGGCTGATGCCAGCCGTCTGCTCGGTCGTGGCATTCGAGATTTCTGCGATCAGCTCTGCCACGCGCTGCACCTGCGCCACGATGCCGTCCATGCTGTGGCCTGCATCGCCCACCTGGCGCGTGCCGGCTTCCACCTTCTCGACGCTGCTGCCGATGAGCGACTTGATCTCGCGTGCCGCGCTGGCCGAGCGCTGGGCCAGCGAGCGCACCTCGCTGGCCACCACCGCGAAGCCGCGGCCCTGCTCGCCTGCACGCGCGGCTTCCACCGCGGCGTTCAGCGCCAGGATGTTGGTCTGGAAGGCGATGCCGTCGATCACGCCGATGATGTCGGCGATCTTGCGGCTGGCCTCGGCGATCTCGCGCATGGTGCCCACCACCTGCCCCACCACCTGGCCGCCGTTGACCGCCGCTGCCGATGCGCTGCTGGCCAGCACGCTGGCCTGGCGCGCCGTGTCGGCGCTGGTCTTCACGGTGCCGGTGAGCTGCTCCATCGACGCTGCGGTCTGCTGCAGGTTGCTGGCCTGCTCTTCGGTGCGCTGGCTGAGGTCGGCGTTGCCGGTGGCGATCTGCGCCGAGCCGGTCGCGATGCTCTCGCTGCTCTGGCGCACCTTGCCGACCACGGCCGCCAGGCTGTCGCGCATGGCCTTCATCGTCGCCAGCAGGCTGCTGTCGTCACCGGGCGCAAGCCGCACATGCACTTGCAGGTTGCCGGCCGCCACCTCGCGCGCCACCTGTGCCGCGTAGCCGGGCTCGCCGCCGAGCTGGCGCCGTATGCCGGTGGCGATCAGCCAGCCGACCAGCGCGCCCAGCGCAGCCGAAGCCAGCGAGATGCCGAGCAGTGTCAGCGTGCTGGCGTGGGCGGTGGCCTGCACGCCCTCGGCGATCTTCTTCATCGTGTCCTGCTGGAAGGCGATCATCTCGTCCACCGCCTTGAAGTAGGCCGCCTGCACCGGACGCAACTCCTTCAGAAGCACGCCTTTCGCTTCGGCGTCCTTGTCGGCCATGCCGAGGGCGACCACCTTGTCGATCAGTGCGTCGTACTGCGGGCGCAGCGTGGTGATGGCGCCCATCAGCGCACGGCCACGCTCGCTGCGGACGGTCGATTCCAGTTGGCGCAGCAGATCGCTGCCTTTGGCGCGCACGTCGATGATGCGCTGGTGTTCCTGGCGGCGGCCTTCCTGCTCGTCTTCGCCCAACAACACGATGTTGCGCGACGCCCGCGCCACCACGTTGATGCCCGCCTGGAACTCGCTCAACCGCTCGACCTTGACCATCCTGTCGTTGACCAGGCTGTCGGCGTCGCCGCTCACCCGGTGGAACTGCAGGCCGCCGTAGAGCGCCGCTGCCAGCCCGAGCAGGATGATGCTGCCGAACGAGAGGGCCAGGCGCACGCCCACCCGAAGCCGATTGAAGCTTTCCATGACGCCCCCCGAAGTTGTTGATGGATGTGCCGGCGGCGCCCGTCCGGCCTGCCGGGGCCTGTTGTCTCAATGTCGGCACCAGCAGCGTCGGACTGAAGCGCAGGCTTCAGTGCGCGTGCCCAGGCCCGGGGCCGAACAGCGCGTCCATCGCGTCCATGAAAGTGCGCAGGTCCAGCGGCTTGGTCCAGTAGCCGGACATGCCGGCGCGCAGCGCGCGGGCGATGTCATCCGGCATCGCGTTGGCCGACAGCGCGATCACCGGGATGGCGGACGTGCCCGGCTCCGCGCGCAGCCGGCGCAGCACCTCGTGGCCGTCGATGTCGGGCAACTGCATGTCCAGCAGCACCAGGTCGGGCCGCAGTTCGCCGGCCATGCGCACGCCGCTCAGGCCGTCCACCGCGATGTCCAGGTGCAGGTCGGCGCGGCGTGCGATCAGCTCGCTGACGATCAGCGCGTTGACCGGGTTGTCTTCCACGTACAGCAGCCTGCCGCGCGGCCACGCCGCCGCCGCTGCCGGCCGGGAGCTGAGGGCAGGGACGGGAGCAAGCGCGGCCGGCGCGGCAGCGGCAGACGGCGGCACCGCAGGCTGCGCCGAGCCGTCGGCCAGGCGCAGCTCGAACACGCTGCCGGCGCCCAGCGTGCTGTCCACGTGCACCGAGCCGCCCATGCGTTCGACCAGCGCCTTGACGATGGCCAGGCCGATGCCGGTGCCTTCGATGGCGTCTTGCTCGATGCCCAGCCGGTTGAAGGGCTCGAAAAGGTGGCGCAGTTGCAGGTCTGTCATGCCGCGGCCGGTGTCGGAGACGCGCACCACCACGCCGCCCGCGCCGCGCTGCGTCGCTTCCAGCGTCACGCGGCCGCCTGCGCGATTGTATTTGATCGCGTTGGTCAGCAGGTTCAGCAGCACCTGGCGCAGCCGCGTGGCATCGGCCAGCGCCACGGCCTCCAGCGTGCCGGTGACGAGTTCGACGCGGCTGCCGCGCAGCAGCGGCTCCAGCAGCGGCAGGGTTTCGGCCACCAGCGGCGCCAGCGCCACCGGCTGAAGGGCGATGCGCATCTCGCCGCCTTCCAGGCTGGACAGGTCGAGCACGTCGTTGATCAACTGAAGCAGGTGCTGGCCGGCAGCGCTGATGTGCTGCACGCGCTGGCGGCGCAGCGCGGCGGCGGCGTCGTCGCCGGCTTCTTCGGCCTGGAGCAACTGCGCGAAGCCGAGCACCGCGTTCAG
The DNA here is from genome assembly GCA_964244245.1 of uncultured Rubrivivax sp. Taxonomy (GTDB): domain Bacteria; phylum Pseudomonadota; class Gammaproteobacteria; order Burkholderiales; family Burkholderiaceae_C; genus Rubrivivax. The sequence goes on along the minus strand of CAXTHW010000019.1, from coordinate 78,883 downwards.
CGGCGTGCGCAGCTCGTGGCTCATGCGGGCCAGGAACTTCGACTTGGCCTCGCTCTCGCGCAGTGCGATCTCGCGCTCCTGGCGCACCGCGTCGGTGGTGCGGCTGTCGGTGACGTCCCAGTTGACGCCGATGCGCCGCACCATCCGGCCCTCGGCGTCGTGCACCGCGGTCGAGCGCGACGCCAGCCAGCGCAGCCGGCCGTCGGGCAGCACCACGCGGAACTCGTAGTTGGTCGGCGCATCGCCGTGCAGCACCGCGTCCATGCTGCGCAGCAGCGCCTGCCGGTCGTCGGCGTGCACCATCGCCAGCCGCTCGTCTGCCGTCGGCGCCTCGGCACGCGGCGCCAGCCCGCGCAGCGTCCACATCTGCGCATCCCAGTAGGCGGTGTCTGCCTGCAGGTCCACCTCCCAGGTGCCGAGGCCGACGCCGCGCGCGGCCAGCGACGCGCGCTCGCTGGCCTGGCGCAGCGCCTGCTCCACCGCGCGGCGCTCGGTGGCGTCGATGACCAGGCCGAACAGCAAGTGCCCGTTGCTGCCGCCCTCCACCCGCGAGTGCGTGATGAGGTAGCGCACCGCGCCGTCGCTGCGCACGATGCGCATGTCCGAGCGCAGGTTGCGGCGCCCGCTCTTCAGCCAGTCGTCGAAGCGGCGCTGCGCGTCGGCGCGGTCTTCCGCGTGCACATGGCCTTGCAGCCATTCCTGAAGCGTCGGCACGGTGGCGTCCGCCGCCAGGCCGTGGATGGCGCGCAACTGGTCGCTCCAGCGCGGCCTCTCGTCGTGGCTGTCCTGGCTCCAGTAGCCGATGCCGGCGGCGCGCGTGGCCAGCTCGAAGCGCCGGCCCAGCTCGGCCGCGCGGCGTGATTCGCCCAGCCGCTCGGTGATGTCCAGCGCCACGCCCACCATCGCCTGCGGCCGCCCCTGCAAGCCGGCCTGCACCACGCGGCGCGTCATCATCGTGCGCCAGCTTCCGTCGCTGCGGCGGTAGCGCATCTCGTTGTCCACCGGCCGGCCGCTGGCCAGCGCGGCCTCGAATGCCGCCTTGGCTTCGTCCAGATCGTCGGGGTGGATCAGCGCACGCAGTGCCTCCGGCGCCACGCCTTCCGGCTGCGGCGGCAGGCCCAGCACCGCACAGGCCTGCGCGTTGAGGTGCAGCAGATCAGCCACGAAGTCGTGCCGCCAGACGGCGATGCCGGCCAGGTCCGCCGCCAGCGCAAGCTGCGACTGCATCTCGCCGTACGACAAGGCCGGCGCGCCGTGCCCGGGCGGTGGCGCTGCTGGCCCGGCCGTGAGCGACAGCAGCCGGCGGCCGTCCGGCAAGGGCTGCACCGCAATCGCCAGCGCAGCGACGGCCTTGCCGCCGGCGCGGCGCTGCACACTGGCGCCGCCGCCTTGCAGCAGCGCCGTCTGCAGCAGCGCTGCATCGGCATCGTCGAGTTGCAGCAGCGCTGCCAGCGCCTGCCCGGCAGCGGCCGGGCCCGGCGCGCCCAGCAGCGCGGCAGCGGCCGCGTTGGCCCAGGCCAGATGCCCGCTGGCCGACACCTGCGCCAGCGCCGCGGGGCTGGCGGCCAGCCAGTCGGCGGCTGCCGCTGCATCGGGCTGGCCCACGGCGGCTAGGGCGTGCAGCGGCAGCGGGGGCCCGGTGGACGTCATGGGTCTGGCAGTGGTGTGGCGGCAATTTGCGAAGCTGCGCAGTATGCCGCGTCATGCGCGCCTGCCGGGGGCCGCAGCGCGGCGTGCAGACAGGCCATCACAATGCGCCATGACCAGCCCGACCCGACTCGTGGCGCCCGTGCACGGCGCGGTGATCGCCGTGCAGGTGGTGGCCGGCCAGTCTGTCGCCGCCGGCCAGCAACTGCTGCTGCAAGAGGCGATGAAGATGGAGGTGCCGCTGCAGGCACCCTGCGCCGGCCGGGTGCTGGCGGTGCTGGCCGCCGTGGGCGACGTGGTGGCAGAAGGCGCGCTGCTGGTCGAGCTGCTGGCGCAGCCGGCGGGCCTTCAGCCGATGTCGCCGGTGCCGCCGATCCCGCCACTGCCTGCCGCTGCCGCTGCCGCTGCCGCCGGTGCACCGCCGGCGGCCGATCCCGCCGTGCCGCGCCCGTCGCTGCAAGCCGTGCTGGCGCGCCAGGCGCTGACGCAGGACGCCGCGCGCCCCGAGGCCATCGCAAAACGCCATGCCGCCGGCCGGCGCACTGCGCGCGAGAACCTGGCCGACCTGCTGGATGCGGGCAGCTTCACCGAATACGGCGCGCTGGCAGTCGCCGCGCAGCGCAGCCGCCGCAGCCTCGACGACCTGCAATGCAACACGCCGGCCGACGGCCTGGTCACGGGCACCGGCACCGTGGGCGGCCGGCCTGTCGCGGCATTGGCCTACGACTACACCGTTCTCGCCGGCACGCAAGGCGTCTTCAACCACAGGAAGAGCGACCGCCTGCTGGCGGTGGCCGCGGCGCAGCGGCTGCCGGTGGTGCTGTTTGCCGAAGGCGGCGGCGGCCGGCCTGGCGACGTGGACTGGCTGGGCGTGGCGGGGCTGGACACCACCACCTTCCAGCGCTTCGCGGCGCTGGCGGGCCAGGTGCCGCTGGTGGGCATCGTCGCCGGCCGCTGCTTCGCCGGCAACGCGGCGCTGCTCGGCTGCTGCGAGCTGGTGGTGGCGGTGGAGGGCAGCAGCATCGGCATGGGCGGCCCGGCAATGATCGAAGGCGGCGGCCTGGGCAAGGTGGAGGCCGATGCGGTGGGGCCGGTGGCCGTGCAGTCGGCCAACGGCGTGGTGGACGTGCGGGTGCCCGACGAGGCCGCCGCGGTGGCCGTGGCGCGGCGCTACCTGGCGCTGCTGACGCAGCAGCAAGCCAGCGCCAACCAGCCCGGTGGCCCGCTGCTGGCGCTGCGCCAGGCCGTGCCGGACAACCGGCATGCGCTGTACGACGTGCGCGCCATCCTGCGCACCGTGGCCGATGCCGGCAGCCTGCTGGAGCTGCGGGCGGAGTTCGGCCCGGGCGTCATCACCGCGCTGGCGCGCATCGGCGGCCGCGCTGTGGCCATCGCTGCCAGCCACCCGCGCCACCTGGGGGGTGCGCTGGACGCGCCCGCGTGCGACAAGCTCGCCCGCTTCATGCAACTGGCCGACGCGCACGGCCTGCCGCTGGTCACCTTCGTCGATACGCCGGGCTTCATGGTCGGGCCGGACTCAGAGAAGACGGCGATGGTGCGCCACGCCGGCCGGCTGTTCGTCACCGCTGCGGCCCTGCGCGTGCCGGTGGTCAGCGTGGTGCTGCGCCGCGGCTACGGCCTGGGCGCGATGGCGCTGACGGCGGGGCACTTCCACGCGCCGGTGGCCATCTGCGCCTGGCCCAGCGGCGAGTTCGGCGCGATGGGGCTGGAAGGCGCCGTGCGCCTGGGCTTCCGCAAGGAGCTGGAGGCCGCTGCGCCGGCCGAGCGCGAGCCCTTGTTCCAGCAATTGCTGGCTGCCGCCATCGAGCGCGGCCAGGCGCTGAACATGGCCAGCTTCCTGGAGATCGACGACGTCATCGACCCGGCGCAAACGCGCGACTGGCTGCTGCGCGTGCTGGCCTCGGTGGCCGGCCGCCTGCAGGCGCTGCCGCCGCGGCGGCCCTTCATCGACGCCTGGTGAACCGCGTCACAACGGCCGCGTGAGATAGACCCCTTCGCGGCCGACGATGGCGGTGCGTGCCGGCATGAAGACGGTGCAGTCGTCGCACAACGCGCGGATCTCCTGGTCGCCGTCGGTGGCGATCAGCGCGCCCTGCGGGAAGACCTCGAAGCCGACCAGCGGGCGCACGAAGCGGAAGTCGGGCGACTGGATCACATGGGTCTTCAGCAGCTCGAAGCGGCGCTGCGGGCCGAGCGCCGCAGGCATGTGGTCAACAAGGCCGAAGTGGCCCAGGAAGTCCAGCGTCACCGCCACCGCGGTGTCTGCCGTGGCCTGCCTGAAGTGCTGGCCGCACTCTGCCACCAGCGCCGCGCCCGGGCCGTCGGCGCCGCCCATGCGGCCATGCTGGATCAGCGGCGTGCCCGAGCCCAGCCCGCTGGGCATCACCAGATGGATTGCCGGCGTGGGCAGCGCCGACGCCACCGCTGCATTGCGCGGAAAGTCGGGATAGACCCAGAACGGCGCCACGTCGGCGCTGGTGGAATGGATGTCCAGGATGTGGTCGGCGGCGGCCACCACGGGCCGCAACTGGCGCGCCCGCTGCAGCTCCACGCTGTCGTCGCTGCCGTCCAGCCAGGCCGCGGACCAGATGCGGTTCAGGTTGTGCGTGATCTGCCGGCTGTCGAAAGGCCGCGCCGGGTCGAAGCTCTGGTAGGCCGCGACGTTGGCGAAGCTGACCGTGAGCGTGCCGCACAAGGGCCGCACGCCCTTGTCCAGCAGATGGCATGCGGCCACCATGCCGCAGAACTCGTTGCCATGCGTCAGCGCGTTGACCAGCACGTGCGGCCCCGGCTGGCTGGACGTGAAGCGGTGAACGTAGTCGATGCCGGTGTTGCCTGCGCGGTAGGGCGACAGGTCGCGTGGCAACACCTCGAAGATGGGATCGGCTGGGGTCATGGCGGCGCAGCGTGGAATCTGCGGCGCAGTCTAAACGCGCGCCCTCGGCCGGCGGAGTGCAGCGGATGCAGCGGCTATGCTCGCGTCAGCCAGAGAAGGAGCGCCCATGCGCCGTTTGAAGACAAGTCTTGCCGCCGCCACGCTGCTGTGCGGTGCCGCGGTGCTGCCAGCCTGGGCGGACAGCTCGGCATCGTCGGCGTCGTCTGCCAGCAGCGCGTCGGTGGGCAGCATCTCCGATTCGTTCAAACGTTCGAGCAACAGCTCGTCGCAGAACGACGTTGCCCAGGGCGACTACAGGATCATCGACGTCGCCGCCGCCGCCGCCGGCCGGCCGGGCTTCGCGCAACTGCTGTTGCAGGCGGTGGCAGGCACCGGCGGCGAGGGCGAGTTCTTGCTCGTCGTGCCCGAGCAACTGGTGGCCGACGCGCGCCTGGCGCAAGGCCAGGTGGTCAGCACCCGGCAGCGCCCCTACGGCGTGGAGTTCAGCCACGGCGAGCCGCGCCAAGCCTTCTTCCTGGCACTGGCCGACGCCTGGTACCGCGAGCTACAGGCCCGCGCCGTGGTGCTTTGATCCGCGCGCCACGCGCGACCCGCGCGTTGCTGGCAGCGGCGCTGTGCCTGGGCGCATGCGGCGCCTGCCAGGCCAGCTCTGCCGGCCAATCCTATTGCGAGCGCCGCACCGACACCAACGCCGCGGCCAAGGACAGGCTGCTGCGCTTCGGCGCCGTCATCAAGGCGGAACTCGACAACTCTGGCGGCAGCATGGCGTTGATCTCCCGCTCGGGGCTGGACCTCGGCCGCTTCGGCGTGCGCTACTCGCATGCCGGCGTCAGCCTGAAGGCCAGCGAAAACACGCCCTGGTCGGTGCGCCAGCTCTACTACGCCTGCGACGAGCAAAGGCCGCGCCTCTTCGACGAAGGCATGGCCGGCTTCGTGCTGGGCACGCAGGACCCGGCGCTGGGCTATGTCTCCATCGTGCTGCTGCCGCCGGCACAGGCCGCGGCGCTGGAGAAGGCGGCACTGGACAACCGGCAGGCGCTGCAACTGCTGGGCGCCAGCTACAGCGCCAATGCCTTTCCCTTCGACACCCGCTACCAGAACTGCAACCAATGGGTTGCTGAACTGCTTGCCGTCGCCTGGGGCGGCCTGGCGGCGCAGGCGGACGGCGCGCCGCCGCGCGCGCAGGCGCAGCGCTGGCTTCAGCAGCAGGGCTATGTGCCGACGGTGTTCGACGTTGGCTCGCGGCTGCTGATGTGGGCCGGCGTCTTCATCCCCTTCCTGCACCGCGACGACCACCCGGCCCAGGACACCGATGCGCTGCGCTACCGCGTCAGCATGCCGGCCAGCATCGAGGGCTTCGTGCAGGGCATGGTGCCCGGCGCCCAGCGCATCGAGTTCTGCCACAGCGCCAGCCAGGTGGTGGTGCGGCGCGGCTGGGAGCCCTTGCCGGAGGGCTGCGTGGCCGGCGCAGGCGACACCGTCATCGGGCTCGATTGAGCACCCACAACAACCTCATCCAGGAGAAACCGCATGTTCGACACCACCATCGCCGGCAGCCTGCCCAAACCCGCCTGGCTGGCCGAGACCGGCAAGCTGTGGCCGCGCTGGCAGGCCGAGGGCGCCGCGCTGCAGCAGGCCAAGCTGGACGCCACGCTGCTGTGGATCAAGGCGCAAGAGGATGCCGGGCTCGACGTCATCGGCGACGGCGAGATGCGCCGCCAGCATTTCGTGCACGGCTTCCTGGAGCAGGTGGAGGGCATCGACTTCGAGCACAAGGTCGAGATGGGCATCCGCGCCGACCGCTACAAGGCGATGGTGCCGCAGGTGGTGGCGCCGCTGCGGCTGAAAGGCCGCGTGCACGCAGCCGAGGCGCAGTTCCTGCGTGCCCACACCCGTCGCAGGATCAAGTTCACGCTGCCCGGCCCGATGACCATCGTCGATACCGTCGCCGACCGCTTCTATGGCGACCGGGTGCAGATGGCGCACGCCTTCGCCGAGCTGCTGAACCAGGAAGCGCTGGCGCTGCAGGCCGACGGCGTGGACGTGGTGCAGTTCGACGAACCGGCCTTCAATGTGTACATGGACGACGCCGCCGCCTGGGGCGTGCAGGCGCTGGAGCGCGCAGCCCGCGGCCTGACCTGCACGACGGCAGTGCACATCTGCTACGGCTACGGCATCCAGGCCAACATCGACTGGAAGAAGACGCTGGGCGGCGAGTGGCGGCAGTACGAGAAGATCTTCCCGGCGCTGGCGGCCAGCAGCATCGGCCAGGTCAGCCTCGAGTGCCACCACTCGCATGTGCCGCCCGACCTGATGGCCTTGCTGAAGGGCAAGGACGTGATGGTGGGCGTGATCGACGTCGCCAGCGAGGCCATCGAGACGGCCGAGGAAGTGGCCGACACCATCGGCCGCGCCTTGCAGTTCGTGCCGCGCGAGCGGCTGCTGCCCTGCACCAACTGCGGCCTGGCGCCGATGCCGCGCGCGGTGGCGCTGGCCAAGCTGCAGGCGCTGGCGGCAGGCGCCGCGCTGGCACGCCAGCGCTATGGCGGCTGAAAGCCGGCCAGCAGGCTGGCCAGCGTGTGCTGCGGCGCCCAGCACAAGTCGCGCCGGGCCAGCGCGTTGACATAGACGCGGTCGATGCGCTGCGGCAACTGCCAGCCGGCGCGTGCGAACGCTGCCTCGCAGCCCGGCACCCGCAGGCGCAGCACGGCAGCGGCATCGGTGGCCAGCAGCGGCAGGTCGTCGGGCAGGAAAGGGCTGCTGGCGCTGACCACGTAGCGGCCGAAGCCGATGGCCCCGGCCTGCTGTGCTGCGCAGAGATGGGCGCTGACGGCGTCTGCCAGATGCACGCGGCGGTGGCCCATCTCCTGCGCCACCAGCTCAGCCGGCGCGCGAAAGAAGCGCGAGGTGCGCAGCACCACGCAAGGCATGCCGCTGCTGTGGTGCAGCAGCGCACACAGCGCTTCAGCAGCCAGCTTGGTGACGCCGTAGATGGTCCTGGGCAACGGCTGCAAATCTTCATCCACCCAGACGGCAGGTGCGCCCGGCGCCGGCTGCATCGCATCGCCATAGGTGCTGGTGCTGCTGGTGAAGACGAAGCTGCGCACGCCGGCCGCGGCCGCTTCTTCCAGCAGGTTCAGCGTGCCGCTCACGTTGGTGTCTATGAAGGCCTGGCGGCTGTGCGTGGCGATGTGCGGCGCATGCAGCGTGGCGGTGTGCAGCACGCCCTGCACGCCGGCCATCGCGCGCTGCACGGCGGCGCGGTCGGTGATGGAGGCGGTGCTGTCGGTGCCGGGGCCGGGCAGCGTGTCGATGCCGCGCACCGGCCTGCCGAGTGCGCGCAGCGCCCGCACCAGCGCGCTGCCCAGAGCGCCGCTGCTGCCGGTGACGAGTGTCGTCACGCGCGCTGCACGCGCGCTGCCAGCGCTTCCCACACGGGCGTCAGCCGGCCCGGCAAGTGGGGCAGTGCACCCAGCTCGACACGGCTTTCGCCGGGGGCGTGGAAGTCGCTGCCGCGCGATGCCAGCAGGCCGAATTCGAGCGCCGTGTCGGCGTACTGGATCTGCTCTGCCGCGCTGTGGCTGCCCGTCATCACCTCGATGCCGCGGCCGCCGTGGGCGATGAACTCTGTGATCAGCGCGTACTCCACGGTGGGCGTGAAGCGGTAGCGCGCCGGGTGCGCGATGACGGCCATGCCGCCGGCGCCGGTGATCCAGCGCACCGCGTCGCCCAGCCGCGCCCACTGGTGCGGCACGTAACCCGGCTTGCCTTCGGTGAGGTAGCGGCGAAAGACCTCGTGCGTCTCGGCGCAGACGCCGCTGTCCACCAGGAAGCGGGCGAAGTGGGTGCGGGAGATCAGGTCCGGGTTGCTGACGTAGCGCAGCGCCCCGTCGAATGCGCCGGGGATGCCCACCGCGGCCAGCCCGGCGGCCATCTGCCTTGCGCGCTGGTGGCGGCCACTGCGCACGCTGGCCAGGCCGTCGCGCAGCGCGCTGTCGTCGGCGTCGTAGCCCAGCGCCACGACGTGCACGGTCTCGCCAGCGAAGCTGACCGAGATCTCGGCGCCGGTGAGGTAGGCCATGCCGAGCGACAGCGCCGCGTCGCGGGCGCGCTGCTGGCCGCCGGTCTCGTCATGGTCGGTCAGCGCCCAGAGTTCGACGCCGCCGCGGTGCGCGCGCTCTGCCAGCGCTTCGGGGGTCAGCGTGCCGTCGGAGACGTTGGAGTGGCAATGCAGGTCGGCGTTGAGAAGGTGCACGTCGGCATTTTACGGAAGCCGGGCGGCATGCATCGCGTCCCGCATCGCCCATCCCGCGGCCAGATGCACGAGGTGGCCCCGAACAGGCCCTAAGATCGCGTCGCTTTCGCAAACGGATGCAGCCATGTGCCTGAAGGCATCGGTCGGCCAGCACGGCCGCAACTTCAAAGCCGACGTCGTCACCGTCAAGGTGCTGCTCAACAACGCCTGGCGGCTGCGCAACGGGCCGGCGCTGCCGGTCAACGGCCGCTTGGACCGCGCCACCCTGGCACGCCTGCGCTTCTTTCTTGAGCGCTACCTCAAGCAGGACGACGGGCCGTGGTGCATCGAGCCGGGCAGCCCGCCGTTGGCAACCCTGCGGGCGATGCTGCCGCGCGAGTTCGATGCCAGCAAGCTGGCGGCCATCATGCTGCACGCCACGCAGGCTGCGATCAGCCGCTACTACAAGCACCTGGTCACAGAGATGGCGCTGCGGTCCATCAACACGCCGCTGCGCCGAGCCCATTTCCTGGCCCAGTTGGCCCACGAAAGCGGCTGCTTCGTCTATGCCGAAGAGCTGGCCAGCGGCGAAGCCTACGAAGGCCGCGTCAAGGGCCTGGGCAACACCGAGAAAGGCGACGGCAAGCGCTTCAAGGGCCGCGGGCTGATCCAGCTCACCGGCCGCAGCAACTACAAAGCCTACGGCGACGACATCGGGCGCGAGCTCACGAAGGACGGCGCCTGGACCGAGGTCGCCACCGACCCCGTGCTGGCGGTAGGCGCCGCCGGCTGGTTCTGGGAGACGCACGACCTGAACACCGTGGCCGACACCGACGACGTGCGCGAAGTCACCCGCATCATCAACGGCGGCGCCAACGGGCTGGACGACCGCATGCGCTACCTCCAGCGCGCCCGCTACTTCCTGTTTGCATAACGGCATCACGGCATCACCGCATCACAGCATGACCCTCTCGACAAAGGCCTTGCTCGCCGCGCTGTGCCTGGCCAGCGCCCTGTTCGCGGCACCGGCGTCGTGGGCCGACGGCACGCCTGCCGCGGTGGCTGCCGCCGCTGCTGACGATGCACAAATGCCGCGTGTGCTGCGCTTTGCGCGCGGCCGCAGCGGCGTGACGGTGCAGGACGCGCTGGTCCGCGGCGAAACCCGGATCTGGCGTTTCAGCGCCAACGCCGGCCAGCGCACGACGCTGAAGCTGGCGGCGCTGGAACGGAACGCGGTTTTCCAGATCTGGGGGCCGGGTGCGCGGCTGCCGTCGGCCCCCGGCAAGGGCATCGAGGGCCAGACGCTGCCCGGCGCCGGCCCCGACGACCAGGCCACGCAATGGAGTGAACGGCTGCCGGAGACCGGCGACTACCTGATCGAGGTGGCCGGCACGCGCGGCAACGCGAGCTACAGGCTGACGCTGCAGATCGCTCCGAACTGACGCCGGCTCCGTCCCTGGCGGGTGTCGCGTTGCCAGCAGCCCGGCGCCGATGGCGACCTCGCGCGCGCCGGGCGCAGCCGCGTGCCGTCAGAGGCCCAGCCGCACCGTGCGCCCGCAGCGTGCGGCCAGCCGCTCGTCGTGGGTGACGACGATGAAGGCCGTGCCCTGCTCGCGCGCCAGCGTCAGCATCTGGTCGAACACGCCGTCGGCGGTGCCGCGGTCCAGGTTGCCGGTGGGCTCGTCGGCCAGCACGCAGGCGGGCTGCGCCACCAGCGCGCGGGCGATCGCCACGCGCTGGCGTTCGCCGCCGGACAACTGCGCCGGGTGGTGCGCCTCGCGCGCACCCAGGCCCACGCTGGCGAGCACCGCGCGGGCCGTCTTGCGCGCCTGCTCCAGCGTCTGGCGGCGGATGCGCAGCGGCATCGCCACGTTGTCGAGCGCGCTGAACTCGGGCAGCAGGTGGTGGAACTGATAGACGAAGCCCAGGTGCTGGTTGCGCCAGCGGCCTTGTTCGGCGGCGTCCATGCCTGCGAAGTCGCGCCCCATCAGCGCCACGCGGCCCGAGGTCGGCGCATCCAGCCCGCCCAGCAGGTGCAGCAGCGTGCTCTTGCCCGAGCCCGATGCACCCACGATGGCCAGCGTCTCGCCGCGCCGCACCGTGAGGCTGACGCCGCGCAGCACGGTGACGTCGAGCGCGTCGTCGCCACGGCCTTCGCGAAAGCGCTTGTACAGCGCGTCTGCCTGCAGCACGAGGTCGTCGCCTGCCTCATTCATAGCGCAGCGCCTCGGCCGGGTTGACGCGGCTGGCGCGCCAACTGGGGTACAGCGTGGCCACGAAGGACAGCAGCAGCGAGATCACGACGATGGGCACGATGTCGGTGGCCAGCGGCTCGCTGGGCATGCGGCTGATGACGTAGATGCTGCCCGGCAGGAAGGCCACGCCCAGCGTGCGCTCCAGTGCCGGCACGATGACGTCGATGTTGAAGGCGATCAACAGCCCGAACAGCACGCCGCTCAGCGTGCCGATGATGCCGGCCGTGGCGCCCTGCACGATGAACACACCCATGATCGACCGCGGGCTGGCGCCCAGCGTGCGCAGGATGGCGATGTCGGCGCGCTTGTCGGTCACCGTCATCACCAGCGTCGAGACCAGGTTGAACGCCGCCACCGCGACGATCAGCGTGAGGATGATGAACATCAGCCGCTTCTCGATCTGCACCGCGTCGAACCAGTTCTGGTTGGTGCGCGTCCAGTCGCGCACGATGACGCCGCTGCCCAGGCTTTGCGCCAGTTGGCCGGCCACGCCGCGCGCCTGGTGCACGTCGTGCAGGCGCAGTTGCACGCCGGTCGGGCCGGCGCTCTGGAACAGGCGAGCCGCGTCGTCCAGCGCCACCAGCGCCAGGCCGCTGTCGTACTCGTAGTGGCCGGCCTCGAAGGTGCCCACCAGGTTGAACTGCTTGAGCCGCGGCACCACGCCGGCCGGCGTGACTTGCCCGCCCGGCGCGGCGATGGTGACCTTGTCGCCCACCCGCGCGCCGACCAGCCGCGCCAGTTCGGCGCCCAGCACGATGTTCCATTCGCCGGGCACCAGCTTCGCCAGCGTGGTGTTCTGCAGCCGGCGCGCCAGGTCCGTCACTTTGGCCTCTTCGGCCGGCACGATGCCGCGCACGATGGCGCCGCGCAGTTCGTCGCCGCGGCCGATCAGCGTCTGCGCGCTGACGAAGGGCGCCGCGGCCATCACCTGCGGGTTGCGGGCGGCAGCCGCGGCCGTGGCGCGCCAGTCGGGCAGCGCATTGCCGCTGGCGTCGAAGATCTCGATGTGCGAGATGACGCTGAGCATGCGGTCGCGCACCTCTTTCTGGAAGCCGTTCATCACGCTCAGCACGATGATCAGCGCAGCCACGCCGAGCGCGATGCCGAGCACCGAGATGGCAGAGATGAACGAGATGAAGCCGTTGCGGCGCCCGGCGCGGCCGGCGCGCGTGTAGCGCCAGCCGACGTGCCATTCATAGGGCAACTGGGGGAGGTTCATGCGGCGGCGATGCTACCCGAGCGGCCTCTCGGATAATGGCCGCAATGCACTTGATCGTTCCCTTCGCCGGCCCCTTGAGCGAGGCCGGCAGCACCGCCTTGCGCGGCCTGGAGCTGCCGCGTCTTCAGGCGCTGCTGTCGCGCTGGACGGAAGTGGCGCGCGACGATGGCGACGTCTGGAGCTTCACCCCGCCGCACGAACGCGCGCTGGCGCAGGCGCTGGGCTGGTCTGCGCCCGACGGCTGCCTGCCCTGGGCTGCCTGGTCGGCGGCGGCCGACGGCGTGCCCGAGGCGTCCACTCCCGGCCGCGCCTGGGGCCTGCTGTCACCGGTGCACTGGCATCTGGGCACGCACCAGGTCAGCCTGACGGACCCCGCCACGCTGCTGCTGGACGACGCCACCTCGCGCGCGCTGCTCGCCGCGGTGCAGGCGCTGTTCACCAGCGAAGGCTTCGAGATGGTCTTCGGCACCGCCACCCGCTGGTATGCCGCCCACCCGCTGCTGGCCGGGCTGCGCTGCGCGTCGCTGGACCGTGTGATCGGCCGCAACGTCGATGGCTGGCTGGTGGAAAGCAGCGCCGACAACCCGGGCTTGCGCCTGCTGCGCCGCCTGCAGAACGAGGTGCAGATGCTGCTGCACGAGCATCCCATCAACGAGCGCAGGCAAGAGCAGGGCCTGCTGCCGGTCAACTCGTTCTGGCTCAGTGGCTGCGGGCTGGCGCAAGCCGTCCGCGGCGCGGTGCCGACGGTCGATGCGCGGCTGCGCGCTCCCGCGCTGGCCGGTGACTGGGCCGCCTGGGCCAAGGCCTGGGACACGCTGGACGGCGGGCCCATCGCAGGCTTGCTGGCGGCGCCTTCGTCGGCGTCAACTTCGGACGGCAGCGCCGCGCCGCGCCTGACGCTGTGCGGTGAACGCGGCAGCGCCAGCTTCGCACCGCGCGCCGGCCGCGCGGCGCTGGCCTGGCAGCGCATGCGCTCCCTGTGGGCCGGCGCCACGCCGGCCGCCGTGCTGGAGGCGCTGTGACCGGGCCCACGCTGGTGGCGCGCGACGTGCCGCCGCGCGCCAGCTTCGCGCTCGAGCAGGCCGGCGTTCACCCGTTGCTGGCGCGCCTGCTGGCCGCGCGCGGCGTGCGCGCGGCCGACGAGCTGGACGACGGCGTCGCGAAGCTGCTGCCACCGGCCAGCCTGCTGGGCGCGCAGGCCGCCGGCCGGCTGCTGGCCGACGCCATCGCGCAGCGCCTGCGCATCTGCATCGTCGCCGACTACGACTGCGACGGCGCCACTGCCTGCGCCGTGGCACTGCGCGGCCTGGCGATGCTGGGCGCCGGAGCGGGGGCTCTGCGCTACGTGGTGCCCGACCGGGCGGTGCACGGCTACGGCCTGACGCCCGCCATCGTCGATCTGGCGGCCGAACAGGCTGGACAGCGCGGCGGGCAGCCGCCGCAACTGCTGGTGACGGTGGACAACGGCATCGCCAGCCTGGCCGGCGTGGCGCACGCCCGGCAGCGCGGCATCGCGGTGCTGGTGACCGACCACCATCTGCCCGCGGTCGAGCATGGCGTGGCGGTGCTGCCGGACGCCGACGTCATCGTCAACCCCAACCAGCCCGGCTGCGGCTTCGAGAGCAAGGCGCTGGCCGGCGTCGGCGTGATGTTCTACGTGCTGCTGGCCACGCGGGCCGAGCTGCGCCAGCGCGGCCACTTCGACGCTGCGACGCAGCCGCGGCTGGATGCGCTGCTCGACCTGGTGGCGCTGGGCACGGTGGCCGACGTGGTGAAGCTCGACGCCAACAACCGGCGGCTGGTGGCCCAGGGCCTCAAGCGGGTGCGCAGCGGCCGCATGCAGCCGGGCATCGCCGCCTTGTTCGCGGTGGCCGGCCGCCAGCCGGCACGCGCTGCGGCCTTCGATTTCGGCTTCGCGCTGGGCCCGCGCATCAATGCCGCCGGCCGGCTGGCCGACATGACGCTGGGCATCGAATGCCTGGTCACCGACGACCCGGCACGCGCCGCAGCGCTGGCCGCGCAGCTCGACGCCATCAACCGCGAGCGCCGCGTCGTCGAGGCCGGCATGCGCGAGCTGGCCGAGGCCACGCTGGCGGCGTTGACGCCTGGCGGCACGCCGGCCGCGGTGTGCCTGTTCGATGCCGCCTTCCACGAAGGCGTGGTGGGCATCGTCGCAGGCCGCGTGAAAGACAGCCTGCACCGCCCGACCTTCGCCTTCGCGCCGGGTGCGGACGGCGTGCTGAAGGGCTCGGGCCGCTCGATCCCGGGCTTCCACCTGCGCGACGCGCTCGACCTCGTCAGCAAGCGCCACCCCGGGCTGCTGCTGCGCTTCGGCGGCCACGCGATGGCGGCCGGCTGCACGCTGGCGCCGGACGGGCTGGCGACCTTCGACACCGCCTTGGGCGCGGTGGCCGCCGAATGGCTGGACGCCGCCACGCTGACGCGCACGCTGCGCACCGACGGGCCGCTGGCACTGGAATGGTTCAACGCGCAGACGGTGGCGCTGCTGGACGCCCAGGTCTGGGGCCAGGGCTTCGAGGCGCCGCTGTTCTGCGACCAGGTGCAGGTGCTTCAGCAGCGCCTGGTGGGTGAGAAGCACCTGAAGCTGCGGCTCAAACACGCCGGCACCCAGCGCGACGCCATCTGGTTCGGCCGCGCCGAGCCGGTGGCAGAGCATGTGCGGCTGGCCTTCCGGCTCAGCCTGGACGAGTGGAACGGGCAGCAGCGGGTGCAGATGGTGGTGGAGGCGGACGCGGAGGCGGAGGCGGTGCTGTGAAGGCCGCGCTGTCGCGCTGGCGCCTTCGCGCCGCGGCGGTGCTGCGCACGCCCGGCCTGCGCGTCATCCCGCTGGCCATCCGGAACTACATCGTCCACCAGAGCGCCAACCAGGCCGGCAGCATCGCGTTCTCGACGCTGCTGGCGATGTTTCCGCTGTTGATCCTGGTGTCGGCAGCAGCCGCCTACATCGGCCGCCCGGGCGACGTGGCGGCGCTGGCGGGGCGCGCCATCGGCTATGCACCGCCGCTGGTGCGCGACGCGCTGCAGCCGGTGGTGGAGCAGGTGCTGGGCCAGCGCAGCCAGGCCTTGCTGGCACTTGGCCTGCTGGTGACGGTGTGGACGGCATCGTCCGGCATGCAGGCCATCCGCACCGGGCTCAACAAGGCCTATGGGGTGCAGCACGGCCTGCCGTTCTGGAAGGCACGCATCAAGGTCACGCTGTTCACGGTGGTGATGGGTGCCGGCACCATTGCCGTCTTCAGCTCGGTGGTCATCATGCCGACGCTGTGGCATCTGGCGGAAAGCCAGGCCGCCGACAGCCGGCAACTGCTGTGGCTGCGCGACGGCGTGCGCTACGGCGTGGCCGTTGCCGTGCTGATGCCGATGTATGCGCTGCTCTATACCTGGCTGCCCGACGTGCGGCAGCGGCTGCGCACGGTGCTGCCCGGCGCGGTGCTGGGCGCGCTGCTGTGGCTGGGCGCCGCGGCGCTGTTGTCCACCACGCTGCGCAGCGCCGGCAAGCTGGTGCTGGTGTACGGCAGCTTCACCGGCCTGGTGGCGACGCTGGTCTTCATCTACGCCAGCGCGACGACGCTGCTCTTCGGCGCCGAAGTCAATGCGGTGCTGGGAAACGGTGGGTGCGAGAGCGGGAACGAGGGCGGGGACGAGGGCGGCGCGGCCTGAAGTGCGCTGACGCGTCCTGCGGCCGCAGTTGCGCCCGATTCAGGCGCCAGTTTTCGCGATTTCTGCGGCATGGCACTTGCTAACATGCGTCGCCACGGGCCTGTCCTGGCCTCGTTTGTGAAAGCCGCCGACATGTCCACCCGCTTGCTGCCCAGGTTTCTTGCCACGCTCGGCGCTCTCACCATCGCTGGCACCGCCTTCGCAGCCGCGCCGGTGGCCTCCTTCAGCGCCGCCAGCTTCACCGAATATCTCGGCGCCACGCCCACCACGGTGCAGCAGGACGGCAGCGTGCTGTGGTTCCAGGAATCGCAGGGCCAGAGCTTCGACACCGGCAACGGCAGCATCCTGGTCGATAGCTGGTTCGTGGTCTTCGACCCGCGTGCCCGGCCGGCCAGCGTCAGCGGCAGCATCACCTTCGGCAGCAACATCGTCGCCATCCAGGACACCCGCGCTGCCTTGCTCGCCACCGCGGCGTTGCAAAAATCAGGCAGCAGCTACAACTACGTGCCGGGCATCGGGCTGGAAGACGAGGACCGTGCCGCCACGTCCTTCGCCGGGCAGACGCTGTCCATCGGCAGGTGGACCGCCAGCAACCCGGGCGACCATGTGCGCGTGCTGACCGTCAGCACCGTGCCCGAAAACAGCAGCGGCGCCCTGCTGCTGGCCGGCCTGGGCGTGATCGGCCTGCTGGCACGCCGCCGCTGGTGAACCTCGACCGCTGACGCGCCGCTGCTGACGGACCGTTTGCAGCCGCGCCGTCCGCCGACGCGCTCCGGGCGCTGTCTGCAAACGCGGGATGGGCCGGCGCGGCCGGCGCAGTCACACTGCGCCGGCTTTCACAGCAGGAGACTCCATGCCCGCACCGCTGCGCGACGTGCCCCGAGAGGCCATCGAACTCATCAAGAGCTTCGAGGGCATTCCGGACGGTGACCCCTCCACCGTCAACATCGACGCCTACCTCGACCCGCTCGGCATCTGGACCATCGGCTGGGGCCACGCCATCCGCGCGCCCGGCGGCAACGGCTGGCTGCGCGACCCGGCCAACCTGTCGGTGGCGCGCTCGCTGTACCCGGGCGGCATCACCAAGCAGCAGGCCGAGACGCTGCTGGCGGGCGATCTGCTGGACACCGCCCGCGATGTGCTGCGGCTGGTCAAGGTGGATCTGGACGACGGCCAACTGGGCGCACTGATCGCCTTCACCTTCAACCTGGGCGCGGGCAATCTGGGCACGTCCACGCTGCTGAAGAAGCTCAACGGCGGCGACCTTGCCGGTGCGGCCGACCAGTTCCTGGCGTGGAACAAGGGCCGCATCAACGGCGTGCTTCAGCCGCTGGCCGGCCTGACCCGCCGCCGCACTGCCGAGCGGGCCTTGTTCCTCGGCGAAGACTGGCGTGCCGCCAGCGGCGCGCGTGGCGCGGCGCCGAAGAAGAAGCGGGCTGCGAAGAAGGCCGCAGGCAAGAACGCCGCGGTGAAGAAAGCCGCCGTGAAGAAAACGGACGCAAAGAAAGCGGCCGTGAAGAAGACGGCAGCGAAGAAGGCAGGAGCCAGCCCGGCCCCCGGCAAGAAGGCCGCTAAAGCACCCGCCCGAACCACCAGAGCGACAGCCCTGCCGCCAGCACCGCCAGCAAAGCGCCCGCGCCGGCAAACAACGCGCTGACCTCGGTTTCCTTGCGCTCCACCACCATGCGCGAGCTGAGCGACTGATAGACCTTTTTCAGGTCTTCTGCGGTGCCGGCGTAGAAGTACTCGCCGTGCGTCAGCAGCGAGATGTTCTTCAGCGTTTCTTCGTCCAGCCGTACGCGCATGCTCCAGCCTTCGAAGCCGATGATCTCGCCCTGCGTGGTGCCCACGCCCACCGTATAGACGCGGATGCCGCGCTCGGCGGCCATCTTGGCCGCGTCGATGGGGTCGGGGCCGGTGGTGCGCTGGCCGTCGGTCAGCAGGATCACGGCTGCCGTGTTGTAGGAGCCCGCGGGCACCGGCGTGAAGTCCTTCTTGGCCTCCTTGTCGCCCAGCATGCGCGGCATGTTGCGCTGGCCGGTGATCTGCTGGATGTCGATGCCGGCGTCCGGGAACAAGGTGGCCAGCGACAGCACGATGCCGCTGCCGATGGCCGTGCCGCGTTGCAGTTGAAAACGGTCGATCGCGGCGATGGCGTCGTCGCGGCTGGTGGTGGGCGCCTGCACCACGGCGGCCGTGCCGGCGAAGGAGACGATGCCCACGCGCACCTCGCGCGGCAACTCGTGGATGAAGGCCTTGGCGGCCTCCTGGGAGGCCACCAGCCGGTTCGGCTTGACGTCTTCGGCGCGCATGCTGCCGGACACGTCCATCGCCAGGATGATGGTGCGCTCGGACAGCGGCAGCGTGATGGTGGCGGTGGGCCGCGCCATCGCCAGCAGCAAGGTGGCCAGCGCCGCCAGCAGCAGCAGCGGCGGCACATGGCGGCGCCAGCCGGGGCCTTTGCCCAACGCCTGCTTGGCAATGCCGATGCTGGCCAGCCGCACGGTGCTCCTGCGCCGCTTCTTCAGCACCCACAGATAGGCCGCCACCAGCAGCGGCAGCGCCAGCAGCAGCCACAGCAGGTTGGGCCAAAGGAAGCTCATCAGGCGACCTCGGCCGTTGCGGCGTGGGGCGCCGGTTGCGGCGTGGCTTCCGGCGCGGCGCTGCGCAGCCAGGCCGGCAAGCGCGGCGATGCCTTCATCTTCGCGCGCTGGCGGCGCAGGTCGCAGAAGCGCAGCAGCGCGTCGAGCAGGTCGTCGCTGGTGGCCAGCTCCAGCGTGTCGGCGCCGCTGCGGCCCAGCGCCTCGCGCAGCGCCGCTTCCTGCGCATCGGCGATCTGGCCGTAGCGTTGGCGGAAGGCCGGGTCGGCGGCATCCACCAGCAGTTGCTCGCCGGTCTCTGCGTCTTCGACCGTGACCAGCCCGACGTCAGGCAGCGCCAGTTCGGCCGCGTCGTACAGGCGCACCGCGATCACCTCGTGCCGGCGCGACAGCCGCGCCAGCGCGTCGCTCCAGCCCGGCGCGCTGATGAAGTCGGACACCACGAACACCAGCGAGCGGCGCTTGATGGCAGCGTCTGCCGCCTTCAGCAGGTCGGCCAGCGCGGTGCCGGTGCCGCTGCCGCGCCCGGCCGGCGGCCCGGCCATGCGCTGAAGCAGGTTGAGCACATGCAGCCGCGTGGTGGCCGGCGGCAGCACGTGATCGACCTTGTTGCCATAGAACACGGCGCCCACCTTGTTGCCGTGCCGCGTGATCACGCGCGCCAGTGCGCCGACGAAGCCACGGCTGACGGCCAGCTTGGTGGTCAGCCCGGAGCCGAAGTCGATGCTGCCGGACAGGTCGAGCAGGAACCAGGCGCTGAGGTCGCGGTCTTCGACGAACTGGCGCACATACGGTTGCTGAAGCCGCGCGGTGACGTTCCAGTCGATGTGGCGCACGTCGTCGTGGTGCTGGTATTCGCGCAGGTCGGCCAGGTCCACCCCGGCACCGCGCAGCAGCGTGCGGTAGTCGCCCTGAAGCAGGCCGTCGAGCCGGCGCAGCACGGTCAGGTCCAGACGTTGCAGCAGGTGGTCTGCGGCCTCGGGCGGCTTGTGCCCCGGCTTGTCAGCCACGCCGTCACCCGGCTTGTCAGCCATGCGCCGCTCCGTCGAAGCGGGCAAGGGCCAGCGGCTTGTCGGGCGCAGGCACCTTTTTCAGCACGCGTTGTACCAGCGCATCGGCGGTGACGCCTTCGGCCAGCGCCTCGTAGCTCACCACCAGCCGGTGGCGCATCACATCGGCCACCAGGTCGGTCACGTCCTGCGGCAGCGCATAACGGCGGCCGCGCATCATCGCCAGCGCGCGCGCGCCTTCGATCATGCCGATGGTGGCCCGCGGGCTGGCGCCGTAGGTCAGGTATTTGGCGATCTCGGGCAGGTCGTACTTGGCCGGGTTGCGCGTGGCGCCGACCAGCTTGACGGCGTATTGCATGAGCGATGGATCGACGTACACCGCGCGGCATTCGCGCTGCAACGCGGCGAGCTGGAAGGTGTCGGCCACCGCGTTGATCTCCACCGCCGGGCCGGTGACGCGCTCGGCGATGACGAACTCTTCTTCCTCGGTGGGGTAGTCCACCAGCACCTTCATCATGAAGCGATCGACCTGCGCCTCGGGCAGCGGGTAGGTGCCTTCGGTCTCGATGGGGTTCTGCGTGGCCATCACCACGAAGGGGTCGGGCACCTTGTGCGTCTCGCCGGCGATGGTGACCTGGCGCTCCTGCATCACCTCCAGCAGCGCGCTCTGCACCTTGGCCGGCGCGCGGTTGATTTCGTCGGCCAGCAGCAGGTTGGCGAACACCGGCCCCAGCGAGGTGCCGAACTCGCCTGTCTTCTGGTTGTAGATGCGCGTGCCCACCAGATCGGCAGGCACCAGGTCGGGCGTGAACTGGATGCGCTTGAAGCTGCCGCGGATGGACCGCGCCAGCGTCTTGACGGTGAGCGTCTTGGCCAGCCCGGGCACGCCTTCCACCAGCAGGTGACCCTGGGCCAGCAGCGCCACCAGCACGCGCTCCAGAAAGCGGTCTTGCCCGACGACGACGCGCTTGACCTCGTAGAGCACGCGCTCCATCAAGGTGGCGGTGGATTCTGCGGTGGTGTCAGTCATGGAGCGGGGCTCAGAAAGGGGGCATGCCGACGGCGGAGGCGGCGTTCTCGATGGGCACGGCAAAACCGATGCCGATGAAGGTGCGCTGCTCCGACGGGTTGAGGATGGCGGTGACGATGCCCACCACCTGCCCGTCCATCGTGACCAGCGGGCCGCCGCTGTTGCCGGGGTTGGCGGCGGCGTCGAACTGGATCAGGTTGGTCAGCGTGCGCTCGCCCGACTCGGAGCGGAACTCGCGCTTGAGCCCCGACACCACGCCGTAGCTGACCGACGGCCCGATGCCGAAAGGGTGGCCGACGGCGATGACGTGGTCGCCGGGCCGCAGGTCCGAGGTGCTGCGCATGGTGGCGGCTTCCAGGTCGTCGGGCAGCGTGCTGGCCTTCAGCACCGCCAGGTCGTTCTCGGGCTGGGCGCCGATCACCTGCGCCTCGGACTGCAGCCCGTTGGCGAAGGTGACGCGCACCCGCTTGGCGCCCGACACCACATGCAGGTTGGTCAGGATGGTGCCGTTGTCGATGATCACCACGCCGGTGCCCAGGCTGCGCTCCATCGCGCGCTCTTCGGGCGACTTGGCGCTGGCGTCCTTGCCGCCGTCCTTGCCGTCCTCGCCGGTGTCCTTGTCGTCCATCAGGCCGATCACGCGCACGACGGATGGTGCGATGGCGTCGTAGGCCTTGGCAGCGGCCGAGGGCAAGGGCTCCTTCTCCAGAGACTCGCGCACCGCCGCGTCGATGTCGTCTTGCGTGATGTTGCGGTGGCCGGGGCGCAGGCCGAGTGCCAGCGTCATCAGCAGCAGGGCGAGCAGCGCGCCCGCGCCGCCCCACAGCGGGCCGCTGTGGCGGGCGGCGAATGCACGCCAGCCACGGCGCTTGGGCAGGGCCGGCTGCGCTGCCTCTGCCGGCGGGGTGTCAGGGCGCTGCGGTGGCTGCCCGGCAGCCGGCGCGGCAGGGCGGCGAGACGGGCTGTAGAGCGGTGTCTTTCGCATGGGAAGAGTCCTGCGCCTGGTTCACGAACACGGTATCACGTTGCCGGGGGGCTCGCAGCTTCTGGGCCATCATCACGCCATGTGGATCGACTCGCACTGCCACCTCGACGCGGCGGAATTCGACGCCGACCGCGCCGCCGTGGTGGCGCGCGCGCAATCGGCCGGCGTTGGCCTGCTGGTGCTGCCGGCAGTGGAGGTGGGCAATTTCGAGGCCGTGCGCGCGCTGGCCCACCGGCACGGCCTGGCCTACGCGTTGGGCATCCACCCGCTGTGCGTGGGGCGCGCCGCCGACGACGACACCGACCGCCTGCGCGATGCGCTGGCCCTGCACCGCGATGACCCGCGTTTGGTGGCGGTGGGCGAGATCGGGCTCGACCACTTCGTGCCCGGGCTGGACCGCCAGCGCCAGCAGCGCTTCTACCTGGCACAGCTCAAGCTGGCGCGCGACGCCGGGCTGCCGGTGATCCTGCATGTGCGGCGCTCGGCCGACATGTTGCTGCAAGGTCTGCGCCGCATCGGCGTGGCCGGCGGCATTGCGCATGCGTTCAACGGCAGCGCGCAGCAGGCGTCGCTCTTCGTCGAGCGTGGCTTCAAGCTCGGTTTCGGCGGCGCGATGACCTTCGACCGCGCGTTGCAGATACGCGCGCTGGCAGGCAGCTTGCCGGACAGCGCGGTGGTGCTGGAAACCGACTCGCCCGACATCCCGCCGCATTGGCTCTACCGCACTGCGGCGCAACGCGCGGCGGGCGACGGCAGCCGCAACGAGCCGGCCGAGCTGCCGCGCATCGCGCAGACGCTGGCGGCGTTGCGCGGCTGGACGCTGGCGCAGACGGCAGCGGTCACGTCGGCCAACGTGCTGGCCGCGTTGCCGCGGCTTGCAGCGTTGCTGGGCCCTTCGGCGTTGCAACATCCGGCCGCGTTGCAGGCGGAGCGCGCGGCGTGAGCGTGCCAGGCCCGGTGCTGACCGGCTTGCCGCCTGTGCTGTCGCCGGCCACGCGGCTGCTGGTGCTGGGCAGCTTTCCCGGTGGCGCGTCGCTGGCGGCGGGCCAGTACTACGCCCACCCGCGCAACCATTTCTGGCCCATCCTGTC
This sequence comes from uncultured Rubrivivax sp., assembly GCA_964244245.1. Lineage (GTDB taxonomy): Bacteria > Pseudomonadota > Gammaproteobacteria > Burkholderiales > Burkholderiaceae_C > Rubrivivax. The sequence goes on along the minus strand of CAXTHW010000019.1, from coordinate 56,214 downwards.
TGCGCTGTGGGGGCTGGACCTTTGCGCGCTGCCCTATGCCGAGCGGCTGGCGCAGATGACCGGCCATGGCGTCGGACTCTGGGACGTCTATGACCGCTGCCGCCGCGAAGGCAGCCTGGACCAGGCCATCGAAGACGCCGAGCTGAACGACTTCGCCAGCCTGCGCCTCCGCGCCCCGGCGCTGCATGCGGTGGCGCACAACGGCGGTGAATCCGCGCGCGCGATGCGGCAGCTTGCCGCGCTGGGCTTCACGGTGCACAGGTTGCCGTCCACCAGCCCGGCCAATGCGAGCTGGTCTTTCGAACGCAAGCTGCAGGCCTGGCGCGCGGTGTTCGCAGAGCACGGTGTCGCGTGACGGACTTCCCAGACGTCACCATCAGCGAAAGCGACGGCGTGCGCTTTCTGCACCTGGGCTCCATCTGGGTGCAGGGCGCCATGCGCATCCGCAAGCCGCAGGTGCCCGAGCTGGCCTACATCCAGCGCATGCTGGCCAGCCTGCTGTGGCTGCCCGTGCAAGAGATCGGCAGCGGCCACGCGGTGCAACTCGGGCTGGGCGCCGGCGCCATCACCCGCTTCACGCACAAGGCGCTGCGCATGCCCACCACGGTGGTCGAGATCAACCCGCAGGTGGTGGCCGTCAACCGCGACTGGTTCCACCTGCCGGCCGAGGTGACCGTGGTGCAGCAGGACGCCGGCCGCTGGCTGCGTGACGCAGCCGCACCCCAGAGCGCGCAACTGCTGCATGTGGACCTCTACGACCAGGACGCCGCCGCGCCGGTGCTGGACAGCGACGCCTTCTATGCCGACTGCCGCCGCCTGCTGGCCGACGGCGGCGTGATGAGCGTCAACCTGTTCGGCCGCAACAGCAGCTTCGCGCAGAGCATTGCGCGCATCGGCGCGGCCTTCGGCGCGGGCCAGGTCTGGAGCCTTCAGCCCACGCGCGAAGGCAACGCCATCGTGGTGGCGTCGCGCGGCGTGCAACTGCCGGCGCGCGAGCTGCTGGCCGAGCGCGCCGCTACCATCGAGACCCGCTTCGCCGCCTACGGCCTGCCGGCCCGCAAGTGGCTGCGCATGCTGCGGCCCCATCCGCTGGCGACTTGATCCAACCCTGCATGACCGCAACGCTCCAGGCTCCACCCACCGGCCGGCTCGACTGGCGCACGCTGCTCGGCTGGCTGCTGGCAGACGGCTGGATCAGCGCCGAGGACAGCGAGCGCGTAACCCGCCGCTTCGGCGCCGGTGCGTCCAGCCTGCATGCGCTGGTGCGCCTGGGTGGCGCCGGGCTGCAACGCGCCGGCAGCAAGAAGAGTCTGGACACCGAAGCCCTGACCGACTGGCTGGCCGGCCGCGCCGGGCTGCCCTACCTGCGCATCGACCCGCTGCGCGCCGACGTCGGCCGCGTGGCCGACGTGATGAGCGTGCACTACGCCGAAAGCCGCCGTGCGCTGCCGGTGAACATGACGGCGTCGGAGGTGACCATCGCCACCGCCGAGCCCTTCGACGTGGCCTGGGTGAGCGAGATCGAAGCCCACACCCGGCGCAGCGTGCGCCTGGTGCTGGCCAACCCGGAGGACGTGCGCCGCTACACCACCGAGTTCTATGCGCTGGCCCGGTCGGTGCGGGCCGCGCAGAAGAGCGGCGAGGTGGCGCCCACCGCCAGCTTCGAGCAACTGGTGGAGCTGGGCAAGAGCAACAAGGCGCTGGACGCCAACGACCAGGGCGTCGTGCAGGTGGTGGACTGGCTGTGGCAGTACGCCTTCGACCAGCGCGCCAGCGACATCCACCTGGAGCCGCGGCGCGAGATGGGCGCCATCCGCTTCCGCATCGACGGCGTGCTGCACACCGTCTATCAGGTGCCGCTGTCGGTGATGAACGCGATGACCGCGCGCATCAAGCTGCTTGGCCGGATGGACGTGGTGGAGCGCCGCCGCCCGCTCGACGGCCGCATCAAGACCGTGCGCCCCGAGCTGGACGGAAAGCCCGGCGGCGAGGTCGAGATGCGGCTCTCGACGCTGCCCACCGCCTTCGGCGAGAAGATGGTGATGCGCATCTTCGACCCCGAGACCGTGGTGAAGAACGTCGAGGCGCTGGGCTTCGGCCCGCACGAGGCCAAGGCCTGGCAGGCGTTGATCGCCAGGCCGCACGGCATCATCCTCGTCACCGGGCCTACCGGCAGCGGCAAGACCACCACGCTGTACTCCACGCTCAAGTCGCTGGCGTCGGAGGAGGTCAACGTCTGCACCATCGAAGACCCGATCGAGATGATCGAGCCCAGCTTCAACCAGACGCAGGTGCACAGCGCCATCGACATGGGCTTCGCCGAAGGCCTGCGCGCGCTGATGCGGCAGGACCCGGACATCATCATGGTCGGCGAGATCCGTGACCTGCCCACCGCCGAGATGGCGATCCAGGCCGCGCTCACAGGCCACCTCGTCTTCAGCACGCTGCACACCAACGATTCAGCCGGTGCCATCACCCGGCTGGCCGACCTGGGCGTGCCGCCGTACCTGATTGCGGCCACCGTCATCGGCGTGCTCGCGCAGCGGCTGGCTCGCGCGCTGTGCGCAGCCTGCAAGACGCGTGACGACACCACCACGCGCGAGACGCTGGACGAAATGGCCAAGCCCTGGCGGCTGTCTGGCGGCGTGCGGCCGTACAAGCCGGTGGGCTGCCTGGAGTGCCGCCACACCGGCTACCGCGGCCGCGCCGGCCTCTATGAACTGCTGGTGCTCAGCGATGCGGCGCGGGCCGCCGTGCACCCCACGCTGGACGCTGCTGCGCTGCGCCGGCAGGCCGTGAAAGACGGCATGCGGCCATTGCGCCTGGCCGGCGCGATGAAGGTGGCCGAAGGGCTGACCACCGTGGAAGAGGTGCTGCGCAGCACGCCGGGGCTGGACCTGCGCGGCTGAGCATGCCCGCTCGACGCGAGCACGGCAGCGCCGCCGGGCGCATCGACCACGGTCCACTTCATTTGCGCCGGCCGGCGGCCTTACGTGGAAACCACATCAGGCGCCCGACGGGCGCTGCCTAGAATCCGCCGCAACCACCGCGAGGAGACAGAGTGAAAATCAAGAGCCAGCGCGACTTCTGGTCCGGCCTGATGTTCGTCATCGTGGGGGCGGCCTTCGCGTGGGGTGCCACCAACTACAATTTCGGCGCTTCGGCCCGGCCCGGCCCGGCGTACTTTCCCTTCGGGCTGGGCGTGCTGATGGCGCTGCTGGGCGGCTTCGTGCTGTTCAAGGCGCTGACTGTCGAGGTCGAAGGCGGTGACCCCATCGGCCCCTGGGCCTGGAAGCCGCTGCTCGTGATCGTGGCCGCTGTCGGCATCTTCGGCTGGGCCTTGCCGCACCTGGGCATGGTGGTGGCGCTGCCGCTGCTGGTGATCGGCTCGGCCGCTGCCGGCGACGAGTTCCATTGGCGCGACGCCGTCATCAACGCCATCGTGCTGACCGCCGGAAGCTGGGTGATCTTCATCTGGGGCCTGAAGCTCACGATCCCGTTGCTGCCGTCGTTCGCCGGATAAGGACAAGACCATGGAACTGCTGCACAACCTGGCGCTCGGCTTCGGCGTTGCCTTCACCCTCCAGAACCTGCTCTACGCCTTCGGCGGGGCGGTGCTGGGCACCTTGATCGGCGTGCTGCCGGGCCTGGGGCCGGTGGCCACCATCGCGATGCTGCTGCCCAGCATCTATGCGCTCGACGCCACGCCCGCGCTCATCATGCTGGCCGGCATCTACTACGGCGCGCAGTACGGCGGCAGCACCACTGCCATCCTGATCAACGTGCCGGGCGAAAGCAGCTCGGTGGTGACGGCCATCGACGGCTACCAGATGGCCCGCAAGGGCCGCGCCGGCGCCGCGCTGGCGGCGGCCGGCCTGGGCTCCTTCTTCGCCGGCTGCGTGGGCACCATCATCATCGCCGCGTTCGCGCCGCCGCTCACCGAGCTGGCCTTCAAGTTCGGCCCGGCCGAGTATTTCAGCCTGATGGTGCTGGGCCTGATCGGCGCCGTGGTGCTGGCGTCGGGCTCGCTGATCAAGGCCATCTCGATGATCCTGCTGGGCCTGCTGCTCGGCCAGATCAACACCGACGTGATCTCGGGCGTGCCGCGCTACAGCTTCGACATCCCCGAGCTGACCGACGGCATCGGCTTCGTCGCCATCGCGATGGGGGTGTTCGGCTTCGGCGAGATCATCGCCAACCTCGGCCAGCCTGAAGAAAGCCGCGAGGTCTTCACCAAGGACGTGAAGGGCTTGTGGCCCACAAGGCAGGATTTCATGGACGCCTGGCCCGCGGTGCTGCGCGGCACCGCGCTCGGCTCGCTGCTCGGCGTGCTGCCCGGCGGCGGCGCGCTGCTGGCCTCGTTCGCGGCTTACACGGTCGAGAAGAAGGCGCCGATGAAGAAGGGCGAGGTGCCTTTCGGCCAGGGCAACATCCGCGGCGTGGCCGGGCCTGAGAGTGCCAACAACGCCGGCGCGCAGACCTCGTTCATCCCGATGCTGACCCTCGGCATCCCGCCCAACGCGGTGATGGCGCTGATGGTGGGCGCGATGACGATCAAGGGCATCCAGCCCGGCCCGCAGGTGATGACGAGCAACCCGCAGCTCTTCTGGGGGCTGATCGCTTCGATGTGGGTCGGCAACGCGATGCTGGTGGTGCTGAACCTGCCGCTCATCGGCATCTGGATCAAGCTGCTCACGGTGCCCTACCGCTTCCTGTTCCCGGCCATCATGTCGTTCTGCTGCATCGGCTTGTACACGCTGAACAACAGCAGCTTCGACGTCTATATGGGCTCGCTGTTCGGCTTCATCGGCTATGTGTTCTACAAGCTCGGTTGCGAGCCGGCGCCGCTGCTGCTGGGCTTCATCCTCGGGCCGATGATGGAAGAGAACCTGCGCCGCGCGCTGCTGCTGTCGCGCGGCGACTGGGGCACCTTCATGACCCGCCCGCTGTCGGCCGGGCTGCTGATCGCCGCCGCGCTGATGGTGGTGGTGGTGACGCTGCCCTCCATCAAGAAGAAGCGCGAGGTCGCCTTCCAGGAGGACTGATCCGTGGCCTTGCCAGCCGCGCTGGCACCGCTCCGAGGCCCCGTGTTCCGGGGCCTTTGGTTTGCGTGGCTGGCGGCCAACATGACGATGTGGATGAACGACGTCGCGGCCGCCTGGCTGATGACGACGCTCACCAGCAGCCCGGTGATGGTGGCCCTGGTGCAGACCGCGTCCACGCTGCCGGTCTTCTTGCTCGGCCTGCCCAGCGGCGCGATGGCCGACATCGTGGACAGGCGGCGCTACTTCGCCGGAACGCAGCTCTGGGTGTGCGTCACCGCGCTGCTGATCGCGGCGCTGGCGCTGGCGGGCATGCTGACGCCTGCGCTGCTGCTGCTGCTGACCTTTCTCAACGGCATCGGCCTGGCGATGCGCTGGCCGGTGTTCTCGGCCATCGTGCCCGAGGTCGTCACGCGGGCGCACCTGCCGTCGGCGCTGGCGCTGAACGGCATCTCGATGAACCTGTCGCGCGTGGTCGGCCCCACGGTGGCCGGTGCGCTGCTGGCCAGCGCCGGCACGGCCTGGGTGTTCGTGCTCAACGCGGTGCTGGCCTTCGTGGCCTTCATGCTGATCCTGCGCTGGCGCTCGCTGCCGCGCACCAGCACGCTGCCCGGCGAGCGCTTCGTCGGCGCCATGCGCGTGGGGCTGCAGCATGTGCGGCAGTCGCCGCGGATGCGCGCCGTCTGCGTGCGGGCGTTCCTGTTCTTTCTGCAGGCCAGCGCGCTGCTGGCGCTGCTGCCGCTGGTGGCGCGCCAGTTGCACGGCGGCGGCCCCGGCATGTTCACGCTGCTGATGGCCTGCATGGGTGCGGGCGCCATCGTCGCGGCCTTCCTGTTCCCGCGCTGGCGGCTGCGCTTCGACCGCGACCAGTTCGTCCGCTACGGCACGCTGGTGCACGCCGGCACCACCGCGGCAGTGGCACTGGTGCCGGAGATCTGGATGGCGGTGCCGATGGTCTTCATCGCCGGCATGGCCTGGATCTCCACTGCCAACACGCTGGCCATGTCGGCCCAGCTCGCGCTGCCCAACTGGGTGCGCGCCCGCGGCATGTCGATCTACCAGATGGCGCTGATGGGCGGCACCGCCTTCGGCGCGATGCTCTTCGGCAAGGTGGCGGGGCTGTTCAGCGTGCCGGCGTCCATCCTCGCGGCGGCGCTGCTGGGCACGCTGGCGCTGCTGCTGACACGGCGTTTCTCGGTGGAAGGCGCAGACGCCGACCACACCCCCGCGGCCGTGCGCAACGCGCCCGAGCCCGGCATCGCCATCGGTCCCGACGAAGGCCCGGTGATGGTGACGGTGGAATACCTCATCGACCCGCTGCGCGCTGCCGATTTCGCCGCCGTGATGCAGCTCACGCGGGCCGCGCGGCTGCGCCAGGGCGCGCTGTCCTGGGGCTTGTTCAGGGACACGGCGATGCCGGGCCGCTACGTCGAATCCTTCATCGACGAAAGCTGGGTCGAGCACCAGCGCAGGCTGGAACGCTTCACCGCAGCAGACGCCGAACTGCGCGAGCGCAGGCTCGCCTTCCACCTCGGTGCCGAGCCGCCCGCGCTGCGCCGCTTCGTGGCAGACGCGGGGCCGGCGGCGCCGCGCGGCTGAACACCGCCAGCGCGGCACAATCGCGCCGGATGAAACTGGCTGACCTGCGCCCCGGCTGGGCGAGCGACTTCATGCTGCACCGCGAAGGCGGCCTGGTGACGGAGCGTGAAGACTGCATCGTGGTGCGCACGCCAGCCAACCCCACGTTCTACTGGGGCAACTTCCTGCTGCTGCCGCAGGCGCCGGCCGACGGCGCGCTGGCGCACTGGCTGGGCCGCTTCGACGCGGAGATCGGCGCGATGCAGCCCGAGTCGCTGCACGCTGCCTTCGGCATCAACGCGCCGCCGCTGGACGAGCGCTTGCCGGCCTGGCAGGCGGCCGGCTTCGAGCGCATCGCATCGGCCGTGCTGCGCTTGCAGCCGGGCGGCCTGCGCGCACCCGCCGGCAAGGCAGACCTTTGCTCTGGCAGCCTGCGCAGCACCCGGTTTGCGCCGCTCGATCTGGAGCGCGACCTGGAAGCCATCGTCACCCTCGAATGCGCCGACATCCACGGCTTCGAGCCCGTGGGCTATGCAGAGTACCGCCGACGCGAGTTGCGCCGTGTCGCGGCGCTGGCAAGGCAAGGCAGGGCGGCCTGGTTCGGCGTCTGGTGCGACGGCGTGCTGGCGGCCGACTGCGGCCTGCTGCACGACGGCAGCACGGGCCGCTTCCAGCGCGTGGCCACACACCCGCACTACCGCCGCCGCGGCCTGTGCAGCGCGCTGGTGCACGGCGTCTCGGCCTGGGGCTTCACGCAGTGGCGGCTGGCCAGCATCCTGATGTGTGCCGACCCGCGGGACGTGGCCATCGGCATCTACACGTCGCTGGGCTACGAGCGCATCGACAGCGACTGGTGCCTCCAGCGCAACGCGCCGCAGGACAGGGCGCGCAGCAACGCGGCGGCACCAGGCGCGCTGCCGGCATGACGGCTGCTGCAGCAGCACCCGCGCCGCGCATGGCGGCCGGCCTGGCGCTGGCAGCCGCCGGCTCGGTGGCCTTCTCTGGCAAGGCGATCATCGTCAAGCTGGCCTACCGGCACGGTGTGGACGCGGTAACGCTGATCATGTACCGCATGCTCTTCGCGCTACCGCTGTTCCTGCTGCTGGCATGGTGGGCCGGGCGCGGCAGGCCGGCGCTGACGCGGCGCGACGTGATCGTCGTCTGCGGGCTCGGCTTCAGCGGCTACTACCTGGCGAGCTTTCTCGACTTCAGCGGGCTTCAGTTCATCAGCGCCAGCCTGGAGCGGCTGATCCTCTACCTCAACCCGACGCTGGTGCTGGGCCTGAGCGTGCTGCTCTACCGCCAGCGCGTGCCGGCCGCGCGGCTGCTGCCGTTGGCCGTCAGCTATGCAGGCGTGCTGCTGGTGTTCGGCCATGAGCTGGCCTTTGCAGGCGCGCAGACGGCGCTGGGCGCCTTGCTGGTGTTCGGCAGCGCCGTCAGCTACGCGGTGTATCTGGTTTACAGCGGCGCCGAGGTGCGGCGGCTGGGCGCCCTGCGCCTGACAGGGCTGGCCAGCAGCGTGGCCTGCGTGCTGTGCCTGCTGCAGTTCGTGCTGCTGCGGCCGCTGGCGGCAGCCAGCGTGGCCACGCCGGTGCTGTGGCTGTCGCTGCTCAACGCGACGCTGTGCACGGTGGCGCCGGTGGTGATGGTGATGATGGCCATCGAGCGCATCGGCGCCACGCTGACCGCGCAAACCGGCATGATCGGCCCGCTGTCCACCATCATGATGGGCGTGCTGCTGCTCGGCGAGCCCTTCAACGGCTGGATCATCGCCGGCACGGCGCTGGTGATCACCGGCATCTGGCTGCTGGCCCGCGCACGCTGAACCTCACAGGAGAACGACCAATGGATCTGGGTATCGACGGCAAATGGGCGCTGGTCTGCGCAGCGAGCAAGGGCCTGGGCAAGGGCTGCGCCGCGGCGCTGGCGCGCGAGGGCGTCAACGTCGTCATCACCGCGCGCGGCGCCGACGCCTTGCAGGCCACCGCCGCCGAACTGCGCGCCGCCAACCCCGCCGTGCAAGTGGTGGCGGTGGCGGGCGACATCACCACCGAGGCCGGCCGCAGCGAGGCGCTGGCCGCCTGCCCGCAGGTCGATATCCTGGTCAACAACGCCGGCGGCCCGCCGCCCGGCGACTTTCGCGACTGGGACCGCGACGCCTGGCTGAAGGCGCTGGACGCCAACATGCTGACGCCCATCGCGCTGATCAAGGCGACGGTCGATGGCATGGCGCAGCGCGGCTTCGGCCGGGTCGTCAACATCACCTCCGGCGCGGTGAAGGCGCCCATCGACATCCTGGGCCTGTCCAACGGCGCGCGCTCCGGGCTCACCGGCTTCGTGGCCGGGCTGGCGCGGCAGAGCCGGCTGGCGGCCGCCAACGTCACGCTGAACGGCCTGTTGCCCGGCACCTTCGACACCGACCGGCTGCGCGGCACGGCAGTGGGCGCTGCGCAGAAGACCGGTCAGAGCATCGAGGCCGTGCTGGACGCGCGGCGCAAGCTCAACCCGGCGCAGCGCTTCGGTACGGCAGACGAATTCGGCGCCTTCTGCGCCTTCATCTGCAGCGTGCACGCCGGCTATCTGACGGGGCAGAACATCCTGCTCGACGGCGGCGCCTACCCCGGCACGTTCTGAGCAGCTGCCTGGCCCCGGTTCGACGCCACGATGCCGGCGACGATGAGCGCAAACGCCAGCCCGTGGTAGCCCTGCGGCGGCTGGCCCAGCAGCAGAGCCGACAGCAGCGCAGCGAACAGCGGCGTCAGGTTCGAGAAGAAGCCGGCCACCGCCGGCCCCGCGGCCGCCACGCCCAGCCCCCAGCAGCGGTAGGCCAGCACCGAGGGCCCGAGCGCCAGGAAGAGCAGCGCCGCTGCCAGCCCGGCCGACAGGTGCACAGGCTGCGTGCCGGTGATGGCTTCGACAGCCGCGGCTGGCGCGGCGAACGCCAGGCCGAACAAGGCCTGCACCAGCAGGAACTCGGCCCAGCTCCACGCCGGCCGCGCGCTGCCGCGCAGCACGGCCGGCGGCCTGGCGAGCTGCCAGCTATAGACGGCCCATGACAGCGCGGCCAGCAGCATCCAAAGGTCACCGGCGACGAGGCGGATGGCGGCCAGTTGCCGCAGGTCGCCACGGGCCAGCACCAGCAGCACGCCGGCCAGCGACAGCGCCGCGCCCAGCCACTGCGCCGGCCGCGGCGTCTCGCGGTAGAACAGCGCGCCCACCAGCAGCATCCACAGCGGCGCGCTGGATGCCACCAGCGTCACGTTGATCGGCGTCGAGGTGTGCAGCGCCAGGTATTGCAGCGCGTTGTAGGCGCCCACGCCCAGCAGCCCCAGCAAGGCCAGTGGCCGCCAGCGCGCCAGCAGCTCGGCTCGCCGCGGCCGGCTGCCCACCGCGCGCCAGCCCAGTGGCAGCAACAGCAGCAGCGCGGCGGCCCAGCGCACGGCATTCAGCAGCAGCGGCGGCATGCTGTCGGCCAGCAGCCGGCCGACCAGCGCATTGCTGGCCCACATCAGCGGCGGCACCGTCAGCAGCGCCGCCACGCGCGCTGTCAGCCGCATCGGAACGGCATCGCCGCGCCGCAGTTCCAGCATTGCTCGAACGGCCCTTCGACGATCTCGTGGCAGGCCGCGCAGGCCCATGTGCGGTGCGGCGCGCTGCGCCACTCGGCGAGCAGCGCGGTGGCGTGGTCGAACTGCGCTGCGTCTTCGACCCAGACTTCCGGCAGGCTCTGGTCGGGCGGGATGTGGCCGCTGATGCCGCAGGCGTAGGCCCGCTGCACGCTGGCATCCACCCCGGCCGAGACGAGCTGGTCGGCCCACAGCGTGGCGAGGACGAGATTGGGAGCCTGGAGCAGTTTCTTCATCGGCCCCGGCATGTTGCCACGCCGGCCGCAGCGGCCTGCGAAGCCGCCGATCTTGGCTTAACCTCGCAGCCCGCCGACCGATGCTTCAAACAGGAGATGCCATGCCACGCGCCGTCCAGATCACCGCCTTCGGCGGGCCAGAGCAACTGCAGATCGTGGATCTGCCGGTGGGCGAGCCCGGCCCGGGCGAGATCCGCATCCGCCACCATGCCTGCGGCCTGAACTTCATCGACGTCTATCAGCGCACCGGCCTGTACAGCAACCCGCTGCCGCTGACGCTGGGCATGGAGGGCGCAGGCACCATCGAGGCGGTGGGGCAGGGCGTCACGCACCTGCAGCCCGGCGACCGCGCTGCCTACGCCAGCAACCCGCCAGGTGCCTATGCAGAGCAGCGCGTGATGCCGGCGAAGAACGTCGTCAAGCTGCCCGACGGCATCGCCTTCGACACCGCTGCCGGCATGATGCTCAAGGGCCTGACGGCGCAGTACCTGCTGAAGAAGACGCTGCCGGTGGCGGGCCTTCAGCCGGGCGACCATGTGCTCTTCCACGCCGCCGCCGGTGGCGTGGGGCTGATCGCCTGCCAGTGGGCCAGGGCACTCGGCCTGCAGCTCATCGGCACCGCGGGCGGCGCCGCCAAGTGCGCGCTGGCCCAGGAGCACGGCGCGGCGCACGTCATCGACTACACGCGCGAGGACTTCGGCGTGCGCGTGAAAGAGATCACCGGCGGCAAAGGCGTCAAGGTGGTCTATGACTCGATCGGCAAGGACACTTTCGACAAGAGCCTGGACTGCCTGCAACCCTTCGGCCTGATGGCCAGCTTCGGCAATGCATCGGGGCCGGTGCCGCCTTTCGCCATCGGCGCGCTCGGCGCCAAGGGCTCGCTCTACATCACGCGGCAGACGCTGTTCACCCACATCGCCACGCGCGAGGCGACGCAAACGATGGCCGACGACCTGTTCGGCGTGGTGCTGAGCGGCGCGGTGAAGATCCGCATCGACCAGCGCTATGCGATGGCCGACGTGGCGCAGGCCCACCGCGACCTCGAAGCGCGCAAGACCACCGGCTCTACGGTGCTGACGCCCTGATCCGCAAGCAGGAAGGCGGCTTGCGCCGGCAGGCTGCCGGCGCCGCGTTGTGGTGCCGGCGTCACCCCGCAGCGCTGCGCAGGCGCTGCGAGAACCACCAGAGATGGCCTTCGACGTCGGTGGCGCCGTAGCTGCGGTCGGCCCAGTAGGCATCGCCGTAGTCGTGCACCTTCGGTTCATCGACGATGGTGGCGCCGTGCGCCCGGGCCTGCGCGCAGTGCGCGTCCACGTCATCGACATAGACCATCAAGCCCTGCGTGTTGCCACCGGCGGTGAGCGGGCTGATCTGCCGCTGGCCGAAGCGCGCCTGGCCTTGCGGCTCTTCCTGGCCGACCATGATGAGGCCGCTGCCGTAGCGCAGCTCGCTGTGCACGATGCTGCCGCCGTCGCCCTCCACCTTGAGCTGCAGCGTGAAGCCGAAGGCGCTGCACAACCAGTCGATGGCGGCTGCTGCATCACGGTAATGGAGGCTGGACGAGATGCGTGGCCAGCCGGCAGGGGTGTCGTTCATCGTGGGCTCCTTGGCAATTCCCGATCGTTCAAGCCAACTGTCATGAGCAGGCTGCCACACCGCAGAGCATGAAAGAGTAACGGCGCCGATTCAGCCGTTGGCGCTGCGCTTGAGCGACGGGTCAGGCGTCATCTCGGCACGACCCGCGCGAGTTTCTCTGCCATACGTGTTTGCCACCCAGGGCCAGTGGCCCGCCACTTAAGAATAACGTCCTCTGGCAAACGAATGGAAATCAACTTCTTCGGGTTCTCGGATCTTGGCCGGCCACCCTTGTTGACCTTTCCTCGCGCCAACATGTCGTCGGTCAGTTCTGGAAGTTCTTCGTACTCTTCCGGCTGAATCACGTGGGCAGCAACCATTTTCAGGTCAGATCCCAAGGAAGAACGGTTGCTCGAACACGAATTTGGCGTCTTCAAAGCCCAGCCCCCGAGCTGCCAGCGTTTCGACCCGCTTCTTGGGATCGTAGGTGATCGTCACGCAGTTATTGTATCTACATCAACGCGGCAGGGCAAGAGCGCCGCGTTTGTGGCGCCTACCGTTCGAGCGGGCTGTCATGAGGAGGCTGCCACGCCCCAGAGCATGAAAGCGTCGAGTCGTTATGCGCCGCTCTCAACGGCTCTTGCGCACCCGCCGCAACTCGTCGGCGATCAGGCAGATGGCGCCCAGCGTGATGGCGCTGTCGGCCAAATTGAAGCTGGGGAAGTAGCCGCCCGGGAACACCGGCTCCAGCAGCGGGAAGCGGAATTGCAGGAAATCGACCACGTAGCCGTGCAGCAGCCGGTCGAGCACGTTGCCGATGGCGCCGCCCATGATCATCGTGATCGCGAAGCAGAAGAGGTGCTGGCCGGGGTGGCGCTTGAGCATCCAGACGATGAAGGCCGACGCCGCGGCGCCCAGCCCCACGAAGAACCAGCGCTGCCAGCCCGAAGCGCCCGCCAGGAACGAGAACGCGGCGCCGCTGTTGTGCGCCCGCACGAGGTTGAAGAAGCTCGTGACCGGCCGGCCCTCGCCATACTGGAACCAGCCGAGGATGAGGGTCTTGGAGAACTGATCGAGCACGACCACGATCAAGGCCAGGCCCAGCCAGAGCAGCAGGCCGGGCGCGCGCGAGGAAGATGGCATGGAGCGTTGCGCGCGGCGCGTTGCAAGGGGCCGCTACTGTAGCCTGCGGCATGGCCGTCCTGCGGCCCGGCCCGCGCTCACCAGGCCACTTGGGCTTTCAGGCCGGCCACCATCGCGCACAGCGCTGCGTCGAGCTGCGCAGCGGCTTCGGCCACGTCGCTTGCCGACACCGCCGCGTGCGCTGCTGCACCCAGCGCGCGCGCCTGCTCGTGCAACTCCACCGCGCCCACCGCGCCGGCCGCGCCTTGCAGCGAATGGGCCGCGCGTCGCCAGGCCGCCAGCCGCTCGTCGCCGCCCGGTTGCACCAGCACCGGCAAGCCGTCGGCATAGACCTCGACGAAGCGGCGCAGCAGGCGCAGCACCACCTCGGGCCGGCCGCCGCTGGCCCGCAGCAGCACGCCGAGGTCGAAGCCCGGCAGCGCCGACAGCCGCGTCAGCAGCACCGCCGGGTCATCGGCGGCTTGCGGCGCGCCGGCAGCGGCGCTGTCTTGCAGCGGCGCAACGCGCTTGCCGGGCAGCCAGCGCAGCAGCGCGCCATAGAGCTGCTCCGGCTCCACCGGCTTGGCGATGTGGTCGTTCATGCCGGCCGCGAGGCAGGCCTCCCGGTCCTCGCCGAAGGCATTTGCCGTCATCGCCAGGATGGGCGCGCCAAAGCCCCTGCGGCGGAGTTCTGCGGTGGCCTGAAGGCCGTCCATGCCCGGCATCTGCACGTCCATCAGCAGGGCTGCATAGGGCTTGTCCAGCGCCATCCGCACGGCCTGCTCGCCGTCCGACGCGAGATCGGCTTCCAGGCCGGCTGCGCGCAGCAGCTCGATGGCCACCTCCTGGTTGACCGGGTTGTCCTCGGCCAGCAGCACCAGGGTGCCGGCATGCGCCTGCAGCAAGGCGCGCTCCGCCGCGCCGGGCGGTGCGGCGGCCAGCACCGGGCTCGCCTCGCGCCGCATCACGCGCTGCAAGGTGTCGAGCAGCGTCGAGGCGGTGATCGGCTTCACCAGCACCGCGTCGAAGCTGGCCGCCAGCGCCTCGCGGCGCATCGCGTCTTCGTCGTGCGCGGTCACCAGCACGGCCGGCGGCAGGCCGTCGCACAGCCGGCTGCGCAGCAGGCGCAGTGTCTCTATGCCGTCCAGCGGTTCCATCCGCCAGTCGATGAGCAGCACGTCGTGCAGGCTGGCCTTCTGGATGGCGCGCTCGACGCTGTCCAGCGCAAGCTGGCCGGATTCCACCGCCTCGACCCGCATGCCGAAGAGTTGCAGGCGGTCGGCCAGCGCAACCCGCGCCTCCGGCAGATCGTCCACCAGCAAGACCCTGCGGCCAGCCAGCAGCGGGCGGTTGTCGCCACTGCTGTCGCCGCGGCCGAGCCGGGCGGTGAACCAGAAGTGGCTGCCCTTGCCCAGCTCGCTTTCGACGCCCGCCTCGCCACCCATGATGGCGGCCAGCCTGCGCGTCAACGCCAGGCCCAGGCCGGTGCCGCCGTGGCGGCGGTTGGTGGACGCATCGACTTGCTCGAAGTCGTTGAACAGCGCGCCCATGTCGCTGGCCGCCACGCCCACGCCGGTGTCGTGCACGCTGAAACGCACATGGAGGCGGCCGTCCTGCTCGTCCAGCAGGTCGCCGCCCAGCCGCACCCAGCCCGACTCGGTGAACTTGACGGCATTGGACAGCAGGTTCAGCAGCGCCTGCGACAGCCGCGTCGGGTCACCGCGCAGCCGGTCGGGCAGGTGGTCGGTGTCGATGATGAGCTCCAGCCCCTTCTGGCGCGCGCGCTCGGCCACCATCTCGAAGATGCGCGCCAGCACCACGTCGAGCGAGAACTCGATGTCTTCCAGCTCCAGCCGGCCGGCCTCGATCTTGGACAGATCGAGGATGTCGTTGAGGATCTGCAAGAGGTGGTGCGCCGAGTTCGACAGCTTCTCCAGCCGGTCGCGCTGCTTGGCATCGCGCGCGTCGCGCGTCATCAGGTGCGCCAGGCCGATGATGGCGTTCATCGGCGTGCGGATCTCGTGGCTGGTGTTGGCCAGAAAGGCGCTCTTCGAGCGGCTGGCGCTTTCGGCGCGGTCGCGCGCGATGGTGAGGTCGGCGTTGATGCGCTGCAACTCGGCCTCGGCGCGCTTCTGGGCGCTGATGTCGAAAGCCATCACATAAACGCCCTGCACGCCGCCGTCGTCTCCCAGGTCGGGCACGTAGTGCACCAGGTGGTGGAACAGCGTGCCATCGGGGCGGCGCGTCTCGCGCTCGAAGTGCTGGCTCTGGCCGGCCAGCGCGGCGTCCAGCCGCGGCTGCTGCTCTTGCAGGTAGGCGCTGCCGGCCACGGTGCTGGCATGCTGGCCGATCACCTCGTGGCGCGCCTTGCCGAACCACTCGAAGTAGGCCCGGTTGGCAAAACGGCAGACCAGGGCGCGGTCCCAGTAGGCCACGCGGCCGGGCAGGTTGTCGGCCACCGTGCGTACGAAGCGCACGGCTTCGGCAAGCTGCGCGTTGGCCTGCTCCAGCGCGTGCGTGCGCTGCTCCACCAGCGCTTGCAGATGGTTGCGGTGCTGCTCGATCTCCTGCGCCAGCGCGCGGCGCTCGGTGATGTCGGTGATCGACATCACCACGGCCAGCAGGCGGGCGCTCTGCGGGTCGGTCACCGGCTGGGCGTTGAGGCTGAACCAGCGGCGCTGGCCGCCCGGCCCCAGCGCCTGGATCTCGGTGTCGCGCTGCGCCTGGCCGGTGGCCGCCACGCGCGCCGGCGGCAGGTCGGCGGTGGCGAAGGGCGTGCCGTCGGCGTTGATCGGCGCCCAGCCGGCGGCGCCTGCCCAGGTGCCGCTCAGCGCCTCGGCCGGCACGCCCAGCAACTGGCCGGCCGCGGGGTTGCCGCTGATCAGCCTGCCGCCGGGCTCGAACACCATGATGCCTTCGCTGAGCACCGACACCACCGAGCGGTAGTGCGCCTCGCTTTCGCGCAGCGCCTGCTCGGCGCGCCGGCTTTCGGTGACGTCGTGGCCGACGCCGAAGACGCCGATCACGCGGCCGTCTGCATCGCGCAGCGGGCCTTTGGTGGACAGACTGGTGCGCGGGCCGCGCGCCGACGGCAAGCTTTCCTCGAAGGTGGCCTGGCTGCCGGTGGCCAGCACCTGCGCGTCGTTCGCCTGGAGCGCTGCGCCGACCTCGGCGCCGAAGACCTGGTTGTCGTCGAAGCCGATCACCTGCTCGCGGCTGCGGCCTGCGCCTTCGCAGGCCGCGCGGTTGAACAGCAGGTAGCGGCCTTGAAGATCCTTCGCGAAGATGGCGTCTGCCGACGCCTCGGCAATGGACTCCAGCAGTTGCAGCGCCTGAAGCCGCTCGCGCTGGCGGGCACGGTCGGTCTCGGAGTCGCGCAGCGCCTGGCGCTGCACGAACGAGCGCGCTGCCGCCAGCAGGCCCAGCAGCATGGCCGCCAGCAGCCCGGCCACCCAGGCGGTGGCTTGCCAGGCCGGCGCATCGACCTCGCTCTGGTCGAGCTTGCTGACCAGCCACCAGTCGCTGCCCTCGACCTGGCGCGCGCTGGCCAGCACCGTGGCGCCGCGGTGGTCGGTGGCACTGAAGGTTTGGTTGGGCGGCACGTCGCCGCGCAGCACACGGGCGATCGTCAGCGTCGGCGTGCTCAGCGGCAGTGTCAGGCGGGCGGCACTGTCGGCCTGGTGGCGCAGCGGGCTCAAGACCTGCACGCGGTCGCCGTCGCGCCGCCAGAGCACCGTCTCTCCGCTGTCGCTGGGCACCGGCCAGGCGGTGAGCGTGGGGTAGAGAAAGCGGCGTGGGTCCATGCGCAGCACGATGGCGCCGCGCGCCGGGCTGCCCGTCTGTAAAAGCGGGATCACGATGTCCAGCCGCAGCACCGGCTCGGGGCCGTCACGCCGGTACAGCCCCGTGTGCGTCACCTCGCCTTGCTGCATCGCGCGCAGCGCCGCGTCCCGCAGTTCGGCGGCCACCGGCCTGGCCACCGGTGTTTCGCGCGCCACCACCTCGGCTTGCGGCCCCAGCAGCAGCACCGCGTCGCTTTCGTTGGCCTCGCGCAGCGCCACCAGGCGCGTCATCAGGCGGTTGAGCGCCGCGCTGTCGGCGCGGTCCAGCCAGTCGAGATAGAGCGCCGCAAAGACCGTGCTGCCGCTGATGAAGCGCGCCTGGCCCAGCTTCTCGCGCAGCCAGCCGCTGACCTGCGCCTGCCGCAGGTCGGCCACCGCCTGCACCTCGGCGCGTGCTGCATCGGCCTGGGTGCGGAACTGGTGGATGGCGGCTGCCACCGCGGCGGCCACCAGCAGCGCGCAGACAAGTGCCAGCGCGGGCCACAGCGAGCGCAGGCTCAGCGTGGCAGGTGGGGAGGAAGCGTCTGAAGCCGGGGGTTGCATGTCTCTTCGCCCCTCGCCCTGACTTCAGCTCCCGGGGGCGGCTCTGGCGCTTTGTATCACGGCGAGTTCATGCCGCGCTGCGGGCTTCTCCCGGCCCATCGAGGTTGCTGGTGCAGCGGCCACACAGCGTGGGCCGCGCTGCATCGTGGCCCACGTCGCCGCGCCAGTGCCAGCAGCGCTCGCACTTGCTGAACGGCGACGGCAGCACGCTGGTCTGAAGGCCGTCACCCAAGGCCAGCGTGGCGGCCGACGTGATCAGCACGAAGCGCAGGTCGTCGCCCAGGCTCGCCAGCAGCGCATGGTCGGCCGGCGCTGCCGTGATGGCGACGTTGGCCTGCAGCGACGAGCCCACGCTGCCTGCGGCGCGCAAGGCTTCGATCTCCTTGTTGACGCCGTCCCTGATCTCGCGGATGCGCTGCCACTTTGCCAGCAGCGCGGCGTCTGGCGGGTCGAAGCGCCAATAGGTCTCGATGAAGATCGACGCGCTGTTGCCGAACAGCGTCCAGGCTTCCTCGGCGGTGAAGCTGAGGAAGGGCGCCATCCAGCGCAGCATCGCATGCGTGATCTGCCACAGCGCCGTCTGCGCGCTGCGCCGGGCCAGCGACCTGGGTGCCGTGGTGTAGAGCCTGTCTTTCAGCACGTCGAGATAGAACGCGCCCAGGTCTTCGGAGCAGTAGATCTGGAGCTTGCCCACCACCGGGTGGAACTCATAGACCTCGTAGTGCGCCAGGATCTCGGCCTGCAACTCGGCCGCGCGGGCCAGCGCCCAGCGGTCGATCTCCAGCATCTCGGCGGCGGGCACCGCATCGGCGGCCGGGTCGAAGTCGGACACATTGGCCAGCAGAAAGCGCAGCGTGTTGCGGATGCGGCGGTAGCCGTCCACCACGCGCGCCAGGATCTTGTCGTCACCGGCGATGTCGCCCGCATAGTCGCTGCCCGCAACCCACAGCCGGATGATCTCTGCCCCCTGCTTCTGGCTCACCTGCTGCGGCAGCACGCCGTTAGCCAGGCTCTTGCTCATCTTGATGCCGCTGCTATCGACCGTGAAGCCATGCGTCAGCAGCCCGCGGTAGGGCGCGCGGCCGTACAGCGCACAGGCCAGCAGCAGCGACGAGTGGAACCAGCCGCGGTGCTGGTCATGGCCCTCCAGGTAGAGGTCGGCCTCCGGCCCCAGCGTGTGGAAGCCTTGCGGGTGCTGGCCGCGCAGCACATGGAAGAAGGTGGTGCCGGAGTCGAACCACACCTCCAGGATGTCGCTGCTCTTGCTGTACAGCGGCGCCTCCTCGGCGCCCAGCATCTCTTCGGCCGTGACGCGGCTCCAGGCCTCGACGCCGCCCTGCTCGACGATGTCGGCAGCGCGGTCCAGGATCTCCATCGTGCGCGGGTGCAGCTCGCCGCTGTCCTTGTGCAGGAAGAAGGGGATGGGCACGCCCCAGCTCCGCTGGCGGCTGATGCACCAGTCGGGCCGGTTGGCGATCATGTCGCGCAGCCGGGCGCGGCCGTTCTCGGGGTAGAAGCCGGTCTGGGCGATGGCGTCCAACGCCATCTGGCGCAGCGTCTTCGGCGCCTTGTCCTTGCTGAAGACACCCGCGGTCTGCCCCGTCTCTTCGTCCATGCGAATGAACCACTGCGCCGCCGCGCGGTAGATCACCGGCGTCTTGTGGCGCCAGCAATGCGGGTAGCTGTGGGTGATGGTCTGGGTGGCGAACAGCCGGCCGGCGTCCTGCAAGGCCTGGATGATGGTCGGCACCGCCTTCCAGATGTGCTGGCCGCCGAACAGCGGGAAGCCGGCCGCATAGCTGCCGTTGCCCTGCACGGGGTTGAGGATCTCGTCCAGCGCCATGCCGCTGGCGACGCAGGAGTTGAAGTCGTCCAGGCCGTAGGCGGGTGACGAGTGGACGATGCCGGTGCCGTCGTCGGCGGTGGCGTAGTCGGCCAGGATCACCGGGCTTGTGCGGTCGTAGCCAGCGTCCACCGCGGCCAGCGGGTGCCTGAACCTGATGCCGTCCAGCTTGTCACCCAAGGCGGTGGCGAGCACGCTGCCTTGCAGCCCATAGCGCGCCAGGCAGGCCTGCACCAAAGACGCCGCCAGCAGCAGCAGCCCGCGTTCGGTATCGACCAGCGCGTACTCCAGCGCCGGGTTCAGGTTGAGCGCCTGGTTGGCCGGGATGGTCCACGCGGTCGTCGTCCAGATCACCGCGAAAGCGTCTTTCTGAAGCGCCGGCAGGCCGAAGGCGGCGGCCAGCCTGCCGGGCTCTGCGCAGAGAAAGCCGACATCGACCGTCTGGCTTTTCTTGTCGGCGTATTCGATCTCGAATTCGGCCAGCGAGCTGCCGCAGTCGAAGCACCAATACACCGGCTTCAGCCCGCGATAGACGAAGCCGCGTTCGATCACCCGCTTGAAGGCGCGCAGCTCGCCTGCTTCGTTGGCGAAGTCCATCGTGCGGTAGGGGTGCTCCCAGTCGCCCAGCACGCCCAGGCGCTTGAAGTCGGCCATCTGCTGGGCGATCTGCCCGGTGGCGTAGGCGCGGCTCCTGGCCTGCATCTCGTCGCGGCCCAGGCTGCGGCCGTACTTCTTCTCGATCGCGTTCTCGATCGGCAGGCCGTGGCAGTCCCAGCCCGGCACGTAGGCCGCGTCGAAGCCGGCCAGTTGGCGCGCCTTCACCACCATGTCCTTCAGCAGCTTGTTGACCGCGTGGCCCATGTGGACCTGGCCGTTGGCGTACGGCGGGCCGTCGTGCAGCACGAAGAGCGGCGCGCCGTGGCGGGCATCGCGCAGGCGCTTGTACAGGCCCTCGTCCTGCCAGCGCTGGACCCACTGCGGCTCGCGCTTGGGCAGGTCGCCACGCATCGGGAAAGGCGTGTCGGGCAGGTTGAGCGTGGAGCGGTAGTCCGTGGCGGGTGGGGTGGTGTCGTTCATGGCCCTGGGTGCGCCGTGCGGCGCCTGTGGTGCGTTGGATCGGGACCGGCAGCGGCCCGGAGGGCGGGCCGCTTCAGTCAGGCTTCAGGCCGCGAGCGCTGAATTCGGTCGCGCGTGGACTGGCGGCGAGTGGCGGCCTGCCAGCGCAAGGTGTCACGGGGGACCATGGACAATCGCATGCTGTCGATTCTAGCGGCGCGCCTGGGCTGCTGGCCGGGCGCGCTGGCACTGCTGGGCCTGCTCTCATCGTTGAGCCTGCTGCCGGCGCTGCCGGCCCACGCCGCCGATGACGACGCCCCCATCGAAGACGGCCAGCCGGCACAGGCCCGCTGGGAGGGCGCCATCGGCGTCAACGTGTCGCACGGCGCGGCCTACCAGGGCGGCGATGAAGTGCGCACCCGGCTGCACCCTGGCTTCTTCCTGCGCTACGGGCGCTTCACGCTCACCAACTCCAGCGGCTACGTCACGCGGCGCGCCGACGATGTGTTCCGCGGCCTGGGCGTCGATCTGTCGGGCAGCGACAGCCTGCGCGTGAACCTGGCGCTGCGCTTCGACGCCGGCCGCAGCGAAGGCAGCGCCAGCGCGCTCGGCGGCCTGGGCGACATCAAGCCCACCGTGCGCGCGCGGCTGTCGGCCAGCCAGAAGCTGCCCGACGGCTGGCGCCTGGGCGCGGCCTGGAGCGTGGATGCTTTCGGCCGCGGCGGTGGCAACTTCGGTGACGTGAGCGTCGGTCGCGAGCAGCGCTGGTCGCCAGACACCGTGTGGAGCTGGGGCGGCAGCCTGTCGGCCGCCGGTGACCGCTACATGCAGACCTATTTCGGCATCAGCGCCGAACAGGCGGCGCGCACCGGCTACCCCGTGTACGCGCCGAATGCCGGGCTGCGCGACGTGGCGCTCTTCGCCAACCTGCGCAGCGAGTTGTCGCCACGCTGGCTGGCGCTGGGCGGCATCAGCGCGTCGCGCCTGCTGGGGCCGGCGGCTGCAAGCCCGCTCACCACCAGCCGCAACGGCTGGGGCCTGACTGCAGGCGTGGCCTGGCGGTTCTGAGGCTTGCGACTTCAGGCCAGTTGCAGCATCAGCTCGCGCGCCACCGCCGACAGCGGCACCGTCTTCTGCACGCCGCCGCGCTTGATGGCTTCCTTGGGCATGCCGAAGACGACGCAGCTTTCCTCGTCCTGCGCCAGCGTCTGTGCGCCGGCCTGGCGCATCTCGAAGAGCCCGGCGGCGCCGTCGTCGCCCATGCCGGTGAGGATGACGCCCAGCGCGTTGGCGCCAGCGCTCTTGGCCACCGAGCGCAGCAGCACATCGACCGATGGCCGGTGGCGGTTGACCAGCGGCCCATCCACCACATCGACGTGGTATTGCGCGCCGCTGCGGCGCAGCAGCATGTGGCGGCCGCCGGGGGCGATGAGCGCGCGGCCGGGCACCACGCGGTCGCCGGTGGCGGCCTCCTTGACCTCGATCCTGCACAGCCCGTTCAGCCGCGCCGCAAAGGCCGCGGTGAACTTCTCCGGCATGTGCTGGACGATCACGATGCCGGGGCAGACGCGGGGCAGCGCCGTCAGCACTTCCTCTAGCGCCTGCGTGCCGCCGGTGGAGGTGCCGATGGCCACCACGCGCTCGGTGGTGCAGGCCATCGCGCGGCCCGCGGCCGGCGGCTGCGCGGCAGACAGGATCACGTCTGCCGTGTGCTTGACGCCTGGCGGCTGCGGCGCGCCGTCTGCACGCCCGTCTGCACGCCCGTCTGCACGCAAGCCACGCGGCGCCACCCTGCGCAGGTTGGCCCGCGCCGCGGCGCGCACGGTGGACACCAGTTCGTCGGCCGATTCGGTGAGGAACTGCTTCAGGCTCAGCTTGGGTTTGGTGACGATGGCCACCGCGCCGGCGGCCAGCGCTTCCAGCGTGGTCTTCGCGCCCTGCTCGGTGAGCGTGGAGCAGATCACCACCGGCGTCGGCCGCGTCTGCATGATCTGGCGCAGGAAGGTGATGCCGTCCATGCGCGGCATCTCCACGTCGAGCACGATCACGTCGGGCCATTGCTGGCGCATGCGCTCCTGCGCCAGCAGCGGGTCGGCGCAGGCCGCGATGACCTCGATGCCGGCTGCGTTGTTCAGCAGGCCGGAGACGACCTGGCGCACCACCGCGGAGTCGTCCACCACCAGCACGCGGATGGTCATGGCCTTGCTCCGTTGCCTGGGCGCCGCTGCATCACGGCTTGCGATAGACCGACGGCGCCACCTGCTGCACCGTGTCGTTGATGTCGTTCAGCGTCTCCGAATGGCCGACGCAGAAGACGCCGCCCGGCGCCAGTTGCGCCAGCAGCCGCGCCACCACCTGGCGCTTGGTGTCGGCGCTGAAATAGATCAGCACGTTGCGCAGAAAGATCACGTCGAAGCTGCTCAGGCGCGGCAGCGGCTCGTTGAGGTTGATCTGGTCGAACTGCACCCGCTCGCGCAGCGCGCGGTCCACCAGCAGCGTGCCGTCCTGCTCGCCGGTGCCGCGCAGGCAATAGCGCTTCAGGTAGGGCGGCGGAATGTGGCGCGTGCGCTCCACCGGGTAGTGGCCGCTGCGCGCGCGTTGCAGCATGCGGCCGCTGATGTCGGACGCCAGCAGTTCCCAGCCGCTGCCCAGCGCATCGTCCAGCACCATGGCCATGCTGTAGGGCTCTTCGCCGCTGGAGCAGGCGGCGCTCCAGACGCGCAGCGTGCGCCTGCGCTCGCGTGCCGCCACGGCCAGGTCGCGCAGCAGGTCGAAGTGCTTGGTCTCGCGGAAGAAATAGGTTTCGTTGGTGGTGAGCAAGTCCACCGCTGTCTGCACCTCGTCGGCAGCGGCCTCGCTGGACAGCAGGTCGAGATAGCCGCTGAAGCTCAGCAGCCCATGGTGCGCCACGCGTTTGGCCAGCCTGCCTGCCACCAGCGCCTTCTTCGAGCCCGACAGCGTGATGCCGGCCGCGGCATGGATGAAGCGCTGGAAGCGGATGAACTCGGGGTCGGTCAGAGCGGTGGGCGGCATGTCAGTGGGCCGTGTCGGCGTTGGCTTCCATGTCGTCGCTGCCGAGCACCCGGTTGGCATCGAGCAGGATCACGAACTTGCCGCGCACCTTGCCGATGCCGGCGATGAAGTCGCCGCGGATGCGGGCGCCGAAGCTCGGCGGCGGCTCGATCTCGGAAGCCGGGATGTCCAGCACCTCGTTGACGGCATCGACCAGCACGCCGATCACCTGCCGCTCGTCGTGCTGCGCCACTTCAACGATGACGATGCAGGTGCGCTTGCCCACGGGGCTGGGCTGCTTGCCGAAGCGGGTCTGCGGGTCCATCACCGGCACCACGGCGCCGCGCAGGTTGATCACCCCGCGCACGTTGGGCGGGCCCAGCGGCACCTCCGTCGGTGGCCGGTACTCGATGATCTCCTTGATGGCGAGGATGCCGATGGCGAAGGTTTCGCCGCCCAGCGTGAAGGTCAGGTACTGGGCCGGCGCGCCACCGCCTGCCGGCGGTGCCGGCATGCCGGCGCTGATATTGCTGCTGTTGCCGATGTTGTTCAGGGCCATCGGCGCGGCCAGGGCTGTGGTGCTCATCGGGCAGGCCTTTCTGTCAGAAGCGTGCGAATTGCGATTCATCGAGCGCGGCGGCACTGTCGGCCGCGCGTGCTGACGCCGGCTGCGCGCGCTTGCCGCCGGGCCGGGCCCGGGCCGCCGCGATGGCGCGCTGTGCCGGCGCCGCCGCGGGCGCTCCGCCGCGTGCTGCCGTCGCCATGCGGAAGAAGCCCATGCTCGCCAGCAGTTGCTCGGCCTGGTTGCTCATCTCTTCGGCCGTGGCGGCCAGCTCTTCGGAGCTGCTGGCGTTCTGCTGCGTGGTCTGGCTCAACTGGCTGACGGCGGCGTTGATCTGGCCGACGCCGGAGGACTGTTCTTCGCTGGCCGCGGTGATCTCCTGCACCAGGTCGGACGTCTTCTTGATGCTCGGCACCATCTCGTCGAGCAGCTTGCCGGCACGCTCTGCCAGCTCCACGCTGGACGAGGCCACGCTGCTGATCTCCTGCGCCGCCACCTGGCTGCGCTCTGCGAGCTTGCGCACCTCGGCAGCCACCACCGCAAAGCCCTTGCCATGCTCGCCGGCACGCGCTGCCTCGATGGCGGCGTTCAGCGCCAGCAGGTTGGTCTGGTAGGCGATGTCGTCGATGATGTTGATCTTGCTGGCGATCTGCTTCATCGCGGCCACGGTGGCCTTGACGGACTCGCCGCCTTCGATGGCCTGCGCGGCTGCCTTGGTGGCCATGCCGTCGGTGACCTTGGCGTTGTCGGTGTTCTGCGCGATGGACGCCGTCATCTGCTCCAGCGAGGCGCTGGTTTCCTCGACGCCCGCAGCCTGCTCGCTGGCCGCCTGGCTCAGTGCCTGCGATGTGGCGCTGACTTCCTCGGATGCGCTCGACAAGGCCTCGGCGCTGCCGTTGACCTCGCTCACCACTTGCGACAGCTTGTCCACCGTCGCGTTGACGTAGGTCTTGGCGTCGGCGAAGGAGCCCTGGTAGGGCTTCTCGATGGTCTGCGTCAGGTCGCCCTGCGCCATGGCGCCCATCACGCGAACGACATCGTTGATGCAGTCGCCGGTGGCAGCCACCATCTGCCGGATGTTGAACAACAGGCTGCCGCTGTCGCCGGGGCGCAATGCGATCTCGGCCGTGAAGTCACCCGCCGACACCTTGTGCATCAGTTGCGCCACCGCGGCCGGCTCGCCGCCCAGCACCCGCATCAGGCTGCGCACGATGAAGACCGAGATCGCGGCCCCGAGCAGCGCGCACAACGCGATCACGCCGATGATCCAGGCGCGGGCGCTGGCATAGACGCGGTCGCCGGTGGCGCTGGCTTCTGCACCGCCTTTGACGTTCAGCTCCACCAGCTTGTCCAGTTGCACCGTGAAGGCGTCGTACAAGACCTTGCCCTCGCCGTTCATCAGCGCCGTCGCCTCCTTGGTCTTCAACGCGCGCGACAGCACGATCACGCGGGCGTGGACGGCCATGTAGCCGTCGAGCTTGGCCGCAAAGTCGGTGTAGAGGGCCTTCTCTTCGGGTGAAGAGATCAGCTTGACGTAGCTGTCGCGCTTGCTGTTGAAGAGCACCAGCAGGTCGGCCATGTCCTTCTCGAACTTCTGCATCTCCTCGGGCTTTTCGGTCAGCACATGCTGCAGCTCTGCGATGCGGAAGTCGGAAGTGTGGGTGTTCATCTCCTCGACGAAGCGCACGCTGGGCAGCCAGTTGGTGGTGATCTCGGTCGATGCCTCGTTCACCTTGCCGAGCTGGAGCACGGCGAACACGCCCATCCCCAGGACGAGCAGGACGACGAGCGCAAAGCCGAGGCCGATGCGGGTGCTGATCTTCATGGTGTTGAACATGGCCGGCTCTCAATAGTTGGTGAATTGCGACTCGTCCACGGGACGCTGGTCTTCAGTGGCCGCGGGCTGGGATCGCCCCGCGCCGGCCGGCCTGCCGCGTGAGGCTGCGGCCCGCGTCTTTGCCGCTGCGATCGCCCGGCGGGCGGGCGCTGCAGCCGCGGCGGCAGGCGCTGCCTGGCCGGCGCCGGGCGCCAGGCGGAAGAAGCCCATGCTCGCCAGCAGTTGCTCGGCCTGGCTGCTCATCTCTTCGGCTGTGGCGGCCAGCTCTTCGGAGCTGCTGGCGTTCTGCTGCGTGGTCTGGCTCAACTGGCTGACGGCGGCGTTGATCTGGCCGACGCCGGAGGACTGTTCTTCGCTGGCCGCGGTGATCTCCTGCACCAGGTCGGACGTCTTCTTGATGCTCGGCACCATCTCGTCGAGCAGCTTGCCGGCACGCTCTGCCAGCTCCACGCTGGACGAGGCCACGCTGCTGATCTCCTGCGCCGCCACCTGGCTGCGCTCTGCGAGCTTGCGCACCTCGGCAGCCACCACCGCAAAGCCCTTGCCATGCTCGCCGGCACGCGCTGCCTCGATGGCGGCGTTCAGCGCCAGCAGGTTGGTCTGGTAGGCGATGTCGTCGATGATGTTGATCTTGCTGGCGATCTGCTTCATCGCGGCCACGGTGGCCTTGACGGACTCGCCGCCTTCGATGGCCTGCGCGGCTGCCTTGGTGGCCATGCCGTCGGTGACCTTGGCGTTGTCGGTGTTCTGCGCGATGGACGCCGTCATCTGCTCCAGCGAGGCGCTGGTTTCCTCGACGCCCGCAGCCTGCTCGCTGGCCGCCTGGCTCAGCGCCTGCGATGTGGCGCTGACTTCCTCGGATGCGCTGGCCAGCGACTCGGCGCCGCCGTTGACGTCGGCCACCACCTGCGACAGCTTGGCCACCATCCGGCGCATGGCCTCAAGAAGCTGCCCGGTCTCGTCCTTGCCGCCACCTTCGATGCGCACCGCCAGATCGCCCTCGGCCAGGCTGTTGGCCGCCGCCACTGCGCGGACGATGGGCCGGCTCACGCTGCGGCTGATCAGCCAGCCCAGCACGCAGCCCAGCAGCACGCCGCCGAGGATGATCAGCACCAGCACCTGGCGGCTCGACTCGTAGAGCTTGTCGGCTTCCTGGTTGGCCGCGGCGGCGCGCTTTTCCTTTTGCGTGCTCAGCTCGTCCAGCATCGCGTCCAGCTTGTTGGCCTTCTCGCGCACTGCCTCCATGCCGGCCTGCACCGCATCGTCGCGCTCCAGCAATTTGCGTGTTGCGGCCACCGCCAGCACCTTCTGCATCTCGCGCTGGTACTCGTCCCACTGGCGGTCGAAGTCCAGGAAGATCTGCTTCGCGCGGTCACTCACGAAGAGCGGCCGCGCCGCGGTCAACTCGTCCTTCACCGAGGCGCTGAACTTCTGGATCGACGCCAGGTGCTTCTCGCGCTCGTCCTTGTTCTGCGCCAGCAGGTAGTTCGACCGGGCGCGGCCGATGGAGACCAGGCTGACGTTGGCTTCCTTCACATGCGACAGCCCGAGCAACTCGCGCTCGTACAGATTGCCCGCCAGTTCGTTGATCTTGCCGGCGTTCCAAAGGCCGACGCCACCGACGACTGCGCTGATGGACGCCACCAGCAGGAAGCCGGCAATCAGCCGGGTACCGATCTTGAAGTTGCTGAACATGGTCACTCCTTGACGAATTGGGTCTGGTCGGCGCGTGTGGCCTGCCCGATCAACGCCGGCACGTCGAGGATCAAGGCCACCTCGCCGGTGCCGCGGATGCTGGAGCCGCTGATGCCGCGCACCTGCGCGAACATCCTGGACAGCGGCTTGATGACGGTCTGCGCCTCCCCGAGCAGACTGTCCACCACCAGGCCGACCTTCTGGCCGGCATGGCGCAGCACCACGATGTTCTGCCGCGCCGACGGCACACCGCCCAGCTCGAAGAGCGCGCGCAGCCGGATGAAGGGCAGCACCTGGCCGCGCAGGTCGGTGTAGTCGCGGCTGTCGTCCACGCCGGGGCGGTACTCGATGCACTCTTCCACCGTCTCCAGCGGCACCACGAACACCGAGCGGCCGACGCCGACCTGGAAGCCGTCGATGATGGCCAGCGTCAGCGGCAGGCGCACCGTGACGGTGGTGCCGCGGCCCGGCGTGCTGCCCACGCTGACGGTGCCGCGCAGCGCGGTGATGTTGCGCTTGACCACGTCCATCCCGACGCCGCGGCCGGACAGATTGGTCACCGCCTCGGCGGTGGAGAAGCCGGGCTCGAAGATCAGGTTGAAGATCTCGGCGTCGCTCAGCGTGCGGTCGGCCTCGACCAGGCCGCGCTCCACGCCCTTGGCCAGGATGCGCGCGCGGTCCAGGCCGCGGCCGTCGTCGCGCACCTCGATCACCACGCTGCCGGCGTCGTGGTAGGCCTCCAGCGTGATGGTGCCGCGCTCGGGCTGGCCCAGCGCGCGCCGCTGCTCGGGGGTGCCGATGCCATGGTCCATCGCGTTGCGAACCAGGTGGGTCAGCGGGTCGCCGATCTTCTCGACCACGGTCTTGTCGAGTTCGGTGTCTTCTCCCTTGATGACCAGCGCGATGTCCTTGCCCAGCTCGCGCGAGACGTCGTGCACCACGCGCTGGAAGCGGTTGAAGGTGGCGCCGATCTTCACCATGCGCAGTTGCAGCGCGCTGTCGCGCACCTCCTGCACCAGGCCGGCGAGGGTGGAATGCGCTTCGTGCAGGTCGAGATCGGGCGTGCGCCTGGCAGCCAGGCTGGCACCGGCCTGCGCGATGATCAGTTCGCCCACCAGGTCGATCAGGCGGTCGAGCTTGTCGGAGTCCACCCGCACCGATTGCGTCTCGCGCCCGTTGGTGGCCTTGCTGTCCTTGTTCTTCTGCGGCTTGTCAGGCGCGGCTTGCGGCACCGCCGCGGGCGCCGCGTGCTGCGCCGGCACGGTGTCGGCCGGCTGCTGCCCGTCAGCGCCGGACGGCGTGGCCAGCGCGCGCTGGATCTCGTGCGCGGCGACGCTGCCGCAGCGCGCCAGGATGTCGCCCAGCCGGGCCGGCTCTTCCGGCAGTGCGCGCACCAGCGCCACGTAGTCCGCCACCGGGCTGGCCGGCGGCAGGATGTGCAGCACGATGTCGTCGAGCACGAACTCGAAGGCGGCTTCGATCTGCGCCTTGTCGGCGTTTGTATCGAAGGCCATCTCGAAGCCGAGGTAGCAGGACTCGGGGTCCATCGCGTCGGCCGCCGGCAGCGCGTCGGCCAGCGTCACGATGGCCTTGATCTCACCCAGCGTGCCGAGGTAGCGGATGAAGGACAGCGGGTCCATCCCGTTGCGCAGCACGTCGGCGCCGAAGCGGACCGACAGATGCCAGGTGGTGTGGTTGCCGTCGCCGCTGCTGCCCGGCAAGGGGGCGGTTGCCGCCACCGGCGAAGTGGCCGCGGGCGCCGCAGTCGCCGCAGGCGCCAGATGCTTGCGCAGCGCCGCCAGCAGCGGCTCGCCCTGCTGTTGCAGCGCGGCGTCGGGCGCGGTGCGGCCGGCGGCCACTTCGTCGGTCAGCGCGCGCATGTGGTCGCAGCAGCCGAGCAGCAGCGCCACCAGCGGCGGCTGCACCGCCACATGGCCGGCGCGCACTTCGTCCAGCACGCTTTCTGCCACATGGGTGAAGGCCACCACATGGTCCAGCCCGAAGAGGCCGGCCGATCCCTTGATGGTGTGCGCGGCGCGGAAGATGGCGTTCACCGCCTCGCCGTCGGGCGCGGCGTCCAGGCTCAGCAGCGCGGCCTCCATCGCGTCGAGCAGTTCGCGACACTCGGCAATGAAGGTGGGCAGGGCGTCTTCGAGGGTCATGGCGTTTCAGCTTTCCGTTGCCGCGTCACGCGGGTTGGAGCAGGCTGTGCAGGTCCAGCAGCGCCAGCACCTCGGCCACCGCGGCGCTGGGGTGCAGCAGGCGCAGCGGGCGTTCGGCAGCCAGCGCATCGCGCTGCACCAGCAGCAGCAGTTGCAGGCCGGCGCTGTCCAGCTCGGTGACCTCGGCCAGGTCGATCTCCACCGGGCCGTCACCGGGCGGCAGCGGCAGCAGGCTCTGCTTCAGCTCGGCGGCGCGGTAGATCGTCAGCTCGCCGTCGAGCCGGATCAGGCTTGCAGTCGCGCTCATGGCAGCACCAGCTTCTGCACCACGGCCAGCAGTTGCTCGGGCTTGAAGGGCTTGACGACCCAGGCCTTGGCGCCGGCATCCTTGCCGGCCTGCTTCTTCTCGTCGGTGGTCTCGGTGGTGAGCATCGCGATGGGCGTGAAGCGGTAGGCGCTGAGCTGCTTGACCGCCTTGACGAACGCGATGCCGTCCATGTTGGGCATGTTCACGTCGCTGACGATCATGTGCACCTTCTGCCCCGTCAGCTTGGCCAGCCCGTCCTTGCCATCGCAGGCTTCCAGCACCTCGTAGCCGGCCTTGCGCAGCGAGATGCCCACCACCTGCCGCAGCGAGCTGGAGTCGTCAACGATCATGATGGTCTTGCTCACGGTGGCGTCCTTCAGAAAAACGTGACTTCGGTGTCGGCTGCGCTGGCGGCAGCAGCGGCGGGGGCAGGCCGCGGTGCGCTGGCGCCGCTCTTGCCCACGGCGCGGTGGAGCTGCCGCTCCTCGGGCATCGCATAAGTGCTTTCCAGCTCGGCCAGCATGGCGGCGGGCGACACCGGCGTCAGCGCGCCGCCGTTGCCGAACGCGCCGTGCGGCGCAGCCAGCGCGTCTGGCATGCGCTCGATGTTGGCTTTGACGTGCGAGAGGATCTGCGCCACGCGGTCCTGGAACTGGAGCTGCACCAGCGCGTCTGAAATCTCAGCCTGGATGCCCGCGCTCTCGCTCTTCAGCGTGGCGGTGGATTCGGCCAGTGCGCCGGTGATGCCGCGCAGCCGGCCGAGCACGCCGCTGATGGCGTCACGCGAGCCTTGCAGTGAGGCCTTGTCGCTTTCCACCGAGCCGTCGGCCGCGGCCCGGGTGGCGACGATCGCCTCGCTGATGGCCAGCACCTTGGCGGCGATGCGCTTGCCGGTGTCGCCCGACTGCGCCGACAGCTTGCGCACCTCTTGCGCCAGCACGCCGAAGCCGCGCCCGGCGTCACCGGCGCGCGCTGCCTCGATGGCGGCGTTGATCGCCAGCAGATTGGTCTGCGCCGCGATGGCGGCCACGTCGGCGGCCATCTGGCGCAACTCGTCGATGAAGTGGGCCAGGTCGTGCACCTGGCGCACCATCTCTGCCTTCGACGCTGCGGCGCCTTCCAGGCCGGCCACCAGTTGCGACAGCTCGCGCTCGCTGCTGGCGAACACGTTGCCCAGCGCATCGGCGCTGTTGTCGCCGCCGCTGTGCAGCGCACGGTCCAGCCGGTCCACGATGGCGCCGAAGCGCTGCGCCAGGCTGGACACTGCGCTTTCCATGTGGGCGCGGGAGGTTTCGATCTGGCCGGTCCACACCGGCGCCAGCGCCGCGCCGAACTGGCCGCAGCTTGCGACATAGGCGCCGGTGGCCTGGCGCTCGCGGCGGCGGCCGGCGGCGGCCGCCACGGCCAGCAGCAGGCCGGCGGCCAGCAGCGCGGCTGCCGTCAGCCCGGCGGCCCAACCCCAGGGCGCCAGCAGCAGCACGCCAGCGGCACCGGCGGCGCCCAGCGCGGCCATCGGCGCGCTGGAGCGCAGCGCCGCTGCGGCGGTCGTGCCAGCGCCTTGTCGATCTTCCATCGTCCGTTCCCCTGCGCCAGCGAGGAACAGTTGCCCCGCTTCAACGGGTGGTATCGGACGTGGCGGCGCGGAGTGAAAGCAAAACGATCAGGCCGGTCCGGCAGGACGGCAAAAAGTCGCGCCGGTCACGCCGGCCCCGCTACTCAGCCGCCGGCCTGCAGCCAGGCGGCAGCGTCCACCACGTCGCGCGCAATGCCGTCGCGCAGCGCGTCGAGCGACGGGTATTTCAGCTCGTCGTGCAGCTTGTGCAGCAGCTCCACGCGCAGCAAACGGCCGTAGCCGCCTTCCAGCGGCAGCGGCCATTGCAGGCAATGCACCTCCAGCAGCACGCGGCCCGCGTCTTCCACCGTGGGCCGCACCCCGAGGCTGGCCACGCCGGGCAGCGGCGTGGCGGCCAGGCCATGCACGCGCACCGCGAAGATGCCCATCGCCGCCGGCCGCGGGTGGCCGAAGCGCAGGTTGAGCGTGCGAAAGCCCAGCGTGCGGCCGAGCTTGCGGCCATGCACCGCGTGGCCGCTGATGGTGTAGGGGCGGCCCAGCAGTTCGGCCGCCAGCTTCATGTCGCCGGCGGCCAGCGCGGCGCGCACCGCCGAGCTGCTGACGCGCTGGCCATGCACCTCGTAGCTCATCATCCGCGCCACCTCGAAGCCGGCGGCCGGGCCGGCTGCGTCGAGCATCGCGTAGTTGCCGGCGCGCTTGGCGCCGAAGCAGAAGTCGTCGCCCACCAGCACCACGCGGGCACCCAGCCCGCGCACCAGCACGTCGTCGATGAAGGCCTGCGGGCTTTGCGCCGCGAAGCGCTCGTCGAAGCGCGCCACCACCACGCGGCCGATGCCGCAGCGCTCCAGCTCGGCCAGCTTGTCGCGCAGCGTGGCGATGCGCGCCGGCGCTGCTTCGGGCCGGCCGGCACGGCGCGCGAAGTAGTCGCGCGGGTTGGGCTCGAAGGTCAGCACGCAGGACGGCAGGCCGCGGTGGCGCGCTTCGTTGGTGAGCAGCGCCAGCATCGCCTGGTGGCCGCGGTGCACGCCGTCGAAATTTCCGACGGTGACGGCGCAGCCGTCGCCGTCGGGCCTGGCGCGCTGGGTGCCGTGATAGACGCGCATTTTTGGTGTTATGCAGTCGGCACGGTCGGCATAGTCGGCCCAGTCGGCAGGCCGAGCAGCCGCAGGTACAGCGCCAGGTACGCGTCGGCCGCGCGGTCGGCGTCGAAGCGCGCCGCGTGGGCGCGGATGGCGGCGGCGCGGCCCGGATCCTGCGCGCGGCCCAGGCCGCGTTCGACGACGGTGCGCATCGCAGCCGGGCTGAAGTCGTCGAAGTAGTCGGCCACCGTGCCGCCGATCTCGGGCAGGCTGGTCAGGCGCGACAGGAACACCGGCGTGCCGAACTG
Organism: uncultured Rubrivivax sp.; assembly: GCA_964244245.1. GTDB lineage: Bacteria > Pseudomonadota > Gammaproteobacteria > Burkholderiales > Burkholderiaceae_C > Rubrivivax. Next base: position 23,216 of record CAXTHW010000019.1, on the reverse strand, counting down.
CATGCACTCGATGGGCGGCAGGCCGAAGCCTTCGGCGAACGACGGGAACAGGAAGCCGCGGCAGTGCGCAAAGGCCCAGGCTTTTTGCGCGTCGCTGATGCCCAGGTGGAACTGCACGTTGGGCAGTTTGGTGGCGTCGCGCAGCGCACGCGAGTCGTCGCCCTGCGGGCCGGACATCACGAAGGTCATCTGCGGCCAGGCACGCGCCAGGCCGATGATGGCCTGCGGGTTCTTCGACGGCGACATCCGGCTCAGGTGGAACAGGAAGGGGCGTTGCTCCTGCTCGGCCCAGCGCGGCAGCGGCTGTTGCGGCGTGGCGGTGAAGTCGCGCGCGCCGCGCAGGATCACGTCCAGCGGCCCCGTCCAGCCCAGGTGCTTGCGCACGTCGGCCGCGGTGTACTCGCTGATGGCCACCACGCGGTCGGTGCGGTTGATCAGCGCCATGGTGCGGCGGTGGTGGCGCCAGCGCGAGAAGGCCTTGGGGTTGTAGAGGTAGTTCAGGTCGTGCACGGTGACGATGCGCGTGCCGGCACCGGCCACCGGCAGGTTCTTGTTCAACTGGTGCAGCGAATGCCAGATGGCGTAGGGCAGGGGCCGCACATGGCGCGTGCGCTGCCAGCGCTTGACGTGCAGATAGCCGACATCACTGCCGAACTGCCCGGCCAGGCTCTCGCGCAGATGGAAGTCGAAGGCCACGTTGTGCTGCGCACGCCAGGCCGGCGCCACGCGCGCCACCGCCTGGCCGATCTGCACCGCGAATTCGCCCAGCCCGTCCTGCAGCGAACCCATGTTGCCCAGGCTGATGCCGATGCGGCGTGGGGGGGTCGTCATGGCGGCGCAGTGTACCGATGCCATGCTCATGGCCAGGGTCACCGCCACGGTCACCGCCGTGGCGTAGGCGGCCTGCGCTCAGGGCCTGGCGGCACGCGCCCTGGCCCGCCCGCAGCGCAACGCCAGCAGCAGCGCGCCAGGCAGCATCAGCAGCCAGACGGCAGGCTCGGGCACCGCCGCGGTGACGGTGAAGCCGAAGTCCCCGCCTTGCAGGGCGAAGCTGCCGGTCAGCCCGGTGACGCGGAAGTCGCTGCTGCTAAAGCCGCTGAGGCTGCCGAAGTGCACCAGATCGTAGGTCTGGCCGACCACCACGCCAGCGTCGATGAGGTCGAAGACGAAAGGCCCGCCGCCGCTGGCGCCGCGGACCAGCGCGCCGCTGATGTCCAGCAGGTCGCTGTCGGCCTGGCTTGCGCCCAGCACCAGCCGGATGCTGCCGCCGCCGTCCCAGGTCAGGCTGTCCTGGAGGTGCAGCGTCACCGGGTCGCCGGGTGCGATGCTGCCGCCGGCCTGCAGCGTCACTGCGCCTGCGACGCTGCCGCTGCCCGACAAGGTGCCGCCGCGCCGCACCGTCACCGGCCCGCTGCCGGTGGCCGAGCCCAGCGTGTTGGTGACGACCAGCTTGCCGCTGTCGGCGTTGGTGCCGTCGCCGATGCGGGTGCCGCCGGTGTAGCTGCTGGCCGCCGCCAGCGTCAGCCTGCCGCTGCCCAGCACGTCCAGGCTGCCGCCCGTGTCGCTGACGATGCCGCCATCGCGCAGCGTGCCGGTGAAGGTGGTGCTGGCGTTGGCCAGGCCGACGGCGAGCGACTTGCCGCCCAGGCTCACCGTGCCGCTGCCGGCCAGCGAGCCGAGCGTGGTGCCGCTGGTGGTGAGCTGGCTGATGTCCAGTTGGCCGGCGTCGGGGTTGCCGCTGGCACCGTTGCCGTTCAGCACCACGCGCGCCGCGCCGCCGCTGCTGCCGTCGTTGAAGACGATGCGGCCGCCGCCTGCACCGGCCACGCTGCCGGCCTGCGCCGTGAGGCTGGCGTTGCCGGCGCTGGCAGTCTGGAAGAACTGCGTGATGCCGCCGCTGGCAGCCGCGGTGGCGCCCTGGTTGGTGATGGTGGCGCTGGCTGCGCTGCTGCTGCCGGTGAAGGTGATGCTGCCGGCCGACGTGCCGCCGGGCGCCGCTGCGCTGCTGCCGCCCACCGTGCGCAAGACCGCGTTGCCGGCGGTGCTGGCCTCCAAGAACGCCGTCTGCCCGCCCTGGGCAGAGCCGGCGCCGGTGGACGCGAAATTTGCGATCACGCTGTTGCCGGCGCTGGACGTGCCGTAGAAGTACAAACGCCCGGCGCTGAAGTTCTGCAGGCCGGCGCCAGCGAAGCCGGCGCCGAGGTTCTGGATGCTCGCATTGCCGGCCGTCGCGCTGCCGCGGAACAGGCTGTAGCCGCCCGACCCGCCGGCGACCAGGTTGCCGGCGTTGCCGATGCTGGCCGCCGCGGCGGTGGCGTTGTCGGTGAAGACCGTGACGCCTGAATAGTCGGCGCTGGTGGAGCCGGCGTTGGCGATGGACAGCACGCCGGCCGAGCCGCCCTGCACGAAGCGCAGCTCGCTGGTCAGCGTGGCCTGCACCGTCACCGGCCCGGTGCCCAGCGCCGTTCCCAGCGCGTTGCTGACTGCCAGCCTACCGTCGGCGACGGTGGTGCCGCCGCTGTGGCTGCTGGCGCCGCTGAGCGTCAGCGTGGCGGTGCCGGTCTTGGTCAGGCTGCCGCCGCTGCCGCTGAACGCGCCGCCGTCGGCAAATGTGCCGTCGAACGTGGTGGCGAGGCCATTGCCGCCCACCGACAAGGCCTTGCCGCCCAGCAGCACCATGCCGGCGCCTTCCACCGATCCCAGCGTGGTGCCGGCCCCGGCAAGGCCGCTGATGTCGAGCCGGCCGCCGGCGTCCAGCACCGCGCGCGCCAGCCCGCCGCTGGCACCGGCGACGAAGCTGAACCGCCCGCCGCCGCCACCGTTGCTGCCGCCGCGGGCGGTGAGCGTTGCGCTGCCGGCGCTGGCGGTGGCAGCGAAGGAGACCTGGCCGCCGGCCGCCCCCGCCGCGCTGCCGCCTTCTGCGACCAGGCTGGCGCTGGCGGCGTTGGCGCTGCCGAAGAACGAGGTCAGCCCGGCGCTCGCGCCTGCCACCCGGCTGCCCTGGCTGGTGATGACCGCGTTGCCGCCGACCGCCGAATCGTTGAACTGCGTCAGCGCACTGTTGCCGCTGGCCACGCTGCCCCCGGCATTGACCACCGTGGCACTGCCCGCCGAACTGTTGCTGTCGAAGAAGAGCTGGCCGCCGCTGCCTGCGGCAACCATCGCCGCCTGGTTGACGAAGCTGGCGCTGCCGGCGCTGCTGAAGCCGCCGAACGCGGTGGAGCCGGCGCGGCCACCGGCCAGGTTCGCGCCCTCGCTGGTGACGCTGGCGTTGCCGGCGCTGGCACTGCCGTCGAAGCGTGTCGTGCCGCCGCTGCGCGCGCCCGCCGCGTTGGTGATGGCGGCGTGGTCGGCGCTGCTGCTGTCGTAGAACCGGGCCGAGCCGCCGGCAGCAAAGACCGCTGCAACGGCAGCGCTGCCTTCGTTGCGCAGGGTGGCCGTGCCGCTCTTGGCGGTGTCGTAGAAGGACGTGGTGCCGCCCTGCACGCCGCCGTCGAAGCTCATGCCGCGGTTGGTGATGGTGGCGCCGTCGGCGCTGGCGCTGTTGCTGAACACCAGGTCGCCCTGGTAGCCGCTGGCGACCAGCGCACCCTGGTTGTCGAAGCTGGCGCTGCCGGCGCGTGCGCTGTCGCGAAACACCGTCTGGCCGCCGAACACATTGGGCGCCAGACTGGCCTGGTTGGACACGCTGGCGCTGCCGGCGTTGGAGCTGCTGCCGAAGACCGTGACGCCGAAGCCGCCGACAGCAGCGCCCGCCGCGCCCTGGTTGGTGAGCCTGGCGCTGCCGCCGGTGCTGCTGCCGTAGAACGTGGTGGTGCCGCCACCGTCGGCCACGGCGCTGCGGCCGTTCAGGATGCTGGCCGCGCCCGCTGTGGCCGCGTCGGCGAACGACAGCCGGCCGCCCAGAGCGCCAGCCGCCAGCGCGCCGGTGTTGCTGATGCTGGCCGTGCTGGCGCTCGTGTTGTCTTTGAACACGCTGGAGCCGGCGCCGTTGTTGGCATAAACGCCCACCGGCGGCACGAAGGCAGAGCCCGCGTTGACGATGCTGGCGCCGCCCGCCGTGGCGCTGGCCTTGAACACCGTGCCGCCGCCCACGCCGCCGGCCGCGGTGTTGCCGCGGTTGCCGATGCTGGCGCTGCCGGCGCTGGCGCTGCCCTCGAACTGAAGCACAGCCGACACCAGGTCGGACGGCGCGCCCAGCACGTCCAGCACCAGCGTGCCGGCAGACGCCGTGCCGGCGAAGCGCAGCAGGCTGGTCGCAGTGGCCTGTGCCGTCACCGGGCCGCTGCCCAGTCCCAGGCCGGCGGCGTTGTCCACGATCAGCTCGCCGTCCTGCAGCGTGGTGCCACCGCTGTAGCTGCTGCTGCCGCTGAGCGTCAGCGTGCCGGTGCCGGTTTTCGTCAGCATGCCCGTGCCGCTGAGCGGCGCCGCGATGCGCGCTGCGATGCCGGCGTCCACCCGGACGGCGACGTTGCCTGCGGTGGCCAGCGCCGCGCCTGCACTGGCGTCGAGCAAGTAGCCGGTGGTGGAAAACCGCAGCCCGGTGATGCCGACGGTGTCGCCGAGCGTGACGGTGCCCGCGCTGCCGGCAAAGACCGCCGCGGTGCCCGCCCAGGGCGCGTTGATGCGGCCGGTGGCGTTGGTGAAGTTGGTGGCGGTCTTGTTCCAGTTGCCGCTGCCGCCATCGACCGCGTTGTTGGCGACGGTGGCCGCGCCGTCCCAGTACAGCGTGCCGTTGCCGCCGCCGACCACCAGCTCCACCCGGCCGGCGGTGCTGGTCTGCAGCGCCAGATCGGCGGCGATGAAGCCGGCCGGCAGCGTGCCGATGGCCAGCCCGTTGTCGGTGAGCGCGCCGGTGTAGTCGATGAGCCGGTAGGTGCCGAGCGTGAAGCCGCCCGCATCGGCCACGTTCAGGCTGCCGGCCAATGTGAGGTTGCCGGTGACGGACAACAAGTCGTTGCCCGGCCCGCCGGCCGTGCCGGGCGTGCCCAGGCGCACATCGAGATGGCTGCCTGCGCTGAAGCTCAGCGCGCCCGTCGTCAGGCGGCCCGGCAGCAGCGCGCCGCCCGGTGCCAGGCGGCCCCCGGCAGCCACCGACACCGGCGCCGCCACCGTGCCGCTGCCGCCCAGCAGCGCGCCGCCGCCCACCGTGACGCCGCTGCCGGTGATGGAGCCGTCCACCCGCAGCGCGCCGCCGCTCACGGTGGTGCCGCCGGTGTAGGTGTTGGCGCCGCTCAGCGTGAGCGTGCCGGTGCCCGTCTTGACCAGCGTGCCTGGATTGTTGGCATAGCGCCCGCCGTCCCGGATGACGCCGGACACCGTGGTGCTGCGGTTGTTGCTGCCAACGCTGAAGCTGCCGCCGCCGGCAGAGAAGGCGCCGATGGCGAAGCTGCCCGCGCCTTCGATGCTGCCGATGCTGAAGGCCGCGCTCTGGTAGCCGCTGTTGTCCAGCGTGGCGCCGGCCTGGATGACGGCTCTTGCCGTGTCGCCTTTGGAGGTGTTGAAGAAATAGACCGTTGCGCCGGCGCCGCCGCCGGTGCCGCCGTTGGCCGTGAGCGTCGCGTTGCCGGCGCGGCCGGGGCCGTCGAACTGCAACGTGCCGCCACCGGCGCCGGCCACCGTGCCGCCGTTGACGACGACGCTCGCGTTGTCCAGGCTGCTGCCGGAGACGTAGAGCTGCCCGCCTGTGGCGCCGCTGGCGACGCCGCCTTCCAGGATCACCGTTGCCGTGTCGCCGCGCGCCGTGCCCTGGAAGTTGGTGAAGCCGCCCAGCGGCTGAAGCGCGTCGCCGCCCAGGTTGCGGATGGTGCTGTTGCCCATGCGCGCGGCGTCGTCGAAATAGACGCGGCCACCGGCGCCGTTGGTGATCTGCGCGCTGGCGGCGCTGGACGATCCAGAGAAGTAGATCGCCGCGCCCGTGGTGCTGCCCGGCGCGATGGCGCCCACGTTGACGAGCACCGCGTTGCCCGCCGTTGCGTTGTCGAAGAACTCCGTCACGCCGCCCTGGCCGTAGGCAGTGCCGCCGCCGATCTGCCGGCCCGCGCCGTTGCTGATGGTGGCGCTGGCGGCGCTGGAGCTGCCGCGGAACTGCGTGCGGCCGCCGCTGGCGAAGCTGCCCGCGTTGCCTTCGTTGACGATGTTGGCGCGGCCTGCGCTGGCGCTGTCGTAGAAGCGCAGCATGCCGCTGGACGTTTGCGCCAGGCCGGGGTCGCTTTGCAGTGTGCTGCCGCTGGCGGTGATGGTGATGCCGCTGCCGATGCTGGCCGCGTTGCGGAAATCCAGCCGCGCACCGGCGTCGCTGGCGGTCGGCCCGGCGCCGACCATCAGACTCTGCATGACGCCGGCTGCGGCGTTGTTGACGATGCCGCCGCCGTCCAGCGTGAGCAAATGGCCGGCCGGCCCGCCGCCGGCAATGCGCAGCAGGTAGCCGGGCGCGGCGGCGTCGAAGGTCAGCGTGCCGAAGCTGCGGGCCAGGAAGTCGTCGCTGACCGTCGTGCGCGCGCCGGCGCCGAAGACCAGGTCGTCGCCGTCGATGGGTGCAGCGCCGGCCAGCCAGTTGCCGCCGTCGCTCCAGAGGTCGCTGTTGCTGCCCGACCAGACGCGGATGTCCGCCAGCGCGCTGGCCGGCACCGCGCACAGCGCAGGGGCCAGCCACAAGAGGTGCCAGAGGCGGCTGCGTTTGGGTGGCGCGATGTGCCGACCCAGGCGCCCTGCGACACGCCCGTCGGCCCGCTGTCTGGCGCGCCGTTCACCACGAGGGTTGGTTGTCATGCGCGCACTCCGGGCGCAGCCTGGCCGGCTGCCGCGGCATCTTGCCTGACGAACCCGTGAAAACCGCTGCGCCGCGCTGCCCGTCCGTCAGCGGGTGTTTCAGGGGATGGGTCGGCGCCCGGTTGCGGCAGCCCAGTGCGCGCGCAGCAGGCCGGCCGCCTGGGCCAGCGTGCCCACGCTGCCGGCCACCGCCGGCCGCCCCGGCGCGAACAGCAGCCTGAGCCCGATGCCTGCCGCTTCTGCGGCCTGGATGTCGCCCGGCTTGTCGCCCACCAGCGCCGAGCGCGCCAGGTCGATGCCGAACTCGTCGCGCGCCTGCAGGATCATCCCCGGCGCCGGCTTGCGCATCGGCGACTCCACGCGGTAGGCGCCGATGCCGGCCTGCGGGTGGGTCGGGCAGAAATAGACGTGGGCCAGCGGCGTGCCCTCGGCCGCGAAGCGCTCGCACATCCAGCGCGTGAGCGCGTGGAAATCGTCCTCGGTGTAGAGGCCGCGGCCGATGCCGGCCTGGTTGGTGACGACGAAGACCGGGAAGCCGCGCTCGCTGGCGACGCGGCAGAGGTCGAAGATGCCGGGGATGAACTCGAAATCCTCCCGCTTGTGCACGTAGGCGTGATCGACGTTGATGACGCCGTCGCGGTCCAGGAAGAGGGCTGGCGTCACCGGCAGGGGCTATGAAGCTGGTGCGGCAAGCTGCGCCAGATCCGCCAGCTCGGTCTGCGCCCGCGCATAGTCTTCGGGCACGCCGATGTCGATGAAGCGGCCCGTGGTCATCACCAGGTCGAAGCCCAGCGCCTGCACCTTGGGCACCAGGAAGTCGCTTTCGAAGGAAAAGGCCTCGGGCAGCGCATGGCCGTCGAACAGGCCGGTGGGCAGCAGGTAGTGGCCGGTGTTGATGACGCCTGGCCCGCCAGCGCCCTTTTCTGCAAAGCCGGTGAGGCGCCCGCCTTCGCTTTGCAGCCTGCCGTAGCGGCTGGTGTCGGCCTCCTGGCGGCCAATGATGACGGGCCGCCGGTGCTGCGCCCAGTGGCCGTGCAGCGCGGGCAGGTCGAGGTCGAGCAGGGTGTCGCCGTTGACCACCAGCGCTGCACTGCCGCGGCAGTGCGCCAGGCAGCGGCGGATGGCGCCACCGGTGCCCAGCGGCACCGGCTCGGTCTCGCAGACGATCTCCATGCCGGCGAAGGCGCGGCCGAAATGCGCTTGCACCAGGCCCGCCATGTGGCCCAGCGACAGCACCGCGCGCTGCACGCCCTGGCGCGCCAGCAGCGTGAGCAACAGTTCGAGGAAAGGCCGCCCGGCGACAGGCGCCATCGGCTTGGGCACGTCGGCCACCACGGCGCGCAGCCGGGTGCCGAAGCCACCGGCGAGCACCAGCGCGTCGGGCATCGCCGTCGCGGTGTTGATCGCCATCCGCGTCGCCATCCGCGTCGCCGCGCCGTCGCTCAAGCCGGCGGCTGGAACAGCGTGTTCTCGACCACGCCGCAAAGGATGTGGCCGATCACCAGATGGCCTTCCTGGATCTTGGGCGTCTCGGCGGCCGGCACTTCGAGCAGCACGTTGCACAGCTCGCGCATCGGGCCGCCGCGGTTGCCGGTGAAGCCGATGGTGGTGAGCTGCAACTCGCGTGCGGCTTCGAGCGCGCGCAGGATGTTGGCGCTGCGGCCCGAGGTGGAATAGACGATGAGCACGTCGCCCGGCCGGCCCAGCGCCTGCACCTGGCGCGCGAACAGTTTCTCGTAGCCGTAGTCGTTGCCGATTGCGGTAAGGATGGAGGTGTCCGTCGTCAGCGCCACGGCCGCCAGGCCCGGCCTGTCGAAGGCGAAGCGGCTGACGAATTCGCCGGCGATGTGCTGCGCATCGGCCGCGCTGCCGCCGTTGCCGGCGAGCAGGATCTTGCCGTTGCTGCGCAGGCAGGCGATGCAGGCGTTGCATGCCGCTTCGATGGCCGCACGCAATGCGTGGTCGCGCTGCATTGCGGCCATCACGTCCTGCGCCTCGGCCATCTGCCGTTCGATGTAGTCCTGCATCAAAGCCTCCAGGCCTGGGTTCCGTGTTCGGTGAAATGACAGTTGCTGATCTGGCCGTCGAAGCCTTGCAGGCAGCGGATCACGTCCATCCGCCGCTCCGGCGGCACGAAGAACATCATGAAGCCGCCGCCGCCCGCGCCCGACACCTTGCCGGCGCGGGCGCCTGCCGCCAGCGCCGCGGTATAGATCTGGTCGATGTGCGCGTTGGTGACGGTGCGCGCCGAGCGCTTCTTGCTGTCCCAACCCTGCTGCATGGACGCCACCATGCCGGCGAAGTCGCCCTTCAACAGGCATTCCTTCATCACCACCGCCTCGTGCTTGAGGCCGTGCATGGCCTCCAGCGACGCTGCGTTGCCGTCTGCGATGCCGCTGCGCTGGTCTTCGATGATGCGGGCCGACTCGCGCGAGATGCCGGTGTAGAAGAGGATCAGCGACGCCTCCAGCTCCGACACCACCCAGGGCTTGATGCGCAGCGGGTTGATCAGCGCCCGTTCGCCGGCATGGAACTCCATGAAGTTGAAACCGCCGAAAGCCGCCGAATACTGGTCTTGCCGGCCGCCGCCCAAGCCGCAGTCCACCCGCTCGATGCGGAAGGCCAGCGCGGCGTTGGCGTAGTCGTCCAGCGCCAGGTTCCACCACTCGGCAAAGGCGCGCACCATCGCCACCACCAGCGTCGATGACGAGCCCAGGCCCGAGCCGACGGGCGCGTCGCAGAAGGTCACCACTTCGAGCGGTGTGCGGGCGGCGCCGCTGCGCGACAGCATCGCGAGGTAGGCCGCCTTGTGCAGGTTGAGCCGACCATCGAGCACGATCTCGGCGTCCAGCGGCAGCTCCAGCGTCACGTTCTGGTCGGCCGCCACGAAGCGGATCAAGGGCTCGGCCAGCGGGCGCAGCACCGCGTAGGCATAGCGGTCGATGGTGGCGTTGAGCACCATGCCGCCGAACTGGTCGCAATACGGCGACACGTCGGTGCCGCCGCCGGCCAGGCCCAGGCGCAGCGGCGCGCGGGCGCGGATGGTGGTGGTGGGGGTGGCTGGGCGCATGGAGGCAGAAGTGTAGCCAGCCGAAAAGCGCCGGCATGCGCCGGCACGCGCCGGCCGCCTGCGCTGCACGGGGCAGAATCCATGGCATGAACCGGCTGCAGCTTCCCGGCGTGACCTTGTGCGCCGCCGACACGCGGGCACCGGCGCTGGCGCTGGCCGCGCTGCGACGGTCGATGCAGCAGATCGACTTCGGCCGCGTGGTCCTGTTCGGCCACGGTGCCGTGCCGGCCGGCATGCCGGCCGCCGTGGAATGGCTGGACATCGGCCCGTTGCGCTCGGGCGCCGAGTACTCGCAGTTCATCCTGCGCCGGCTACCGGCCCATGTGCAGACACCGCATGTGCTGGTCACGCAGTGGGACGGCTTCGTCACCCACGCACAGGCCTGGAGCGACGCGTTCCTGGCGTGGGACTACATCGGCGCCGTGTGGGACGACCAGCCCGCCGCCGTCAGCGTCGGCAACGGCGGCTTTTCACTCCGCTCGCAGCGCCTGCTGCGCGCCGGGCTGGACCCGCGCTTAGCCCAAGAACATCCTGAAGACGAGATGCTGGCCCGGCGCTACCGCAGCCTGCTGGAGCAGGAGCATGGTGTGCGCTTTGCTCCGCCTGCGCTGGCGCGCCGCTTCGCGCACGAGAACGAGACGCCGGCCGTGCCGACCTTCGGCTTTCACGGCCCGAAGAACCTGCCCGCGGTGATGGACGCAGCCAGCCTGGCCGCCCTGCTCGACCAGTTGCCGGACGACTTCTTCCGCAGCCGCGACGCCCGCCGCCTGGCGCGCGCGCTGCTGCGCCACGGCATGCCCACGGTGGCGCACCAGTTGCTGGCGCGCCGGCAGGCAGCAGGCCGGCGCGACCCCAACACCCGGCTGTTGAGCGCTGCCGCGGCGCTGCTGGCCTGCCTGCCGCAGCGGGCCGCCCGGTGAGCAGCGCAGACGGCCCGTTGAAAGCATCTGCGTGACCCGGCACCTCGACCTCGGCTGCGGCGCCAAGCCGCGCAACCCCTATGGCCGCGATGCGCTGTTCGGAATCGACCTGGCCGGCGACGCCAGCGGCCCGATCCGCCGCGCCAACCTCGCGCTGGAGCCCATTCCTTTCGACGACGACAGCTTCGACTCGGTCTCGGCCTACGACTTCTTCGAGCATGTCCCGCGCGTCTTGACCACCGCCGACGGCAGGGCCACGCGCTTTCCTTTCGTCGAACTGATGAACGAGGTCTGGCGCGTGCTCAAGCCGGGCGGCTGGCTGTATGCCAGCACGCCTGTCTATCCGCATCCGGCGGCCTTCCAGGACCCGACGCACGTCAACGTGCTCACCGCCGGCAGCCACAGCTACTTCGTGCGACCGCAGCGGGCGGCGTCGATCTACGGCTTCGAAGGCGACTTCATCGCGCGCCGGGTGCAGCTTGCCGCGCTGTCGTCGGACAGCCCCGCGTTCGTGCCGCCGCCGCAAGGCGCCTGGCAGCGCCTGCGCCACCGGCTGCGCGTGCGCCGCGGCGCCTGCGGCCATGTGATCTGGGAATTCCAGGCGATGAAGGGCGAACCGGCTTGAACATCCTGGCTGCCGCCGCCGACATCACCGCGACGATTGCCGACATCCGCCTGTGCACCCCGCTGGCGGCGCTGTGCGCGCGGCCCCCGTGGCGGCTGCAACTGCGTTCCTTCCACGACTGCACGCAGGCCGATCTGCATGCGGCAGACGTGCTGGTGCTGCAACGCGGCAGCAGCCGGCGCGCGCTCGACCTGCAGCAGCGCATGCAGCGCAGCGGCGGTCACGTGGCCTACGACATCGACGACCTGCTGACGGAGATGCCGCAGCAGTTGCTGAACGGTGCTGCCGCCGCCGCCAGCCGCCCGTGGCTGCTGCGCGCGCTGGCCGGCGCCGATGTGGTGACGGCAAGCACCGGGCGGCTGGCCGACGCGCTGCGCCCGCTGGCGCGCCGCGTGGTGGTGGTGCCCAACCACGCGATGCCGGCGGCAACGAGCGCGCTGCCGCGCATGGCGGGCGTGCCCGGCGCACCCGGTGCACCCGGCGCGCAGCTCACGCTGCTGCTGGCAGCGTCCGACCGCGTTGCTGCAGACTGCCTGCTGCCTGCCATCGCTGCGGCGGCTGTGGCGAGGCCGGGCCGGTTGCGCCTGGTCAGCATCGGCCCCACCGGGCTGGCGTTGCAGGCGCTGGGCCTGCCGCTTCAGACGCACCCCTTCATGCCGCGCTGCGCCTTCCTGGCGCTGGTTTCGGCGCTGCCCAACCCGCTGGCGCTGATCCCACTGGACGACTCGCCGTTCAGCGCGTGCAAGAGCGCCGTCAAGTGGTTGGACTACGCGGCCGTGGGCGTGCCGGCGCTGTGCTCCAACCTGCCGCCGTATGCCGACGTGGCCACCGACGGCCGCCATGCCGCCTTGCTGCCCAACACGGTGGCGGCCTGGCAGCAGGCGCTGCTGCGCGCACTGGACCAGCCCGCCTGGTGCCAGGCGCTGGCCGATGCAGCGCTGGCGGAGATCGTGCCGCGCCACACGCTGGCGCACACGGTGGCAGCGTGGCAGGGCGTGCTTCAGTCGCTCGGGCCACGGCAGGCCGTGGCGCCGGCCGGTGGACACTTCAGCAGCATCGTCGAACGGGCCAAGCTGGCGCTGCGTGCCGCCAACCGCGCCCGGCTGCGGCGGCGTCAGGGCCGCTGAACGGCGTCGAACAGGTTGGCCGGCAGCGAAAGCACCAGGCCGAGCGCAGACTGCGCGTGCGCGCCTTCCCGGTGGTGGAACTCGACCGCCCCGTCTAGCCGCACGACGCAATCCTCACTGGCAATTGCATCCGTATTGCCAATCACGGCAGTCCGTACCAAGTGGCTTTGCCGGCGCCATGCTGGACAAGCAATCTCTTCTGCGTCAGCGTGCGGAAGTGCACCTTGAGGGTATTGCGGTTGACGCCGGAGATCGAAACCATGTCGCTCAGTGTCACGCGGCCTGCTTGGCGAGCCCGGTCGATGATTTGCACGGACAACGCGGGCAATGCCGAGAGGATCATCTTCTCGTTCTCCACTCTTTCGGCAAGCCGGCGCTTCTGCTGTTGCAGCGCCCGCAGAAAGAACATCAGCCATGGCTGCCAGTTCGGTGCCTCGCTGTGGATCGTCTGCTGCGTCTGGCGCAGGCTCAAGTAGTAGCTTTCCTTGTTGTGCTCGACGACGTTCTCGAGCGAACTGTAGGACACGTAGGCATAGCCTGCCTGCAACAGCAGCAGCGTCGTCAGGACGCGGCTCAGGCGACCGTTGCCATCCTGAAAGGGATGGATCTCCAAAAAGGTGACGATGAACACAGCCACTGACAGCAACGGATGCAGTCGGCCGGGTTCACGGGCGTCTTTGAGCCACGCGACCAGTTCGGCCATGCGTCTGGGAGTGTCGAAAGGTGTGGCTGTTTCGAACACCACGCCGATCATTTTGCCGGCGGCGTCGAATGCGGCCACGTCATTGCGGAGCTTTTTGTATTCGCCGCGATGCCGCTGGTCCTTCTCGCTATAGACAAGAAGATCGCGGTGCAATTGCTTGATGTGGTTTTCGGAAATGGGAATGTCGCTCCACGCTTGAAACACGGTTTCCATCACTTCGGCATAGCCTGCGACTTCTTGCTCGTCGCGGCTGGCGAAGGTCTTGATCTCCAGCTTGGCGAGCAGTTGCTCGACCTCGCGGTCGGTCAGCTTGCTGCCTTCGATGCGGGTGGAGGAACCAATGCTTTCGATGGTTGCGATACGTCGCAACGCGTTCAGGCGCTCGGGTTCGAGCGTGCCCAGTGCCCGCCAGGCGCCTTTGAACTCGTCGATCTCCGAGAGCAACGCCAGCAGTTCAGGCGTGATCGTGATGTTGTCGGTTCTGAGCATGGTGGCGTCACCCGCATTCTTACCCGAGTTCACCCGATTGCTCAACCGCATTCCCATGCGACACCACCCGACCCGGGGCCGCCGCGTCTCACAGCCCGATCGCGCCAGCCTCCGCCCAGCACCATTGTCCCGGCGCCAGCCCTGTCGGAATGGTCAAGGCGCCGAAGCGGCTGCGGTGCAGCGTCTCCACGCGGTTGCCCACCGCCGCCAGCATGCGCTTGACCTGGTGGTACTTGCCTTCGGTCAGCGTCAGGCTGATGGCGCTGGCCGCGCTGCGCTCGACTGCTGCGGCGCGCACGGGCTGCGGGTCGTCGTCCAGCACCACGCCGGCCAGCAGCCGCTGCAACTGCGCGTCGTCCACCGGGTGTTTGCAGCCGACCTCATAGACCTTGGGCACATGGTGGCGGGGCGAGGTGAGCTTGTGGATCAGCGCGCCGTCTTCGGTGAGCAGCAGCAGGCCGGTGGTGTCTTCGTCCAGCCGGCCGATGGGTTGCACGCCGCGCGCGCGCAGCGGCGCCGGCAGCAGGCTCAGCACGCTGGGGTGGTGGCGGGGCTTCTGCGAGCACTCGTAGCCGGCCGGCTTGTGCAGCAGCACCAGCGCATGCGCGTGGTAGGGCCAGGCGCGGCCATCGACTTCGAAGACAAGGCCCTCGGGCTCGACCTCGTGCTGCGGGTCGTCCACCACCTGGCCGCTGATGCGCACCGCGCCGGCTTCGATCAGCCCGGCGCAGATGCGGCGGGTGCCGAAGCCCTGGCTGAACAGCAGTTGCGACAGCCTCACGCGCCTGCTGCCTGCGCCCACTCGCGCAGGCGGCGGTACAGCAGCCCGCGCGAGACGTGCAGCGCACGGGCGCTGCGCGAGATGTTGCCGTCGTGGGCAGCCAGCGTGCGCTCGATGACCTCGCGCGTGTGTTGGTCCAGCGTGGCGCCAGCTGCGGCGGGCGTCGGGCCGCTGGTGGCAGGTGCGGGGCAGGGCGCCGCCGCCGCCGGCGCGGCTGCCTGGGCTGGCGCTGCGGCTGCGGTGGCCGCTTCAGCCGTCGCGGCCGGCATGCCGTGGGCCGGGCGCAGCGCGACGGCATGCCGCTGGCCATCGGCCGCGTGCAGGCTGGCGCGCAGCCACACGGTCAGCCCATTGGGCAGGCGCAGCGGTGCCGGCTGCCCGCTGGCGCTGCGCGCCACCAGTTGCGCCAGCGTGCTGCCGAACAGCAATTCCACCGGACCGGCCGCGTCGGCACCGCCGCGTGCGTCGGCCCCAGCGCCTGCGCCCGCGCCGGCGGTGCCTGCGCTGCCTGCGCTGCCTGCACCCGCCAGGCCTAGCAACTGCTGCGCCGCGCCGTTGAGCCAGGCCACGCCGCCGCGGCCATCCACCCCCACCAGCGCCTGCCAGGGCGACCCCAGCAGCCCGGCAGAAAGCTGAAACTGAAGCACCAGATGCTCGCCCGCGCCCGCTTGCAGCAAGCGGTTTTCGATCGCGGTGGCGTACATGCCCACCAGCGCGGCTGCATCGAAGCCGAAGGGCCGCGCTTCGATGCTCAGGTCCAGCACGCCGGCCAGCCGGCCGCGGGCGTCGTGGATGGGGGCGGCGGCACAGCGCAGCTCGTGCATGCAGTCGAAGTAGTGCTCGGCGCCGAGCACGGTGACGGCGGCGCCGGTCTTCACCACCACGGCAGGCGCGTTGGTGCCCAGCACGCCTTCGGCCAGGTTGACGCCCAAGCGCGACACCCGCCGCAGCACCGGGTCGGCGGCCGTCACGCCTGCCGCGGTGGCATGCACCAGCACGCCGTTGGCGTCGGTCAACAGCACGCGGCAGGCGGTGCCGCCGAGGGCAGCTTCGAGGTGTTGCAACTCGGCGCTGGCCGCGCTCAGCAGCCCGCGGTTGCGTGCCAGCGCTGCGTGCAGCCGGCTGCGCGTGACGGGGTCGAAAGCCAGCGTCTCGCGCGGGCTGCGGCGCGCGCCGAGGCAGCGCGTCCACGACTGGATGACCGGCTCGCCCACCAGCCCGGTGGGGCGGTGGCCTTCTGCGAAGAAGCGCTCGCGCGCCAGCCCCACGCGCTGGCCGGGCAAGGCGAAAAAGGGCTGTTGTGGCAGCGGCGAAGACGGCATGGACAACGCTCCAGCATGACGGCGTGGCGGGATGGTGGCGGGGCTGCCCCTGGCGGGCCTGCCCCGGCGGGCCGATGTTGCCTCACTGGTGCAATTCGAGCACGACGAGGTGGTTCTCCGCCGCCGGCCAGGCGCGCGCCACGATGCGCTCGTGCAGCGGGCCGGAATCGAACTCGCCCACCACCGGCCTGCCGGCCCCGGCGGCCAGCCGCAGCCGGGACGAAGCGATGCCCGCCACGCCGCCGGCCGGCACCCCGGGCGGCGGGCTGATGCCGTCGAACACCACGCGGTCGCGCGGGATGCCGAAGTAGCCGCGCGGGCGGGTGAACACCAGCACCGACTGCGCAGCGCGGTCCGCATCCTGCAGCTTGTCGGCGCGCAAGTGCACGATGGCGCTGCCGCGCGGGAACGGGCTGCGATAGACATGGGTGACGGCGTACCCGGCGGCGCTGACGACGAACTCGTAAGGCGTGCCGGGCCGCGCGGCAAACGGCCCCCAGCGGCCGTCGGCGCCCACCGTCTTGCTGTGCAGCGCCTCGCCCTGGCGCGCACCGGTGGCGGCGTCCACCGCGTAGATCTGCAGCAGCGCGCCGGCCAGCGGCC
The DNA here is from genome assembly GCA_964244245.1 of uncultured Rubrivivax sp. Lineage (GTDB taxonomy): Bacteria > Pseudomonadota > Gammaproteobacteria > Burkholderiales > Burkholderiaceae_C > Rubrivivax. Next base: position 6,805 of record CAXTHW010000019.1, on the reverse strand, counting down.
GGTTGTCCGGCCCGGCCGGGCCCAGGCCGCTGATCTGCCCGTCCAGCAGCGGCGCGGCCTCGGGCTGGACCTCGGTGCTGGCCGGCGGCCGGCCGGTGATGAACTCCCAGGTCCTGGTGAAGGCTTCGGCGTGGAACGACACCTCGCGGTGGTCGCGCCCGGGCAGCACCAGGTTGGTGGCGCCCTTCAGCGCCGGGCCGTCGAAGGTCACATTGGTGGGCTTGCCGGGCGCGCCGATCCACAGGCCGTCGGGCTGCGCATACTTGTCGTTGTTGTCCGAGCGCAGCGTCAGCCAGGCCGGGCCTGGCGTGACCTCGTCGCCATTCGGGCCCTTTGGCGCATTTAGCGCCGTCAGAAACGGGCCCGCGCCGTTGAACTCGTTGCCGGTGCCGCTGCTGGCGTCTGCCCGCACGCCGTGGTTGGGCGTGCCGCCCAGCACCACGCGCTCGACGCGCGCCGCGCCGCCGAAGTTCTGCACGTAGTTGCGGATGGCGTAGCCGCCGCGCGAGTTGCCCACCAGCACCACCTTGGCCGCGCCGCTGCGTTGCAGCACTGCGTCCACCTCAGCGGCCAGTGCCTGCGCGCTTTGAAGGGTGGAACTGCGGCCGGGCTGCGCGATGGTGTCGTCGTCACGCGCCAGCGGGTCGGGCAGGTGCACCGCATGCAGCCGCTCGCGCGGCCAGCCATTGGACTCGAAGCGCCACTGCGTGGTGGTCCACAGCGCGGCGCTGTCGCCGTTGCCATGGACGAAGACGATGGGCAGTGGCGCGGGCAGTGGCGGGGTGGGGCCGGTGGCGCAGGCCGCCATCAAGGCGCTGGCCAGCGCGGCGAGCAGGGTGCGGTGCATCGAACGGTCTCCATCGTGGTTGTCTAGACAAGCCCAAGGTCGCGCGCCGAAGGCAGCGGCGGTTGCGCGGAACCGGTGGCGGCGCGCACCGCGTTCAGCACGGCGCGCGCCGTCACCTCGGCGGCCATCACGCCCAGCACCGTCATCTCGCCGGGCTTGCCGCTGCCGCCGGTGGCCAGCGCGAAGAGCGCATCGCCATCGGTCATCGTGTGCACCGGGTGGATGCTGCGCGCCAGGCCGTCGTGCGCCATCGTGGCCAGCTTGCCGGCCTGCGGCTTGGTCAGCACGGCGTCTGTCGCGATGACGCCGATGGTGGTGGCCATGCCGGCCAGCGCGCGCTGGGGCAGCTCGCCGCGCAGCAGCGCCGCCACGCTGCCCAGCGGCCGGCTGCCGTCAGGCGTGCGGGCACCGGCGACGACGCGGCCGCTGGCGGGATCGACCACGTCGCCGATGGCGTTGACGGCCACCAGCGCCGCCACCGTGATGCTGCCCACGCGCAGCGACGCACTGCCGATGCCGCCCTGCATCGCGCGCTCGATGCCGAAGAGCTTGCCCACCGTGGCGCCTGCACCGGCGCCGATGCTGCCCTGCGCCACGGCGCCGGCCTGCGCCGCGCAGCAGGCGGCGTGGCCGCTGTCGGCGCCGGGGTGGATGCGCTGGTCGCCGAACCACAGGTCGAACAGCACCGCGGCCGGCACGATGGGCACGCAGGCCGCGCCGACCGCGAAGCCATGCCCGCGTTCGGCCAGCCAGCGCATCACGCCGTCTGCTGCAGCCAGCCCGAAGGCGCTGCCGCCGGACAGCAGCACCGCGTGCACCTGCTCCACCAGGTTGTCGGGCCGCAGCAGATCGGTCTCGCGGGTGCCAGGCGCGGCGCCGCGCACATCGACGCCGCACACCGCCCCGGCCGGGCACAGCACCACGCTGCAGCCGGTGGGCCGTGCCGCCTCGGTGTGGTGGCCGACCAGCAGCCCGGCAACGTCGGTCAGGCCGCCGGGGTACGGCGTCATCGGTGGCAGCGCCGTCAGGCGAAGACGCCTGCCGTGTCCTGCATGCGCGCGCTGACCTCGCCCAGATGGTGCTGCGTGTCGCCGAAGACCATCTCCATCATCGTCAGGCGCTTGAAGTAGTGGCTGGCGATGTACTCGTCGGTGACGCCGATGCCGCCGTGCAGTTGCACGCACTGCTGGCCGACGTAGCGCATCGACTGCCCGAGCTGCACGCGCGCCTGCGACAGCGCGCGCCTGCGCTGCGGCGCGGCCTCGCGCATCTTCAGGCTGGCGAAGTAGCTCATCGAGCGGCCCAGTTCGAGCTGCATCTTCACGTCGGCCATCCGGTGGCGCAGCGCCTGGAAGGTGGCCAGCGTCACGCCGAACTGCTTGCGCGTGTTCATGTACTCCACGGTGATGGCCACCAGCTTGTCCATCACGCCCACCGCCTCGGCGCACAAGGCCGCGATGCCGGCATCCACCGCGTGTTCGAGCAGCGCATGGCCGTCTTCGGTGAGCAGCGTGGCGGCGGCGTTGTCGAAGCTGACTTCGGCAGCGCGGGCGCCGTCCTGCGTGGGGTAGCCGCGCACCGCTGCGGCAGCGCGCTCCACCAGGAAGAGGCCGATGCCGGCGGCGCTGTCATCGGCGCCCGAGATGCGCGCCGGCACGAGGAAGGCATCGGCCTCGTCGCCTGCCGGCACGATGCTCTTGGCGCCCGTCACCGCCCAGCCGCCGCCCGTCTGTGCGCGCTGGCTGGCCCGTGTGGCGACATGGCTGAGCCGGTAGCGCGCGGCGCGCTCCTGGTGCGCCAGCACGACGAGCGCGGAGGCGTCGGCGATCTTCGGCAGCCATTCGGCCTGCACCGCGTGGGGTGCGGCAGACAGCAGCGTGGGTGCCACCAGCGCACCGTGCGCGAAGGGCGCGTTGACCAGGCCGCGGCCGAGTTCTTCAGACACCACCATCGCCTCGATGGCGCCGAAGCCCATGCCGCCATGCGCCTCGGGCACGGCCAGCCCGGTGAGGCCGAGTTCGGCCAGCTCGCCATAGACCGCGCGCGTGGCGCCGCCTGCCTTGGCCAGCGCGTGGCGCCGCGAGAAGGGAAAGCCCTTGTCCACCCAGCGCTGCACCGCCTCGCGCAGCGAGGTCTGGTCGTCGGAGAAGTCGAAGTCCATGGTCAGCTCCCGAGCACGGTCTGGGCAACGATGTTGCGCTGCACTTCGTTCGAGCCACCGTAGATGGTGGTCTTGCGCAGGTTGAAGAAGGTGCCGGCCAGCGGCGCGTTGTGCGCCGCGCCGACGTACTCGCCCTGCCAGCCGGCCTCGAGCGCCTCGCTGACGAAGGGCGTGGAGAAGGGGCCGCCGGCCAGCATCATCAGCTCGGAGTAGCGCTGCTGGATCTCGCTGCCGCGGATCTTCAGCAGGCCGGCCACGTCCAGACTCTGCTTGCCACTCTTTTCGGCCGACAGCACGCGCAGCACCATCATCTCCAGCGCCACGACATCGACCTCGAGCAGCGCGATCTGGTCGCGGAAACGCTGGTCGTCATAGATGCCTTCGGCACGGGCGATGCGCTTCAGCCGCTCCAGCTCGCGCTTGGCGCGGTTGACGTCGGCGATGTTGGTGCGCTCGTGCGCCAGCAGGTGCTTGGCGTAGGTCCAGCCCTTGTTCTCTTCGCCGATCAGGTTCTCGGCCGGCACCTCGACGTTGTCGAACCAGACCTCGTTGACCTCGGGCTCGCCGTCCAGCAGCACGATGGGCCGCACGCTGACGCCGGGGCTCTTCATGTCGATGAGCAAAAAGCTGATGCCCGTCTGCGGCTTGCCTTCACTGCTGGTGCGCACGAGGCAGAAGATCCACTCGCCGTACTGGCCCAGCGTGGTCCAGGTCTTCTGGCCGTTGACGACATAGACGTCGCCGCGGGCTGTCGTCTTCCTTTCGGCCTTGCACTTGAGCGAGGCCAGGTCCGAGCCCGAGCCGGGCTCGCTGTAGCCCTGGCTCCACCAGACCTCGCCGCTGGCGATGCCGGGCAGGAAGCGCTGCTGCTGCTCGGCGTTGCCGAAGGCCATGATGACCGGCGCCACCATCACCGGGCCGAAAGGAATCACCCGCGGCGCCCCGGCCAGCGCGCACTCTTCCTCGAACAGGTGCTTCTGGATGGCATTCCAGCCCGGGCCGCCGAACTGCTTGGGCCAGCCCCACCCAAGCCAGCCCTGCTTGCCCAGGATCTTGGCCCAGCGCTGAAGGTCGTCACGGCTCAGGCGCAGCGCGTTGTGCACCTTGTGGCTGATCTCCTTGGGCAGGTTGTCGGCCACCCATTGGCGAATCTGGCTGCGGAAGGCGAGTTCTTCCGCGGTGAAGTTCAGGTCCATGGCGTCGGTGTCTCCAGCCGCATCTGCACGGTCGATCCAGAGTTTTAGCACGCTCGTTCGATGGCCGCGTGTCGCTGCTGCGACAAGCCCCACCCACCCGATAATTGGCGTGATGCAAGACGACGGGGAGGAGGCGGATTTCGGCGTCACGGTGGCCGCCCTCGCGGTGGGCCAACTGCTGAGCTGGGCGGCGCTGTACTACGCCTTCTCCTCCTTCGTGCTGCCCATGCAGCAGTCGCTCGGCTGGCCCAAGAGGTTGAGAGGCATTCGTATGCACCCGCGTAAGCCCCCAGAACAGGCCCAATTGAGGCGCAAAGCGCAGTCGGGTTGGGGACCCGACGAGCATTTGCAACGAAGAGTGGGCCTGTTCTGGGGGCTTACCCGGAGGGCCGGGGCGTCCAAGAGCCCTGCGCGGCGTTGCATCGCTTGCCCGCACGCGAGTGCGGGCTGCGCGCTGCGCCTTGCTCAGGGCTCTTGGACGCCCCGGCGCGGGTGCATACGAATGCCTCTCAACCTCTAAGCCACGCTGATGGGCGCGTTGACGCTGGGCCTCTTGGTGTGGGGCGCGGCCACCTACGCCGTCGGCGCCGCCATCGACCGCGGCCACGGCCGGCTGGTGATGACGCTGGGCGCCGCGCTGGCTGGCCTGGGCTTCGGCGCCTGGGCGCTGGTCAGCGCGCCATGGATGCTCTACGCGACGCTGGCGTTGCTGGGCGCCGCGTCGGCCATGACGTTGTACGAGCCGGCTTTCGCCGTGCTGACCAAGCGCTACCCGCGACGCTACCGCGGCGGCATCACCCGGCTCACGCTGGTGGCCGGCTTTGCCAGCACCTTGTCTTTTCCGGCGGTGGCGGCGCTGATTGCGGCGCTCGGCTGGCGTGGCGCGCTGGCGGCCATCGGCGCGGTGCTGCTGTTCGGCGTGGCGCCGCTGCATGCCTGGGCCTTGCGCGGGCCGGCACAGCCGCGCACCAGGGCGCAGCACCGCAGCGCAGACGACGCCACCTTGCGTCAGGCGCTAAAGGCGCCTGCGTTCTGGCTGCTGACCTTGTGCTTCACGCTGTATGCCTTTGCGTCGGCGGCCCTGTGGGCGCATGTGATGCCCGCGCTGGCGGCCAAGGGGTTCAGCGAGGCGCAGGCGCTGACGGTCGTGGTCTGGGTGGGGCCGGCGCAGGTGGCCGGCCGGCTGGTGCACGCGCTGGCGGGCAAGCGCATGCCGCTGCGCGTGCTGGGGCTGCTGGTCCTGCTAGCGATGCCGGTGTCGATCCTGCTCTTCGCGCTGGGCAGCACGGTGTTCGCGCTGCTGGTCTTCGCCTTGCTGTTCGGTGTGGCCAATGGGCTGGTGACCATCGTGCGCGGCGCTCTGGTGCCGGAGTACTTCGGCCGCGCGCACATCGGCCGCATTGGCGGTGCGATGTCGGCGGTGGGGCTGCTGTCGCGGGCGTCGGCGCCGCTGGCCACCGCCTGGCTGCTGCTGTGGGTGGCCGGCTATCGCGAGGTGATGCTGGTTCTGGCGCTGCTGGGCGTGGCTGCTGCGCTGGCCTTCGCGGCGGCGAAGCGGCCGGTGGGTGCGTAATGGGTAGAGCGGGTAGAGCGGGTAGAGCGGGCGGAGCGGGCGGAGCATCACCGATGCAGCGGCGCACCGCCTGATCAAGGCCGCAGTTCGAGCCGCATCACGTCGTTCTCGCGCCGCATCTGCATGCGCGACAGGAAGCTGTTGCCCAGCAGCACCACGGGCAGCGCGGCGGGCACCACGATGGCATCGACGTTGGCCAACTGCACCTCGCCGACGCGCACCAGGCCCAGCGTCACCAGCACCGCGGCTGCGCTGCCGTTGGCGGTGTGCGTCATCACGCGCTGGCCGTTGCGCCAGTCCAGGCCCAGCCGGTCGGCGTCGGTCTGGCCCAGCGACACCAGCGTGGCGCCGGTATCGACCATGAATTGCACCGCGCGGCCGTTGATGCTGCCGGCGGTGACGAAGTGGCCGCCCGGGCCGGCCGCGATCACGATCTCGCGCCCGCCCGTGGCCGGCGCCGGCGTGCCCGCCAGACGCGATGGCGCCGCCCCCACGCGCAGGCTGCTCTGCAGGCCGGCCCGCTCGACCAGCGCGGTGTCGCCTTGCAACTGCAGCAGGCGCACGCCGCGCGCGCTCTCGCCCACCGCCCGCATCTGCGTCTGGCCGTCGATGACCAGCAGCGCCTTGCTGCCCATCTGCCCCGCCAGCGAGACGGTCTGCGCTGTCAAGGACAACGGCAGCAAAAGGCAGCCAGCGACTGCGGCCGCAGCGCGCCGCCCCATCAAGCGAACGCCGCGGACGGGCTCCGCCCGGCCGCCAGCGTTGCCCCCTCGAGGGGGAAGCGCCGCAGGCGCTTCGGGGGTGGGCCCATCTAGTGCAGTGTTCCACGCTGTGCAGCACATAAAACCGTGTCTTTGCCGCCCTGGCGTCGTTGCAAATCCTCGCGATGCCTACGGGCATCGCTGTGGTTTGCGCCTAGCCAGGACGCCAAATCCACCGGTTTTCTTAAGTGCCGCACAGCGTGGAACACTGCACTAGTAGATCGTTCCAGCAATACGGTGACAAATCAGGTCACACCGAGGTCGAAC
>CAXTHW010000018.1:0-115130 GCA_964244245.1 uncultured Rubrivivax sp. | reverse complement strand
ACTGGAGCACGACGGTGACGATGTTCTTGCCGATGTCGTGCACGTCGCCCTTGACCGTCGCGATGACGATCTTGCCCTTGGGTTTGGCCTCGCCGCCAGCATCCACCATGGCCTTCTTTTCTGCCTCGATGTAAGGCAGCAGATGGGCCACCGCCTGCTTCATCACGCGGGCGCTCTTCACCACCTGCGGCAGGAACATCTTGCCCTGGCCGAAGAGGTCGCCGACGATGTTCATGCCGGCCATCAGCGGGCCTTCGATCACATGCAGCGGCCGGCCGCCGCCCGCGCTGATGGCGACCCAGGCTTCCTCGGTGTCGGTGGTGATGAACTCGGTGATGCCGTGCACCAGCGCGTGGCTCAGGCGCTGGTTCACGTCACCGGCGCGCCAGGCCAGCTTGGCGCTGTCGTCCTTGGCCATGCCCTTGGCGTTCTCGGCCACTTCCACGAGGCGCTCGCCGGCATCGGGGCGGCGGTTCAGCACCACGTCTTCCACCCGCTCGCGCAGGCCGGCTTCCAGGTCGTCATAGACGCCCACCATGCCGGCGTTGACGATGCCCATGTCCATGCCGGCCTGGATGGCGTGGTACAGGAACACGGTGTGGATGGCCTCGCGCACCGGGTCGTTGCCGCGGAAGCTGAAGCTCACGTTGGAGACGCCGCCCGAGACCTTGGCGCCCGGCAGGTTGGCCTTGATCCAGCGCGTGGCGTTGATGAAATCGACGGCGTAGTTGTTGTGCTCTTCGATGCCTGTCGCAATGGCGAAGATGTTGGGATCGAAGATGATGTCCTCGGCCGGAAAGCCGACCTCGTTGACGAGGATGCGGTAGGCGCGCTGGCAGATTTCGATCTTGCGTTCGAAGGTGTCGGCCTGGCCTTTTTCGTCGAAGGCCATCACCACGCTGGCTGCGCCGTAGCGCCGCACCAGGGTGGCCTGGCGGCGGAACTCGGCCTCGCCTTCCTTCATGCTGATGGAATTGACGATGCCCTTGCCCTGGATGCACTTCAGGCCGGCCTCGATGACGCTCCATTTGCTGCTGTCGATCATGATCGGCACGCGCGCGATCTCGGGCTCGCCTGCGATCAGCTTGAGAAAGCGCTCCATCGCGGCGGCGGAGTCGAGCATCGCCTCGTCCATGTTGATGTCGATGACCTGCGCGCCGTTTTCCACCTGCTGGCGGGCAACGCCGAGCGCGTCTTCGAAGCGGCCTTCGAGGATCATCTTCGCGAAGGCGCGCGAGCCAGTGACGTTGGTGCGCTCGCCGATGTTGACGAACAGCGCATCGGCGCCCAGCGTGACGGGCTCCAGGCCGGACAGGCGCATGGCGGGTGGGGTCAGGGGCATGGCGAACTCACTCCGGGCGGTGGGAGTGAGCGCCGTTGCAATGCCGCCGCACGGTGCTGGCCTGCGGCTGACGGCCCGAGCCTGGCAGCGGCTTTGCGGCCGCCGTTGCAACGCTCCTCGGGCGAGGCCGATTGTATCGGCGCTGCTGCCGGCGGGCTTCAGCCGGCGGACGTCCGCCGTCAGCGGCTGTGTGAGGTCAGCCGCGACAAAGGCCCGGCGGTGCTGATGCCGGGGCCGCCGCGGCGCGCCTGGGCCGGCGTCAGTGGCGGCGTCGGCGCGGGCCGGGCGTCGTCCAGCGCATCGTCCAACGCGCTGCCTGCCGGGGCCACCACCGCCGCCATCCCTTCGGCGCCGCGCCGCATCGCCACGCCGACGGCAAGGATGTCGATGACCAGCAGATGCAGGATGCGGCTGACCATCGGCACATGGGTGGCGATGTCCTCGACGTGATCGACGATCAGCGCCACGTCGGCCTTCTTTGCCAGCGGCGAATGGCTGGCGGTGATGGCCACCACCGCCGCCCCGCGCGCATGGGCGGCCTCGGCCACCTGCAACAGGTCGTCGATGCGCCCGCTGCTGCTGATGACCACCGCCACGTCGGATGGCCGCAGCACCTGGGCCGCCATCAGTTGCAGCCGCGGGTCGGTGTACGACGCACTGGAGACGCCGAAGCGCAGGAACTTGAACTGCGCGTCGTCGGCCACCACGCGGTAGTGGCCGACGGCATAGAACTCGATGCGGCCGGCGGCGGTGAGCAGGTCGATGGCGCGGTCGATCGTCTCGCGGTTGAGGTGGTCGCGCACCTGCAGGATGGCCGACGCGGTGTTGCCCAGCACCTTGACGCCCAGCTCCAGCATCGTGTCCTCGCCGGTCACCTGGGTGTGCGTGACCGGGATGGTGGACGTCAGGCCCGACGCCAGCCGCAGCTTGAAGTCCGACAAGCCCTCGCAGCCGAGCGAGCGGCAGAAGCGGATCACCGTCGGCTGGCTGACCGCAGCTGCCCTGGCGATGCTGGCGATGGGGTCGTTCAGCGCCGAGCGCGGGTGCGCCAGCACATGGTCGGCCACGCGGCGCTCGGCGGTGGACAGTTGCGGCCGGGCCCGCTGGATCTGCCCCAGCAAGGTGGCGCCTTCGCTGCCCTCCAGCGCGCGCAACTGCTCGGCCAGGATGGCCGATGCGCCCACGAAGGTGGCCTGCTCCGCGGTGATCACGAAGGTGGGAATCGCCTTGACGTAGTCGCTGAAGCGGCCCTTGTCCTCGAAGCGGGCGCGGAACGGCGAGCGGTCGAAGTGCTCGCCCAGCCGCGGCACGATACCGCCGCCGATGTAGATGCCGCCGAAGGCGCCCAGCGTCACCGCCAGGTTGGCGGCGGCGGTGCCGAGCACGCAGCAGAAGGCGTCCAGCGTCTCCAGGCACAACGGGTCGCTGCCGTCCAGCGCGCGGCGCGTGATCTCGGGCGCCGGCACGCTGTCGGGCGCCAGCCCGGCACGCTGGCGCAGCGCGCGGTGGATCAGCTCCAGCCCGGGGCCGGACAGCAGGCGCTCGAAAGAGACATGCGAGAACTCCGTGAGCCCGTGGCGCAGGATCGCGATCTCGCGTTCGTCGCGCGGAGAAAAGCTGCTGTGGCCGCCCTCGGTGCCCAGTGCCACCCAGCCGTCGTGCGCAGGGATCAGGCCCGACAGGCCGAGCCCGGTGCCGGCGCCCAGCAGCCCCACCACGCTGCGCTCGCGCGCCTGGCCGCCGCCCACCTGCCGCCGCTGCTGCGGCGTCAGCCGTGGCAGCGCCATCGCCAGCGCGGTGAAGTCGTTGACGACCACCAGCGTGCGCAAGTTCAACCGTGCGCGCATCTGCTCGATGCTGAACTGCCAGTGGTAGTTGGTCATGCGCACCTGGTCGCCTTCCACCGGGTTGGCGATGGCGATGGCCGCATGCTCCAGCGGCCCGGCGTCCAGCCCGGCCAGGTAGGCGCTCACGGCGGCATGGAAATCGCTATGTTCCGCGCACAGCAGCGAGCGCGTGTGCTCGAAGCGGCCGGGCGCCGTCTCCAGCGCGAAGCGGGCGTAGGTGCCGCCGATGTCGGCAATCATGCGGGGGCTGGCCAGTGCTTTCATCGCATTGCATTGTGGGCCCACGCAGAGAAGGTAGCTTCACTACAGCAAACCGCGCTCCCGGTGGCGCAACCCGGCCGCGGCGGGGGCTTTTGCTCTTGCTGTCACCATGTAGTTTTGATACTTTTGAGCGCCGCGGCGGGCTCCATGCGCAAGGGATCGAGCAGATGACGGAACACAAGGCCGACACGGCGCAGGGCCTGCCCTGGCTGGTGGCCGACATCGGTGGCACCAACGCCCGCTTCGGCTGGGTGGACAGCGTTGCTGGCGGCGTGCAGCATGTGCGCACCCTGGCAGTGGCCGGCCACGCCGGGCCGGACAGCGCCGCGCAGGCCTATCTGGCTGATCTGGCATCCTTGAACGGCCCGCGCTCCTGCGGCAGCGCGGCGCCTGCCGTGCCGCGGCGTGCTGCCTTTGCGGTGGCCACCGCGCTGGACGGCGACACGGTCGATCTGACCAATTCGCACTGGCGCTTCTCGCGCAGCGCGCTGGCGTCGGCGCTGGGCCTGGACGCCTTGCTGGTGCTCAACGACTTCGAGGCGCTGGCCTTGTCGCTGCCGCGGCTGGGCGCGGCGCAGTTGCGCCCGCATGGCGCGCTGCCGCGCGCGCAGGGCACGCTGGCCGTCATCGGCCCGGGCACCGGGCTGGGCGTGGCCGGCGTGGTGCAGACGGCGCAGGGCTGGCTGGCGCTGCCCGGCGAAGGCGGCCATGCCACGCTGGCCGCCACCGACGCCTTCGAGAGCGATCTGCTCCAGGCGGTGCGCGGCCAGTACCCGCATGTCTCCGCCGAGCGCCTGTTGTCGGGCATCGGGCTGCCGGTGCTGCATGCCGGCGTGGCGCAGGTGCTGGGGCAGCCCGCGGCCAGCCTGAGCGCCGAAGACATCGTGCAGCAGGGCACGGCTGCCGGCAGCGCTGCCGATGCGCTGTGCGCGCAGACGCTGGACGTGTTCTGCGCGCTGCTCGGCGGCTTTGCCGGCAACGTGGCGCTCACGCTGGGCGCGCGCGGCGGCGTGTACATCGGCGGCGGCATCGTGCCGCGGCTGGGCGAGCGCTTCTTCGCGTCGGCCTTTCGCGAGCGCTTCGAGGCCAAGGGCCGCTTCCGCAGCTACCTCGAAGCCATTCCCACCGCCGTCATCACCGACACGCTGGCCGCGCTGTCGGGCGCGGCGCTGGCGGTCGAGCAACTGGGCTGACTGCGGAGCCTCGCGCGGCATGCGGCTGCTCATCACCGGCCTGAACGGCACGCTGGCGCCGAAGGCAGCCGCGGCGGCCACCGCGCGCGGCATCGACGTCATCGGCTGGGACCGGCAGGCCCTGCCGCCCGATGACGACGCCGACGCCAGCCGGCGCTGGCTCTCGGCGCAGCGGCCCGATGCCATCCTGCACCTGGCCACCGGCAGCGTGGCCTGGGCGGCGCTGCTGGCAGGCCACGCAGCGGCGCATGGGCTGCCGCTCGTCTTCACCAGCAGTGCGATGGTGTTCCACCATGCGCCCGACGGCCCGCACCTGCCGCAGGATGCGCGCACCGCGCAAGACGGCTACGGCCGCAGCAAGATCGCCAGCGAAGACGCGGTGCTGGCGGCTTGCCCGCAAGCCAGCGTGTTGCGCATCGGCTGGCAGATCGACGCAGCAGCGCAGGGCAACAACATGCTGGTGCAGCTCGACGGCTGGCAGGCGCGCGAAGGGCACGTGGCGGCCAGCACCGTGTGGCGGCCGGCCTGCTCTTTCATGGACGACACCGTGGCGGCCTTGCTCGGCCTGGTGCAGCAGCCGCAGCCGGGCGTGCTGCACATGGACAGCAATGCCGACGAAGGCCACACCTTCGACCGCATCGTGCTGGCCCTGCAACAGGCCTTCGGCCGCAGCCACTGGGCGGTGCAGGCGACAGCCGGCTACCGGCACGACCAGCGCCTGGCCGGCGGCCTGGCGGCGCCGCCGCTGTCGCAGCGGCTACCCGGGCTGCGCCACCCCGCCTGAGCGCCGCAGCCGCCGGTGCGCGGCACGTGCGTGCGGCACCCAGCCGTGGCGTGACCAGCGCGCCCACATGACCAGCCCGCGCAGCCACTCGTCGGCTGCGTAGGCGATCCACACGCCCACCAGGCCCAGGCCCAACACGTCGCCCAGCAGCCAGCTCCCGCCGGCCAGGATGAAGAGCATCGACGCGGCCCCCGCGAGCACCGGAAAGCGGGCGTCGCCGGCAGCGCGCAGCGCGTTGATCACCACCAGGTTGAAGGTGCGGCCCGGCTCCAGCAGCACCGTCCACCACAGCAGCACCGCGCCTGCGGCGACGATCTCCCTGTCCTGCGTGAAACGGCTCAGCAGCCACGGCCCGGCCAGTGCCGCCGAGCCGGCCACCACCACGCTGGCCACCAGGCCCCAGCCGAGGGCACGCCGCACCAGCCGGTGCGCCTCGTGCAGGCGGCCCGCGCCCACCAGATGGCCCACCACCAGCTCCACCGACAAGCCGGTCGCCAGCCCCGCCAGCAGCACGAAGTAGGTGATCTGCAGCGTGTAGGCCTGGGTGGCCAGCGCCTGCGCGCCCAGGTGGCCGGCCACCGCCACGCTGACCATGAAGGACAGCCGGTAGGCGATGTTCTCCGCCGCCCCCGGTAGGCCGATGCGCAGCACCGCGCCCAGTGCGTCGCGCGGCAGCCGCCACCAGTCTGCCGCGCGCGGCGCCAGATGCAGCCGCCGGCGCCACAGCAGCAGGTGCAGCGCCAGGCCGGCGGCGCGGCTGGCCGTCAACGCGAGCGCGAAGCCGGGCAGGCCGAGCGCCGGCATCAGCAGCAGCGCCAGCAGCAGGTGCAGCGCGTGCATCACTGCCAGCACGGCCAGCACGGCCAGCGTGTCGCGCACGCGCAGATGGGCGCGCATCACGCTGGCCATCGACGCGTTCCACGCGTCCAGCAGCATCGCCGGGGCCAGCCATTGCAGGAAGGGCGCGGCCAGCGGCAGCACGTCGGCCGGTGCGTTGAGCCACCGCATCAAGGGCTGCGCGCCGGCCAGGGCAAGCAGCGCGGTGAAGACGCCGACCCAGGTGCTTGCGCCCAGCGTGGCGCGCGCCACGGCGTCGGCGGCATCGCGCCGGCCGCTGCCCAGCGCCTGTGCCACCACCACGCCGATGCCGGCGCCGACGATGCGGAACAGGATGAAAAGCATCGCCGCCAGGTGGTTGGCCAGCGCGAAGGCGGCGCCGTGGCCGTCGGACAGCCGCGCTGCCAGCAGCGTGCCGGTCAACCCGACGGCGATGCCCAGGCCCAGCTCGGCGCACAGCGGCGCGGCAATCGCCAGCAGCCGCGGGCGGGGAAGCGGCGTCACGGCAAGACGATGATTGCGCTGTCGTCCATCACCTTGGGGTCGGCGACCGGGTCGCCGCCGCCGAAGGCATTGTTGCCCGGCGTGGCGGCCAGCGGGCGGTAGCCGCTGTCGTAGTCCCAGGTGGTGACGTAGATCTTCGCCCCGGACAGCGACGCCGCCCCGCCCAGCGCGGCTGCCGGCAGCACGAAGCTGACGGTGCGCGCCGCCTTGTCCACGCTGAGCGCCGCGCCGGGCGCCACGGGCCTGCCTTCGTTGTCGGCCGACGCGCCATCGGCACTGAACAGCGCGTTCGACCAGCCATGCGCGCGCAGCCGCAGATGCCAGCGCATCCCCGCCGGCAGGCTGCCGTTCTGCAAAGGCATCACCGTGGCGCCGCCGTCGCGGCCGGGGAGCTGGATGAAGACGGTGAAGGCGACATGGTCGAAGCCGTTGGGCGGGCTCCAGCGGGTGCTGATCTGCTGCATCTGGAGGTCGATTTTCAACGCCCCGCCCGCACCGGCGACGGCAACGCGGCGCAGGTCCATCGGGTGCAGCTCCGCGTAGCCGGGGTCGGTGGGGGCGCGGTAGCGGCCGGCGGGGCCGTTGTCGTCGCCCTCCGGGTCGGCCAGCTCGGCCAGCGGCTGCCAGGCGCGCTCGACGCGGAAGCTGCCGGCCTCGGAGGCCAGGCCCTGCGCCGGGCCCCAAGCCACCACGCTGTGCCGGGTGCTGGCGTCGGCCATGCGGCTGCTGTCCACGGTGGCTTGCCAGCGGCCGTCGGCGCCCGGCGTCACGCGCTGTGCGCCGGCCAGCGCGCCGTCCACCACCAGGTGCAGCGTGTCCAGGCCACGGGCGCTGCCGCCGACGCTGAAGTCGCCGTTGACAGGCGCTGCGGGCAGCGGGTCGAGCGTGAGCGTGGCGGCAGGTTTGGCGGTGGCGGTGGCTGTGGCGGTACCAGCCGCGCCGGCCCTGCCTGCGGCCCGCCACACCAGCCCGGCACGCGCTGGCAGCGGCAGGCTGATGCGCCCGCCCGCGCCCACCACCACGTCCGCCGGCCGGCCCGCCAGGCCGTACACGCCGCGCAGCAGCGTGCCCGCGGGCAGGCCGGTGGCGACGTTGTCGAGCAGGCTGTCGCCGTCGGCCGAGTTCAGCGCCACCAGCATCGTCTGTCCCTGGTACGCCGTGCGCCAGGCGATGGCGCCCGGGCCGGCGGCATTGCCGTGCAGCACCTGCGGCGTGCCGCGGCTGAAGGCCCGGTGGCGCTTGCGCAGCGCGCTCATCTGGGCAATGGCGCGGTACAGCGGCGCGGCGGTGTCGTAGTGGTCGCGCCCGCCGCTGGCCCAGCCGGCAGCGAACATCGCGCCGCGGCTTTCTGTGAAGCCTTGCTCGGTGCCGTAGTACAGCACCGGGATGCCGGGCAGCGTCATCATCGCGAGCAAGGCCTGTTGCAGGCCGGCTTGGCTGCCTGCGGCCAGGAAGCGGTCCACGTCGTGGTTGTCCACGAAGTTGGCCATCAGGTGCGGCCGGGCGTGCAGCGTCACCATGCTGCCGATGCGGTGCGCCAGTTCGGCCGTCGGCCGGCCGCCGGCAAAGACGGCGTTCAGCGCGCCGTACAGCGGGAAGTTCAGCATTCCCGGCAGCAGCGGCTTGCCGTCCTTGCCGGTCATGTAGCTGTCGATGCGGCGCGCCTGCGTGTCGTCGAAGGGCTTGTCGATGGCGAAGCCTTCGCCAAAGACGTAGAAGCTGCGCCGCCCGCTGCGCCGCGCCACCTCGGCGATGCCCGGCGCGAGCGGGTCGCGCGCGTGCAGGAAGTCGGCGAATGTCTCGGGCGGCACGTAGAACGCCGTATCGACGCGAAAGGCATCGACGCCCACCGCGCTGATCCAGTGGCCGTAGCTCTTGCGCAGCGCCCGCCGCACGGCCGGGTTCTCGGTGTTCAGGTCGTCCAGGCCGGCCATCTGGCGGTTGAGCATCTGCTCGGTGTCGCCGAAATCGACGACGTCCGGCGTCCAGTGGTAGATCGCCGCGGCGCGGGCGCGCGGGTCCCGAGGGTCGTTCAGGTCGAACGGGCTTTGCGTCGGCCGCGGCACCGCCCGCGAGCCTGCGTTGGGCGTGTAGAAGCGCGCCGGGTCGCCTGCGTCCCAGCCGCCGCTGTAGCCGAAGAAGTTGCCGGTGTGGTTGAGCACGATGTCCTGCACCAGCACCATGCCTTTGCGGTGCAGCGCCCCGGACAGGCGCTGGTAGTCGGCCAGCGTGCCCAGGTGCTTGTCCACCTGCATGAAGTTCTCGGCCCAGTAGCCGTGGTAGCCGGCGTAGCCGCTGTCGGCGGCCTGCATGTCCAGCCACTGGTTGGCCACCGGCGGCGTGATCCACACGCCGGTGGCGCCCAGGCCGCGGATGTAGTCCAGCCGTTGCTGCACGCCGCGCAGGTCACCGCCGTTGTAGCGCGAGCGCACCCCGGCCGCGAACTCGCCAGCGCCCTGGTCGTTGTTGGCCAGGGCGCCATCGGCAAAGCGGTCGGTCAGCACGAAGTAGAGGATCTGGTCGCGCCAGTCGGGCGACGGCACATGCAGCCGCCCGGGGGCAGCCGTGGCGCCGACGTTGCACAGCGCCAGCAACGCGGCGCAGGCCAGGCGCGGCAGTCCGGGATTTGATCGTGGCATCGTGTAGTTGTACTACTTGGAACGCCGTGCCTGCAATCGCAGACCACCGACGCAGAGTCACATTCAGCTAGCAAAATTGCTCACGATGTCGTTGCAGACAGACACCTTTGCGTGACCTAGGGTTTACGTCGGGTTCGCCATTCAGCTAGTTTTGGTACAAATTGCGACCGATTCAGAGGAGACAAACCCGTGAACGAAGCAAGAATTTCGCAGCGCCAGAGCCTGAGCCACTGCCGGTCCGTCCGGCCTTTCCGCTCCATTGCAGGCGGCGGGCTGACGGCCACGGCCGGCGCCGTGCTGTTGCTGGTGACGGCCGCAGCGCAGGCGCAGGACGCAGCGCAGACCATCACCGTCACCGGCATCCGCGGCGCCATCGAAAGCGCCATCAGCGTCAAGAAGAACGCCGACAACATCGTCGAGTCGGTCAATGCCGAAGACATCGGCAAGCTGCCCGACACCAGCATCGCCGAATCCATCGCGCGGCTGCCGGGCCTGTCGGCGCAGCGCGTGGCCGGCCGCGCGCAGGTCATCAGCGTGCGCGGTCTGTCGCCCGACTTCGCCACCACCTTGCTCAACGGGCGCGAACTCGTCAGCACCGGCGACAACCGCAGCGTGGAGTTCGACCAGTACCCGTCGGAGCTGCTGAGCAACGTCACCGTCTTCAAGACGCCGGACGCGGGGCTGATCGGCCAGGGCCTGTCGGGCACGCTGGACATGCAGACGGTGCGGCCGCTGAACTTCGGCAGCCGCGTGTTCTCTGTCAACGGCCGCTTCGAGCGCAACTCGCTGGGCTCGATCGCCGACGCCAAGGCCACCGGCAACCGCTTCAGCGTGAGCTACATCGACCAGTTCGTGAACCGCACGGTGGGTGTGGTGCTGGGCTATGCCCACCTCGAAACGCCGGTGCTGGAGCACCAGGTGGGCCTGTACGAGCCGTGGAAGAACGACGCGCGCCCGGGCCTGCCGGCAGGCACCTTTGCGTCCGACGGCATCAAGGCGCTGGCGCGCAGCGGCGTCAACAAGCGCGACGGGCTGATGGCCGCGGTGGAATGGCGCGCGTCGAAGGACTGGACGGCGGTGCTGGACCTCTACACCTCCAAGTTCACCAAGACCGACACGGCCAACCAGTTCGAGGTGAACCTGGGCGACTACAACGGCGGCTTCACGCCCGGGCTGGCCTACACCGGCACCACCGTCAACGCCAACAAGACGCTGACCAGCGGCGTGGCCAGCGGGCTGTATCCGCTGGTGCGCGGCATGTACAACGACCGTGAAGACAAGATCAACGCGATCGGCCTCAACAACGCCTTCAAGGTGGCCGGCGCCAAAGTGGTGGCCGACCTCAGCTACTCCAAGGCCAAGCGCGACGAGCTGAGCCTCGAGAACAACACCCAGCTCACGCCGGTGCCGTCGCTCGACTCGGTGGCGCTGAACTACGCCACCGGCGGCTTCCCCACGCTGACGCCAGGCCGCAGCTACTCCGACCCCAGCAAGCTGCTGCTGCGCGGCACCATCTACGGCTCGGGCTACGGCAAGGTGCCGCATGTCGAGGACGAGCTGAAGAGCGCCAAGCTCACGGCCACCTTCCCGGTGCCGGAGACGTTTGCCACCACCTTCTCCGACGTCGAGGTGGGCCTGAACTACGCCGACCGCGCGAAGAAGAAGCGCCAGCCCGAAGGCAACATCAATGTCGGCGCGCAGGGCGACACCGCCATCGCGTCCGATCTGCAATACGCGCCGGTGAACCTGGGCTTCTCCGGCGTCGGCACCATCCCGGCGTGGAACGTGCCCGCCGCCGTCGCGCGCTACATGACCTTCGCGCCCAGCGAGACGGCAGCCGGCTACCTGATCTCCAAGGCCTGGAACGTCGATGAAAAGATCGCCACCGCGTTCTTCAAGGCCAACATCGACAGCAAGCTGGGTGGCGTGGACTTGCGCGGCAACGTCGGCATCCAGGTGCAGAACGTGGACCAGGGCTCGAACTCCAAGTACTTCGACAACGCGGCGCCCGCCGGCAGCCAGGTCAAGCCTGTGAACGACGGCAAGACCTACACCGATGTGCTGCCGAGCGTGAACCTGGCCTTCGGCCTGAGCAACGACCAGACCGTGCGGCTGGCGCTGGCACGTCAGGTGGCGCGCCCGCGTGTGGACCAGTTGCGCTCGGCGCTCGACTTCGGCATCGACTCGGCCACCGGCAAGCCGGGCGCCAGCGGCGGCAACCCGCAGCTCGACCCGTGGCGCGCCGATGCGCTGGACATCTCGTACGAGAAGTACTTCGGCACCAAGGCCTACGTGGCAGCCGCCGGCTTCTACAAGAACCTCAAGACCTACATCTACACGCAGACGCGCGACAACTACGACTTCTCGAAGTTCACCGCCGGCTATGTGCCGCCGCCCGGCAGCCCTGCGGCCCTGCCCACCGGCACCTACACCGCGCCGTTCAACGGCAACGGCGGCAAGCTGTCGGGGCTGGAGCTGTCGGCGTCGCTGCCGCTGAACATGCTGACGCCGGTGCTCAACGGCTTCGGCATCGTGGCCAGCGCCAGCTTCACCAACAGCAACATCAAGGTGCGTGACCCGGACAGCGCCAGCAGCGTGGGCTCGGGCGACATCACGCTGCCCGGGCTGTCCAAGCGCGTCACCAACCTGACGGCCTACTACGAGATGTCGGGCTTCGAGGCGCGCATCAGCCAGCGCCGCCGGTCCGACTTCATCGGCGAGATCGGCAACTTCGCGGGCAACCGCACGCTGCGCTACGTGGTGGGCGAGAACATCCTCGACGCACAGGTGGGCTACAACTTCGGCGACGGCAGCCTGAAGGGCCTGGGGCTGCTGCTGCAGGTGAACAACCTGCGCGACGCCGCCTACCAGACCTACGCCGGCAGCAAGGACCGGCCGCTGGAGTACATCAAGTGGGGGCGTTCGTACCTGCTGGGCGCCAACTACAAGTTCTGAGCAGCGGCAAGCAGCACGCGTGCAGCAGCGCCGTCGGGGCCACACCCCGTCGGCCGCTGTGTTCCACTACAGTGCCGGTCTCGCAGGATCGCTCCTGTCAAGACCCGCATGAAACTCAGCGCTTTTATCCAAGGCAACATCGACCAGATCGTCGCCGAGTGGGCGAGCTTCGCCCGGACGATGCTGCCATCGGCCAGAACGATGACCGATCTTGCGCTGCGCGACCATGGCCGCGGCATCCTGCTCGCCATTGCGCAGGAGATGGACACAGGGCAGTCGGAAAGCGAGCGATCCGCCAAGTCCAAGGGCGCTGACGCGCCGGATGACGAAACGCCGACGGCCGCCGCAACCCATGGCGCGCTGCGCCAGATCGCCGGCTTCGACCTGGTGCAACTGGTGGCCGAGTTCCGCGCCATGCGGGCCAGCGTGCTGGCGCTGTGGCGGCAGTCGCAACGCAGCGACACCAGCGCCTCCATCGAGGAGATCGCCCGCTTCAACGAAGGCATCGACCAGGCGCTGGCAGAGTCGGTGCAGAGCTACTCGGCCGGCGTGGAGGCCTCGCGCGACATGTTTCTTGCCGTGCTCGGGCATGACCTGCGCGGCCCCTTGTCCGGCATCAGCATGTCGAACACGCTGCTGTCACGCCCTGGCCTGTCGGAGGCGGCGCGGCTCAACGCGGCGCTGCGCATCGGGCGCGCGGCCAAGTCGATGAACGCGCTGATCACGGACCTGCTCGACTTCACCCGCACGCGGCTCGGTGGCGGCATTCCGATCAACCGCGCTGCCTGCGACCTGGCGGCGGTGTGCGAGGAAGCGCTGGATGCGGTGCGTGCCAGCAACCCCGGGCAGGCGTTTTCGCTCTCGATCACCGGGAGCTTGTGGGTCGAGGGCGATGTCCCCCGGCTTCAGCAGGCATTGTCCAACCTGCTCAACAACGCCGTGCAGCACGGTGACCGCAGCCAGCCCATCGCGATGGCGGCGCAGGAGGCCGGGCCGGAGGTGGTGCTGACCATCGCGAATGCCGGGCGCCCCATTGCCGCCGACGCGTTGCAGGTGATCTTCGAGCCGCTGATCCAGGCGCCCAGTGCGGTGGCCGAGCCGCACGAGCGCTCCAAGACCAGCATGGGGCTCGGGCTTTTCATCGTGCGCGAGATCGTGCGCGGCCATGGCGGGGCGATCAGCGTCGCATCGTCGGAAGCGGGCGGAACGGTGTTCACGATCCGCCTGCCACGCAGCGGCGCCGTGGCGCCGCTGCGTGGCGGGGACGGCGGCGGCGTGGCGCTGTCCGCGCCGGGCAGCTAGCCCTTCACGCCGCCTGCCGTCAGGCCCGAGACGATCCAGCGCTGTGCGGCAAGGAAGACCAGCGTGATCGGCAGGCCCGACAGCACGGCCGCGGCGGCGAAGTCGCCCCACAGGTACTTCTGGTCGTAGAGATAGAACTTGGAGCCCACCGCCAGCGTGAGGTTGGGCTCTTCGCGCAGCAGCACCGAGGCCACCGGGTACTCGATGATCGCGCCGATGAAGGCCAGCACGAAGACCACCATCAGGATCGGCACCGCCATCGGCAGCAGCACGCGGCGAAAGGCCTGCCAGTGCGTCGCGCCATCGACCTTGGCGTTCTCCTCGATCTCCACCGGGATGGTCTCGAAGTAGCCCTTGATCGTCCACACATGCATCGCCACGCCGCCCAGGTAGGCGACCACCAGCCCCGCATGCGTCTCGATGCCCAGCCAGGGCACCGCCTGGCCGATGCTCTCGAAGATCGCGTAGATGGCCACCAGCGCCACCGCCACCGGAAACATCTGGAGCAGCAGCATGCTGTTCAGCAGCGCGGTCTTGTTGCGGAACTTCAGCCGCGCGAAGGCATAGGCGGCGGTGGTGGAGATGGCCACGATCAGCAGTGCCGAGACGGTGGCGATCTTGATCGAGTTCCACAGCCACAGCAGCACCGGGAAGGGCGGCGTCACCAACTGCCCGTCGGCGCCGGTGTAGGCGATGCCCAGCGCCAGCTTCCAGTGCTCCAAGCTGATCTCTCGCGGGACCAGGCTGCCGGTGGAAAAGTTGCCCGGCCGCAATGAGATCGACAGCACCGCCAGCAGCGGGAACAGCGTGACGGCGATCAGCAGCCACAGCGCCGCATGGGCGCCGACGACGCGCCAGCGTTGGCTCTTGCCGGTGACGATGGGCATGCGGTGCTACCTCTTGGCGGCGCTGTTCTGCGCGATGCGGAGCTGCGCCAGCGACATCAGCGCAACCATGAAGAAGATCAGCGTCGAGATCGCCGCTGCCAGGCCGAAGTTCTGGCCCGAGTCGGTGAACGCGATGCGGTAGGTGTAGGACACCAGGATGTCGGTGGTGCCTGCCGGCAGCTTGGTGTTCAGGTAGTCGGGCCGGCCGTCGGTCAGCAGCGAGATCAGCACGAAGTTGTTGAAGTTGAACGCGAAGGCCGAAATCAGCAGCGGCGTCAGCGGCCGGGCGATCAGCGGTGCGGTGATCTTGAAGAAGTTGGTCAGCGGCTTGGCGCCGGCCAGCGCCGAGGCTTCGTACAGGTCGCCCGGGATCGCCTTGATCAGCCCGGTGCACAACACCATGATGTACGGGTAGCCCAGCCAGGTGTTGACGATCAGGATCATCACCTTGGCCAGCAGCGGGTCGGCGAACCAGGCCGGGCGCACGCCGAAGACCGCATCGAGGATGCCGTTGATCTCGCCGAAGTTCTGGTTGAACAAGCCCTTGAACACCAGGATCGAGATGAAGCCCGGCACCGCATACGGCAGGAAGAGCAGCGTGCGGTACAGCGTGCGGTACTTCAGCGCTTCCCAGTTCAGCAGCACCGCCAGTGCCATGCCGAGGACGGTGGAGAACAGCACCGTGAGGCCGGCGAAGATCACGGTCCAGACGAAGATCTGGATGAAGGGGCCGCGGAAGTCGGCGTCCAGCAGCATGCGGCTGTAGTTGGCCAGGCCGATGCCCACCTTGTAGCCGGGCTGCATGCGCTGCCCGTCCGCGGTCTCGAAGAAGCCCGTCGTGTCGTTCGGCCGGAAGACCAGCCCGGTGGCGCGCTGCGTCAGGCTGCCGTCGGCGCCGGCCGTCCACAGCGGCTCGATGGGGCCGAACTCGCGCACGCCTGCATAGCGCAGCAGGGCGCCGCCCGGTAGCGCCAGTTGCAGCGGCAGCAGCGCACTGCGCAGTTGCAGCACCTCGCGCAGCGGTAGCGCGGCACTGAAGCGCTGGCCCGGCGCCAGCGGCTGCATGGTCACGGCTGCTGCGTCGAGAGCAACGGGCTTGCCCAGGTCCAGCGGCGGCGAGACGAAGCTGCCGCCAGCGGCAGAGCCCTCCTGCGGCGCCAGCACCAGCCGGAAGGCGCTGCCTTCGGCGTGCAGCGTGAAGCCCAGTGCCCGCTCTTCATCGACCACGCTCTGGTCGAGCAGGTAGCTGCGCGCGCGTTCGAAGGCCAGCAGGTTGCTCGACGAGTAGTTGGTGAAGGCTATCTGCACCGTGTAGAGCAGCGGAAAGGCGACGAACACCAGCATGCCGGCCACGCCGGGGAACAGGTAGCGCGCCGCCACCGTGCGCGCCGACGCATAGACCCACACGGCGCTGGCCCCCAGCGCCAGCACGCCGGTGGCCCACAGCGGCTGGCCGGCGCTGAACATCGTGAACACCAGCCACAGCAAGGCCAGCGACGACAGCAGGGCGACCGCGGCCCTCATTGGCTCAACATGCGTGCGGCTGCGCCGTCCAGCGCGTCCTTCGGGCTTTGCCGGCCGTTGGTGATGGCCTCCAGCGCGGCGTCCATCGCGGGGAAGAAGCGGCCGGTCTCGGGGATGTTGGGAATGGGTTCGCCGTTGCGCGCGTTGTCCATCGTCGCGCGAATGTTGGCGTTGCCGGCCAGCTCGGCGAAGTAGGCCTTGTTGGCCGGTGTGCCCAGCGGCACGTCGGCCGACACGGTCTTGAGCTGCTCCACGCGCAGCAGGTGGTTTTCGATGAACTCCCGCGCCACGTCCTTCAACCGGCTGGGCGCGGTGACCATGCAGCCCAGCACGCCGACGAAGGGCTTGCCCGGCTTGCCGCCGATGCCGGGCAGCGGCGCCACGCCGAAGTCGATGCCGCTCTTCCTGACGTTGTCCCAGGCCCACGGGCCGCTGACCATCATCGCCAGTTGGCCGCGGTTGAACTGGCCTTCCATCTCGGCATAGCGCGCGCCCTTGGGCATCACGCCTTCGCGCAGCAGGCGGTCCAGCATCTGCGCGCCCTGCAAGGCACCGGCGTTGTTCACGCCCACCCGCCGCGGGTCGTAGTCGCCGCTGGCGTCGCGCGCAAACAGATACCCGCCCGGGCCGGCCAGCAAGGGCCACGAGAAGAAGGCCTTGTTGTAGTCCCAGAGGATGGCCTTCTTGCCCTGCGGGGCGAGCTGCCTGTCGAGCGCGATCACCTCGTCGAAGCTGGCCGGCGGCGTTTTCACCAGCGCCTTGTTGTAGATCAGGCCGATGGCCTCGATGGCCAGCGGGTAGCCCCAGACCTGGCCGCGGTAGGTGAAGGCGCGCCAGGCGGCGTCGTCGATCGCGTCGCGCACCCGGCGCGGCGGCTTGATCGGCACCACCAGCCCGGCCTTGGCCCATTCGCCGACGCGGTCGTGCGGCCAGCAGAAGATGTCCGGCCCCTTGCCGGCCGCGGCCGCCGCCTGGAACTTGTCGGGCGCGCCTTCCGGGTGCTGCACCACCACGCGGACGCCGGATGTCCTGGTGAAGGCATCGCCCACCTTCTGCAAGCCGTTGTAGCCCTTGTCGCCGTTGATCCAGACCAGCAGCGTCAGCGGCTCGTCGGCGCGCGCCGCGGGCAGCGCGCAGGCCGCGCACAGCGCCAGCGCGGCGGACCGCAGGCGCATCGAGCGCATGAAGCGCATGAAGCGCATGAAGCGCATCAGGCGGCCAGCGTCTCGTTGCCGCGCAGGTGGCGCGGCAAGGCCAGGCCGGCGGCGTCGAACAGGTAGCAGCTGTCGGCCGGCGCCAGCAGCCGCAGAGTGTCGCCGGCACGGGTGCGCACGCGGCCATCCAGCTCGCAGGTCAGCGCGTCTTCCACTCCCGGAAAGCTGCAATAGGCCTGCGTGCTGCTGCCCAGCGATTCGACGAAGGTGACCTCGGTGTCCAGCGTGTTCTGCACCTCCTCCCCGGCGCTGAGGACGAAGTGCTCCGGCCGCACGCCCAGCGTCAACGCGTCGCCGGGCCGTGCTGCTGCGGCATCGACGTCGCAGCGCACCAGGCCGCCGCTCGCCAGCCGCACCGTGGCGTGCGCCGCACTGCCGTCCACCAGCGTGGCGGCGATGAAGTTCATCTTCGGGCTGCCGATGAAGCCGGCAACGAACAGGTTGCGCGGGTGTTCGTACAGTTCGAGCGGCGAGCCCACCTGCTCGATGCGGCCGGCCGACAGCACCACGATGCGGTCTGCCAGCGTCATCGCCTCGACCTGGTCGTGCGTGACATAGACCATCGTCGTCTTCAGATCTTCGTGCAGCTTGGCGAACTCGTAGCGCATCTTCACGCGCAGCGCTGCGTCCAGGTTGGACAGCGGCTCGTCGAACAGAAAGACCTCGGGCTTGCGCACGATGGCGCGGCCGATGGCCACGCGCTGGCGCTGGCCGCCGGACAGGTCTTTCGGCTTGCGCTTGAGCAGGTGCTCGATGTGCAGGATCTTCGCCGCGTTGTTCACGGCGCTGTCGATCTCGGCCTTGGGCAGCTTGGCCAGGCGCAGCCCGAAAGCCATGTTCTCGAACAAGTCCATGTGCGGGTAAAGCGCGTAGCTCTGGAACACCATCGCGATGCCGCGCTCGGCAGGCGGCACGTCGTTCACCACGCGGCCACCGATGGACAGCGTGCCGCCGGTGATGTCTTCCAGCCCGGCGATGGTGCGCAGCAGCGTGCTTTTGCCGCAGCCGCTGGGGCCGACGAAGACCATGAACTCGCCGTCGCGCACCTCCAGGTCGATGTCGCGCAGCACATGCACGTCGCCGTAGGACTTCTGCACCTTCACCAGCTTCACGTCTGCCACGTCACACCTTTCATCGCGGCGGCCGGCGGCCGATGTCGAACACCGCGACCGACTGCGCCGGCACCGCCAGCGTGGCGGCACCGGCTGCGTCGGCCACGGCCTGCCGGCCGCGCGCAGGGTACAGCGCCGACAGCCGGGCGCGCGGCGGCAGGCCCTGCACCGCAGCTTCGACGGCGCTGCTGCCGTAGTTCAGCAGCACCAGCGTGCCTTCTGCGCCCAGCCGGCGCTGGTAGCCCAGCAGCAGGCCGTCTGCGAAAGACGCCTCGAAGCTGCCGCGCGCGATGGAAGGCCGCGTGTTGCGCAGCTTCAGCATCGCCTTGTAGAACGCCAGGATGGAGGCCGGGTCGGCGCGCTCTGCCGCCACGTTGTGCGTGGCCGCGTTGGGCGAGACGGGCCGGAACGGCGCGCCGCTGCTGAAGCCGGCTGCGCTGGGTTGCGCTGTCCGGTCGGCCGCCCAGCTCATCGGCGAGCGCAACTGGCCGTCGTCCGGCAGCGCGGTGCCGGCCTGGCCGATCTCTTCGCCGTAGTAGATGTAGGGCGTGCCGGGTTGCAGCAGGTAGCCGGCAGCGGCCAGCCGGTACTGCGCCATGTCGCCGGCCACCTGGTCCCAGAGGCGGCGGCCGGCGAAGATGTCGTGGTTGGAGACGAAAGTGGCCATGTTGGGCGACGCCGTGCGGTAGTAGGCCGCGAGCTGCTGCACCGACGCCGCGTCGCCCTGCGCTGCCTTCACGAAGTGCTGGGTGTAGCCGAAGGCGAAGGCGCCGCCGCAGACGCTGTCGGCGCCGTAGTCGTCGGGCGCGGCGGTGGCTTCGCAGACGACGGTGCGGCCCGGGTAGCGCTTGACCAGCGTCTGCAATTCCTTCGTCAGCCGGCGGCTTTCAGGCTGGTCGTTCCAGTCGGTGGCGTTGTTCTCGATCATGTGCGGCACTGCGTCGAGCCGGAAGCCGCCCAAACCGCGGTTGAGCCAGAAGCGCAGGCTGCTGAAGTGGTAGTCCAGCACGGCCGGGTTGCGCAGGTTGAAGTCGGGCATGTGCGGCCCGAAGGTGCCGAAGTAGAAGCCCTTGCTGCCCGGCGGCGCCAGCGGCATCTCTTTGACGTCGCCCTTGAACAGCCAGGGCTGGGCAGCGGCGTGGTACCAGGGGTATTTGTCCCAGATGGTCCAGCCTGGCGGTGGGTCGTCGGCCCACAGGTACCAGTCGCGAAAGGGGCTGGCCGGCCCGGTGAGCGCATCGACGAACAAGGGGTGCTGCGCAGCGCTGTGGTTGATCACGTAGTCGATCACCACGCCGATGCCGCGGCGGCGCGCCTGGCGCAGCAGTTCGTCGAAGTCGGCCAGCGTGCCGTAAGCCGGCTCGATGGCCCGGAAGTCGGTGGTGGCATAACCGTGGTCATGGTCGGCGCTGGCTGTCACCGGCATCAGCCAGAGCCCGGTGACGCCCAGGTCACGCAGGTAGTCGAGCCGGCTGGTCAGGCCTTTCAGGTCGCCGATGCCGTCGCCATCGCTGTCCTGGTAGGCGCGGACGAAGATTTCCATGAAGGCGCCATGCTGCCAGTGTGCCGGCAGCGCCGGGCCGCCGCTGCGCTGCGGCACCGGCGACAAGTCCGGCGCCGCTGCCGGACCTGTCGCGAAGGCGGCGCCGGCGCAAGCCAGGGCCAGCGCAAGGCAGGGGCTGCGTTTCATGGCGGGAATGTAGTCCAGTTACTTCCACGCGATCAATTGACGGAACTACCAAGGCAAGATGGCTTCTTGGTCTGCTGCCGCGTTGCGCTTGGCGCCGTAGTTTTGCTCCGATACCATGGCGGCGGTGAATCCGCGCACCATCCCGACCGGCCTGATCTGCGCGCTGCTGTGCGCCAGTGCTTCTGCCTTCGCGGCGGGGCTGCAAGACGCTTGCGACGCTGCCGCTCCGTCCAGCGTGCTGCATGCCGCCGCCATGCCGGCCGGCGACGCGCGCGCCGTCTGGCTGGATGGGCGCCACATCCGCTGGCCGGAGGTGGGCGCCACGCCGGGCAGCCGCTTCGTGCTGGCGCACTCGGCCACCGCCGCGCTTCAGGCTCATCCCGGCCAGGCGTTGCGCGCTGCCGACACGCTGTTGCCGCTGGCGCCGCAAGCGCCACCGCCGGCCCTGGCGCAGCAGTTCCGCTGGGTCGGCGCGGGGCTGGACATGGCCTTGACCCCTGCCGCCGCGAAGCGCCTGCCGGCACTGCTGCGCGGCCAGACGCTGCTGGTGCAACTGGACGGCCAGGGCCGCGTGCTGCGCGCCACCCGGCTGCAAGCCGCCGCGGCGCTGGACGACCTGTACGCCGCCGCCGAAGCGCTGCCCGACCTGGGCGCGACCGTGGCGCCCATCCGCACGACTGTCGGCATCACCGTCGGCACCAAGGTCCGCACCAGTTTCCGTCTCTGGGCGCCCACCGCGCAGCGCGTGGCCTTGTGCCTGCATGCAGACGGCCGGGCGACGCAGGCCTTGGCTATGCAGCGCGACGCGCGCACCGGCGCGTGGGCGCTGCGCCGGCCGGCGGACCTGTCGGGCGCCAGCTACAGCTACCTCGTGGATGTGGCGGTGCCGGGCGCCGGCATCGTGCGCAACCGCGTCACCGACCCCTATGCCGTGAGCCTGGACGCCGACTCCCGGCACAGCGTGGTGTTGCGGCTCGACGCACCGGCGCTCAAGCCCGCCGGCTGGGACACGCACCCGGCGCCGCCGCCGCTGGCCGCGCCCACCGAGATGGTCATCTACGAACTGCATGTGCGCGACTTTTCCATCGGCGACACCACCGTCAGCCCGGCCTTGCGCGGCAAGTACGGCGCCTTCACCGAGGCCGGCTCCAACGGCATGCGCCATCTCAAATCGCTGGCCGCAGCGGGCGTGACCGACATCCATCTGCTGCCGGTGTTCGACTTCGCCACCGTGCCGGAAAGCGGCTGCCTGACTCCCGAACTGACGCCTGAACTGACGCCCGAAGTGAGTGGCGCGCCGGACGGCACCGCGCAACAGGCCGCCGTGGTGGCCTCGGCCGCGCGCGACTGCTTCAACTGGGGCTACGACCCCTGGCATTTCGGCGCACCCGAGGGCAGCTATGCCAGCAACGCGGCCAACGGCGCGGATCGCATCGTCGAGTTCCGCCAGATGGTGCAGGCGCTGCACGCCGCCGGCCTGCGCGTGGGCATGGACATGGTCTATAACCACACGGTGGCGTCCGGCCAGGACGCCCGCTCGGTGCTCGACCGCGTGGTGCCCGGCTACTACCACCGGCTCGGCGCCGTCGGCGCGGTGGAACGCTCCACCTGCTGCGACAACACCGCCACCGAGCACCGCATGATGGCCAAGCTGATGATCGACACGGCCGTGGTCTGGGCGCGTGACCACCGCATCGACTCCTTCCGCTTCGACCTGATGGGCCACCAGCCGCGCGCGGTGATGGAAGCACTGCGCAGCCGCGTGCAGGCGGCCACCGGGCGGCGGCTGGACATCGTCGGCGAGGGCTGGAACTTCGGCGAGGTGGCCGACGGCCGCCGCTTCGTGCAGGCATCGCAGTTGTCGCTGGGCGGCAGCGGCATCGGCACCTTCAGTGACCGCGGGCGCGACGCGCTGCGCGGCGGCGGCGCGGGCGACGACGGCATCGCGCAACTGCGCAACCAAGGCTGGATCAACGGCCTGTTCTACGACCCCAACGCGGCAGCAGCCGGCAAGGCCACCCGCGACGACCTGCTGCGCAGCGCAGACCTGGTGCGCGTGGCGCTGGCCGGCAGCCTGCGCAGCGTGCGGCTTCAGACCTGGCGCGGCGAAACGCTGGCGCTGGAGCAGATCGCCTACGGCGACCAGCCGGCGGGCTATGCAAGCCAGCCGGCCGAGGTGGTGAACTACGTCGAGAACCACGACAACCAGACGCTGTTCGACGCCAACGTCTTCAAGCTGCCGCGCGCCACGTCGCAGGAAGACCGCGCCCGTGTGCAGTTGCTGGGCGCGGCCATCGTCGCCTTCAGCCAGGGCATCCCGTACTTCCATGCCGGCCAGGACATCCTGCGCAGCAAGTCGATGGACCGCAACAGCTACGACTCTGGCGATGCCTTCAACCGGCTCGACTGGAGCCTGGCGGACAACGGCTTCGGCCACGGCCTGCCGCCACAGCGCGACAACGGTGCGAGCTGGCCGCTGATGCAGCCGCTGCTGGCCGACGCGGCGGCCATCAAGCCGACACCTGCGCTGTTGCGCTGGTCCCGCGACGCCTTTGCCGACCTGCTCAAGATCCGCGCCAGTTCCAGCCTGTTCCGGCTGCGCACGGCAGACGCGGTGGCAGCGCGGCTGCGCTTTCACAACGTCGGCCCGGCGCAGGTGCCGACGGTGATCGCCTTCAGCCTCGACGGCACCGGGCTGGCAGGCGCCGGCTTTGCAGAGCTGCTGGTGTTGATCAACGTCGATACCGTGGCGCAGACGCTGGCGATCCCCGCATTGAAAGACAAGGCCTATCTGCTGCACCCGGTGCACCGCGCCGCCGCGGCGGCAGACCAGCGCGCGGCAGCCGCCGTCCATGCGGCGGACAGCGGCAGCTTCACCGTGCCGGCCAGAACGGCGGTGGTCTATGTCGCGCCCTGACCGTGAGCGCAGGCGCTGGCTCGTCGCCGGTGCCGGCCTGTCCGCCGCCGCGGCGCTGCCGGCGTGGGCTGAACAATCGGCCCCGGCGGGCACCGTCAGCGTCATCGGCCCGCCGCTGGAGATGCCCGGCCTCTCCCGCCAGCGCACGCTGCGTGTCTATCTGCCGCCGGGACACGCCAGCGGCGGCGCGCGCTACCCGGTGATCTACATGCACGACGGGCAGAACCTGTTCGACGACGCCACCGCCTACGCGGGCGAATGGGGCGTGGACGAGAGCATGGACGCGCTCTCGCGCAGCCACGGCTTCCAGGCCATCGTGGTGGGCATCGACCACGGCGGCGCGCTGCGCATCAACGAGCTGAGCCCCTGGCCCAACCCGCGCTTCGGCGCGGCCGATGGCGTGGCCTACATGCGCTTCGTCGTCGATGTGGTGAAGCCCTTCGTTGACGGGCGCTGGCGCACGCTGCCGCAGCGCGAGCACACGGCCATCATCGGCAGCTCGATGGGCGGGCTGATCTCGCACCACGCGGTGCTGCGCCATGGCGCGGTGTTCGGCAAGGCGGGGCTGTTGTCGCCGTCGTACTGGTTTTCCGAGCATGCCTACCAGAGCACCCGCGCCACGCCGCCGCGCGCCGACACGCGGCTGTACCTCTATGCCGGCGGCAGCGAAGGCGAGGGCGTCGAAGACGACGTGCGGCGCATGCATGCCCTGCTGGCGGCCGGCAGCGCGCCGCCCGCGCTAAGCTTGCACGTCGTGCCCGCGGCGCGCCACAACGAGGCCGCCTGGCGCGCCGAATTCCCGCTCGCCGTGCGCTGGCTGTTTGAACTGGACAAGAGATGATGCACACCGCCCGGCCTAGCCGCCGCCTGCGCAATGGCGCCGCATTGCTGGTCGCCCTGTCCGCCGTCACTGCTGCCCTGGCGCCCGCCGTGGGGCGCGCGCAAGGCCCTGCTCCGGCAGCTTCCGCGGCCACGCAAGACAGCGTGCGGCCGGCTCTGGCCGCGCCCATCAACGCCGGGCTCGACCTGCTGTCGGCAGGCAAGTTCCGCGAAGCCCTGGCCAAGGTGGCCGAGGCCGAAGCGCTGGCACCAGAGCGCACGCCGTACGAGAACTTCATCCTCGACCAGCTCCGCGGCGGCGCGGCAGCCGGCGCTGGCGAGCAAGAGGTTGCGCTGCGCTCTTTCGAGGCCGCGCTGGCCAGCGGCCGGCTGCAAGGTGCGCAGGCCAGGGCCATCATCGAAGGGCTGGTCGGCACCAGCTACCGGCTGAAGGACTATGCGCGCACGGTGGCCTTCGGCCGGCGCTATGCGCAAGAAGGCGGCAGCAACCCGCAGGTGCGCCGCCTGGTGGCCAACGCGCTGGTGCAGCAGGCCGACTGGGCGGGTGCGTCTGCCGCGATTCAGGCGCTGCTGGCCGACGACGAGGCAGCCGGCCGCCGCCCGGCCGAAGACCAGTTGCGCCTGCTCGCCAGCAGCCAGAACAAGGCCGGCGACCAGGCCGGCTACCAGCAGACCGTCGAGCGGCTGCTGCGCCACCACCCCAAGCCGGCGTACTGGCGCGACCGCATCGCGCAGTTGCAATCGGCCCCTGGCTTCGATGCCGCCTTGCAGATCGACAGCTACCGGCTGCTCGCCGTGGTGGGCGGCCTGGAAGGCACGGCCGAACACGCCACGCTGGCCGAGCTGGCGCTGAAGGCCGGCCTGCCGGGCGAAGCCAAGGTCACGCTGGACGCCGCCGCAGCGGCCGGCAAGCCGGGCACGTCGGGCGGGACCGACGCAGCGCTGCGCGACAGCGCCACGCGCCAGGCCGCCGCGGACGCCAAGACGCTGGACGCGGCGCCAGCGCCATCGGCCAGCGGCAATGCGCTCGTCGGCCAGGGGCTGGCGCTGGCCGGCAGCGGCCAGGCCGCGCGCGGCGCGGCGCTGGTGGAGCAGGGCCTGGCCAAAGGCGGCGTCACGCGGCCCGATCTGGCCCGGCTGCGCCTGGGCTGGGCGGCCGTGCTGGCAGGCCGCAGCGACGCCGCGCGCGCCGCCTTCAGCGCGCTGCAAGCCACACCCGGCAGCGTGGGCGAGCTGGCGCGGCTGTGGCTGATCCACCTCGACAGGCCGGCCGGCGCTTGAGTCACCCTCTGAACCGGCCGGTGGCCGACACCCTGAACAACGCGCAGATGGAGGCCGTGCACCATCTGCACGGGCCTTGTCTGGTGCTGGCCGGCGCCGGCTCGGGCAAGACGCGCGTCATCGTGCACAAGATCGCGCGGCTGTTGCAGGCCGGGCTGGAGCCGAAGCAGATCGCCGCCATCACCTTCACCAACAAGGCCGCGCAAGAGATGCGCGAGCGCGCCAAGGCGCTGGTGGGCCCGCGTGCCGCGCGTGAGCTGGCCGTCAGCACCTTCCACTCGCTGGGCGTGCGCATGCTGCGCAGCGACGGCACAGCCATCGGGCTGAAGGAGCAGTTCTCCATCCTCGACAGCGACGACGTGCTGGGTGTGCTGAAAGATGCCGGCGGCAGCACCGACAACGCACTGGCGCGGCGCTGGCAATGGGCCATCAGCCTGTGGAAGAACCAGGGGCTGGACGCAGCCGCTGCGGCGGCAGCAGCCGCCAACGACGAGGAGCGCGTCGCGGCCCGCGTGATGCAGCGCTACGAAGAGCGGCTGGCGGCCTTCCAGGCGGTCGATTTCGACGACCTGATCGGCCTGCCGCTGAAGCTGCTGCAACGCGACGACGCGGCGCGTGCCAGGTGGCAGGGCCAGTTCCACCACCTGCTGGTGGACGAAGTGCAGGACACCAACGCCGTGCAGTACGCGCTGCTCAAGGCGCTGGCCGGCGAGCGCGGCCTGTTCACTGCGGTGGGTGACGACGACCAGAGCATCTACGGCTGGCGCGGCGCCACCATCGCCAACCTGAAGCGCCTGCCGCAGGAGTACCCGGCGCTGAAGGTGATTGCGCTGGAGCAGAACTACCGCTCCACCGGCAACATCCTGCGCGCGGCCAACATGGTGATCGCGCGCAACCCGAAGATCTTCGAGAAGAAGCTCTGGAGCGAGTTCGGCGACGGCGAGCCCGTGAAGCTGCTGGAGTGCGATGGCGAAGAGCACGAGGCCGACCGCGCGGTGGCGCGCATCCAGGCCTTGCGCGCGCAGGACGGGCGCAACAAGTACGCCGACTTTGCGGTGCTCTACCGCGCCAACCACCAGGCCCGCGTCTTCGAGCAGAAGCTGCGCGCGGCGCAGATTCCGTACAAGGTATCGGGCGGCCAGAGCTACTTCGACCGCGCCGAGATCAAGGACCTCTGCGCCTGGCTGCGCCTGCTCGTCAACCAGGACGACGACCCCGCCTTTCTGCGCGCGGTGGGCACGCCCAGGCGCGGCATCGGCACGCAGACGCTGCTGTCGCTGGGCGAGTTTGCGTCGCGCTGGAAGGTCAGCCTGTTCGAGGCGCTGTTCTCGCCCAGCCTTCCCACGGTGCTCAAGGGCAAGGCCATCGACGCGCTGCACGAGTTCGGCCGCGCGGTGAACGACCTGCAATACCGCGCCGGCCACACGCGTGGCGGCGACGCGGCGCGCGCGCTGCTGCTGGGCTGGCTGAAAGACATCGGCTACGAGCAGCACCTGCACGACGGCGAAGACAGCGCCAAGCTGGCCGCCGCGGGATGGACCAACGTGCTCGACTTCATCGACTGGATCGCCCGCCGCTGCGGCGGCGAGCTGGCCGCAGACGGCAGCAACGAAGGCAGCAATGGCGACAGCGCCGCGCAGACCGTGCTCCAGGTGGCGCAGACCATCAGCGTCATCCTGAGCCTGGCCGAACGCGGCGGCGAGCAAGACGTGGTGACGCTCTCGACACTGCACGCCGCCAAGGGCCTGGAGTGGCCGCATGTGCTGCTGGCCGGCGTCAACGAAGGGCTGTTGCCCTACTGGACGGCCCCCAGGCCGGCTGCGCCGCTCGGCCCCCGAGGGGCGTCAACGGCGGCGGCAGACCCGCCGCCGTTTCGCAGTGGCGACGACGAGATGACGCCCGAGCGGCTGGAAGAAGAGCGCCGCCTGATGTACGTGGGCATCACCCGTGCGCGCACCACTCTGGCCGTTAGCCATCTGCGCCGCCGCAAGAAGGGCCGCGAAACGGTGGCCGGCGTGCCCAGCCGCTTCATCGCCGAGATGCAGCTCGGCGAGGTGCTGGCCAACGAAGACCCGCGTGACCGGCTGAAGCGGCTGCGCGCCGCGCTGGCCGCCAGGGTGGCAGCAACCCCGGCCATCGAAAGCTGAAGCCGGTCAGCCTTCGCTCAGCGCGAGCAGCATGTCGGCATACCAGGCGCTGTTCAGGCCCAGCGTCTCGTCTTGCACCAGGTCGCGGCCGGCCATGTCCAGCCGCGCCGAGTGCACGCCCAGCAGCCGCCACGGCAGGGCGTCTGCGTCAGCCGCATCGCCCGGGTGGCGCAGCACCACGGGCGCACCGCTGGTGCCGCGGTGGGTGCGCGCGTCGGTGAGAAAGTAGCCCAGCCCCTGGAAGCGGATGCCGAAGGCCGAAGCCACCACCGCCTGGCGCACCACCGGCAGATGGTGCACGGTGTCGTGGAAGCCGAGCGGGAAGCCGACGATCAGCACCGAGCTGCCGATCTCGACCGCGCCGTCCAGCGGCGCCAGGTGCTCCGGCGTGAAGGCGCGCAGCACCGCGTCCGTCGGCAGCGCGGCGCGATCGATTTCGAGGATGGCGACGTCGATCTCGCCCGCGCTGTCGGTGCCCTGGCGCCAGATGCTCTTGCCGTCCTTGTAGATGAGCATCGAGAGCCCGGTGGAGACCGACAGATCGGTCTCGCTGGTGTGCAGCTCGATGGTGATGCGGTTCGGGAAGTGCTTGGTCGGCTCGTCGATGAGCACATGGCGGCTCGTCACCAGGAACAGGCGCTCGCCGCGCGCGAAGAAAAAGCCGCTGGCGTGCGTCAGCGGGCGGTCATGTTCGAAGGTGGAGATGCGTGCCGCGGTCAGCAACAGCGAGTCGATCACGGTGCGCCCCCGTTCTGGTGGTAGGAGGCGTCACCATAGCATCGCGGCTGTCGTAACTTGGTGTTATGGTGGCAGTGCCACTGAAAGCCGCCCTATGAGCCAGCACTCCCATGCCCCCACCGCGCTGCGCCGCGAAGCCCTGAGAGACGCCTTGTTGTCCACGGTCGGCCTGCTCAAGCTGCGCCGCGCCGCCGAGATCGACGAAGGCCTGATCGACGACTACGTGGCGCTCAACTGGATGGAATGGAACGGTGGCGGCCTGCGCCTAACCACCACCGGCGAAAACGTCTGCAAGCAGCTCGCGGTGCGCGGGCCGACCCTCAGCGACTGAAGCCCAACGAGGAAGGCAGCGCCTCCCGGCGCTGCCCTCGTTCAACCGGCGGCCCACGCCCGGTCCCGGGCGCCGGCCAACCATCAATGGCAACTGTCGGCCGCCGGCACGCCGGGGCAACTGCTGTAGTTGCTCTGCATGTCCACCCCGTCGCCGCTGCGGCCGGACAAGGCCAGCGTCTTGGCGTCGTCGCCGTTGACCACGCTGCCGCGGTTGGACAGCGTCACGGTGGCGTCGCGCGCGCTGGGGCGCACCGAACGTTCGCCCAGGCGGCCTGTGCCACCCTGGCCGCAGTCGGCACGGCTGCCGCAGACGGTGATGCCGTTCAGCCCCAGCGGGCCGCGGGCAAACGTCCATGCGGCATGCAGGCTGCCGCTGGCGCCGCCGTCGATGGCCAGCGCGCGCATGGCGGCCTGGCTGGCGGTGTCCAGCTCCGGCCAGGGCAGGTTCTCCATCGCGGCCCAGACCGGCGGCACGCCTTCCACCTCGACGTCGTAGCTGCTCTTGCCGGCCACGTCGAAGGCGACACTGCAATCGCGGTCGCTGTACAGCGACACCGTCACGCTGCGCCCGCCGCGGTAGAAGTTGCGCACCAGCGCGTCGCCTGCCGCCCCTTGCGGCAGCGCGATCCAGGTGTCGTCTGCGCTGCGCGTGCTGCCCAGCAGGCGGTCGGTGCTGGCGCCGTTGCCGAAGCCGTCAGTCGTCCACAGCGACAGGCGTTGCTGCTCGGTGGCAGGCAGGTGGCGCTTGTAGAAGCCGATGGTCTGCAGGGCGCCGCTTGCATCGCGCTGTGCCACCTTGGCGCAGGCCAGGCCAGGCAGCGC
This sequence comes from uncultured Rubrivivax sp., assembly GCA_964244245.1. Taxonomy (GTDB): domain Bacteria; phylum Pseudomonadota; class Gammaproteobacteria; order Burkholderiales; family Burkholderiaceae_C; genus Rubrivivax. The sequence goes on along the minus strand of CAXTHW010000018.1, from coordinate 85,961 downwards.
AGCCACCTCGAAGGCGAGTGCACGGTCGTAGTCGAACACCGGCGTGGCGGTGTCGATGCGGCGCGTGCGCTGCGCCTTGGCGCTGGCGTGGATCTCGATGGGCAGCAGATCGCCGAGGAACTTCCACGCGCCGCCTTCCTGCGTGACGGCCATGCCGGTGCCGACGGGCTGCACGTCGCCTTCCGGGCTTTGCAGCACGAAGGACACGCCGCACACCGGCGCGCTGCCGCTCAGGTCGCAGCGGCCCAGCGTGGGGCTGAGCAAACGCGAGCCCCACATCGGCGTGCCGCCGTCGCCTTCGGCGAAGAAGCCGCACAAGGCCTTGGCCACCGCGGCCACGCCCTGCGCGGGCAGGCCGTCGCCCACCGACATTTGCGCGTTGGCGGCCAGCGAACGGCGGATGCCGGTGGTCTCTGCATTGCAGGCGCTCAGGCTGGCCAGTGACGCGCTCATGTTGCGGAACAGCGTCTCCAGCTCCGACAGCTTCAGCGACTCGGCGCTGGGCGCCGCCGTCACGCTGCCGCTGCTGCTGCCTTGCTCCAGGTACAGGTTGCCCTGGCCGAGCCGCGGCGTGATCTGCACGAAGGGCTTGGCGTCCTGACCCACCGTGACGCCGATGGCGTCCAGCACGCCGTCATAGCCGCTGCGCGAGCCGGCCGTCAGCGCACCGGAGACGAAGTCGAAGCTGCCGGACACGCCGGCACTGCTGAGCACCCCGGCCAGGCTGCTGCGCAACTGGTCTTGCGCGCCGGCCACGCTGGCGGTGGTGAGCGCGGCCGCGGTGCCGCTCATCAGCGCATCGGGCGCCTGGCCGGCGGCCAGGAGCACGGTGGCCGTGGTCAGCGGCGTGACGTTGGCGGTGCCGCCGGCACTGGCGACCGAATAGACGCACAGGTAGTTGGGGCCGGCGTAGCCGCAGGCCTCGATGCGGTAGGGCGCCGGGCCGGTGAGGGTGACGCCGGCATAGCTGCCGTCGGCGGCGATGGACACGTCGGACGCGACGACGGCGCCGGTGGCATCGAGGATGCGCAGCTTGCCGTCGGTGATGGGCGCGCCCACGGCCACAGTGCCGGCCACCGTGGTGGGCGCTGCTGCCGGCGGTGGCGCGCCTGCGCCGGGCGCTGGCGCTGGCGCGGGTGCAGCAGCAGTGGGCGCGGTGTCGCCCGCTCCACCGCCGCAAGCGGCCAGAAGGGTGAGCGAGGCAAGGCAGGCGGCAGTCAGGCGGTGGCGCATCGGCGGGTCTCCTTTGAGGGGCACGACGCCGCAATAGGGTTCCGCAAGGGCGCCGTTCAGGGTTGTCGGCCTGCCGGCATGGGACTGGAGCGCGCGGCGGCTGGCCGGCGGTCGTTCTTCACGTTTGCGATCGACGGCCGAAACTGCAGTCGAGCCACTGCAACGCGAACATCAAGGCATGGTATCCATGGTTCACAACACCATCACCGCTGGCAGCTTGCGCATGCCTCGGTCGAAGGTCGCAGTGAAGTCGCAGCCATGGCGGGCGTGCTTGGCGACGATCAGGCAGTCGGCAAATCCGCAGGAGCCCGACTCGAACAGCGTGACGGCGTCCGCAACGGCTGCGCGATCTTCCAAGGTGAACGCGATCTCGCCCAACAGGCTGCGCACTGCGATCAACTGAGCGGCCTTGTTCTGCTGAAACGCCGATTTCAGCGTCCAGACGGCTTCCATCAACACAACATCCGTGACCAGCAGCGAGCCCGGGGCGCTGCCATGCTCTGCCAGCAGCGCGTCGATGCGCTCGTTCTGCGCCGGGTCATCGTTGAGCCACAGGCGCAGCAGGATGTTGGTGTCGATGCCAATCATCGCCCGGGGGGCTTGCGCTTCGCCGGGGTCGGGCCGTATTTGGCCCGCAAATGCTTCGAGACGGCCTCATCCATCTGCGCGACGGTCAGCGCCGAGGAATGCGGCGACTTGAGCAATCCACGGATGCGCCGCCCATCGGGCTTGACGTGCCGTGCCGTGATGGTGTCGCCCGCCGCAATCTGGAAATCGAGGATGGCGCCTGCATCCAGGCGAAGCCGGTCGCGTATCTCTTTGGGCAGCGTCAGTTGCCCTTTGCTGGTGAGCGTGGCGAACATGACAGGATCCTTTCGAAGTGAGCTTGCTCCTTACAGTCTATCCCAGTAAGGAATGCGTGCACCGGTCTGTGCCTTGAGCGAGGACCGCCTCGGACGCTGCTGCTTCCGCGTGCCGCACTCAAGACGGCAAGAAATCAACCGGCCAACTCACCACCATCACCTCCACGTCTTTCGAGCCGAAGTCGAACTGCCTGATCCGTGCCAGCAGCTTGCGCTCCAGCTCGTCGGCCTTCAGCTCGCTGGCGGCGATGCGGCAATCCACCACGGCGCCGGACGGCGCGATTTTCAGTTCCAGCACCACCTTGCCCTGCAACGCCGGCTCGTCGCGCAGTGCGCGGTTGTAGAGCGCGTAGATGGCGCCCTTGTTGCGCTCGAAGACGAGCTTGATCTCTTCGATGGACCGGCTGGCCTTGCCGCTGCCGGCCTTCTGCACCGTGCCGCCGGCAGTGCCGGTGCCGGTGCCCATGCCGCCGCCGCGGGCGCTGCCGCCGCCACCGCCTGCGCCACCCCCGCCGCCGCCGCCGGCCACGCCTTCGACCAGCGTGGTGGCGCGGCCCGCCAGGCCGCCGCCGCCGGTGTCGCGGCTGTAGGCTGCCGTGTTGATGCCGCCGCTGCCGCGGCCCGCGTTGGCGGTGAGCATCGCGCGCACCGGCACGCCGGCATCGGTGCCCGCGCCCACGCCCGCGCCGATGCCGCTGCCCACGCCGGGGCCGGGCTTGATGTCCTGCCGCAGTTGCACGGCCAGCGGCGCGCCGGTCATCTCTGCCAGCTCGTTCTTCAGCGCCAGCAGGCCCACGCCAGAGGCCTTCTTGCGCGCCGCGTCTTCGCCCGGCGGCTTGCCGGCGACGGGATTGCGCGCCTCGGGCACAGGCGCTTCCTTCGTCTTCGCCAGTGCGCTCGCTTTGGGCGGCAGCACGGCCGGGTCGGCCTTGGCGACAGCAGGGGCCGCGTCGGCCGTCAGCGGCTTCGGCACTGGCGCCTGCGGGGCAGGTGGCCGCTCCAGCAGCAGTCTGGCCAGCGGTGGCGGCAGCGGCTGTGCCTGCACCTGCGCGCGCTCTTCCTTCTGCAACGGCAGCCAGGGCAGCGCCAGGCCGACCAGCAGCGCCACCGCCAGCACGCGCTGCTGGATGCGCGTGAAGCGCAGGTCGTCTGCGCCGCGCAGGGCCCAGGGCAGTTGCGGGCTGCGGAACGACAGGGCGGCTGCGCTCACAGCTCGTTCTTCCGTTGCACTGCGAACGACACGTCGCCGAAGTCGGCCTTCGCGGCGGTGAACATCACCTTGCGCAGCAGCCGGTAGGGGATGTCCTTGTCGCCCAGGATGGTGATGGCCTTGGCGGCCGTCTGCCCGCCGTCGCTCGCGCTGCGCAGCGCCAGCCGCTGCGCTTGCGATTCCAGCGCGGCCTGCAAGGCCGGGATGGCGTCTCCGGGCAGCGCCAGCGCCTCGGCCACGGTGGCCACCTTGCTTCCTTCGACCAGGATCTCGTCGCCGCTGACCGCCAGCACCAGCGTCTGCCGCGGGCTCTTCTCGGCGCTGGACAAGGGCAGCTTGACGGCCTTGGTGCTGGGCAGCGCGGCTTCCACGCCCGCGCTGGACAGCAGGAAGAAGATGAGGATCGTGAACACGTCGATGAGCGACACCAGGTTCATATCCACCATCGTGGTGTTGCGGCCGCGCCGCTCGGCGCGCTTTTGCAATGGCGTGCGCTTCATGTGGCCGCTCCCTTGCGCAACGGCGCATCGCCGATGGAGATGTGGGGGAAGAGTTCGGCCCGTTCGGCCTTGGCGCCGCGCACGGTGGCGGTGGCGCGCAGCGTGTCCATCACCTGCACCAGGTCGTCATAAGGCGTGTCGGGCTCGGCCAGCACGCTGGCCTCGGTCTTGTCGGGGAAGCGCCCCTTCACCTGCACCAGCAGCGCGGACAGCGTGCGCAGGTCTTCGCCGTTGGTGCCGCGCGGTATGCGCTGCAGCAGGCCGCCGATGCGGTCGCCCACCTCGATGGCGTCGCGCCGCAGCACCACCTCCAGGTGCAGCGCATCGCCCTTGAGCCGCTCCACGGCGGCAGACGGCCCGGGCAGCGTGACGTCCAGCACCGCCAGCCGGCTGAAGACGGCGGTGGACAGCAGAAAGGGCACCAGCACCACGATCAGGTTGATGAACGCGGTGATCTCCAGGTGCGCCGGCGTCTTGTTGAGTCGGCGGACACGCATGGCGGGCGCTCCTCAGGCGCGCGCGTTGGCGGGGGCCGCTGCGCCTTGCGTGCCGCCTTCGTGCGCCAGCCGCTGCACCAGGTTGAGGAAGGTGATTTTGGCGGCCTCCAGGCTATCGACGATCTCCGACGCGCGCGATTGCAGGAACGAGTGGATCAACAGGAACGGGATGGCCACCATCAGCGCGAACGCGGTGTTGTTCATCGCGATGGAGATCGACGCCGACAGCATCTCTGCTTTCTCTGCCGGGTTGACCTGCGCCACCGCGGTGAAGCCCTTGATCAGGCCCATGATGGTGCCCAGCAGCCCCACCAGCGTGATGACGTTGGCGAAGGTGGCGATGTAGTGCGTGCGCTTCTCCAGCCGCGGCACGATCTCCATCATCCCTTCTTCCATCGCGGCGTCGATGTCCTCGCGGCGGCGCGCCGTCTGCAGCCGCACCAGGCCGCTGTTGACGATGCGGCCGACGGCGGCGTCGGACTTTTCGGTGATGCCCGCCACGTCCTTGAAGCGGCCGCCCTGAAGCAGCGGCAGCACCTGCTCCCAGAGCCTGCGGTTCTGGTTGCGCGCACGGCTCAGGAACACCAGCCGTTCGATGGCGATGGCCAGGCCCAGCGACATGATGAGCAGGCTGGGGTAGATGAACAGGCCGCAATCCTGGAAGAACTTGACGGCGGTGTTGAGGGCATTCATTTGGTTTTCTCCGGGGCGGTGGATGGTTTGGATGCGAGCTGGGCGTCGTACAGGACTTCGCGGCGGAACACGTCGCGGTCGATCGGGGCCAGCGCTTCGTCCAGCACGCTGGTGACGGGGCGGCCGCTCAAGGTGGCGGGCAGCGGCTTCTTCCACGGCACGATGTAGAGCACCTTGGGCAGCTCGCGGTTGCCGATGATCTGGGTGCGGTCGATGTCGGCGCGGTCTTGTGCGTGGGCGGTGGCTGTGGCAATGACCAGGGCGAAGGGCAGCAGCGGTTTCATCGTGTGTCCAGTCGGCCGGAGGCGCTGACGACGTTGGTGGCATTGGCGGTTGGCGAGGCTGTGGTGGTGGTTGCAGCCGGCTTGCGCGCCTTCAGCTCCGCCAGCCACCGGCCCACCGCCGCATCGGCCGGCAGGCTCATCGCCTGGAAGCGTTCGTACAGCTCCAGCGCACGGCCTCGGTCGTTCAGATAAAGGTCATTGAGGATCGCCAGGTTGAGCACCGGCGTGGCGGCTTTCGGGTCTTGCGCGATGGCCTGCTCGTAGGCCTGGCGCGCCTTGTCGAACCGGCCCTGGCCGCGCAGGTCGATGCCCTGCTGGTTGAGCGCAGACGCTGCATCGGCGCGCTCGGCCTTGCCCCAGCGCACAGGCTTCAACTGCGCCAGCGCCGCGAAGCTGGCCTTCACCCAGTCGTCGTACAGGCCGGCGGCGGCGCGCGCTGCATTGGCCTCGTGCAGGCCGATGGCTTTCTCTTCGAATGGGAAAGCCTGCTCTTCGAGCAGCACGTTGTACTGCTCCAACTCGGCCTTGCTCAGCTTCTTCGGCCGCTGCGACGCCAGCAGCGCGCGGCCGAAGTCCTGGTACAGCGCAGCAGTGTGGAAGGTGGCCGCCGTGCTGGCCTCGGCCACGCCGTAGGCGGCCGCGGCGGCGTAGGCCTTCAGCACCTCGTCCATTGCGCCGCGCTTGAGCTTGAGCTGCTTCTGCAAGGGCTCGACCAAGGCCAGCTTGCGGTAGGCCTCCAGCAGCGGGGCGGCCAGCGCCAGTGAGGCGCGCGCGGCCAGTGCCTGGGTGCGCTCGGTGCGCGCGCTGCCGCCGGTGGCGTCGGCCAGCACCACCTCTTTCAGCCACGCCAGCGCCTTGTCGGCGGGGCTCAGTTCGGCCAGCCTGAAGCGCGCCTGCACCGCCAGCTGCAAGGGTTGCGGGTGGCGCCGCAGATAGCTTTCGTAGGCCTTGGCGGCCTGGCCGTCGGCGGCCTTGTCGTGCAGCTCGGCGGCCTGCCACAGCGCAGCGCGTGCCACCTCGGGGTCGGCGCCGGCCGCGGCGGCTGCACGTTCGAATTCGGCCGCGGCCTGCGTCCACTGCGCTGTGGCCAGATAGGCGGCGGCCAGCTTGCCGCCCACCTCGGCCTGCAAGGCATGCTGCGGGAAGCGCTGGCGAAAGTCTTCCAGCAGCCGCGCCGCGGCCTCCCAGTCCTGCACCGCGATCAGCGCGGTGGCGGCGTCGAACTGCGCCGCGGCGCGCACGCCGGAATCCGGCGCCACGCCGGCCACGCGGGCGAAGAAGGCCACCGCATCGCGCTGCCGGCCAGCGGCGCGCGCTGCATCGCCTTGCTGGTAGATGGCCGCTGCCTGGCGCTCGGCCAGCGCCTTGTCGGCGCCTGCGGCCGGCGCTGGCGCGGCGGCCAGGGCTTGGCCATAGGCTTGTTCTGCCGCGGGCCAGGCCTGGCGCTCGAAGGCCTCGTGCGCGACCACGGTCCAGGCGGTGCGGCGCTGTGCGGCGGCCAGCGGCAGCTTCAGCGCGCGCTGCGCGGTGGCCGCTGCCTGCGCGCTGTCTTTCAATGCGAAGAGCTGCTCGGCAGCATGCGTCAGCACGCCGCCGCTGCGGCTGTCTGCCGCGTAGGTGTCGGCAAAGCGCAAGGCGCTGTCCACTGCGCTGCGCTGCGCCTGCGGCGTGGCGATGTGCCCGTACGCCAGCAGTGCGGCATAGCCCGCGTCGGCGCCGCGCGCAGCGCCGCTGCGGCCGTAGGCGACCTGTTCGTACTCCACGGCGGCAGCGGCGAAGCGCTTGTCGTCGAACAGCAGCTCGGCAAGCAGGAAGTTGTTGGCCGCAGCGTCTGCATCGTCGGGGAAGGTGGCCAGCGCCAGCCTGTACCAGCGCACCGCCTCGGTCGTGTCGTCGCTGTTGCGGCTCTTCTGCGCCAGCGCGTGGTGGTGTTGCGCCAGCGCGGCCAGGTGGGTCTTCAGCAGCGGCTGGGCCTGCGTCCAGCCTGCGGGGTTGGCGCGGCGGAAGTCGCTGTCGGCGCCATAGCGCACCACGTAGTCCTTCTTCGCGTCCAGCGCCAGCGTGGCAAAGCCGTTGGCGGCGTAGATCTCGATCACCTGCGCCTGAAGCAGCGGCGCCTGGGCGTGCAGCGGGCGCAGCCGGGCAAAGGCGGCTAGCGTGTCGGCGGCGTCTTTCACGCGGTCTTGCCGCAGGTACAGCGCGCCGAGCTGCTCATAGACGCGGTGCTCCCAGGCCAGCCGCGCCGGGCTGTCGATCAGCGGCGCGATGCTGGCCGCACCTTGCAGGTTGGACAGCGCGATGCTGACCACGCGCAGGCTGTCGTCCACCAGTTCCTGCGCCGCCCGGGCCAGCGGTGCCGGCTTGGCAAGCTCGATGTCGAGCACGCCGAAGAAGGGGCGCAGCGCATCGTCCAGCCGCGCCTGCTTGAAGAGCGACCAGCCCTGCATGTACAGCGCACGCTCGGCATAAGGCGTGGCCGCGCCGCTCTTCAGCACGGTGGCGTAGGCGGCCTCGGCGCCGCTGTAGTCGCGCGTGGCGAACAGCAGCTCGCCGCGGCGGAACTGCGCTTCGTCGGCATAGGCGGTGTTCGGGTGGCCGGCCACCAGCCGGCCCAGCGTCTTGAGCGCCTCTTCCAGCGCGCCGCCCTGCTCTTGCGCGCGCGCCAGTTGGTACAGCACGCGGTCGTTGCCGGGGTCGGACGGATAGGCTTGGAGGAAGGCCTGGTAGCGCTCGATGGCGGCTTTGTAGTCGGGCAGCGCGCCGTCGGCCAGGCGCCGCTCTGCGCCGTCCATTTCCAGGTCGCCCAGCCGGCGCATCGCTTCGGGCCGCTGTGGCGCGCCGGGCGCGGCGGCGAGGAAGTCGCGGTAGGCGGCGGCGGTGCGCGCTTCGTCTTTCGCCACGGCCTTGGCGGGCGGCACGGCGATGCTGCGGCCCTTCAGGCTGGCCAGCGTGGGCGCGTCGTCGCCCGGCGGCTTGCCGAACAGGCCGCAGCCCGACAGGCCGGCCAGCAACCCGGTTGCCAGCAGTGCGGCAGCCAGCAGGCGCGGTGCCCGGGTGTTGGGGTGTTCAGCGTTTGCCATCGTCGTCATCCGTTCGGCTGCTGGCCACTTGCGCACGGTCCAGGATCTGTGCAATCGCCAGGCGGGCCTGCGCTGCATAGACGTCCAGCCGCTGCTGCTGGCTTTGCAGCGCGGCCACCGCCAGCGCCTGCAACGCCGCCTGCTGCTCGCCACCCAGCGCCGCCAGGCGCGGGCGCATCGCCTGAAGCCGCGCTTGCAGCGCCCCGATGCGCGCGCCGAAGGCGTCGAAGCGGGCCGGCTCGTCCTGCTGCGCACGGGCCAGCGCAGCAGTGCGCGCCGCAGCTTCGGCCAAGGCCTGGTCGGTGGCGCGCAGGGCCTTCTTCGCGTCCCAGGCACGCGCCGGCCAGGCCTGCGCAAGCTGCCAGGTCAGCGCCCCTTGCACGCGGCGCAGGCGCTCGCGCAGGGCGTCGTCATCGGCATTGCCAGCCTGCGCGAGTGCGGCTTGCACGCGCTGCATGCGCGCCAGCAATGCGCGCTCGGCGGCATCTGCAAAGGCGGCGGGATCGGCCGCGGTATTGGCCGCGGCATTGGCGCGCGCATCGGCGTGCGCATCGGCGTGCGCATCCGCCTGGGCCAGCGCCGCCGCCAGGCCGTCACGCTGCTGTTGCAGCGCCGGCAGGCCCGCCGCGCCGGCGCGCTGCAGCACGGCCGGCAGGCGCTGGCTGTAGGCCAGCCGGCGGTTGGACAGCATGTCGTCGAAGACGCCCAGCCGTTGCTGCCAGTCCTGCAGGTTGCGCTCCAGGAATTGCAGGTCGCGCAGGTTCTTGAACTGCTCCTGGAACTGGTGGCCGGCCACCAGCGCGGCCAGGTGGCCGGCATGCGGCATCTGCTGCCCCGGCGGCAGCCGTGCAATGCCGCTGAACGCTGCCATGCCGTCGTTCGGGTTGCGCTCCAGCAGCGCGCCCACCAAAGCACCGGCGCGGATGGCCGCGATGCTGTCCTGCAGGCGCCTGCCTTCGGCCTGGTACAGCGCCACCGCATCGGTGTAGCGCGCCAGCGCCTCGGCGGTGGCGCCCAGCTCGGCGTAGGCGTAGGGCAGCGCGATGCGCGCTTCCAGCACCGCTGCGTCGGACGCATCGCGGGTGGCCAGCTCAGTCCAGGGCACCAGCGCGTCCTTCGGCTGCTTCAGCTCGGCGGCGGCCCAGCCGAAGCCCAGCAGCGCCTTGTTGGACTGCGGGCCGGCCAGGCGCACGCGTTGCAGCACGTCGCGCGCGTTCTGCGGCTTGCTGGCGGCCAGCGCGGCGAAGCCGAGCGCCACGTTGGCGCGGTCGCGCAGGCTGCGCTCTTCCTCGTCGGCTGCCGGAGCGCGGCCCAGCTCGTCGAGCAAGGCGTTGCCGCCGGCTGCGTCGCCGCTCTTGACCAGCGCCACGCCCAGGTTGAAGCGCGTCACGCGCAAAGGCGCCCCGGCCGCCCCGCGCACCGGCGCCAGCACGCTGGCGGCGCCTGCATGGTCGCCATGCGCCATGCGCAACTGCGCCTTCAGCAGCAGGCGGTCTTCTTCCAGCGGCGCCGGCAGCACGCCGGCCACACGGGCCAGTGCGTCGTCTGCCAGCGCGAGAAGGCCGCGCTGGTAGCGCAAGCGGGCGAGGAAGAACCAGGCCCTGTCGCGCACCGCCGGCCTGGCGTTGTGCTCGATCAGCCGCGCGAACACCGCACCGGCTTCGTCGTGCAGCCCGTACGACAGCAGCATGCCGCCGCGCAGCACCTCGGCCTCGTCGTCGTGCGGGGCGATGCGGCCTGCCTGCTGCGACACCATCAGCGTGGTGATGGCGTCGAAGTACTTGTCCTGGAAGAACAGGAAGAGCGTGTCGCCGTAATGTGGCGTCGTCGGCTGCGCCGCAGCGTCTTCGGCGGCGGCCAGCGTCTGCACCGCGCACAGCGCGGCCGCGCAGGCCAGGCGCAGCAGCGGCAGCTTCATTGCCAGACCTTGACCTCGAACTCGGGCTGCAGCTTGGCGGTGGAGTCCTTGATGCGCAGCTCGATGTACTTGGCCTCGGTGGTCTTGTCGAACTTGAGCGTGGTGCCGCGCTTGTAGTCGCGCTCGTGCGGGCCGCGGCCGGTGAAGAAGGCGTCGATGGCATGCGTGCCGGCCTTCAGGTTGCCCAGATAGACGCGCTGCACGCCGCCGCGCAGCAGCGCCTGCACTTCGAGCGGTGTGTACAGGTGGTTGGCGACCAGCTTGTCGTCCAGCTTGATCTGCACCGACTCCAGCGCGAAGAGCTTGCCCACGTCGGCCGAGACGAACAGCGCCACCTGGGTGCTGGGCGGGAAGAGCAGCTCTTCCTCCAGCACCAACAGGTCGCGGTTGAGGCGGATGACCTCGGCCTTCAGCGCCTGCACGCGGGTGTCCAGGCCCTCGGCCGGCTCGTCGGCCGCATGCGCCCAGGCGGCGCACAGCAGCAGCGCAGGGGCGATCCAGATGTGTCGCATGCGGGTCTTTCAGTAGTTGGCCGAGACGAAGAGCTGCAGCACGCTGGCGTCGTGGCTGTACAGGCCGCCGGTGCGCAGGTCGGTGAAGTCGCTGAAGCGGAAGCGCTTCAGCTCGTAGGCGCCGGTGAGCCTGGTGCCGTACTTCGCGGCGGCGCCGTCGAAGCTGTAGGTCAGCTTGGCGGCCAGGCTGGTGCTCTTGAAGCTGCCGAGCTGCCGGTTGCGCGAGATGTACAGCGTCTCGCTGGTGGCGTTGTCGCTGTAGAAGAGCGCCCTGCCCTGGCTGTAGAAGCGCAGCGACGCATCGGCCAGCCAGCGGCCGCCGAAGACGCGCGCGGCGCCCACTTCCAGCGTCTCGGCGCGGATGTCCCAGTTGTCCCAGTAGTGGCGGAACTTCGCGCGCAGCGCGGTGCGCGCGTCAGCATCGCCCACCTCGCCGATGGTGCGTGCCTCCACCGCGCGGCTGGAGCGCGTGCGCGGGTTGCGCTCGGGCACGGTGGCGCCGAAGACGCGCGCCGCGCGGTAGGGGCTGCCCAGGTAGCCGTCGTCGGCCACTGCTTCGAGGTTGATGCTGGCCAGCCAGCGCGGCGAGAGGATCTGCGTCACCCCGCTGCGGTACTGCCAGTGCGTCGCATGGTCGAAGAAGCCCAGGCCCTTCTTGCCCACGGCGTCACGCCCGCGCGTGAAGCCCAGGCTCACCGTCGTCATGCCGGCGAAGACATCCTGCGCGATGTCCAGCGCAAAGCTGTCGGCGTTGTAGTCGGGCTCGCGGCTGCGGTCCATCGACAGGCTGACCAGCGCGTCACGCACCAGGTAGTCAGCGCCCAGGCCGAAGGAGGTGCGCGTCTCCTTGAACGGGCTGGCGGTGGTGACCACGTCGATGGACGCATTGCTGACCGCATCGACGTAGTAGTTGGCCGACAGCGACACCCTGTCGGCCAGGCTTTTGCGCACCAGAAACGCCGGCCCGCTGGCCTTGACGCCGCCACCGTCGTAGCTGTGCAGCAGCGCCTCGGCGCGGTCTTCGGGCAGCACGGCGGCGTGGGCGCCGGAGCCGGTCAGCAGCGCGCCGATCAGGCGCGCAACCCAAGCGAACGCCGCGGATCCGGCTCTGCCGGTCCGCTGGGGTTGCCCCCTTGAGGGGGAGCGCCGCAGGCGCTTCGGGGGTGGGTCAGTTGCAGCCACAGCCGCCTCCTTGCACGCCTGTTGCGCCGCGGGCGCCTTCGCGCACCAGGTTGATGTGCTCGCGGTGCCGGTCGGACAGCGCGTCGCGGTTGAATTGCATGATCGGGTCGGCCAGGCGCTCGCGTTCATACGGCTTGACCCAGGGCTCGATGGCGCAGCCGCCGAGCAGCGCAGACAGCAGCGCGGCCAGCAGCAGGAGCAGCAGCTTGTTCATCATTCCCTCACCAGCTCGCGGATCTGCTTGTCGTAGGCTTCTTCCAGGCCCTCGCGGTAGCCGCGGTGCAGGTAGCGCACGCGGCCGTCACGGTCGATCAGCACGGTGGCAGGCATGCTTTGCAGGTCATACAGCCGGCTCACCGTCTTGTCGGCGTCGAAGAGCACGGGGAAGTGCAGGTCCAGGCGGCGCGCGACGCCGGCCGCCTGCGCCGGGTCTTCATCGACGTTCACGCCCAGCAGCACGAAGCCGGCGCTGCGGTACTTGTCGTAGAGCCGGTTCAGGTGCGGCATCTCCTGCTTGCAGGGGCCGCACCAGGTGGCCCAGAAGTTGACCAGCACCACGCTGCCGCGCTGCTCGTTCAGGCGCAGGTTGGCGCCTGCCAGGCTCTTCAGCGTGAAGTCGGGCGCGGCCGCCTGCGGCGTGACGCTGGCAACGGCGGGCAGGGCGGCGCAGGCCAGCGCCAGCAGCAGGGTCAGGGACGGGCGCCGCATCAGAAGAACACCGTCAGGCCGAGCGTCACCTCGGGGTTGTGCGTGCTCTGGCGCTTGCCCAGCAGGTCGAGCGTGAAGATGTGGTCGCGCACGTCGGCCTGCATCGCGAAGCGGTCGTTGAACAGCAGCCGCGTGCCGAAGCCGACGTGGTAGGTCAACACCTTCTGATCGACGAACTTGGTGCTGCCGACGCCGCCGATCACGTAGAAGGCCGAGGCCTTGGCCACACTGCGGCCGAAGAACACCTCGCCGGGCAGCAGGTTGTAGCCGGCCGAGACGTTGTAGTAGGTCAGCGTCTCGGTCTGGCTGGCGAACACGCCGCCCGGCAGCACCTGGCGGAAGTTCTCGTCGCTGACCTTGGTCTTGGCCAGCACGCCTTCGACGAAGACATCTTCGGTGATGTGGTAGCCCAGCCGGCCGCCGGTCACCGCGCTGGAGCCGAAGTTCTGCGTGGCGAAGATGCCGCCGAAGACACCGATCTCGAAGTCGTTGCTCGGGAAGCGCGGCGGCTTCACGTCGCGCCGGTCCACCTGAGGCACCACCACGGGCTCGTTCGCGGTGCTCTTGCCTTGCGCGAACGCTGCTGCCGAGGCAGCGAGCAGCAGGCAGGCGGACAGTCTGATTGGCTGCATGGAACTCCCTAAAAGAAGAACGACAGGCCGACGGTGACGGCGCGGTATTCGGTGCTGCGCGTGTCGGCGACGAAGGCGGTGTAGAGCGTGTAGTCGATGCGGCCGACGAAGCGCTCGCCGATGTGCCAGCGCAGCCCCATGCCGGCATTGGCGAGCCGGGCGTTGCTGGGCGTGGCGTCCACCAGGCTGTTGTTCGGGATGTTCTTGAAGTTGCCGAGGCCGATGCCGAAGTAGGGCGACAGCCGCTGGTCGGACCAGGGCTCGACGTTCAAGTTGACGTGCCAGAAATCGGTGCCGGAGAACACGCCCTGCACCTGCCCCAGCGTGGCTTCGACGCCCAGCGCGTCACCCAGCCGCAGCGCCGTCCACACCTTCAGCATCGGCTCGGACTTGAAGCGCCCCCAGGCCGCGCCCAGCTCGACACGGCGGCTCAGGTAGTCGTCGATCAGCACGTCACGGAAGCTCTTGCTGCCGCCGGCAGCGGCCAGGGTGTTGTCGAGTTGCTGGCGCTGCACCCAGCCAGCCCGGCCGCCGGGGCTGCCTTCCACCCGCACGCGGTACCAGTCGGTGCGGCGCAGTTCGATGGTGATGAACTGGTGCCGCTCGGCGACGTAGAACACCGGGTAGCCGCGGCCAGGGCCGGTGTGCAGCTCGATGTAGGCGTCGGCCACCTGGAGCCGCTCGCTTTGGTCGTCAGCCGCCATAGCCGTGCCGTGCGCCAGGAACGCCATGAAGGCCAGGCACGCCAGGCACAGCGAGGCCAGCAGCTTGCGCAATGTGTCGTTCATTCGAGGTTGCAGGTGCCGGTGGCCGGGTCGGCGGGTGTGAACATCGTTGCCGCCGTGCTGCTGAACTCGTCCTGCCCCTCGGGCACAGGGCGGCTGATCCAGTAGCGCAGCGCCTTCACGTTGGGGTCGTTGCCGTTGTCGAAGATCAGCCCGCCGCCATGCAGCACGCCGTTGACCAGCGGCTTGTTGACCAGCCGGCTCTGCGACGGCGAGCCGATCACGGTGACGCCTTGCGACGAGTAGTAGTTCTTGTACATGTCGCTGGCGCGCACTGCGTCGGCGCTCAGTGCGGGGTCGGTCACCGCTGGCGCGCCGGCCACCACGCGCAAGGCGCCGCCGGTGCCGGCCACCGTGTCGTGGCAGCCCGAGCTGGCGCAACTGTTGGTGCCGCCCGCGCTGGCGATGCGCGCCTGAAGCACGGGGTTCACGCACTTCTGGAAGTAGGTGAACGACAGCCTGCGGCCGCCCGTGCCCGCGGGGTTGGACACCGCGGGCGCGTTGTCCAGCGCGCCGCCGCCGCAGGCGCACAGCAGTGCTGCCGGCGCCAGCCAGAGGATGAGCAACCCGGGCCTCATTGCGCCGGACATCCGCGCACGATCCAGTTGCTGATCGCGTTGTAGCCGCTGCTGCCGGCCGGCAACACGGCCGTCGCTTGCGTCAGCGCGCCGGCCGGGTGCGGCACGGTCGATGGCCGCATCAGCAGCAGGTTGCTCGCCGGGTTGCAGGCGTCGGAGATCATCGACAAGGTGGTGCCGAAGTCGCCTTCTGCGTTGCCGGTGAGCACGAATCGGTTCTCGCGGAACGACGCGCCTGGCGGGTTGTTCGGGTCGCTGCCGATGGCCTGGTGGCAGCTTGCCGAGCAGTTGGCGCGCAGCACCGGCTGCACCTGCGCGGCAAAGGTGGCCTGGTCCAGCGCCGTCACCACGCGCACGCCGCTGCCGGCCGCAAAGGGGTCGTTGTAGTACTGGCCGCCCAGGTCCATCCACTCGGCCAGCAGGCGCTTCTCTGCGGTGTTCAGCAGCTTGGCGTGGTCCGGCGCTGTCGCCGGCGGGGCGGGGTGCGAGGTGCGTGCGCCGCTGCCCGCGAGCAGCGTCTCGCCGAAGAGGATTTCGGTCAGCCGGCTCTTGCGCGCCTGGCCGGCGGTGTTGGCCGCGCCGGAGCTGGTTTCCACCAGCGCGGGCTGGCGTTGCAGCATCGGCACGCCGTCGCGCAGGCGCGTTACCGGCTTGCCGGTGACGGCGTCGATGACCGGGTCGCCGATCAGCAGTTCCTCGTACGACACCAGCCGGCCGCTGCCCGCCACGGTGTTGCGCAGGTCCAGCTTCACCGGGTCGGTGTGGCAGTTGGTGCAGGTGTTGGCGCCGCCGGTGCCGCGGGCGCGCTGCCATAGCGGCTGGATGTGCTCTGGGTAGTTGATGAAGCCGTTCACCGGCGCCGGCGTGGCCAGGTCGTCGGCGGCCAGCGCGTTGCCGGTGTAGCGCAGCGACAGCGTGCCCTTTGCGCTGACGCCGCTCTTGCTGGTGTCGGCCCAGACGTCGCTGAACACCGGGTCGCGGCCCAGCGACAAGGCGGCAGGGTCCAGCCGCGTGCGCAGCGCGGCCATCGTCTCGCCGCTCAGGTGGCCGGCGGACATGGTCGTCTTCAGCGCGGCCGGCATGCTGTTGACGATGGCGCCCGAATTCAGCGCCGCGCCGCGGCGCGGGCTGTGGCAGCCGTCGCAGGTGCGGCGCTCGCCGGGCCGCACCTGGATCCAGTTGGTGTGGGTCTGGAAGGCACGGCCCTGGCTGTCGATGATGGCCAGCGCCAGCGGTGTGTCGGCCGGCACCTGGAGCTTGAAGCTGCCGTCCGGCTCGACAGGTGCATAACCCAGGATCTGTGCCTGCTCGAAATCGGTCTCGCCGATGGCGTTGCGCATGCCCATCATGTTGGACGGCGGCGCCACCGCGCGCGTGGCCCGCACGAAGCGCGCAGGCGCGCAGCCGTAGGCGGCATCGGCGGGGTCTTTCATGCGCACCAGGTCGGCCACCATCGGCCGCGTGTCCATCGCATCGGCCGGCTTGACCAGCGCGATGCCTTTGGCGCAGCCGGCCGGCAGGTCGGTGGCTGCCAGCATCTGCTCGCCCATGCGGTTCAGGCCGTCGGTGTCATAGACGCTGCGCACCTCGATCAAGGCCATGTTCTGCGCGGCCAGAGCGGCATCGACAGGCGCGGCCTGCGCCGCATTCGGCTCGCTGCGCGGCTGCAGCGCCACCGGGTCGGTGTACATGAAGCCTGCCGGCGGCGCGGCGACGATCAGCCAGGTCTGCTTGGCCGGATCGACCATGTAGATGGCATAGGCCGCGGGCGCGTTGTCCTTGATGCTGGCCGACGCCTTTTGCGCGTCGGTCTGGTTGGTGTCGCCGACGGCGGCCATCTCGTCGGCGCTCAGCGTGGTGCAGGACACCACCACGTCGTTGCGCGTCACCTCGCAGGGCCGGTAGCCCAGCAGCACGCGGTTGCTGCCGTCCCACAGCGGGTAGGGCGTGGTGATGCGGCCGTAGGTCGAGATGCCGCGGTTGGCGTTGAGCGCCTGCGCCGTGACCTCGCGCTGGCCGCCCACCGCGGCGATGGTGGTGTTGGCCGGCGTGTTGTTTTCGCTGTAGCTGGCGGCGTCGATGAACATCAGCGAGCCGCCTTCCTGCGTGCCCGACAGCGACATCAGCGAACTGCTCAGGAAACCGGCATACGGGCCCTTCGGGTCCATGTCGCGCGGGTGCAGAAAGCTGTTGCCGGGGCTTTGCGCGCCGTACAGCACGAACATGTCGGTGCCGTCTGGCTTGACGCGGAAGATCGCGAAGCGGTTGCGGTCGGCCACATGCTCCCAGCGCGAGAACATGATGTCGCCGTTGGGCCGCACGCTGGGGTTGCGGTCGTGGCTCTGGTTGAAGCTGATCTGCGTGATGGCGCCACCGCTGGCGTCCATCGTGTGCAGGTTCAGCACGCGCTCGCGCTCGTACTCGTCCAGCGCGAAATAGACCTGGCCGCCGGCCTGGTTCAGGCGCGACTTGGTCTGCCGGTTCGACGAGAAGACGAAGCCGCGGCCGTCGGGCAGATAGGCCGGATCGACGTCGTCGTCCGTCGTGCTGGCGGTCAGCCGCCTGAACCTGCCCTTGTCGAAGCCGCCACCGGCCGACATGTCGTATTCCCAGATGTTCCAGCGGCCGGTGCAGGCCGGCACGCCGCCCACCTGGGCCGTGTTGCTGCCGGGGCAGCGCATCGCGAAGACGATCTTCTTGCCGTCGTAGGACACCTCGGGGTCGGACGCATCGCCCTTGCCTTGCGTGAACTGCGCGGTGATGTTGTGCTCTTCGGCGCTGGCCGACGACTTCTCGCGGATCATCAGGTCGCCGCCATCGGCGGTGGGCGCGCCGTCGGTCGGGTTCATCGACAGCGCGGTCGAGCGCTTCACGTAGGCCAGCGGCACGTCGCCGTTCACCGTCACGGTGTCGGCGCTCTTGGTCTCGTTGCAGCCGGCCATCAGCAGCAGCAGCGCGGCGGCTGCGGCCAGCGTGGCGGCGGCCACCTTCGACGGGGACTTCATCGCTCGCTCCTCGGTTGTTCTGTGGCGCGCAAGGGCTGGCCGGTGTGCCCGTCCAGCAGGCCGGACGAGCAGTGCAGGCGGCCCGCTGCGTCCACCACCACGGCATCCACGCCGGGCAGCGTCTCCACCAGCGCCAGCCCGCGGGTGGCGCCGAGCACGAAGACGCTCTTGCTCAGCGCCTCGGTGCTCAGGCCGTCGGCGGCCAGGATGGTCACGCTCTGCACGCTGGCCGGCGAGCGGCCGGTGCTGGGATCGACGATGTGGTGGTGGCGCACGCCGTCGCGCTCGAAGAAGCGCTCGTAGTCGCCCGAGGTCGAGATGGCGGTGTCTTCCAGCGGCAGCACCGCCACCACCTCGCCGGGCCTGCGTGGGTGGCGGATGGCCACGCGCCACGGCCGGCCGTCGCGGCTGCCCATCACGCGGCTGTCGCCACCGGCGGCCACCATCGCGTGCTGTACGCCGTGGCGGCGCAGGATGGCAGCGGCCCGGTCCACCGCATGGCCTTTGGCGAAGCCGCCCAGGTCGATGCGCATGCCGGGCCGGCCGAAGCGCAGCGTGCGCTGGCGCGGGTCGAGCTGCAGGTGGCGCCAGCCGACGGCGGCCTGCGCGGCGGCCAGCGCCTGGGCGCTTGGCTGCACGCCTGTGCGGTAGTCGTAGAGCTGGCCGGCGCTGGCGTAGGTGATGTCGAAGGCGCCGCCCGACAGGTGCGAGAAGTGCATCGCGCGCTCGATCAGCAAGGCCATTTCGTCGCACAAAGGCACCGGCGCGTGGGCCGCATCGCGGTTGATGCGCGACAGCGCGGAGTCCGGCTTGTGCGGGCTCATCAGCCGGTCGATGCGGTGCATCTCTGCGATCACGGCCGCGGCGGCGGCCGCGCCGGCCGTGCGGTCAGCGGCCCACAGCTCCACGCTGATGGCCGTGCCCATGATGGCTTCCTCGCGCTTCAGCCACAGGCCGGCGTCGGGCGCGGCAGTGCGGCGGCCGACCGGCGGCAGGCTGGGGCGTTGCGGCGGTTGCTGGGCTTGAAACCAAGGCATCGCCCCACGTTAAGTGCGGGCCGGCGGTGGGCTGCGAGCAGATGCTTCTGCCGCGCCGCGCGCGCAGACGCCGGTTTCAGCGGCGATGTGTTGGCTGCCGGCGACGCTTGAGAGCCGCGCGGTGCCGGCGCTGTGGGCGCCTTGTGATGCAGTTCACGCGGTGCAGCCAACCGCTGGCAAGAAGCGTTACCAGGCACCCCGCCGGAGTGAGGGGGGAGCCGGCGACGAGGTGTTTCCTTCGCTCACATCTTGCATGCAGCGTCATTCGTGCGCTTTTACCGCCCGTGCGGCCGCTACATCCCCTTGAAAAGACCGGTGTAGCTGCGGCTGACTTCCAGCTTCTCGGGGTGGCCTTTGACGCTGACGATCTGGCGGCCGCGGAAGTCGCGCGTGACGCCGGCGATGGCGTTCACGTTGACCAGCGTGCTGCGGTGGATCTGCCAGAACTGGCGCGGGTCCACCTCGTCCACCAGTTCCTTGATCGGCTTGCGGATCAGCGCCTCGACCTGCGCCGTCTGCACGCGGGTGTATTTCTCGTCGCTGACGAAAAAGAGCACGTCGTCCACCGCGATCATCTGGATCGCCTGGCCCACGGTGGCCTGGATCCATTGCAGATACTGCGGCGTGCCGCCGGGGTTCAGGCGCGCGGACAGCACATGCAGCAACTGCTGGAGCTGCGGCCCGGCTGGCGCGCTGTGCGCATCCTGCGCCTCGGCCCCGGCCTCGCCGCTGCGGGCCGCCAGCCGCTGGCGGATGCGGCCGATGGTGATCTGCAGCCGCTCGCGCTCGGCCGGCTTCAGCACGTAGTCGGCCACGCCTTGCTCGAAGGCCTCCACCGCGTACTGGTCGTAGGCGGTGATGAAGACAATCTCCGGCAGCAGGTCGTCGCGTTCGGCGTCGGGCGCAGAGGCTTCAGCAGCGTCGGCCGGCGCTGCGGCTTCGCGCGGCGGCAGTTGGGCAATCTGCCGCGCCGCCTCGACGCCGGTGAGGCCTGGCATGCGGATGTCGAGGAAGACGATGTCGGGCCGGTGCTCGGCCACCAGCGCCACGGCCTCGATGCCGTTCTTCGCTTCGGCCACGATCTGCAGCTCGGGCCACACTTCGGCCAGCCGCGCGCGCAACTGGTCGCGCATCAGGCGTTCGTCATCGGCCAGCACGGCGGTGGCTGGCTGGGCAGCGGTGTCTTGGTTGCTCATGGTGTGGGGCAATGTACGCCTGTCATCGGCCGCGGCGTCAGGCGCCGGCACCTTCGATCGGCCTGTAAGGCACGGTCACTGTGACGCGGGTGCCGCAAGGCTGGTTCTCGGCCACCGTCAGTGATGCCTTGTTGCCGTAGAGCAGTTGCAGCCGCTCGCGGATGTTGGCCAAGCCGACGCCGGTGCCGGTGGTGGCTGCCCTGCCGAAGCCCAGCCCCGTGTCGGCCACGCTGACGGCCAGCTTGCCGTGCAGGATTTCTGCCTTGACGGCCAGCGTGCCGCCTTCGGCCTTGGGCTCCAGCCCATGCTTGATGGCGTTCTCCACCAGCGTCTGCACCATCATCGGCGGGAACTCGGCCGACAGCAGCCCGTCCGGCACGTCGATGGCGGTGATCAGCCGCTCTTCCATCCGGACCTTCAGGATTTCCAGGTACGGGCGGATGACGGCCAGCTCGCGCCCGAGGTCGCGCACGCCGCCGTCGCTGGCCTCGCGCATCGTCGGCATGCTGGCGCGCAGCAGTGCGATCAGGTTCTTCTGCATCAGGCTGGCGCGTGGCGGATCGACCTCGATCAAGTGGTCGATGGAGGCCAGCGTGTTGAACAGGAAGTGCGGCTCCACCTGGGCCTGCATCGCGGCCATGCGCGCCTCCACCACCTGGCGCTTGAGCGATTCGGCCTCGGCCGTTTCCTCGGCCTGCGCTGCCTTCACCTCGGCCTGGATGCGGCCCTTGTAGGTGGCCTTGATGATGGCCGAGGCGGCGATCCAGAGCATCGCCAGGTCGCTCAGGAAGTCGCCCCACTGCACCTGGCGCACGCGGCGGATCTTGCCGCTCGGCCCCGGAATGAGCACGTCGCCTTCCTCGGTGGCGGCGCGTGCGGCCTCGGCCGTCTGGCGGGCCGATTCGGCCGCTTCGCGAGCGGCCTCCTTCTGTTCTGCCACCGCTTCGCGGATGGCCTCGCGCGCCTCCTGCACCGCCTGGCGCACGGCGTCCTTGTCCACGTTGGCCGGCACGGTGATGGAGATGCCGTCGCCCTCGGCCGCCGCAGACCCGCCCGACGACGCGGCAGAGGCCGCTGCATCGCCGGCCTTGCCGCGCGGCGTGATGCGGATGCCCTTCTCGTCGATCTGGATGTTGATGTCCATGCCCTCGGACGCGCTGGCCGGGGCCTTCGGCGCGGTCGGCGCGGTCGGCGCGACAGCGGCTTTCGGCTGGCGGGGCCTGCTGGGGCGCTGGGGCAGTTCGTCTTCGATGGTTTCGGTCACGCTCCAGCGGAACGGCGGCAGCGACTTGACGATCTCGACGCTGACGAAGAGAAGCACCGCCAGCACCAGGAAGCGCCGCCAACTGATGCTGACAAGCCAGTTGGCATAGACGTGGAAGGCACGCAGCGCCGCAGCGGAGAAGCGCTGCCAGCGGGCGAGCCAGAGGGTGGTGGCGGCAGCCGGTGGGGCCATGTTGGAATCGCGCGGTGCAGGTGCGTCAAGGGCAATGACGGCACTGTACGCAAGCGCGGCGCCGCGCCGCCAGCAGCAGGCGACGCGGTGCAAAGGCCGCCGGACAGGGTGCAGGCCGGCCCGACGGGTGGGCCGGCGCGCGCCGGCTGGCCCGCCTTCAGAGGCCCAGGCTGCTGGCCACCGCCAGCAGCAGCGTGGCGCCGGCGGCGCACAGCACCAGGCGCAGCAGCACCCAGTCGGCCTGGTCGGCGCGTGCCATCTGTTCCAGCGCGTCGAAAGGGTCCAGCGGCAGCGACAGCAGCATCTCCGAGGCGCCCATCGCCAGCGTGTCCACGGCGTCGGCGTGGCCCAGGGTGTGGTGGCTCATGATCGTCTTCCTCAACAGTCCGGCGGCACGCGGGCGGTGCCATGGACAGGTTGTAGAAGCCGGGGTGTTACGGCCGCGTTACGGCGGCGCGGCGGCCTGGGTCAGCCTGCGTTACGCGGCCAGCGCCAGCAGCGCGCGGTGCGCCGGGTTGCGTTGCAGGAAGGCCTCGCGAAAGCTGTCCGGCACATGCTGCGCGGCGGTCTCCAGCAGCCAGCGCTGGCCTGCGGCCAGCACCGGGCCAGCATCCTGGCCTGCGGCCAGCAGCCCGCGCGCGGCATGCAGCCAGACTTCGCTGCGCGGCAGCAGGCTGGGTTCGGTGCCCGCGGCGATGGACAGCGCCGCATGCGCGGCCGCCGCCGCTTGCGCTGCCATCCCTGCGCCTGTCGCGCCTGTCGCGCTGGCAGCGCTGGCCGCGATGGCCGCCGTGCGCAGCAGCGCCGTCAGCACCGACCCGCACAAGCCCAGCGCCTGTGCGCGTTGCCGCACTTCGCCCAGCAGCGCCAGCGCGGCGGCAGGTGCCAGCGACGGCGTCGATTCCATCTGCACCAGCATGCGCACCTCGGGCCAGCCGTTGGGCGGCGCGGCCGCGGCGGCCTGCGCCAGCATTGCCGCGCTTTGCGCCGCGTCGCCCAGCAGGCCGTGCACGCGCGCCAGCAGCAGCAGACGCCGCGCCTCCAGGTGCGCGGGCAGCCGCTCACCGGCGCCTGCGTCCAGCAGGTCTTGCCGCGCGCGGGCATGCTGGCCCAGGTCGAGCCAGCAATGCGCGCGGTGCAGGCGCACCACCGGCACACGCGCCGGGTTGCTGCGTTGGAGGATGTCTTCGGCGTGCTCGGCGCAGGCCAGCGCTTCGGCGTAGCGCCCTTCGGCGCGGGCGCATTGCAATTGCAGCACCGCCACGAAGCCTGCACTGCTGCCGGTGAGGCTGTAAGTGGCCACCAACTGCTGCGCCTGCTGCACCAAAGGCCGGGCGCCTTGCACATCGCCCGCGTTCAAGCGCCCGACCGCATGGTTGGCAAGCTGCGTGGCGCGCTGTGCATGGTCGCCCAGCGCTGCCGATGCCGCGATGGCACGCAGGTGGTGGGCGCGCGCTGTCTCGGGCTGGCCCAGGTTGTCGAGCACCACGGCAAAGTTGCCGTGGAATTCGGCCAGGTCCTCAGGCGGCAGCGCGTCGTCGGCCCAGGCCTGCACCGCCTGAAGATGCGGCAGCGCTTCGTCGAAGCGGCCCAGCATCGCCAGCGCGGTGGCCAGCCGCTGCCGGATCTGCCCGGTGAGTGTGCGCCCACCCAGCGGCTCGGCCAGCGCCAGCGCCTGCTGGCCGATACGGACGGCGTTCTCGCCGTCGGCGATCTGGCTGCAATACCAGGCGCGCTGGCCCAGCGCCCGCGCGGCCTCGGCTGGCGTGCGGGCCAGCGCGTCCAGCCGGTCGAGCAGCGGGAAGCCGCCTGCCTCACGGATCGAGTTCATGTGGGTTTCGACGGCGCGGGCCACGCAGTCGTAGGCCGTGTCACGCTGGCCGCCGGCCTCGGCGATGTCGGCCGCGCGCAGCAGGAAGGCGATGCGCTCGCGTTCGCGCAGCGCCTGGTGCGCGCGCTCGGCTGCGGCGCGCAGGCTGGGCAGCGCGCGCGCCGGCTGGCCGGCCGCTTCCCAGTGGGCGGCCACGCGCGCCGGCTCGCCGTTGCCGGCTTTCAGCAAAGCCGCGATCTCGCCATGCAGATGCCGCGCGATGACGGCTGGCACGCCGGCCAGCACGGCCTCGAAGACCAGGTCGTGCGCGAAGTCGGTGCCGATCATCACCTGCTGCGTCTCCAGCTCGCGCCAGGCGTCGGCGAGTTGCAGCGCGCTGCTGCGCAACACCTTTTCGGCCAGCGGCAGGTCGAAGTCGATGCCGGCCACGGCCGCCACGCGGGCCAGCATCTGCGCCGGCGCAGAGAGCCTGGCGAGCTGCTGGCCGATGAGCTGCGCCAGCGACTGCGGGCGCGGCAGCTCCGCGCCGCGGCTGAAGGTGCTTTCCGCCCAGGCCAGCTTCAGCGTCTCCAGCGCGAACAGCGGGTTGCCGCCGCTGCGCTGGCGCAGCGCGGGGGCGATGGCGTCGCCATGCACGCCCTCCAGCGCCAGCGAGTCCACCAGCTCGGCCACCTGGCCGACATCCAGCGGCTGTACCGGCACCTGCGTCAGCGGCGCGGCAGCGGCCAGCGCATCGACCAGGCCTTGCAGCCGCGAGCCCGGCGGCGGCGGGCGCAGACCCAGGCACCAGCGCAGCGGGTCGGGCTCGCGCGGCGCGGCCAGCAGCGCCTGCAACAGCTCGATGCTGGCGTCGTCGGCGAAGTGCACGTCGTCGAACACCAGGCCGTCGAAGGTGGCGCGTGCGTTGCGCAGGAAGTCGCGCACCGGGCCGATCAACGCCGGCCGCCTGCCCTGCGGCTGCGCCTTGCCTTCGGGCGCCAGCCCCGGCAGCAGCGCGGCCAGCCGCTCGCGCGCGGCGTCGTCCAGCGCCTCGGGCGCACGCGCTGCCACTTCGCGCAGCAGCCGCGCGAAGCTGCCATAGGGCACCAGCGCGTCGCCCGGCCGGCCGGCCGACACCACCACGCCGCCCGATTCCTGGCCCAGCGCCTGCAACAACCGGGACTTGCCCATGCCCGCCTCGCCGGTCACCAGCACCACGCTGCCGGCGCGCCAGCCGCGGCGCAGCGCGGCCAGTTCGTCGTCACGGCCGATCAGCCGCGGCGGGCGCAGCACCGACGCCGGCACCGCCGCGCGCCAGGCCGGCGCGGCGGCGGCCTGGGCGGCGGCGCCGCTGTCGATGGTTTGGAGCAGCGCCAGCGTGGCGGCCGACGGGCGCGTGCCGACCTCGTCCTTCAGCAGGCGCTCGCAGCGGTCGAAGGCCAGCAGCGCGGCGGCACGGTCGCCGCGCAGATAGTGCAGCCGCATCACCCGGCGGTGCGCGTCTTCGCTGAGCGGGTCTTCGTCCAGCAGCGCCAGCGCCAGCGGCAGTGCGGCCTGGGTGTTGCCTTCGGCTTCCAGCGCCTCGATGCGCGCCTCGGTGTGCTGGCGGGCGGTGGCGCGGCGCGCGGCGCGGCGCGTTGCCAGCCAGGCGTCCAGCTCGGGGCTGTCTGCGGCGCAGAGCGTGCCCAGCAAGGCGCTGCCGTCGGCCAGGTCGTGCTCGACACCGGCGGCCAGGCTGAGCTGCTGGCTGCCCTGCACCAGGTCGGCGCCGCATTGGCGGCGCAGCCGGAACAGGCGCTGGCGCAGCGCGTTGCGTGCGGCGTCTGCCGGGCTGGCCGGCCACAGCAGGGTGGCGATGCGCTCGCGCGGCGTCGGCCCTTCGAGTGCCAGCCAGGCCAGCATCAACGCGTCGGGCGTGCCCAGCTCGCTGGCCGGGCCGCTGCCGAGCGCGACTTCCGGCGTGCCGCGCAGGCGCAGCCTGGGCGCCGAAACCGGAGCAGGTACGGGGCCAGGGGCAGGGGGCGTCGGCACGGCGGGCAGGATAGCTTGGCGGCCAGTCTGCGCTATCCCCCCGACGGACTAAACAGTGCGCCGCGCGCGGCCTGGGTGATGGCCGCAACGCCGGGGTGGGTGATGCGGCGTTCGACCGAAATGGCAAAGAACTCTTCGACCAGTTCTTCGCTGCGGCCCAGCACCTGCACGCCGTACTGCGCGGCGGTTTCTTCCTCCAGCACGGTGGGCGACAGGAAGACGCCGCGGCCTTCACGGCCGAAGGCCTGCGTCAAGGCGCCGTCGTCGAATTCGCCCACCACGCGCGGCTGCAGGCCCTGGCGCGCCAGCCAGGCTTCGAGCTGCGGGCGCAGGCCCGACGCAGCACCCGGCATCAGCATCGGCGCGCCATGCAGGCAGGCCGGGAAGGGGCCGCTCAAGGCCAGGGACGGCGAGCGGAAGAAGCTGCTGCTGCTGGCACCCAGCGCATGGTTGAAGGCCTTCACGCTGATGCGCCGCGACAGCGGTTCGTCGGCGATCACCAGGTCCAGCCGATGCAGCGCCAGCGCCGCCAGCAGGTCGGGCAGCTTGCCTTCGCTGGCGATCAGGCGCAGTTGCGCCGGGCCGCCGACCACCGGCTCCAGCGCCGGCTCCAGCAGCCGGTAGGCCACCGACTTGGCCACCGAGTCTGCGATGCCGACGCGGAAGTCGAGCACCCGCGGCCCGTCGCGCGGCTGGCGCAGCGCGCTTTCGAGCGCCGTGCCGAGCGCGAAGATCTCGTCGGCGTACTCCAGCGCCACATGGCCGTCGTCCGTCAGCGCCAGGCCGCGGCCGCTCTTGCGGAACAGCTTGCGGCCGAGCCGCTCTTCCAGCAGCTTGATCTGGCCAGACAGCGTCTGCGGCGAGATGTGCAGTTGCTCGCCGGCCTTGACCACGCCGCCGGCACGTGCCGCCACCCAGAAGTAGTGCAGGTGCTTGAAGTTCATGCTGCGAGTTTATCGAAGCAAAAAACATCAAAACTCGCATTTACGCGAAGTGACATCGCCCCTAGATTGGTGACTCCTGCTTGATCGAAAGACCGCCATGCGTTTGAGTACCAAGAGCCGTTTCGCCGTCAACGCGATGATCGACCTCGGCCTGCGTGAGCACGCCGGCCCGGTGGCGCTGGCCGCCATTGCCGGCCGGCAGCAGATCTCGTTGTCCTACCTGGAGCAACTGTTCGCCAGGCTGCGCCGCCATGGCCTGGTGGAAAGCACCCGCGGCCCGGGCGGCGGCTACACGCTGGGCCGTGGCGCCGACGCCATCTCGATGGCCGACATCGTCGGCGCCGTGGAAGACCCGGCGGCGGACGACGCCTCGGCCAGCGTCGCGCTGTGGGCGCGGCTGGACGCGGTGATGCTGCGCCACATGGCCACCATCACGCTGGAGTCGCTGCTGGCAGAGCAGCGCGCGCAGGGCGTGCAGGTGGAGACGCGCCCGCCGCGGCGCGGCGCGGCGCTTCAGCCGGCGGCGCAGCCGTTGAAGTCGCGCGCGCCGAACTCGGTGTTCGCCTTCGCGCGCTCGCTGGCCGACTGACCGCGACGCGGGGATTGCGGCCCGGTCCAGGCCAGGCCGGGCGTGCGCAGCTACTGCCGCACGCCCTCCACCTGCACCAGCAGCCGCACGCGGTCGGCGACGAAGGGCAGGCTGAAGCTCAGGCCGAAGTCGCTGCGGTTGAAGAAGGCCTCGAAGTCGCCGCCGCAGACTTCGCGCTGGCGTTCGGCGTCGTCGCGGCAGGCGAAGTGCAGCGCGCGCAGCGACAGCGGCTGGCTGGTGCCGCGCAGCGTGAACTCGCCGCGCAGCTCGACCAGCCTGTCGCCGGCAAAGCGCAGGTTGCGGGCGACGAAGAAGACCTCCGGATTGCTGTCCACCGCCAGCAGGTCGCCCTGGCGCAGCCGGCTGTTCAGCGGCGCGACGCCGGTGTCCACGCTGGCTGCCGGCACGCGCACGCCCACCTCGCCGCTGCCGGCCGCGCGGTCCAGCGTCACGGTGCCCTGCGCAGGGCCGAAGCGCCCGCGCAGCGTGGAGGTGCCGAAGTGTTTGACCTCGAAGTGCACGAAGCTGCGCTCCGGGTCCAGCGTGTAGCGCACCGGCTCGGCCACGGCGCTGACGGCACCCGCGGCGCCCAGCAGCGCGAGCAAGGCGGGAAATACAGGCAAGGCGGGCAAGGTCGGCAAAGCGCGGCTCATTGGCGGATGGCCTCGATCTGCACCAGCAGCCGCACGCTGTCCGCCACCGTCGCGGGCAGGCCTGGCGCCAGGCCCCAGCGGCTGCGCTGGAGCGTGGCCTCGAAGTCACCGCCGCAGACCTCGCGCCTGAACAGCGGGCTGGTGTAGCAGTTGAAGTTGCTGGCCTTCAGCGTGACGTCGTCGCTCTTGCCGTGCAGCGTCAAGGTGCCTGCCACTTCGGCAAGCTTGTCGCCGTCGAAGGCAAAGCGCGCGCTGACGAAGCGGGCCGTCGGGAAAGCAGCGGCGTCGAAGATGTCCTTGTCCTGCAGGCGCTTGTCCAGCGCCGGCACGCCGGTGTTGACCGAGGCGATCTCGACGGTGATATCCACCTTGCCGCTGCGGCCGGCACGGTCGAACTCCAGGCTGCCTTGCTTGCGGTCGAAACGGGCGGTCAACGTGGAGATGCCGGCAGGGCGGATCTCGAAGCTGGCGAAGGTGTGTGTCGGGTCGATGGCGTAGCTGGCCGTCTGGGCCTGCGCGGCGCTGGCGCCCGCCAAAAGTGCCAGTGCGATGGCGCGGCGTGCCGGCTTCACGCCGCCGCCCCGGCGCCTGCGACGCGCAGCGCTTGCAGGCGCCCGGCCGCTGCCGCGTCGTGCAGCAAGCCGTGGCGCTGCGCGAAGTCCAGCGTCACGACAGCGGCGTCCACCGTCATGCGCTTGCCGGCAGCCAGCGCCAGCGCGTCGGCCACGGGCAGCAGCGTGAAGGCGGCCACCTCGCCGTCCTGGTTGACCGGCACGCAGCCCGGCGGCAAGGCCATGTCGAAGCTGTGCAGCCACTCGTGCTGAAACCCTTCCGGCACGTCGCGCGCCAGGCGCAGCACGCTGCCTGGCAGCGCGTGGGCCAGTTGGTCCGGGCGCAGCCCGGCTTCCTCGAAGCCCTCGCGCAGCAGCGCTTCGGCGGCGGTCTGGCCGGCCGCGACGCCACCGCCGATGAGGTTGTCGAACAGCCCCGGGTCGGTGGGCTTGTCGAGGGCGCGCTGCGCCACCCAGATCTGCGCCGGGCGGCCGTCGGCGCCGGCCACATAACCCGTGGCGTGAGCGCCGAAGGTCAGCGTGCCCCAGAAGCGCGATGCGGCGCGCTCCAGCGCCGCCAGCGGCGCTAAGGTGTCGGGCCGTACGACAGCATAGGTTTCGTTGCGCCAGCCCGTGATCAGGCCCAGCGCCCGCAAAGCCGTGTTGATGTGCGCCAGCGCGGCGCTGCGCTCGGCCATGTGTCCGCACAGCGCCACGCTGTCGTCGCGCAACGCCAGCAGCCCGGCGAAGGCCCGCAACGCCGGCAGGTGCGTCACCGCCACCGAGCCCACCAGATGAGAGTCGATGAGGAAGGGCACGCGCGCGACGGCGGCGCGGGTGGCGTGGTCGAGCGCGAACCAGTTCACAGCGGCTGGAACTCGGCAAACGGGTGCTGCGCTTCGGCCAGCTCATTCAGGCTGATGTAGTCGCAGGCGGCGGCAAAGCGCTCCCACAGCGCAAGCACCTCGGGGTGGCTGTGCGCCGCTTCGATGGCGGCCGGCGACATCCACTCGAAGACCTCGACGACGCTGCCGTCGGCCGCCCGCACCGCATAGGCAGGCCGGATGGTGGCCAGCCCCAGGCGGCGCAGGATGGGCACATGCTCGCGCACGACGGCGCGCAGCGCATCCTGCTGCCCCGGCTTCGGGCGGAAGCTGGCGATCACCACGCGGGGCTGCGCGTCTGCGCCTGCGCTTTCGGCCTCGCCACACAGGCGCAGCGCATGGCCATCGGGCGTGGCGACGACGCATTCGCGCAGGCCCCAGGGCTGCGTTTGCGGCTCTTCCAGCAGGGTGGCACCGGCTGCGCGCAGGCGTGCGGCCAGGCCGTCCAGGTCGTGCCCGACATGCAGCCGCAGTTCGCCGCCGGTCACCGGCTGCACGCTGCGGCGCAGGTGGATGTACACCGGCTGGCCCCAGCTCGCATCGCCTGCCATCACGCGCCCGTGCTGCGCCGGCTCACCGACGATGAAGTCGATCTCGAAGCCCAGCATGTCGCGGAACCAGGCCGCGGCGGCCTGCACGTCGCGCACCGGCAGCACCGGCTGCACACCGTGCAACTGGTGGTGGCGGGCGGGGTCTGCGGCTGTCGTCATGCGCTGGCTCCGTGCACGTGGGAGTGCATGGTAGCGGCGAGTGCGCGAAACGGGGCGCTCAAGGCTGGCGCCTGCGCGGCACGGTCCCAGAACAGGGCGGCCACCGGGCGCGCCGGGCTTTGCAGGTCGATGGCTTCGGGCATGAAAGGCAGCAGCCCCAGTTCACCGCTGGTGGTGTCGGGCCGCCAGCGCATGGGCAGCATGTCGTACAGCGGCGCCAGCGTGAAGCGGCCACGCGCCACGTCGGCCTGCGCCACCAGCAGGCCGAGGTTGCCGAAGTGCATGTCGCTGTTGCCGATGAGGCGGCCGAAGTGCAGCAGCGCAGCGGCCTGCGCGGCGGCCTCGGGCGGCAGCCTGCGCTGGCGCACCAGCGCCTCGCAGGTGGCGGCCCAGTGCTGGCGCGGGCCGGGCACGAAAGCGGCATGCGCGGCGGCCAGCGGCACGGCGTGGGACCGGCCCGCGGCACCGTGGCGGTCGAAGCGGGTGGACTCCAGGTAGGTGCGGCGGGCGGTCTGCACCGTGCGCGCCTGCGCCACCGGCACGCCATGCTCGGCCAGCACCTGCAAGGCCATCGCCTCGGCGTGGAGCAGGTCGTGCCAGCGCTCGCCGAAGGGCGTGCCGCGCGGCGGCGAGAACTTGACCAGCACTGCTGCACCGTCGGCGCGGCGGGCCAGGAACTTGGCTTGTTCGCCGCCTGCGGAACTGCCGGCGGGCAGCGTGCTGGCAACGGCGTCGGCCAGCGCATCATGGTCGAGCGCAGCGTGGTCAGGCGCAGCGGCTTGCGGCGGCGCAACGGGCAGCGCTTCACCCAGCACGATGGCGCCTGGCGCATCCGGCGTCTGCAGCGCTGCGAACAGCGTCTGCTCCAGCGTCCAGGACTCCGGCTGCCCGCCCAGGCCCCAGCCGCCCAGGGTGCGCGCCAGCAGGCGGCCGATGAAGCCCTCGGCACGCAGCGGCGCCAGGAACCAGGGCAGCGCGCCGCGCGACACGGTGTCGATGCCCGGCGCCTGCACATGCACGGCGTCGCCCGCCATGAAGCTCAACCGGCCCCAGCGCTCGACGCGGCCGTCTTCGTGCACCCACAGCAGCGGCTGCTGCGCAGCCTGGCCCAGGATGGTCTGCGGCAGCGCGTACCTCGTGCGGCGCCCGGCGCCGAGCGTCAGCAGTTGCGCCGAGGCGCCCGCCAGCAGGCGCGACAGCGTGGGCTGGCTGCGGCCGAGCGCCGCCTGAAGCGTGGCTGAATCGGCGACGCCGCGGCTTGCCAGTTCGGCGAGCAAGGCTGTCTGCAGAGCGGCGTCGGGTGTGTCCATGA
The DNA here is from genome assembly GCA_964244245.1 of uncultured Rubrivivax sp. GTDB lineage: Bacteria > Pseudomonadota > Gammaproteobacteria > Burkholderiales > Burkholderiaceae_C > Rubrivivax. The sequence continues at coordinate 55,108 of CAXTHW010000018.1, read as the reverse complement.
ATCGAAGAAAAGCCGCATCATGCGGCTTTTCTTCAATCAGGACAATGGCTTGAAGCGAGAACTGCCAAAGAAGTGAATAGAAAGTGAATAGAAGATAAATAGAAAAACGCAGCGCTTCAGCCGTTGCGCCACTTGCCCATCAGCGCGGCCCACTTCGGCCGCGCAGCGGCCAGATGCCGCGCCTTCACGTGGCCGTAGCCGCGAATGTCTTCCGGGATGCGCGCAATCTCGGCCGCCAGCGCCAGGTTGCCTGCGTTCAACGTCTTCAGCAGTTCCTCGATGCAGGCCCGGTACTCTGTGACCAGCGCACGCTCGGTCCTGCGCTCCTCGGTGCGGCCGAAGACGTCGAACGCCGTGCCGCGCAGGCCCTTCATCTTCGCCAGCACGCCGAAGGCGCTGCGCATCCACGGGCCGAAGGGCTGCTTGACCAGCTCACCCTTCTCGTTCTTCTTTGCCACCCCGGGCGGCGCCAGGTGGTGCACCAGCTTGTAGTCGCCCTCGAACATGGCGCCGATCTTGTCGGTGAACGACTTGTCGGTGTGCAGCCGCGCCACCTCGTACTCGTCTTTGTAGGCCATCAGCTTGAACAGATAGCGCGCCACGGCTTCGCTCAGCTTGCTGCTGGCCAGCGGCTGTTCGGCCGCCCACACGGTATCGACGAAGGCCTTGTACTGCGCCGCGTAGGCAGCGTCCTGGTAGCCGGTGAGAAAGTCCACCCGCTTGGCGACCAGTTCGTCCACCGACGGCTTCTTGACGAAGTTGATCACCTGCTGCGCCTTGAACAGCGCCTGCACCGCCGCCAGGTCGTGCGCGCAGCGCCGGCCCCATTCGAAGGCGGCCTTGTTGTTGTCCACCTGCACGCCGTTCAGTTCGATGGCGCGCAGCAGCGCGCCGTGCGTCAACGGAATGCGGCCCTGCTGCCAGGCGTAGCCCAGCATCAGCGGGTTGGTGTAGATCGAGTCGCCCACCAGTTGCTCGGCCACGCGCTCGGCATCGAAGGCGCTGACGCCTGCCTCGCCCACGCTGTTGCGCACCGCCACTTCGCAGTTGCCGCCGGGGAACTGCCAGTCGGGGTTGGTCACGAAGCCTGCGGTCGGTGTGCCGTGGGTGTTCAGCGCCACGAAGGTGCGGCCAGGCTGCATCACGGTCAGCGTGTATTTGGAGGCGCCGACGATGCTGTCGCAGGCGATCACGAGGTCCGCCTTGGCGGTATCGACCTTGGTGGTGTAGATGGCGTCGGCGCGGTTGGCGATCTGGATGTGGCTCCAGGTGGCGCCGCCCTTTTGCGCCAGGCCACCGGCGTCCTGCGTGACGACGCCCTTGCCTTCGAGGTGCGCTGCCATGCCGAGCAACTGCCCGATGGTGATGACGCCGGTGCCACCGACGCCGGCCACCACGATGCCCCAGGCGCGGTCCTGGTCTTGCGGGCCCACGGGCAGCACCGGCTCGGGCAGCGGCGGCAGGCCGGCCAGGCTGCCCTTGTCCTCCTTCTTGGGCTTCTTCAACTGCCCGCCTTCGACGGTGACGAAGCTGGGGCAGAAGCCCTTGACGCAGGAATAGTCCTTGTTGCAACTGTTCTGGTTGATGCGGCGCTTGCGGCCGAACTCGGTTTCGACCGGCTCCACGCTCAGGCAGTTGCTCTGCACGCTGCAGTCCCCGCAGCCTTCGCAGACCAGTTCGTTGATGACGACGCGCTTCTCGGGGTCGGCCATCTTGCCGCGCTTGCGGCGGCGGCGCTTCTCTGTGGCACAGGTCTGGTCGTAGATGATGGCGGTGACGCCCGGCAGCTCACGGAACTGGCGCTGGATGGCGTCCAGCTCATCGCGGTGGTGCACGGTGACGCCGGCTTCCAGCGCAACGCCGTCGTACTTCTCGGGCTGGTCGGTCACGATCACGAGCTTGGCCACGCCTTCGGCAAGCAGGCTCTTCTGGATCTGGAGCACGCTGTGGCCTTCTGGCCGCTCGCCCACCTGCTGGCCGCCGGTCATTGCCACCGCGTCGTTGTAGAGCACCTTGTAGGTGATGTTGACGCCGGCCGCGATGCTCTGGCGGATGGCCAGCGAGCCGCTGTGGAAGTAGGTGCCGTCGCCCAGGTTGGCGAAGATGTGCTGGTCGGTCGTGAACGGCGCCTGGCCGACCCAGGGCACGCCTTCACCGCCCATCTGCGTGAAGGTGCTGGTGCTGCGGTCCATCCACGTCGCCATGTAGTGGCAGCCGATGCCGGCCATCGCGCGGCTGCCTTCGGGCACGCGGGTGCTGGTGTTGTGCGGGCAGCCGCTGCAAAACCACGGGGCGCGCTCGCCGGTGTCGATCTTCAGCACCTCGAGCTGGCGCTCGCGCGCTTGCACCACGGCCAGCCGCTCGTCCATGCGCGCCGCGATGTCGGCGCTGACGCCCAGCTTCTTCAGCCGCTTGGCGATGGCCTTGGCGATGATCGCCGGCGTCAGGTCGGCCTTGGCGCGCAGCAGCCAGTTCTCGCTCGGGTTGGGCATGCTCCATTCGCCGCCGGTGCGGTCTCCGTCAGGCTCCTCGAACTTGCCCAGCACGTTGGGCCGCACGTCGGCGCGCCAGTTGTAAAGCTCTTCCTTCAACTGGTATTCGATGACCTGGCGCTTCTCTTCGACGACCAGGATCTCCTGCAAGCCCTGCGCGAAGTCGCGGGTGATGGTGGCCTCCAGCGGCCACACCACGTTGACCTTGTGCAGCCGCACGCCGATGGCGCGGCAGGTGACGTCGTCCAGGCCCAGGTCGGCCAGCGCCTGCCGGGTGTCGTTGAAGGCCTTGCCGCTGGCGATGATGCCGAAGCGGTCCTGCGGGCCCTCGACCACGTTGTAGTTCAGCTTGTTGGCACGCACGTAGGCCAGAGCCGCGTACCACTTGTAGTCCATCAGCCGCGCTTCCTGCTCCAGCGGCGGGTCGGGCCAGCGGATGTGCAGGCCGCCGGGCGGCATGATGAAGTCCTCGGGCAGCACGATCTTCACGCGCCGCGGGTCCACCGCCACCGAGGCCGACGACTCCACCACTTCCTGGATCGTCTTCATGCCGCTCCACAGGCCGCTGAAGCGGCTCATCTCGAAGGCATGCAGCCCCATGTCGAGGATGTCCTGCACGTTGGACGGAAAGAACACCGGCAGCCCGCAGGCCTTGAAGATGTGGTCGCTCTGGTGCGGCGCGGTGCTGCTCTTGCTGACGTGGTCGTCGCCCGCGATCGCGATCACGCCGCCGTGCTTTGCGGTACCGGCCATGTTGGCGTGCTTGAAGACGTCGGAGCAACGGTCCACGCCCGGGCCCTTGCCGTACCAGATGCCGAACACGCCGTCGTGCTTCTTGGTCTGCGGGTACAGATCGAGCTGCTGCGTGCCCCAGACGGCGGTGGCGCCGAGTTCTTCGTTGACGCCGGGCTGGAAGACGATGTGCTGCGCCGCCAAGTGCTTGCGCGCTGCCCAGAGGGCCTGGTCATAGCCGCCCAGCGGGCTGCCGCGGTAGCCGCTGACGAAGCCGGCGGTGTTCAGCCCGGCGAGCGCATCACGCTGGCGCTGGAGCATCGGCAAGCGCACGAGAGCCTGCACGCCGCTCATGAAGGCGCGGCCCGATTCGAGGGTGTATTTGTCGTCGAGCGTCACGCTCTCCAGGGCCTTGCGGACGGACTCGGGCAACGGGGCATTCATGCGTCAAAACTCCTTGGGCGGCGCGGACAAAAGCTCGTGGCAGTTTAGGGTTTCGGTTCGCGCATGTCTTTTCTTTTGATGCCCGCTCATGCATGCTGCAAGAAACGTCCTTGCTGCAAAGCAGCGCAAACACACCGAATGACGCCGAAGAAGCCAGAGCCCGCGAAAAGCAGAGAAGCAGCGCCCGATTCCGCCGATGCCCATGGCAGCGCTCTGGACCGCTACGACGTGGCCATCCTGCGCGAGCTTCAGGCCGACGCGCGGCTGTCCAACACCGAACTGGCGGCGCGCATCGGCCTGTCTGCCGCGCCCACCTGGCGGCGCATGAAGTGGCTGGAGCAGCAGGGTTACATCACCGGCTACCGCGCCGAGATCGACCGCCGCAAGATCGGCCTGGGCGTGCTGGCCTTCGTGCGGGTGGACGCGGAGCGCAACAACGCCGAGGCGACGCGCGCGCTCGAAGAAGCCATCCGCACGCTGCCCGAGGTGGTGGCCTGCCACTACATCAGCGGCGCCGGCACCTTCGAGCTGCATGTGATGGCGACCGACCTCGACGCCTTCTCGCGCTGGAGCATGCAGACGCTGTTCAAGCTGCCCAACGTGAAGGATTTGCACACCAGTTTTTCGCTCGGCGAAGTGAAGGCCGGCGCGGCCTTGCCGCTGGGGCACCTGCTGCCGGCGCGCTGACGGCGCAGTGACCGCGCGCACACGGCGGGCCTGCGGGAATGAGCGACACTCACGCTCTTGCCACCCGACGACGGGGCCGATGCACAGGCTGTTCGACGTTTTGCTGACCAACGATCCCGTGCAACGCGAGCGCCTGTCGCAAGCGCTGCTCGCGATGGGTCTGATGGCCGCCGGCGTGACGGCGATGCACTACTTTGCCTGGGTGGGCGTGGCGCCGGTGCAAGGCGTCTGGTGGTGGACGCTGCTGTCCCTTGGCGGCATGGTGGTGTGCTATCTGCTCATCCGCGGCGGCTGGTCGCGGCGCAGTGCCGATCCTTCCCTGACGGTGCCGCAGATGGTCTTCGCCATCACCTGCGCGGCCATCGCCTACATGCTGTTCGGCAGCGGCCGCGGCGGCGTGTTCCCGATGGTGATGGTGATCCTGATGTTCGGCATGTTCATCGCCACGCCGCAGCAGATGGCCCGCGTCAGCCTGTATGCCGTGCTGCTGTTCGGCGCCAGCATGCTGCTGATGGCGGCGCTGCGGCCCGAGGTCTATGCCCCCGCGGTCGAACTGGGCCACTTCATCATGGTGGCCACCATGGTGCCCGCCGTGTCGGTGCTGGCGGCACGGCTGGCGCGGCTGCGGCTGCGCTCGCGCCAGCAGCGCGCCGAGTTGCGCGCGGCACTGGAGCGCATCCGTGAACTGGCCACGCGGGACGAACTCACCGGCCTCATCAACCGCCGCCATCTCGAAGAACTGATGGAGCAGGAGCACCAACGCTGCATCCGCTCCGGCCACACCTTCTGCGTGGCGGCGCTGGAGATCGACGACTTCGCCGCGCTGGCCGGCCGTGCCGGCCCGGGCGGCGACGAGACGCTGCTGCGCGGCGTGGCGCAGGAAGGCCTGCGCTTCGTGCGCGTGGCCGACGTGCTGGCGCGCTGGGACAGCCAGCGCTTCGTGCTGCTGATGTCCGACACCCGCGCGGTGCTGGCGCGCGGCGGCCTGGACCGGCTGCGCGACAAGGTGGCCGAGTCGCGCGTGGTGGTGGGCAACGACCGCCTGCGCGTCACCTTGTCGGCAGGGCTGGCCGAGCACCACGCCGGCGAGACCGTGGCGCAGACGCTGGCGCGCGCCGAGGCTGCGCTGCTGGAGGCCAAGGCGCAGCCTTTCAACGTGGTGTCGGCGTTCTGACGGCACCAGCGGCTGCGGTGGGCCTGCCGCCGCGCCACCTGTTGCTGGCGCTCGCCGTCGTCGCCGTCTGGGGCACCAACTTCGTCGTCATCAAGCTGGCGCTGGGCACGCTGCCGCCGCTGCTCTTCGCCACGCTGCGCTTCACTTTCGCGCTGCTGCCGGCGGCGCTGTTCATCCGCCGGCCGCAGGTGCGCTGGCGCCTGCTGGCGGCCTATGGCGTGCTGATCGGCGCCGGCCAGTTCGGCGTGCTGTACCTGGCGATGAGCGGGCGCGCCGGCCATGTGTCGCCGGGGCTGGCCTCGCTGGTGGTGCAGACGCAGGTGTTCTTCACCATCGGGCTGGCCATCGTGCTGGCCGGCCAGCGGGTGCGCGGCTTCCAGTGGCTGGCCTTGCTGCTGGCGCTGGCAGGCATCGGCGTGATCGCCGTCCACACCGACGGCGCCACCACGCCGCTGGGCCTGCTGATGGTGCTGGTGGCCGCGCTGTGCTGGGCCGGCGGCAACATGGTGGCGCAGCGCAGCGGGCGGGTCGATATGCTGGGCTACGTGGTCTGGTCCAGCCTGTTCGCGCTGCCGCCGCTGCTGCTGCTGTCGCTGTGGCTGGAAGGGCCGGCGGCCATCGGCGCCGCGCTGGCCGCGGCAGACGCCGCCGTGTGGGCGGCGGTTCTGTGGCAGTCGGTGGGCAACACCTTGTTCGGCTATGCCGCCTGGGGCTGGCTGCTGGCGCGCCACCCCGCGGCCACGGTGGCGCCGATGGCGCTGCTGGTGCCGGTGTTCGGCATGGCGGCGTCGGCCTGGTGGCTGGGCGAGGCGCTGCCGCCGTGGAAGCTGGGCGCCGCCGCTCTGGTGCTGGCCGGGCTGGCGCTCAACCTGTTCTGGCCGCAGTTGCGCAGGCGCTGGGCTGGCGCTGAACCGGGCTAGCCCGGCCGCTGGCCGCGCGGCCACAGCGCCCAGGCGCGCAGCGGCTGTTTCATGCGGCCGGCGCTGGCTTCAGCCGTCTCGCCCCAGCCCCAGAAGAAGTCGGCCCGCACGGCGCCGACGATGGCGCTGCCGGTGTCCTGCGCCAGCACCAGCCGCCGCAGCGGCGTGGCAGACAGCGGCTCGGTGGTGTCCAGCCACACCGGCGTGCCATAGGGCACGCTGGTGGGATCGACCGCGATCGAGCGCCCGGGCACCAGTGGCACGCCTTGCGCGCCGCGCGGGCCGACGGCGGGGTCGGGCAGCGGCTCCTCGCGGAAGAACACCACGCGCGGGTTGGCCCACAGCATCTCCTGCACGCGCTTGGGGTGCAGCCGCGCCCAGGCCTTGATGGCGGGCCACGAGGCGGTGTCTGGGCTCAGCTCGCCGCGCTCGATGAGCCAGCGGCCGACCGACTTGTAGGGCTGGTCGTTGTGGCCCGCGAAAGCCAGGCGCACCGTCTGCTGCGTGCCGTCTGGCTCGGTGATGCGCAGCCGGCCCGAGCCCTGGATCTGCAGCACCAGCGCGTCCAGCGGGTCGGCCACCCAGGCGATCTCGCGGCCACGCAGCAGCGCCAGCGCGGCGGGCAGCGTGTCGAGCTGCTGCCGTGTGTAGAACGGCCGCTGCGCCGCCAGCTCGGCCGGCGCCATGTGCAGCGGCACCGCGAAGCCGGCGCGTGGCCGCCGCACGGCGTCGATGAGCGGCTCGAAGTAGCCGGTGGCCAGCCCGTCGGCGTTGCCGTCCAGGCTTTCCAGCCGCCACGGCTGCAGCCAGGTGGCCAGCCAGCGGCGGGCGCTGTCGTCGTCGGCCGGCGGCTCCAGCACGGCGCGCGCGCAGAGTTCGGCCCAGCCCGGCGGCGGGCGCGTGCAACTGTTGCGCAGCGCCGGCCAGAGCTGCAGCACGGGGTCATCGGCCCAGCCGGGCAGCTCGGCAAAGTCGGCCGGCACCCAGCGCGCCCGGGCGCGTGTGAAGGCCTCGGCCTGGGCCGGCACCGACGTGGGCGCGGCAGGCGGCGTGACAGACGGCGCGGCAGACGGCGTGACAGGCGCGACCGCGGCCGAGGTGGGGGCCGCAGCCGGCGGTGCGGTCGGCGGCGGTGCGGTGGCGCAACCTGCCAGCAAACCTAGAATGCCGGCGGCCCCGGCAGCGGGCCATGAACAGGAAGACCGTGGCATGTGGCTGATTGTGCTGGAGGCCCTGGCAGCGCTGGCCCTGCTGATCTTCATCGTCTGGTGGACGATGTTCTCCGGCCGCCGCGGCGGCGAGCCGCACGCGCCGGACGACGAGCGCTGACTGCGCTTCAGCGCGGCGGCAGCATGAAGGACAGCGGCGCTTGCCGCAGCCGCTGTCGCAAGGCCGCACCGATGCGGTGGCGCTCCCGCACCTTCACGCCGCGCGAGCGCAAGGCCACCTTGAAGGCGAGCCAGAAGCTCACCGTCAGGTTCAGCACGCCGGTCAGCGGAATGGCCGCCAGGCACCACCAGAAGGCCGGCTCGTGCAGCACCGGCCAGCCCAGTGCGCCAGCCGCGGCGGCAAGCTGCCCGGTGCTGAGCGTCACATGGCGCACGTCCAGCGGCAGCGCGAAGAAGGCCAGCAGCGTGGGCACCAGGCCGAGCATCAGCCCGAGCGACACGTTGGCCGCCAGCCCGGAGATGTTGGCCCGCCACCAGTGCGCCCAGCGCTGCGCGCGGGCAGCGCCCAGCCTGGCGACGAAGCGCGGGTTCCACGCGATGGCGCTGTCCAGCCTGTGGAAGACGAACCAGTTCTCGGCCCAGCCGGCGATCAGCGAGCTGGCGAAGAGCAGCACGCCGGTGAAGGCGGCGAACACAGCCGTCGGCCCGAGCAGCGTGAGCGCGTGCAGCACATGGTCGGCCTGCAGCACGCCCACCAGCGGTGTGCCGAAGGCCGCGTGCCAGCCCAGCTGCAGCGCCAGCACCAGCGGCCCGCAAACCACCAGGTTGCCGATGATGCCGGCCGCCTGCGAGCGGATGAGCTGGGCCACGCGGTCCACGAAGGCTTCGATCTCTGCATCGTCCACCGTGCCGCCGGCCAGCGTGTGCGCCATTGCCGGTGCCGTCATCGCCGGTTGCTTGGTGGCCACCGTCCAGTGCAGCAGCATGATGACGACGAAGCTGCCGGCGTAGTTGATGCCGGCCCAGAAGCCGCCCCAGAACGCCGTCATGCCCAGAGCGAGGATGCCGAACTTCAGCAAGGTGGTGGCCGCGATCACCGCCCCGCCGCCGCCTGCACGGCGCAGCATCTCGCGATACTCAGTGCGGTCGCGCGTGATGTAGTGCTCGCCGGTTTCGGCGTTGCGCTCGGCCACCTGGCGGGCCATCAGCGAGTAGTGCCGCGCCAGCAGCGGGCGCAGGCCGCGCTGCTCTGCGGCCACCTGCAGCAGGCCGACGAGCAGGTGCTGCATCTCCGGCAGCGGCGCGGGCGACAGCACGCAGTCGAGCAGTGCCTCGATGCGCAAGGTGCGTTCGCGCAACTGGTCCAACTCGAAGACGATGTCCACCGAGACGCCGAACTCCTCCAGGTGGCCGGTCACGCTGTCCGCGGCCAGCCGGCAGGCGTCGAGCAGCGCACGCAGATAGCTGGCCTGCTGCAAGGCGTCGTCGTGCCGGCCTTCCAGCACCGCCAGGCGCACGCCTTCGGCAGAGCGCGTGAGCTGGCGGAAGGGCTCGTCGGCCAGGTGGGCGCGGTCCATCCTGCGGCGCAGCGGCGGCGAATAACCGCCTGCATGCACGGCGCTGACGAGGATGGTGATGGCCAGCAGCAAGGTTTCACGCCAGGCGCTGTCGGGCGCAGGCGCCAGCAGCGCGGCCACGCGGGCCAGCAGCGGCGCGTCCAGCGCGGCCACCCAGCCGGCGTCGGCCGGCTCGAAGAGCAACTGGAACAGCTCCGCCAGGTCTGCTGTCTCGGGCGTGCCGGGCAGCGCATTCACGCGCAGCCGGCGGCCCACTTCGCTGAACAACGACAGCCGCGAGCCGAAGCCGAAGTCGGCGAAGAGGGCCGCCGCATCCACCTCGCGCCAGAAGCAGCAGACGATGGCGCGCACCCGTTGGCGCACCTCGGCGTTGGCGTCCAGCATGTTGAGCAGATGGCGCAGCCGCACGGCGGGCAGCGGCGTCTTCGCGTCGCCAGCCGCAGCCGGCCCGGCCCCGGCAGCACCGGCCGGCACATGGCGCAGCCATTCCATCAGGCGCACCAGCCAGAGGTGGCGCTCGGCCAGGCCGGCTTTCGGATCGGCGGCGTTGACCAGCGCCGTCAGGTCCCAGGCAGACGCCATGGAGCCTAGTGCAGCAGGCCCGGAAAGACGAGCTGGAACTCGGGCACCGGTGCGTCGAAGGGGTGGGCGTCTTCGGTCATGCAGAAGAAGGTGCCGCGCATCTGGCCGTGCGGCGTGGCGATGCGCGTCCAGCTCGTGTACTCGAAGCTTTCGCCGGGCTTGAGCACCGGCTGGTGGCCCACCACCGCCAGGCCGCGCACGTTGTCCACCTGGCCTTGCGCGTCCGTCACCACCCAGTGCCGGGCGATGAGCTGCGCGGTGACGTCGCCGCTGTTGCGGATGGTGACGGTGTAGGCGAAGGCGAACGGGCCGTCCGGCGGCCGCGATTCCTCCGCCAGGTACTGCACGCCCACCGCGCAAGTGAACTCGGGTTTGGCCATCGGGGCATTGTAGGGAGGCTCCTAGAATGGACCGATGAAGACCTACCGCATCGCGCCGTCCATCCTGTCGGCCGACTTCGCCCGCCTGGGCGACGAGGTGCGCAGCGTGGTGGCGGCAGGTGCCGACTGGATTCACTTCGACGTGATGGACAACCACTACGTGCCGAACCTGAGCTTCGGCCCGATGGTCTGCCAGGCGCTGCGCAAGCACGCCACCGTGCCCATCGACGTGCACCTGATGGTGCAGCCCGTCGATGCGCTGGCGTCAGCGTTCGCCCAGGCAGGTGCCGACCTGGTGAGCTTCCACCCCGATGCCAGCGCGCATGTGGACCGCACGCTGCAGCTCATCCAGGCCGAGGGCTGCAAGGCCGGCCTGGTGTTCAACCCCGCGATGCCGCTGTCGGTGCTGGAGTGGGTGATCGACAAGCTGGACCTGATCCTCATCATGAGCGTCAACCCCGGCTTCGGCGGGCAGAGCTTCATCGACAGCGCGCTGCGCAAGGTGGAGCAGGCGCGCAAGCTGATCGACCAGACCGGCCGCGACATCCGGCTGGAGGTGGACGGCGGCATCAAGGTGGAAAACATCCGCCGCGTGGCCGACGCCGGTGCCGACACCTTCGTGGCCGGCAGCGCGATCTTCGGCCAGCCCGACTACAAGGCGGTCATCGACGCGATGCGGGGCGCGCTGGCGCGTTAGCCGCTGGCCAGCAGCGACTCGCGCACCATCGCCCGCGCGCGGTGCAGTCGGCTCTTGACGGCATCGACCGACAGGCCGAGCTGCGCTGCCGTTTCCGGCGCCGTCAGCTCGTGCACGTCACGCAGGATCAGCACCTCGCGGTAGGGCAGCGGAAGCTGCTCGATGCTGCGGCTGAGGTCCAGCCGCAGGTCCGCCGGAATGGCGCTGGCGGCGGGGTGGGCGTCGTCGGCCAGGGCGTCGAGCGATTCGGCCGGCCCGCGGCCGTGGAACAAACGCCAGCAGGTGCGCTCGACGATGCGGAACATCCAGCTCGCGAAGGTGGCCGCGGTGCGCAGTGCGCCGATCTCGCGGTAGAGCTGCCAGAGCGCGATCTGCACCGCGTCTTCTGCATCCTCGGCATTGGAGCAGGCGCGCCGGGCGAAGCGCTTCAGGTCGGGCTGGCACACCGCCAGCAGCTCGGCGATGGCACCCTGCTGGCCGGCGCGCGCGGCCTCCACCAGTTGCAGCCGGGGCTGCGTCATTCCTGCCGCCGCAGCGGCGCGCGGCCCACCAGGGCGCAAGCCGGGCAGTAGCCTATGAAGCCGGTGAGCACCAGCGTGGCGGCGCCCGCAAAGGCCAGCACCGCCCCCAGCCCGGTCACCATGCCGGAAAGCGCGGCGCCGACCAGCAGCGCGCCAACGGCGACGCGGCCGAGCCGCTCCCAGAGCGGAACATTGCGTTTGATGTGGAACATGCGGCTGGCCCGGTGTGGATAACTCTGGCAAAGAGCCGGCCGGCGCGTAAAAGGGTTCGGGCCGCGCGAAATTCTTTTCAGCGCCTGGCCTGCCGCCGCCGCTGCTGCCAGGCCAGCAGCTCGCCGACGAAGCCGCGCCTGAAGGCCACCACGCACAACACGAAGATCACGCCGATGATCACCGTGACCCAGGAGCCCACGCGGTCGGCCAGGAAGTTCTGCAAGCCGATGATCGTGAAGGCACCCAGCACCGGCCCGGCAAACGTGCCCATGCCGCCCAGCAGCGTCATCAACACCACCTCGCCGCTGAGCGACCAGTGCGCATCCGACAAGGTGGCAAAGCCCAGCACCAGCGTCTTCAGCGAGCCGGCCAGCCCGGCCAGCGCGGTGCTCAGCACGAAGGCCAGCAGCTTGTAGCGGTCCACGTCGTAGCCCAGCGAGACGGCGCGCGGCTCGTTCTCGCGGATCGCCTTGAGCACCTGGCCGAAAGGCGAGTGCACGACGCGGATCACGAAGGCGAACACCGCCACGAAGACCGCCAGCACCACGAAGTACATCACCGTGTCGTTGGCCAGCGGCAGCAGCCCGAAGAGCTTGCCGCGCGGCACGCCCTGCAAGCCGTCTTCACCGCCGGTGAAGGGCGCTTGCAGGAAGACGAAATAGACCATCTGCGCCATCGCCAGCGTGATCATCGCGAAGTAGATGCCTTGGCGGCGGATGGCGATCAGCCCCACCAGCAGCCCAGTGGCCGCCGCCGCGGCGGTGCCGGCCAGCACGCCGAGTTCGGGCGACAGGCCGGCGCTGCGCACCAGGTGGCCGGTGATGTACGCCGCCGCCGCGAAGTAGGCGGCGTGGCCGAAGGACAGCAGCCCGGTGTAGCCCAGCAGCAGGTTGAAGGCGCAGGCGAAGATCGCGAAGCACAGCGCGTTCATCACGAAGATGGGGTACAGGCCCACGAAGGGCGCGGCCACCAGCAGCAGCAGGCCCAGAGGCCACGCCGCCTTGCCCAGACGCTGGCCGTCCATCACTTCTCTTTCCCGAACAGCCCGGCCGGCCGGATGACCAGCACGATGGCCATGATCACGAAGACCACGATGTTCGACGCCTCGGGGTAGAAGACCTTGGTCAGGCCTTCGACGATGCCCAGCCCCAGCCCGGTGAGGATGGAGCCCATGATCGAGCCCATGCCGCCGATCACGACCACCGCGAACACCACGATGATCAGGTTGCTGCCCATCAGCGGCGTGATCTGGATCACAGGCGCCGCCAGCACCCCGGCAATGGCCGCCAGCCCCGCGCCGGCGGCGTAGGTCAGCATCACCATCACCGGCACGTTGATGCCGAAGGCCTGCACCAGCGCCGGGTTCTCGGTGCCGGCGCGCAGGTAGCTGCCCAGCCGGGTGCGCTCGATCACGAACCAGGTGCCGAAGCACACCAGCAGCGACGCCAGCACCACCCAGGCGCGGTAGTTGGGCAGCACCATGAAGCCGAGGTTGGTGGCGCCTTGCAGCAGCTCGGGCACCGGGTAGGACTGGCCGGAAACGCCGAACTGGTCTCGGAACACGCCTTCGGCGATCAGCGCCAGACCGAAGGTCAGCAAGAGGCCGTAGATGGGATCGATCTTGTACAGGCGTTGCAGCAGCGTGCGCTCGACCAGCACGCCCAAAGCGCCCACCACCAGCGGCGCCGTCAGCAGCGACAGCCAGTAGTTGATGCCCAGCTTCTCCAGCCCGAACCAGGCCACGTAGGCGCCGATCATGTAGAGCGCGCCATGCGCGAAGTTGACGATCCCCAGCAACCCGAAGATCACCGCCAGACCCAGGCTCAGCATCGCGTAGAAAGAGCCGTTCACCAGGCCGAGCATGAGCTGGCCCAGAAAGGCCTGCAACGGGATGCCGAAGATCTCCATGCCTGCGCTTCAGTGCTGCCGGGTCACTTCCACAGCGGGCACTTGGTGTCGGCCTTGGCCGTCCAGGCCGCCTCGCCCTTGATCGTGTCGACCACGTTGTAGTAGTCCCAGGGCTCGACGCTCTTGTCGGGCGTCTTCACCTGCATCAGGTACATGTCGTGCACCATGCGGCCGTCTTCGCGGATGAAGCCGCCCTTGGCGTACATGTCGTTGACCTTGGTCTTGTGCATCTGCGCCAGCACCTTGTCGGCATCGTCGGTGCCGGTGGCCTTGACGGCGGCCAGGTACTGCATCGTGGCCGAGTAGTCGGCGGCCTGCAGCGACGACGGCATGCGCTTCATCTTCTCGAAGAAGCGGCGGCTCCAGGCGCGGGCTTCGGCGTCCTTGTTCCAGTACCAACTGTCGGTGAGGTACATGCCCTGCGTGGTCTTCAGGCCGAGCGCGTGGATGTCGTTGATGAAGACCAGCAGCCCGGCCAGCTTCATCGTCTTGGTGATGCCGAATTCATTGGCCGCCTTGATCGAATTGACGGTGTCGCCGCCGGCATTCGCAAGGCCCAGGATCTGCGCCTTGCTGCCCTGCGCCTGAAGCAGGAAGGACGAGAAATCGCTCGCGTTCAGCGGCACCCGGACCGAGCCCACCACGTTGCCGCCGGCTGCCTTGACCACCGTCGTGGTGTCGTTCTGCAAGGCCGTGCCGAAGGCGTAGTCGGCGGTCAGGAAGTACCAGCTCTTGCCGCCCGACTTGACGACCGCGCCGCCTGTGCCCTTGGCCAGCGCCACGGTGTCGTAGGCGTAGTGCACCGTGTAGGGTGTGCACTGGTCGCCGGTGAGTGCCGAGGTGGCGGCGCCCACCACGATGAAGGGCTTCTTCTTCTCGGCCGCCACCTTGGCCATCGCCAGCGCGGTGCCCGAGTTGGTGCCGCCCACCAGCATGTCCACGCCTTGCGTGTCGAACCATTCGCGCGCCTTGGCGGCTGCCACGTCGGCCTTGTTCTGGTGGTCGGCGAAGAGCAGCTCCACCTTCTTGCCGTTGACCGCGCCGCCGGCATCGGCAATTGCCATCTTGATGGCCTCCACGCCGCCCTGGCCGTCGATGTCGGCATAGACGCTGGACATGTCGGTGATGATGCCGATCTTGATCACGTCGCCCGAGACCTGGGCCTGCACGGGGCCGACCGCGACGCCGAACAAGGAGGCCATCGCCAGGCTGCAGGCGGCTGCAAGTTTCTTCAGTTTCATGCTGTCTCTTTCAAAGAAAAGGAATGGCGTCAGACGCCGAGGTACTCATGCAGGCGCTCGACGCGCCCGGGCAGTTCAGACTGGGTGAATTGCTGGATCACCTGGCCATGTTCCATCACCAGGAAGCGGTCGGCGAGCGGCGCAGCGAAGCGGAAGTTCTGCTCCACCATCACGATGGTGTAGCCCTGCTGGCGCAGCCGCACCACCATCTCCGCCAGCTTCTGCACGATGACGGGCGCCAGCCCTTCGGAGATCTCGTCCAGCAGCAGCAGCCTGGCGCCGGTGCGCAGGATGCGCGCCACCGCCAGCATCTGCTGTTCACCGCCGGACAGGCGCGTGCCCTGGCTGCCGGCGCGCTCTTGCAGGTTGGGGAACATCGCATAGATCTGCTCGATGGACATGCCGCCTGGCGCCAGCACGGGCGGCAGCAGCAGGTTCTCTTCGCAGGACAGGCTGGAGAAGATGCCGCGCTCTTCCGGGCAGTAGCCGATGCCCAGCCGCGCGATGCGGTGGGTGGAGGTGGCGATGGTCTCCACACCGCGCACCTTGATCGAGCCCTTGCGGCTGCCGATCAAGCCCATCACCGCGCGCAGGGTGCTGGTGCGGCCAGCGCCGTTGCGGCCCAGCAGCGTGACCACCTCGCCCTCGTCCACCCGGAAGTCAACGCCGTGCAGCACATGCGATTCGCCGTACCAGCCGTGCAGGCCTGTCACTTCGAGAAAGGGTGCGGCCATTCAATGACCCAGTTCGACGTTCGCCGTGCCCATGTAGGCCTCGATCACGGCTGGGTTCTTCGAGACCTGCGCGTAGGGCCCCTCGGCCAGCGTGGCGCCGCGTTGCAGCACGGTGATGGTGTCGGCGATGCTGGCGACGACGCTCATGTTGTGTTCCACCATCAGCACGGTGCGGTCGGCCGCCACCTTCTTGATGAGCTGGCGGATGCGGTCCACGTCTTCGCTGCCCATGCCCTGCGTGGGTTCGTCGAGCAACATCAGCTTGGGGTCCATCGCCAGCGTGGTGGCGATCTCCAGCGCGCGCTTGCGGCCGTAGCTCAGCTCCACCGCAGGCAGCGCGGCGTAGGGCGCCAGGTCCACCGCGTGCAGCAGCTCCTGCGCGCGCGGGTTCAGGCTGTCCAGCGTGCGCTCGCTGCGCCAGAACTGGAAGGAGGTGCCGAGTTGGCGCTGCAAGGCCACGCGCACGTTTTCCAGCACGCTCAGGTGCGGGAACACGGCCGAGATCTGGAACGAGCGGATCACGCCGCGGCGGGCGATGTGCGCCGGCGTCTCGCGCGTGATGTCGTGCCCGTCGAAGAAGATGCGGCCGGCGGTGGGCGTGAGGAACTTGGTGAGCAGGTTGAAGCAGGTGGTCTTGCCGGCGCCGTTGGGGCCGATCAGCGCGTGGATGCTGCCGCGCCGCACGCTGAGGTTGACCTTGCTGACGGCGACGAAGCCCTTGAATTCCTTGGTCAGGTCCTGCGTCTGCAAGATGAAGTCGGCGCCACCCGGATGCGCCGTCATGCGGCGTCTCCGGGGGCGCCCAGGCGCAGCGACAGCGTGCGCGCGGCGGCCGTCAGCAGGGCGCGCTGGCGCTCGATCTTCGCGGCCGACAGGCCTGCCTTGTTCAGGCAGACGGCCAGCCCGGCCACCGGGTGGCCGCTGGCGCCGAAGACCGGTGCACCCAGCGCATAGACGCCTTCGCGCACGCCTTCGTCGTCGATGCTGTGGCCGCGCGCACGGGTGGCTTTCAGCTCGGCCAGCAATTCGGTGGCGCTGCGCACGCCGCGGGTGGTCAGGCGTGGCAGCGGGCCGGGCGGCAGCAGCGCGCGCACGGCGGCCTGGGGCTGGAAGGCGAGCATCGCCTTGCCGCTGGCCGCCAGGTGCGCCGGCAGCCGCATGCCGATGTTGAACGCCAGGCCCAGCGGGCGCATGCTGCTGCGCACGCCGACATAGACCACGTCGGCACCGCTCTGGACGGAGAGGATGAGCGTCTCGTCGGGCGCCACGGCGGCATCGCGCCACAGTGCGTCGAACTCTGCCGCCACGTTGGTGCTGGCGACGAAGGCATCTGCCAGGCCCATCACGCCGGGGCCGATCTGCAACGCGCCGTTGTCCACCCGGCGCAGGTAGCCGAAGGACAGCAGCGTGTTGCACAGCCCGTGCACGCTGCTCTTGGGCAACTCCAGCGCCGCGGCCACGCCGGCCATGTGCATGGGCCCGCGCTGGCGCGCCAGCAGGTCCATCACGGCCAGCGCGCGCGCCACGGCCGGCACATGGCCGGGGCCCTGGCTGGCGGATCGGTGGGGAGCGGGTGTCGTCGCGGCGGCGGGCATGGGGACTGCGTTCGGGGGTTCGGCGTTCGGCCGGCTGAATCGGGTTCAGCGCGCTGAACGGCGAGTCTATGGGCGCCACACAGCCGCGGCGCCGCCGCTACGCCGCGGTCGAGGGTAAAACCTATCGGGATTGTTCCCCGGGCTGCGGCGATGGCGGGGCCCCCGACGCAGGCAGCAGGATGACGTCTGCCTTGCCGCCGACGCAGCGCGTCACGCCGTCCTCCACGCAAGGCGGCGGCACCGGGCGCGGGCCCTTCGACCCGCCGGGCGGCGCCAGCAGCGTCAGCACCACGGTGACCGCGGTGGCAATCGCCAGCAGCAGGATCAGCACGCGGCGCCGCGGCGTCAGAACCCGGTACTCGTCATGTTCTTTCATCTGGCGATCACTATCGCATGGCCGCATGGCGCCGCCGTGGCGCGGCAGCGCAGTGCGCCGGGCTACGCCAGCAGCCGCGCCTTGATCTTCTTGCCCTTCACGGGCTTGTCGTTCAGCGCCTTCAGCGCCCGGGCGCCGATCTCGCGCGCCACCGCGACGTAGGTCGAGAATTCGTTGACGTTGATCTTGCCGACTTGCGCGCCGGGCAGGCCGGCGTCCTTGGTCAGCGCGCCCAGCACGTCGCCGGCACGGATCTTCTCCTTGCGCCCGCCCAGGATCTGAAGCGTCACCATCGGCGGCTGCAGCGGCGCGGGGTCGCTGCGCGTCAGCTCGCTCAGCGGGTGCCATGCGCTGGCGGTGCCCTGCATCGCGTCGATGCGGCCGACGCGGCCCATCTCATCGACGCTGGCGAGGCTGAAGGCCCAGCCGGCTTCGTCGCCCCGGCCGGTGCGGCCCACGCGGTGGGTGTGCACCTCGGTGTCGGGCGTGATATCGACGTTGATCACCGCTTCGAGCTGCGCGATGTCCAGGCCGCGCGCGGCCACGTCGGTTGCCACCAGCACGGAGCAGCTCCGGTTGGCAAAGCGCACCAAGACCTGGTCGCGGTCGCGCTGCTCCAGGTCGCCGTGCAGCGCCAGCGCGCTGATGCCTTCTGCCTGCAACACGTCCACCAGGTCACGGCATTGCTGCTTGGTGTTGCAGAAGGCGAGCGTGCTGACCGGGCGGAAGTGGTTAAGCAGCAGGCCCACGGCATGCAGCCGCTCGCCTTCTTTCACCTCGTAGAAGCGCTGGCGGATCTGGCTGCCGGCGGGCCGCTGCGCCAGCGTCACTTCCTTGGGCTCGCGCAGGAATTTCTTCGCCAGTTGCTGGATGCCATCGGGATAGGTGGCCGAGAACAGCAGCGTCTGGCGCGCCTTCGGGCAGCGGGTGGCGATGGTCGCGATGTCGTCCATGAAGCCCATGTCCAGCATGCGGTCGGCCTCGTCGAGCACCAGCGTGTTCAGCGCGCCGAGCTGAAGGCTGTCGCGCTCAAGATGGTCGATGATGCGGCCCGGCGTGCCGACCACGATGTGCGCGCCATGCGCCAGGCTGTCGCTCTGCGGCTTGATCGGCGTGCCGCCGCACAGCACCAGCACCTTGGTGTTGTCTTCGGCGCGCGCCAGCCGCCGCACTTCCAGCGCCACCTGCTCCGCCAGCTCGCGCGTGGGGCACAGCACCAGCGCCTGCACGGCGAAGCGCTTGTTGTCCAGCCGCGCCAGCAGCGCCAGCGCAAAGGCGGCCGTCTTGCCGCTGCCGGTCTTGGCCTGGGCGATGAGGTCGTGCCCGGCCAGCGCCAGCGGCAGGCTGGCGGCCTGGATCGGCGTCATCGTGCTGTAGCCGAGCTGCGCCAGGTTGGCCAGCGTGGCGGGGCTCAGCGCCAGGGTGTCGAAGCTGTCTGTCGTCATGGTGGGTCTCTTCAGGCGCGGTCCACGCGCAGCGCCAGCACCACGGAGGTGGTGGTCTTGGTGACGCCATCGATCTGGCCGATCTCGTCGAGCAGCGCGTCGAGCCGAGCGGTGGATTCGGCGCGCAACAGCGCGATGTAGTCGAACTCGCCGCTGACCGAGCAGAGCTGGCGCAGCTCGGTGAGCTTGGCCAGCTTCTGCGTCACGCTGCGCGCCGATTTTGGCTCGGTCGTGATGCCCACGTAGGCCTGCACGCCGCGGTCTGCCTCGTGCTGGCCCAGGCGCACGGTGTAGCCCACCACGACGCTGTCGCGCTCCAGCCGCGCCAGCCGCGCCAGCACCGTGGTGCGCGCCACGCCCAGCTTGCGCGCGAGGTTGGCGGTGCTGTCGCGGGCATTGGCCTGCAGCAGCGCGAGCAGGTTGCGGTCGAGGTCGTCACGGGGCATGGGCAGACATTATGACGGCCGCGGCTGACGTTCCGTCGAAACCCGCGAAGACTTCGACGAACTCTGGCTTTCTTTCGTCAGTCACCGTTTCTAGACTCTGGGCTTCAGCACAAGGAGTCACCATGCGCATCACCCTGCTCGGCGCCGGCCACATCGGCCAGACCATCGCCCGTTTGCTCAGCGCCACCGGCGACTACCAGCTTACCGTGGTGGACCGCAGCGCCACTGCGCTGGCACAGCTTGCCGGCCTTTCCCCTTCCTCTCCCTCTCCCTCTCCCATCACCACGCTGCAGGCCGACACCAGCGACAGCACCGCGCTGCTGCGCGTGCTGCGCGGCCAGGAGACAGTGGTCAACGCCTTGCCCTACCACCTGGCGGCGCTGGCCGCCACCGCCGCGCGCGAGGCGCGCTGCCACTACTTCGACCTGACCGAAGACGTGGCCGCCACCAAGGCAGTGAAGGACCTGGCCGAAGGCGCCAGCACCGCCTTCATGCCGCAGTGCGGGCTGGCGCCGGGCTTCATCGGCATCGTGGCCCACCACCTGGCCGGCAGCTTCGACACGGTGCACGAGGTCAAGATGCGCGTCGGCGCGCTGCCGGCCTTTCCCACCAACGCGCTCAAATACAACCTCACCTGGAGCGTGGACGGCCTGATCAACGAGTACGTCCACCCCTGCGACGCCATCCGCGACGGCCGCAACATCGCGCTGTTGCCGCTGGAAGGCCTGGAGCATTTCTCGCTGGACGGCACCGAGTACGAGGCCTTCAACACCTCGGGCGGCCTGGGCACGCTGTGCGAAACCTGGGCCGGCCGCGTGCAGACGCTGGACTACAAGAGCGTGCGCTACCCGGGCCACCGCAACCTGATGAAGCTGCTGCTCGAAGAGCTGCAACTCAAGCACGACACCGAGACGCTCAAAGGCATCCTGCGGCGCTCCATCCCCGCCACGATGCAGGACGTGGTGCTGGTCTTCGTGACCGTCAGCGGGCTGCGGGGCGGCCAGTTGGTGCAGGAGGTCTTCGCCCGCAAGATCTTCGCCGACCGCAGCGAGACCGCGCCCTTGTCTGCCATCCAGATCACCACCGCCGCGGGCATCTGCGCCGCGGTGGACCTGTTCCGCGAAGGCCGGCTGCCGCAGCGCGGCTTCATCCGCCAGGAGCAGGTGGCGCTGCCCGACTTCCTGGCCAACCGCTTCGGCATGGCCTACCAGCAGTCGCGCCAGGTCGAGAGCATCGGATGAGTCGGGCGACACTCGGGGGATGGCCAAGCACAAGACCCGTCCCCTGAACATCGACGATCTCTGGCGCATCCAGCGCATCGGCAGCCCGGCGCTGTCGCCCGACGGTGAACACGCGGTCTGCTCCGTCACCAGCCATTCGATGGACGACAACAAGGGCGTCAGCACGCTCTGGCTGCTGCCCACGCGGCAGGCCGCGCCGCGCCAGCTCACCGTCTGCGGCGAGAAAGACGGCCAGCCGGCGTGGGCCCCTGATGGCAGCCGCATCGCCTTCGTGGGCAAGCGCGAGCAGCAGGGCGTGAAGGACGCCACGCCGCAGCTCTACGTGCTGCATGCCGATGGCGGCGAGGCCGAGCGCAAGAGCGACTTCGCGCCCGGCATCCAGGCCTTCAAGTGGCTGCCCAACGGCCGCGGCGTGGTCTTCAGCGCCTGGGTCTGGCCGGAGCTGCGCGGCGCGGCAGCGCAGAACAAGCGGCACAAGGCGTTCAGCGAGCGCAAGGACAGCGGCCACGCCACCAGCGAGGGCTTCTACCGCTACTGGGACCGCAACCTGCCGATGGGCCGCGTGCTGCACCTGCTGCTGCTGGACCTGCGCAGCGGGCGCGTCACCGATCTCTTCGAAGGCACGGCGCTGGAGTTGCCACGGCACGACGGCGGCGCAGACGACTTCGATGTGCGGCCCGACGGCCGCTGCATCGCCTTCGTGCATGACCCGTCCGCACAGCCCATGGTATCCAACCGGCTGGCGCTGTCGCAACTCGATCTGCGCAGCCGCCGCGTCACCACGCTGGTGGACGACGCCGCCTGGGACGTCGGCGCGCCGCGCTACAGCCCCGACGGCCAGCGCCTTGCAGCGCGTGCCGCGCATGTCGGCCGCCAGCACACGGCGCTGGGGCAACTGGCGTTGATCGAACCGGGCAAGGGCTGGCATGCGGTCGGCGCCGACTGGGACCATGAGGTCGAAGGCCCGCTGCGCTGGGCGGCCGACGGCGCCAGCGTGCTGTTCACCGCCGAAGAGCGCGGCCGCCGCTATCTCTGGCGGCACCGGCTGGCCGACGGCAGCTTCGACGTGCTGCGCCGCGGCGGCTGGGTGCAGGGCTTCGACGTGGCCGGCGACGTGACTGTCTGCGCGGCCGACAGCGCGCTGCACCCGGCGCAACTGTCCTGCCAGCGCGGCGCCGAACCGCCGCTGCGGCTGGACGCCTTTAACGACGAGCTGCTGGCCGGCGTGCAACTGGCCGCGCTGCAAGAGGTGCAGTTCACCGGCGCTCTCGGCGACGCGGTGCAGATGTGGCTGGCCTTCCCGCCCGGCTTCAAGCCGAAGAGAAAGCACCCGGTGGTGCATGTGATCCACGGCGGCCCGTACGCCGCAGCCGGCGACACCTGGAGCTACCGCTGGAACACGCACCTGCTGGCCTCACGCGGCCATGTGCTGGCGATGGTGAACTACCACGGCTCCAGCGGCTTCGGCCTGGCGTTCAAGCACAGCCTGATCGGCCGCCAGGGCGCTTTGGAGTTGCAGGACATCGAGGCTGGCACCGACTGGCTGCTGCGCCAACCGTGGGCGGACGCCAAGCGCGTCTATGCCACCGGCGGCAGCTACGGCGGCTTTCTGGTGGCGTGGATGAACGGGCATGTTCCCGCGTGGCCGGCCGGCCGTTATCAGGCCTACGTCTGCCATGCCGGCGTCTTCGACCGCGTGGCCACCTTCAGTGCAGATTCCTACCCGGAGCGGCCGAAAGACCTGGCGGCGCTGTACTGGGACGACATGCAGAAGGTGCTGGCGCAAAGCCCGCATGCCTTTGCCGCGCGGATGGGCACGCCGACGCTGGTGATCCACGGCGCGCAAGATTTCCGCGTGCCCGACTGCAACGGCCTGGCCTACTACAACACGCTGAAGGCGCGCGGCGTCGATGCCCGGCTGCTGTGGTTCCCCGACGAGAATCACTGGGTGCTGAAGCCGCGCAACTCCAAGCAGTGGTACGGCGAGTTTCTCGACTGGCTGGACGCACACCCACCGAAAGCACGCCCATGACCGACCTGGCAAGCATCGATTTCCAGGCCGCCCTGGTGGACCTGGACGGCACCATGGTCGATACCGTCGGCGACTTCGAGGTCGCACTCGGCGCCGCGCTGGCCGACATCGGCTTCGCGCCGGTCAGCCGCGCCTTCATCGCCCGCACGGTGGGCAAGGGCTCGGAGCATCTGCTCAAGCAAACGCTGGCCGAAGTGGGCGCGCCACCGTCTGCCTACAGCGCGGCCTGGGCGCGCTACCAGCACCACTACCTGGCCGTCAACGGGATGCATTCCACCGTCTATCCCGGCGTGCTGGAGGGTTTGCAACGCTTGAAGGCGCGCGGCCTGAAGCTGGCCTGTTTGACCAACAAGCCCACCGCCTTCGTCCACCCGCTGCTGGCCGACAAAGGCCTGGCCGGCTTCTTCGACATCGTCTTCGGCGGTGATGCCTTCGAGCGCAAGAAGCCCGACCCGCTGCCGCTGCGCAAGACCTGCGAGGCGCTCGGCACCGCGCCGGCCCGCACGCTGATGGTGGGCGACTCCTGCAACGACGCGCAGGCCGCGCGCGCCGCCGGCTGCCCCGTCGCGCTGGTGAGCTACGGCTACAACCACGGCCAGCCGGTGCAGGACGCCAGGCCAGACGCCGTGATCGCCCGCATCGACGCACTGGGCGCGCTGCTGCGCAGCGCCTGAGCTACTGCTGCACCGGCGCCCCGGGGGCGCGCGTTTCCTTGCCGAGCAGCGCGTCCTTCAACTGCGCATCGGCCGGGTTGGGGCCCAGCCAGATGCGCAGCAGCGCGTTGAAGAACTCCGGCTCCTTCACCGGCTCGCCCTGCGGCTTGCCGTTGACCAGCACGCTGGTGCCCTGGCCGGGCACGTAGTCCACCGAGAAACTGTCGCCGGCCACCAGCTTCTTCTTCGCCGAGAAGATGTCGGCCATCCGGATGGTGCCGGGGATGGACTTGCTGAACTCCTCGCGCGGTGCGTTGTCCTGCATGCCGCGGGTGAAGAGCTTGCCCAGTTCATTGGCGTCGATGTCGCGCAGCATCACCACATGCATGCGCTTGGGGCCTGGCGCCGCGATCACCGCCTCCGGCGTGGCTGCCTTGCCGCCCAGGTAGAGGCCGGCGGTATAGACCTTGATGACGAACTTGTAGCGGATGCCGGCGCCGTTCAGCGCCAGGCTGCTGCCTGCCACCTGGGCGGTGTGCGGGTACTTGACGCCGGCCAGGTCCACCGTCTGCGCTTGCAGCGGCAGGTGCAGGGCGAGCGCCAGGGCGGCCGCCAGGGCTAAAAAGTTGCAGATTGGATTGCGGCTTTGCATGTGTGCCCGGCCCGCGGGCCGTTGCTGCCAAAGCGGCGCAGTCTGCCACCGTGCCGGCCTGCCCGCTACCGCCCGCTGGTAAACTTCAACACATGTTCACGGCCCGCACACAGCCAGCAGGTCTTCAGGGCCGGGGAGCCTGGCCCTGGCGTCGCTCTCTCGACTGACATGGCAGCGCCGGCTGCGCCAAGCACCCGGCACCTTCAGCGATCTGCAGCCGCGCGATGCCGCGGCTGCGACAAGGGCAAGACGTGATCACAGAACTCGAATTCAAGAGCCTCGCAGCGCAAGGCTACAACCGCATTCCGCTGCTCGTCGAGGCCTTTGCCGACCTCGAAACGCCGCTGTCGCTCTACCTCAAGCTGGCCGGCGGCGCGAAGCACAGCTTCCTGCTCGAATCGGTGGTGGGTGGCGAGCGTTTCGGGCGTTATTCGTTCATCGGCCTGCCGGCGAAGACGCTGCTGCGGGCGAACGGCTTTCACACCGAAGTGGTCCACAACGGCGCGGTGTTGGAGGCGCACGAAGGCAACCCGCTGGACTTCATCGCCGCCTACCAGCAGCGCTTCAAGGTGGCGCTGCGCCCGGGGCTGCCGCGCTTCTGCGGCGGGCTGGCGGGCTACTTCGGCTATGACGCCGTGCGCTACATCGAGCCACGGCTGGCCGCTACCTGGAAGAGCGGCGGCATCGAGACGCCCGACATCCTGCTGCTTCAGACCGAGGAGCTGGCCGTCATCGACAACCTGTCGGGCCGCCTCTACTTGATCGTCTATGCAGACCCGGCGCAGCCCGAGGCCTGGTTCAACGGCAAGAAGCGGCTGTCCGAACTGGCCGACAAGCTGCGCTACAGCGTGACGGCGCCGCCGGTGAAGCGCGGCCCCAGCTACGCGGTGGAGCGCGAGTTCGAGAAGGCCGACTACATCGCCGCGGTGGAGCGCAGCAAGGAGTTGATCGCGGCCGGCGACATGATGCAGGTGCAGATCGGCCAGCGGGTGAAGAAGCGCTACACCGAAAGCCCGCTGTCCTTGTACCGCGCGCTGCGCTCACTCAACCCGTCGCCCTACATGTATTTCTACGACATGGGCGAGTTCCAGATCGTCGGCGCGTCGCCCGAGATCCTGGTGCGCCAGGAGCACACGCCCGACGGCGACAAGGTGACCATCCGCCCGCTGGCCGGCACCCGCCCGCGCGGCGCCACGCCCGAGCAGGACAAGGCGCTGGAAGCCGAACTCGCCAGTGACCCCAAAGAGCGCGCCGAACACCTGATGCTCATAGACCTGGCGCGCAACGACATCGGCCGCATCGCAGCCACCGGCAGCGTCAAGGTGACCGAGGCCTTCGTGGTGGAGCGCTACTCGCATGTGATGCACCTGGTGAGCAACGTCGAAGGCATCCTGCGCCCCGGCATGACGAGCCTGGACGTGCTGCGCGCCACCTTCCCCGCAGGCACGCTGACCGGCGCGCCCAAGGTGCGGGCGATGCAGGTCATCGACGATCTGGAGCCCGTCAAGCGCGGCATCTACGGCGGCGCCTGCGGCTACCTGAGCTTTGCCGGCGACATGGACGTGGCCATCGCCATCCGCACCGGCATCGTGAAGAACAACGTGCTCTACGTGCAGGCGGCGGCAGGCGTGGTGGCCGACTCGGTGCCCGAGATGGAATGGAGGGAAACCGAGCACAAGGCGCGGGCCTTGATCCGCGCGGCGGAGCTGGTGGAAGAGGGGTTCTGAACGGCGCGGTCCGGCGCAAGACCTAGCGCGTGGCCATGTAGGCGGCGAACAGCGGCGCGCTCGCCTGCTGCAAGCGGCGGCGGTGTTCGATGACCTCGTGGTGGCGGCCGGCGCGCTCCAGCCGCAGCAGCGACTGCACGAGCTTGAAGCAGCGCTCTGGCGCTTGTTCGCCATCGGTCTGCGCGGTGTCCAGAGGCCGGGCCAGCAGCGGCTGCTCCACCAGCAGCCAGGCCGGCCACCAGGCCCAGCCGCCGGCCGCCGCAGCCGGCTCGAAAGCGGTGTCGAAGCGGCGGGCCAGCTTGCGCACGGCCGCGTCGTCGCAGGCCGCCACCAGCGCCTGCGCGCGCTGCGGCGCCAGCCAGCAAAGCTCCGCCAGCAGCGGCCACGCGGCATCTGCGCCGTGCTGCCGCCAGCGTGCCTGCGCCACCCAGGCCAGCGGCTGCGGCAGGTGGCGCCAGGCGTCGATGCGCTCTGCCGCGGCCGCTGCGTTGGCCCAGGCGCCGGCCTCCAGCCACAGCGCTGCGGCGTGGGCGGCTGCGGCATCGGCGCGGTAGGGCAGCGCGGCGGCGCGTTGTGCGGCGCTGCGCCAGCGCGCGGCCAGCCACGGCGTTGCCGTGCCGGCGCCGAGCAGCGTGTTGGCGGCGAGCGCAAGGGTGTGCGTGATGTGCGCCCGCGCCGCGAGTGCGTCGGCCAGGTCGTGCCAGGGCGCTGTGCCGGTGTCGTCCAGCGCTGCGATCAGCAGTTCGGCGGCCGGCAGATGACCGTCATCAGGGAACTCGCTGCGCAATGCCGCGCTGGCGTGGCGGGCGGCTGCGGCGTCGTGTTGCGACACTGCGGCGGCCAGGTCGTTCAGCAGCATGCGGTCGCGGCTGTCGGCAAAGATGTCGAGCTGTTGCATCGTGGGCGGCGCTGCCTTGATCGCCGGCAAGTATGCCGTTCAGCCAGCGGCCACCGCAAGGTCGGCCAGCAGCAGCTCGGCCAGCGATTCCTCGGCCACCGCGCGCTGCGCCGCCTGCATCGCGGGCTTCAGCGCGGCGTCCCACAGCGCGGCCACCGGCGTGCCGTCCAGCGGCGCGCTGGCGGCGCCGGCCAGCGCCTGCGCATAGTCGGCCGCCGCCATGCGCCAGGCCCGCGCCCCGGGCTGGCGCAGCACCTGGTTGGCGATGGCGATGCCGGGCCAGTCGAAGTCACCGTGGTAGCGCAAACGCGCGCCTTGCCCGGCCAGTTGCGCCAGCAGCGTGCGCTGGGCCGCGGCGGGCATGCCGTCGGTGCAGACCAGCGGCGCGCAGGCGGCGCCCAGCGCGTCGGCCGCGATGGCGACGATGTTCGGGTTCTCGCAGACGAACACCGTGCGGCCGCGCACCCGCCACGCCGGCGGGCTGCGCAGCAACTGGCGCAAAGACCAGTAGGCCGGTTCGGCAGACGCGGCGGCTTCGCCACCCGACAGCGGCAGGTTCAGCGCCAGCGCCGGCCGCGCCAGCGCGTTCACGCTGACGCCGCAGCTCGCCCACAGCGCGCGGTTGCTCGCGGCCTCGTCCGCCAGCCGCTGGCGCAGCACCGCCAGCACCAGCGTGGCGACCGGCTGCCCGTCGTCCAGCGCATGGGCGTTGCCCAGCACGCTGGCCGCCAGCCGCGCGCGCGGCTGGCCGTGCGCTGGCAGCGCCTGCAGCACGGCGCCGGCCTGATCGCACAGCACGCTCGCCACGCCGATGTCCTGCCGCCCCAGGCGCTTCAGCAAGCCCAGGCCCTGCGGGCTTTGCAGGCCGGGTTGCAGGGCTGCATGGGCAGCAGCAAGCGCCGGCCACAAGGCCGCTGCGGCGGCACGCTCGGCGGCCGGCGCCCGCAGCGGGCCGTCCAGCCGCTCCAGTGCATCGCGCAGGCCGCTGGCAAGGCCTGCGCGGCGCAGGCCATCGTCGATGGCGCCCAGTTCCAGCGCCATCGAGGTGCTCAATCGGTGCGGCCTGCCGGCCAGCAGCGCCAACGCCTCGCGCTCGTGCGCCGCCAGCCTGGCCAGCCGCACGCTGGCCGGCGCTTCGGTGGCGGCGTTTTCATAGACGCGGCGCAGGCGCAGGCGCAACGCGGCCAGCGCCTCGCCGCCGAGCAGGCGCTGCAACGCGGCAGGTGCTTCACCGGTGCTCATGCAGCCGTGCTCATGCAACCGTGCTCACGCCGCCGGCAGCCGCCGGTCGGGGTCGGCCTGCGGGCGGCGCGCCTGGCCGTCCCAGAGCCAGCGCGAGACGAAGACCGCGTCGATGCCTTCGCGCCGCTGCAACTGGCTGATCGCCACACCGGGCAGCTCGGCATAGCAGCCCCATTCGCGCTCGCTGGTGATCACGAAGTCCAGGTCGAACTCGCGCACCAGCGCCATGCAATGGGCGCGCGCTGCGTCGTCGATGCCGGCAAAGGCCTCGTCCAGCAGCACCAGCCGCGGCGCCAGCGGGCTGTTGCGGTAGAAGCTGGCGACCGCGGCGAACAAGGGCACCGTGAGGCCGAGCGCGCGTTCGCCGCTGGACGCCGGGCCAGACAGCTTGCGCCACTGGCCGTCTTGCAGCCGCTCGACGCGGAACTGATGCCAGTGCCTGTAGTCCAGCGCCCGCGCCAGTTGCTCCAACAGGCTGCCGCCTTCGTTGCTGGCGGCGCTGGTTGCGCTTTGGGTACGCGACACACCTGTTTCACCGCGCCGCCGTTCGTCTTCGATGCGCTGCTTCAGCAGCGCGCCGAGCAACTGCCGGTCTTCGGCCGACCACAGTTCGGCGCTGCTGTTGATCAGCCGCTCGCGCGCGGCGGCCAGCCCCACCGGTGCGCCGTCGCCATCGGCCAGCGGCTGCCACAGCAGGCGAAAGCGCACGCCGGTGCTGGTGGGCCGGCGGTGCAGCTCGCGGTTGATGTCGGCCACCTGCGCCGCGGCGGCGCGCATCAGGCGCTGGATTTCGGCCGCGATCTCGGCTTGCAGGTGGTTCTCCAGCACCTCGCGTTCGCGCGCCGACAACAGCGCGCGGCGCTCGTTCAACTCGGCTTCCAGCAAGGCCGCCAGCCGCTCGGGCCGCTCTTCGCGGTTGTTCCAGTGGATGTGTACGACGAAGCCGAAGTCGGTGGTGCTGGCCGGCGCCTGGTGGCCTTGCGCCAGCGCCGACAGGCTGCGCTGCAACTCCTGCAAGTCGTGCGTCACCTGCTCCTGCGCCTGCTTCCAGCGCGCATCGCCGTCGTCCAGCGCCGACAGGCTTTGCTCGACGCGGCGCGCCAGCGTGAGGGCGGGGTCGATGGTCCACGGGTCTTGCGGGTCAGGAACCTCGGCCGCCGCGGGCGTGCCTGCCAGCCCCGATGCCAGCAGCCCGGTGGCGCTGAAGCGGCGCAACTGTTCGACGGCGGCTGAGCGGTCTTCGCTGCGCTGGGCAAAGGCGCTGCCGGCGGTGTCGGCGCGCTGCTCGGCCTTGGCGTGGGCGGCAGCGGCCAGGCGCCAGGCGTCGCCGTGCCGCGTCTGCGCCGCTTCGACCCGGCCGACCAGGCGCTTGGCGGCGGCGATGCGGGCTTTGAGTTCCTGCACCGAGCCGCCCAGCGCCGCCTCCAGCGCGGCCAGCCGCGAGCGGGCTTCTTCCTGGCGCAGCCGCAGCGCGGCCAGCCGCTGCACGCGCGTCGCCAGGCGGCTGCGCGCTTCGGCATCGCGCTCGCGCTGGCGTTCGGTCTCCGGCCACACCACCAGCACCTCGCGCACCGCGCCGGCCACCTGGTGCAGCGCGTCGGCCAACTGCTGCACGCCGGCCTCCACGCTGTCCAGCGCCGCGGCGGCCGTGGGCAGGCGCAGGTCAGCGGCGTCGCGCTCCAGGTCTTGCTGCGCGGCGCGGGCCGCGGCACTGGCGGCGCGGTGGCGGGCCTCGGCTTCGGCGACACGGCGGCGGGCGGCGGCCTCTTCGCGGGCGCGGGCGGCGGCGCGCTCGTGGGCCTGAAGCAGCGCCTGCTCTGACGGCGCGCGCTGCCACTCGTCGGCCATGCGCTGCTCGGCAGCCTGGGCGCTGCGCTGTTCCGCCTCGACGCGCTGCATTTCCAGCGCAAGCGCCTGCAAGCGCAGGCCGATCTCGGCCAGCCGCAGCGCCCGCGCCGCCGCCCGCGCCGCATGGCCGACGAACTGGGCCTGCGGCTTGTGGCCGGCGCCGGCCAGCGCGGCCAGGCGAAAGCGGCCGTCCAGCGCCACCCAGGCTTCGGCGGCCGGCACGTCGTCGTCGGCGCAGGCAATGGCGTCGAGCAGCGCGGTCACCGCGGGCGCCGACACGGCGGATGCAGCAGGCGCGTCGGCGCGCAGCCAGCGTGACAGCCGCTGGCCGACGGCCTGCGGGCGCGGCAGCCACTGGGTGTCCAGCCACGGGCCGCCGCTGTCGTCATTGCGCAGCAGCGCGCCGTCGGGCGTGACCCAGGCGTCCAGCAGGCCGGCGGCCTGCAATGCGGCTTCCAGACCGGCGCGCTGCACTGCGTTCAAGCCGTCGTCGAAGTCCACCAGTTGCCACAGCGCGGCGCCAGGCCGGCCGCTGCGCGTGCCCTCGCCGCGCAGCGGGGGCGGCAGCGGCGTGGCATCGACGCCCGCGGCCAGCCGCGCCTGCTCTTCACGCAACGCGGTCTCTTCGTCGCCGATGGCCTTGGCGTCGCTGGCGAGCCGCTGCCGCCGGGCCGCCAAGCGCAAGGCGGCTGCGCTTTGTGCCGACAGCAGCGCCTGCCGCGCCGGGTGCGCGCCTTCGCGCAGCGGCAGCCAGCCAGCCAGCGCGGCCAGCACGGCATCGGCATCGACCGCCAGTTCCTGCAAGGCCAGCAGATGTTGGCTCCAGGCCTGCTGGTGGGCCTGCGCCTGCGCTTCGGCCTCGTCGTCTGCCTGCGCGCTGGCCGCGGCGGCGTCTTCGGCCTCGGCCTGGCGGTCGAGAAGCGCTTGCTGCAAGGCCTGTTCTTCGCGCAGCGCATGGCCGACGGCTTGCAGCCGGCGGCGCAGCAGCGCGACGTGCTCACGCCGCTGCTGCGGCAGCGCGTGCAGCGCAGCACGGTCGCGCTCGGAGGGGGGATTGGCCAGCAGCGCCTCGATGCTGTCGGCGGCGTGGCGCAGTGCGCTCATGTCGGCAGCCAGCCCGCACCGCTCGGCCGCTTGCGTGGCGGCGCGGCGGGCTTGCGCCAGCGCGTCTGCCGCGGCCTCGGCGCGTGCGGCGCGCTCTTGCAGCAGCGCGGCCTCGCGCCTGGCCTGCGCTGTTGCTTCGAGCAGCTCACGCTCGCCGTCTTGTGCTGCGCTGTCGGCGGCGCGCGCGTCGCCGGCCGCCTGGTCCAGCCGGTTGGCTTCCTGGTTCAGCGGGTCGGCCAGCAAGGTGTCCAGCCGCTCGCGGGCGCCGGCCAGCATCTGGCCGGCGTTCTGGTGGCGCTGGCTGCTGGCGTCTTCGGCTGCCTTCGTCAGCAGCAGGCTGGCCGCGGCCTCGTTGTGCTCGCGGCTGGCGCGGTCGAACTCGGTCTGCGCCTGGCGCAGCGCGCGTGCCTGGCGCCGGCTGGCGATGCCGGCATAGACGCGGTAGCGCTGCTCGAAGCGCTGCACGGCGTCGGCCAGTGCGCGCGTGTCTTCGAGCTGCTGGCGGTCTTGTTCGAGCTGCGTCATCGCCTCGGCCACGTCGGCCAGCAGGTCTTGCGGCAGCGGCGGCAGCGCTTCGGTCAGCGCTGCGGACAAGGCACGTTCGTCGGGCCGGCGCGAGAGCTGCGGCTGGCGCAGTTGCACCAGCGTGTCCATCAACGCGCCGTAGCGCCGCTCGCCCAGTTGGAACAGCCGCTCATCGACGGCGCGGCGGTAGCTCTGCGCCTGCTCGAAGACCATGCCTTGGCCGGCCAGCAGCTCGCGCAGCCGCTCGCGCCCCGGCACATGGCGCTCGGGCGTCACCAGCCACAGATCACGCCCCAGCCGGGCGCCGCCTTCGATGAGAAAGTACCACGCATCGACCTGGGTCTTGGCGGCACTGGCGTGCATGCCCACGCCGAGAGTCAGGAACTGCGCCTTGCCGTCGTCGCCGATGCGGCCAAACTCGATCCAGCTCATGCCGGTGCGGCGCTCGTAGGCACCGCCCAGCAGCAGGTTCCACGCCATTTTCTTGCCCGGGTCGGTGTCGGGCTCCACCCGCGCCGGGCGCAGGCTGGCGTCCAGCAGCAGCGGCAGCGTCAGCGACAACACCTTGCTCTTGCCGGTGCCGTTGTTGCCGCGCAGCAGCAAATGGCCGTGGTGGAACCAGAACTCCTCGCTGTCGTAGCGGTACAGCTCCACCAGCCCCAGGCGCAAAGGCTGCCAGCGCGCCAACTGCGGCTCGGGCAGCGGCGGGCGGCGCGGGCCGGCCAGGTCGTCTGCTTCGTCCGCGTCGGCCCGATTGTCTTGCGGGGCGAACAGCGCGGCGGTGGTGTTGGTGTCGTTCAAGATGCCGCGGGCGCTGGCACCGGCGCCGCGTTTGCGGCGGACACCAGCGCATAGCGCGCAATCGCCGGCCGGGGAGTGATGCGCTGGCCTTCGCAACGCACCAGTTGCAGTTGCGCAAGGCGCTGCACCACCAGCGCGGCCAGTCCGTGTTCGCCGCCCGGCTCGCGCGCGGCCTTGCGCCAAAGGCGGCCATGGCGTTCGCGCGCCTGGGCCAGGAAGGCGGCGATGTCGGCTTCGGTGCACGGCTGGCCGTCGCCGCTGCGCAGCCGCGCTGCCAGGTGCTCGGCCACCAGCAAGGTGGCGTGGGCGTCGGTGCCTTCGGCGGGCAGCGCGGCGTCGCTCAACTCGGCGCCGTCATCGACCAGCGCGCTGCCTTCGGCGCGGTGCTCGGCCACCAGCCCGGTGGCGTCGGCCAGCCGGGCGGCCATCACGCCGCGCTGGTTGGCGAAGTAGGCGCGCGGCGCCGGGGCCAGGTCGTCGAGATAGACGACCGGGTCGTCGAGCAGCCGGCGCGTGAGCTGGTGGCGCCAGGCGCTGCGCAGGCCTTCGTCGTTGTCGGGCCGCACCTCGGCCACCAGCGCTGCCAGACGCTCGTCCAGGCTGACCGGGGCGCTGCCGGGCGCCCAGGTGGACGGGCCGCGCACGGCGGCCAGCAGCCCGGCCAGCGCGCGCCGCCGCAGGTCGTACAGCGCATCGGCCTGGCCGGGCTGGCCGCCGCGGGCGACGAAGTCGTCTTCGTCGCCGGCCACCCGCTCCAGCACGCCGAACAGCAGCAAGGCCTGGCAGACGCCGACCAGCGCGCGCCGCTCGCCCTGGGTCTGCAGCGTGAACCTGAAGCCGCGCGCCACGAGGGTCGGCTCGGCCGCCATCTCCAGCATGCGCGAGCCCAGCGTCTGCAGGCTGATCTGCGGGTCGGCACGCTCCAGCACGGCCGCGGCCAGGCACAGCAGCACATAGCGCTGGCGGTCGAAGCGCGGCAGGCCGCGCGTGGGGTCGGCCAGGTCGGCCGGGCGCTTGAAGAGGCGGGCGCCGTCGCGCTCCACCAGCAGCGGCCAGCCGGCTTCGCGCTGGAACCATTCGCGCAGCGCGTCTGCATGGCGGCGCACCAGCGGCCAGGCGGCGTGGCCGGGCGCCATCAAAGGCTGCATCAACAAAGCGCGCAGCGCCTGCCGCAGTTCATCGGCAGCGGCGCTCATCGGCCTGGCTGCTGTGGCGCCGCGCCTGGCGTGATGGTCAGCCAGTGGTCGCGGCCGGTCAGGCGGCCGGCCGGCGTCTGCACTGTTGCCAGCGTGCCGGGCGGCAGCGGCGCCATGCGCAGCGTGTAGAGGCCGTCGCCGGTGCTGCGCTCGATGGTGGCGTCGGGCCCCGCCTGCTCGGCCAGCGCGTCGCCCAGCAGCGACAGCAAGAAGCCGAAGGCCGGCGTGTCCAGCGTGCCGATCTCCGACAGCCGCACCGGCCGGCCATGCGCCAGCCGCTCGCGCGCCGCCTCGGCCTGGCGCACTTCGGCGTCGATCTGGCTGGCCAGCAGGCGCCTTTCGGCATCGCGCAGCCGCATGCGCGGCGCCGGCCCGCGCGGTGCCGCTTCGCCCAGCTCGCGCAGCCGGGGCTGCACCAGCAGCGGCGGTGCATCGGCCCAGCGCGTGGCTGCGCCGACGTCGGCCTGCGTGTCGGCGGCCGGATTCAGCGCCAGGTGGCGCGCCGGGTTCAGCGCAAAGGCGGCGCGCGCCAGGCGGTGGGCGTCGTCGTCGCTGTCGCAGGCGGCAAACCAGCCGGCGAGCTGGCGGAAGTCGGCCGAGCGGTCACTGCGCCCGCTGCGGCGCTCGTTCAATGCGGCGATGGCCGACAGCAACTGCGGGATCGCGGCGCGGGCACGGGCACGCAGCAGCTCGGCCTGCGGCGGCGTGTCGCCGGTGGGCAGGAACCAGCCGCGCAGCCCGCCGAAGCGCTCGCGCCAGGCGCGCCAGCGGCGGCCCTGCTCGTCGGCCTGCTCGAGCGCGTCGCCCGGTGCAGCGTCACGCGCTTCGCGTTCGGCCACCGCCAGCAGCACGGGGTCGATGCGTGGCGCCAGCGTGCCGATCAACTGCGCGATGGTCTCGGAGCGGCGCACCAGGTCGCCGACGAAGCGGTCGAGATAGTCGATCAAACGCTGCTTGTATGCCGCCACCGCAGTGGCTTCGGCGCGCTGAAGCTCCAGCGAGCGCGCCACGCCGGCCATGAAGGCCTGTGCGTTGTCGGCCAGACCTTCGAACACGCGCACCAGGTCGCGCAGCGTCTCGTGCAGCTTGGGCACGTCGTCGGCGCCGGCATCCACCAGCGCCACCAGCGCGGTCAGGCGGTGGGCGATGTCCTCCAGCGCCACGGTCTGCAGCTCGGCGCGACGGGCGAGCATCTGCACGAAGCTTGCGAGCGCCGATTCCACCGCTTCGCCGCCGGCCGACAGCCGGTAGATGAAGCGGGCGCGGTAGTAGTCGGCCAGCGTGGTGACGCGTGCGATGTCGGGCTGCGCTTCCAGGTTGCCCCAGTCCACCAGTTGCGCCAGCGCGGCAGCCAGTTCCTCGGCGGCGGGCGGTGCGGCCTGCCATTCGGCTTCGGCCAGCACTTCGTCGGGGCGCAATTGCAGCCGGTACTGGCGCTTGGCGGCGGCGAAGACGTCGAGGATCGCGCGGTAACGCACAGCCTTTTCGGCGCTGACGTGGCGGAACAGTTCGGCGGCGCGGGCCGGCAAGGGCATCGACTGGCTTTCGGCTGGCGAGGCGGCCAATCATAGGCGGCGCTGCCGGGCGCTTGTGCCGGCGGGGAAG
This sequence comes from uncultured Rubrivivax sp., assembly GCA_964244245.1. Lineage (GTDB taxonomy): Bacteria > Pseudomonadota > Gammaproteobacteria > Burkholderiales > Burkholderiaceae_C > Rubrivivax. Next base: position 20,251 of record CAXTHW010000018.1, on the reverse strand, counting down.
GCATGGTTGCATGCCGCACTCTTGCAGCTCTGTGGCGCCAGCCTTACTATTGTGCCTTTCGTAAGGGGATCGCATGTCCGCATCCACCATCACCTCCAAGGGCCAGACCACCGTTCCAAGGCAGGTGCGCGAGCAGTTGGGCGCCGTGCCGGGCACGCGGCTTGAGTGGCATGTGATGCCGGACGGCAGCGCGATCGTGCGCCCCAAGACCTTGTCGATTCTCGACCTGGCGGGTTCGCTGAAGTCCCCAAAGGGCAAGCCGGTGTCTGTCGAAGACATGAACGCCTGGCGCTGACCCACGCCGGACAGAAGGCGCCGGCATGGCTGCGCTGGACACCAACGTGCTGCTTCGCCTGCTGATGCAGGACGCCCCAGCGCAACTGGCCGCCGCCCAGCGGCTGGTGGCCGACAGCGTGGCCGCCGGAGATCAGCTTTTCGTGCCGGTCACCGTGGCGCTGGAGCTGGAGTGGGTCTTGCGGTCGCGCTTCGGCCTCGACAAGCCCGCAGTGCTGCAAGTGTTCGCTCAGCTTCTATCGACGGTGGAGTTGCGCTTCGACGCCGCAACGGCGCTGGAGTGGGCGCTGCGGCAATACCGCGCCGCCGCCACCGACTTCTCGGACTGTCTGCATGCCGCGCTTGCCTTCCAGGCCGGTGCGCTGCCCTTCTGGACCTTCGACAAGGCGGCAGCCAGGCTCGACGGCGCAAGGCTGCTGCAATAATGCTGGCCATGCCTGCAAAGCCCTCACCGCCTGCAACGCGCTTCCGTTGGCGTTGGCGTCAGCCCTTCTTTCTGAACGCCTGACCGGCCTGCCGCGCCCGCTCGGGTGCCCCCGGAGGGCGCAAAGCACCTCCGGTGATCCAACAGGACGAGCGCATATGCTGCTGATGATCGACCAACTTCAGGTGGGTCTCACGGCATCCGGCGACGGTCCCCAAACCCGCGCCAGTGCTGGAGAATCGAGCTCTTGATGTCTCACGGCGGACCGCTCCAGCCCGGCCAAAAGCGGGTATCGATGCGGGTACCGAAAGCGCATGCAGATCTCCCGCCGCGACCTCTACAACCGGGTGTGGTCCACGCCCATGAGCAAACTTGCCCGCAAGTTGGACATCTCAGATGTCGGCTTGGCCAAGGCCTGTCACCGGCAGAACATCCCTCGACCTCCGCGCGCCTTCTGGGCCAAGCTGGCGGCAGGTAAGGCACCGTCTAAGCCAGCGCTGCCCTCGTCCAAGATCGGCATGGTCGAGCTGGACGCGGCACGGCACGCCGAAGGCCGAAATCGATCGAGCCAGCATCAAGGCCGCGCAGGCGGCGCAGGGCGACGCCATTGCGGGAGTGGCTGCCGCGACCTTCGAGCGGTTGACCAACGCGAAGCCTACGACGGACGGCTTCGTCACCTGCAGGTCATCGCGCGTGCTTGCCTGTTCGCTCAGCACTGCGACGCTGGAGCGAGAGCCTGCCGGGTACTGGATGCGATCGAACGGGCCATGCCAGCAGCGGGCGCGCGGTTCGCCCACAACCCGGAAGCAAAGCGCGTCGAGGTCGATGTCGGCGGCGAGCACCTGGGCATCAGCCTCGCCGAGAACTACACGCGGACCGAGACGGTCGAGGTCGATGCGAAGTACTCGTGGATGAAGTCGCGGACCTTCACCTCCCACTTCACCGGCGAACTACGGCTAACCATCATGATCCCGACGGGCCACCCTGGATGATGGAAGACTACGGGGTGTGCGGGGCAGCGTGGGTAGAGGCCGGACAAAGTTTTGAAGGCATCGTGACCGCGATAGCTAACCTGACCCGCTGCCGACCACTCGTACCCAGGATTGCCTGCGGGCGTGCAGATGCTGGTGACGGCACTTGCACGGCTGACAGCCCACATTAAAGAGAGCCGCCGGGCGAGCCCGGCAGGCCGTTGGTCGGCGGCACCTACGCTGTCCCGCACGCTTGTGATTGTTGTTCAAGCTGCAGGAGACTGGCAATGGATTTGACCCCGATGCATAAGCGCGTGATTGCGCTGGATGTACACCAGGCCAAGATCACGGCCTGCGCTGTTGTGGAACATGAAGACGGTCGGCTCGGAAGTCATGCAGCGGGACTTCGACGATCCTTCGCGTGCTGCCCCCGGGGTTGACGGTACCAACGGAATCGCGGATGACGCTTGTTGCGGCGGGGCTGGACGAGCCGCCATCGGCGGCAGTCAGCGTTGACGAGCTGGACTTCGATGCGACGGTGACCAGGCCAACACGAGGAGCCCGGCATGCGCACGTTCTGGTGGGTCACCGGCCATGTGGTCGAGGTGCAGCGTTTGATCAACGTACCGATGCGGTGGTGCGAGCAGTACCCTGCGCGCGAGCGCCGTGAGCTGTGGCTGACCACCGCGGAGGGTATGGACATGAAGTTCGTGGTTCACAGCCGGCCGGCCCGGCGCGGGCAAGAGGTCATCGCGCTGCTGCTGGGCGACGACCTCGTGGCGCTCCACAACTTGAGCACGGGTACGCAGGTGAACTACCTGCGCAGCGATCCGCCGCTGCTGTGGCGTCGATGCGAAAGCGCACCGGCTGCTGCCGCAGTGGCGCTTGGCCTCGGAGCATTCGCGGTGACCGGTTGGCCGGTGATGCTGCTGGGCGCGCTGCTAGCGGTCGCGGGCGTCCCGGTGATCGCGCTGATCCGACTCCCATGGCGCTGTCGAGCCAGACCGCGTGTAGATCGTGCGATGGCGGAGGCCCGGCGCCAAGCCACCGGCCAGCCATTGTTGAAGCGCGTGAAGTAGCGCAAGCCGCCCAACGGTCGGCGCCCGGCCCATTTGGCGTCCGCGCCGCGGCGCGCTAACATATTGGTGTTAAAGCACCAATGCGAGGCTGCATGAGCCGCTTGACCATCACCCTGTCTGAGGCGCGCTACAAGGCGCTGAAGGAAGCGGCCGTGCAGCGCGACAAGACGATCGGGCAGTTGATCGACGAAAGCCTGGACTTCTACGGCATCAAGTCGCGCGCCGACGCGCGTGATCTGGTGCGTCGCGCCCGTGCGCACAGCAAGCTGCCCGACGACCAGGCACTTGCAGTGGCGCAGGAGCATGTGCGGGCGGTGCGGCGCAAATCGTGAGCCGTCAGACCGTCAGCATCGACACCAACGTGGTCGTTGCCGGGCTTCTAAGCGGCAACGCCACGTCCCCGGTGGCGCGAATCCTCGACGGCATGCTGGCAGCGGCCTTTCCGTTTGTCGTGTCTGAAGCGTTGCTGGCCGAGTACCGAGCCGTGTTGGTTCGCCCGGCACTGCGCAAGCTGCATGGACTGACGGTAGCGGAGGTCGAGACGCTGCTGACCGATATCGCCCAGCACGCCATCGTCTTGCCCCCAGGCGTCGGGTCGCGGGCGCCAGACCCCGGCGATCAACTACTGTGGGACCTTCTCGCCGCCAGGGCAGACCTGTTGCTCATCACCGGCGACAAGGCGCTCCAACGCGACGCCGCGATGCAAGCGCGCGTGCTGTCACCGCAGGCCTTCATCGAAGCTTGATGCCATGGCACTCAGCGGGCAGCCCAGCAACTTCGCGCACCTTCGGGTGCACGACGAACAACTCGTGCGCCTGGGCCAGCTGGCTGAACGCTACTTTGTGGAGGACCCGAACACCTGCCTGCTGAAGCTGCGCCAGCTGACCGAACTGCTGGCACAGCTTGTGGCTTCGAACGTGGGGCTGTTCACCACGCCCGAAGAGAAACAGGCCGATCTGCTGCGGCGCCTGCAAGACCAAGGCATCGTCCCGCGCGAAGTCGGCAACTTGTTCCACGAGGTGCGACGTGCTGGCAACGATGCGAATCACAAGCTCGCGGGCGACCATCGCAGCGGGCTGCTGGCTCTGCGGCTCACCTGGCAACTTGGAGTGTGGTTCCACCGCACCTTCAAGGATCCCGCGTTCAAGTCCGGGCCGTTTCAGCCACCGTCGTCTCCGGCTGACGAAGGGGCGGAGCTCAAGGCCGAACTGGACAACCTGCGGGCCGAGCTGGCGCAGTACCGCGCGACGCATCAAGACAAGTCGCAGGCGCTCGATCAGGTCCACGCACAGGTTAAGCAGGCGGAAGACGAGCGCGCGTTCTGGGAGTCCATGGCCGATGAAGCGGAAGCCGCCAAGGCCGAACTGCTGCATCGTCTGCAGGCGCTGCAGGCGAAGGCCGAGACCACACCGCCTCAGACCATCGCCAAGTTCGTGGCGGCAGCCAACTCGGCGGCCGCCGCCATCCAGATCAGCGAGAGCGACACACGCAAGCTGATCGACGAGCAACTGGCCGCCGCCGGGTGGACGGTGAACTCGGCTGAGCTGACTTTCGCCAAGGGTGCCCGCCCCCAGCGTGGGCAGCACCTGGCCATTGCCGAATGGCCCACCGAAACGGGCCCCGCCGACTACGCGCTGTTTGTCGGCTTGACACCGGTCGCCATCGTCGAGGCCAAGCGCAAGCACATCGATGTCTCGGCGGCACTGCAACAAGCCAAGCGCTACAGCCGGGGCTTTCGGCCTTCACCCGAGGTGGAACTGCCCGCGACCAACTACGGCGCAAAGGCGGAGTTCCGCATCCCCTTCGTGTTTTCTTCCAATGGCCGCCCCTACCTGCGGCAGCTGGCACAGCAAAGCGGCGTGTGGTTCTGTGATCTGCGCCGCCCCGAGAACCTGGGCCACGCACTTGACGGCTGGTACACGCCCGATGGCCTGAGCGCACTGCTGCAGCGCGACGAGACGCGCGCGCACATCGAACTGGACAACGCTCCCTTCGACTACGGCTTTCCGCTGCGCCCCTACCAGGAGCGGGCCATCCGTGCCACCGAGGCCAGCATCCAGGAGGGCCAGCGCGCCATCCTGCTGGCGATGGCCACCGGCACGGGGAAGACCAAGACATGCATCGCCCTCATCTACCGCCTGCTGAAAGCCAAGCGCTTCCGGCGCATCCTGTTCCTGGTGGACCGCTCGGCCCTGGGCGAGCAAGCCGCGAACGCGTTCAAGGACACGCGGATGGAGCGCCTGCAGACCTTTGCCGACATCTTCGGCATCAAGGAGCTGGACGAGCAGCAGCCGGATGCCGACACGGCTGTGCACTTGGCCACGGTGCAAGGCATGGTGCAGCGAGTGATCTACCCCGCTGACGACCAGGCGCCACCGCCCATCGATCAGTACGACTGCATCGTGGTGGACGAGTGCCATCGCGGCTACCTGCTGGACCGCGAGCTGTCAGACACGGAACTCAGCTTCCGCGGATACGACGACTACGTCTCCAAGTACCGCCGCGTGCTGGACTACTTCGACGCAGTCAAGGTCGGCCTCACCGCCACGCCGGCCCTTCACACCACGCAAATCTTCGGCGCGCCGGTCTTCACCTACGGCTACCGCGAAGCCGTGGTCGATGGCTACCTCGTGGACTACGAGCCGCCCATCCAGGTGCACACGCTGCTTTCGGGCCAGGGCATGACCTGGAAGGTCGGCGAAGAGGTCAAGGTCTACAACGCCGGCAGGCAGCAGATCGACCTGTTCAAGACGCCCGATGAGATCAAGCTCAAGGTCGAAGACTTCAATCGCAAGGTCATCACACGTGCGTTCAACGAGGTAATCTGCAACTACTTGGCTCAGGAGTTGGACCCCGCATCGCGGCGCAAGACCCTGATCTTCTGCGTGAGCGACAGCCACGCCGACTTGGTGGTGGACCTGCTCAAGGCTGCATTCGCAGCCCAGTACGGCGCGGTCGAAGACGATGCCGTCATCAAGATCACCGGTGCGGCCGACAAGCCTCTGCAGCAGATCCGCCGCTACAAAAACGAGCGCCTGCCGAACGTGGCCGTCACCGTGGACCTGCTCACCACGGGCGTGGACGTGCCAGAGATCTGCAACCTCGTGTTCTTGCGCCAGGTGAACAGCCGCATCCTGTTCGACCAGATGCTGGGCCGCGCCACACGCCTGTGCGACTTCGGCGGCACTGACATCAAGGACGCGTTCCGCGTGTTCGATGCCGTGCGCATCTTCGAGGCCATCGGCGACATGACGGCGATGAAGCCCGTCGTCGTGAACCCGAAGATCAGCTTCACGCAACTGGCCCAGGAGCTGGCCACGCTGAAAGACGAATCAGCCACCGAATTGGCGCGGGACCAGTTCCTCGCCAAGCTGCAGCGCAAGAAGCGCCACCTCACCGACCAGCACCGGCAAGACTTCGAGATGAAAGCCGGCATGCCACTGCAGGCCTTCGTCCAGAAGCTGAAGGCCATGCCGCGGGCCGAGGTGGCGGCGTGGTTCGTGCAGAACCCGGAACTGGGCGAGCTGCTCGACCGCCGCAGTGACGGAGCCGAGCGTGAGATGTTCGTGTCAGAGCACGCCGATGCCTTCGACCGTGCAGAGCGTGGCTATGGCAAGGGCAAGAAGCCGGACGACTACATCCGCGCCTTCAGCGAGTTCATCAAGACGCAGGGCAACCAGATCCCGGCCCTGGTGACCGTGCTGACACGGCCCCGCGAGCTGACCCGTGCGCAACTGCGCGAGCTGGTCCTGGCCCTGGACCGGGCCGGCTTCACCGAAGCCAACCTCGCTTCGGCCTGGCGCGAGCTGACCAACCAGGACATCGCGGCCCGCATCGTGGGCTACATCCGCCAGGCGGCCATCGGTGATGCGTTGGTACCCTACGCCGAGCGTGTGGACCGGGCCTTGCAGCATCTGCTGGCGCATCCACCGGCAGGCAAGCCCTGGAGCGCACCGCAGCGCGATTGGCTCAAGCGCATCGCCGCGCAGACCAAGGCCAATGTGCTGGTGGACCGCTCCGCCCTCGACGACCCCGACCTGATCTTCAAGCGCGAAGGCGGAGGCTTCAACCGGCTGGACAAGGTCTTCAACGGCCAACTCCAGCCCGTGCTCGATGCCTTCAACGACGCGCTCTGGGCATTGCCGCCCGAATCTGCCAACCGCTGACTATTCCCGAACCCCTATTTATGTCCAACCACACTGCTGCACTCGACATCGGCGCCAAGCTCTGGTCGCTGTGCCACGTGCTGCGCGACGACGGCGTCACCTACCACCAGTACCTCAGCGAGCTGACTTACCTGCTGTTCCTGAAGATGATGAAAGAGACCGGCCAGGAAGACCGGCTCAAGGTCTGGAAACCGACCGAGCGCAAGAAGGGCGCGCCCAAGGTGGAACAGCCGGGCACGCGCTGGGACGATCTGCTCAACGCCTCGGCACCGGACCGGCTGGACACTTACAAGGAGATGCTGCTCGACTACGGCCTGCATGGCCGCGGTGCGGTGCAAGAGATCTACGCCAACGCCAACACCTTCATCACCAAACCCGCCACGCTCAGCAAGCTGGTGACCGACATTGACGGGCTCGACTGGTACAGCGTGCAGCGTGATGACCTGGGCGACCTGTACGAAGACCTGCTGGAGCGCAATGCGGGCGAGAAGAAAAGTGGCGCCGGCCAGTACTTCACACCGCGCCATCTGATCGACAGCATCGTCACAGTGATGAAGCCAACGCTGGGTGACGTAATTCAGGACCCAGCCGCAGGCACCTGCGGCTTCCTAATCGCTGCCAACAACTACCTGCGCCAGCACAGTGACTTCGACAGCCTGAGCGACGCGGCGCAGCGCAGGTATCGCAACCGGACCTTTCACGGCATGGAACTTGTGCAAGACACGCACCGCCTGGCGCTGATGAACATGCTGCTTCACGGCATCGAAGGCGGCGTGACGTACGGCGACACGCTCAGCGATGACTACAAGGTCCTGCCGCCGGCTACGCTGATCCTGTCGAATCCGCCCTTCGGAACGAAGAAGGGAGGCGGCCTGCCGACGCGTGGCGACCTCACTTTCGAGACCAGCAACAAGCAGTTCGCCTTCCTGCAGCACATCTACCGTGCGTTGAAGCCCTGTGGCCGGGCGGCGGTCGTCTTGCCCGACAACGTGCTGTTCGAGAGCAACGTCGGCACCGATATCCGGCGCGATCTGTTGGACAAGTGCAACCTGCACACCATCCTGCGCCTGCCCACCGGCATCTTCTACGCGCAGGGCGTGAAGACCAACGTGTTGTTCTTCACCCGCGGCGAGACCGACAAGGGCAGCACCAAGGAAGTGTGGGTGTACGACATGCGCGCCAATATGCCGCAGTTCGGCAAGCGCACGCCATTCACACGCGACTATTTCCGCACGTCCGCTGATGTCCCGGCCGGCCAGCCGCGCGACAAGTTCGAAGACGTGTTCGGCGACGACCCTCTAGGGGCACCTGAAGCGCTGGCCAAACGCGTGGACGCGGGCAATTCGGGTCGTTGGCGCCGGTTCACGCGCGAACAGGTCGCGCAACGCGGCGACAACCTCGACATCAGCTGGCTCAAAGACAACAGCATTGACACCGAGCAAGCAGCAAGCGATGAGCCGGCGCTCGTTGCTCGCCTCGCGTTGCGTGAGTTGAATGCAGCCGTGATCGAACTTAGGGCACTACTCGAAGAATTGGGCGAAGACCCAGACGCAGAGCTCGAAGAACTGAATGGGGGTGACCTTGGCGTCAGCGAGGCCACAGCAAATGAATGAGGTGCCGGCATCGTGGGAGTGGTCGACGCTTGGAGAGCTTGCGCCCTACATCCAGCGCGGGAAGTCGCCCAAATACGCGGACCACAGTGACTTACCAGTCGTGAACCAGAAGTGCATTCGATGGAATCGCCTGGAAGCACAACATCTCAAATTCGTTCACCCCGATCAGATGGCGGCCTGGGACGCGGCGAGATACATCCGGGCAGGAGACGTGCTTTGGAATAGCACTGGGACGGGGACGGTCGGTAGGGCCTATCTGGTCAGGGCAGGCGACTGCACGCCACCCAAGGTGGTGGACTCGCATGTGACGATCATCCGTGCCGCATCGGAGATTGATCCGAGGTATTTGTTCAGTTGGATTCGGAGCCCGGCCGTACAGAACAAGATCCTGAACATGTGCGATGGCACGACCAACCAGATCGAACTGAGCCGGGCAACCATCGCCGAAACGGGATTGCCAGTCGCTCCGGTGGCGGAGCAGGAACGCATCGCTGGCCAACTCGACATCCTGCTGGCCCGCATCCAAGCCTGCAATGACCGTCTGGACGCCACTCCGGCCTTGCTGAAGCGGTTTCGGCAGGCGGTGTTGCACAGTGCGACAAGGGGCGATCTAACAGAACCTGACCCTCGAAGGGGAACGCGAGACTGGAGGAAGTCCACAGTCGAAGAGATTGCCGTTGACGTGCGATACGGAACCTCGAAGAAGTGCACCTATGCCTCTGCGGGATACGGAGTCCTGCGCATACCCAACATAGGCGCAGACGGTCGCATTGATGTCAGCGATCTAAAGCACGCAGAGTTTGACCGGAACGAAGTCCAAAGGCTTGCCCTTGAAGTCGGTGACCTTCTAGTGATTCGATCCAACGGAAGCATTGATCTAGTGGGAAAATGTGGCCTCGTTACGAAGCAGGAAGCCGGGCTTCTCTTCGCGGGGTACTTGATGCGGCTACGAGTTCAACGCGCGATGGTTCATCCTGCCTACGTGCAACTCTGGCTTTCATCGACAGCACAGCGCCGACTCATTGAGCAGACCGCGAAGTCCACGAGTGGCGTCAACAACCTCAACGCAGAGGAGCTTCGGTCCTTACCCATAGAGCTGCCGTCACTTGACGAGCAAGAAGAGATCGTTCACCGCGTCAATCAGCTCTTCAAGCTTGCCGACCGCATCGAAGCCCGCCACGCCGACGCGCTGATTCACGTTCAGCGTCTGACCCCGCTCACGTTGGCCAAGGCCTTCCGCGGCGAGCTGGTCCCACAGGACCCCAATGATGAGCCCGCCAGCGGATTGCTGGCCCGCATCAGCAAACAGCGCGGCACCTCAGCCGCCGAACCCAAGGCCGGCCAGCCCCGCCGAGCCCGCACCCCACGTGCCCCCAAGGAGGCCGTCTCCATGTCCAAGAGCCGCCAAGACGATGACGTGATGGGCCAACCCTACCTGGCCAGCCACCTGCGCCGGATGCCCGCACCGGCCAGTGCCGAGGCGCTGTTCAAAGTGGCCGAATTGCCGGTGTCCGATTTCTACAAGCAACTGGCGTGGGAAGTGGCGCAGGGCCACGTGAAGGACAGGCAGACCACGCTGGAGCCAGGCCATGCGACTGGATAAGGTCTACATCGACGGCTTCAAGAACCTGAAGCAGTTGGAGGTGGACTTCGACGAGCGCCAGCTCACCACGGTGCTCATCGGCCAGAACGGGGCTGGCAAGTCCAACCTAATCGAGGCCATCACCCAGGTCTTCCGCTGGGTGGATGTGCGCCGCAATGAGCCGCGCTTTCGCTATCGGGTGGACTACCGCATCAAGCCTCGCGCGGGCGATGCACCCGCGGCTACACGCGTGACGCTCAGCAATCTACCTGCCGAGCCCGCCATCCGCATCGATGGGCAAGAGGTCAAGCGCACGGATTTCGAGAAGAAGAAAGACGACTGGTTTCCCGACTTGGTGTTCGGCTACTACTCCGGCAGTGGACGCCGGCTTGAAGAGACGTTCGACCGTCACCAAGCGAACTACTACAAGGCCATCGCGCGCAACAACGACGAGGCGGCTTGTCATCAGGCTTTGATTGCTAGGAGACTGTTCTATTGCAGACCCGTCCACGGTGTGCTGGCCCTGCTGGCGCTCTTTGCATTTGCGGAAACCAAGGTGGGCAAGGAACTGCAGGAGCGGCTGGGCATCACTGGCTTTCACTCGGCGTTGGTGCTGTTTCGCGAGCCTTGGTATGCCAAAGGCGGCAAGGCCACCAAGGCCAGCGACGCAGAGAACTTCTGGGGGGCCGAGGGTCCGGCCGGGCGCACGGCTGCGAAGTTGAAGGAAGTGGCGTTCCATCCCTTCGGGCTGCCAGGCAACGCCATCGACGACTACCGCGACAAGAGGCAGGAGGAAGCCCAGTACGCCACATTCCTAAACGACGTCGGCGCGCTGCGCGCCTTCGGCGCAGAGTTCAGCGACGACAGCGACATGTTCTATGCGCTGGAGGCGCTGGACGTGTCGGACCTGATCCGCGAGGTGATGGTCTGGGTCAGCCGCGACAACTACGCCAGCGGCGATGTGGGCTACTCCGATCTGTCCGACGGCGAGCGGCAGCTGCTGATGGTGCTGGGGCTGATCCGCATCTCTCGCGGCCAGCGGGTGTTGTTTCTGCTCGACGAGCCCGATACGCACCTGAACCCGCATTGGCAGCACAGCTACCTGGACTTGATCAAGGAGTGGACCGACATCGCAGCCGATCCGGACAAGAGCCACATTGTGCTGACCACGCACAACCCGTTGACGATCTCGGCACTGACGCAGCAGGAAGTTCGGGTCATGCACACGGACAAGACGACGGGGCTCATTCAGGTGATGGCCCCATTCGTCGACCCGAAGGGCCTTGGCATCGGTGGCGTGTTGACAGACATCTTTGGCATGCCGAGCACTTTGGATCGACCGACACAGGAACTGATCGACAAGCGAAACAAGCTGGCCCGACTGGCGAACCTGACGGTCGCGCAAGCACAGCAGTTGGAGATCATCAACGACGAGCTGCGCAAGCTGGGTTTCATGTACCAGGAGCGCGACGAACTGTACCGAGAGTTCTTGCGAAAGCTGGATGACGTGGAGCTGGCAGATGCTGGGCCGCTTTCCCCCGAAGAGCTGGAGCGGCGTGACGAGACGACGCGCGAGATCATCGAACAGTTGCTGAAGAAGCCATGATCTATGTTCATCGTGATTGGGGGGTCATCCCGCAGGCAGTCAAGGATGCGCTGAAGGCGGCCGCAGACGAACTGGACGGCATCAACGACCCGCAGACCCGAAAGGACTACATCGCCGCCAATGGCTCGAAGTGGTCTGCTGTGAGGGACTATCTGGGCGGCATGTCGCACAACAAATGCTGGTATTCGGAGGCGAAGGAGTGTGTCTCCCGATATCAGGTCGACCACTTTCGACCACACGGGCGAGCCAAGCAAGCCTTGAAGACTTTCGCCGATGGCTACTCGTGGCTGGCGTTTGATCTGGAGAACTTCAGGCTGGCCGGTGTCCTGTGCAACACGGCGAACCAAGAGTACTCAGATGAGACCGTGGGCAAGGCCGACTGGTTTCCTTTGGTCGACTCAACCAAGCGAGCTCGACTGAGCGCGCGCGATTGCGGTGACGAGACTCCGCTGCTGCTGGATCCTGTGGACCCTGACGATCCGTGCAAACTGATCTTCAATGACGATGGCTCAATAGCGCCGGATCCAACGCTTGGCAAAGATGTTCAGGCCGAAGTCGAGTTGGCAATAAGCTGCCTGGGCCTGCGGCAGAACCAATTGAACGCAGCTAGGGGCGAGACCTGGCTTAGGTGCTGCAGGACCATCAAGAAGTACAACCGGATCGCGAAGAAGCGCAAGGGCGATCGATCCGCGGAGGAAGCCGCAACTCTGAGGGAGTTTCAGGAAGAGCTGGTGGCGATGTCGAGGGCGTCGAGCGAGTTTGCGGCTGTGACCCGGTGTTGTCTCAAGGCCAACGGCTTGCCGCAGCTCATTGTCGCGGACGAACTGCTGCCGTTGGCTGCGCACGCATAGAAGGCGCGAACGATGAGCGACATCAAACTCTTCCGACTGACTGCGGGCAAAGCCACCGAGCTGCAAGGTGACGCGTCCGACCTCGAGAAGCCGCTGCAAACGCTGATCGAGGCCAACCTCGAACCGCTGCTCGGCATCCGCTTCCTGGCCACCGAGTACTCCACGGGCAAGACGCACGCCGGCCGCATCGACTCGCTCGGCCTCGATGAGAACAACTGCCCGGTGATCCTGGAATACAAGCGGTCGGTCGGCGAGAACGTCATCAACCAGGGCTTGTTCTACCTGGACTGGCTGATGGACCACCAGGCCGAGTTCAAGCTGTTGGTGATGGACCAACTGGGCAAGCCGGCGGCCGATGCCATCGACTGGGGCGCACCGCGGCTCGTGTGCATCGCGGCAGACTTCACCAAGTACGACGGCCATGCGGTGCAACAGATCAATAGCAACATCGAGCTGATCCGCTACCGCCGCTTCGGCGAAGAACTGCTATTGCTGGAGCTGGCCAATGCAACCAGTGCAAACGCCGGGCGCTCGGCGTCTGCGAAGTCGGCCAAGGCACAGAAGGCCCAGGTCACCGAGCCTGCCGCCGTCAAAGCGGGCACGACAGGTGATCGATCGTTCGCGGAGTGGCTGCCACTGCTGCCGCCGCATCTGGGCGAACTGGTCGCGTCGCTGGACGGGCACGTGCTGTCGCTGGGCGACGATGTGCAGCGCAAGGAGCTGAAGCTGTATGTGGCCTTCAAGCGACTGAAGAACTTCGCCACGCTGGTGCCGCAGAAGAACCGGCTGCTGCTGTACCTGCACATCGACCCTGCCCAGGTGGTGCCGCTGCCCGCAAACGGCCGTGATGTCAGCCAGCAAGGGCATTGGGGCACGGGTGACCTGGAACTGGCCCTGACGTCGCAGGCGGACCTGGATGCGGCAAAGCCGCTGATCCTGATGTCGTACGAGGGCCGGGCTGCCTTTGCTGCATCGAATGCGATGCCGATCTCCGGGAGCTGACAAGTGCCTGCCCCGCAGCCGACGCGCCTGTTCCATATCACGGCCATTGCCAACCTGCCGGCGATCTTTGCTGCGGGCGCGCTGCTGTCGAAGAACGGCGGGGCTGCCGCTGGCATCAACTACCAGAACATTGCGCATGCCGGCGCACAAGGCGCGCGTGCCGTGCGCACCGTTCCCAACCCGCCAGGTGGGCTGGTGCATGACTTCGTGCCGTTCTACTTCGCGCCACGGTCCCCGATGCTGTACGCGATCAATGGTGGGCGTGTCTCGGGCTGTCCTTGGCGGCAAGGTGACATCGTCCACTTCGAGACCACGGTCCAGAACGTCGCCTTCCTGGGGCAAGCCTATGTGTTCTACGACCGCAACGCCACGCTGGCCTTCAGCACGGCTTACACCGACCTCGCGCACCTCGACACCGCCGTCGCCTGGGATCTGTTGACCGAGGCGCCACAACTCGATGGCTTCTGCATGTACTGGCAAAGCCGGGCGGCAGTGGCTCGATATGTGGACCGGATGGAGCGCCGCCAGGCCGAGTTTCTGGTCAGGGACCGGGCGCCGCTGCAGTGCATGACACGCCTGGGTGTGATCGATGCCGCCCGCCAGGCGCAGGTGCAGGCACTGCTGAGCCGGGCGGGCGTAGCATTGCGCGTGGACATCATGCCGAGCTGGTACTTCTAGGAACACGACATCGTGATCAAGCTGACCCAGGGTGACCTGCTCAAGCAAGGCGACGTGGATGCGATCGTCAATACGGTGAACTGTGTCGGCGTGATGGGCAAGGGCATCGCCCTTCAGTTCAAGAACAAGTGGCCGGCCAACTTCATTGCATACGCCGCCGCCTGCAAGGCCGGCCAGGTGCGCCCGGGCAGCATGTTCGTGTTTGACTCGGGCGGGTTGGTCACGCCGAACTTCATCATCAACTTCCCAACCAAGGACCACTGGCGCGGTTCGTCCAAGATCGAGTTCATTCGCGATGGGTTGGTCGACCTGGTGGCGCAAGTCAAGCGCTTGGGTATCCGTTCCATTGCCGTCCCGCCCCTCGGGTGCGGCAACGGAGGGTTGGACTGGGCGGATGTGCGCCCACTGATCGAGGCCGCATTCGAAACCTTGCCTGATGTGGAAGTGCGGCTCTTCGAGCCTGCCGGTGCGCCTGATCCGAAGACCATGGAAATACGGACCAAGCGTCCTCGCATGACCGCTGGTCGGGCGGCCATCGTGAAGGTGCTGGACACGTACCGTGAGTTGAACTACGGGCTGTCGAAGATCGAGGTTCAGAAGCTCGCGTACTTTCTGCAGGAAGCCGGTGGGACGCTGGATCTGCCCTTCGTGAAGCACCACTACGGGCCCTACTCGGACACGTTGCGCCACGCGTTGAACACTATGGAAGGCCACTTCATCCGCGGCCTCGGCGACGGCGTGGTCGAGGCCGAGATCGAGCCGACTGAAGACGCACTGGCAGAGGCGGAAGCCTTCATCGCCGAGAAGCAGCACTCGGAGCTGGCCGTCCAGGTGGATCGCGTGGGGCGCCTGATCGACGGCTATCAGTCCTCGTACGGCATGGAGCTGTTGGCGTCGGTGCACTGGGTTGCTACATACGAAGCCGACGTGCGATCACTGGGTGACGCCGTGGCCGCGGTTCATGCGTGGAACGATCGCAAGCGCCATCTGATGAAGCCCGAGCACATCGCGTCGGCTTGGAAGCGGCTCGGCGATGAGGGCTGGCTGGTCGCCGAACAGCAACCCCGGGCGGCGTTGTGAAGCAGCGATAATGCGGCGTATGTCTGCGATCCGTCCGATCAACGCAGCGCGCTTCGGTTGGCGTTGGCGCAAGCCGTCAGCCTGACTACTCCCATGCGCCCCCAGCGGGCGCTTGAAGTCCCCACCCAGCACGTCGCGCCGGCCTCGCCAGCGACAGAAAAAGCGGGTATCAAAGCGGGTACCAAACGTGGATGGCCGACAAAACATCCAGCGAAATCAATAGGATAGAGCGCCATGCTGCTGATGATCGACAACTACGACAGCTTCACCTTCAACCTGGTGCAGTATTTCGGCGAACTCGGCGAAGAGGTCCGTGTCTTCCGCAACGACGAGATCACCGTCGAAGGCATCGCCGCCCTGCGGCCGGCGCGGCTGGTGCTGTCGCCCGGGCCTTGCTCTCCGGCCGAGGCCGGCATCTGCGTCGAGGCCATCCGCCACTTCGCCGGCAAGCTGCCGCTGCTGGGCGTGTGCCTGGGCCACCAGGCCATTGGCGCGGCGTTGGGGGGCAAGGTGGTGCGGGCCAAAGCGCAGATGCACGGCAGGGCCAGCACCATCGCCACCGACGGCCGCGGCGTCTATGACGGGTTGCCCGGGCGCTTCAGCGTCGTGCGCTACCACTCGCTGGCCATCGAGCGCGACACGCTGCCGGCGGCGCTTGAGGTGACGTCCAGCACCGACGACGGCGAGATCATGGGGGTGCGCCACCGCGCGCTGGCCGCCACCGCCACGCCGCTGGAAGGCGTGCAGTTCCACCCCGAATCCATCCTCAGCGACCATGGCCACGCGATGCTGAAGAACTTCCTGCGCATGGGAGCGCCGCAGTGACGATCGACCTGCGCAGTGACACGGTCACCAAGCCGACGCCGGCCATGCGTGCCGCGATGGCTGCCGCCGAGGTGGGCGACGACGTGTTCGCCGACGACCCCACCGTCAACGCGCTTCAGCAGCGCATCGCCGCGCTGCTGGGCAAGGAGGCGGCGCTGTTCGTGCCCAGCGGCACGCAAAGCAACCTCTGCGGGTTGATGGCGCACTGCCAGCGCGGCGATGAATACATCGTCGGCCAGATGGCCCACACCTACCGGTGGGAAGGTGGCGGCGCCGCGGTGCTGGGCAGCATCCAGCCGCAGCCACTGGCGCAGGCGTCCGATGGCAGCATGGCGCTGGCCGACATCGAGGCCAGCATCAAGCCCGATGACGCGCACTTTGCCGTCACGCGGCTGCTGGCCTTGGAGAACACCTGGGGCGGCAAGGTGCTGCCGCTGGGCTACCTGGAGCAGGCCACCGCGCTGGCCCACCGCAAGGGCCTGGCGACGCATCTCGACGGCGCGCGGCTGTTCAACGCGGCGGTGGCGTCCAAGCTGCCGGCGCGGCAGATCGCACAGCACTTCGACAGCGTCTCGGTCTGCTTCAGCAAGGGGCTGGGCGCGCCTGTGGGCTCGGCGCTGGTCGGCAGCGGCGCCTTCATCGCCCGCGCCCACCGCGTGCGCAAGATGCTCGGCGGCGGCATGCGCCAGGCCGGCGTGCTGGCGGCGGCGCTGCACGCGCTCGACCACCACGTCGAGCGGCTGGCCGACGACCACGCCAACGCCAGCAGGCTTGCCGAAGGCCTGCAAGGCCTGCCCGGCGTGACGGTGGACATGCCGCAGACCAACATGGTGTTCGTGGACCTGGCGCCCGAGAAGGCCCCCGGCGCGGTGGACCGCCTGCGCGCGGCCGGCGTGCTGTGCACGGGCCTGTACAAGCTGCGCTTCGTGACGCACCTGGACGTGTCGGCCGCCGACATCGACCGTGCCATCGGCGTGCTGCGCCAACAACTTTGAGGGAGACGAACCGCCATGTCGATCACCAACACCGAAGCGCTGACGCGCATCATCGACCACCGCGAGATCTTCCACGACGAGATGCTGGCGCTGATGCGCCGCATCATGGGCGGCGAGATGTCGCCGGTGATGATCGCCGCCTTCGCGATGGGGCTGCGCGTGAAGAAGGAAACCATCGGCGAGATCGCCGCTGCGGCGCAGGTGATGCGCGAGTTCGCCACGCCGGTGGTGGTGGCCGACCGCAGGCACTTGGTCGATATCGTCGGCACCGGCGGCGACAGCTCGCACACCTTCAACATTTCCACCGCCGCCACTTTCGTGGCCGCTGCGGCGGGCGCGCGGGTGGCCAAGCACGCCGGGCGCGCGGTGTCGTCCACCTCGGGCTCGGCCGACGTGATCGAGGCGCTGGGCGGCTACATCGGCCTGACGCCGGACCAGGTGGCCTTGTGCCTGGCAGAGACCGGCATCTGCTACATGTTCGCCCCCAACCACCATGCGGCGATGAAGCACGCCGCGCCGGTGCGCAAGGAACTCGGCGTGCGCACCATCTTCAACATCCTGGGCCCGTTGACCAACCCGGCCGGCGCGCCCAACCAGGTGCTGGGCGTCTTCCACCCCGATCTGGTGGGCATCCAGGTGCGCGTGCTGCAACGCCTGGGCAGCGAGCATGTGATGGTGGTTTACGGCATGAACGGCATGGACGAGTTGTCGCTGTCCGGCGAAAGCATGGTCGGCGAGTTGCGCAACGGCGAGGTGCGCGAGTACACCGTGCACCCCAGCGACTTCGGCCTGCCTGTCTATGACTCGCGGGTGCTGCGGGTGGCGAACAAGGAAGAGTCGGTGGCCTGCATCCAGCGCGCACTGGCCAACGAAGACGGCCCCATCCGCGACGTGGTGCTGCTCAACGCCGGTGCGGCGGTGTACTGCGCCGGCGTGGCGTCTTCGGTGACCGAGGGCGTCAAGCGCTGCCGGGACGTGGTGGCCTCGGGCGCGGCGATGGCCAAGCTGAGCCAGTTCGTCGCGATGACCAACCAGTTCCGGCCGTCATGAGCCCGCAGGGTCGCTTCCCCTCCCGGGGGCCGCGCGCAGCACGTCGGGCGCTCCGGTGAGCGGCATTTTGGACCGCATCGTCGCGGTCAAGCGCGACGAGGTGGCGGCGGGCCGGCAGCGGCGCAGCCTGTCGAGTTGGCGCGAAGAGGCCGAGGCCCGGCGTGACGTGCGCGGCTTCGAGGCGGCGCTGCGGGCAAAGATCATGGCCGGCCGCCCCGCGGTGATCGCAGAAGTCAAGAAGGCGAGCCCGAGCAAAGGCGTGCTGCGCGAGCACTTCGTGCCAGCCGAGATCGCCGCCAGCTACGCGCGCCACGGCGCCGCGTGCTTGAGCGTGCTGACCGACGAGCGCTTCTTCCAGGGCGCGGCCGGGTACCTGGGCCAGGCGCGCGCGGCCTGTGCGACACCCGTGCTGCGCAAGGATTTCATCATCGACGCGTTCCAGGTCGTCGAAGCCCGGGCGCTGGGCGCCGACTGCATCCTGTTGATTGCGGCCTGCCTGGATGATGCGCAGATGGCCGATCTGGAAGCCTGCGCCCTCGGCCTCGGCATGGACGTGCTGGTCGAAGTGCACGACGCCGCCGAACTCGACCGCGCGCTGACGCTGAAGACACCGCTGCTGGGCATCAACAACCGCAATCTGAAGACCTTCGAGGTCACGCTGGACACCACGCTCGCGCTGCTGCCGCGGGTGCCGGCGGGCAAGCTGCTGGTCACGGAGTCGGGCATCCTGGGCCCGGCCGACGTGCAGCGCATGCGCGCGGCCAAGGTCGATGCTTTCCTGGTCGGCGAAGCGTTCATGCGCGCGGCCGACCCCGGCGCAGCGCTGGCCGCGCTGTTTGCATGACGGCGGACGACCTGCCGGCGGCGTTCGCGTCGCTGCCGGCAGACTGGCGCGCGGTGCTGCCGGGCTGGACGGCGGCGGCCCAGCAGGCGGTGACCGACAGCGTGCGCACCGTGTCCGGCAGCCGCGACATCGCACCGGCCGACCCCTTTCGCGCGCTGCGGCTGGTGCCGCCGTCGGCCGTCAAGGTGGTGATTTTCGGCCAGGACCCGTACCCCCGCCCCGGCCACGCCGACGGGCTGGCGTTTTCTGCGGGCCACGGCAAACCACACTCGCTGCGCCGCGTGTTCGACGTGCTGGAGGCCGACCGCCCCGGCTGGCAGCGGCCCGCTGTCTGGAAGCTCGACGCCTGGGCAGCGCACGGCGTGCTGCTGCTGAACCCGGTGCTGACGGTGGAAGTGGGTCAACCCGGCAGCCACATGGCTTGTGGTTGGCAAACGCTCACATCCCAGATTGCCCGCGTTCTGTCGTCGCGCGCGCAGCCGCCGACATTCCTGCTGTGGGGCAAGCCGGCGAACAGCTTTTTCGATGCCGCCTGCCCGCCGGCCGCAGCTTTGAAAGTGCTCCGCGCCCGCCACCCGTCGCATGACTTCAAACGCGAGTTCATGGCCGGCGGCAGCCACTTCGCCGCCACCGCCGACGAGGTGCCGTGGTGGAGCCTGACCGGCCCGCCGGGCTGACGTGCTATAGTCACGGGCTCTGCGAAGGAGGGGTGCCCGAGTGGCTAAAGGGGGCAGACTGTAAATCTGTTGGCTTACGCCTACGCTGGTTCGAATCCAGCCTCCTCCACCAGAGACCAGCACGGCGGCAGTACCAGTAGCAGTATCGGTCCCAGCAGCAGCAGGCGGGAGTAGTTCAATGGCAGAACCCTAGCCTTCCAAGCTAATGACGCGGGTTCGATTCCCGTCTCCCGCTCCAGAAGATGGCCGTCGTCGTTTCGTTTTCGTGTCGTTACGGGTCTGCCGATGTCTGCAAAGACAGCGCAGCCAAGGTCGCCAGACCCGTGCCGATGCCCATGTGGCTCAGTGGTAGAGCACCCCCTTGGTAAGGGGGAGGTCGCAGGTCCGATTCCTGCCATGGGCACCAAGAATGTCAGTTGGACGGCGGGCTTGCGTCGCAATCCCTTCTCTTTGGAGTATTTGAAATGGCAAAAGGCAAATTCGAACGCACCAAGCCCCACGTCAACGTGGGCAC
>CAXTHW010000017.1:0-115993 GCA_964244245.1 uncultured Rubrivivax sp. | reverse complement strand
CAATGACGGCCACGAGGCCAGAAACAGCAATGACGGCCACGAGGCCAGAAACAGCAATGACGGCCACGAGGCCAGAAATAGCAATGACGGCCACGAAGCCGTCATGCGCCGCCTTCTCACGCCAGTCGCCAAGTTCTGGGTCTGCAAGCGCGGCAGCCACTTCGCGCAGGAGGCGATGGAGTGCCTGGGCGGCAACGGCTATGTCGAAGAGCACGGCGAAGGGGTGATGGCGCGCATCTACCGCGAGATGCCGCTGAACTCGATCTGGGAAGGCGCCGGCAACATCATGGCGCTGGACCTGCTGCGTGCCTTGCGCGGCAGCCAGGTGGCGGCGGCGCTGGAGCATGAACTGGCGCCGGTGCGCGGCGAACATGCCGCGCTCGACCGCTGCATCGCCCGCGTGCTGCACGGCATCGACGGCAACAGCGCCGAGGCGCAAGGCCGAGCGCTGGCGCGCGACACGGCGCTGGCGCTGCAGGCCGCGCTGCTGCGCCAGCATGCGCCCGATGCGGTCTTCTCCGCCTTCTGCAATTCGCGCTTCGATGCCGCGGCCGATGTCTTCGGCCTGCTGCCGGCAGGCACCGACTTCGCCGCCATCATCCAACGTGCCCAACCCGAGGACGACTGAATGTCAACCCTGATCCTGCACCACTACGACGGCTCGCCTTTCTCCGAGAAAGTGCGCTTGATGCTGGGCTTCAAGGGCCTGCCGTGGGCCTCGGTCAAGGTGCCGGTGATCATGCCCAAGCCCGACGTGGTGGCGCTCACCGGCGGCTACCGCAAGACGCCCATCATGCAGGTCGGCGCCGACATCTATTGCGATACCGCGCTGATCGCCCGGCTGCTGGAGGCGCATGCGCCGATGCCCTCGCTCTACCCCGCGTCTGCCCCGCTGTCGCCGCTGCTGGCGCAGTGGGCCGACAGCACGCTGTTCTGGACCATCATTCCCTACACCATGCAGCCTGCCGGCATGGCGGCCGTGTTCGCCGGCGTGCCGCCGGAGGTGCTGAAGGCTTTCGGCGCAGACCGCGCGCCTTTCGCCGCCAACATCAAGCGCCAGACACCGGCCGATGCGGCAGCCAACTTCAGCGGCGCTCTGGCGGCGCTGGACGCGCAGCTCGCGGCCGGCGGGCCGTACCTGTTCGGCAGCGCGGCGTCGATTGCCGACTTCTCGGTCGCCCACTGCCTCTGGTACGTGCGCCGCGCGCCGCCGGTGGCCGGCATCCTGGCGCCGCACCCGCATGTGCTGGCCTGGTACGAGCGCATCGCCGCCTTCGGCCACGGCCAGCCCACGCCGCTGGGCAGTGGCGAGGCCATCGCCGTTGCCGCGGCGGCCAGCAGCCATGCGCCCGTGGCGGTGGCGCCCAGCCTCGGCTTCGACGCCGGCCAGCAAGTCACCGTGACGCCCACCGACTACGGCTGTGACCCGGTGGCCGGCGCGCTGGTGGGCCTGAGCGCAGACGAGGTGGTCTTGGCACGCAGCGACGAGCGTGCTGGCACCGTGCACGTGCACTTCCCGCGAGCGGGCTTCCAGATCAAGCCGGAGCAGCCATGAACGCACCTCACCCATGGGCCGGCCGCACGGCAGTCATCACCGGCGCGGCATCGGGCTTCGGTCTGGAGGCCAGCCGCATCGCCGCGCGGCGCGGCATGAACGTGGTGATGGCCGACGTGCAGCCCGATGCGCTGGCGTTGTCCGCACAGGAGATTTCAAGTCTTGGCGCCGAGGTGCTGCAGTTCAGGCTGGACGTGTCGAAGGCTGCCGAAGTGGATGCGCTGGGCGCCGCCACGGCCCAGCGCTTCGGCGCTCCGCACTTCGTCTTCAACAATGCAGGCGTCGGCGCAGGCGGGCTGATCTGGGAGCAGACACCGAAAGACTGGGACTGGGTCGTCGGCGTCAACCTGATGGGCGTGGCCCACGGCGTGCGCGTGTTCACGCCGCTGATGCTGGCCGCCGCGGCGGCCGACCCCGGCTACCACGGCCACATCGTCAACACCGCCAGCATGGCGGGGCTGCTGAACGCGCCCAACATGGGCGTCTATAACGCGACCAAGAGCGCGGTGGTGAGCATCAGCGAAACGCTCTACCAGGACCTGGCGCTGGTGACCGGGCAGGTCCACGCCCATCTGCTGTGCCCGTTCTTCGTGCCCACCGGCATCCACCTCAGCGAGCGCAACCGCCCGGCCGAGATGAGAGCCGCCGCCGCGCCCACCCGCAGCCAGCTCATCGCGCAGGCGATGAGCGACAAGGCCGTCAGCAGCGGCAAGCTGACTGCCGGCCAGGTGGCGCAGTTCGTCTATGACGCGATGGACGAGAACCGCTTCTACATTTACAGCCACCCCAAGGCACTGGCCGGCGTGCAGGTGCTGATGGAAGACCGGCTGCTGCTGCGCAACCCCACCGACCCGTTCGCGGCGCGGCCCGAGATCGGCCAGCAGTTGCGCGCCGCGCTGCGCAGCGCGGTCTGAGAGGCTGAGAGACTCCGACCGTTGCAGCGGCCGGTTGCGCTGCACGCCGATCGTTTCCGAACTCCGGCGCCGCTGTCCCTTCGCGGGGATGGCGCGGCATGCCGCCGAGCCGGCTTCCCGGCAATGGACGGCCCGCGGCGCGCCGGGGCTCAGCAGCCCAGCGCCACCGCCTGTAGCGGCTTGTGGGTGGCTGCGTCGGTCACCACGAAAACCACGCGGCGCGGGTTGTCGGGCACACCGGCGCTGACTGCCAGCGTGGCGCGGGTGCCGTCGGCCGCCGCCCACGCCGGCGCCGGCTTGTACAGCCGCACCACGCCGTCGTGCTTGAGCGTCTCGCCGGCGTTCTCGCCAGCGCGCACCTTGCTGGTGTGGCCGTCTTCCACCACGGCCCAGTAGCCGTCCAGCCGCGCCGGGGCGGCCTTGCTGGCGGCGATCTCGGCCGTCACGGTGTTGTCGGTGCGGCTCAGCGTCACCGCCACCGGGCTGGCGGTGGACGCAGCGGGCAGGCGCACCCCGGCCTGCATGTCGCGGCCGTTCACCACCACCTGCGGCGTATAGACCTGCGCGCTGCCGGTCCAGGACGAAAGCTGGTATTGGCGCGCGGTGGCTTCCGGCGTGGCGAAACGGTCCACCCAGCCGAGCTTGTCCCAGTAGTTGACGTGAAAGGCCAGCGGCAGCACGTCGCCGCGGCCCTTCAGCGTGGACAGCCATTTGTCGGCCGGCGGGCAGGAGCTGCAGCCCTCCGAGGTGTACAGCTCCACCACGGTGGGCGCGGTGGCGCCGCTGGTGGCCTGGCAGGAGGCTGTGGCCGCATGGGCAGCCACGCTGGCAGCGGTGGCGCACAAGAAGGCGCCGGTGCGCAAGAGGGTCATGCTGTGTCTCCAGTGGTCTGTGCATGAGTCTGTTCCAGGCGCCGCATCCTTACAAGACTGCGGCGGACGCGGCGCCCGTGGCTGCGGCTCAGTTGGCAGCCAATCCCACCACGCCGGCCGGCAGGCCGAGCACCGAGCCGGCCGCGCTCAGGCTGCCGTCGTTGGCCACCGCAAAGCTGAAGATCGCGGGCGTGCGCGGCGCCAGGATGCTCAGGCTGCGGCCGTGGCTGGCAACCGCAAGGTCGCCGGCACCGCCGGTGCCGGTGCTGGCAGCGGCAGCGGCCACCAGCGCCACCGCGCCGCGGCGGTCGATGGCGTACTGGCTGATCGAGCTGCTGCCGGCGTTGCCGGTATAGACGAAGCGGCCGTTCGGCGTGACCATCGCCCAGCAGGCCGCAGCCTGCCCGGTGGGAACCGCGGGGCTGATGACCACCGGGACGGTGGGCGCGGCGGCGTCGAAGCGGTAGCTCGACAAGGTGCTGGCGCCGGCCTCGCTGACGAGCATGCGGTTGCGCCGGTCGAACACGAAGCCGAAGGGCGTGGTGCCGGCCGACGCGGTGGTCAGCGGTGCGCCGATGCTGCCATCGGCGGCCAGCGCATAGCTCACCAGCCGGTTGGTCGTCTTCTCGGTCACCACCAGCACGTCGCCTTCGGTGCCGATGGCCACCTGCGCGGGCCCGGTGCCGCTGGCCGCCGACAAGGGCCGCACGCTGCCGGCCACCGGGACCAGCGTGCCGCCTTCGTTGCGGAAGCCAGCCACGTTGCCGCTGCCGCCATCGTTCAGCACATAGACCAGGCCCTCGCGCTCGCTGACGCTGATGGGGTGCAGGCCACCGGCATCGTGCACCGACATCAGCACCAGGCCGGCGGCGCGCACCGCGAAGGTGGAGACGCTGTTGCTGCCGGCGTTGACGACAAACAGGTAGCGGCCGTCGGTGCTGAGCGTCACGGCGCCCTGCGAGCCGAGCCCGGCGCCGGAGCCCAGGCCCAGCGTCTGCACGCGCGCCAGCAAGGCCATTGCGCCGCCCGGCGCGGTGCCGATCACCAGCACCTCGTTGCCCGTGGCGCTGTTGGTGCTGGTGAAGGTCTTGCCGCTGCGCAGCCCGCCTTCCTCGGCACCGGCTCTGGATTGCGCCACGGCCATCTGGCCGGCAAGGCCCAGCACCGCGGCGGCGGCCAGGGTGCGGTGGAATGTTCTGCGGTTGACTGTCATGGATGCTCCTGAAAACGGGTTGCTTGCGCGGCTTGCCGTGGTGGCCCCGCCGCAGCCGGCATTGGCCCACCGCGGCCGCTGCCGGTCTTTCAAGATCCGCCCGGCGGCGCCACACCGCGCGAGATGCTTTTTGTCATCCGGCGCGGTAAGACTGGCGTCTGCCTCGCCGACCAAGACGCCGTGAACAAGCAACTCCCCATCGACACCGGCATGGCCGCCTACGGAGGCGTGCTGGCGCATGCCGGTGGCCGCGAGATCGAAGCGTCGCTGCGTGGCGGCGACCACGCAGCGCCGGCGGTCGCCATCTACGCGTCACCGCCCTACGAGATGGCGGTGCCTGCGCTGGCCGTCACGCGGCTGTCGATCAACCTCTCGCCGTCGCGCGTCAGCGGCGGGCTGCAGGGTGACCGCCAGCGCACCCATCTGGCGCGCCGCCATTCGCTGTTCCTCACCCCCGCCGGCGCCGCCGCCCAATGGCGCAAGGAGCAGCCCAGCCGCCACATCAACATCTATTTCGACGACCAGGGCCGCCACACCGCGCCGCTGTTGAACGCCACGCTGCAGGGCATGGCGCCGCTGCTGGAGATGCTGGCGGCCGAGCTGACCGAGGGCAACCCGTTCGCCGCCGAGGCGGTGGACAGCCTGGCGCGGCTGATCCTGCTGCAGGTGGCTCGCCGGCCCGGCAGCAGCAAGCCAGCCAGCGCGCTGAGCCAGGCCATGCTGGGGCGGATCACCGACCACGTGATGGCCCACCTCGACCAGCGGCTGCTGGTGGCCGACCTGGCCGCCGTGGCCGGGCTGCCGCCGAGCCGCTTCGCGCAGGCCTTCACGGCCCAGTGCGGGCAGCCGCCGCACCAGTTCGTGATGGCACGGCGGCTGCAACAGGCGGCTGCATTGCTGCAAGCCTCCGTGCTGCCGCTGGCCGACATCGCCATCGCCTGCGGCTTTGCCAGCCAGCAGCACATGACGCAGTTGATGCGCCGCCGGCTCGGCACCACGCCGGCCCGCCACCGCGCCGAGCGGCCGCCTCAGTGAGGCTTGCCGAGGCCGTGCACCAGGCGGTACTCGCAGGCCTTGAAGACGACGTAGAAGAACATCGCTAGATAGCCGTTGAGCAAGAGTTCGAACAACTGCACCGCCGCGCCGTCCATCAAGGCCTGCCAGCCGTAGCTGAACACCAGGTCGAGGTTGGACTTCAGCAACGAGGCCAGGCTGACGGTGCCGATGCCGAAGCCGAGGAAACTCAGGCCCATCACGATGAAGCTCGTCCACACGCGGCGCAGCACCAGGCGTTGAAACAGGGCGTGGGCGCGGCCGGCAAGGCGCATGGCATCGACTCTTCCGAAGGGTCGCCCACTTTACAGCGCAGGGCGCCGCCAGCCGCTACAGTGAAGCCGCCGGTGCGAGCCGGCACACGTCTTCAGGGCGGGGCGGAATTCCCCACCGGCGGTGTGCAGCGCAGACGCTGCGAGCCCGCGAGCGCCTGGCCTGCAAGGGCCAGGGTCAGCAGACCTGGTGCAAAGCCAGGGCCGACGGTCACAGTCCGGATGAAAGAAGATGTGCAAGGTGCGCCGCACCCGCTGCCAGCGGTTGCGGCGTGGCCTTGCGCCGACCCCCTGAAACGTCTTTTCGCCCGACCCCATCCACTGCGAGGAGCGTTTCCCATGTTGATCGACTGTCCCCCTGCCGCCACCAGCCTGGCCCAGCGCCTGCAACAGGCGGCCGATGCCTTGCGCGCCGGCCGCCCGGTGCTGCTGGCCGATGATGCAGACCGCGAGAACGAGGCCGACCTGATCGTCGCCGCCAGCCTGCTCAGTGTGCCGGTGATGGCGATGCTGATCCGCGAAGGCAGCGGCATCGTCTGCCTGTGCCTGCCGCCCGACACGGTGGAGCAGCTGCAGCTACCGCCGATGGTGCAGAGCAACCAGAGCCGGCACGGCACCGCGTTCACGGTGTCCATCGAGGCGCGCCACGGCGTGAGCACCGGCGTCAGCGCGCTCGACCGGCTGACCACGGTGCGCGCCGCCATCGCGCCAGGCGCCGGGCCGGGCGACGTGGTCAGCCCCGGCCACGTGTTCCCGCTGCGCGCCGAGGCCGGCGGCGTGCTGGCCCGGCGCGGCCACACCGAAGGCGCCATCGACCTGTGCGACCTGGCCGGCCTGCCGCGGGCTGCCGTGCTGTGCGAGCTGATGAACCCCGACGGCACGATGGCCCGCGGCGCGCAGGTGGCGGCGTTCGCGTTGACGCACGGCATGCCGCTGCTGAGCATCGACGATCTCGTGCAGTGGCGGCTGGGTGGCTGAAGCCGCGGCAAGTGTGGCCGCGGCCGAGGTGGCGGTCATCGGGGCCGGCCCGGCCGGGCTGATGGCGGCCGAGACGCTGGCCGCCGCAGGCCACCGCGTCGATGTGTTCGACGCCATGCCGTCGGTCGGCCGCAAGTTCCTGCTGGCCGGCAAGGGCGGCCTGAACCTGACGCATTCGGAAGGCCATGCCGCCTTCGTCGCCCGCTACGGCGCCCGCTCGGCCGAGCTGGCGCCGCGGCTGCAGGATTTCGGCGCGGATGCGCTGCGGGCTTGGGCGGCGGGCCTGGGCGTGGCCACCTTCGTCGGCAGTTCTGGCCGCGTCTTCCCCACCGACATGAAGGCCGCGCCACTGCTGCGCGCCTGGCTGCACTGGCTGCGCGGGCAGGGCGTGGTGCTGCACATGCGGCACCGCTGGCGCGGCTGGGCTGGCGCAGGCCAGGCCAGCGCGCTGCGCTTCGACACGCCGCACGGCCAGGCGCTGGTGCAGCCGCAGGCCACGGTGCTGGCGCTGGGCGGCGCAAGCTGGCCGCGGCTGGGGTCCGACGGTGCATGGTGGCCCTGGCTGCAAGAGCGCGGCGTGGCGCTGGCGCCGCTGCGGCCGTCGAACTGCGGTTTCGACGTCGGCTGGAGCGCCCACTTCAGCAGCCGCTTCGCCGGCGAGCCGCTGAAGTCGGTAACCATCGGCTTCGGCGGCTGGCGGCAGGTGGGCGAATGCGTGGTGACGGCTGGCGGCGTGGAAGGCAGCCTCGTCTATGCCGCGTCGGCCGCGCTGCGCGACGCCATCGAGCGCGATGGCCAGGCGGTGTTCCAGCTCGACCTGCTGCCCTCGCGCAGCGCGCAATGGGTGGCGTCGGAGCTGGCCCACCCGCGCGGGCCGCGCTCTTTGTCCACCCACCTGAAGGCGCGGCTGGGGCTGTCGGGCGTCAAGGCCGGGCTGCTGTGGGAGACGGTGCCGAAAGAGGTGCAGGCCGATCCCCTGCGCTTCGCGGCGATGGTCAAGGCGCTGCCGGTGCGGGTGACGGCGGCCAGGCCGATCGACGAAGCCATCAGCAGTGCCGGCGGCGTGCGCTTCGACGCACTGGACGCTGACCTGATGCTGAACGCCGTGCCCGGCAGCTTCTGCGCCGGCGAGATGCTCGACTGGGAAGCGCCGACCGGCGGCTACCTGCTGACCGCCTGTTTCGCCACCGGCCGCGCCGCGGGGCAGGGCGCTGCAAAGTGGCTGGCAGGGCGCCTATAAACTTCGCCGCTCCTGTCATTCCGCACATCGCTTTTGGACAAGATCGTTCTGCAAATCGCCGCCGAGCGGAAGGCCCGGCCGGCCCAGGTGCACACCGCCGTCGCCCTGCTCGACGGTGGCGCCACCGTGCCCTTCATCGCCCGCTACCGCAAAGAGGCCACCGAGGGGCTGGACGACATCCAGTTGCGCGAGCTGGAGTCCCGGCTGGCCTACCTGCGCGAGCTGCAAGAGCGCCGCGACGCGGTGCTGAAGAGCATCGACGAGCAGGGCAAGCTGACGCCGGCGCTGCGCAGCGCCATCGACGCCGCGCCCACCAAGCAGGAGCTGGAAGACCTGTACCTGCCGTTCAAGATCAAGCGCCGCACCAAGGGCATGATCGCCCGCGAGGCCGGGCTGGAGCCGCTGGCCGACAAGCTGCTGGCGAACCCGGCCTTGCTGCCGCTGGACGAAGCCGCCGGCTACATCAACGCCGATGGCGGCTTTGCCGATGCACCGGCCGTGCTGGACGGCGTGCGCGACCTGCTGGCCGAGCGCTGGGCCGAAGACGCCGTGCTGGTGGGCAAGCTGCGCGAGTGGCTGTGGGCCGAAGGCCTGTTCCAGAGCCGGCTGGTCGAGGGCAAGGACGGCCAGCACGTCGATGCGGCCAAGTTCCGCGACTACTTCGACTACGCCGAGCCCATCCGCACCGTGCCCAGCCACCGCGCCTTGGCCGTCTTCCGAGGCCGCACGCTGGAGTGGCTGGATGCCAAGCTGGTGCTGGATGAAGAGGTCGTGCCCGGCAAGCCGACGGGAGCGTCAGCGACCCCGTGGATGTCTCTTGCCGAAGGCCGAATCGCGCGCCACCTCGCCTGGAGCCACGCCGAGCGCCCGGGCGACGCGCTGGTCCGCAAGGCCATCGCCTGGACCTGGAAGGTCAAGCTGTCGCTGAGCCTGGAGCGCGACCTTTTCGCGCGGCTGCGCGAAGAGGCCGAGGCTGTCGCGATCAAGGTCTTCGGCGACAACCTGCGTGACCTGTTGCTGGCGGCGCCGGCCGGGAAGCGGGTGGTGATGGGGCTGGACCCCGGCATCCGCACCGGCGTCAAGGTGGCGGTGGTCAGCGACACAGGCAAGGTGCTGGACACCCACACCGTCTATCCGCACGAGCCGCGCCGCGACTGGGACGGCGCGCTCCATGCCTTGGGCCGGCTGGTGGCCACCCATGGCGTCAACCTCATCGCCATCGGCAACGGCACCGCCAGCCGCGAGACCGACAAGCTGGCGGCCGACCTCATCCAGCGCATCCAGGCGCTGGCGCCCGGCGCCAGGCTCGACAAGGTGGTGGTCAGCGAAGCCGGCGCCTCGGTCTATTCGGCCAGCGAGTTCGCCAGCAGGGAATTGCCCGACCTCGACGTCAGCCTGCGCGGCGCGGTCAGCATCGCGCGCCGCTTGCAAGACCCGCTGGCCGAGCTGGTGAAGATCGACCCCAAGAGCATCGGCGTGGGGCAGTACCAGCACGACGTCAACCAGAGCGGGCTGGCGCGCTCGCTCGACGCGGTGGTGGAAGACTGCGTCAACGCCGTGGGGGTGGATCTCAACACCGCCTCCAACGCGCTGCTGTCGCGGGTGTCCGGCCTGTCGCCCGCAGTGGCGGCCAGCATCGTGCGCTGGCGCGACACGCACGGCGCGTTCCGCAACCGCAGGCAGTTGCTCGACGTGGCGGGGCTGGGGCCCCGCACCTTCGAGCAGGCGGCCGGCTTCCTGCGCGTGCGCGACGGCGACAACCCGCTCGACCTGACCGGCGTGCACCCGGAGACGTACACCGTCGTGCAAAAGATGCTGGCCGCCACCAACAAGCCGGTGCAGGAGCTGATGGGCCGCGCCGACGTGCTGCGCACGCTCAAGCCCGAAGCCTTTGCCGATGAAAAATTCGGCGCCATCACCGTCAAGGACATCCTTGCCGAGCTGGAAAAGCCCGGCCGCGACCCGCGCCCCGACTTCGTGGTGGCGCGCTTCAACGAAGGCGTCAACGACCTGAAGGACCTGCAGCCCGACATGGTGCTGGAGGGCACGGTCAGCAACGTCGCGCAGTTCGGCGCCTTCGTCGATCTGGGCGTGCACCAGGACGGGCTGGTGCACGTCAGCCAGATGAGCCACAAGTTCATCAACGACGCGCGCGAAGTCGTCAAGACCGGGCAGGTGGTGAAGGTGCGCGTGCTGGAAGTGGACCTGGCACGCAAGCGCATCGCGCTGACGATGAAGCTGGACGCGCCGGCCTTGGCCCAAGGCGCCAAGGCCGCCGCCAAGGCTGACAACAGCTTCCGGCCGGCAGCGCGCAACGAGCGTGCGCGCGCGCCGGAAGCCAGCGGCCACAGCGCGATGGCCGCTGCCTTTGCGAAGCTTCAGTCGCGGCGCTGACACCTGTGTCGCAGCAGGCCCGAACCCGCCGGTGGCGCTGCCATCGGCCTGAGCTGGGCTTGGCGGCGCCTTGCGCTTAAAATGCGCGCTCCCTTCAACCCACAAGGACGAGAAAGGCAGCACTGGTTATGACACCGCGGACTACGCCCTTTGTCTTTGCCGAGGCCCGCACCCGGGCCTGAGGCCTGCGCCGTCGTTTCCTGTCTGTCCCAGACCAAAGCGCGGCACCCACCGCGCTTTTTCGTTTTTCGAGGTCGAAGATGATCCAGATCACACTGCCGGACGGCTCCCGGCGCGAGTTCGAACACCCGGTTTCGGTGGCCGACGTGGCCGCAGCCATCGGCCCCGGCCTGGCCAAGGTGGCGCTGGCCGGCCGGGTGGACGGCAAGCTGGTGGACACCAGCCACCGCATCGAGCGCGATGCACAGCTTGCCATCGTCACCGACAAGGACGCCGACGCGCTGGAGGTCATTCGCCATTCCACCGCCCACCTGCTGGCCTACGCGGTGAAGGATCTGTTCCCGGAAGCCCAGGTGACCATCGGCCCGGTGATCGACAACGGCTTCTATTACGACTTCGCGTACAAGCGCCCCTTCACGCCGGAGGACCTGGCCGCCATCGAGCAGCGCATGGCCGAGCTGGCGAAAAAGGACGAGCCGGTGCAGCGCCGCGTGCTGCCGCGCGACGAAGCCGTGGCGTACTTCGAGGGACTGGGCGAGCACTACAAGGCCGAGATCATCGGCAGCATTCCGGCCGGCGAAGACGTCTCGCTCTACCGCGAAGGCGCTTTCGAAGACCTCTGCCGCGGCCCGCATGTGCCCAGTACCGGCAAGCTGAAGCACTTCAAGCTGATGAAGGTGGCCGGCGCCTACTGGCGCGGCGACCAGGCCAACGCGCAGTTGCAGCGCATCTATGGCACGGCCTGGGCCAGCAAGGAAGCGCTGCAGTCCTACCTGCACATGCTGGAGGAAGCCGAGAAGCGCGACCACCGCAAGCTCGGCCGCGAACTCGACCTTTTCCACATGGAAGAGACGGCGCCCGGCATGGTGTTCTGGCACCCCAGGGGCTGGGCGGTGTGGCAGCAGGTGGAGCAGTACATGCGCGCCGTCTATCGCGACAACGGCTACCTGGAGGTCAAGGGCCCGCAGGTGCTGGACAAGCACCTGTGGGAGAAGACGGGCCACTGGGACAATTACCGCGACAACATGTTCATCACCGAGTCGGAGAAGCGCGAGTACGCGCTGAAGCCGATGAACTGCCCCGGCCATGTGCTGATCTTCAACTCGCACCTGCGCAGCTACCGCGACCTGCCGCTGCGCTACGGCGAATTCGGCCAGTGCCACCGCAACGAGCCCAGCGGCGCGCTGCACGGCATCATGCGGGTGCGCGGCTTCACGCAGGATGACGGCCATGTCTTCTGCACCGAAGACATGATCCTCGACGAGTGCGTGGCCTACACGCAGTTGCTGCAGAAGGTGTACGCCGACTTCGGCTTCACCGAGATCATCTACAAGGTGGCGACGCGGCCAGCCAAGCGCGTGGGTTCCGACGCGCTGTGGGACAAGGCCGAGTACGCAGTGATGGAGTCGCTGCGGCGCTCTGGGGTGGAGTTCATCGTCTCGCCGGGCGATGGCGCCTTCTACGGCCCGAAGATCGAATACACGCTGAAAGACGCGCTCGGCCGCCAATGGCAGTGCGGCACGATGCAGGTCGATTTCAACACCGCCGAGCGGCTGGGGGCCGAGTACGTCACGGCAGACAGCGGGCGGGCGCGCCCGGTGATGCTGCACCGGGCCATCGTCGGCAGCCTGGAGCGCTTCATCGGCATCCTGATCGAGCAGCACGCCGGCGCGCTGCCGGCCTGGCTCGCGCCGGTGCAGGTGGTGGTGGCCTGCATCACCGAAAACCAGGCCGATTACGCTACAGAAGTGGCGAAAGCGTTGGTGAAACAAGGAGTTAGAGCCACGGTGGATTTGCGCAACGAGAAAATCAACTATAAAATCCGCGAGCATTCGATGCAGAAGGCCCCGTACATCCTCGTCGTTGGCGACAAGGAAAAGGCAAACGGGGCTGTTGCCGTGCGCGCCCGGGGCAATCTCGACCTGGGTGTGATGCCCGCCGCAGACTTCCAGCAGAAGCTGTTGCAAGACATCGCACTCAAGGCATGAGGTTTGCCCCGTCAGCGCGCGTTTTTCATTGTTCGTGGCCCGCTGTTGCCTAGGGTCGCGCTAGGAGTTGACACATCGCTACTTTCATGGACCGGCGCACGCCCAACGCGGAGCGCAAGCACAGGTTGAACCGGGAGATCATGGCGCCGTCGGTGCGCTTGAACGGGGTCGAGAACGAACCCCTCGGGATCGTCCCGACGATGGAGGCCTTGCGCATGGCCGGTGAGCTGGATGTCGATCTGGTCGAGATCGCCGCCACCGCCGACCCCCCTGTGTGCCGGTTGATGGACTACGGCAAGTTCAAGTACCAGGAGCAGAAGAAGGCGGCTGAGGCCAAGTCAAAGCAGAAGGTGATCGAGGTCAAGGAAGTCAAGTTCCGCCCCGGCACCGACGACGGTGACTACCACATCAAGATGCGCAACCTGCGCCGCTTCATCAGCGAAGACGGCGACAAGGGCAAGGTCACGCTGCGCTTCCGGGGCCGCGAGATCACCCACCAGGACATCGGCATGCGCATGCTCGAACGCATCCGCGACGAGCTGGCCGATGTGGCGGTGGTGGAGCACATGCCCAAGCTCGAAGGGCGGCAGATGATCATGGTGCTGTCGCCGAAGAGAAAATGATTTTGAATGTCGCGCCGCACGGTCTGGTCACCGTGCGGGGCGCATAGAAGCCGCTGCAAGGCCGCCAAGTGCACCGACTCCCGGTGCCGCCTGCAGGGGTCACGAAGAAGGAGCAGTCATGCCCAAGATGAAGACCAAGAAGAGCGCGGCCAAGCGGTTTCGCGTGCGTCCGGGTGGCACCGTCAAGCGCGGGCAGGCGTTCAAGCGCCACATCCTCACCAAAAAGAGCACCAGCCGCAAACGCAACCTGCGTGGCGCCGTGAACGTGCACGAGACCAACATGGGCCACATGGCCCAGATGCTGCCGTTCGCCGGCCTGTAAGGAGCAACGCATGCCTCGCGTCAAACGTGGTGTCACAGCACACGCCCGCCACAAGAAGATCCTGAAGCTCGCCAAGGGCTTCCGCGGCCGCCGCAAGAACGTCTTCCGCATCGCCAAGCAGGCGGTGATGAAGGCCGGCCAGTATGCCTACCGTGACCGCCGCACCCGCAAGCGGGTGTTCCGCCAACTCTGGATCGCCCGCATCAACGCGGCCAGCCGCGGCCTCGGCATCACCTACAGCAAGTTCATGGCGGGCCTGAAGAAAGCCAACATCGACATCGACCGCAAGGTGCTGTCGGACATGGCCATCCACGACCCGGCTGCCTTCAGCAGCATCGTCGATAAGGTGAAGGCCCAGTTGGCTTGAGACAGTGAACGGCGGGCGATCTGCCCGCCGCTCGTTCAAGCAGTGAAGGTCGTCACCTCGGGGCGACCTTTTTTCTTTTCTTGCGTGCAACATGAATGACCTCGAACTGCTGGTGGAAGGCGCCCAGGCCGACTTCGGCGCCGCACCCAGCCCGGCTGAACTGGAGAACGCCAAGGCGCGCTACCTCGGCAAGAGCGGCCGCGTGACCGAGCTGCTCAAAGGCCTGGGCGCGCTGCCGGCCGACGTCAAGAAAACCCGCGGCGCCGAGATCAACCAGGCCAAGGCGCGCATCGAAGCGGCGCTCAACGCCGCGCGCGACGCGCTGGCGCAGGCCGAACTGGCCGCCCAACTTCAGGCCGAGGCGCTTGACGTCACGCTGCCCGGGCGCCGCCGCGGCGTGGGCGGGCTGCACCCGGTGAGCCGCACCATCGAGCGCATCGAGGCGATCTTCGGCTCGATGGGTTTCGACGTGGCGCAGGGGCCCGAGATCGAGACCGACTGGATGAGCTTCACCGCGCTGAACAACCCCGAGAACCACCCCGCGCGGTCGATGCAGGACACCTTCTACGTCGATGTGAAAGACGCCGAAGGCCGCTGGCTCAACCTGCGCCCCCACACCAGCCCGATGCAGGTGCGCTACGCCCGCGCGCACGCCGCCAGGTACGCCCACCTCGACCCGATGCCCGAGATCCGCGTCATCGCCCCCGGCCGCACCTACCGCGTGGACAGCGACGCCACGCACTCGCCGATGTTCCACCAGTGCGAAGGGCTTTGGATCGGCGAGAACGTCAGCTTCAAGGACTTGAAGGTGGTGTTCAGCGAGTTCGTCCGCCAGTTCTTCGAGACCGATGATTTCGACGTGCGCTTCCGGCCGTCGTTCTTCCCGTTTACCGAGCCGTCGGCCGAGATCGACATCGCCTTCCGCAGCGGCCCGCTGGCCGGCCAGTGGCTGGAAGTGGCCGGCTCCGGCCAGGTGCACCCGACGGTGGTGCGCAACTACGGGCTCGACCCAGAGCGCCACATCGGCTTTGCCTTCGGCATGGGCCCCGACCGGCTGGCGATGCTGCGCTACGGCGTGCCCGACCTGCGCGCTTTCTACGACAACGACCTGCGCTTCCTGGCGCAATTCAACTGAGGGCGCGCGATGCAATTCCCTGAATCGTGGTTGCGCGCGTTCTGCAACCCGCCGCTGGCCACACAGGCGCTGGCCGACGTGCTGACGATGGCGGGCATGGAGGTGGAAAGCCTCGCCCCGGGGGCGCCGCCGTTCACCGGCGTGGTGGTGGCCGAGATCGTCGAGGCCGTGCCGCACCCGCAGGCCGACCGCCTGCGCGTCTGCAAGGTCAGCACCGGCGGGTCCGACCTGCTGCAGATCGTCTGCGGCGCACCCAACGCGCGGGTCGGGCTGCGTGCGCCGCTGGCAGTGGTGGGCGCTGAGCTGCCCGCTGCGGATGACGCCAAGTCGGATGGCAAGCCGTTCAAGATCGGCGCCAGCACGCTGCGCGGCGTGCAAAGCCTCGGCATGCTCTGCTCGGCCAGGGAATTGAAGATTGCCGACGACCACGGCGGCCTGCTCGAACTGCCGGCCGACGCGCCGCTGGGCGCCAACGTCCGCGACGTGCTCAAGCTCGACGACACCGTGTTCACGCTCAAGCTCACGCCCAACCTCGGGCATTGCCTCAGCGTCCACGGCATCGCGCGCGAGCTGTCGGCATTGACCGGCGCGCCGCTGCACACACCGGCCATCGTTCCCGTCAAGCCGCTGCACGACCAGCGGCTGGCGGTGGAGGTGCGCGCGGCCGATCTCTGCGGCCGCTTCTCCGGCCGCGTGCTGCGCAACATCGACCCGCAGGCCCGGACGCCCGCCTGGATGGTGGAGCGCCTGGCGCGCTGCGGCCAGCGCAGCGTCACGGCGCTGGTGGATATCTCGAACTACGTGATGTTCGAGTTGGGCCGGCCGTCGCACATCTTCGACCTCGACAAGATCCACGACAAACTGGTCGTGCGCTGGGGCCATGCCGGTGAGACCTTGAAGCTGCTGAACGGCAGCACCATCGAGGTCGATGCCGGCGTCGGCGTGATCGCCGATGCGCAGGGCGTCGAATCGCTGGCCGGCATCATGGGTGGTGACGCCACGGCGGTGTCCGACACCACCACCAACATCTACGTCGAAGCGGCCTTCTGGTGGCCCGAAGCGGTGGCCGGCCGCTCGCGCCGCTACAACTTCAGCACCGACGCCGGCCACCGCTTCGAGCGCGGCGTGGACCCGGCGCTGACCGTCGAGCACATCGAGCGCATCACGCAGCTCGTCATCGACATCTGCGGCGGCCAGGCCGGCCCGCTGGACGACCAGGTGCTGCACCTGCCGCCGGCCACGCCGGTGGCAATGCGCGTGGCGCGCGCGGCCAAGGTCATCGGCATCGCGTTGACGCAGGCGCAATGTGCCGATGTCTTCCGCCGCCTCGGCCTGGCATTCACAGAGGCACCCGGCGTGCTGACCGTCGTGCCGCCGAGCTGGCGTTTCGACCTCCGCATCGAGGAAGACCTGATCGAAGAGGTGATCCGCGTCATCGGCTACGACAAGCTGCCCATTACCGCGCCCATCGCGCCGGTGACCGCCCGCGTGCGGCCGGAAGGCCAGCGCAGCGTGGCGGCGGTGCAGCACGCGCTGGCGGCGCTGGACTACCAGGACACCATCAGCTTCAGCTTCGTCGAGGCGCGTTGGGAGCACGAGCTGGCCGGCAACGCCGACCCCATCCGTGTGCTGAACCCGATTGCCGCGCCGCTGGCGGTGATGCGCTCCAGCCTGCTCGGCGGCCTGGTGGCGGTGCTGCGCTACAACCTGGCGCGCAGGGCGGCGCGGGTGCGCGTCTTCGAGCTGGGCCGCGTGTTCCAGCGCGACGCCGCTGCGGCAGACGGCCCGCTGTCGGTGGCTGGCCTGCGCCAGCCGGTGCGCGTGGCGGCCCTGGCCTACGGCCCCGCCGAGCCGTTGCAATGGGGCCGCAAGGAGCGCGTGGCCGACTTCTTCGATGCCAAGGGCGACGTCGAATCGCTGCTGGCGCCGCAGCGGCCGGTCTTCGTGCCCGACAGCCACCCGGCCATGCACCCGGGCCGCTGCGCGCGGGTGGAGCTGGACGGCCGGGCCATCGGCCATGTCGGCGAGCTGCACCCCAAGTGGCGGCAGGCCTACGAGCTGCCGCTCGCGCCGGTGTTGTTCGAGCTGGACCAGGGCGCGGTGCTGGCCCGCCCGCTGCCCGCAGTGCAGCGGCTGCCGCGCCAGCAGGCGGTGCTGCGCGACCTGGCGCTGGTGCTGCGCGACGGCGTGGCGCACGATGCGCTGGTGGCCAGCTTGGTGGCCGACCCGCTGGTGCGCAAAGCCACGCTGTTCGACATCTACAAGCCACAGGCGCCATTGCCCGGCATGGGGCCGGGCGAGCGCAGCCTGGCGGTGCGGCTGGAACTGCTGGACCAGGACAACACGCTGACCGAAGAACGCATCGACGGCGCCGTGGCGGCGGCGGTGGCCCGGGTCGGCGCGGCATTCGGCGGCAGACTGCGCGCCTGACGCGGTACAAGAAAGGCACACAGCATGGCCGATTCGAACGACACGCCAGACAAGCCAGACGGGCCCGACGCGCCGGACAAGCCCGACATCAAGGACAGCAGCGGCCGGGTGATCCTGCCGTCGCTGGAGACGCCGACGCTGACCAAGGCCGAACTTGCCGAGTTGCTGTTCGACCGGCTGGGCCTGAACAAGCGCGAGTCGAAGGACATGGTCGAAGCCTTCTTCGAGATCGTCCACGGCACGCTGGTCAAGGGCGACGACGTCAAGCTGTCGGGCTTCGGCAACTTCAACATCCGGCGCAAGGCGCCGCGGCCAGGGCGAAACCCGCGCACCGGCGAATCCATCCCCATCAAGGCCCGGCATGTGGTCACATTCCACGCCAGCCACAAGTTGAAAGCCATCGTGCAAGGAGACACTCCGCCCGAAGGGGAGTTCGAGTAAAGTCTGAGTTCCCCCACCGATCCCATTGATTTCAATGGAGAATGCGCTCCCAGCCATTCCAGCCAAACGCTACTTCACCATCGGTGAGGTGAGCGAGCTGTGCGGTGTCAAACCCTATGTGCTGCGCTACTGGGAACAGGAGTTCACGCAGCTCAAGCCGATGAAGCGGCGCGGCAACCGCCGCTACTACCAGCACCACGAAGTGCTGCTGATCCGCCGCATCCGCGAGCTGCTGTATGACCAGGGCTTCACCATCAGCGGTGCGCGCAACCGGCTGGCCGAAAGCAGCGCCACCCACCGTGCGGCGGCGCTGAACGGCAGCAGCAACGGCAGCGCCGACCGTGGCGCCGTCCTGGCCCCGGAGGAAGACGCCTTGGTGCTCGACGCCGCAATGGCTTCGCTGGCCGATGAAGTGGTGGAGCTGCAGTCGGTCAACCCAGGTGAGTTGCGCGCCGAGTTGCTGTCGATCCGGGAACTGCTCACCGCCTGACGGGCCGGGCCTGCTGTGCTGGGTATAATGCGCAGGTCAGTCGGGGCGTAGCGCAGCCTGGTAGCGCACTTGCATGGGGTGCAAGGGGTCGCGAGTTCGAATCCCGCCGCCCCGACCATGAAGAATCGACGGGTCAGCTCTCACAAGAGGCTGACCCGTTTTGTTTTGCGGCAAAGCCTGGGCGGTCGTTGGCCGCCGGGGTGCCGGCGGTGCCTGGACGAGATGCGCTGCGCTTGCCAAAGGCGATGGGCATCGTCGAACACCGTCAGCCGGCCGACGCCATCAGCGCGTCGTCGAAGATCGCCACCGCCCGCGTCCAGCCGGCCGATGCACCGCGGATCTTGTGCGGAAAGCAGCTCAGGTAGAAGCCGTCACCGGGCAGCGCTTCCAGGTTGTGCAGCTTCTCCAGGTGGCAGTAGCCGATGTCGCGCCCGGCCTTGTGGCCTTCCCAGATCAGCGACTTGTCGCCGGTGGCCTGCACCTTCTTCGCGGTGTGGGAGAACGGTGCGTCCCAGCTCCAGGCGTCGGTGCCGGTCAGCCGGACGCCGCGCTCCAGCAGGTACATCGTGGCCTCGTAGCCCATGCCGCAGCCCGCGTTGACGTAGTCGCCATGGCCGTAGCGCTGGCCGGCGCGGGTGTTGACGACCACGATCTCCAGCGGGGCCAGCAGATGGCCGATGCGCGCCAGCTCGGCCTCGACCTCGGCGGCGCTGACCACATGGCCGTCGGGCAGGGCGCGGAAGTCCAGCTTCACGGCGGGCTGGAAGCACCATTCCAGCGGCACCTCGTCGATGGTGATGGAGCGCTGCGGCGAGCCCTTCAACTTGCGGTCCATCGTCGAGTGGAAGTGGTAGGGCGCGTCGAGGTGGGTGCCGTTGTGGGTGGTCAGCCGCACCCATTCGGCAGCGGCTGCTTCGCCTTCCGGGTAGTCGGCGGCGGTGGTGCCGGGGATCATCGCGACGAACTCCTTCACCGTCTCGGCGTGGGTCTGGTATTCGATCCGCGGCGCCAGCGGCGGCGGGTCGGACAGCACGTCGTTCTCAAGGTAGATCGACAGATCGACGAAGCGACGTTTCATGGGCAGAGTCCTCGCAAGGTGGGCGTCAGTTGGCGCGGCCGGGCAGCAGCCGCCGTTCGGCCGCCGCCAGCAGCGCGTTGCTCGCCAGGCCGATGGCACCCAGCAGCACCACGCCGGCAAACAGCTCCGGCGCGCGGAAGCTGCGCGCGGCCATCACGATGGCGGTGCCCAGCCCCTGCTGCGACGCCAGCATCTCGCCGACGATGGCCAGGATCAGCGCCACCGTCAGCGACAGCCGCATGCCGGCCAGCGCGTCGGGCAGCGCGTTCGGCAGGCCGATCTTCAAGATGAAGGCCAGGCGCGACAGCCGCAGCACGCGGCCCACCTCGTGCAACCGCGGCTCGACCGACGCGAAGCCATGCGCGGTGGACAGCAGCACAGGCCAGACCGCGCCGAAGGCAATCACCAGCAGCACCATGCCGGGCGACAGCCCGAGCAGTGCGATGAACACCGGGATCAGCGCCGACGCCGGCAGCGGGCGCAGCAGCTCCAGCACAGGCTGCAGCCAGGCGCGCAGCGTGGCCGAACTGCCGATCAGTGCGCCCAGCGCGATGCCGGCCAGCGACGCCAGCGCCCAGCCATAGACCATGCGCTCGATGGTGGCCGCCGCCAGCGCCGGCAGATCGCCGTGCAGCAGCCCGTCGGCCAGCGCCTGCGCGGTGGCGGCCGGGCTGGGCAGGAACACCGGCGACACCCAGGCCTGCTGCGTGGCCAGCGTCCACAGCAGCACCAGCGCCGTGGTCACCGCGATGCCGGCGGCGGCGTCCTGCAGCCTGCGGCGGCTCATCGTGCCGCCCCACCGGCCGCGGCGAACCAGCGCTTCTGCAGCGCCAGCAGCCCGGCGCTCAAGGCCCAGCCGAGCAGGCCCACCCAGAGCAGCAGCGCCAGCATGCGCTCCGGTGCCAGGCTTTGCTGCGCCGACAGCAGCCCGTAGCCGAGGCCCTGCGGGTTGCTCGCCACCTCCACCGTGACGGCCACCACCAGCGCGATGCCGACGTCGAGCCTGAAGGCCACGAAGACCCGCGGCAGCGCCGCCGGCAGCACGATCTTGCAAGCCCGTGCCAC
Organism: uncultured Rubrivivax sp.; assembly: GCA_964244245.1. Taxonomy (GTDB): domain Bacteria; phylum Pseudomonadota; class Gammaproteobacteria; order Burkholderiales; family Burkholderiaceae_C; genus Rubrivivax. Next base: position 95,383 of record CAXTHW010000017.1, on the reverse strand, counting down.
CGCGCCGAAGCCCAGCACGCGGCCCACCTCCAGCAGCCGCGGCTCGACGCCGCGCACGGCGGCCTGCGTCAGCAGCAGCATCGGGAAGAAGCAGGTGAATGCGATGACGAAGATCTCCACCCGGTAGCCGAAGCCGAAGACCAGCATGGCCACCGGAATCAGCGCCACCGAAGGGATCGGCCGCAGCAGTTCGACCGACAGCGCCGCCGCCGCGCCGGCCTGGCGCGACAGGCCGAGCGCCAGCCCCAGCACCAGGCCGCTGCCAGCGCCCAGCGCCAGCCCGCCCAGCGCTGCCAGCAGCGTCTGCGCCGAGGCCGTGAACAGGCTGCCGTCGGCCACCGCCTGCACCAGCGACACCAGCACCCGGCTCGGTGGCGCGAGGGCGTCGCTCTGCACGCCGTGCAACGCGAGTTCTGCCAGCATCAGCAGCACGACAGGCACAACCCAGCCGCGCCAGGGCCCCACCTCAATGCCCGCCCTGCAAGTGGTCGAACGCCCGCCTGCGCAGACGCAGGAATTCAGGGTCTTCGCGGGTGCCGAGCTGGTCGCGCGGCCTGGGCAGCGGGATGGCGAAGGTCTCGGCCAGGCTGGAGCGGGCGCCGGGGTTGGCGCGCAGGGCCAGCACCGTGTCGCCGAGGTAGATGGCTTCGTCGAGGTCGTGGGTGATGAACAGCACGGTGGTGCCTGTCAGCTGCACCAGTTGCAGCATCTCGTCCTGCAAGGCCTGGCGCGTCATCGCGTCCAGCGCGCCGAAGGGCTCGTCCATCAGCAGCAGTGCCGGCTGCTGGGCCAGGCAGCGGGCGATCTGAAGCCGCTGCTGCATGCCGCCGGACAGTTGCGCCGGCAGCTTGTCGGCATGCGCGGCCAGGCCCACCTGGCCCAGCAGCGCGGCGATGCGCGGCGCCCGCTCGCGGCGCGGCACCTTCATGGCTTCGAGGGCGAGGCTGACGTTGCCGGCCACGGTGCGCCAGGGCAGCAAGGCCTTGGCATAGTCCTGGAAGACGATGGCCACGTCGTGCGACGGGCCGCGCACCGGCCGGCCCTGGCGCAGCACGCTGCCGGCGCTGGGGGCGAGCAGGCCGGTCAGCAGCCGCAGCAGCGTGGTCTTGCCGCAGCCCGAGGGGCCGACGACGCAGACGATCTCGCCGCGCCGCATGCTGAAGCTGAGGTCGTTGACGACGCGGCGCACGCCGAAGTCGAGCGCCACATGGTCGAAGACGATCAGCGCCTCGGCGCCGGCAGGCTCGTTCACCAGGCGCAGCGGTAGGGCGGTGCTGGACAGGGCGGCGGCCATGGCGGGCGCCTCACTTCAGGATGGTGGCCGACAGTTGCGGCGTCTTGCGCAGCATGTCCTGCGCGCGCATGGTCTCGACCCAGAACCCCAGGTGCTGGTCGGTCAGCGTGGTCACCCAGTTCGGCCACGGCGTGGCGCGCAGCACCGGCGGCGGCACCTTGAAGTACTTGCCGATGTCGTCGTAAGCCTGGTCCCTGTTGGCGTTGGCGGTGACGATGGCTTCTGCGATGGCCAGCCGGAAGCCCTGCACCAGCGCCGGGTTGGCGGTGGCCCAACTGCGCGTGGCGACGTAGAGCACCGAAGAAAAGCCGTTCGGCAGATCGGCGCTGAAGGCCGGCACCGCGCTGCCGATCTGCGCCTGCACGATGCGGCCGACGAAGGGCTCGGCGGTGGCCACGGCATCGACGCTGCCGCCCTTGAGCACATCGGGCATCTGCGGGATCGGCACCTCGACGAAGGTCACGCGCTTCGGGTCCACGCCCTTGTCCATCAGCCAGCGGCGCACCAGCAGGTGGATGGTGGCGCCGAAGCCCGGCACGCCGACCTTCTTGCCCACCAGGTCGGCCGCGCCGTTGACGGTGATGCCGGTCCTGGCCACCAGGCCGACGCCGCGCGAGCTGTTCTCATAGACGCCGCCGCCGGCCACGGCCACCAGGTCCAGCCCGCTGTCCACCGCCTGCAGCAGCACCGGCGGCGTGGTGCCGCCGATCTGCACCGAGTTCGACACCACGGCCGCCGGCACGTTGGGGCTGACGGGGATGAGCTGCAGGCTGGCGTCCAGCCCGTGCTTGTCGAACAGGCCGCGCTCCTTGGCGACGAAGACGGCGCCGAACTCGGGCGTGGCGGTGTAGCCGATGACGATGGGCGTCTTCTTCGGCTGCGCCAGCGCCGGGGTCACCAGCGCCGCAGGCAGGCAGGCAAGCAGGCAGGACGCGGCCAGCGCGGCGCGGCGGGTGGTGGTCATCGGCGGTGTCTCTCTTCGGTTGTCGTCGTGTCTGTCGTCGTCGCCGCCTGCTTCAGCCGCGCACGATGCATTGCTCGATGGCGCCGAACAGCGGCCCGCCGTCCAGCGTGCGCGCCTCCATGCGCACGCGGTCGCCGAAGCGCATGAAGGCGGTGCTGGCGCGGCCGTCGCGGATGGTCTCGATGGCGCGGCGCTCGGCAATGCAGGCCGAGCCGGCGCCGCCGCCTGCGTTGCTGACGGTGCCGGAACCGATGATGGTGCCGGCCCGCAGCCGCCGCGTCTTCGCGGCATGCGACGCCAGCTCGAAGAAGCTGAAGTTCATCTCGCCGCCATTGGGCGCGCCGAACCAGGCGCCGTTCCAGCGCACGGCCAGCGGCAGGTGCACGCGGCCGTCGCACCAGGCGGGGCCCAGTTCGTCCGGCGTCACGGCCACCGGCGCGAAGCTCGACGACGGCTTGGCCTGGAAGAAGCCGAAGCCGGTCTTCATTTCGCGCGGGCCGAAGCCGCGCAGGCTGACGTCGTTGATCTGCACCAGCAAGCGCACGGCGCCCGCGGCCTGGGTCGGCGTCGCGCCCATTGCCAGATCACCGACGATGACGCCGAACTCGCCTTCGAAGTCGATGCCGTGCGCTTCGTCGGGCAAGGGCACGTCGTCGTGCGGGCCGAGGAAGTCGTCGGAGCCGCCCTGGTACATCAGCGGAATGGTGTCGATGTCGGGGATGGGCGGCATGTTGAACGCCGTTTCCATCAGCCGCGCATGGTTGAGGAAGGCCGAGCCGTCGCACCACTGGTAGGCGCGCGGCAGCGGCGCTTCACAGCGCGACGGGTCGAACGCGAAGGCGCTGCCCGCCTGGCCGGCGTTCAGCGCTGCCGACACGGCTTGCAGCGCCGGTGCCGCGTCGGCCCACTGCTCCAGCGCCTGCTGCAGCGTCAGCCACACCGGCGCCGGCACGGCATGGGCAAGGTCACGCGAGACGACGGCCAGGCGGCCGTCGCGGGTGCCGTTTTTGAGGGTGGCCAGTTTCATCGTGCCGCATCGTAGGCAACTGGCGCCGGCAAGAAAAATGGCGTTCGTCGATACGACGCATCGCAGCCGGCAATGCGAGGGTCAACCCGCAGCCTTCAACCGGCAGCCAGCGCCTGCATCTTGTCGCGCAGCCACAGCGTGGCCGGGTCGGCGTCGTGCAGGCGGCTCCATTGCAGCACCTCGGCCAGCCGCGGTGCGGCCATCGGCAGCGGCAGCAGGCGCAGCGGCAGCAGCGGCGCGAGGCGCTGCGCCAGCCGCGTCTGCACGGTGGCAATGCGCTCTGTGCCCACCACCAGGTCCGGCAGCAGGCTGAAGCTGTGCACCTGCACTTCGACGCGCCTGGTGTCGCCATGCTCGTTGCGGTACCACTGCTCGAACCAGGGCAGCGGCCCACGACCGCCGCGAAACACCACATGGCCGAGCTGCTGGTAGGTCTGCAGCGTCAGCCGCTCGCCGATGCGGGTGTTGCCGCTCCAGGCGACGACCGTGTAGCCGTCGTCGAACAGCGGCGCCTGCGGATGCTGGTCGGACACCATGTGCGCCGGCACCACCACGAAGTCGAGTTCGCCGCTGTCCAGCCCGTTGGCCTCGGCGGTGGGCACGATGTCGAAGGTGAGACCGGGCGCCTCGTGGTGCACGGCCTGAAGCGCGTCGCGCAGGAATGCGCTGACCACGTAGTCGGAGGCCGACACCAGGAAGCGGCGGGTGGCGGTGGCGGGGTCGAACTGCGGCCGCGTCAGCAGCAGCGCGTCGATGCGCATCAGCGCTTCCTGCGTCGGCTGCTGAAGCGACGCGGCCAGCGGCGTGAGTTGCAGTTGCCGCCCCACCTGCACCAGCAGCGGGTCTCCGAAGACCTCGCGCAACCGCGCGAGGATGCCGCTCATCGACGACTGCGTGAGGTTCATCGCCGCGGCGGCACGGGTGACGTTGCGCTCGGCCAGCAGCACGTCCAGCGCGGCCAGCAGGTTGAGGTCGATCCGGCGGTATCGCAAAGGCTGTCCCCAAAGATGCATGGGCCCGCCCGATGGCTCGGATGGACACAAACGATTTTACGAAGTGGCAGTCCGTTGCCACACTGCGGCAGTGCGGCCGCGTCCGCAACGAACCCATTCGAGACAACGGAGACGAGATGCACGAGACGACCCGCCAACAGGCCGCGGCCTGGCGCCCGCCGACACTGATGACGCTGATGAGGCTTGCGACGCTGGCCGCGCTGCCGATCATCGCAAGCTGTGCCAGCACTGCCGGCGACAGCGGCACGCGGCTGGCGCTGCAACGCTGCGAAGACCTGCAAGGGCTGGTGGTGGCGGCGGCCGACATCGGCCTGCCGACACGCGGCGCACGGGTCGCCAGCGCCGAGCGCCTGGCGGAGACGGCGCCCTACCCGGACGAGGACGGCGAACACCTGTTGCCCACCGCGGCGCGCTGCCTGCTGCAAGGGGAGATCGCCCCCGCCGACGGCGCAGCGCCGCCGATCCGCTTCGCGATCAACCTGCCGCTGGCCTGGAACGGCCGCGCGCTGCACTCGGGCGGCGGCGGCATGAACGGCGTGGTGATCAGCGCGCCGAAGAACAAGGGCTCGGGCCGCTTCGACCCCATCCCGCTGGACCGGCCCTACCCGGTGACGCAGGGCTACGCCACCTTCGGCAGCGACAGCGGCCACCAGACGCCCGACTTCACCTTCATGGGCAACGACGAGGCGCTGCGCAACTTTGCCGGCGACGAGCTGAAGAAGACGCGCGACGTGGCGCTGAAGCTGATCACGGCCGCCTACGGCCGCGCGCCGACGCATCTGTTCTTCAGCGGCGAATCCGAAGGCGGCCGCGAGACCATGATCGCCGCGCAGCGCTTCCCGCAGGACTACGACGGCTTCATCGCCACCTCGCCTGTGATCGCGCTGACCACCATCCACCTGTCCGACAACAACGTGCGCAGCAAGCTCATCCAGGGCTGGCTGGACGCGCCGGCCATCAAGCTGGTGGCGGAGCGCACACGCGCCAGTTGCGACGCCGCCGACGGCCTGAAGGACGGCGTGATCGCGCGCTACCTGGAGTGCCGCAACGACGTGGCCACGCTGCGCTGCGGCGACGGCAAGCCAGCGGCGGGCTGCCTGTCGGACGCGCAGATCGCCTCTGTCAACGCGGTGCGCGAGCCGTGGGCGCTGCCGGTGGTGATGGCGCATGGCCTGACGCGCTATGCCGGCTACGGCGTCACCGGCGACGAAGACGGCGAGCGCTACCAGTACAGCTTCTACCCGGTGGGCAAGCAGCCGCCGTCGCTGCCGCTGGCACCCGGCCGCGGCTTCGAGCCGCAGCGCGGCGCCATCCTCAACTTCGCCGCGTTCTGGGTGCGCCATGCGATCGTGCAAGACCCGGCGTTCGACCCCTTCCTGTTCGACCTGCGGCCGCATGCGGCGCGCATCCAGTACGTGTCGGCCCTGTTCGACGCCACCGACCCCGACCTGCGCGGCCTGGCGCGGCGCGGCGCCAAGCTGATCGTGCTGCAGCCGTCGGCCGACAACGCGGTGGGCCTGCCGATGATCGCCGACTACTACCGCAGCGTCGTCGCCACCATCGGCCAGGCCGAGACAGACCGTGTGCTGCGGCTGTACGTCGGCGCTGGTGGCGGGCACAACGTCACCGGGCCGTCGCAGGTGGACACGCTGGCGCTGCTGGAAGACTGGGTGCTGCGCGGCAAGGCGCCGCCCGACAGCGTGGAGGCGGTGGAGATGGGCCCGGCCGACCTGCGCGTGCGCCGCTCGATGCCGGCTTGCCGCTACCCCGCCTATGCCCGCTACAACGGCAGCGGCGACACCGACAAGGCGGCCAGCTTCACCTGCACCGCGCGGCCCGACCCGATGGGTTTCAACCCGGCCCGCTAACCGGCCCGCTAACCTGCCCGCTAGCGGCCCGCCAACGGCCCGCCAGCGCTGCACCCGCCGTTAGACTGCGGCATGCTTCTGGGCTGCATCGCAGACGATTTCACCGGCGCCACCGACCTGGCCAACAACCTGGTGCGCGGCGGCATGCGCGTGCTGCAGACCATCGGCGTGCCAGCGGCGGCCATTGCCGAGGATGTCGATGCCGTGGTGGTGGCGCTGAAGTCGCGCACCATCGCGGCGGCCGACGCGGTGGCGCAGTCGCTGGCCGCATTGCAATGGCTGCGCGGGCAGGGCGCAGCGCAGATCTACTTCAAAGTCTGCTCCACCTTCGACTCGACAGACCGCGGCAACATCGGCCCGGTGGCCGAGGCGCTGATGCAGGCGCTGGGTGCCCGCATCGTGCCGGTCTGCCCGGCCTTCCCGGCAGCGCTGCGCACGGTCTTCAACGGCCATTTGTTCGTCGGCGACGCGCTGCTCAGCGACAGCGGCATGCGCAGCCACCCGCTGACGCCGATGGCCGACGCCAACCTCGTGCGCGTGCTTGCGCGCCAGTGCGCCCACGCGGCCGTCGGCCTGATCGACCACCGCAGCGTCCGCGCCGGCACGGCGGCGGTGCAGGCGCGCCTGGCGTCACTGGCCGATGAAGGCGTGGGCCTGGCCATCGTCGATGCCATTGCCGACGAGGATTTGCTGGCGATGGGCCGCGCCTTCGCCGGGCTGCCGCTGCTGGTGGCGGGCTCGGGCGTGGCCATCGCCCTGCCGCAGAACCACGGCATCGCGCCCAGTGCGCAGGCTGCCGCGCTGCCGCCTGCGGCCGGGCTGGCGGCGGCGGTGTCGGGCAGTTGCTCGGTGGCGTCGAATGCGCAGGTGCGGCACTTCATCGCTGCTGGCGGCGCCGCCTTCGCGGTGGACCCGCTGGCCATCGCGGCAGGGGGCGACGTGGTCGGCGCGGCGCTGGCCTGGGCTGCGCCGCGCCTGGCTGCTGCCGCTGATGCGACGGCTGCCGCAACGTATGCCGCAACGAATGCCGCAACGCAGGCAGCCGCGCCCGCTGCGCCGCCGCTGCTGGTGCACGCCACCGCCGATGCCGCTGCCGTGCGGGCGGTGCAGGCGCAGTTGGGCGTGGAGGCTGCCGGTGCGCTGGTGGAGCAGGCGCTGTCGCGCATCGCGCGCGGGCTGGTCGCGCTGGGCGTGCGCCGGCTGGTGGTGGCGGGCGGTGAAACCTCGGGCGCCTGCGTGCAGGCGCTGGGCATCGCGCAACTGCGCATCGGGCCGCAGATCGACCCCGGCGTGCCTTGGTGCTTCGCCGCCGATGCAGGGCTGCACATCGCGCTGAAGTCGGGCAATTTCGGCGGCCCGGATTTCTTCACCAAAGCCTTCCGCGTGCTGGCTTGAACGAAGCCGCACTGCGCGACGAAGTCTGCCGCGTCGGCCGCGCCCTGTTCGAGCGCGGCTATGTGCACGCCAGCGCCGGCAACATCAGCGTGCGGCTGGCAGACGGCTTTCTGATCACGCCGACAGACGCCTGCCTGGGCACGCTGGAGCCGGCCCGGCTGGCCAAGGTGGCGGCCGACGGCACGCAGACCAGCGGCGACCGCGCCAGCAAGACGCTGGCGCTGCACCGCCACATCTACGCCGCTGCGCCGCAGGCCGCCTGCGTCGTGCACACCCATTCCACGCATCTGGTGGCGTTGACGCTGGCCGGCGTCTGGCAGCCGCAGGACGTGCTGCCGCCGATCACGCCGTACTTCGTGATGAAGGTCGGCCATGTGCCGCTGATTCCCTACCACCGCCCGGGCGACGCGGCGGTCGGCCCGCTGGTGGCCGCGGCGATTGCCGGCCACCGCGCCCGCGGGCTCGAGTTGCGTGCCGTGCTGCTGGACCGGCTGGGCCCGAACGTCTGGGGGCCCAGCCCGGCCGCTGCGATGGCCGTGCTAGAAGAACTGGAAGAAACCGCCAGGCTGTGGCTGCTGGCCGGGCGCAGCGTGGCGCCGCTGGACAGCGCGCAGTTGCAGGCCCTGCGCGACGGGTTCGGCGCGGCCTGGTGACGGCGCGCCGTGGCTATGTGGCCGCCACCCGCCCCGTGACCGGATAGACCGGGTCGGTGTAGCCCAGGGTCGAGGCATGGCCCGGCGCGGCCAGCGTGTCGATGAAGGCCTCGTCCTCGGGGCCGAGGCGGACGGACAGCGCGGCCAGGTAGTCGCTCCATTGCGCCGGCGTGCGCGGCCCGCCGATGACGCCGGTGATCAGCCGGTTGTGCAGCACCCAGGCGGTGGCGAACTGGCTGGGCGTGGCGCCGCGGGCTTCGGCATGCGCCTTGAAGCGCTGCGACGCGAGCAGCGATGCATCGCGGAACTCGGTCTGCATCAGCCGCTTGTCGTTGCGCGCCGCGCGGCTGCCGGGCTCGGGCGTCTCGCCCTGCTTGTACTTGCCGGTCAGCACGCCGCGCGCCAGCGGGCTGTAGCTGACCACGCCGACGCCGTAGTGCGCGCAAACGGGCAGGATTTCGGTCTCGATGCCGCGCGTCATCGCGTTGTACGGCGGCTGGCAGACGATGGGCGGTGGAATGCCCATCCGCCTTGCGGTTTCCACCAGCCGCGCGATGCGCCAGCCGCGGAAGTTGGACACGCCGTAGTGCAGCACCTTGCCGGCGTCGATGAAGCGCGCCATCGTGGACAGCGTCTCCTCCACAGGCGTCTTCTCGTCGTCGCGGTGCATGTAATAGACGTCGAGATAGTCGGTGCCCAGCCGGGCCAGGCTGGCGTCCAGCGCGCGGCCCAGCCAGCGGCGCGACAGGCCACGGTCATTGGGGTCGTCGCCCACCGGGTTGGCCACCTTGGTGGCCAGCACCCAGCGGCTGCGGTCGGCCGCGATCAGCCGGCCGACGATGCGCTCGGACTCGCCGTCGGCATAGACGTCGGCGGTGTCGATGGCGTTGATGCCGGCATCGCGCGCGGCGGCCACCATGCTGGCGGCGTCGGCCTCGGCGGTCTGGTCGCCGAACATCATGGTGCCCAGCCACAGGGCAGAGACTTCGAGGCCGCTGTGGCCCAGGCGGCGGGGCTGGTTGATCTGTTGCATGGCGCCAGCATAAACCGGCGCCGCGGGCACGGCCGTCAGGCGGCCTTCCAGAAGATGTAGTCGGCCCGGTAGGTGACCGTCTGCTTCATGCCCTTGCCCTGCGCGGTGCAGGCTGTGGCGGGCGCCACGCCGCCTTGCGTGGCCACGCGCTGGATGTAGCTGACGCCGCTCATCGCGCCCATGCCCATCGCCGGGTTGGCCTTCACCAACTGGAAAGGAATGCTGCCTGCGGTTGCCGGCGCCACCGCCACCTGCGTGCCGGTGATCTTGGACGCATCGGCGGCTTCCCAGGTGGCGGGCGGGCCGTAGTAGCGGCCGACCGACTTGCCGGCGCGGTCGCTCAGCGTGGCGTTCGGGCCGACGAAGACCCATTCGTAGCTGCCGGCTGCGCCGGTCTTCTCGCGGCATTCGTAGGTGATCTCGCCGGCGCCGACGGTTTCCATCGCGACCTTGTGGCCGGCCGGCACCTTCACGGCATCGGGCAGCGCGGCTTGCGAGAACATCGGCGGCGTCATCATCGCGCCGCTGGCACAGGCCGACAGCACGGCAGCCGCCGCGATGGCGGTGGTGGTGGTCAAGGTCTTCATCTGCATCATCCTCGTGTGGTGGTCCCACCGGGTCTTACGCGGCGGCGGCCGCGCTGGATGCAGTGCGTCAGAAGCTCTCAGCGCCGGTGGCCCACCTCGAAGTCGTTGCGGCCGCTGCGGTCCACGCCTTTCAGCAGCCACAGCGGCCGGCGCGAGAAGTCCACCGGGATGCCGCTGTTGCCGTCTGCCGGCCGCAGGCTGCGCTCGAAGACCGATGTCGCCGGCATGTAGCGCAGCGCCACGCCGGTGCGCCGCATCGGCGAGCGGTTGGCCGCCGCGCCGTGGATCATGTACACGTCGTGCAGCGACATCTGGCCGGGCGCAAGCTCGATGTCCAGCGCCTTGCTTTCGTCGAAGGCGGTGTCGTCGAGGCGCTGGTTGAGCGCGAGGTCGGCGCGGTCTTCGGTCAGGTGCTCGAAGAGCCGGCGGCTGCGGTGCGAGCCCGGCACCACGCGCAGGCAGCCGTTGGCCTTCAGCGACGGCTCCAGCGCCACCCACACGGTGCAGGTGGCCAGCGGGCGGATGGGCCAGTAGTGGCCGTCCTGGTGCCAAGGCGTCTCCCAGCCTTCTGCCGCCGGCTTGCAGAAGACGTGGCAGCCCCAGAGGATGACGTCGTCGCCGATCACGCCGGACACCAGATCGACGATCTCCGGGTCTTGCGCCAGTTGCAGGAAGCGGGCGCTGCCGCGCACGCCTTCGCCGTTGTCGCCCTCGATGTGCGCCGAGACCAGTTTCTCGGGACGCACGCCGGGGTTGTCGCGCAGCAACTGGTCGAGCGCGGCGCGCATGCCATCCACCTGCGCCTCGGGCAGCCGGAAGGCAGGCACCACCCAGCCTTCGGCGTGGTAGCGCGCCACCTCGGCCGCTGACAGTCGGGCCATGGTGCGCGCTGCTTCAGCTCATTGCGACGCCGCCGAGGCGGGCGCCATCGCGGCCGGGGCGGCCGGGGCGGCCGGGGCGGCCATCGGAGCCGCCATGCCGGCGGCCTGCGGCTCGGCCTTCGCCGGCGCAGTGCTCATCGGCAGCAGCGGCACGATCAGCAGCGCGACGATGTTGATGATCTTGATCAGCGGGTTGACGGCCGGGCCGGCGGTGTCTTTGTAGGGGTCGCCCACCGTGTCGCCGGTGACGGCTGCCTTGTGCGCCTCGCTGCCCTTCTTGTGCAGCACGCCGTTGGCGTCGGTGAAGCCTTCTTCGATCAGCTTCTTGGCGTTGTCCCAGGCGCCACCGCCGGTGCACATGCTGATGCCCACGAAGAGGCCGGTGACGATGGTGCCCATCAGCAGCCCGCCCAGCGCGGCCGGCCCGAGCAGCAGGCCCACGACCACCGGCACCACCACGGGCAGCAGCGAGGGCACCACCATCTCCTTGATGGCCGCCGTTGTCAGCATATCCACCGCGGCGCCGTACTCGGGCTTGCCGGTGCCGTCCATGATGCCGGGGATGTCGCGGAACTGGCGCCGCACCTCCACCACCACGGCGCCGGCAGCGCGGCCCACGGCCTCCATCGCCATCGCGCCGAAGAGGTAGGGGATGAGCCCGCCGATGAAGAGGCCGACGATGACCTTGTGGTCGCTCAAGTCGAAGCTCAGCACCATGCCGCGCGCTTCCAGCGCATGGGTGTAGTCGGCGAACAGCACCAGCGCCGCCAGGCCCGCCGAGCCGATGGCATAGCCCTTGGTGACCGCCTTGGTGGTGTTGCCCACGGCGTCCAGCGGGTCGGTGATGTCGCGCACGCTGTCGGGTAGGTGGGCCATCTCGGCAATGCCGCCGGCGTTGTCGGTGATCGGGCCGTAGGCGTCGAGGGCGACCACGATGCCGGCCATGCTGAGCATCGCGGTGGCCGCTGTCGCAATGCCGTACAGGCCGGCCAGCGAATACGCCGTCCAGATGGCGATGCAGACGAAGATCACCGGCCAGGCGGTGCTCTTCATGCTGACGCCCAGGCCGGCGATGATGTTGGTGCCGTGGCCGGTGGTGGAGGCCTGCGCCACATGCTGCACCGGCTTGTACTGCGTGCCGGTGTAGTACTCGGTGACCCACACCATCGCAGCCGTCAGCACCAGGCCGACGACGCAGGAGCCAAACAACGCCATCGCAGAGATGCTGCCGCCGGTGCTCAGCGTCACCGGCTGCGGGAACATCGCCGTGGTGACGAAGTAGAAGGCGATCAGCGACAGCACGCCGGCCACGATGAGGCCGCGGTACAGCGCCGGCATCACGTTGCGCATGCCGGGGCTGGCCTTGACGAAGCCGCAGCCGATGATCGACGCGATGATCGACACGCCGCCCAGCAGCAGCGGGTACACCACCGCGGTGACTGCCGAGCCGGTGACCAGCAGCGCGCCCAGCGCCATCGTCGCGATCAGCGTGACGGCATAGGTTTCGAAGAGGTCGGCCGCCATGCCGGCGCAGTCACCGACGTTGTCGCCCACGTTGTCGGCAATCACCGCCGGGTTGCGCGGGTCGTCCTCCGGAATGCCGGCCTCGACCTTGCCCACCAGGTCGGCGCCGACGTCGGCGCCCTTGGTGAAGATGCCGCCGCCCAGCCGCGCGAAGATCGAGATCAGCGACGAGCCGAAGGCGAAGCCGAGCAAGGGCTTCAGCGTGGCCGAATCGACCTGGGTGCCGCCGGTGAGAAACCAGAAGAACAGGCTGACGCCCAGCAGCCCGAGGCCCACCACCAGCATGCCGGTGATGGCGCCGCCCTTGAAGGCGACGTTCAGCGCCGGGCCGATGCCCAGCGTGGCCGCCTGCGCGGTGCGCACGTTGGCCTTGACCGAGACGTTCATGCCGATGAAGCCGCAGGCGCCAGACAGCACCGCGCCCAGCACGAAGCCGGCCGCGCTGAGCTTGTCGAGGAAGACGAAGATCAGCACCGCGAGCACGACGCCGACGATGGCGATCGTCTTGTACTGCCGCGCCAGGTAGGCCGCCGCGCCCTGCTGGATGGCGCCTGAGATCTCCTGCATGCGCGCGTTGCCGGCGTCCTGGCTGAGGATCCACCCGCGTTGGATGAACCCGTACAGCACCGCGGCCAGGCCGCAGGCGAGCGCCACATACAGCGCCATCATGGTGGACATGGAAAGAGTCCTTCCTCGTTCGATTCAATGGTTGGAATGCCGTCCGGTGCTGCAGGGACGGCGGCGGGGCGATGCTAAGTGATGCCCGCAGCGGCCCGCGCTGGGGTTTCCCTGCGGCTGCGCCGGCCCCGCAGCGCGGCGCCACTTGCAGCAAGCGGCGCGCCTAAAATCGCCGCCATTTCACGACCGAGAGATGCCATGAGCCTGCACAACGTGACGCCCGGCAAGAAGGCGCCCGATGAATTCAACGTGATCATCGAAATTCCGATGAACGGGGACCCGATCAAGTACGAGGTGGACCACGCCAGCGGCGCCCTCTTCGTCGATCGGTTCATGAGCACCGCGATGCACTACCCGTGCAACTACGGCTACATCCCCAACACGCTGGCCGACGATGGTGACCCGGTGGATGTGCTCGTCATCACGCCGGTGCCGCTGATCCCAGGCGTGGTGGTGACCTGCCGGGCGCTGGGCATGCTGCGCATGGACGACGAAGCGGGTGGCGACAACAAGCTGCTGGCCGTGCCCATCGACAAGATCCTGTCGATCTACACCCAGTGGCAGAAGCCCGAAGACCTGAACCCGATGCGGCTGAAGACCATCCAGCACTTCTTCGAGCACTACAAGGACCTGGAAGTGGGCAAGTGGGTCAAGGTGCTGGGCTGGGCAGGGGCCGAGGCGGCGCGCGACGAGGTGCGCACGGGCATGGCGAACTACGCCAAGGGGTCTGCCTGACCCGCAGCCGGTTCCCCGGCCGCGGCGCCCTTGAACGGGTTGCGCTCGCGCAGCTCGTCCACGTACTGCTCGATGCCGGCGCCTTCGCTGGCCAGGAAGTCGGCCACGGCGGCCGAGAAGCGTTGGTCGCGCAGCCAGTGCGCTGAGAACGTGCGCACCGGCAGCAGCCCGCGCGCCATCTTGTGCTCGCCTTGCGCGCCGCCCTCGAAGCGCCGGAAGCCGTTGGCCAGGCACCAGGCCAGCGGCTGGTAGTAGCAGGCCTCGAAGTGCAGGCAGGGCAGCGGCTCGGTGCAGCCCCAGTAGCGGCCCCAGGCCGCGCCGTGCGCGCGGTCGATGGCGATCAGTGATGTGGCGATGGGCTCGCCGCCGCGCTCTGCGGTGAACATCAGCCAGTGCGCTGCCATCGTGTCTGCCATGCGGGCGAAGAAGTCGCGCGTGAGGTAGGGCGTGGAGTGGTGCGCCTGGTAGGTGAGGGTGTAGCAGCGGTAGAAGAAATCCCACTGCGCCGGGCTGATTGCATCGCCTTCCTGCACGCTGAAGATGACGCCCTGCTCCGCCACCCGGCGCCGCTCCTGCTGGATCTTCTTGCGCTTGTCGCGTTGCAGGCGCGACAGCAGATCGGTGAAGTCATTGACCGGGCGTGCGTTGTCCTGCGTCCAGTGGAATTGCACGCCTTCGCGCAGCAGCCAGCCGGCGCGGTGGAAAGCGGCGCGGTCGGCCGCGTCCGCGAAGAGCACGTGGGCCGACGACAGCTTGCGTTCGACAGCAAACTGGTGCACCGCGCGCACCAACAGGTCGCGCCCGGCATCGTCGCGCGCCAGCAGCCGGCTGCCGGGCACGGGCGTGAAGGGCACTGCGCCGAGCAGCTTGGGGTAATAGCGCAGGCCGTGGCGGCGGTAGGCGTCGGCCCAGGCCCAGTCGAAGACGTATTCGCCGTAGGAGTGGCTCTTCAGGTACAGCGCGGTGGCAGCCAACAGCACGCCACCGGCCTCGACCGTGATGAACTGCGGTGCCCAGCCGCTGGCCGCCACCGCGCTGCCGGAAGCATGCAGCGCCAGCAGGTAGGCATGGCGCAGAAAGGGCGTGGGCGCGGCCTGCGCGGCGAGCAGCGCGTCCCAGGCGCCAGCATCCACGCTGGCGGGGTCGGAATGGACCCTGATGAGATACTCGGCGTCGGTCGATTCTTGTCGCATTCAGAGGTGAACAACGTGAAGGTCGCGCTGGCCCAGATCAACGCGACGGTCGGTGACCTCGCAGGCAATGCCCGCCTGGTGGCGCAGGCCGCGCGGGCGGCCCATGCGCAAGGTGCGCTGGTGGTGCTGGCGCCCGAACTGGCGCTGACAGGCTACCCGCCCGAAGACCTGCTGCTGCGCCCGGCTTTCATGGACGCCTGCCACGGCAGCCTGCAGGCGCTGGCGGCGGAACTGGCGGATTGCGAAGGCTTGCATGTCGTTGTGGGGCACCCGCACCAGTTCGGCGAGCGGGGCGATGTTAGGTCGAAGTCGATCGCCGTGCAGCGCCGCTTCAATGCGGCCTCCGTGCTGGCCGCAGGCAAGGTGCAGGCCACCTACTGCAAACGCGAATTGCCCAACTACCAGGTGTTCGACGAGCGCCGCTATTTCGTCAGCGGGCGGGACGCCGGCTTGCCGCCGGTGGTCTTCGAGGCTGGCGGCCTGCGCTTCGGCGTGCTGGTCTGTGAGGACGCCTGGTTCGACGAGCCCGCGCTGGCAGCACGCGAGGCTGGCGCGCAGGTGTTGTGCGTCATCAACGCGTCGCCCTTCCATGTGCAGAAGTCGGGCGAACGCGAGCAGCGCATGGCCGCGCGCGCGCGCGCCACCGGCCTGCCGCTGCTGTACGCGCATCTGGTGGGCGGCCAGGACGAGGTGGTGTTCGACGGCAGCTCCTTCGCGGTGGACGCGAGCGGCGCGATGGCGGCGCGCGCGCCGGCTTTCGAAGAGGCGCTGTGGCTGGTGGACTGCGATGGCGGCGGCGCGGTGCGCGGCGCGGTCACACCGCTGCCGTCGCCCGAGGCGCAGGTGTGGGCCGCGCTGGTCACCGGCGTGCGCGACTATCTCGGCAAGAACGGCTTCCCCGGCGCGCTGATCGGCCTGTCGGGCGGCATCGATTCCGCGCTGGTGCTGGCGCTGGCCGTCGATGCACTGGGCGCCGACAAGGTGCGCGCGGTGATGATGCCCTCGCCCTACACGGCCGACATCTCGTGGATCGACGCGCGCGACATGGCACAGCGGCTCGGCGTGCGCTACGACGAGATCGCCATCGCGCCGATGTTCGACGCCTTCCGCGCCAGCCTGGCCGAGCAGTTTGCCGGCCTGGCAGAAGACACGACCGAGGAGAACCTGCAGGCGCGCATCCGCGGCACGCTGCTGATGGCCTTGTCGAACAAGCTGGGCTCCATCGTGCTCACCACCGGCAACAAGAGCGAGATGGCCACCGGCTATTGCACGCTGTACGGCGACATGGCGGGCGGCTTCGCCGTCATCAAGGACGTGGCCAAGACGCTGGTCTATCGCCTGTGCGAATGGAAGAACGCACAGGGCAGGGAAGTGATTCCGCGCCGCATCATCACGCGGCCACCGTCGGCCGAACTGCGCCCCGACCAGACCGACCAGGACAGCCTGCCGCCTTACGCGGTGCTGGACGCCATCCTGGCGCTGTACATGGAAGACGACCAGGGCATCGAGCAGATCGTGGAGGCAGGTTTCGAGCGCGCCGACGTCGAGCGCGTCACGCGATTGATCAAGATCAACGAATACAAGCGGCGCCAGGCGCCGGTGGGCATCCGGATCACCCACAGGGCGTTCGGGCGCGATTGGCGCTACCCCATCACATCGAAGTTCCGTGCTTAAATCAACCTCAACCGTCACATTGCTGGAGCCACCGCCATGAAGCAGATCACCGCGATCATCAAACCCTTCAAGCTCGAAGAAGTGCGTGAGGCGTTGGGCGAGGTGGGTGTGTCTGGCCTCACGGTGACCGAGGTCAAGGGCTTCGGCCGCCAGAAGGGCCACACCGAGCTGTACCGCGGCGCAGAGTACGTCGTCGATTTCCTGCCCAAGGTGAAGATCGAGGTGGTGGTGAAAGGCGAGGACGTCGAGCGCTGCATCGAAGCCATCGTCAAGGCCGCCAAGACCGGCAAGATCGGTGACGGCAAGATCTTCGTCACCAGCGTCGAACAGGTGGTGCGCATCCGCACCGGTGAGACGGACGAAGCGGCTGTCTAGCCGGCCAGCGCTTCAGATGCGGCGGTAGTCGTCGCTGCCGGTTGCCGCGCCGGCCAGTGCGGCCAGTTCCTGCAGCAGCGCGTCGGGCTCGCTGCCCACGCGCAGCACCGCGCGCTGCGGCGCAGACAGAAAGCCTTGTTCCACCGTGTGCTGCATGAATTGCAGCAAGGTGTCGTAGTAGCCGGCGGTGTTGAGCAGGCCGATGGGCTGGTCGTGGTAGCCAAGCTGGCGCCAGGTCCACACTTCGTACAGCTCTTCCAGCGTGCCGATGCCGCCCGGCAGTGCCAGAAACACGTCGGCCCGCTCGGCCATCATCTGCTTGCGCAGGTGCATGGTGGGCACCACATGCAGTTCATGCAGGCCGGCGTGGCCCACCTCCAGCTCCATCAGCGTCTGAGGAATCACGCCCACCACGCGCCCGCCGGCGGCCAGCGTGGCGTCTGCCACCTCGCCCATCAGGCCGACCTTGCCGCCGCCATACACCAGTTGCCAGCCGCGGGAGCCGATCATCTGCCCCACCGCGCGCGCGGCCGCCGTATAGGCCGGCTTCGCGCCGTGGCGTGCGCCGCAATAGACGCAGACGCTCAAGGGCACCGGTGGCGTCATGAAAAGCGGCTCCAGGCGGCGGCGAACCAGATGCCGGCAGACATCAGCAGCGACAGCATCACCGCCGCACTGCCGAAGTCCTTCGCCCGCTTGGACAGGTCGTGCAGCTCGAAAGAGACGCGGTCCACCGTGGCCTCGATGGCCGAATTGAGCAGCTCGACGATCAGCACCAGCATCGCCGAGCCGCCCAGCAGCGCCACCTCCGTCCAGCCGCGGCCCAGCCAGAACGCCAGCGGCAGCATCACCGCGGCCAGCCAGAACTCCTGGCGGAAAGCGCTTTCGCCGCGGTAGGCCGCGGCCAGGCCGTCGATGGAGTAGCCCGCTGCCCGCAGGACACGGTCGATGCCGGTGCGGCCTTTGTACGGGTTGGTGTGCGCCATCGGCAGCGATTTTGCATCAGGCCCTGGCGGCCGGCCGCCACGTCACGAGGCGCGTGCCGCAGACGGCGTCGTGCCAGAACTGGCGGTCGGCTTGCAGCCGCGACAGTGCCGCGTAGGCCAGCACGCCGGCGAGCAATGCGCCGAAGGTCGGCAGCGTGCCTTTCAGCCCGCTGAACTGCACGGTGGCCAGCGCAGGCAGGAACCACAGCCACGACAGCAGATAGCGGCACAGCGCGCGCCAGCGCGACACCGCGAGCCCGTCGCGCGTGAGCAGCCGGATGTGCCAGGTCTGCATCGCCAGCGTCTGGCCGCTGCGCGACCAGAACCAGACGAAATAGAGGCCCAGCACGCAGAACTGGAAGGCCTGCATGCCGTGCAGGCCGACGAGTGCGTGGCGCTGCTGCGTGGCAATCGAATACAGCAGGCCAGCCGCCATCACCACGCCGAAGAGCAGTACGCCTTCATAGACGAAGCAGATGAGCCGGCGCAGCAGCGCTGGCGTGGGCAGCGCGGCGCCGGCCGCGCCGGCAGCGGTCATGGCTGGTCGGCGGTGTCTGATCCGGCGGAGGTCTGCACAGCCGCACCCTGCGGGCCCTTGCGGGGCAGCAGCGTGTTGGGGTTGACGAAGCCCGGCGTGGCGGCGATCTTGGGCAGCCCCGGCTGCTGGTGGCTGGTCTGCGCCGGCTTGGCGGACATCAAGGACGTGGTGGCCCCGGGCTTGGCCTGCACCAGCGTGGGCGCCACCGGCTTGGCGTTGGTCTGCTGCGCAGGTTGCAGCGTGTTGCGTTTGGCGCTGCTTTCCGAGCTGCGCAACGATGGCGCCGATGCGGCGGCAGCCGGCTTGGCCCGCTGCGCCAGCTCACGGCGCTGGTCATCGGGCAGCGCCTTGTACTCTTCCCAGCGCGCCTGCCGGTCGGCCGGCGTGAAGGCGCGGCTTTCCTGGAACTGAAGCCGCGCCTGCCCGCGCTCTGTAGGCGTCATGCGGGCCCATTCGGACATGCGCTGCTGCACGCGCTCGCGTTCGGCGGCCGGCATGGTGGGAAACCGTGTGGCCACTTCCAGCCACTTCTGCTTGCGGGCCGGCTCGATGCTGGCCCAGTCGCGCTGCAGGGGCGCCAGCGCGGCCTGCTGCGCCTTGCTCAGCGACGCCCACACCGGCGGCCGATCGACAGGCGGCGGCGCGGTGATGGGCGCGGCAACCGCCAGGACGGCGGCGCCGGCAAGCAAGGCGGTGGCCAGCAGGCGCGTCACGGCTGCGGTGTCTTGAGGTACTCGGCGAATCCCGGGTCGGAGTAGGCGGCGGGCGGCAGGTCATCTGCCAGCAGCACGGCGTCGATGTCGGCCGCAGCCAGGACTTGCTCGCGCGTCGTCCACTCGTTGATGAACACCAGGCCGCCCAGCAGCACCAGCAGCGGCAGCACTGACGCCATGCGGTGCCACCAGGCCGGCGGCCCCGACAGAAAGGCGGCGCCACCGCGGCTGCTGCCGACAATGGCAGGCGCCGTGGCCGGCGCGGGGCGTTGCTGCCGCACCTCACGGGCGCGCAGCACGGCCTGCTCGCGCGCCACGCGCAAACGCTCGGAGATGTCGTGCGGGAGCGCAGCGGCCTGTTCGCCCAGACCCGCGGCAAGGCGCATCCCCAGGCGCGCTTGCAGCGCGTCGGCGTCCTGGTACGGTGTGGTGCTTTTCATGGCGTGATTCCCTTGGTTCGAAGGGCCTTGGCCAGCGCATGCACCGCCCGTGAACAATGTGTCTTCACACTGCCCTCCGAGCAGCCCATCACCGCCGCCGTTTCTGCCACGTCGAATTCCTCCCAGTAACGCAGCAGGAAGGCTTCGCGTTGACGGCCCGGCAACTCGGCCACTTCAGCTTCGATGGCACGCAAGATCTGGTCCCGTGAGACGGCGTCGGAGGCGCTTTCGCCCAGCGTGCCCTCGATGGATTGCAGAGTTTCCAGCAAATCGAAATCACCGTCGTCATCAGCCCCTTCGAAGTCCGACAGGTTCTGGACGACGGCGTTGCGCACCTTCTGGCGGCGGAACCAGTCCATCGTGGCGTTGGACAGGATGCGCTGGAACAGCAGCGGCAACTCTGCCGCGGGGCGGTCGGCGTACTTTTCCGACAAACGGATCATCGCGTCCTGCACGATGTCCAGCGCCGAATCGTCTTCTCGCACGGTGTAGGCGGTGCGTTTGAAGGCGCGTTTCTCGACGCTCTTGAGGAAGTCTGAAAGTTCTTTGTCGGTGGCCAACGCAGGCTCGGCGGCAACTGCATGCCCGGATCGGGCGCGGGGAATTATGTCACTGCCGATTTCACCGTTTAGAGCCAGCGTGCCGCGCGGCGCCGCAATGCCATAATCCCGCCCCGCACAACGCTCTTTGGTTTTGTGGCGGCCGCCCAACCCGGGCGGCGGCTTTCAAGACCGCGCAGGCACCGAAGCCGTCTCACGAGGACGCGACAGGGGTGCACCGATGGTTTTTCGTCAGAGAAATTCGCAAAGGTTCTTCATGGACATGTCTGCCGCGCCAGTATTGCGTGCCGCATCGGCACAGCCTTCTTCTCCACCTTCCACCGAACCCAACGGGTCGGAAATCCTGGTTCGCTGCCTGCAGGCCGAAGGGGTGAAATACCTCTGGGGCTACCCGGGCGGCGCCGTGCTGTACATCTACGACGCGCTGTACAAGCAGGACAGCATCGAGCATGTGCTGGTGCGCCACGAACAGGCCGCCGTGCACGCCGCCGACGGCTATGCGCGCGCCACCGGCGAGGTCGGCGTGGCGCTGGTCACCTCCGGCCCGGGCGTCACCAATGCCGTCACCGGCATCGCCACCGCCTACATGGACTCCATTCCGATGGTGATCCTCACCGGCCAGGTGCCGACGCCGGCCATCGGCCTCGACGCCTTCCAGGAGTGCGACACCGTCGGCATCACGCGGCCCATCGTCAAGCACAACTTTCTGGTGAAGGACGTGCGCGACCTGGCCGTCACGCTGAAGAAGGCTTTCCACATCGCACGCACCGGCCGCCCTGGGCCGGTGGTGGTGGACATCCCGAAAGACGTCTCGCTGAAGACGGCGCCTTTCCTGTACCCGGACACGGTGCAGATGCGTTCGTACAACCCGGTGAAGAAGGGCCACGGCGGGCAGATCCGCAAGGCGGTGCAGTTGCTGCTGGCCGCCAAGCGCCCCTACATCTACACCGGCGGCGGCGTGATCCTGGGCAACGCCTCGCAGGAGTTGCGCACGCTGGCCGACCTGCTGGGTTTCCCGTGCACCAACACGCTGATGGGGCTGGGCGCCATTGCCTCCAGCGACCCCAAGTTCCTCGGCATGCTGGGCATGCACGGCACCTATGAAGCCAACATGACGATGCAGCACTGCGACGTGCTGCTGGCCGTGGGCGCGCGCTTCGATGACCGCGTGATCGGCAACCCCAAGCACTTCGCGTCGGTCGAGCGCAAGATCATCCACGTCGATATCGACCCGTCGAGCATCAGCAAGCGGGTGAAGGTGGATATCCCCATCGTCGGCGACGTGAAAGACGTGCTGGCGGAATTGATCGTGCAGATCCGCGACGCGCAATCGCGACCGGACGCCGCGGCGCTGGACGTCTGGTGGAGCCAGATCAACACCTGGCGCCAGCGCGACTGCCTGGCCTACAAGGACAGCAGCGACGTCATCAAGCCGCAGATGGTCGTCGAGAAGCTCTGGCAGTTGACGAAAGACCGCGACACCTACATCACTTCCGACGTCGGCCAGCACCAGATGTGGGCGGCACAGTTCTACCGCTTCGACGAGCCGCGCCGCTGGATCAACTCCGGCGGCCTGGGCACCATGGGCGTCGGCCTGCCGTATGCGATGGGCATCAAGCTGGCCAAGCCCGACGCCGACGTCTTCTGCATCACCGGCGAAGGCTCGATCCAGATGTGCATCCAGGAGCTGAGCACCTGCCTGCAATACAAGACGCCGGTGAAGATCGTCTCGCTGAACAACCGCTACCTCGGCATGGTGCGGCAGTGGCAGCAGCTCGACTACGGCGGCCGCTACTCGCACAGCTACATGGACGCGCTGCCCAATTTCGTGAAGCTGGCCGAAGCCTATGGCCACGTCGGCCTGCTGGTGGAAAAGCCGTCGGACGTGGAGGGCGCGCTGAAAGAAGCCATCCGGCTGAAGGACCGCACGGTGTTCCTCGACATCCGCACCGACCCGACAGAGAACGTCTGGCCGATGGTGAAGGCCGGGCAGGGCATCAGCGAAATGCTGCTGGGCTCCGAAGACCTCTGACGCGCGCGGCTTGCGTGGCCAGGCACTGGCGTTACCGCGCCTGCGCCGGAGCCACGCAAGCTGCTGGCGGCAAGCCTTGGAGCGTTTCGATCCATTGACAACCAACAGCGTGGCCAAGGGCCGCCGGCCACCGCCGGCTGGCACCGAAGAGCGCGCTGAAAGGCGATTCCCATGAAACACATCATTGCAGTGCTGCTCGAAAACGAGCCCGGCGCCTTGTCGCGCGTGGTGGCCCTGTTCTCGGCCCGCGGCTACAACATCGAAAGCCTGACGGTGGCGCCCACCGAAGACGCCTCGCTGTCGCGCATGACCATCGTCACCACAGGCTCCGACGAGGTCATCGAGCAGATCACCAAGCACCTGAACCGGCTGATCGAGGTGGTGAAGGTGGTGGACCTGACCGAAGGCAGCTTCACCGAACGCGAGCTGATGCTGATCAAGGTGCGCGCCGTCGGCAAGGAGCGCGACGAGATGAAGCGCATGGCCGAGATCTTTCGCGGCCGCATCATCGACGTCACCGAGAAGAGCTACACCATCGAGCTGACGGGCGACTCGCCCAAGCTCGATGCTTTCCTCGTCGCGATCGACCGCGCGGCGATCCTGGAAACCGTGCGCACCGGCGCCAGCGGCATCGGCCGCGGCGAACGCATCCTGCGAGTCTGACCCCCCATTTCAACGGAGAACACCATGAAGGTCTATTACGACAAAGACGCCGACCTGAGCCTCATCAAGGGCAGATCAGTCACCATCATCGGCTACGGCTCGCAGGGGCATGCGCACGCGCAGAACCTCAACGACAGCGGCGTGAAAGTCACCGTCGGCCTGCGCAGGGGCGGTGCAAGCTGGGGCAAGGTCGAGAAGGCCGGCCTCAAGGTGGCCGAGGTGGCCGATGCGGTGAAGGACGCCGATGTCGTGATGATCCTGTTGCCGGACGAACAGATCGGCGCCGTCTATCAGAACGACGTCGAGCCGAACATCCGCAAAGGTGCGAGTCTCGCCTTCGCCCACGGCTTCAACGTGCACTACGGGCAGGTGGTGCCGCGCGCCGACCTCGACGTCTGGATGGTCGCGCCGAAGGCGCCCGGCCACACGGTGCGCAACACCTACTCGCAAGGCGGCGGCGTGCCGCACCTGATTGCCGTGCATGCCGACAAAAGCGGCAAGGCGCGCGACATGGCGCTCAGCTATGCGGCGGCCAATGGCGGCGGCAAGGCCGGCATCATCGAGACCAATTTCCGCGAGGAAACCGAGACCGACCTGTTCGGAGAACAAGCCGTGCTGTGCGGCGGCACGGTCGAGCTGATCAAGGCCGGCTACGAGACGCTGGTGGAAGCCGGCTATGCGCCCGAGATGGCGTACTTCGAGTGCCTGCACGAGCTGAAGCTGATCGTCGATCTGATCTACGAAGGTGGCATCGCCAACATGAACTACTCGATCTCGAACAACGCCGAATACGGCGAATATGTCTCGGGGCCGAAGATCATCACCGGCGAAACGAAAAAGGCGATGAAGCAGATGTTGACCGACATCCAGACGGGCGAATATGCCAAGAGCTTCATCCTCGAAAACCGCGCCGGCGCGCCGACGCTGCTGTCGCGCCGCCGGCTCAATTCGGAGCATTCCATCGAGGTGGTGGGCGAGAAGCTGCGCGCGATGATGCCGTGGATCAAGGCCAACAAGCTGGTGGACAAGTCACGCAACTGAGCGCGCAACCGGGCTCGGGTATCCTCAACAGATGACCGAGGAACACAAAGCCCACGACGACGAAAGCGGCGCCGGCGCCATGCCGCTGCGGCCCCGGCGCAAGGGCATCTACGCGTTGCCCAACGGCATCACGCTGGCGGCTCTGTTCTCGGGCTTCTACGGCATCGTGATGGCGGTGAACGGGCGCTTCGAAGTGGCTTGCGTCGCGATCTTCTGCGCTGCCGTGCTGGACAGCCTGGACGGCCGCGTCGCCCGCATGACCAACTCGCAGAGCGCCTTCGGCGAGCAGATGGACAGCCTGTGCGACATGGTCAGCTTCGGCGCCGCGCCGGCGCTGATCATCTACATCTGGGCGCTGAAGGACATGGGCAAGGCCGGGTGGATTCCGGCCTTCGTCTATATCTCCGGCGCAGCGCTGCGGCTGGCGCGCTTCAACGTCAACATCGGCGTGGTCGATAAGCGCTATTTCCAGGGTCTGCCCAGCCCGGCCGCGGCGGCGCTGGTGATCAGCCTGATCTGGGTGATGGACGACGCGGGCTTCAAGAACGTCTCGCAGATCGAGTGGCTGTCCTGGGTGGCCTTTGCGCTGACGCTGTTCGCGGGGCTGTCGATGGTGACCAACGCGCCGTTCTACAGCTTCAAGGTTTTCGGCGGCCGGCGCTCGGTGCCGTTCATCGTGCTGGTGGCCATGGCACTGGGCATCGCACTGGTCAGCCTGGACCCGCCGCGCGTGCTGTTCGCGATGTTCCTGCTGTATGGCCTGTCGGGCTACGGCGTCTATGCCTGGCGCAAGATGAACGGCACGCCGGTGAGCGTGATCGCCACCTCCACCGACGAGCCCGACGAGCATGGCCTGCACCACTGAAATGCGCCGTGCTACATTTCGAGCCGTGAAGACCACCCAAATTCGAATCGCGCTAGCCCTGCTAGGAGACCTGCGGGTGCGCTGATCGTTTTCGCCTGAACTTTCCCCCGATCAACGGCCCGCCAGCGCAACGCAGCGGGCCGTTTGCTTTGTTCCGGCGCTGCGTGCACCCACCCGCCTACGCCCCAGTGAGACCCGACATGACCGACAAGATCATCATCTTCGACACCACCTTGCGTGACGGCGAACAGTCGCCAGGCGCCTCGATGACGCGCGACGAGAAGCTGCGCATCGCGCGGCAACTCGAGCGGCTGCGGGTGGACGTCATCGAAGCCGGTTTCGCCGCGTCGAGCAACGGCGATTTCGAGGCCGTCAGGTCGATCGCCAACCATGTGCGTGAATCGACGATCTGCTCGCTGGCCCGCGCGAATGACCGCGACATCGCGCGCGCCGCCGAGGCGCTGAAAGGCGCAGCCCGCTCCCGCATCCACACCTTCATCGCGACCTCGGCGCTGCACATGGAGAAGAAGCTGCGCATGACGCCGGAGCAGGTGCACGAGCAGTCGAAACAGGCGGTGCGCTTTGCCCGCAACCTGTGCGCCGACGTGGAGTTCTCTCCGGAAGACGGCTACCGCTCCGATCCCGACTTTTTGTGCCAGGTGCTGGAGACGGTGATCCGCGAAGGTGCCACCACCATCAACATCCCCGACACCGTGGGCTACGCGATCCCCGAGTTGTACGGCGCCTTCATCAAGAGCCTGCGCGAGCGGGTGCCGAACTCCGACAAGGCGATCTGGTCGGTGCATTGCCACAACGACCTCGGCATGGCGGTGGCCAATTCGCTGGCCGGCGTGCAGATCGGCGGCGCCCGGCAGATCGAGTGCACGATCAACGGCCTGGGCGAGCGCGCCGGCAACTGCTCGCTCGAAGAAGTGGTGATGGCGCTGCGCACGCGGCGCGACTATTTCCAGCTCGACATCGGCATCGACACCACGCAGATCGTGCCGGCCTCGCGGATGGTCAGCCAGACCACCGGCTTCGTGGTGCAACCCAACAAGGCAGTGGTGGGTGCAAACGCGTTCGCGCATGCCAGCGGCATCCATCAGGACGGCGTGCTGAAGGCGCGCGACACCTACGAGATCATGCGTGCCGAAGACGTCGGCTGGGCCGCCAACAAGATCGTGCTGGGCAAGCTGTCGGGCCGCAACGCCTTCAAGCAGCGGCTGACGGAGCTGGGCATCGAGATGGAATCCGAAGGTGAGGTCAACGCCGCCTTTGCCCGCTTCAAGGACCTGGCCGACCGCAAGAGCGACATCTTCGACGAGGACATCATCGCGCTGGTTGGCGACGAGAGCGTCACCGCCGAACAAGAGCATTACCGGCTGCTGTCATTGGCGCAGCGCTCCGAGATGGGCGAGCGACCGCATGCCGCGGTGGGCTTCGCTGCCGGCGACGTGGAGCACAGCGCCGAGAGCGACGGCAACGGCCCGGTCGATGCAAGCTTGAAGGCCATCGAATCGAAGGTGAAGAGTGGCGCGGAAATGCTGCTCTATTCGGTCAATGCCATCACATCGGGCAGCACAGAATCGCAGGGCGAGGTGACCGTGCGGCTGCAACACGGGGGCCGCGTGGTCAACGGCGTCGGGTCCGACCCCGACATCGTGGTTGCGTCGGCCAAAGCCTATCTGTCGGCCTTGAACAAGCTGCACAGCAAGGCAGAACGGGTGGCAGCACAAGGCTGACAACGCCGGCCTCGCAGCAAGGCAGCGGGTACTTGAGGAACTTTACGCAAGCTTTTGATCTTGCGAATGTTTTTGCTGTGCCCTACACTTTCCGCCGCTAGACATCTGCGAGGTCCGCGTGGGCTGTTTCAAGATCAGACATCGTTGTTCGGCCGGCTTGGCCGCCCTCGGCACTTTGGTGTTGGCCGTTTCGTTGAGCGTCTCGTTGGGCATCACCCCGGCGCTGGCCGCGTCTGCGCCGGCCGATGACGGCAAACCCGCCGTCAAGGCCAACCACCGCAAGGCCAGGCCGGCGCGCGCCACCCGTGTGGTGGTGCTGGCGAAGATCGCTCCGCGCAAGGCGCTGGTGCTGGTGGAGCCGGCCCGTGCCTCTTTCGGCCAGGCCTATGGGCTGCATGCCACCGAAGACCCGCTGGACCTGAAGTCCAGCGTCGCACTCGTGGTGGACCAGGACACCGACCAGGTGCTGTTCAGCAAGAATTCCCAGGCCGTGCTGCCCATCGCGTCGATCACCAAGCTGATGACGGCGCTGGTGGTGACGGAAGCCAAGCTTCCGCTCGATGAAGTGCTGACTGTCTCGCAGGACGACGTCGATACCGAGAAGATGAGCGGCTCGCGCCTGAAGGTGGGCACCCAGCTCAGCCGCGGCGACATGCTGCACCTGGCCCTGATGTCGTCAGAGAACCGCGCAGCCCATGCGCTGGGCCGGCACTATCCCGGCGGGCTGACGGCCTTCGTCGAGGCGATGAACCAGAAGGCGCAGGAACTCGGCATGAGCGGCACCCACTACGTGGAGCCCACCGGCCTGTCCAGCCGCAACCAGAGCAGCGCGACCGACTTGACGATGTTGGTGAAGGCGGCCTACGCCCACCCCATCATCCGCGAGCTGTCCACCTCGCGTGAGGCGCAGGTGGCCATCGGCAAGCGGCAGTTGCAGTTTCACAGCACCAACGGGCTGGTGCGCAACCCCGCATGGGACATCGGCCTTCAGAAGACCGGCTATATCTCGGAAGCCGGCCGCTGCATGGTGATGTCGGCCCAGCTTGCCGGGCGCCGTTTGATCATGGTGCTGCTCGACTCGGCGGGCAAGTATTCGCGCATCGGCGATGCAGAACGCATCCGCAAGTGGCTCAACAGCAGCAGTGCCGCCGCGCTGCTGGAAGCCGCGCCGCAGCCGCTGCTGCGCCAGTAGCGCAGCGGGTCAGCCGGCGCTCAGCCTGGCTGGACCCGCTTCATCCCCGGTACCCCAGCGCCGCAGAGATCTGCGCCGCAGTGCCCTTGACCTTGTCGAGCCACGATTCTTCCAGCCGGTCCGCCGGGGCAGACACCGACAGGCCCGCCAGCAGCTTGCCCTGGTCGTCGAAGACGCCGGCGGCCATGCAGCGCACGCCCAGTTCCAGCTCTTCGTCGTCGCGCGCGCTGCCATGGGCGCGCACGGTGGCCAGCTCACGCTCCAGCCGTGTCACGTCGGTGATGCTGTTGCGCGTGTGGCCGGTCAGCCCCGTGCGCGTGGCATAGGCGCGCACGCGCTGCGGGTCTTCATGCGCGAGGAACAGCTTGCCGACGGATGTCAGGTGCAGCGGCGCACGGCCGCCGATGGCACGCACCACCTGCATGCCGGAGCGCTCGCTGTAGGTGCGCTCAATATAGACGATCTCGTCGCCTTGGCGCATCGACAGGTTCACCGGCTGGTGGGTGAGCTTGTGCAGCTCGCGCATCGGCGCCAGCGCGGCATCGCGCACGTCCAGCCTCGCCTTCACCAGATTGCCCAGTTCCAGCAGCCGCATGCCCAGCCGGTAGCTGCCGGCCTGCGGCCTGTCCACGAAGCGGCCGATGGACAGGTCATTGAGAATCCGGTGCGCGGTGGACGGGTGCAGCCCTGTGCGCTCACTGATCTCCTTCAGCGAGACAGGGTCCTGGTGCGATGCAAGCATGTCGAGCAGCGCGAACGTGCGTTCCAGCACCTGGATGGTCGGCGTCGTCTGGTCCTTGCTCATGGGGAGATGGCTTGAATGCGCAGTTTTCATTTTGCATCGCGAAAGCCGTGTCTGCATACCGGCATTTGACGGCGCCTGGGTTTGCCTCTGCACTCGCGCTTGCACTCGCGCTCGCGCTCGCGCTGGCGGTGCTGCTCGGAGCGCACGCGCCAGCGTCGGCGCAGGCCGGGCCGTTGGCAACGCTGCCTGCCGCATCTGCCGTATCTGCCACACCTTCCCCGTCGTCCTCGCCGGCCCCGCCTGCCGCGTCGGCTGCGCCCGCCGCCGCGCCGCAGTGGCTGGCCGTGCCGCGCACCGCAGGCCGTCTGCATGCGCCGCAGGTTGGCCTGGTGATCAACAGCGCAGACCCGTACTCG
Source organism: uncultured Rubrivivax sp. (assembly GCA_964244245.1). Taxonomy (GTDB): domain Bacteria; phylum Pseudomonadota; class Gammaproteobacteria; order Burkholderiales; family Burkholderiaceae_C; genus Rubrivivax. Next base: position 66,556 of record CAXTHW010000017.1, on the reverse strand, counting down.
GTGCAGGTCGGCGCCTACTACGCCGAACAGCGGCACCTGGCTCCGGAGCAGGTGCTGCGCGTCGAACTGCCGCGCCGCGCGACGCTGTCGGAGGCGGAATTCGACGCACTGCGCCAGGCCATCGCCGCCCATTTCGGGCCGGACATCCAGGCCTTGGCGCTGGCCTGGGCAGCGCCTTATGCGGTGGAGTGCAACTCCATCACCGGCGCACTGGCGCTGGGCTTCGACGGTGGCTTGTGCAAGCGCAGTTGCGGGCCGTCACGGCCGTCGCCGTACTTCAATTCGGCATCGGCGCGCCCGCTGGCTGACCATGGCCTGCGGCTGTCGATGCTGCTGGCGGCGCCCAGCGTCGAGCAGGCGCAGGCGCTGATCGACCGCGGCGTGGCGGCCGACGCCACGCTGTCGCCGCGTGGCCGGCCGCCGGTGAGCGCGATGTTCCTCACCACCGCCGACTCTGCCCGCCGCGTGCGGATGGCGCTGTACCCGCCGCCCGGCTTGCAGCGCAGCGTGGGTGTCGATGTGCGCGTTGCGCCTGCCGACGGCTTGAAGGACGCGCCGCGCGTGCTGCTGGCCATCACAGGCAGCGTGCGGCTGGACCTGCCGCCTTCGATCGACTGGGTTGCAGGCGCGCTGGCAGACCATCTCACGTCGGCCGGCGGCATGTTGCAGGGCACCGGCCAGAGCACCGTGCTGGAGTGGATAGCGTCCGGCGCAACCGCCAGCCACGGCACGGTCAGCGAGCCTTGCAACCACCTTCAGAAGTTCCCGCACCCGCAGTTGCTGCTGCTGCACTACCTGCAAGGCAGCACCGCCATCGAGGCTTACTGGAAAAGCGTGGCCTGGCCGCAGCAAGGGCTGTTCGTCGGCGAGCCACTGGCGGCACCGTTCAGCCGATGAGGCGGGCAGCCTCTTCGCCGGAGCGCACCGCGCCTTCCAGCGTGGCCGGGTAAGGGCCGGCGACATGGTCGCCAGCAGCCAGCAAGCGCGGCGCGATCAGCCCCGGCGGCCGGTCCAGCCCCGGTGTGCAGCGGAACGTGGCGCGCTTCTCTGCCAGCGTGCGCAGCAGCGTTGCGCCTGGCAGCAGTGTGCCGGCCTGGCGCAGCACGGCGGTGGCGGTGGCGTCCAGGCCCATGTCCACCCAGCGCCGTGCGCCGCTGACGACGAAGGCAAAGATGCCCGGTGCGCGGCCCAGCGCGCCAAGGTCGAAGACGAACTGCGCAGGCGCGCCCGGGCCTTCGTCCAGCGCCAGCATCGGCGCAGCCAGCGCGGCGCCGTCGCAACGCAGATAGACGGTGACGATGGGCTCGTAGCGCAGCGCAGCGGCGCGCGTTGCCCAGCCAGGCGCCGTTGCAGCGGCCAGGCGCGCGGCCTCTGCGGCGCTGCAGGCCAGCACCGCGGCGTCGAAGGGCTGGCCGTCGATGTGCCAGCCGGCCGCGGCGTGCTCCACCGACTGCACCCGCATGCCCAGCCGCAGCGTCGCGCCCGCGGCCAGCAGCCAGCGCGTGGCGGGCGCCGGCAACAGCGCGCCCAACGCCTGCCGCGGCAGCAGCAGATCGGCCGCCCCGGGCCCGCCGAACAAGGCGTCGCGCAGCACGCGCAGGAAGACCGCAGCGCTGGCATCCGCGGCTGGCGTGTTGAGCGCGGCCACGCACAGCGGATCGATCAGCAACTGGCGCACGCGCGGCGGCAGGCGTTTGCACAAGGCATCGACGCTCAAGCCGGGCGCGCAGCGAAAACCTCTTGCCGCCCAGCCGGCAGCGGTGGCCAGCAGTGCGATGCGGTCGCCCCAGGTCCAGCCCACGCACCCGGCAACGGCGCGTGCAAAGCCCAGCGCCGCAGGGCCGCCGGGGGATTGCAGGCCGCGGCCGTCAGCGTAGCGCAGCGTCAGCGGCATGCGGTGCAGCAGCGTGGCCGCGTCGGCGCCCACGGTGTCCATCAGGGCCAGCGTGCGCGTGTAGGCGCCGATGAGGATGTGCTGGCCGTTGTCCAGCGCCAGGCCATCGGTCTGCACGCTGCGCGCGCGGCCGCCGGCCTGCGCAGCCATGTCGTACACCGTGACATGGTGCCCCGCTTGGCAGGCGCGCACCGCGGCGGCCAGCCCGGCCCAGCCGGCGCCCACCACGGCCACGGACAGCGCCGTCACCGCCCCAGCACATGCGTGCGCGCGGCGATCCAGAGCTTGCGCAGCGGTGTCAGCGAGGTGCGCTGGTGCAGCACCTGGAAGCCCTGCGCCTCGATCTCGCGCAGCAGCGTGCGGTAGATGTTGGCCATCATCAGCCCTGGCTTCTGCGGCTGGCGGTCGGCATCGGGCAGCAGCGCCAGCGCTTCGTCATAGGCGGCGTGCGCGCGCTCGGCCTGGAAGCGCATCAGCGCGGTGAAGCGCTCGCTGTAGCCCCAGGGCGCATCGCGCTTGAGGATCTCGTGCGCCTTGACGTCGAAGCGCTGCAACTCCGCCACCGGCAGGTAGATCCGGCCACGCCGCGCGTCGTCGCCCACGTCGCGGATGATGTTGGTCAACTGCATCGCCAGGCCCAGCTTGTGGGCGTAGAGCACCGTGCTGTCCTGGCTGCGGCCGAAGATGTTGGCCGCCACCTCGCCCACCACGCCTGCCACCAGATGGCAGTAGCGCTGTAGCGCCGGGTAGTCGAGGAAGCGCGTCTGCTCCAGGTCGATCTGGCAGCCGTCGATCACGGCGTCGAGGTGGGCCGCGTGAATGCCGTGCGCGGCGGCCAGCGGCAGCAGCGCCTGCAACACCGGGTGCGTGGGCCGGCCGGCAAAGGCTTCGGCCACTTCCTTGCGCCACCAGTGCAGCTTGCTGGCCGCCACCGACGGGTCCTGCATCTCATCGACCACGTCGTCCACCTCGCGGCAGAAGGCGTAGAACGCGGTGATGGCCGCACGCCGCGGCGGCGGCAGGAAGAGGAAGGCGTAGTAGAACGACGAGCCGCTTTTGGCGGCCTTGTCCTGCACGTACTGCTGCGGCGTCATCGGTGTCGGCTTCGCCTTCGTCATCTGCCGCGCCGGCGCAGCGCACGCCACAGCAACAGCGGCGCATCGGCGGCCGACAGCCGCGGCCGCCGCAGCAGCGTGGCGTGGTCCATGCGCGCGATCTTCTCCAGGACGCGCAGCCCGCCCTGTACCACCAGCGCCAGCTCCAGCCCGGCGCGGCCGGGCAGCGTGGCGGCCAGCGGCGCGCCTTCCAGCATCAGCGTGCGGGCGCCGTGGCACAGGCTGCGCACCAGCGCGCGCGCGGCAGGGCTGTCGCGGCGCTGTTGCAGATCGGCCGGCGTCAGGCCGGCGCGGTGCAGCGCGTCACGCGGCACGTAGATGCGGCCGCGCGGGCCGTCCACGCTCAGGTCCTGCCAGAAGTTGATGAGTTGCAACGCGCTGCAGATGGCGTCGGCGCGGCGCAGCGACAGTGCGTCGTTGACGCCGTACAAATGCAGCAGCAGCCGGCCGATCGGGTTGGCAGAGCGCCGGCAGTAGTCGAGCAGCGCCGCCTCGTCGGCATACGGCGGGTTGCGCACGTCCTGCTCGAAGGCGTCGAGAAGCGCGTGCAGCAGCGCGGGTGGCAGCGCGAATGCGCGAAGCTGCCGCGCCAGCGGCAAAAACACCGCGGGCCAGCGGCTGCCCGCCGCGGCGCCCTGGCAGGCAGCGGCCAACTCTGCACGGTAGGCGGCCAGGGCGGCCAGGCGCTCGGCCGGTGCTGCGTCGCCCTCGTCGGCGATGTCGTCCGCCGTGCGCGCGAAGTGGTAGATGGCCACCACGGCCGGCCGCAGCGCGGGTGGGCAGAGCACCGAGGCGACGGGAAAATTTTCGTAGTGGTCAACGCTCACGGCGTGATTCTCGCCTGCCTGCCGCGGCTTCCCGGCCTGCCCGGAAGGCCTGAGAAGAAGCGTTGACACCGCCCCGACCGCTCCCCTATATTACTGACCAGTCAGTCATTAACTTGTCGCGCGGGGATCATGCACAACGCCCATCTCGTTCTGTTGCTGCCGTTGTTTGCAGCCTTGGCGGCCTGTTCGCGGCAGGAGCCGGCACCCGAGCCGGTGCGCGCAGTGCGCACGATGACGGTCTCGGCCGACAGCGCCGGCGGCGTGCACGAATTCGCCGCCGAGGTGCGTGCACGCACGGAGTCCCGGCTGGGGTTCCGGGTGGCGGGCAAGATGACGCGCCGCCAGGCCGAGGTGGGCCAGCATGTCGCCGCCGGCGCGCCGCTCGCCGAGCTGGACCCGGAAGATCTGCGCCTGCAACAGGCCGCCGCCGCGGCCACCGCGCAGTCGGCCAAGGTCAACCTCGACCTCGCCGTTGCCGACTTCAGGCGCTACAAGGACTTGCGCGACCAGGGCTTCATCAGCAGCGCCGAACTGGAGCGCCGCGACACCACGCTGAAGGCCGCGCAGGCGCAGTTCGAGCAGACCCGCGCGCAGGCCAGCGTGCAAGGCAACCAGACGGCCTACAGCACGCTGCGCGCCGCCGTGCCTGGCGTGGTGACGGCCGTCGAAGCCGAGCCCGGCGCGGTGCTGACCGCCGGCACGCCGGTGCTGCGGCTTGCCCACGACGGCCCGCGCGATGCCGTCTTCGCGGTGCCCGAAGACGCCACGCCCGGCCTGCGCGCCCTGCTCGGCAAGCCGGGCGGGCTGCAGGTGCGGCTGTGGGGCAACGCACAGACGCTGCCGGCCACCGTGCGCGAGGTGGCGGCAGCGGCCGACCCGGCCACGCGCACCTTCCTCGTCAAGGCCGACCTGGGCAACGCCAGCGTGCAACTCGGGCAGACGGCCAGCGTGCTGCTGGCGCTGCCGCGCATGGACGGCGTGGCCAAGCTGCCGCTGACGGCAGTGACGCAGCAGCAGGGCAAGACGGCAGTCTGGCTGGTGGACAAGGCCAGCATGACGGTCCAAGTGCAGCCCATCGCGGTGGCGGGTGCCGATGGCAACAGCGTGGTGGTGGCCAGCGGGCTGAGCCCTGGCCAGCTCGTCGTGACGGCCGGCGTGCATGTGCTGACGCCGGGCCAGAAGGTCAAGCTGTTCGACGGGCCGGGCGCCACCGCCACCGCCGCGGCGTCCGCCACCGCAGCGCGCTGACGCCATGCAGGCCGACATCGCCGGCGGCGCCGTGCCCGCATCGCAGTTCAACGTCTCGCGCTGGGCGCTCGAACACCCGGCGCTCACGCGCTACCTGATGGTGGTGCTGATGGTGCTGGGCTTTGCCGCCTACTTTCAGCTCGGGCAGGACGAAGACCCGCCTTTCACCTTCCGCGCGATGGTGGTGCAGGCCTTCTGGCCCGGCGCCACCGCGCAGCAGATGGCCGAACAGGTCACCGACAAGATCGAGAAGACGCTGCAGGAAGTGCCCTATGCCAACAAGATCCGCAGCTACACGAAGCCGGGCGAATCGCTGACCATCCTGGACCTGAAGGATTCGTCGCCGCCGAAAGACGTCACCAACAGTTGGTACCAGGCGCGCAAGCGGGTGGCGGACATGCGCAGCACCTTGCCTGCCGGCGTCATCGGCCCGGTCTTCAACGACGACTTCGGCGACGTCTATGGCTCGATCTACGCGCTGGCCGCAGACGGCTTCAGCGCCGAAGACGTGCGCGTCTATGCCGAGCGCGTGCGCCAGCAACTGCTGCGCGTGCCCGACGTCGCCAAGGTCGAGCTGTTCGGCGCCCAGGCCGAGAAGGTGTTCATCGAGATCTCGCAGAAGCGGCTGGCGCAGATGGGCCTGGACATGAACCAGGTCATCGCCCAGATCGGCGCGCAGAACGCGGTGGAAGGAGCCGGGCTGCTGAACGCCGGCAGCGAGAACCTGCAGGTGCGCATCGGCGGCCAGTTCAACTCGGTCGAGGAGTTGCGGCGCTTTCCCATCCGCACCACCAACACGGCCACGGGCGCGGCCAGCAGCTTGCGCCTGGGCGATCTGGCCGAGATCCGCCGCGCCTACGTGGACCCGCCGAGCGTGATGGTGCACCACCAGGGGCAGCAAGTGGTGGCGCTCGGCATCTCGATGGCCAAGGGCGGCGACATCATCGCGCTGGGCAAGGCGCTGAAGGCAGCCACGGCCAAGGTGCAGGCCGATCTGCCGGTGGGCATCACGCTGGTGCAGATGCAGGACCAGCCGACCGCGGTGTCCCGCTCGGTGGGTGAATTCGTCGGCGTGCTGATCGAGGCGGTGATCATCGTGCTGGCGGTCAGCTTCATCAGCCTGGGCCTGCATTTCAAGCCGGGCAGTTGGCGGCCCACGCTGGACATCTGGCCCGGGCTGGTGGTGGGCATCACCATCCCGCTGGTGCTGGCCATCACCTTCGTGACGATGTTCTACTGGGGCGTGGGCCTGCACAAGATATCGCTCGGCTCGCTGATCATCGCGCTCGGGCTCTTGGTGGACGACGCCATCATCGCGGTGGAGATGATGGTCCGCAAGCTCGAAGAAGGCTACGACAAGATGCGTGCCGCCACCTTCGCCTACGACGTGACGGCGATGCCCATGCTGACCGGCACGCTGATCACCGCGGCCGGCTTTTTGCCCATCGGCATGGCCAAGTCGGTCACCGGCGAGTACACCTTCGCCATCTTTGCGGTGACGGCTGCTGCGCTCATCATCTCCTGGGTGGTGTCGGTCTATTTCGTGCCTTACCTCGGCGCGCTGCTGCTGCGCACGCACACCAAGGAAGGCGCCGGTGATGGCCAGCCGCACGAGCTGTTCGACACGCCGTTCTATGCGCGCTTTCGCCGTGCGGTGGGCTGGTGCGTGCAGCACCGCTGGTGGACCATCGCGATCACCGTGTTGATCTTCGCGTTGGGCATCGTGGGCATGGGCCGGGTGCAGCAGCAGTTCTTCCCTGACTCCAGCCGGCCCGAGATCCTTGTCGATCTGTGGTTGCCCGAAGGCTCGACCATCCAGCAGAGCGACGCGGTGGCGCGGCGCTTCGAGGCGCGCATGCGCAGCGAGCCCGGCGTGGCGACGGTGAGCACCTGGGTGGGCTCGGGCGTGCCGCGCTTTTATCTGCCGCTGGACCAGATCTTCCCGCAGAGCAACGTCAGCCAGACCATCGTGCTGCCGAAAGACTTGAAAGAGCGCGAGGCGCTGCGGCTGCGCCTGCCGCGCCTGCTGGCCGAAGAGTTCCCCGAGGTGCGCGGCCGCGTCAAGCTGCTGCCCAACGGGCCGCCGGTGCCCTACCCGGTGCAGTTCCGCGTGGTGGGCACCGAGGTCGGGCCGCTGCGCCAGTGGGCCGACCAGGCCAAGGAACTGCTGCGCGCCAACGCCAGCATGCGCGGCGTCAACGACAACTGGAACGAGAGCATCAAGGTGCTGCGCCTGGAGATCGACCAGGACAAGGCGCGCGCACTCGGCGTCACCAGCCAGACGCTGGCGCAGGCGTCCAGAACCATTTTGTCCGGCAACACCATCGGCCAGTACCGCGAGAACGACAAGCTCATCGACATCGTGCTGCGCCAGCCCGAGGACGAGCGCAACGCCATCACCGACATCGGCAACGCCTACATGCCCACCAGCAGCGGCCGTGCCGTGCCGATGCTGCAGATCGCCAAGGTCGGCTTCGCCTGGGAGCCTGGCGTTCTGTGGCGTGAAGGGCGCGACTACGCCATCACCGTGCAGGGCGACGTGGTCGAAGGCGTGCAGGGGCCGACCGTCACGGCGCAGGTCTGGCCGCAACTTCAGGCGCTGATGGCGAAGATGCCGCCGGGCTACCGCATCGAGGTGGCCGGCGCGGTGGAGGAAAGCAGCAAGGGCACCGGCTCCATCGTGGCCGGCGTGCCGGTGATGCTGTTCATCATCTTCACCTTGCTGATGCTGCAACTGCACAGCTTCAGCCGCGCGGTGCTGGTGTTCCTCACCGGGCCGCTGGGCATTGCCGGCGTGGCCGCCGCACTGCTGGTGCTGAACCGGCCGTTCGGCTTCGTCGCGCTGCTCGGGGTGATCGCGCTGATGGGCATGATCATGCGCAATTCGGTGATCCTGATCGACCAGATCGAGCAGGACCGCTCGCGCGGCGTGCCCACCTGGGACGCCATCGTCGAGTCTGCCGTGCGCCGCTTCCGGCCCATCGTGCTGACGGCCGCGGCCGCCGTGCTGGCGATGATCCCGCTGTCGCGCAGCGTGTTCTGGGGGCCGATGGCGGTGGCCATCATGGGCGGGCTGCTGGTGGCCACCGTGCTGACGCTGCTGGCGCTGCCGGCCATGTATGCGGCATGGTTCCGCGTCAAACGCGACGAAGGCAAACCGCCCGCCGGAGCGCCCGCCGCGGCAGGCTAAAATCGGCGCTTACCGAACGATGGGCCGCAGCAGCGGCCCATTCCCGTTGCGCGGGTGGCGAAATTGGCAGACGCACCAGGTTTAGGTCCTGACGCCTTCACGGGTGTGCGGGTTCGAGTCCCGCCCCGCGCACCAGCCCTTGTCGAACTCTCCAGCCCAAGACCCGAGACACACCATGGCCGTCAACGTCGAAACCCTCGAAAAACTAGAACGCCGCATCACGCTGTCGCTGCCGTCCAGCGTGATCAGCGGCGAGGTCGAAACCCGCCTGAAGAAGCTGTCGCGCACCGTCAAGGCAGACGGCTTCCGGCCCGGCAAGGTGCCGATGTCGGTGGTGACCCAGCGCTACGGCTATTCGGTGCAGTACGAGGTGGTGAACGACCGCGTCGGCCAGGCCTTCAACGAGGCGACCAACGAAGCCCGCTTGCGTGTGGCCGGCGCCCCGCGCATCACGCAGAAAGAGCAGGCTGGTGACGGCGAGCTGGCTTTCGACGCCACCTTCGAGGTCTATCCCGAGGTCCGGATCGGCGACCTGGCGCAGGCCGAGGTGGAGCGCGTGACCGCCGACGTGACCGAGGCCGCCATCGACCGCACGGTCGAGATCCTGCGCAAGCAGCGCCGCACCTTTGCCCAGCGCCCGGCGGCAGAAGGCGCCGAGGAGGCCGACCGTGTGAGCATCGACTTCGAAGGCAAGATCGACGGCGAGCCCTTTGCCGGCGGCAAGGCCGAGGCCTTCCAGTTCATCATCGGCGAAGGGCAGATGCTGGAGCAGTTCGACAAGGCCGTGCGCGGCATGAAGGTGGGCGACAACAAGACCTTCCCGCTGCAGTTTCCGGCCGACTACCACGGTGCCGATGTGGCCGGCAAGGAAGCCGACTTCCTGGTCACGATGAAGAAGATCGAAAGCCAGAACCTGCCCGTGGTGGACGAGGCCTTCGCCAAGGCGCTCGGCATCGCCGAAGGCAGCGTCGAAGGGCTGCGCGCCGACGTCAAGCGCAACCTCGAACGCGAGGTGAAATTTCGCGTGATGGCGCGCAACAAGGCCGCCGTGATGGACGCGCTGCTGAACGCCGCCGAACTCGATGTCCCCAATGCGCTGGTGGCCAATGAAGTGGGCCGGCTGATCGAGCAGGCGCGCGCCGACCTCAAGCAGCGCGGCGTGAAAGACGCCGACACGGTGCCGCTGTCGGAAGACATCTTCCGGCCGCAAGCCGAGCGCCGCGTGCGGCTGGGCCTGGTGGTGACGGAACTGGTGCGGGCCAACAACCTGCAGGCCAAGCCCGACCAGTTGCGCGCCCACATCGAAGAGATGAGCCAGAGCTACGAGAAGCCGGCCGAGGTGATGCGCTGGTACCTGAGCGACCGCAAGCGCATGTCTGAAGTGGAGTCCATGGTCATCGAGAACAACGTCACCGCGTTCGTCCTGTCGCAAGCCAAGGTCACCGACAAGGTGCTACCGTTTGACGAGTTGATGGCGGCCGCCTGAACGGCCCGAAGGAATTGCAATGATCGAAACAAGAGGGTTGGGCATGGTGCCCATGGTGATCGAAACGTCGGGCCGCGGCGAGCGTGCCTACGACATCTACAGCCGGCTGCTCAAGGAGCGCATCGTGTTCCTCGTCGGGCCGGTGAACGACCATGTCGCCAACCTCGTCTGCGCCCAGATGCTGTTCCTGGAGAGCGAGAACCCGGACAAGGACATCTTCCTGTACATCAACTCGCCGGGCGGCAGCGTCAGCGCCGGCCTGTCGGTGTTCGACACGATGAACTTCATCAAGCCTGAGGTGTCCACGCTGTGCATGGGCATGGCGGCCAGCATGGGCAGCTTTCTGCTGATGGCCGGCGCCAAGGGCAAGCGCGCCGCGCTGCCCAACTCGCGGGTGATGCTGCACCAGCCGTCCGGCGGCGCCCAGGGCCAGGCGAGCGACATCGAGATCCAGGCGCGCGAGATCATCAAGACCCGCGAGCAGCTCAACCGCATCTATGCCGAGCGCACCGGCCAGCCGGTGGCCAAGATCGAGGCCGACATGGAGCGCGACATGTGGCTGTCGCCCAGCGAGGCCAAGGACTACGGGCTGATCGACCAGGTGCTTGAAAAACGGGTCTGACGGCAGCATCTTCTGGCGGGGAAAGCCGGCCTTTTCCGTGCCGAAGCCGCATGGGCAGTTCGTCTATGATGCTTCTCGCACGCTCGTGGAATTTCGCTGACACACACTGACATGGCCGACAAGAAGGGCGCCTCCGGCGAGAAAGTCCTGTACTGCTCCTTCTGCGGCAAGAGCCAGCACGAGGTGAAGAAGCTCATCGCCGGGCCGTCGGTCTTCATCTGCGACGAGTGCATCGAGCTGTGCAACGACATCATCCGCGACGAAGTGCCGGCCGACAGCGGCGGCGCCAAGGCCGCCAAGTCCGACCTGCCGATCCCCAGCGAGATCAAGGGCAGCCTCGACCAGTACGTGATCGGCCAGGACGCCGCCAAGCGCACGCTGTCGGTGGCCGTCTATAACCACTACAAGCGCCTGAAGCACATGGGCGCCGGGGTGTCCAAAGACGAGGTCGAGCTGACCAAGAGCAACATCCTGTTGATCGGGCCCACCGGCTCGGGCAAGACGCTGCTCGCGCAGACGCTGGCGCGGCTGCTCAACGTGCCTTTCGTGATTGCCGACGCCACCACGCTGACCGAAGCCGGCTACGTGGGTGAGGACGTCGAGAACATCATCCAGAAGCTGCTTCAGAACTGCAACTACGACGTCGAGCGCGCGCAGCGCGGCATCGTCTATATCGACGAAATCGACAAGATCAGCCGCAAAGCCGACAACCCCAGCATCACGCGCGACGTGTCGGGTGAAGGCGTGCAGCAGGCGCTGCTGAAGCTGGTGGAAGGCACGATGGCCAGCGTGCCGCCGCAGGGCGGGCGCAAGCACCCGAACCAGGACTTCCTGCAGATCGACACCACCAATATCCTGTTCATCTGCGGCGGCGCTTTCGACGGGCTCGAAAAGGTCATCCAGAACCGCACCGAGAAGTCGGGCATCGGCTTTGCCGCCACCGTGCACAGCAAGCACGAGAAGAAGGTGAGCGACCTCTTCCGTGAAGCGGAGCCGGAAGACCTGATCAAGTTCGGCCTCATCCCCGAACTGGTCGGCCGCCTGCCGGTGGTGGCCACGCTCGGCGAGCTGACCGAAGAGGCGATGATCCAGATCCTCACCGAGCCGCGCAACGCGCTGGTCAAGCAGTACCAGAAGCTGTTTGCGATGGATGGCGTCGAGCTCGAGATCCGCAACTCTGCGCTGCTGGCCATCGCGCGCAAGGCGCTCGCGCGCAAGACCGGCGCGCGCGGCCTGCGCTCCATCATGGAGCAGTCGCTCATCGACACCATGTTCGACCTGCCCACGCTGGACGGCGTGGCCAAGGTCGTCATCGACGAGCACATCATCGAAGACGGCGCCAAGCCGCTGCTGGTGTACCGGGAAAAGAAAGCCAGCGCCTGATTGCGCGCTGCTGCTGCCCGCGGCACCTTCCCCGTCATCTTGCATTAACCCGCTCGGGCCCCAAGTGGGCCTGAGAAAGAGAGGTTTGAATGTCCGGACATCCCATTCTTCCGAGCGACCCGATCACGCTGCCGCTGCTGCCGCTGCGCGACGTGGTGGTGTTCCCTCACATGGTCATCCCGCTGTTCGTGGGCCGGCCGAAGTCGATCAAGGCGCTCGAAGCCGCCATGGAAGCCGGCCGCCAGATCATGCTGGTGGCGCAGAAGGCCGCCGGCAAGGACGAGCCCAAGCCCGACGACATGTTCGAGATCGGCTGTGTCTCCAGCATCCTTCAGATGCTGAAGCTGCCGGACGGCACCGTGAAGGTGCTCGTCGAAGGCATACAGCGCGCCAACACGCTGAGCATCATCGACAACGGTGAGCACTTCGTCGGCGAAGTCGCGCCGGTGCAGCCGGTGGGCGAGGCCACGCCGGAGGTCGAAGCACTGCGCCGCGCGGTGACGCAGCAGTTCGACCAGTACGTCAAGCTGAACAAGAAGATCCCGCCCGAGATCCTGACCAGCATCGCGGGCATCGACGACCCCGGCCGCCTGGCAGACACCATCGCCGCGCACCTGCCATTGAAGCTGGAAGCCAAGCAGTCGGTGCTGGACCTGTTCTCCACACCGAAGCGGCTTGAGAAGCTGCTGGAACTGCTGGAGCACGAGGTCGATATCCTTCAGGTGGAAAAGCGCATTCGCGGCCGCGTGAAGCGACAGATGGAGAAGAGCCAGCGCGAGTACTACCTGAACGAGCAGGTCAAGGCGATTCAGAAGGAGTTGGGCGACGGCGAAGAAGGTGCCGACCTCGAAGACCTGGAAAAGAAGATCGTCGCCGCCAAGATGAGCAAAGAGGCGCGCAAGAAGGCCGAGAGCGAGTTGAAGAAGCTCAAGCTGATGTCGCCGATGAGCGCAGAGGCCACGGTGGTGCGCAACTTCATCGACACGCTGATCAACCTGCCGTGGGCGAAGAAGACCAAGATCAAGCACGACCTGGCCAATGCCGAAGTGGTGCTGAACGAAGACCATTTCGGCCTCGACAAGGTCAAGGACCGCATCCTCGAATACCTTGCGGTGCAGCAGCGCGTGGACAAGGTCAAGGCGCCCATCCTCTGCCTGGTCGGCCCGCCGGGCGTCGGCAAGACCTCGCTCGGCCAGAGCGTTGCGCGCGCCACCGGGCGCAAATTCGTCCGCATGGCGCTGGGCGGCATGCGCGACGAAGCCGAGATCCGCGGCCACCGCCGCACCTACATCGGCAGCATGCCGGGCAAGGTGCTGCAAAGCCTCTCCAAGATCGGCACGCGCAACCCGCTGTTCCTGCTGGACGAGATCGACAAGCTGGGCATGGATTTTCGCGGTGACCCGTCGTCCGCGCTGCTGGAAGTGCTGGACCCGGAGCAGAACCACACCTTCAGCGACCACTACGTCGAGGTCGATTTCGACCTGTCGGACGTGATGTTCGTCGCCACCAGCAACAGCATGAACATCCCGCCAGCATTGCTGGACCGGATGGAAGTGATACGTCTGGCCGGCTATACCGAAGACGAGAAGCTCAACATCGCGCAGCGCTATCTGCTGCCCAAGCAGCAGAAGAACAACGGCGTCAAAGACGGCGAGATGGAGATCGCGGAATCGGCGCTGCGCGCCATCCTGCGCTACTACACCCGCGAGGCCGGCGTGCGTTCTCTCGAACGCGAGATCGGCAAGATCTGTCGCAAGGTGGTCAAGGGCATCGCGCTGAAGAAGTACGAAGCCAAGGTCACCGTCACCGACGAGAACCTGAACGACTTCCTGGGCGTGCGCAAATACGACTTCGGCCGCGCCGAGAAGAAGAACCAGGTCGGCCAGGTCGTCGGCCTGGCGTGGACCGAAGTCGGCGGCGACCTGCTGACCATCGAAGCCGCCGTGATGCCCGGCAAGGGCAACATCATCCGCACCGGGTCGCTGGGCGACGTGATGAAAGAGTCGGTCGAAGCGGCACGGACGGTGGTGCGTTCACGCGCAAGGCGCCTCGGCCTGAAGGACGAGGTGTTCGAGAAGCGCGACATCCACATCCACGTTCCCGATGGCGCCACCCCGAAAGACGGGCCGAGCGCCGGCGCGGCGATGACCACGGCACTGGTGTCGGCCTTGTCCGGCATCCCGGTGCGGGCCGACGTGGCGATGACGGGCGAGATCACGCTGCGTGGCGAAGTCACCGGCATCGGCGGCCTGAAGGAAAAGCTGCTGGCAGCCCACCGCGGTGGCGTGAAGACCGTGCTGATCCCCGAAGAGAACGTGAAGGACTTGCAGGACATCCCCGAGAACGCAAAAAACAACCTGGAGATCGTGCCGGTCAAGTGGATCGACCAGGTGTTGCGGATCGCGCTGGAGCGCATGCCCGAGGGCCTGCCTGACGACGACGCGGTGCTGCCGAAGGACGTTGTCGTCGCCAAGCCGGAAGCAGCAGCGCCGGTGGGCACCGGAGACGCCTTGCCGCACTGAGCCTTGCGCCATGCTGCCGGCATCGCATATACTGCGAGGCTCGACGCGGGAGTAGCTCAGTTGGTAGAGCGCAACCTTGCCAAGGTTGAGGTCGAGAGTTCGAGACTCTTCTCCCGCTCCAGGATTGACGCAAAAGAACACCGACAAGAAAAAGTTCAAAAGAAGATCAAGAGAAGACCATGAGAAGGAAGCTGCGGCTTCCTTTCTTTTTTTGACAGAATCGATTTCATTCGATTCAGCGGCGCGATAGCAAAGCGGTTATGCCCCGGATTGCAAATCCGGTCAGTCCGGTTCGACTCCGGATCGCGCCTCCACCCGATCTTCATCAATCCGTCGGACCGTCGCCACGCGGCAGTGCGTGCGCTGCGGCCAACAATCGCTTAGGCTCGGCGCCGACTGGGCTTTGCAGCCACATGGCTGCTCGGGCGATGGGGCAGACACCGCAACAGCTAGGCGCCGCGATCACCGCGCTCGAAGCGCAGCGCGGCGTTCTCGGTGACGCGGTGGTTGACGCGGCGACCGCGGCGCTTCGGCGCCAACTCGCCGAGCCAGACGCTGCGCTGCAGCCGGCGCAGCGGTTGCGCCAGGTGTCTGCGCTGTTCGTTGACGTGGTGGGCTCCACCGCCATCGGGCAACGCCTGTCGCCTGAGGCGATCAGCGCGGTGATGGACGGCGCGCTGCGGCGCTACACCGCCATCGTCGAGGCCCACCACGGCCGGGTGCTGCAGTACACCGGCGACGGCTTGCTGGCGGCATTCGGCACCGAGTCATCGCACGAGGACGACGTCGAATCGGCGGTCTGTGCCGGCCTGGCGATCATCGACGACACGCGCCGCGCCGCTGCCGGCGTGCAATCGCGCCATGGCATTGCAGACTTCAACGTGCGCGCCGGCATCCACACCGGGCGTGTGCTGCTCGGCGCAGGCGGGTAAGCCCGGAAATTCCCTAATTCGAAGGGTTGCGCTCATCCGAACTGCGGATGTCTCCGCTTCCCCTGGCCGCGCCGATCTGTGACATTGAGCACGGCATCCGCAACAGCACAACCGCGGGCCAGGAGAACAACACATGAGCCCTCACCGCCACGGCGCGCTGCGCGCCGCACTGCCGCTGCACGCCATTGCCATTGCCACTTCCGCGGCTGCCGTCGCTGCACTGGCCGCACTGCCGGCAACAGCCGCACCGTTCTACGACCAGACCGGCTCGGTGTACACCGACCCGATCGACCTGTTTCCCATCGACGTCAACACCGCCGTTCTGAACTTCGGCAGCAACACGCTCGGGGTCGGCAACGGCGCCGTCGGGAGCTTTGCAGCTTTGAGCGGGGCTCAGCTCACCGCCGCCGGCCTGATCATTGCGCAGGGCGGCACGGGCAGCGGCAGCGTCAGTGTCAGCGGCCCCGCAACGCTGGTCACGCTCAACGGCACGGCGAGCACCCGGCTTGCGATTGCTGACTGGGGCACCGGCTCGCTGACGGTCTCCGGCGGCGCTGTGCTCGATGCGGCCACCAACACCGCCGGCTGCGCCAACTGCTACAGCTTCGTCGGCAATGGCGCCGGTTCGACCGGGTCGTTGACCATCACCGGCGCCGGCTCCGAGTTGCGCACGGGCCGCGGTTTCGAAGTCGGCAAGGCCAGCGTCTTTACGCTCGCCAGCAGCGGCTTCGATTTCGGCATGCCGGGCGGTACCACCAACGCATCGGTCAACGTGCTGGCCGGCGGCTCGCTGGTCACCGCAGGGGCCCGGGTCGGCATCGCGCCGTCCGGCACGCCGGGCGAGACCGGCAGCGAGCACTCGTTCGCCACGGTGCTGGTCAACGGCGCCGGCTCGCGCTGGGCCGTCGGCCCGAACACGGTTGACAACGGGGCAGCGGGCATCACCATCGCAGCCGGCGCACGGGCCACCGGCGTTGTCACGGTCGCCAACGGCGCCACGCTGCGTATCGACGGCACAGGCGGCCCGGGCCCGAACGACTTTGTCAACATCGCCACCGGTGGCGGCAACGGCACGCTGAGCATCGTCGGCGCCGGGTCGAGCCTGGTGATGGTCGGCGTCAACCCGGTGCTGCAGGTCGGCCGCAGCGGCGTCGGCGCCGTCGGCTCGTTCAACGTGCTGTCCGGTGCAACGGCATCGACGCTGTTCGTCAACGTCGGCCGCGACGCTGCCACCGGCACGGTGACGATCGACGGCGCTGGGTCGCGCCTGAGCCAGTTCGGCGTGGCGTTCGGCAACGCCGGCAACTCTGCCAATGCACCTGCGTTCGCAAACGTCGGCCGTGACGGCGGCACCGGCAGCGTCACCGTCTCCAACGGCGGGCGCTGGGAGCTGGGCAACGCGGGCGGCGACACGCATGCCACCAGCAGCCCCGGCATCATTCTCGGCCGCGGCATCGGCAGCAGCGGCAGCCTGACGATCAGCGGCAGCGGGTCGGTGGTCGAGATCGTTTCCACGTCGCTCGGCGTGCCGGCCGGCACCGCCGACAACTTCAATCCCTTCGTTGCGGTCGGCAACGACAACCCGCTGACGACATCCGGCACGCTGGTCGTCAGCGGCGGCGGCAAGCTGCTGATGACCGGCAACGCGGTGTCCGACGCGACCAACGCGCGGGCGACCAACCTGAACATCGGCGGCCGAAGCACCAGCTCCGGCACGGGCAGCGCCACCGTCACGGGCAGCGGGTCGGAAATCCTGCTGGCCGGTTACGACCGTTTCATCGGCGTCGGCCGGGGCGCGGGCAGCACGGGCACGCTGAGCGTTCTCGACCAGGGCCGCGTCTCCACCACCAGCCTGCTCGTCGGCGAATGCGGCAGCGGCACCCTCTCGATCGACAACGCGACAGTCGCGCTCGACGGCTACCGCACCGACAGCACCAACGCCGGCGCCGGCTCGACGATAGGCCGTGGCAGCGGCGGCAGCGGCACGCTGGCGATGGGCAACGGCGCCAGCTTCAGCATCAACGCGTCGGTGCTGGCCGG
Organism: uncultured Rubrivivax sp.; assembly: GCA_964244245.1. Taxonomy (GTDB): domain Bacteria; phylum Pseudomonadota; class Gammaproteobacteria; order Burkholderiales; family Burkholderiaceae_C; genus Rubrivivax. The sequence goes on along the minus strand of CAXTHW010000017.1, from coordinate 49,297 downwards.
CGGCATGTCGATCGGCGGCGACCAGTTCGTCAGCGGCGGCACCGGCACGGTGACCTTGAGCGGCGGCTCGTCGCTGACCGTCGGCGGCCCGGTGGCTGGGGGCTCGGTGGCAATCGGCCGCTCGGGGACCGGGTCGATGACGCTGACCGGCGCCAGCACGCTGGACGTCGGCAACACGCGCACGGTCTTCGTCGGGCGCGAGGTCGGCGGCAACGGCACCCTGTCGGTGGCCGGCGGCTCGCTCGTCAGCGGCAACTTCATCCACATCGGCGGCAACAGCGACACCGTGCAGGGCGGCACGGGCGCGGCCACCGTCAACGGCAGCGGCAGCGTGCTGCGCGCGACCGGCGGCGACGGCTTCATCGGCGTCGGCCGCTTCAACAGCAGCGGCAGCCTGAGTGTGCTGGCTGGCGGCAGGATGGAGGCGATCGTGCTCAACGTCGGCCGCGCCGCAGGAGGCAACGGCACGCTGCTCGTCGATGGCGGCACGCTGCAACTGGCCGGCGAGCAGACCAACGGCAGCACGCCGGTCGGCGCTGCAATGACGGTCGGCAACCGGGGCGGCACCGGCACCGCCACCATCACCAACGGCAGCACCGTGACGGTCACCAACGGCAGCAGCAAGGGCGCGGCGTTCAACGTCGGCGGCACGCCGGTGAACCCGCTGGGCACCGGCACCGTCACGGTGTCCAACGGCTCGTCGGTCACGGTTGCCGCAGCAGCCGGGCTGGGCATCGCCCGCATCGGCTGGGACGGCAACGGCAGCGCCACGTTCAGCGGCGGCAGCTCGCTGTCGGTCGTTGGCGGCAGTGTCCTTGTCGGCGGCCTGGCTGGCGGCGTGGGCCTGCTCGACGTGAACAGCGGCTCCAGCGTGAGCGCCAGCTACGTCGGCATTGGCAGCTCGGCCGCCGGCAATACCGGCACCGCAAGCTTGCGCCTGGACGCCAGCACGCTGACCGCGCAAACCGTCGAGATCGGCAGCCTGGGCACGCTCAGCGGCAGCGGCGGCACGATCGTGGGCAGCGTGGTCAACCGCGGCACCATCTCTCCGGGCAATTCGCCGGGGCGGGTGACGATCAACGGCGGCATCAGCAACGGCAGCGGCTCCACGCTGATGCTGGACGTGCAGGACACCGGCACCGGCTTCGCTGTTGACAACATCGTGCTGACCGATGGCAGCAGCTTCAGCTTCGGCAACGTCCAGGTCGTCTTCAATTTCCTCGGCAACACCGATCCGAACGCGTTCGGCGCATCGGGGCAGTTCGATCTGGACACCTTCTTGCTGTCGCAAACTGCAGGCGGCACCGAAAGCGGCTTGTCGAGCACCTTCACGGCGGGCCAGACCTGGAACACGGTGCTGGCCGGCGCCAGCTTTGCCGCCATGTCGCCGGTTTACAGCGTCACGCAATTGACGTTGAACCTCAACGGCTCGGGCAATTTCCAGGTCGTCGCGGTGCCTGTGCCGGAGCCGGCGACCTATGCACTCTGGCTTCTCGGTCTGGGCGCCGCGGGCTGGCGCTTGCGCCGCCGGATAATGCCGCGGGCGCCGGGATGGCGAAACAGGCATACGCAGCGGACTTAAAATCCGCCGCCTCCGAAAGGGGGCATGCGGGTTCGAGCCCCGCTCCCGGCACCACCAGCGTGGCGCAGCAGCCGCCAGCGGCCAGCTCGGCCGCGCTAGAATAGAACGACCGTTCGATTTCCCGCGCTCGCGACCCTTTCGGGAGGGGCCGCCGACTAGAATCTGCGGTCACGTTCACGCAATACAAAGCTCAGGAGCCGCAGGTCATGAAGGTGCTGGTCCCCGTCAAGCGGGTGGTGGATTACAACGTCAAGGTGCGCGTCAGGTCCGACGGCAGCGGCGTCGATATCGCCAACGTCAAGATGAGCATGAACCCCTTCGACGAGATCGCCGTCGAAGAGGCGGTGCGGCTGAAGGAGAAGGGCGTCGTCACCGAGATCATCGCGGTGTCCTGCGGCGTCACCCAGTGCAGCGAGACGCTGCGCACCGCGATGGCCATCGGCGCCGACCGCGCCATCCTGATCGAATGTGCCGATGAACTTCAGCCGCTGGCCGTGGCAAAGCTGCTGAAGGCGCTGATCGACAAAGAGCAGCCCGGGCTGGTGATTCTGGGCAAGCAGGCCATCGACGACGACTGCAACCAGACCGGCCAGATGCTGGCCGCGCTGGCCGGCCTGCCGCAGGCAACCTTCGCATCCAAGGTCGAGGTGGCCGACGAGAACGGCCAGAAATACGCCAACGTCACGCGCGAAGTCGATGGTGGCTCGGAGACGCTGAAGATCAAGCTGCCGGCCATCGTGACGACCGACCTGCGCCTGAACGAGCCGCGTTATGTCACGCTGCCGAACATCATGAAGGCGAAGAAGAAGACGCTCGACGTCTTCAAGCCGGCCGACCTCGGCGTGGATGTCACGCCGCGCATCAAGACGCTGAAGGTCGTGGAGCCGCCCAAGCGCGGCGCCGGTGTCAAGGTGCCCGATGTCGCCACGCTGGTGGCCAAGCTGAAGAACGAAGCGAAGGTGATTTGAGATGGCTGCTCTCGTCATTGCCGAACACGACAACGCGTCCATCAAGGGCGCCACGCTGAACACCGTGACGGCCGCACTGGCTTGCGGGGGCGAGGTGCATGTGTTGGTCGCCGGCAGCAATGCCGCCGCCGCTGCTGCCGCCGCGGCGCAGATCGCCGGCGTCACCAAGGTGTTGCACGCCGATGCGCCCACACTGGACCACGGCCTGGCCGAGAACGTGGCCGCGCAGGTGGTCAGCATCGCGCAGGCCTACAGCCACATCCTCTTCCCCGCCACCGCCAGTGGCAAGAACGTGGCGCCGCGCGTGGCCGCGCTGCTCGACGTGGCGCAGATCAGCGACGCCACCAAGATCATCAGCGCCGACACCTTCGAGCGCCCGATCTACGCCGGCAACGCCATCGCCACCGTGCAGAGCACCGACGCCACCAAGGTGATCACCGTGCGCACCACCGGCTTCGACCCCGCAGCCGCCAGCGGTGGCAGCGCGCCGGTCGAGACGCTGGCTGCGGTGGCCGATGCCGGCATCTCCAGCTTCGTCGGCAGCGAGATCGCCAAGAGCGACCGGCCCGAGCTGACGGCGGCGAAGATCATCGTCAGCGGCGGCCGGGCGCTGGGCTCCAGCGACAAGTTCACCGAGGTGCTGACGCCGCTGGCCGACAAGCTGGGCGCCGCACTCGGCGCCAGCCGCGCCGCAGTCGATGCCGGCTACGCGCCGAACGACTGGCAGGTGGGGCAGACGGGCAAGATCGTCGCGCCGCAGCTCTACATCGCCGCGGGCATCTCGGGCGCCATCCAGCACCTGGCCGGCATGAAGGACAGCAAGGTCATCGTCGCGATCAACAAAGACGCCGAGGCGCCGATCTTCAGCGTGGCCGACTACGGGCTGGAGGCCGATCTCTTCACGGCGGTGCCCGAGCTGGTCAAGAGCCTGTAAGACGCAGGCAGCGAAGGGCGCCGACAGGGCGCCCTTTTTCCGTCTGGATCGATCTGGAGACATGCACATGAGCTACCGCGCACCCGTCAAGGACATGCTGTTCGTGATGAAGGAGCTGGCCGGCATCGACGCGCTGGCCGCCCTGCCGGGCTTCGAAGACGCAGGCTACGACACCGCCGCCGCGGTGCTGGAGGAATGCGCCCGCTTCAACCAGGACGTGGTGGCGCCGCTGAACTGGGCCGGTGACCAGAACCCGTCGTCGTTCAAAGACGGCGTGGTGACCACGACGCCGGGCTTCAGGCAGGCCTTCCGCCAGTTTGCCGAAGGTGGCTGGCAGGGCTTGCAGCACCCGGTGCAGTTCGGCGGCCAGGGCTTGCCCAAGCTGATCGGCGCCGCCTGCAGCGAGATGGTCAACAGCGCCAACCTCAGCTTCGCGCTGTGCCCGCTGCTGACCGACGGCGCCATCGAGGCGCTGCTGACCGCCGGCACGCCGGAGCAGCAATCGACTTATCTGCCGAAGATGATCGACGGCAGTTGGACAGGCTCGATGAACCTGACCGAGCCGCAGGCCGGCAGCGACCTCAGCATGGTGCGCACCCGCGCCGAGCCGCAGCCCGACGGCAGCTACAAGCTCTTCGGCACCAAGATCTACATCACCTACGGCGAGCACGACATGGCGGACAACATCGTCCACCTGGTGCTGGCGCGGGTGCAGGGCGCGCCGGAGGGCGTGAAGGGCATCTCGCTGTTCATCTGCCCCAAGGTGCTGGCCGATGGCCGCCGCAACGACGTCTTCTGCGTCAGCATCGAGCACAAGCTAGGCATCAAGGCCAGCCCGACGGCGGTGCTGCAGTACGGTGACCACGGCGGCGCCGAGGCTTACCTCATCGGCCAGGAAAACCGCGGCCTGGAGGCCATGTTCATCATGATGAACGCCGCCCGCTTTGGCGTCGGCGTGCAAGGCATCGCGCTGGCCGAGCGGGCCTATCAGAAGGCCGTGGCCTACGCGCGGGACCGCGTGCAGAGCCGGCCGGTGGACGGCTCGATGGCCAGCGCTGCGCCCATCATCCACCACCCCGATGTGCGCCGCATGCTGATGACGATGCGCGCCTACACCGAGGGCTGCCGCGCGATGGCGCTGGTGGCGGCAAGCGCCTTCGACGCTGCCCACGCCCACGCCGATGCCGAGGTGCGCAAGCAGAACCAGGCGTTCTACGAATTCATGGTGCCGCTGGTCAAGGGCCTGTCCACCGAGATGAGCCTGGAGGTGGCCAGCCTCGGGGTCCAGGTGCATGGCGGCATGGGCTTCATCGAGGAAACCGGCGCCGCGCAATACCTGCGCGACGCGAAGATCCTGACCATCTACGAAGGCACCACCGCCATCCAGGCCAACGACCTGGTCGGCCGCAAGACGGCGCGTGATGGCGGCCAGACAGCGCGTGCCATTGCCGGGCAGATCGAGGCCACCGAAGGCGCGTTGAACGCCCGCAGCAGCGCCGCCTGCAAGGCCATGGCCAAGCGCCTGGCCGCCGGCCGCCGCGCCTTTCTCGACGCGGTGGACTTCGTTGCCGGCCAGAGCAAGGCCAGCCCGAACGCAGTCTTCGGCGGCAGCGTGCCCTATCTCATGCTGGCCGGCACCGTGGTGGCTGGCTGGCAGATGGCGCGTGCGTTGATCGCCGCCGAAGACGCGCTGTCCAAGCCTTCGGACAACACCGACACCGCCTTCATGCAAGCCAAGATCGCCACCGCGCGCTTCTACGGCGACCACATTCTCGTCAAGGCTCCTGCGCTGCGCGACACCATCGTCGAAGGCGCAGAAGCCGTCACCGCCCTTGCCTTGGAGGCCTTCTAGATGCGCTTGCCGCCGGTTCTTCAACAGTTGCGCCTGCCGGTCATCGGCTCGCCGCTGTTCATCGTCAGCAACCCGAAGCTCGTGATCGCGCAGTGCACCGCCGGCATCGTCGGCTCGATGCCGTCGCTCAACGCGCGCCCGGCCGAGCAGCTCGACGAGTGGCTGGCCGAGATCACCGAAACGCTGGCCGCCTGGGACCGTGAACACCCCGAGCAGAAAGCCGCGCCATTTGCGATCAACCAGATCGTCCACAAGAGCAACGACCGGCTGGCCCACGACATGCAGGTCTGCGCCAAGTACAAGGTGCCCATCGTCATCACGTCGCTGGGCGCGCGCACCGACGTCAACGACGCGGTGCACGCCTGGGGCGGCATCGTCCTGCACGACATCATCAACAACGCCTTTGCGAAGAAGGCCATCGAGAAGGGCGCCGACGGCCTGGTGGCGGTGGCAGCCGGTGCCGGCGGCCATGCGGGCGTGAAGAGCCCGTTCGCGCTGATCCAGGAGATTCGCCAGTGGTTCAGCGGCCCGGTCGCCCTCAGCGGCGCCATCGCCACCGGCGATGCGGTGCTGGCTGCGCTGGCAATGGGCGCCGACTTCGCCTACATCGGCTCGGCCTTCATCGCCACCGACGAAGCCCGCGCGTCAGACGCCTACAAGCAGTGCATCGTGGACAGCAGCAGCGACGACATCGTCTATTCCAGCCTGTTCACCGGCGTGCACGGCAACTACCTCAAGCCGTCGGTCCGCAATGCCGGCATGGACCCGGACAACCTGCCGGAAAGCGACCCCAGCAAGATGAACTTCGGCGGTGACGCCAAGAAGGCCTGGAAAGACATCTGGGGTTGCGGCCAGGGCATCGCCGCGGTGGACAAGGTGGTGCCCGCGGCGGCGCTGGTGGCCCGGCTGCAGCGCGAGTACGACGCGGCACGCGCGCGGCTGTCACTGCCTGCCTGAGCGATGCTGCTGCGCCAGGTCATCCGCAACGCGAACGTCTTCGACAGCGTGGCCGGCGTGATGCGGCCGGGCAGCAGCATCGTCATCGAAGGCGAGCGCATCGTCGCAGTGACGCAGGAGCCGATTGCGGTGGATGCCGCGCAGGTCATCGACGTGGCCGGCCGCGCGGTGCTGCCGGGCTTGATCGACGCCCACGTGCATGTGGTGGCCGCCTCGCATGACCTGGTCGGCCTGGCGCTGCAGCCGCCGTCGCTGGTGACGGCGCAGAGCAGCGCCATCCTGCGCGGCATGCTGGAGCGCGGCTTCACCACCGTGCGCGACGCTGCGGGTGCCGATTTCGGCTTGCAGGAAGCTGTCGAGCGCGGCCTCTTCGAAGGCCCGCGCCTGTTCATCGCCGGCCGGCCCATCTCGCAGACCGGCGGCCATGCCGACATGCGGCCCAAGGGCGTGGCCTCGCGCGAGATGTTCTGCGCTTGCGCCGGCCTCGGGTTGGTGGGCGCCATTGCCGACGGCGTGGGCGAGGTGCGTCGCGCCGTGCGCGAGCAGGTGCGCAATGGCGCCAACCAGATCAAGATCATGGCCGGTGGCGGCATCAGCAGCCCGACCGACCCGCTGGAAGGCACGCAGTTTTCGCTGGAGGAATTGCGCGCCGCGGTCGAGGAAGCCGAAGCTGCAAACCTGTACGCGCTGGCGCATGCCTATTCGCCCAGGGCCGTGACCCGCGCGGTGCAGGCCGGCGTGCGCAGCATCGAGCATGGCAACCTCATCGACGAAGCCACCGCCCGCGTGATGAAGAGCCACGGTGCCTATCTGGTGCCCACGCTGTCCACCTACGCCGCGCTGGCGGCCGAAGGCACGCGGCTCGGCTGGTCGCCGGCCATGCTCGACAAGCTGCAGCATGTGCAAGACCGCGGCATCGACGCGGTGCGCATCGCGCGTGCAGAAGGCGTGCCGGTGGTCTTCGGCACCGATCTGCTGGGCCACATGCACGACCGGCAATCGGGCGAGTTCGCGCTGCGGCTGGCCGCCATGTCGCCGGTGGAAGCACTGCAGAGCGCCACCATCGTGGCCGCGCGGCTGATGCGCCAGGAAGGCCGCATCGGCCAATTGGTGGCTGGCGCCTGGGCCGACCTGCTGGTGGTGGACGGCGACCCCACCGACGGCCTGGCGATGCTGGCGTCGCCCGCCAACGGCCTGCAACTCATCATGCAGGCCGGCCGGATCAAGAAGGACGCGCTCGCTGCCTGATCCCGCGGTGTGGCCCGGCTACTTGATCGACGCGAAGCGCGCCTCGGGCCGGTCATCGGACCGGTGCAAGGTGCTGACGTTGGCCTTCATCACCCAGGGCCGCATCTGGTGATGCAGCGGGATCAGCAGCACTTCGTCCTTGATGCGCAGCAGCGCCTCCTTGATCATCGAGTTGCGCTTGGCGACGTCGGTTTCGCTCTTCATCGCGTCGGTCAGCTTGTCCACCACCGGGTCGCTGATGCGCGAGAAGTTGTAGTTGCCGTCCGAGCCCGTGCTCTTGGTGCGCACCAGCGACTGGATGGTGTACTGCGCGTCGTAGGTGGCCACGCCCCAGCCCAGCATGTACAGCGAGGTGTCGAAGTTCTGGAACTTGACGCTGAAGGTGGCCATGCTCTCTGTGACGAGGCTGACCTTCACGCCGATGCGCGCCCACATCACGCTGATGGCCTGGCAGATCTTCTCGTCGTTGACGTAGCGGTTGTTGGAGCAGTTCAGCCGCACCTCGAAGCCATCAGGGTAGCCCGCATCGGCCAGCAGCTTCTTGGCGGCCTCGGGGTCGGCCTTGGTGGGCACGTCGATGTCCTTGCTGTTGCCGTTGACGCCGGGTGCCACCATGATTCCTGCCGGGATGGACATGCCGCGCATGATGTTGCGCTTGATGCCTTCGCGGTCGATGGCCATGCTCAGCGCCTGGCGCACGCGCTTGTCGGCGAACGGGTTCTTGCCTTTCACGCTGGAGTACTTCAGCTCCGGGCTGCCGATGTCAGGCGCCAGGTAGATGGTGCGCACCTCGGGCCCGTCGATGACCTTCAGCTTCTTGTCGGCGCGCAGTCGGTCCATGTCCTGCGTCGGCACGTCGGTCAGCAGATCGACATCGCCGGACAGCAAGGCCGCCACGCGGGTGGATTCCGATTTGATCGGCGTATAGACCACCTGCGCGATGTTGCCCGGCGTCTTGTCCCACCAGCCGTCGTTGCGCGCCATCATGATGCGCTGCTCGGGCTGCCAGCTCAGGATGCGGTAGGCACCGGTGCCCATCACGTTGCGCGAGGCGTAGTTCTCTTCCTTTGCTTTGTAGTCCTGCACGCTGGCGGTGCGGTTCTTCTCGGCCCAGGTGCGGCTCATGATGCGGAAGTCGATGATGTTGCGCAGCAGGATGGGGCTGGGGCCGGCGAGGATGAGATCGACGGTGTAGTCGTCGATCTTCTTGATCTCGTTGATGCCGGTCACGTAGATCTGCATCGTGCCCTGCGGCTGGCGGATGCGGTTGAACGAGAACACCACGTCGTCGGCCGTGAACGGCGTGCCGTCCTGGAATTTGACGCCGCGGCGCAGGTCGAAGCGCACCTGGGTCGGGCTGATGAAGGCCCACTTGGTGGCCAGCGCAGGCTCGATCTCGTAAGTCGGCCCGTAGCGCGTGAGGCCCTCGTAGGCGTGCATCAGGATCGCGTTGGTCGTCGCATGGTTCTGCGAGTGCGGGTCCAGCGTGAGGATGTCGTTCTGCGCCGCCCAGCGCAGCGTTTGCGCGCTGACGGCAGTGCCCGCGCCCAGCAGCGCTGCACCCAGCGCCAGCGCCGCCAACAAGGCTTTCAGATTCATGCAGTACACCCTTCACGACAAAAGAGAAGGCCGCATGCTAGAGCCGTGCCAGCGCGCTGCCAGCGGGTGGAACCCGCAAGCGTGAGTGCGTCAGTGCTTCAGTGCGTCGAGCTCTCAGGCCGGCTCGATGTCGGCGTCGCAGCCGCTGGCCGCCGAGATCCAGCGCCAGGCCAGCCAGCGCGCCAGTGCGGCCGGCAGCCACGGCAGATGGCGCTGCGGCGCGGCCACGGCGCCGCACAGGTAGCGCTGCTGCGCTTCGCTCCACAGCAGCGCCACACAAGCGCCTTGGCGCCGGCGCGAGATCAGCATGCCCAGGGGGCAGGGCGCGGCGGCGCAGCACAGCCCGCAGCCGTTGCAGCGCTGGCCGTACGCCGGCTTGGCAGGTGCGGCTGCATGCAGGTAGATCACGCGCGCTGGTGCCATGGTCTGCCGACTGTGCGCGCCAGGCGCCGGGAGAGGCCGCCGATCAGCGGCGCTTGCACCGGCCAATTGCGGCCATGGTGGCAAGACCGCGGTGCTACAGTTTGAGTTGAAGACACAGGTCCTTCCGTCCCCTTGCTGTTGCACGACTTCATGGCAGCAGGGCGGGTCGCAATCCGCCAACCGGTCGAGCCGGGGCAGCGGAAGGTTGATCAACCCATCGAAGCCCTTGGAAACCGGGGGCGAAAGGTGAGCGAAAGATGATGCAGCAATACAGGTCGAACTCGTACCTGTTCGGTGGCAACGCGCCCTACGTGGAAGAGTTGTACGAGGCCTATCTCGACAACCCCGGCAGCGTGCCCGAGAACTGGCGCGCCTACTTCGACAACCTCCAGCATGTGCCCGCCGGCGACGGCAGCGAAACGCGTGACGTGGCGCATGCGCCGGTGATCGAATCGTTCGCGCAGCGGGCCAAGGCAAACGCCTTTGCACTGAAGGCCAGCGAGGCCGACCTGGCCGTTGCGCGCAAGCAGGTGCATGTGCAAAGCCTGATCGCCGCCTACCGCTTTCTCGGCAGCCGCTGGGCCGACCTCGACCCGCTCAAGCGCACCGAGCGCCCGAAGATCCCCGAGCTGGAGCCGGCGTTCTACGACCTGACCGAGTCCGACATGGACATCGAGTTCTCGGCCACCAACACCTATTTCAGCAAGGCCGAAAGCACCAGTCTGCGGCAGATCGTGCAGGCGCTGCGCGAAACCTATTGCGGCACCGTCGGCCCCGAGTTCATGCACTGCACCGACCCGACCGAGAAGCGCTGGTGGCAGGAGCGGCTGGAGTCCATCCGCAGCAAGCCCACCTTCACGGCCGACGAGAAGAAGCACATCCTCGAACGGCTGACTGCATCCGAAGGGCTGGAGCGCTACCTGCACACCAAGTACGTTGGCCAGAAGCGCTTTTCGCTCGAAGGCGGCGAGAGTTTCATCGTCTCGATGGACGAACTGGTGCAGCGCGCCGGCTCGCAGGGCGTGCAGGAAATCGTCATCGGCATGGCGCACCGCGGCCGGCTCAACGTGCTGGTCAACACGCTGGGCAAGATGCCGGCCGATCTCTTCGCAGAGTTCGACCACACGGCGCCCGAAGCGCTGCCGTCGGGCGACGTGAAATACCACCAGGGCTTCAGCAGCGACGTCACCACGCCGGGCGGCCCGGTGCACCTGAGCCTGGCCTTCAACCCGAGCCACCTGGAGATCGTCAACCCGGTGGTGGAAGGCTCGGTCAAGGCCCGGATGGACCGCCGTGGTGACCTCACCGGTGCGCAGGTGCTGCCGGTGCTGGTGCATGGCGATGCGGCCTTCGCCGGCCAGGGCGTGGTGATGGAGACGCTGGCACTGGCACAGACGCGCGGCTACTTCACCGGCGGCACGGTGCATGTGGTGATCAACAACCAGATCGGCTTCACCACCAGTGACCCGCGCGACAGCCGCTCCACGCTGTACTGCAGCGACGTGGTGAAGATGATCGAAGCGCCGGTGCTGCACGTCAACGGCGACGACCCCGAAGCCGTGGTGCTGTGCACCCAGCTCGCGATGGACTACCGCCAGCAGTTCAAGAAAGACGTGGTGGTGGACATCATCTGCTTCCGCAAGCTGGGCCACAACGAGCAGGACACCCCGAGCCTGACGCAGCCGCTGATGTACAAGAAGATCGCCCAGCACCCCGGCACGCGCAGGCTCTACGGCGACAAGCTGGTCACGCAGGGGCTGCTGCCGCCCGACGGGCCCGATGCGATGGTCAAGGGCTTCCGCGCCGCGATGGACGAAGGCCGCCACACCGCCGACCCGGTGCTGACCAACTACAAGAGCAAGTACGCGGTGGACTGGGCGCCCTTCCTCGGCAAGAAGTGGACGGACGCTGCCGACACCGCGCTGCCGCTGGCCGAGATCAAGCGCCTGGCAGAGCGGCTGACCACCATTCCCGCCAACTTCAAGGTCCACCCGCTGGTCGAGAAGGTGATCGCCGACCGCGCCGCGATGGGGCGTGGCGAGATCAACGTCGATTGGGGCATGGGCGAGACGCTGGCCTATGCCTCGCTGGTGTCCAGCGGCTACGGCGTGCGGCTGTCCGGTGAAGACTCCGCGCGCGGCACCTTCACCCACCGCCACGCCGTGCTGCACGACCAGAACCGCGAGAAGTGGGACACCGGCACCTACGTGCCCTTGCACAACGTGGCCGATGGGCAGGCGCCTTTCGTCGTGATCGACTCGCTGTTGTCCGAAGAAGCGGTGCTCGGCTTCGAGTACGGCTACGCCAGCGCCGAGCCCAACACGCTGACGCTCTGGGAGGCGCAGTTCGGCGACTTCGTCAACGGCGCGCAGGTGGTGATCGACCAGTTCATCGCGTCGGGCGAAGTGAAATGGGGCCGTGCCAACGGCCTGACGCTGCTGCTGCCGCACGGCTACGAAGGCCAGGGCCCGGAGCACAGCTCGGCCCGGCTCGAGCGCTTCATGCAACTGGCCGCCGACAACAACATGCAGATCGTGCAGCCCACCTCGGCCAGCCAGATCTTCCACCTGCTGCGCCGGCAGATGGTGCGCCAGTTCCGCAAGCCGCTGATCGTGTTCACGCCCAAGTCGCTGCTGCGCGCGAAAGACGCCACCTCGCCGCTGTCCGAGTTCACCAAGCAGGACTTCCGCACGGTGATCGGCCCGACGCGTGACGAGATCGAGGGCGACAAGGTCAGACGAGTGATCTGCTGCTCCGGCAAGGTGGCCTACGACCTGATCAGGAAGCGCGACGAGCGCAAAGCCTGGGACGTGGCCATCCTGCGCGTGGAGCAGCTCTACCCGTTCCCGCACAAGGCCTTCGCGGCCGAGATGAAGCGCTTTCCCAACGCCACCGACGTGGTCTGGTGCCAGGACGAGCCGCAGAACCAGGGCGCCTGGTTCTTCGTGCAGCACTACGTGCACGAGAACATGCTCGAAGGGCAGAAGCTCGGCTACGCCGGGCGGCCCGCATCGGCGTCACCTGCCGTCGGCTATTCCCACCTGCACCAGGAGCAGCAGAAGGCGCTGCTCGACCAGGCTTTCGGCAAGCTCAAGGGTTTCGTGCTTTCCAAATAACAACGCTGAGATCGACATGTCAATCGTAGAAGTGAAGGTTCCGCAATTGTCGGAATCGGTGGCCGAAGCAACCCTGCTGCAATGGAAGAAGAAGCCCGGCGACGCCGTGGCGATGGACGAGATCCTGATCGAGATCGAGACCGACAAGGTGGTGCTGGAAGTGCCGTCGCCCGCTGACGGCGTGATGGCCGAGCTGGTGCGCAACGACGGCGACACCGTCGTGGCCGAAGAGGTCATTGCACGCATCGACACCGACGGCAAGGCGACGCCAGCCGCGCCACCGGCGCCCGTCAGCACCGCTGTGTCCGCACCTGCACCCGCACCCGCACCTGCACCTGCACCCGCACCCCTCGCGCCACCGCAAGCCGCCAGCAAAAGCGATATCGCGATGCCCGCGGCCGCCAAGCTGATGGCCGACAACAACATGTCTGCCGGCGCGGTGCCGGGCACCGGCAAGGACGGCCGCGTGACCAAGGGCGACGTGCTCGGTGCCATTGCCGCGCCCAGGCCGGCGCCGGCACCGGCGCCGCTGATGGTGCCGCAGGCGCCGGCCGTCGCCAGGTCCTTGCCGGCAGTGCCGGCGCCGCCGTCGGCCAACCTCGGTGACCGCCCGGAGCAGCGCGTGCCGATGTCGCGCCTGCGCGCCCGCATTGCCGAGCGGCTGCTGCAAAGCCAGGCCACCAACGCGATCCTGACGACCTTCAACGAGGTCAACATGGCGCCGGTGATGGAGATGCGCAAGCGCTTCCAGGAGAAGTTCGAAAAGGAGCACGGCACAAAGATCGGCTTCATGAGCTTCTTCGTGAAGGCGGCCGTCGCGGCGCTGAAGAAGTACCCGGTGATCAACGCCAGCGTCGATGGCAACGACATCGTCTATCACGGCTATTTCGACATCGGCATCGCCGTCGGCTCGCCGCGCGGGCTGGTGGTGCCGGTGCTGCGCAACGCCGACCAGATGAGCTTTGCCGACATCGAGAAGAAGATCGCCGAGTACGGCAAGAAGGCCGGCGAAGGCAAGCTGTCGATGGACGAACTGTCCGGCGGCACCTTCTCCATCAGCAACGGCGGCGTCTTCGGCTCGATGCTCAGCACGCCCATCATCAACCCGCCGCAGAGCGCGATCCTCGGCGTGCACGCCACGAAGGACCGCGCAGTGGTGGAGAACGGGCAGGTCGTCGTCCGCCCGATGAACTACCTGGCGATGAGCTACGACCACCGCATCATCGACGGCCGCGAGGCCGTGCTCGGCCTGGTGGCGATGAAGGAAGCGCTGGAAGACCCGGCGCGTCTGCTGTTCGACATCTGAAGGCACGCATGTCCACACCATTCGACGTCATCGTCGTCGGCGGCGGCCCGGGCGGCTACATCGCCGCCATCCGCGCGTCGCAGCTCGGCTTCAACACTGCCTGCATCGACGAGTGGAAGAACGACAAGGGCGGCCCCGCACCGGGCGGCACCTGCACCAACGTCGGCTGCATTCCGAGCAAGGCGCTGCTGCAGTCCAGCGAGCACTTCGAGCACGCCGGCCATGCCTTTGCCGACCATGGCATCGGGCTGAAGGACTTGAGCATCGACGTGAGGAAGATGCTCGGCCGCAAGGACGCCGTGGTCAAGCAGAACAACGACGGCATCCTGTACCTGTTCAAGAAGAACAAGGTCAGCTTCTTCCACGGCCGTGGGTCGTTCACCAAGGCGACCGATGGAGGCTGGGAGATCGCCGTCGGCGACGAAGTGCTGGTGGCCAAGCAGGTGATCCTGGCCACCGGCTCGAATGCGCGGGCCTTGCCCGGCACGCCCTTCGACGAAGAGCGGGTGCTCAGCAACGACGGCGCACTGCGCATCCCCGGCGTGCCGAAGAAGCTGGGCCTTATCGGCTCGGGCGTGATCGGGCTCGAAATGGGCTCGGTCTGGCGCCGGCTGGGCGCCGAGGTCACGGTGCTGGAAGCACTGCCCACCTTCCTGGGCGCGGTCGATGAGCAGATCGCCAAGGAGGCTTTCAAGGCGTTCACGAAGCAGGGCTTGAAGATCGAACTCGGCGTCAAGGTCGGCGCGGTGAAGCCGGGCAAGGCCGGCGTCTCGGTCGCATTCACCGACGCCAAGGGCGCCGCCCGGACGCTGGACGTGGACAGGCTCATCGTCTCCATCGGCCGCGTGCCCAACACCACCGGGCTGAACGCCGAAGCGGTGGGCCTGAAGCTCGACGAGCGCGGCGCCATCGTGGTGGATGCCGAGTGCCGGACCAACCTGCCAGGTGTCTGGGCCGTGGGTGACGTGGTGCGCGGCCCGATGCTGGCGCACAAGGCCGAGGAGGAAGGCGTGGCGGTGGCCGAGCGCATTGCCGGGCAGCACGGCCACGTCAACTTCAACACCATCCCGTGGGTGATCTACACCAGCCCGGAGATCGCCTGGGTCGGCCAGACCGAGCAGCAGCTCAAGGCCGCAGGCCGCGCCTACAAGGCGGGCAGCTTCCCTTTCATGGCCAACGGCCGCGCGCGGGCGCTGGGCGACACCACCGGCATGGTGAAGATGTTGGCCGACGCGGCCACCGATGAAATACTGGGCGTGCACATCGTCGGCCCGATGGCCAGCGAGCTGATCGCCGAGGCCGTGGTGGCAATGGAGTTCCGCGCCAGCAGCGAAGACATCGCGCGCATCTGCCATGCCCACCCCTCCTTGAGCGAAGCGACCAAGGAAGCCGCGCTCGCGGTGGACAAGCGGACCTTGAATTTCTGACTCCGTGGCGGTCCGTGCACTCTTCGAAGCCACGCTGGCCGAGCGCGGCTACGTGGCCGACGGCGCGCAACTGCTTGCCGTCACCGCGCTCGAACGTTGCGAAACCGAGTGGGCCGACTACAAGGCACGTCGCCGCAACGCCATCACCAAGCTGCTGATCCGCCCGCCCATCCCGCGCGGCGTCTATATGCACGGCGGCGTGGGCCGGGGAAAGAGCTTTCTGATGGACTGCTTCTTTCAGGCCGTGCCGCTGACGCGCAAGACGCGGCTGCACTTCCACGAGTTCATGCGCGAGGTGCACCGCGAGCTGCAAGACTTGAAGGGCACGGCCGACCCGCTGGTAGAACTGGGCAGCCGCATCGCGCGCCGCTTCAGGCTGATCTGCTTCGACGAGTTCCATGTCGCCGACGTCACCGATGCGATGATCCTGCACCGGCTGCTTCAGTCGATGTTCGACAACCGCGTGAGCATCGTCACCACCTCGAACTTCCACCCCGATGCGCTGTACCCCAACGGGCTGCACCGCGAGCGCATCCTGCCTGCCATCGAGCTGCTGAAGACGCAGCTCGAAGTGGTCAACGTCGATGCCGGCATCGACTACCGGCAGCGCACGCTGCAGCAGGTGGAGATGTACCAGTGCCCGCTCGGGCCGCAAGCCGAGGCGGCGATGCAGGCGGCCTTCGAACGCCTGGCCGAAGCGCGCGACGACGACCCGGTGATGCAGATCGAGCACCGTGCATTGCCGGCCCTGCGGCGTGCCGGTGGCGTGGTGTGGTTCGACTTCAAGACGCTGTGCGGCGGCCCGCGCTCGCAGAACGACTACCTGGAGATCGCGTCGCGCTTCCACAGCGTGCTGCTGTCCGGCGTGCCGCAGATGCCGCCGCGGCTGGCCAGCGAGGCCCGCCGCTTCACCTGGCTGGTGGACGTGCTGTACGACCGTCGCGTCAAGCTGATCCTGTCTGCCGCGGTGCCGCCGGAAGCGCTGTACACCGAAGGCCCGCTGGCGCACGAGTTTCCGCGCACCGTCTCGCGGCTGCGCGAGATGCAGTCGGCAGAGTTTCTGGCGTTGGCGCGGCGCGATGTGGACACGTCGCTGACATGAAGCGGCGCGCATGGAGCCTGGGCGCAGCGCTGCTGCTGTTGTGCGCCACGCAGGCTGCGCAGGCCGCGCAGGCCAGTCCATCGGAAGAACGCGCCCGCATCCTGCGCCAGCGTGGCGAGCTGAAGGCGCGCTTCGATGCCGACGAAGCGGCTTGCCGCAGCCGCTTCGGCGTCACCGGCTGCATCAACGACGTCAAGGCCAGGCGGCGCGACGCGATGAACGTGCTGCGTGAGCAGGAGCTTCAGCTCAACGAGGCCGAGCGCAAGGAGCGCAGCGCGGCGCGCTTGCAGGCGCTGGAAGCCAAGCGGCAACAGGCCGCGGCGCGGCCACCGGCGCCGCCGCCGCCGCTGGCAGTGACGCGGCCGGCCGGCGGGGCCGGGTCGGCGCCGGTGCTCAGAGAGCCGCGCCGGCCCAGGGATGACGCAGCCGACGCACAGGCAGCCGCACGGCGCGCCGCAGCAGCCGGGCAGCGCCTCCAGGACGCTGCCGACGACCGCGCGAAGATCGCCGCGAGGGAGGCAGAGCGGGCGCGCAACCCGAAGAAGTCCGCACCCCTGCCGCTGCCGCCCGAAGTGGCCGCCAGCGGCGCGGTCAGGCCGTAGCGGCCCTGTCGTCCAGCCGCTCCGCCGCTCAGCCGCTCAACGCAGCGGGTCCACCCGCACCAGGGCCAGCGACAGGTTGTCGCCGGCGCCACGGGCGCGCTGGCGCGCCTTGGTGACCAGCATCTCGCTGGCTTCGCGCGGCGGCAGCGCATGGACGATGGCGCCGATCTCCTTCGGCGTGAAGTAGTGCCAAAGGCCGTCGCTGCAGGCCAGCAGCGTGTCGCCGAATTCCAGCCGATCGATGTGCCACAGGCTCAGCGGCGGGTCGGCGTGGGTGCCCAGGCAGCCCGTGAGCAGGTTGCTCTGCGGGTGGGTGTTGGCGGCTTCCTCGCTGATCTTGCCTTCGTCGATGAGGCGCTGCACGAAGGAGTGGTCGATCGTGCGCTTCACCATCTCGGGGCCGCGGAACTGGTACACGCGCGAGTCGCCTGCGTGCGCCACGTCGCACTCCAGCGTCGGCGTCACCATGAAGGCGGCCACCGTGCTGTGCGGTTCTTCCTCGGCGGTGATGGCCGTCAGCTTGATCATGAGGTGCGATTCCATCACCAGTTGGCGCAGCAGTTCGGCGGCGTCGTCTTCGGCCGGCACGAAGCGCTCGAAGATCTGGCGGCTGGTCAGCAGCACCTGGTCGGCCGCCTTGCGGCCACCGCTCTTGCCGCCCATGCCGTCGGCCACCACGGCCAGCGCGCAGCCGCTGGCGCGCGGGTGGACGATGACTTCCACCTGGTCCTGCTGGTAGGCCCGATCACCCCGGTGCAGCCCGGTGGCCGCCGTCAGACGAAAGGTTTGAAGCGTGCTCGAAGCCATGGGACTGAATATAAACTCAGGCCCCGGCCTCACTTGTGCAGCAATGGACGAGAACCTGCATTCCCCGCAACGCCGCCTGATCGAGTTGCGCATGGAACACGCCGATCTCGACAACCTCATCGACCGCAATCCGCTCGACCACCCGGCCGACGATCTGAGCATCCGCCGCCTGAAGAAGCGGCGGCTGCGCTTGCGCGACCAGATCGCGCACCTCGAAACCGAACTCGATCCGCCGGAACCCGCGTGAGCCCTTCTGCCGCAGCAAGGCGGGACGCTTGAGCCTGACCAGCGACGTCGCCGAGGCTTTCTCGGCCGACGGGCCTATCGCGCGCAACGAGCCGGGCTTCCTGCCGCGTGATGCACAGGACCAGTTGGCGTTGCATGTGGCGCAGGCGGTGGATGGCCGCGGCACCCTGGTGGCAGAAGCCGGCACGGGGGTCGGCAAGACCTTCGCCTACCTGGTGCCGCTGCTGTTGTCGGGCAAGCGCGCGCTGGTCAGCACCGCCACCAAGAGCCTGCAGGACCAGCTCTTCCTGCGTGACCTGCCGCGCCTGGCCAAGGCGCTGAACGTGCCGCTGCGCATGGCATTGCTCAAGGGGCGCGCCAGCTACCTGTGCCGGCATCGGCTGGATCTGGCGCGCCACAGCGCCCAGTTGCCCGACCGCTTCGCGGTGCGTGCGCTGGCCCGTGTCGAAACCTGGGCGCAAGGCACGCGCAGCGGCGACCTGGCCGAGATCGAGGGTCTGGACGACCGCTCGCCGGTGATCCCGCTGGTCACCTCCACGCGCGACAACTGCCTGGGCGCCGAGTGCCCGCAACACCGCAACTGCCATGTGATGCAGGCGCGGCGCGAGGCGATGGCGGCCGATCTGGTGGTCGTCAACCACCATCTGTTCTTTGCCGACATGGCGCTGCGCGACAGCGGCGTGGCCGAACTGCTGCCCACGGTGGATGCGGCGGTGTTCGACGAAGCACACCAGCTCGTCGAGGCCGGGGTGCAGTTCCTCGGCACCACGCTGGGCACCGGGCAGGCCATCGACATGGCGCGCGACATGCTGGCCGCCGGGCTGGCCCAGGCGCGCGGGCTCAAGCCCTGGCACGAGCTGCAACTGGCCCTGGACCGCGCAGCACGCGAGCTGCGCCTGGCTTGCGCCGGCGCTTTCGGCGAGGTGCGCGGCATCCTCAAGCTGCGCTGGGACGAGCGCGCCGCCGACGAGGCACTGGTGCCTGCGCTGCGCGCGCTGTCGCAGGCAGCGCTGGCGGCAGCCGAAGCGCTGGCCGGCGTGGCCGAAACGGGGCCCGACTTTCCCAAGCTGGAACAGCGCGCCCGCACGCTGGCCAGCCTGGCCGCGCGCTTCGAAGGCGAAACCGCAGACGGCCATGTGCGCTGGATCGACCTGTCGCCGTTGCAGGCGCGGCTGGTGGAGTCGCCGCTGGACATCCGCGAGATGCTGGCCGAGCAGCGCGAGTTGTCACCCAAGGCCTGGGTCTTCACGTCCGCCACGCTGGGTGACGACGCCGCCTTGAGCTGGTTCACCGCCGCCACCGGGCTGGAAGACGCCACCACGCTGCGCGTGGGCAGCCCGTTCGACTACGCGGCGCACGCGCGGCTGTGGGTGCCGGCACGCTTTCCCAAGCCCAACGAGACGGCGCACCCAGCCGCTGTGGGCCGCCTTGCGGCGCGCCTGGCCGGTGCGCTGGACGGCCGTTGCTTCGTGCTCACCACCACCTTGCGCGTGCTGCCGCTGGTGGCCGACGCGCTGCGCGCCGAGGCCGAGCAGGGCGGCCGCATGCTCGAACTGCTGGTGCAGGGCACGCAGCCGCGGCGGGCGCTGCTGCAGCGCTACGGCGATGGCCGCGGCAAGGTGCTGATCGGCTCGCAGAGCTTCTGGGAAGGCATCGACATGCCGGGCGACGCGCTGCAATGCGTGCTGATCGACAAGCTGCCCTTCCCGCCGCCGAACGACCCGCTGGTGGAGGCCCGCGTCAAGCAGTTGCAGACCGCAGGCCGAAACCCGTTCAACGACTATTTCGTGGCCGAGGCGGCGGTGTCGCTGAAGCAGGGCGCGGGCCGGCTGATCCGCACCGAAAGTGACCGCGGCCTGCTGGTGGTGTGCGACCCGCGCATGCGCCAGATGGCCTATGGCGCGCGGCTGCGTGCCGCGCTGCCGCCGATGGGCTGGCTGGCCGATGAGGAAGCGGCGCTGGACTGGCTGGCCACGCTGGCGGCCGGGCACTGAAGCCGGCTCGGGCCGGCGCAGGCAGCGCCGCTACCAGAGCTTCCACCAGGGCCGCGTGCCGGAGCCCAGGCCTTCGGCGAGATAGCGGCTGTCGGGGAAGTTTTTGCGCAGCACGCGGTCTGCGTCGTCGCGCAGCGCGGTGAGGTCGAGCTTGTCGTAGCTCTGCACCAGGATGTAGAGCGCTTCTTCGACCGACGGCGACTGCTGGAATTCGGTCACTGTCTGCTGCGCCCGGTTGGCCGCCGCCACATAGGCGCCGCGGCGCAGGTAGTAGCGCGCCACATGCACTTCATACGACGCCAGCGAGTTGACGATGTACTCCATGCGCGCCTTCGCATCCGGCGTGTAGCGCGACTGCGGGAACTGATCGACCAGTTGCTTGAAGGCCTGGTAGGCGTCACGCGCCGCGCGCTGGTCGCGCTCGGACAGGTCCTGCCCGGCAAAGTTGCCCAGCAGGCCGAGATCGTCGTTGAAGTTGATCACGCCGCGCAGGAACAGCGCGTAGTCCAGCCCCGGGCTGGACGGGTTGAGCTTGATGAAGCGCTCGACCGTGCTCAGCGCCTGTGCCTTCTCGCCGGTCTTCCAGTAGAGATAGGCCAGGTCCACCTGCGCCTGCTGGGCCAGCACGCTGCCGGCGGCCAGGCCCTCCACCCGTTCCAGCGCCTTGATGGCGCGGTCGAAGCTGCCGGCGTCCATGTCTTCCTTGGCGTCGGCATACAATTTTTCGGCCGGCCTGCCGGCATATTCGTCCTTCGTCGAGCCGCAGCCCGCCAGTTGGAGCGTGGCAACGAGCAGAGCCAACAGCGCAGGGCGCCACGACAGGGAGAGCGTCATCGGGAATCGTGCGGCAGGTAAAGAACAGAGCGCAGATTATAGGGACGCACCCCCGCCGCCCCTCGACGACGACGGGGCCGGCGAGCCCGCCGATGGCGCGGTGGAAACCCGCACCCGCTTCGTCGGGGCAGAGCTGCACGGCCAGCGCCTGGACAAGGCGTTGGTGGCGCTTGCGCCGGAGTTCTCGCGCAGCCATCTTCAGCAACTGATCGAGCGCGGCCATGTGCGGCTGGACGCCAGCGCTGCCGCCACCGCGTCGCGCCGGCTGCGCGCCGGCCAGCGGCTGGATGTGGACCTGGTGCCCACCGACGAAAGCCTGGCCTTCCGCGCCGAAGCCATCGCGCTCGACGTGCTGCACGAGGACGACCATCTGCTGGTGCTGAACAAGCCGGCAGGGCTGGTGGTGCACCCGGCACCGGGCAACTGGTCGGGCACACTGCTCAACGGGCTGCTGGCCCACCATGCCGGCGCTGCTGTGCTGCCGCGCGCCGGCATCGTGCACCGGCTCGACAAGGACACCTCGGGCGTGATGATGGTGGGCAAGACGCTGGCGGCCGTGACGGCGCTGGTGCGCGACATCGCCGCGCGCGCCGTGCACCGCCGCTACGTTGCGCTGGCGCAGGGGCTGCTGATGCCGGCAGTCCAGAGCATCGAGGCGCCCATCGGCCGCGACCCCGCCGTGCGCGTGCGCATGGCGGTGGTGGCCGTGGGGGCCGGCGGCCGCCCGGCGCGCACCGATGTCGAACGTCTGGCCGGCAACGCGGGCTACAGCGCGCTGCGCTGCACGCTGCACACCGGCCGCACCCACCAGATCCGCGTGCACCTGGCGGCGCAGGGCCACCCGCTGGTGGCCGATGCGCTGTACGGCGGCAAGCCGGCCCTTGGCATGCAGCGCCAGGCCTTGCACGCGGTGCGGCTGGAACTGGCCCATCCGGTCAGCCGCGAGGCCCTGGTGTTCGAGTGCCCGCCGCCGGTGGACTTTTCCGCAGCGTGGCTGGCCGTGGCTGGCGTTACAATGCGGCTCTATTGAGCGTCGAAGCGCTGCTGGCACTGGTTGCCGCGCGACCTCCGACTGCCCCGGCGACCCGTCGCCCCGGCCCCGCCGGACCCCAACAAACCCGAGAAGCCACCTGCCACACGCAGGGCTGTTCCCAAGTCCAGGCCATGAACACATCGGAGGCCAAACGAGTCCTCGAGACTGCGCTCATCTGTGCCGAGCGGCCGTTGCCGCTGCGCGAGATGCGCGTGCTGTTCGACGACCAGGTCGGCACCGACACCTTGCGCAGCCTGCTCGACGACCTCACGCGTGACTGGGACGGCCGTGGCGTCGAGCTGGTCGCGCTGGCCAGCGGCTGGCGCTTCCAGAGCCGCCCGGAACTGCGCGAGTACCTCGACCGCCTGCACCCCGAGAAGCCGCCCCGCTATTCACGCGCGGCGATGGAGACGCTGGCCATCGTGGCCTACCGGCAGCCGGTGACGCGCGGCGACATCGAAGACATCCGCGGTGTCACGGTGAGCAGCCAGATCGTCAAGCAGCTCGAAGAACGCGGCTGGATCGAGCCCATCGGCTACCGCGAGGCGCCGGGCCGGCCGGCGCTGTATGCCACCTCCAGGCAGTTCCTCGACGACCTGGGCCTGGCCAGCCTCGATCAGCTTCCAGCCATCGACGGCAAGCTGCCGGCCGCGGCCAGCTTCGAGGCGCTGAACACCGCGCCGGTGCAGGCGTCACTGCTGGGCGATGCGCAAACCGCGCTGCCGCTGGACGCCGAGGCTGAAGCGCCGCCCGAACCCCTACCCACCGTCACCGCATCCCATCCCTTGCCCGACAACACTTTCCCCACCGACGCGAGCGCATGAGCCCGAACGACGCCGATTTTCCGCCGCCGGTCGTCCCGACCGCTGATGCCCCCGTTGCCGATGCAGGCGACCCCGGTGAAGCCGCTGCGCCGCCCAAGCGCAAGCGGGCGCCCCGCAAGAAGGTGTTGGCCGAGGTGGCAGCCGAAACCGCCACGGTGCTGATCGCAGCGCCGCCCAGGGACATCGTGTTTCCGCCGCTCATGCCCGTGGCGGCGGTTGCGGTTGCGGCGCCTGCGCCTGCGCCTGCGGCACCGCAGCACGAGCCGGCGGCCCGCGCCGACGCAGATTCCGGCGCAGACGCCGACACCGCACCAGCCGATGCTGCGCCCGCCGCGGCGGAGGCCGCCGCCCCGCCAGGCGGCGAGCCAGCGTTGGCGGAAGGCAGCCGCCGCAGCCGCAACCGCCGCCGCGGACGCCGTGGTGGCGACCGGGGCGGCGAGCGGGTTGACGAACGGATTGCAGAACGGGCTGAAGAAGGGGCGGAGCATCCAGCGGAAGGCGAGCACGCGGCGCCCGTCAACACCGATGCTGCCGCTGCCGACCGCGCGCCCGGCCGCGAGGATGCAGACGACGATGGCTTGCCGCTGGTTTCCAGCGAGCCCAGGCCGCCCGCGCCCGATGTCGGTGAAGTCTTCGCGCAGGTGCTGTCGGGCGACTTCGACGTCGAGCCGGAAGCCGACAACACAGCGCCGGCCGTCGAAGCCGCCGCCCAGGCCAGCCGCCGCGTGCTGGCCGCCGAGCCGGACGCGCCCAAGCTGCACAAGGTGCTCGCACAGGCGGGCGTGGGCTCGCGGCGCGACATGGAGCAGATGATCGTCGAAGGCCGCATCACCGTGAACGGCGAGCCGGCCCACATCGGCCAGCGCATCTCTTTCGGTGACCGCATTGCAGTGGGCGGCAAGCCGGTGCGCTTTCGCATCGCGCCGCCGCCGCCGCGCGTGCTGGCCTACCACAAGCCGGCTGGCGAGGTGGTCACGCACGATGACCCGCAACAGCGCCCCACCGTCTTCCGCCGCCTGCCGCGGCTTCAAAACGGCAAGTGGCAATCGGTCGGCCGGCTGGACATCAACACCGAGGGCCTGCTGCTGTTCACCAACTCCGGCGAACTGGCCAACCAGTTGATGCACCCGCGCTTCGGCGTCGAGCGTGAATACGCCGTGCGATCGCTGGGCGTGCTGGCCGAGGAAGCCAAGGCCAAGCTGATGGAAGGGGTGGACATCGACGGCCAGCGCTGCGCGTTCAAGACCATCGTCGATGGCGGCGGCGAAGGGGCCAACCACTGGTACCGCTGCGTCATCACCGAAGGCCGCAACCGCGAGGTGCGCAAGCTCTTCGAGACCGTGGGCCATGCGGTGAGCCGGCTGATCCGCATCCGCTATGGCTCGGTGGTGCTGCCGCGCGGCCTGAAGCGGGGCGTGTGGGTCGATCTCGACGACTTCGACGTGCGTGCGCTGCACCAGATCACCGGCGTGCAGCGCAACGAGCGCAGCGCCGAGCGCGATGGCGAGCGGCGCAACAGCAACCCGAACGGCAACAACGGCAACAACAGCAACCGCCGTGGTGGCAACAAGCGCGGCCGCAACGCCGCCGCCGATGCCGCCCCGCAGGTGGCGCGCGCACCGCGGCCGGAGGGCGGGCAGTTCGTCGAGCGGCCTGATCGCGGCCCGCGGCCCGACCGCGGCCCGCGGCCCGAGCGCCAGGACCGCCCCGACCGGGCGGAGCGCGGGGAGGGCGGTGCCATCCCCAACCCGCTCCAGCAGACCTTCGACAAGCGCGCCATCCAGCAGGAGCGCGCCCTGCGCCGCGAGATGCCAGAAGACGGCCCCATCCCCAACCCGCTGCAGCAGACCTACGACAAACGGGCGCTGCAACGCGACCGCGCGCCGCAGCGCGAGATTCCGGAAGACGGCCCCATTCCCAACCCGTTGCAGCAGACCTACGACAAGCGCTTTGCGCAAAAGCCGGCCGGCTTCGGCCCTGGTGGCAGCCGCGCCGGGCAGGGCGGCGGCGGCGGCGGCGGCGGGAATGGCAACGCGCAGCGCGGCCGCAAGGGCGGCGGTGGCGGGGGCGGGGGCGACGGCCGCCAGCCCGACCCGTTGAAGACGGCAGTGGGCTACATCGGCGGCGACGCTTTCCTGCGCAAGGCCAATGGCGGTGGCGGTGGCCGTGGTGGCCCGCGCGGCGGCCGCGGCGGGCCCGGCACCGGCGGTGGCAACCGCGGTGGCGGTGGTGGCGGTGGTGGCGGTGGCGGTGGCGGTGGCGGTGGACGCAGCCGCTGAAACCTTCGCAAGCTAGAATCTGAGGCTTTGCCAAGTCATTGATTCAGGAGAGCTTTTCATGGCCACCGAACCGACCCAACAGCGAACGCTGTCGATCATCAAACCCGACGCCGTCGCGAAGAACGTGATCGGCCAGATCTACAGCCGCTTCGAGGGCGCTGGCCTGAAGGTGGTGGCAGCCCGCATGGCGCACCTGTCGCGGGGCGAGGCCGAGGCCTTCTATGCGGTGCACAAGGCGCGGCCCTTTTTCAACGACCTGGTCAGCTTCATGATCTCCGGCCCGGTGATGATCCAGGCGCTGGAGGGCGAGAACGCGATCCAGAAGAACCGTGACCTGATGGGCGCGACAGACCCGAAGAAGGCCGAGAAGGGCAGCATCCGTGCCGACTTTGCCGACAGCATCGACGCCAACGCCGTGCACGGCTCGGACGCGCCGGAGACGGCCGCCGTCGAGATCGCCTTCTTCTTCCCCGGCATGAACGTCTATAGCCGCTGAAGACACCGTGGCCGTCAATCTTCTCGACTTCGATCTCGAGGGGCTGGCGGCCTTCTGCGACGGCCTGGGCGAAAAGCGCTTCCGCGCGGTGCAGTTGTACCGCTGGATCCACCAGAGGGGCATGGCCGACTTCGAGCAGATGTCGGACCTGGCGAAGAGTCTGCGCAGCAAGCTCTCCGGCGTGGCCGAGGTGCGTGCTCTGCCGTTGCTGAGCGAACATGTCTCGGCCGACGGCACCACCAAATGGCTGTTCGACGTCGGCGCGGGCAACGCGGTGGAGGCCGTCTATATCCCTGAAGACGACCGCGGCACGCTGTGCATCTCGTCGCAGGCGGGTTGTGCCGTCGGCTGCCGCTTCTGCTCCACCGGGCACCAGGGGTTCAGCCGCAACCTGGGCACCGCCGAGATCGTGGCGCAGCTCTGGTTTGCCGAGCACCGGCTGCGCCAGCCCGGCGGCGGCCGCGTCATCGACAACGTGGTGATGATGGGCATGGGCGAGCCGCTGCAAAACTACGCCGCGCTGCTGCCGGCGCTGCGCACGATGCTCGACGACCATGGCTACGGCCTGTCGCGCCGCCGCGTCACGGTGTCCACCTCGGGCGTGGTGCCGATGATCGACCGGCTGCGGGCCGATTGCCCGGTGGCGCTGGCCGTCTCGCTGCACGCGCCTTCAGACGGCCTGCGCAACGCGCTGGTGCCGCTGAACCTGAAGTACCCGATCAGCGATTTGCTCGGCGCCTGCTCGCGCTACCTCAGCGCCGCGCCGCGCGACTTCATCACCTTCGAATACTGCATGCTCGACGGCGTCAACGACACCCCCGCACTGGCACGCGACCTGGTGCAGTTGCTCAAGGGCCGCATCGCCTGCAAGCTGAACCTGATTCCCTTCAATCCCTTCCCGGCGTCGGGCCTGAAGCGCTCGCCGCGCGAGCGCGTGCTGGCCTTTGCCAAGGTGCTGCAGGATGCCGGCATCGTCACCACCATCCGCAAGACCCGCGGTGACGACATCGACGCCGCCTGCGGCCAGTTGGCAGGCGAGGTGCAGGACCGCACCAACGCCCGCCAGCGCCTCGTGCAGCGGCGCGCCGTGATCCCGATCGCTGCTGCGCAGCGGCCCTCGCCTTGAAGCACTTGCTGGCCCGGCTGAGCCTCGCAGCGCTGGCCGCCGTGGCCGGCTGCGCGCAGACCACACCGCCCGTCACGCGCGAGATCCGCACCGAATCCGACCAGACCAACGCCGACCGCCGCGCCCAGGTGCGGCTGGAACTGGCATCGGCCTACCTCGGCCGCGGCCAGGCCGCCACCGCGCTGGACGAAGTGAAGCTGGCGCTGGCAGCCAGGCCCGAGATGCCCGAGGCCTTCAACGTGCGCGGCCTGGCCTATGCCACGCTGGGTGAGCCGAAGCTGGCCGAAGAAAGCTTTCTGCGCGCCCTGCAGTTGCGCTCCGGTGACGCAGACACCCTGCACAACTATGGCTGGTTCCTGTGCCAGCAAGGCCGTTTTGCCGAGGCCGAGCAGCACTTCAACGCCGCGCTGGCCCAGCCCCGCTACCGCGACAGCCAGCGCACGCTGCTGGGCCAGGGCGTCTGCCAGGCCCGCGCCGGCCAGTGGGCGGAAGCAGAGCGCACGCTGCTGCGCAGCTACGAGCTCGACCCGGCGAGTCCGACCACCGC
The DNA here is from genome assembly GCA_964244245.1 of uncultured Rubrivivax sp. Taxonomy (GTDB): domain Bacteria; phylum Pseudomonadota; class Gammaproteobacteria; order Burkholderiales; family Burkholderiaceae_C; genus Rubrivivax. The sequence goes on along the minus strand of CAXTHW010000017.1, from coordinate 21,995 downwards.
CTTCAACCTCAGCGAGGTGCTGTTGCGCCGGGGTGAACTGGACCGCGCGCGCTTCTACATCAAACGTGTCAATGGGGTGCCGGAGCTGTCCAACGCGCAGACGCTGTGGCTGGCGGCGCGCATCGAGCGGCGCGCCGGCGACAGCCTGGCGCTGCGCGATTTCGGCCGCCAACTGCGTGAGCGTTTCCCGCAGTCGCCAGAGACGCTGCTGCTGGAGCAGGGCCGTTTCGATGAGTGACGAGTCCACTGCCACGGCAGGCAGCCTGTTGCGCGCAGCACGCGAGAAGCAGGGCCTGCACATCGCCGCGCTGGCGGCGTCCATCAAGGTCACGCCGCGCAAGCTCGACGCGCTGGAGCACGACCGCTACGACGAACTGCCCGACGCCACCTTCACCCGCGCGCTGGCGCAGACGGTCTGCCGATCGCTGAAGATCGACCCGCGGCCGGTGCTGGCCCTGCTGCCGCACGCCGACCCGACCGCCCTCGACCATGTCTCCGGCACGCTGAACACTCCCTTCCGTGACCGGCCTGGCCGCGAGGCGCCCGGCGGCCTGGCCGTGGCCGCCATCCGCCCGCTGGTCTGGGCCGGCGCAGCCTTGCTGCTGGCCGCCTTTCTGGTGTACTTCCTGCCCAGCAGCGTGTGGCAGACCGCGCCGGCGCCGGCCGCCCAGCCGCCGCTGGCGGCGGCTTCGGTGGCGGCCTCGCCGCTGGCGGCGGCGTCAGTGGCCGCCCAGCCGCTGGTGGCGTCGGCCGCAGCGCCAGGCGCGACACCCGCGTCTGCGCCGGCTTCTCCCGCCTCGGCGGTGCTGCTGGCTGCTGCGCCGACAGCCAGCGCTGCCGCGGCGCCGCCAGCGCCTGCGGTGGCCTCGCTGGCCGGGCTGCTGCGGCTGGAGGCAGAGCAGGCGTCCTGGGTGGAAGTGCGTGACGCGGGTGGCAAGGTGCTGCTGTCGCGCGTGCTGCAGCCCAGTGAAAACGTCGGCTTCGACGGTGCCTTGCCGCTGAAGCTGACAATCGGCAACGCTGGCGGCACCCGTGTGCGCTTTCGCGGCAAGGCGGTGGACCTGGCCGCGAGCACGCGCGACAACGTCGCACGGCTCGAACTGCAGTGAGGTGCTTGCGATGAACGCTCCCGACCCGATGATCGCCACCGCCGGCGCCGCGCCGCGCCGCTCGCGCCAGGCGCGCGCGGTCTGGGGCAGCCGCGTCGTCACCATCGGCGGTGACGCGCCTGTGCGCGTGCAGTCGATGACCAACACCGACACGGTCGATGTCATCGGCACCGCCATCCAGGTGAAGGAGCTGGCACAGGCCGGCTCGGAACTGGTGCGCATCACCGTCAACACGCCCGAGGCGGCCGACGCCGTGCCGCACATCCGGGACCAGCTCGACCGCATGGGCATCGACGTGCCGCTGATCGGCGACTTCCACTACAACGGCCACCGCCTGCTGACCGACCACCCTGCCATGGCGCAGGCGCTCAGCAAGTACCGCATCAACCCCGGCAACGTGGGCAAGGGCGACAAGCGCGACCGCCAGTTCGCGCAGATGGTGGAGGCCGCAGCGCGCTGGGACAAATGCGTGCGCATCGGCGTCAACTGGGGCAGCCTCGACCAGGAACTGCTGGCGGCGATGATGGACGAGAACGCCCAACGCGCGCAGCCCTGGGACGCGAAGCAGGTGATGTACCAGGCGCTGGTGCAGTCGGCACTCGGCTCGGCCGAGTACGCGCGCGAGATCGGCCTGAACGCTGACCAGATCATCATCAGTTGCAAGGTCAGCGGTGTGCAGGACCTGATCGCGGTCTATCGCGCCCTGGCGCGCCGCTGCGACTACGCGCTGCACCTGGGCCTGACGGAAGCCGGCATGGGCACCAAGGGCACGGTGGCGTCTGCCACCGCGCTGGCGGTGCTGCTGCAAGAGGGCATCGGCGACACCATCCGCGTCAGCCTCACGCCGCAGCCTGGCGAGGCGCGCACGCAGGAAGTGGTGATCGCTTCCGAAATCCTCCAGTCGCTGGGGCTGCGGATGTTCAACCCCAGCGTCACCGCCTGCCCCGGCTGCGGCCGCACCACCAGCACCACGTTCCAGGAGCTGGCCAAGCAGATCGACGACTTCCTGCGCGCACAGATGCCGGTGTGGAAGGCGCGCTACCCGGGCGTCGAGACGCTGCGCGTGGCGGTGATGGGCTGCATCGTCAACGGCCCCGGCGAAAGCAAGCATGCCGACATCGGCATCAGCCTGCCCGGCACCGGTGAGGCACCGGCCGCGCCGGTGTACATCGACGGTGAAAAGGCGATGACGCTGCGTGGCGAACACATCGTGCGCGAGTTCCACCAGATCGTCGAAGACTACGTGGAACGCCGCTTCGCGCCGGCCGCCGCAGCGACGGCCTGACCTTCACCGCGGGCCCGAGCCCGCCACCTGCATGCCCGAACAACTCCAGGCCGTCAAAGGCATGAACGACATCCTGCCGCCGGAATCGGCGCGCTGGGAGTGGTTCGAAGACACCGTGCGCGCGCTGATGCGGCGCTATGCCTATCGCAACGTGCGCGTGCCCATCGTCGAGCACACGCCGCTGTTCGTGCGCGGGCTGGGCGAGGTGACCGACATCGTCGAGAAAGAGATGTACTCCTTCATCGACAGCATGAACGGCGATGCGCTGACGCTGCGCCCGGAGGGCACTGCCGGCGTGGTGCGCGCGGTGGTGGAGCACTCGGCGCTGTACGACGGCGGCAAGCGGCTCTTCTACATCGGCCCGATGTTCCGCCATGAAAAGCCGCAGCGCGGCCGCTACCGGCAGTTCCACCAGGTGGGCGTCGAGGCGCTGGGCTTCGCCGGGCCGGAGGTCGATGCCGAGGTGATCCTGATGTGCCGCGCGCTGTGGCGCGACCTCGGCCTGGACGACGTGCGGCTGGACATCAACAGCCTCGGCCAGGGCGACGAGCGCAAGGCGCACCGCGCTGCGCTGATCGCCCACTTCGAGGCCAACGTCGATGTGCTGGACGCCGAGGCCAGGCGCCGGCTGCACAGCAACCCGCTGCGCATCCTGGACACCAAGAACCCGGCGATGCAGGCCCTGGTGGAAGCAGCGCCGCAGTTGATGAGCTACCTGGGCGAGGCGTCGCTGAAGCACTTCGACGGCCTGCGCGCGATGCTCGACGCCGCCGGCCAGCCCTACCGCATCAACCCCCGGCTGGTGCGCGGGATGGACTACTACAACCTCACCGTGTTCGAGTGGGTGACCGACATGCTGGGTTCGCAGGGCACCGTCTGCGGCGGCGGCCGCTACGACGGCCTGGTGGAGCTGATCGGCGGCAAGCCGGCGCCCGGCATCGGCTGGGGCATGGGCATCGAGCGCGTGCTCGACCTGTTGCAGCAGCAGGGCGTGAGCCCGCCTCTGCCGGTGCCCGACGCCTACGCCGTGGTGCCCGACGCCGCCGCCATGCCGCAGGCCATGGTGGCCGCCGAGTCCTTGCGCGCTGCCGGCGTGGCGGTGCAGTTGCATGCAGGCGGCGGCAGCATGAAGTCGCAGTTCAAAAAGGCAGACGCCAGCCAGGCGCGGTTTGCGTTGATCTTCGGCGCCGATGAACTGGCCCGCGGCCTGGTCGCGGTGAAGCCCCTGCGCGACGCGGCAGCAGCCCAGACGACGCGGCCGCTGGCCGACGTGGCCGCCTGGGCGCAGCAACTGCGCAACGCATAATCCGCGGTTTACTCGCCGCCACGACACGCTTTCCCATGTCCACACAACTCGACCTGCAAGAGCAGGAGCAACTCGACGCGCTCAAGGCGTTCTGGAAGCGGTACGGCAACCTCATCACCTGGCTGCTCATCATCCTGCTCGGCGCCTACGCCGGCTGGTTCTGGTGGGCCGGCCACCAGCGCGACCAGGCCTTGAAAGCCAGCGCGATGTTCGACGCGCTGGAAGTGGCCGCGCAGGCCGGTGACGCCGACAAGGCAGGCCGCGTGCTAGCCGACCTGCAGCGCGACTTTCCGCGCACGGCCTATGCGCAACAGGCGGCGTTGGCTGCCGCCAAGGTGCAGTTCGAGAAGGGCCAGACCGACGCCGCCAAGGCCAGCCTGGCCTGGGCTGCGGAGAAGGCGGGGGAAGACGAGTACAAGACCATCGCGCGCCTGCGCCTGGCCGCCATCCTGGCAGGCAGCAAGCAGTACGACGAGGCGCTGAAGCAGCTCGATGCTGCCAAGGCAGAAGGCTTCGAGGCGCTGGTGGCCGACCGCCGCGGCGACGTGCTGGCCGCCGCCGGCAAGAAGGACGAAGCCAAGGCCGCGTACCAGGCCGCCTACAAGGCGATGGACGAGAAGGTGGACTACCGCCGCCTGATCGAGGCCAAGCTGATGGCGCTGGGCGGAGCGCCCGATGCGCCGGCCGCCGTGACTGCCACCGCCTCGGGAGCCGCCAAATGACGCGCCGGCTGTGGCCGCTGCTGGCCGGCGCGGCCTTGCTGCTGGCCGGCTGTTCTGCCGACAGGCCCAAGCCGACGGCGCTGGAAACTTTCACGCCCAGGATCAGCAGCGCGCAGGTCTGGAATGCACGCATCGACAACGTCAGCTTTCCGCTGCTGGTGGCGGTGCGCAACGGCAATTTCTTCGTCGCCGGTGCCGACGGCAATGTGCTGGCGCTGCAGGCCGAAGACGGCCGCGAACTCTGGCGCGCCAGCGCCGGTGCAGCGCTGTCCGCCGGTGTCGGCAGCGACGGCCGCTTCGCCAGCGTGGTGACGCGGGCCAACGAGGTCGTCACCTTCGACGGCGGCAAGGAAGTCTGGCGCCAGCGTGTGCCGTCGCGCGTGGTTACCGCGCCGCTGGTGGCCGGCGAGCGCGTCTTCGTGATGAGCGTGGACCGCGCCGTGCATGCCTTCGACGCGCTGGACGGCCGCCGCCTGTGGACGCTGCAGCGCCCAGGCGACGCGCTGACGCTGGCGCAGGCCGGCGTGGTGCTGCCTTACCGCAACAGCCTGCTGGTGGGGCAGGGCGTGCGCATGGCGTCCATCGACCCGCTGCGCGGCACGCTGCAATGGGAGCTGCCGATGGCGTCGCCGCGCGGCACCAACGAGGTCGAGCGCCTGGCCGACCTGCTCGGCCCGGCGCTGCGCCTGGGCGACAAGGTCTGCGCTCGCGCCTTCCAGTCGGCGGTGGCCTGTGTCGATGCCACGCGTGGCGCGCTGCTGTGGTCACGCAACGTGGGCGGCGTCAACGCCGTCGGCGGCAATGCAGAGGCGCTGTTCGGCGCCGACGCCAGCGACCGCATCACCGCCTGGCGCGCCGACAGCGGCGACGTGCTCTGGACCAACGAAAAGCTGCTCTACCGCGGCCTGAGCGGCGCGCTGGCGGTGGGCTCCAGCGTGGTGTTCGGCGATATCGAAGGCTATGTGCACTTCCTGTCGGCCGCCACCGGCGAGCTTCAATTGCGGCTGCCCACCGATGGCTCGCCCGTGGTCGGCACGCCGGTGTCGTCGGGCAGCACCGTTCTCGTCACCACCCGCAAGGGCGGGCTGTACGCGTTCCGCGCCAGCCCTTAGGCGGTGCAGGGCGGTGCAGGCGTCGTTGACAGCATGAAGCCGGTCATCGCCATCGTCGGCCGGGTCAACGTCGGCAAATCGACGCTGTTCAACCGCATCACCAAGACCCGCGACGCGATCGTGGCCGACCACGCCGGCCTCACGCGCGACCGCCACTATGGCGATGCCAGACTGGGCGCGCGCGAGTTCATCGTGGTGGACACCGGCGGCTTCGAGCCAGAGAAGCCCACAGGCGTGGTCGCGCAGATGGCCAGGCAGACCAAGCAGGCGGTGGCCGAAGCCGATGCGGTGATCTTCGTGGTGGACGTGCGCGGCGGCTTGTCGGCGCAAGACCACGACATCGCACGCTACCTGCGCACCCAGCAGAAGAAGATCGTGCTGGCGGCCAACAAGGCCGAGGGGATGGCCGAGTCACCGCTGCTGGGCGAGTTCTTCGAGTTGGGCATCGGCGAGCCGCACGCCATCTCGTCGGCCCACGGCCAGGGCATCCGCAGCCTGCTCGAAGCGGCGCTGGAAGCTTTTCCTGAAGACGAGGACGACAGCGCCGAACTGCAGCCCGACGCGCCGGTGCGGCTGGCGGTGGCGGGCCGGCCGAACGTCGGCAAATCGACGCTCATCAACGCCTGGCTGGGCGAAGAGCGGCTGGTGGCTTTCGACCAGCCCGGCACCACGCGAGACGCCATCCATGTGCCCTTCGAGCGCGACGGCCGCAAGTTCGAGTTGATCGACACCGCCGGCCTGCGCCGCCGCGGCCAGGTGTTCGAGGCGATCGAGAAGTTCTCGGTGGTCAAGACGCTGCAGGCGATTGCCGATGCCAACGTGGTGCTGCTGCTCATCGACGCCACGCAGGGCGTCAGTGACCAGGACGCGCACATCGCCGGCTACATCCTCGAATCAGGCCGTGCGGTGGTGGTGGCGGTCAACAAGTGGGATGCCACCGACAACTACCAGCGCGAGCAACTCCAGCGTTCCATCGAAACCCGGCTGCCCTTCCTGAAATTCGCGCCGGTGCTGAACATCTCCGCCATCAAGCGCACCGGCTTGTCGGCGGTGTGGAAATCGATTCTGCAGGCGCATGCTTCTGCCACCGTGAAGATGCCCACGCCGGTGCTGACGCGGCTGTTGATCGAGGCGGTGGAACACCAGCAGCCGCGACGCGACGGGCGCTTCCGGCCGAAGATGCGCTATGCCCACCAAGGGGGCATGAACCCGCCGTTGGTGGTGATCCACGGCAATTCGCTGGAGCACATCACCGACGCCTACAAGCGCTACCTCGAAGGCCGCTTCCGCGAGCACTTCAAGCTGGTCGGCACGCCGATGCGCATCGAGTTCCGCTCGTCGAAAAACCCGTTCGACGACCGGCCTGGCTGAGCCACCTTCTTCGCCCATTTCCCCAATCGGCTTGCCGGCACTCAGGGTTGTCCCTGTGTGATAAGGTGAGCTTCTTCCCCTAACACGAAAGCATATCGTGAGCAACAAAGGCCAACTCTTGCAGGACCCCTTCCTGAACCTTCTCCGCAAGGAGCATGTGCCGGTGTCGATCTATCTGGTCAACGGCATCAAGCTGCAGGGCCACATCGAATCCTTCGACCAGTACGTGGTGTTGCTCCGCAATACCGTGACCCAGATGGTCTATAAGCACGCCATCTCGACGGTTGTCCCCAGCCGGGCTGTGAACTTCCACGCCAACGAAGCGCCCGACGCCGCTTGACCCGCACAATCGCTGCGCATGCGACAGCCCAGTCTCCAGCCATCTTGAGTTCCGTTTCCACACCGGCAGCCGGTGCGCCGACGCGCGCGGTCCTGGTCGGCGTCGATTTCGGCGGGCGCGACGCATTCGACCCCACGCTGGACGAACTGGCCTTGTTGGCCGCCTCGGCAGGCGACGTCGATGTGGCGCGCATCACCGCCCGCCGCAAGGCGCCCGATGCCGCGTTGTTCGTCGGCTCGGGCAAGGCCGACGAGATCAAGGCGATGGTGGCCGCCACCGACGCCCAGGGCGTGATCTTCGACCAGGCGCTCAGCCCGGCGCAGCAACGCAACCTGGAGCGCCACCTGGGCGTGCCGGTGGCCGACCGCACCTCGCTGATCCTGGACATCTTCGCGGCCCGCGCGCAAAGCCACGAAGGCAAGCTGCAGGTGGAACTGGCGCGTCTGCGCTACATGGCCACACGGCTGGTGCGGCGCTGGTCGCACCTGGAGCGCCAGCAAGGCGGCATCGGCGGCCGTGGCGGCCCCGGCGAGGCGCAGATCGAACTCGACCGGCGGATGATCGGCGACCGCATCAAGACCGTCAAAGAGCGGCTGGAGAAGGTCAAGCGCCAGCGCGGCACCCAGCGCAAGGCACGCGAGCGGCGCGGCAGCTTCCGCGTCTCGCTGGTGGGCTACACCAATGCCGGCAAATCGACGCTGTTCAACAGCCTCGTCAAAGCCAAGGCCTACGCCGCCGACCAGTTGTTCGCCACGCTGGACACCACCACGCGCTCTCTGTGGCTCGAACAGGCAGGTGCCTCGGTCTCGCTGTCCGACACCGTGGGCTTCATCCGCGACCTGCCGCACAAGCTGGTCGAGGCCTTCGAGGCCACGCTGCATGAAGCAGCCGACGCCGACCTGCTGCTGCATGTGGTGGACGCCTCGTCGCCCGCGCTGGCAGAGCAGCAGGCCGAGGTGGAGCGCGTGCTCGAAGAGATCGGCGCCGGCGCTGTGCCGCAGGTGCTGGTGTACAACAAGTGCGACCTGCTGGAAGAATCGCTTCAGCCGCGGGCAACGCTGGATTGGGTGGAAGCCCACCCTGGCGTGCGCCGGCCGCGGGTCTTCGTCAGCGCCCGCAGCGGGCAGGGGCTGGACGTGCTGCGGCAGGTGATCGCCGATGCCGCCAGGCCGAACATACAAGCAGAAGAAAACGCAGTTCACGCATGAGAAATTCTTCCCAACCGGGCTTGGTGGCGCGGCTCTATGCCGCAACGGCAGGCCGCTTGTTCAACAACCGCAACGACGGCCCGCCCGACCTCGACGAACTCTGGCGCGATTTCAACCGCAAGCTGAGCGGCCTGTTCGGCGGCAAGGGCATCAAGGGCGGCGGCAGCAAGCGGCCTGACGGCGACGGCGGCCCGTCCTTCCAACCCGACATGAAGAGCGCCGGCATCGGCGCCGGGCTCATCGCGGCAGTGGTCGCGCTGGTGTGGCTGGGCAGCGGCTTCTTCATCGTGCAGGAAGGCCAGCAGGCGGTGGTCACCACCTTCGGCAAGTACAGCAGCACGGCCGACGCCGGCTTCCAGTGGCGTTTTCCGTATCCCATCCAGGCGCATGAGTCGGTGTCGGTGACGCAGTTGCGCTCGGTCGAGGTGGGCCGCAACACGGTCGTGCAGGCCACCGGCCTGCGCGACTCGTCGATGCTCACGCAGGACGAGAACATCGTGGATATCCGCTTCACCGTGCAGTTCCGGCTGAAGGACGCGCGCTCGTATCTGTTCGAGAACCGCAGCCCCGATGAAGCCGTGGTGCAGGCGGCCGAGTCGGCGGTGCGCGAGATCGTCGGCCGCAGCAAGGTCGATTCGGTTCTCTACGAGCAGCGCGATGCGATCGCAGCCGACCTGGTGAAGTCGGTGCAGGCGCAGCTCGACAAGCTGAAGGCCGGCATCATCGTCGCCAACGTCAACGTGCAAAACGTGCAGGTGCCCGACTCGGTGCAGGCCGCCTTCAACGACGCGGTCAAGGCCGGCGCCGACCGCGACCGTTTCAAGAACGAAGGCCAGGCCTACGCCAGCGACGTGATCCCGAAGGCCCGCGGCAACGCCGCACGGCTCAGCGAAGAGGCTGAGGGCTACCGCTCTCGCGTGGTGGCGCAGGCCGAGGGCGATGCACAGCGTTTCCGATCGGTGCTGGCCGAGTACCAGAAGGCCCCCGGCGTCACGCGCGACCGGCTCTATCTCGACACCATGCAGCAGATCTACAGCAACGTGACCAAGGTGCTGGTCGATTCACGCAGCGGCTCCAACCTGCTGTATCTGCCGCTGGACCGGCTGCTGCAGCAGGCCGGCGCCAGCACGGTGCCTGGCCAGACGGTGCTGGTGCCACCGCCCGCGCCGGCAGAATCGGTGGGCAGCAGTTCCACCGCCGACATCCGCTCGCGTGACAACGCGCGCACCCGTGACCGCGAGGGGCGCTGAGCATGAACCGCATCGCACTCATCGCCATCGGCGTGCTCGTCGCGCTGATGCTGCTGGCCTCGACGCTGTTCGTCGTCGATCAGCGCCAGGTGGCCGTGATCTACGCCTTGGGCGAGATCAAGGAAGTGGTCACCGAGCCGGGTCTGAAATTCAAGCTGCCCCCGCCGTTCCAGAACGTCGTGTTCCTCGACAAGCGCATCCAGACGCTGGACAGCCCCGAGACACGGCCCATCTTCACCGCCGAGAAGAAGAGCCTGGTCATCGACTGGCTGGTGAAGTGGCGCATCACCGAGCCGCGCCAGTTCATCCGCAACAACGGCGTCGATATCCGCAATCTCGAAAGCCGGCTCAGCCCCATCGTGCAGGCGGCGTTCAACGAAGAGATCACCCGGCGAGACGTGCGTGCGGTGCTGTCCGGCGAGCGCGAAAAGATCATGAACGACGTGCGCACGCGGCTGGCCGACGAGGCCAAGGCCTTCGGCATCGAGATCATCGATGTGCGCATCAAGCGGGCCGACTTCGTGGCCGACATCACCGATTCGGTGTACCGGCGCATGGAGTCGGAACGCAAGCAGGTGGCCAACGAGTTGCGCTCGCAGGGCGCTGCAGACGGCGAGAAGATCCGCGCCGACGCCGACCGCCAGCGCGAGGTGATCATCGCCGAGGCCTACCGCGACGCGCAGAAGATCAAGGGCGAGGGCGACGCCAAGGCCAGCGCCTTGTATGCCGACGCCTTCGGCCGTGACCCGCAGTTCGCGCAGTTCTACCGCAGCCTGGAAGCTTACCGCGCGAGCTTCCGCTCCAAAAGCGACCTGATGGTGCTGGACCCGAGCAGCGACTTTTTCCGTGCGATGCGCGGCGCGCCCGGAACTGCTGGCGCCGCAGCCGCGCCGGCAGCGGCAGCACCGCGCAAGTAGCCCGGCGCGCCACCGTGGGCGACCTGCTGCTCGGCGCCGTGGCGCTGATGCTGGTGTTCGAAGGGCTGCTGCCCTTCCTGAGCCCGCAGCGCTGGCGTGATGTCTTCGAGCGCGCCACCAAGATGAGCGACGGGCAGATCCGCTTCCTGGGCCTGACCTGCATGGTGGTGGGGCTGCTGCTGCTTGCCGTCTGGCGCTGATTTGGCGCTGACCCGGCGCTGACCCGGCGTACCCACGCATGTGGGGGGAGGCGGGTTCACCCGCAAGGTGGCTGCCTGGCACGCCGCTAGCATGCCGCGCACCTGCCGCGGGCTCCATCGCGGCTCCCACTTCTGGAGATTCCATGCGTCTTGATCTGTCCCGTCTGCCGGCTGCACTCGCCGGCATCGCGCTGCTGGCCTGCAGCCTCACCGTGACTGCCGCAGAAGCGCCCAGCGCCGCCGACATCCGCGCCCAGATCGGCGAAACCGATGCCGACACCGGCCCCGCGTTCTCGTTCGCCGGCAAGTCGTTCCCCAGCCAGAAGGCGTTCATCGACAGCGGCGCACGCTGCTCCACCCGCCACGTCACGGACTTCGAGCAACGCCTGCATGACCTCAACCACATCTCGTGGATGAGCGAGCGCGCTGCCCAGGGCGCTGCGGTCGAGTTGCGGCCGGCGGGATCGGTGGCGGTGCCGGTGTGGGTGCACGTCATCAACAAGGGTGCGGGCCTGGCCAATGGCGACATCCCGGACAGCCAGGTCAGCGCGCAGATCCAGGTGCTGAACGACGCCTATGCCGTCAACGGCTCGCCTTTCTTCTTCCAGCTTGCGGGCACAGACCGCACCACCAATGCCGCCTGGTACACCATGACGCCTGGCTCCAGCGCCGAGAAGCAGGCCAAGGCCGCCCTGCGCAAGGGCGGCGCCGGCACGCTGAACCTGTACGCCGCAGGCATCGGCGGCGGCCTGCTGGGCTGGGCGACGTTCCCGCAAGACTACGCCGGCAAGCCGTCGATGGACGGCGTGGTGGTGCTCAACACCTCGGTGCCCGGCGGCACCGCGACGCCTTACAACCTGGGCGACACGGCCACCCACGAGGTCGGCCACTGGCTGGGCCTGTACCACACCTTCCAGGGCGCCTGCACGGCGCAGAACGACCAGGTCAGCGACACGCCGGCAGAGAAGTCGGCGGCCTTCGGTTGCCCGATCGGCCGTGACACCTGCACGCGGCGCACGCAGCCGGGCACCGACCCGATCTTCAACTTCATGGACTACACCGACGACGCCTGCATGAACACCTTCAGCGGCGGCCAGGTGACGCGCATGGACGGCCTGCACCAGCAGTACCGCGCCAGCCTCTGACGCCAGCCTCTGACGCCACCCGCGGCGTACGGGGCCGCTGTGCCGCCCCGTACAATCCCGGTTTTAACCGCCGGGTGTTTTCATGCTGTCTGCTTGGCTGCTGCCCGAGCACATCGCCGACGTGCTGCCCGCCCAGGCGCGCCGCGTCGAAGAACTCCGCCGCACCCTGCTCGACCGTGCCCGTGGCTACGGTTTCGAACTGGTGATGCCGCCGCTGCTGGAGCATCTGGAATCGCTGCTGTCCGGTACCGGCCTCGAACTCGACCTGAAGACCTTCAAACTCGTTGACCAGCTCAGCGGCCGCATGCTGGGCGTGCGCGCCGACACCACGCCGCAGGCCGCGCGCATCGACGCCCATCTGCTCAACCGCGACGGCGTCACCCGGCTGTGCTACTGCGGCCCGGTGCTGCACACGCGGCCCGACGGCATCACCGGCACGCGCGAGCCGCTGCAGTTCGGCGCCGAGCTGTTCGGCCATGCCGGGCTAGAGGCAGACCTGGAGGTGATGGAGCTGGCGCTCGACTGCCTGCGCGCGGCGCACCCCGGCGACCTGGTGATCGACCTCGCCGATGCCCGCGTGCTGCGCGGTGTGCTGGCCGGCGTGCCGCTGGCCGGGCCGCCGTTGCAGGAGGTGGTGGCGGCGCTGTCCGGCAAGGACGCGCCGGCCTTGCAGGCGCTGACCGCCGCCCTGCCCGAAGAAGCGCGCGATGGGCTGCGCGCCCTGCTGCGCCTGTACGGCGGCGACGAGGTGCTGGCCGCGGCGCGCAGCACCTTGCCGGCGCGGCCGATGGTGCGCACCGCGCTCGAACAACTGCAATGGCTGGCCAGCCACCTGCGTGCCGCCTACCCCGGGCTGCGCATCGGCTTCGACCTGTCGGACATGGGCGGCTACGCCTACTACAGCGGCACCCGCTTCGCGATCTACGGCGCCGGCTCCAGCGACGCACTTGCCCGCGGCGGGCGCTACGACGAGGTGGGCGCGGTCTTCGGCCGCAACAGGCCGGCGGTGGGCTTCAGCCTCGACCTCAAGGCCCTGGCAGAACGCGCCAGCCCGTTGCCCGCCGGCAAGGCGATCCGCGCCCCCTGGGGCGAAGACGCGGCGCTGCGTGCGGCGGTGCGGCGGCTGCGCGAGGCCGGCGAAACAGTGCTCGCCGTGCTGCCCGGCCACGAGGTCGATGCCCAGGCCTTCGAGTGCGACCGGGAACTGGTCGCCGCCGACGGCCACTGGGTGCTGCGCAGCGCTTCCTGAATCACTTGGACATCTTCAACATGCAGACTGGTGCACGGCCCTCGGCGGGCCGCAACGTGGTGGTGGTCGGTACCCAGTGGGGCGACGAAGGCAAGGGCAAGATCGTCGATTGGATGACCGACCATGCGCAAGGCGTGGTGCGCTTCCAGGGCGGACACAACGCAGGCCACACGCTGGTCATCGCCGGCAGGAAGACCGCGTTGCAGCTCATTCCGTCCGGCGTGATGCGGCCCGGCGTGGCCTGCTACATCGGCAACGGCGTGGTGGTCGATCCCACCCATCTGCTCAGCGAGATTGCACGCATCGAGGCGCTGGGCGTCGATGTGCGCTCCCGGTTGTTCATCAGCGAAGCCTGCCCGTTGATCCTGCCCTTCCATGTCGCCATCGACCATGCCCGCGAGGCCAGGCGCGAGAGCAGCGGCAGCGGCAAGATCGGCACCACCGGCAAAGGTATCGGCCCGGCCTACGAGGACAAGGTGGCGCGGCGTGCGCTGCGCGTGCAGGATCTCAAGCACCCGCAGCGTTTCGAAGCCCGGCTGCGCGATCTGCTGGACCTGCACAACGCCGAGCTGACCAACCTGCTGGGCGCCGAGCCGCTGGCGTTGCAACCCGTGCTCGACGGCGCGATGGTCGCTGCCGAGCAGATGCGGCCCCTGATGGCCGACGTCGGCTACCGCCTCTTCAATGCCCACCAGGCGGGCGCCAACCTGTTGTTCGAAGGCGCGCAGGGCACGCTGCTGGACATCGACCATGGCACCTACCCCTACGTGACGTCCAGCAACTGCGTGGCTGGCAATGCGGCGGCCGGCTCCGGCCTCGGCCCAGGGCTGCTGCACTACGTGCTGGGCATCACCAAGGCCTACACCACGCGCGTCGGCGGAGGCCCCTTTCCCACCGAGTTGCCGATGGACGAGGCCGGCACCGTGGGCCACCATCTGTCCACCGTCGGCCAGGAGCGTGGCACCGTCACCGGCCGGCCGCGCCGCTGCGGCTGGCTGGATGCGGCGGCGCTGAAGCGCTCGATCATCATCAACGGCGTCTCCGGGCTGTGCATCACCAAGCTCGACGTGTTGGACGGCCTGGCCGAGATCCAGGTCTGCACCGGCTACAAGCTGGACGGGCGTGCGCTCGACATCCTGCCGCTGGACGCAGACGAGATCGCCGTCTGCGAGCCTGTCTATGAAACGCTGCCCGGCTGGAGCGAAACCACCGCCGGCCTGACCAACTGGGAGCAGTTGCCGGCCAACGCCAGGCGCTACCTGGAACGCATCCAGGCGCTGATCGGCGCGCCCATCGACATGGTGTCCACCGGCCCGGACCGCGTGCACACTATCCTGCTGCGCCACCCGTTCCGCGCCTGAACCGCCGCCCGCACAAGCACCGAGGAGAAGCCATGCTCACCGACGACGGCAAGCATTTGTACGTGTCCTGGGACGAGTACCACCTGCTGATCGAGAAGCTGGCGCTCAAGGTGGCCGGCTCGGGCTGGCAGTTCGACCAGATCCTGTGTCTGGCGCGCGGCGGCATGCGGCCTGGCGACGTGCTCTCGCGCGTGTTCGACAAGCCGCTGGCCATCATGTCCACCAGCTCGTACCGGGCTGAGGCCGGCACCATCCAGGGCCGGCTGGACATGGCCAAGTACATCACCATGCCGAAAGGCGAACTGGCCGGCCGCGTGCTGCTGGTGGACGATCTGGCCGACACCGGCCACACGCTGCGCGCAGTGGTGGACAGGCTGCGCGGCATGCCGGCCATCCAGGAGCTGCACGCCGCGGTGATCTGGGTCAAGGGCGTCTCGACCTATGTGCCCGACTACTACGTCGAGACGCTTCCCACGAGCCCGTGGATCCACCAGCCGTTCGAGGAGTACGACAACCTCCGGCCCGACCGCCTTGCAAAGAAATTCACCGTCTAGAAAAGCCGAAAGCCAGCGCATCTTTCAATGTGCTGGCTCTCAAATCTTGGTGCCCAGAAGAGGACTCGAACCTCCACGCCGTTAAGCGCTAGTACCTGAAACTAGTGCGTCTACCAATTCCGCCATCTGGGCTTTCAGGGAACTTAGGACTATATCATCAAAGAAAAAGACAATTCAAGCGCGGCGCAGCCGCCGGCATTGCTGGGCGAAGTGGAAGGCCGTATCGAAGGCCACCGCGACGGCCATGGCTTCGTGGTGCGTGACGATGGCGAGCCCACCGTCTATCTGGCGCCGCAGGAAATGCGCTCGGTGCTCCACCGTGACCGCGTGCGCGTGCGCATCGTCCGCATGGACCGCAAGGGCCGGCCCGAGGGCCGTGTGCTCGACATCCTGGAGCGGCGCAAGACGCCCATCATCGGCCGCCTGTTGCACGAAGGCGGGCAATGGGTGGTGGCGCCGGAAGACCGCCGCTTCGGCCAGGACATCCTGATCCCGAAGAACGCCACCGCCAGCGCCGCGGTCGGGCAGGTGGTGTCGGTCGAGCTGACCGAGCCGCCGTCGCTGCACTCGCAGCCGGTGGGCCGCGTGGCCGAGGTGTTGGGCGAGATCGACGACCCCGGCATGGAGATCGAGATCGCGGTGCGCAAGTACGAGGTGCCGCACCGCTTCTCGCCCGAAACACTCGCGCAGGCCGCGGCCCTGCCAGAGCGCATCCGCCCCACCGACCGCAAGAACCGCATCGACCTGAGCGACGTGCCGCTGGTCACCATCGACGGTGAAGACGCGCGCGACTTCGACGACGCCGTCTATTGCGAACCCTTCAAGCGCGGCCGTGGCAAGACGCTGTTCGAGGGCTGGCGGCTGGTGGTGGCCATTGCCGACGTCAGCCACTACGTCAAGCCCGGCGAGCCCATCGACGAAGACGGCTACGAGCGTGCCACCTCGGTGTATTTCCCGCGCCGCGTGATCCCGATGCTGCCCGAGAAGCTGAGCAACGGCCTGTGCTCGCTCAACCCCGAGCAGGACCGGCTGGCGATGGTCTGCGACATGCTGGTGGGGCAGGACGGCGCTGTCGATGCCTACCAGTTCTTCCCTGCCGTGATCCGCTCGCACGCGCGGCTGACGTACACCGAAGTGGCCGCGGCGCTGGCCAACACGCGCGGCCCCGAGGCGCAGAAGCGCGCCGATCTGGTGCCGCATCTGCTGCATCTGCACGAGGTCTATCGCGCCCTGCTGAAGCAACGCGCCAAGCGCGGCGCAGTCGATTTCGACACCGTCGAGACGCAGATCGTCTGCGACGAAAACGGCCGCATCGAG
Source organism: uncultured Rubrivivax sp. (assembly GCA_964244245.1). GTDB lineage: Bacteria > Pseudomonadota > Gammaproteobacteria > Burkholderiales > Burkholderiaceae_C > Rubrivivax. The sequence continues at coordinate 5,549 of CAXTHW010000017.1, read as the reverse complement.
AAGATCGTGCCACGCACCCGCAACGACGCGCACCGCCTGATCGAGGAAGCCATGCTGGCTGCCAACGTCTGCGCCGCCGATTTCATCGCCGGTGCCGAGCACCCGTCGCTGTACCGCGTGCATGAGGGCCCGACGCCCGAGAAGCGGCTTGCGCTGCAAAGCTACCTGAAGGCGCTGGGCATCGGCCTGCATTTGAGTGACGAGCCGACGCCGGCCGAGATGCAGGCCATCTCGCAGGCCGCGCAAGGCCGGGTGGACCAGCAGCAGATCCAGACCATGCTGCTGCGCTCGATGCAGCAGGCCATCTACACGGCCACCAACGCAGGCCACTTCGGCCTGGCCTACGGCGCCTACACGCACTTCACCAGCCCGATCCGCCGCTACCCCGATCTGCTGGTGCACCGCGTGATCAAGGCGGTGCTCAACGGCAAGCGTTACCACCTGGCCTTGAGCGACCGGACCCGCGTGCCCGAGATGCGGCGCGGCGGCAAGGTGGCGCAGCGGCCTGCCAAGCCGCTGTCGGCCGAGATGGCGGCCTGGGAATCGGCCGGCGCACATTGCAGCGCAAACGAGCGGCGCGCCGACGAAGCCTCGCGCGACGTCGAGGCCTGGCTCAAATGCCGCTACATGCGCGAGCATCTGGGCGAGGAGTTCTCCGGCACCGTCAGCGCCGTCACCAGCTTCGGCCTGTTCGTCACGCTGGACGCGCTCTACGTCGATGGCCTCGTCCACATCACCGAACTCGGCGGCGAGTACTACCGCTTCGACGAGGTGCGCCAGGAGCTGCGTGGCGAACGCACAGGCGTGCGCTACACGGTGGGCGTGCGCGTGCGCGTGCAGGTCAGCCGGGTGGACCTGGACGGCCGCAAGATCGACTTCCGCATGGTGCGCGAAGGCGAGCCAGAGCGGCTGCTGGCCAAGGGGCGCCCGGAGCGCCCGGCCAGCGCGGTGGAAGAGCTGGCGACGGTGCGCGAGACCGACCGCACCGTGAAAGCGGTGACGCGCGAGCGCAAGGCCGCAGCGGCCAAGCGCAGCCGCAAGCCCGGCCCGCGCAAGACCGCCCCGCGGCCGCGCGTGCGGCGCTGAAGGGGCCGCTGCCCGACGCTGAAGCGGCCGCTGCCCGGCGCTGCTACAGCAGCCGCATTGCTTCGATGAGATCGGCCGCGCGCAGCGGCCGGCGCAGCCCGCGTGCCGCTGCCAGGTCTGCGGCTTGGCCGTGCTGCCAGACGGCGGCCGTGGCCGCCGCCACGGCGGCGCCGTCTGCATCGCCCAACTGCGCCCACAGGCCGCCCAGCCAGCCCGCGAGCACGTCGCCGGTGCCGGCGGTGGCGAGCAAGGCGTTGCCGCTGAAGTTGATGGCGGGCCGCGTGCCGGGTGCCGCAATCACGGTGCCGGAGCCCTTGAGCACCACCACCGCGCCGAAGCGCCCGACAAGGGCGTGCGCGGCGGCCAGGCGGTCGCCCTGCACATCGGCCGTGCTGACGCCCAGCAGGCGCGCCGCCTCCAGCGGATGTGGCGTCAGCACGGTGTGCCGGCCGCGCGCCGCGCGCTGGCGCAACAGCGCTTGCAGGCTGGTGTCGGCCGCGATGGCGTTCAGCGCGTCGGCGTCCAGCACCAGGCGCCCTGCATGCGCCAGCAATGCCGGCAGCGCCGCGCGCACCGCGCTGCCGCCGCCGCAACCGCAGACGGCGGTGGCCGCTGCCAGCGTCTGCGGCGGCGACAGCCACCAGCGCTGGCGGCCCATCAGCTCCGGGCGTGCAGCATCGAAGGCAGCGGCCTGCTCGTCGAGCAGGCTGACATGGACGCGGCCGGCGCCTGCCGCCAGCGCGGCGCGCGCAGCCAGCCAGGCGGCGCCTACCATGCCCGGCGCGCCGCCCACCACGGCCACGTCACCGAAGCTGCCTTTGTGCTGCAGGTGCCGGCGCGGCGCGCCCGCATGGCTGGCGCCGCTCAGCACCGCGGTGGCGCCGGCGGGCACGGCACCCAGCGTGTCCAGCCACACCGCGCCGGCATGGTCACGGCCGGCGCCGGTGAACAGGCCGGGCTTGAGCGTCAGCAGGCACAGCGTGGCGGTGGCGCGCACCGCGTCTGCGCCGAAGGGCATGCCGGTGTGGGGATGCAAGCCGCTCGGCAGGTCCACCGCCAGCACCGGCAAGCGGCGGCCGTTCAACTGCGCGATGGCCGCCGCGATGGCGCCCTGCGGCGCCCGCCGCGCGCCCAGGCCGAGCAGCGCGTCGATGGCCAGATCGGCCTGCCCGTCAGGCAGCGCATCGGCGATGGGCACGCCTGCGTCGCGCGCCTGTCGCAGCGCCTGCGCAGCGTCGGCCGGCAGACGGCTGGCGTCGCCCAGCAGGCTCACGTGCACGGCCTTGCCGGCCAGATGCAGATGCCGCGCCGCCACCAGCCCGTCGCCACCGTTGTTGCCCGGGCCGGCCAGCACGGCCACGCTGGCGGCGTGCGGCGCCAGCGCAAGCGCCAGCCGCGCCACCGACAGACCGGCCGCCTCCATCAAGGCCTGCGGCCGGGCGGCAGCCAGTGCGGCCTGCTCGGCGGCGCGCGAGGCCGCGACGTCGTGCAGTGGCCAGCAGCCGGCGCCGGGCGCGACCAAGACAGGGCTCATCGGTAGCGCTCGATGCCCAGCCCGGCCAGGTCGATGGGCGCGGCACGGCTGCTGATCTGCTCTGCCAGCACCAGCGCCGAGCCGCAGGCCAGCGCCCAGCCGCTGGAGCCATGGCCCAGGTTCAGCCAGATGCCCGGCAAGCCGCTGGCGCCCAGCACCGGCGGGCCGTCGGGCAGCATGGGCCGCGCACCTTTCCAGGCCTGCGCCTGCTGCACCACCGCTGCGCCGGGGAACCAGTCGTCGAGCACGCGGTACAGCGTGGCCAGCGCCTTGGGGTTGATGCGCGCGGGGCTGCCGCCCAGTTCGGCGCTGCCGGCGACGCGCACGCGCTGCCCCAGGCGCGACACCGCCACCTTGTACTTCTCGTCCATCAGCGCAGAGCGCGGCCCCAGGTCGGCGTGGCCGTCGATGTGGCGCAGTGGCGCGGTGACCGAATAGCCGTACACCGGCAGCAGCGGCAAGGCCAGCCCCAGCGGCCGCAGCAGCGGGCCGGAATCGACACCGCTGCACAGCACCACGGCGTCGAAACTCTCTTCCCCGCCCGCGGTGGCCAGGGCAGGCCGCGGCCCCGCCGCCACGCGCAGCACCGCCTCGTGGAAACGGAAGCGGGCGCCCTGGCGCTGCGCTGCGGTCTTCAGCAATTGCGCAAACTGGCGGCAGTTGCCCACGCCATCGGCCGGCAGGTGGATGGCGGCGCGCAGCGCGGTGTCGCGGTGGAGCGCCGGCTCGACGGCATGGGCGCGGGTGGCATCCAGCAGCTCGAAGCCGACACCCAGCTCGGCCAGCAGCTTGAGCCCGCCGCGGGCCATGGCCAGCTCGCGCTCGCCGCGCAGCAGCACCAGATAGCCGTTGCGCTGCTCGTAGTCGAGCTGCAGGGTCTGTGTGAGTTCGCGCAGCCGCTGCTGGCTGAAGCGCGCCAGCCGCAGCATGGCGCTGCGGTTGGCTGCATACACCGCTGGCCGGCAGGCGCGCCACCAGCGCCAGATCCACGGCAACTGCGCCCATGCGCCCAGCGCATGCACGCGCACCGGTGCGTCGCGGCCGAGCAGATGGCGCATCACCTTCCACGGCATGCCGGGCGCCGCCCAAGGCGTGACGTAGCCCGGCGCGACGACCCCCGCGTTGGCGAAGCTGGTCTCCGACGCGACGCCCGCGCGGCGCTCGAACACGCTCACCGCGTGGCCGCTGGCGGCAAGCTCGTAGGCTGTGGTGACGCCGACGATGCCGGCGCCGATGACGGCAACGCGCAAGGGCTCAGGCTCCCTGCGCTGCCAGCAGCCGCTCGATCGCCAGGCCGACGCCCAGCACGGTGTCGTCGTGCAGCGCCGGGCCCCAGACCATCAGGCCCACCGGCAACGCGCCGGGCGGCTGGCAGGGCAGCGACAGCGCGCAGCCATCGAGAAAGTTCACCAGCGACGGGTTGCGCAGCAGGCGGCCGTTGACGGCGAAGAAGGCCTCGTCGTCGCTCAGCAGCGGTGCCAGCGGCGGCGCCACCATCGGCACGGTGGGCGAGAGCGCGGCGTCGAAGCCCTGCAATGCCGCCTCCACGCTGGCGATCCAGGCACGCCGGCCCTGCACGAGCCCGATGTAGTCGGCCGCCGTCATCGCCGCGCCGCGGCGGATGCGCAGCGCCACCCGCGGGTCATAGCGCTCGCCATGGGCTTCGAGAAGCGTGCGGTGCCAGGCCCAGGATTCGGCAGCAGGCAAGCCGCCGCCGGCGTTGAGCGCTGCCAGCTCGCCAGCCTGCGGCAGCGCGATCTCTTCGAGCCTTGCGCCAGCCGCACGCAGCGCGCTCAGGCTGCGCTCGAAGGCTGCCGCCACCGCGGGCTCCAGTGCGTCGAGTAGCAGCGTCGTGGGCACCGCCAGCCGCAGCGCACGCAACGGCGGCGCGGCCGGACGCACGCTGCGCGCGGACAGCACCTCGTGCAGCAGCACCGCGTCCCGCACCGACCGCGTGATGGCGCAGGCGGTGTCGAGCGAGAAGGACAGCGGCAGGCTGCCGTCCAGCGGCGTCAGGCGCTGCGTGTTCTTGAAGCCGACCAGGCCTTGCAGGGCGGCCGGGATGCGGATCGAGCCGCCGGTGTCCGAGCCCAGCGCTGCCCAGGCAGCACCGGCCGCCACCGACACCGCGCCGCCCGAGGTGGAGCCGCCAGGAATGCGTGGCGTGGCGTCGATGGCCAGCGTGCCTGCATTGGCCGGCGTGCCGTGGTGCGGGTTGAGGCCGACGCCGGAGAACGCGAACTCCGACAGATTGGTGTGGCCGACGAGCGCAGCGCCTGCCGCGCGCAGCCGCGCCACCACGGCGCTGTCGGCAAGCGCCGGCGCCGCGCCAGCCAGCACCGCCGAGCCGGCGCTGGTGGGCACGCCGGCCACGTCGAACAAGTCCTTGACCGACACCGCCAGCCCGGCCAGCGGCGGCAGCGGCGCGCCGGCCGCATGCTGGCTGTCGATGGCAGCCGCGGTGGCCCTGGCCTGCGCGTCGAAGCGGCGGATGAAGGCATGGCGGGCGGCCGGCGTGTCGGCTGCGGCCAGCGAGCGCTCCAGCAGCGCACTGGCGCTGGCCTGGCCGGCCACGATGGCGTCACGGGCGCCGGTCAGGCTCACCGCGCCGGGGCGTGTTAAAGTCATTGGGTTTGTCTCTCGGCGCATGGCTGCCAGTCCTGCCGGCAGAGAGCCAAGCAAATCGCGAACCCGGCCCCTGAGGTGTCACCGTTGTTTCGACGATCCACTGCGATCTGTCTGCTGCACGGTGATGAAGCGCCGGGATTCTAGACCCAACCTTCGGAGTTACCCATGTCTGTCTCCATGCGTGAAATGCTGGAAGCGGGTGTCCATTTCGGCCACCAAACGCGCTTCTGGAACCCCAAGATGGCGCCGTACATCTACGGCCATCGCAACAAGATCCACATCATCAACCTCGAGAAGACGC
>CAXTHW010000016.1:0-117141 GCA_964244245.1 uncultured Rubrivivax sp. | reverse complement strand
AAAAACATTCAATCAAATCAACGACTTGGATGGAGTTTCTTCAGAGGCGTTGATGTGCAAAGTGCCATGGACATGCTTGACTAAAGGACGGAGGGCACGGAGAGCCTTGAAGCTGGAAGGCGCGCGGCCGAGAAGCTTGACTGTTCCTGTGACGGCGATCCGCGGCAAGTGCCGAAAAGGGAATTGAAGCTTCTGCGCCACCAGCGCTGCCGAAGCGGAATGAAGATGGCGGTGGCGAAGCGGACCATGAACTGAATGCCAGGCGCAGCACTGCGGCGCGAAGCGCCAACCACAAACACTTCTTTGAGGCCGACCACGCCACTTACCTTGATTGGTAACAAGATCGCGAGCCGCTACTTTGGGCGCGGCTACCGGCACGAGCGCAAAGCCAAGCGTGAAAGGCAGCCCTGCCAACCGCCGCTCGGTAGTGTGCATCGCCACAGAGACTCGGCAGCAGCGCGGCTCGTACTGCGCCAGCTGCCAAGCCAGAACCAGCGGTTGCACGCTTTCGTGAGCCTTCTGAGCGGGCTGCCGGAGCGTGAGGGTTCGGTATTTGGCTGTTCGGGCAAGTGGCTGCTCGGTACTCGAATGGCGACCAGTCCAGTGGGTTGGATTTCAACGCCTAACGTTCGAGCTAAGGGGGCGCCGACGGTGGGACGCCAGGCCCGGGCTGGCGAAAATGTACCGCGTACCGCCAGACCGGGCATGGTGGCCCGCCGTTGGTGCTCCCTTTGAGCGAGGGGTTAGGCCCCGCTCGGCGCTGCCTGAGCATGCAGACGCACACCAAGCGCCTTAGCCACTTTGAGTACTGTCGCGAAGCTGGGATTGCCTTCGGCGCTCAATGCCCGGTACAAGCTCTCCCGGCTCAGTCCTGCATCCTTCGCTACCTGCGACATGCCCTTTGCCCTAGCAATATCGCCCAGCGCGCGTGCGATTCCGGCAGTGTCTTCAGGCGCTTCCTCCAGCCATGCATCCAGATATGCAGCCATTTCTTCAGGGGTGCGGAGGTGTTCGGCTACGTCGTATGGCGTAGCCTTGGTTTTCATCGTCTTCTTGGTGGGTGTCTTGGCCATGACTTCTACTCCTGAAAGTTGCGGTTGAGTACGAGTGCCGCGGCTATGTCTTTGGCTTGTGTGGTCTTGTCCCCGCCTGCGATGAGAAGCAGAAGGCGCGTCCCTCGTGTCGAGTAATAGACGCGGTAGCCCGGGCCAACATCGATTTTGAGTTCCGAGACGCCCTCGGTCAGGTTCCGGTGCGAACCTGGATTCCCGTGAATCAGGCGATCAACCCGCATCAGGATTCGCGCTCGACCCGCGAGATCCTTCAGTCCATCAATCCACGCTTGGTACTCTGCCGTCTTCTCGATCCGCATCTGGCGAGTGTAGCCCAGGAGCTACATTGATGCAACAATGCCCGCGAGGGTGCTCTTTGCGGGGCCTAACGTGAAGTAGCCCAACCGCGCCGCATCGCAGAGGTCGGCCCAAGTCTTGTGCTGGTTGGTCTATCGCGCATAGGCCAACTGGCGGCGACGGCTAATGTCCCTCGTACAGGGGCACCCATGGTGACCCCTTCCGGGTGATTTAGGCGTGGCGATAGACCAACTAAATTTTCCTGCATGACGCCGCCTCCTGCTCCATCTCGTTCGCCAGCCAAGACAGTCTATCCAGATGCCAAGCAGGTGTCCTCAGCACCGTCGGCAACTGCACCTCCTGAGCCGCGGCTGATGGACCGATTGCGCCATGAGATCAGGGTTAGACACTACTCGATTCGGACCGAGGAAGCCTACACGGACTGGGTCCGGCGTTTCATCGTCTTCCATCACAAACGCCATCCGAAAGAGCTTGGTGCTGCCGAAGTGACCTCGTTCTTGACCCATCTGGCGGTGGAGCGGCATGTTGCGCCGGCAACACAGGGCCAGGCGAAGTCCGCCATTCTGTTCTTGTACCGGATGGTCTTGAAGGTCCATCTTCCGTGGTTGGACGATATCGTCGCCGCCAGAAGCACACGCCGGTTGCCGGTGGTGCTGACTGCTTCCGAGGTTCGTGCTCTGCTGTGTGAAATGAGTGGCTCGGTGGGACTGGTGGCTTCGGTGCTCTACGGGACGGGCATGCGATTGACCGAGGGGCTGAGACTGCGCGTCAAAGATGTGGAGTTCCAGCGCCGGGAAATCCTCGTCCGAGACGGCAAGGGCACCAAAGACAGGGTCACGGTACTGCCCGAAAATCTGATCCTGCCATTGCAAGAACAATTGTCCAAGGCGCGGGCGCTGCATCAGAAGGACTTGTCGATGGGCTTTGGAGACGTCAGACTGCCCAGCGCGCTGGGCGTCAAATATCCGAATGCCGCCAAGACCTGGGGCTGGCAATGGGTTTTTCCGAGCAGCAGTCGATCCGAGGACCCCCGTACCGGGAACTTTCACCGACATCATTTGAGTGAAGTATCGGTGCAAAAGGCGATGGCGACCGCTGCCAAACGCGCTGGAATCGTCAAGCCTTGCTCTCCCCACATACTTCGGCATTCGTTTGCAACCCATCTGCTGTATGCGGGCTACGATATTCGCACGGTGCAGGAGCTGCTCGGTCACAGTGATGTCTCGACAACCATGATCTATACGCATGTTCTCAATCGCGGCGGCATGGGTGTGCGAAGTCCGCTCGATCAAATATGAATCCCGACGGCCGCCGGGACAGTCGCGCGCATGAACCTTCCACTGTCGCGCAACTGGCCCGGCGGCGTGCCATGGTCGCCCTGAGCGCCAGCCGGCACTGCTGGTGCAGTGTTCCACGCTGTGCAGCACATAAAACCGTGTCTTTGCCGCCCTGGCGTCGTTGCAAATCCTCGCGATGCCTACGGGCATCGCTGTGGTTTGCGCCTAGCCAGGACGCCAAATCCACCCGGTTTTCTTATGTGCTGCACAGCGTCGAACACTGCACTAGCCGCCGATGTAGTGCATCTCCACCCGCCGCTCGCCGTCGCCGACGGCTGCCTTGCCGGCGCTGCGCAGCGCCGAATAGCGGTCATCGCGCTCGCCCCAGATCAGGCCGATCGCGGCGGCAATCTGCGCGTCGTCGAAGCCGCCGCGCAACAGGGCGCGCAGGTCGTGCCCGCGCGACGCGAACAGGCACAGGAACAGCTTGCCCTCGGTGGACAGCCGCGCCCGGTTGCAGTCGTGGCAGAAGGCCTGCGTCACGCTGCTGATGACGCCCACCTCACCACGGCCATCGCCGTAGCGCCAGCGCTGCGCTGTCTCGCCGGGCGCGGCTGCCGCCAGCGGCTCCAGCGGAAATGCGGCCGACAGCCGCTGCACCACGTCTGCCGACGGCAGCACCTCGTCCATCCGCCAGCCGTTGGTGGCGCCCACGTCCATGTACTCGATGAAACGCAGCACCGCGGCCGGGCCATAGGCCTCGCGCATGTGGCGCGCCAGCGGCACGATCTGGTCGTCGTTGGTGCCGCGCTTGACCACCATGTTCACCTTCACCGGCGTCAAGCCGGCGCGCAGCGCGGCGTCGATGCCGCGCAGAACCTCGGCCACCGGGAAATCGACGTCGTTCATGCGGCGGAAGACCGCATCGTCCAGCGCGTCCAGGCTCACCGTCACGCGCTGCAGACCGGCGTCGTGCAGCGCCTGCGCCTTGCGCTCCAGCAGCGAGCCGTTGGTGGTGAGCGTGATGTCCAGCGACTTGCCGTCCGGCGTGCGCAAAGCGGCCAGGTGGCCCACCAGCACCTCGACATGCTTGCGCAGCAGCGGCTCACCGCCGGTCAGCCGCAGCTTCTGCACGCCATGGGCGACGAACAGCCGCGCCACCCGCGTGATCTCCTCGAAGCTGAGCAGCGAGCTTTGCGGCAGGAACTTGTACTGGCTGTCGAACACATCCTTCGGCATGCAGTAGCTGCAGCGGAAGTTGCAGCGGTCCGTCACCGAGATGCGCAGGTCGCGCAGCGGGCGGCCCAGACGGTCGGACAGCAGGCCGGCGGGCGCTGTGGCCTGCGCAGGAATGCGCGGCAACGCGGCCGCATAGCGCAGGTCCGCGAGCGGAATGACGGTGCCCATGACCTTGTCGCCCATGGGCCGCATTGTGCCGCCCCCGCAGGCGGCTTCAGCGCAGCGCGGCTTCTCCGGCCAGCGGCTTCGCGGCGGCTGCGGCGTCTGCGTCGGCGCGCCGCGCACCGTTGTAGCGCTTGGCCCAATAGGCCTCGCGCATGTCTTCCAGGCGCACCTGGCTGCCGGAGCGCGGCGAGTGGATGAACTTGCCGTCGCCCACGTAGATGCCCACATGCGAGAAGGCGCGCCGCATCGTGTTGAAAAAGACCAGGTCGCCAGGCTTCAGCTCTTCCTTGCGGACCAGGCTGAGGGCCGTGTCCCGCGCCTGCTGCTCAGCGCGGTGCGGCAACACCATGCCCAGGCTCATCTCGAAGACATGGCGGGTGAAACCGCTGCAGTCGAAGCCGTCGTCGGCCGAGTCGCCACCGCGGCGGTATGGCACGCCGAGGAAGTTCATCGCCGACAACACCAGATCGGACGCGGCATCGCGCATCTGGCGCACGAAGGCGTTGTTCTCCACCGCGCCGGCCGGCGGCAGCAAGCCCCTTTGCTGCAGGAGCTGCAGCACGGCATCGCTTGAAGAAGGGGTGGAGCCGGGTGCCTCGGGCGCAGCGTGGCACAGCGTGCTGCTGGCCGCCAAGGTCAGCGCGGCCAGCGCCAGCGCGGTGCGCCGGCAGAGGGGATGGCATCTCATTGGGCGCGCACGATAGGTGGCGCGTCGGCCGCTGTCAATGCGTGGCAAGGCCTCTTGCCAGCCGAGGCACCACGGCCTGCAGATAAGCGGCGAGCCCGCGCGGTGCCGTTGCCACCAGCAAATCCCTGCGCCACACCGCGTCGATGGCAATGCCCGCCGGGTTGCCGTCCTGCCCGGTGACGCTCAGCGCCCGCCGCTTGTTGCGCACATGCACCCGCGGGACAACGGCGCCACCGAGCCCGAGTTCGACCCAGTCCTCGAGCGCGCCATAACTCATGGCCCGGCCAGGGTAGGCGTCGATGGCCAGACCGGCGGCGGCAAAAAGTTGCCGTGTGGCACCGGCAAGGCCGCAGAGATCGTCGGTCAGCAGCAGCCGGGTCCGTGCAATCTCTTCCAAGCGAATCGACGGGCCGGCGTTGCCGCTGCGCAGCGGCGGGCAGTAGCACAAAGGGTCAACGAACAAGTGCACCCGCTTCAAAAGGCTGCCTACATTGGATGCTTCGGCGCACTGGCGCCAGCAGCGCTGGGTCGAGCCCTATGCCAGGGCCATCGCGGGCGTCGCCGGGCTGGTTCGCAAGACTTGGTGGCAGACTTCGACCAAGGTCTGTTTGCCAGCGTCTATATCTGGCAGGACCAGGCTTCGATGGATGCCTTCATGGCCTCGCCCGCCATCGCGCAGGTCGCCGCAGAGCCTTTTCTGCACGACCTCGTCATCACTGCGATGCCGGTCCACCAAGCGGCGTCGGCCATCACTCGCGGATGAAGTAAATTGCTGCGCGCAGGGGCCGCAATCGGAGACGAGCATGTTCAAGGCATTGTTGCTGGACAAGGGAGATGCCGGGTTTTCGGCCGCGCTCACCGACATCGACGAAGCGCGCCTGCCCGGCCCCGACGTGGCCGACGTGCTGGTGCAGCCCGAGTACTCCACGCTCAACTACAAGGACGGTCTGGCCCTCACCAACAAGAGCCCGGTGGTGCGCGCCTGGCCGATGGTGCCTGGCGTGGATGGCGCCGGTGTGGTGCTGCAAAGCAGCCACCCCGCGTGGCAGCCGGGCGACCGCTTCGTGCACAACGGCTGGGGCGTCGGCGAGACGCATTGGGGTTGCCTGGCCGAGCGCGCGCGGCTCAAGGGCGGCTGGCTGGTCAGGCTGCCGGCGGCCTTCACGCCGCGCCAGGCGATGGCCATCGGCACCGCAGGCTACACCGCGATGCTGTGCGTGATGGCGCTGCAACGCCACGGCGTGCAGCCGGCCGATGGCGACGTGCTGGTGACGGGTGCGACCGGCGGCGTCGGCAGCGTGGCCATCGCGCTGCTGTCGCGGCTGGGCTTTCGCGTCACGGCCGCCAGCGGCAAGCTGGCCGAAGCCGACTACTTGCACACGCTGGGTGCCGCTGCCGTGCTCGACCGCGCCGAACTGGCCGCTGCCGGCAAGCCGCTGCAAAAGGAGCGCTGGGCCGCGGTGGTGGACGCCGTGGGCAGCCACACGCTGGCCAATGCGCTGGCGCAGACGCGCTACGGCGGCGTGGTGGCGGCCTGCGGCCTGGCGCAGGGCATGGACCTGCCGGCCAGCGTGGCGCCCTTCATCCTGCGCGGGGTCACGCTGGCCGGCATCGACAGCGTGATGGCGCCGCTGGGCCTGCGCCAACAGGCCTGGAACCGGCTGGCGACCGACCTCGACCCCGCGCTGCTCGACACCATGGTCACCGAGGTGGCACTGCAAGACGCCGTCGGCGCAGCGCAGCGGCTGATGGCGGGCAGCGTGCGCGGCCGCATCGTGGTGAAGATCTGAGCCGGGGCCGCAGCATGGACTATGCAGACTTCCACCGCCGCTCCATCGAAGACCGCGGCGCCTTTTGGGCCGAGCAGGCCGCATTGATCGACTGGCAGCGCCCCTACACCACCGTCTGCGCGTACGCCGATCCGCCCTTTGCTCAGTGGTTCGTCGGCGGCACCACCAACCTCTGCCACAACGCGGTGGACCGCCATCTGGCCACGCGCGGCGCCCAGAACGCGCTGATCGCGGTGTCCACCGAAACCGGCCACGAGCGGGTGTACAGCTTCGAAGAACTGCATGCCGAGGTGCAGTGCATGAGCGCCATCCTGCTGGCGCTGGGCGTCAAGCTCGGTGACCGCGTGCTCATCTACATGCCGATGGTGCCCGAGGCCGTGTTCGCGATGCTGGCCTGCGCGCGCATCGGCGCGGTGCACTCGGTGGTGTTCGGCGGCTTTGCCAGCGTCAGCCTGGCGGCGCGCATCGAGGACGCCGCGCCCGCCGTCATCGTCAGTGCCGATGCGGGCAGCCGCGGCGGCAAGGTGCTGGCCTACAAGCCGCTGCTGGACGAAGCCATCCGGCTGTCGGCTCACAAGCCGGCCCAGGTGCTGCTGGTGGACCGCGCGCTGGCGCCGATGGCGCGGGTTGCCGGCCGCGACAACGACTATGCAGCGCTGCGCCAGCAGCACATGGGCAAGCAGGTGCCGGTGACCTGGGTCGATGCTGCGCACACGAGCTACACCATCTACACCAGCGGCACCACGGGCCGGCCGAAGGGCGTGCAGCGCGACACTGGCGGCTATGCGGTGGCGCTGGCGGCCAGCATGCGGCACATCTTCATGGGCCAGCCGGGCGAGACCTACTTCTGCACCAGCGACATCGGCTGGGTGGTGGGCCACAGCTACATCGTCTATGGCCCCTTGCTGGCCGGCATGGCGACCATCCTCTACGAAGGGCTGCCCACCCGGCCCGACGCAGCGGTGTGGTGGAGCCTGGTCGAGAAGTATAAGGTGACGGCGATGTTCTCCGCGCCCACCGCCGTGCGCGTGCTGAAGAAGCAGGACCCGGCAGCGCTGCGCCGGCATGACGTGAGCAGCCTGCGCGCACTCTTTCTGGCCGGCGAGCCGCTGGACGAGCCCACCGGCCGCTGGATTGCAGACGCGCTGCAACGCCCGGTGATCGACAACTACTGGCAGACGGAAAGCGGCTGGCCCATCCTCACCATCGCCAACGGCGTGGCGCCGCAGCGCTCGAAGTTCGGCAGCCCGGGGCTGGCGATGTACGGCTATGCAGTCAAGCTGGTGGACGAAACGAGCGGCGTGGAGCTGACCGCGCCGCACCAGAAAGGCGTGGTGGTGATCGAAGGCCCGCCGCCGCCCGGCTTCATGCAGACCATCTGGCGTGACGATGCACGCTATGTGGCCACCTACTGGAAGAGCCTGCCCGGGGCGATGGTCTATAACACCTTCGACTGGGGCGTCCGCGATGAAGACGGCTACTTCTTCATCCTCGGCCGCACCGACGACGTGATCAACGTCGCCGGCCACCGGCTCGGCACGCGGGAGATCGAAGAGAGCATTTCCAGCCACCCGGCTGTGGCCGAGGTGGCGGTGGTGGGCGTGGCCGACGCGCTCAAAGGCCAGGTGGCGCTGGCCTTCGTGGTGCTGAAGGACGCGGCGCTCGCGGCCGACAGCACGCAGGCGCTGGCACTCGAAGGCCAGATCATGAAGCTGGTGGACGGCCAGCTCGGCGCGCTGGCCCGGCCGGCGCGGGTGCGCTTCGTCAACGCGCTGCCCAAGACACGCTCGGGCAAGCTGCTGCGCCGCGCCATCCAGGCTGTCTGTGAACAGCGCGACCCGGGCGATCTGACCACCATCGAAGACCCGACGGCGCTGCAGCAGATCAGCGCGCTGATGACTGGCTGACCCCACTGCGGCCCCCAACCGGGGGAGCCCGCCTGGGCGATGGCTGGCGCGGGCGGGCCTCGCCACACTGGCCGCCATCGATCAACCAGCGGGGAACGGCATGCGGGTGAACAGACGGTTCGTGTTGGGCTGGCTTGCCGGCGCGGCGGCGGGTGCCTCCAGTGCAGCAGATGCGGCGAGTGCATCGAGTGCGTCAAGTGCATCAAGCGCATCGGCTCGCACCGCCGGGGCGCTGATGCTGGCCCGCGAAGCGCCGCCCGATGTTGACCCGGCTGGCTATCTGGTGAGCGAGAAGTACGACGGCGCGCGGGCCTTGTGGGACGGCACGGCGCTGCGCTTTCGCAGCGGCTTGCCGGTGCATGCGCCGGCCTGGTTTCTTGCGCGGCTGCCCCGGCAGCCGCTGGACGGTGAGCTGTGGCTGGGCCGTGGCCGCTTCGACGCGCTGGCCGCCACGGTGCGCAGGCAGGCGCCGCTGGACGCCGAATGGCAGCAAGTGCGCTACCAGGTGTTCGACCTGCCCGGGGCCGCCGGAACGTCATTTGCCATTCGGGCTGCGAAGATGGAACAGATCGCCTCCTCGCTCGCCTGGCCACAGCTCGCTGCGGTGGCACAGAGCCGCGTTGCCGACCGTGCCGCGCTGGCGCGCCGGCTCGACGCAGTGGTGCGCGCCGGTGGTGAAGGCCTGGTGCTGCACCGGGCCGATGCGCTGTGGCTGCCGGGCCGCAGCGCGGCGCTGCTCAAGCTCAAGCCCCTGAACGATGCCGACGCCACCGTGGTCGGCCAGGTGGCTGGCCGCGGCAAGCACGCCGGGCGCATGGGCGCCTTGCGGCTGCGCCGGGACGACGGTGCCGAATTTCTCGTCGGCAGCGGCTTCACCGACGCCCAGCGCGAGCACCCGCCGGCGCTCGGCAGCACCGTCACCTACACCCACCGCGGCAGCACCGGCAGCGGCCTGCCACGCTTTGCAAGCTTTCTGCGCGAGCGCACGGTCTGAAGCCATCCCTGTTCCGCTCGACCGCATTGCACATTTCAGGAGACCGCCCATGACCCGCTTGCACACCGTCTTGTCGCTCACCGCAGCCGGCCTGCTGGCCGCCGGCTGCAGCAGCACGTCGCTGGCGCCGCCGCCGGCACCCGCGCCGGTGGCGGCCGCCACGCCCACGCCCGGGGCGCAGGCAGCGCCCGGCCCTGCGGCCGCGCCGGCCGCGCGGTCCAGCGTGACCACGGTGTCACTGCCCGCCTATCTCGACCCGCAGAGCGACATCGCCCGCGAGCGCAGCGTCTATTTCGACTTCGATGCCAGCACGCTGAAGAGCGACTACGCTGGCCTGGTCGAACGCCAGGGCCGCTACCTGGCCTCGACCCCGCAGCTCGCGGTGCGCGTGGAAGGCAATGCCGACGAGCGCGGCAGCGCCGAATACAACCTGGCGCTGGGCCAGCGGCGCGCTGAGTCGGTGGCGCAGGCGCTGCGCCTGTATGGCGTGAAGGACTCGCAGATCAACGTCATCAGTTGGGGCGAGGAAAAGCCGCGCGCCACCGGTGAAGACGAAAGCGCGCTGTCGCAGAACCGCCGCGCCGACATCGTCTATCCGCAAAAGTAGCGACAGCGACAGCGTCGGCGTGCGCTTTCGCTACAGCACCTCGCTGGCAAAGTCAGCCAGCCGCGAGCGCTCGCCGCGCGCCAGCATCACGTGGCCGCCATGCGGCCAGCCCTTGAAGCGGTCCACCGCATAGGTCAGGCCCGACGAGCCTTCGGTGAGGTAGGGCGTGTCGATCTGCGCCAGGTTGCCCAGGCAGACGATCTTGGTGCCCGGGCCGGCGCGCGTGATCAGCGTCTTCATCTGCTTGGGCGTGAGGTTCTGCGCCTCGTCGATGAGCACGAACTTGTTGAGGAAGGTGCGCCCGCGCATGAAGTTCAGGCTCTTGATCTTGATCTTGCTGCGCACCAGGTCGTTCGTCGCGGCGCGACCCCACTCGCCGGCACTGCTGTCGCTGCGCGCCAGCACTTCCAGGTTGTCGTCCAGCGCACCCATCCACGGGCCCATCTTCTCTTCTTCATTGCCCGGCAGGAAACCGATGTCGTCGCCCACCGGCACGGTGACGCGGGTGACGATGATTTCGGTGTAGCGGCGCTCGTCCAGCACCTGGCTCAGGCCGGCGGCCAGCGTCATCAGCGTCTTGCCGGTGCCTGCGGTGCCGGTGAGGGTGATGAAGTCGCAGTCCGGGTCCATCAGCAGGTTGAGCGCGAAGTTCTGCTCGCGGTTGCGCGCTGTCACGCCCCAGACGGCGTTCTTGCCGTGGGTGTAGTCGCGCAGCGTCTTCAGCACCGCGGTCTTGCCGGTGATCTCGGTGACGCGGGCATACAGCGACGCAGCGCCCGGTGTTTCGAGATAGACGAACTGGTTGATCATCAGCGCCGGCACCAGCGGGCCGCTGATGCGGTAGTAGGTGAAGCCGCCCTGCTGCCAGCTTTCCATGGTCTTGCCATGGCGCTCCCAGAAGTCGGATGGCAGCGGCAGCACGCCGGTGTAGAGCAGGTCGCCGTCTTCCAGCGTCTTGTCGTTGAAATAGTCTTCCGCCGGCAGGCCCAGGGCGCGCGCCTTGACGCGCATGTTGATGTCCTTGGACACCAGCACCACGTCACGCGGTGTGGGGCTCGTCTGCTGCTGGTCGCGCAGCGCCTGCACCACGCCCAGGATCTGGTTGTCGGCCTTGCCCTGCGGCAGCCCTGCCGGCAGCTTGATCTCCAGCAGCATGGTTTGGAAGAACAGCTTGCCGCCGGCTTCCCGGTGGCCCGTCTTGCCCAGCGCGATGCCGGCCTGGGAATCGACGCTGCCGTCGTCTTTGGTGAAGCTGGCCAGCGCGTCCAGGTCACGGCTGACCTGGCGCGCGTTGCGGGCCACCTCGCTCATGCCCTTCTTGTGGCCGTCGAGTTCCTCCAGCGTGATCATCGGCAGGAAAACGTCGTGCTCCTCGAAGCGGAACAGGCTCATCGGGTCGTGCATCAGCACGTTGGTGTCCAGCACGAAGAGCTTGGCCGGGCCGTCGCCGCGCGGCGTGCGGGCGCGCGGCTTGGGTGTGGGCGCGGGTGCGGCCGGCGGCGCCGTGGCGCGCGCCGGGGCGGGTGCGGGCGGCCGCGGCGGCGCGGGGCGCGCTGCCAGCGGCGGGCTGCCGTCGTGCAGGTCCAGCGTGGCCTGCGGTGGCGGCTCGGCGGCGGGGCTCTTCAGCGTCTTCTTCTCCGGCTTGGGCGCGGCCTGCGCGTCGAAATCGGTGTTGCTCAGCAGGGCGGCTTTGCGCGTCGGCGGCTTGGGCAGGGGCATGGGTCGTTGATTTTCAGCAAAGAAGTAAAAAAAGCCGTACAGGCGGCTGTACGGCTTTCATCGGCAGCACACAGGCCAGGGACGGCCGGGCCGTGGAAGGTGCATGCAAACTGGCAAGAGCCGACTCAGGCCGCCTTCTTGAGCGCCTTCACGGCCTTCAGCACTTCATCGACATGGCCGGCCACCTTGATGCCGCGCCACTCTGCCTTCATCACGCCGTCGGCGCCGATGAGGAAGGTGCTGCGCTCGATGCCCTTGACCTTCTTGCCGTACATGATCTTGTTCTTCACCACGCCGAACATGTGGCAGAGTTTTTCTTCGGTGTCGGCGATCAACTCGAACGGCAATTCGAGTGCCTGCTTGAACTTCTCGTGCGATGCGAGGTTGTCGCGCGAGACGCCGAAGACCGCAGCGCCGGCCTTCACGAAGTCCTTGTGCTGGTCACGGAATTGCATGGCCTCCGTGGTGCAGCCGGGGGTGGCGTCTTTCGGGTAGAAATACAGCACCACGGCATGCCCCAGTTGGGACTGCGGCGTGAACTTCACGCCGCTGGTGGCGGCAGCTTCGAATTCCGGGAGGGCTTTGTTGACAACAGGCGTCATGGATGGATGTCTCGGAAAGCTTTGTGGCCGAAGCGGCTCAACGCAAGATTATAAATCGGACGCTTTACGCCACCGCGCCCTCCAGCACCAGCGCCGCCACCACAGAGCGTTTTTCGCTGACCAGCACGTTGTAGGTGCGGCAGGCGGCGGCCGTGTCCATGGTCTCGACGCCGATGCGGCGGTCGATCAGCGCGCGCAGCAGCGCCGGGTGCACGAAGCGCAGCCGCTGGCCGCTGCCGAAGATCACCACCTCGGGCTCCAGCGCGGCAATGCGCTCGAAGTGCGCCGCAGTCAGCGCGTCGAAAGCGGGCGCCTCCCAGGGCAGCACCGCGCCTTCCCAGGGCACCAGCAGGCTGTGCGTGAAGGGCAGCGTGCCGACCCACACGCGGCCGGCCTCGTGGCGGGAAATGACGTTGGCGCCGCTCGCGCTCTCGGGCTGGAATTTCATGCGTGGATAATTCTAAGTTCCCGCTGCCGAAAGCCTCCCACCTTGAAGCCGATCACCAAGTCCGACAAGCTCGCCAGCGTGGCCTATGACATCCGCGGCCCGGTGCTGGACAAGGCGCGGCAGATGGAGGAAGAGGGCCACAAGATCATCAAGCTGAACATCGGCAACGTGGCCGCGTTCGGGCTGATGCCGCCGGACGAGATCGTGCAGGACATGATCCGCAACCTGCCCGACGCAGCCGGCTACACCGACAGCAAAGGCCTCTTCGCACCGCGCAAGGCGGTGGTGCACTCCACGCAGGAGAAGGGCGTCAAGGGCGTGACGGTGGACGACGTCTATCTGGGCAACGGCGCGTCGGAGCTGATCCAGATGGCGATCAGCGCACTGCTCAACGATGGCGACGAAGTCCTGATCCCGGCGCCCGACTTCCCGCTCTACACCGCGGTGGTGGGCCTGTCCGGCGGCGTGCCGCTGCACTATGTCTGCGACGAGCAGGCCGGCTGGCTGCCCGACGTGGCCGACATCGCCGCCAAGATCACCCCGCGCACGCGCGGCATCATGGTCTGCAACCCCAACAACCCCACCGGCGCGCTGTACCCCGACGCGGTGCTGCTGCAGATCATCGAGCTGGCGCGCCAGCACCAACTGGTGGTGTTTGCCGACGAGATCTACGACAAGACGCTGTACGACGGCAACACCCACACCAGCATGGCGGCGCTGGCCGACGACGTGCTGTTCATCACCTTCAACGGCCTGAGCAAGAACTACCGCTCCTGCGGCTACCGCGCCGGCTGGATGGTGGTGTCCGGCGAGAAGCGCCATGCGCGCGACTACGTCGAGGGCCTCAACATGCTGGCCTCGCTGCGGCTGTGTTCCAACACGCCAGGGCAGCTCGCCATCCAGACGGCACTGGGCGGCTACCAGAGCATCAAGGACCTGGTGGCGCCCAGCGGCCGGTTGTGCCGTCAGCGCGACCTGGCCTATGCGCTGCTGTCGCAGATTCCCGGCGTCAGCGTCGTCAAGCCGAAGGCGGCGCTGTACATGTTTCCGCGGCTGGACCCGCGGATGTACCCGATCACAGACGACCAACAGTTCGCCTACGAACTGCTGGCCGACGAGAAGGTGCTGATCGTCCAGGGCACCGGCTTCAACTGGATCCACCCCGACCATTTCCGCCTCGTCTTCCTGCCCAACGTCGATGACCTCGGCGAGGCCATCGCCCGCATCGAGCGCTTCCTGTCCAACTACCGCAAGAGGAACTCGCAATGAACCCGATCCAGGTCGGCCTGCTGGGCATTGGCACCGTCGGTAGCGGCACCTTCCAGGTCTTGCAGCGCAACCAGGAAGAGATCCGCCGCCGCGCCGGCCGCGGCATCGTGATCAGCATGGTGGCCGACCTCGATACCGGGCGCGCGCACCGCATCGTCGGCGACCATGCGCGCGTGGTGGCCGACGCGCGCGCGGTGATCGCCGAGCCCGGCATCGACATCGTGGTCGAGCTGATCGGCGGCACCGGCATCGCGCGCACGCTGGTGCTGGAGGCCATTGCCGCGGGCAAGCATGTCGTCACCGCCAACAAGGCCTTGCTGGCGGTGCATGGCACGCAGATCTTCGAGGCGGCGCGCGCCAAGGGCGTGATCGTCGCCTTCGAGGCGGCGGTGGCCGGCGGCATTCCCATCATCAAGGCGCTGCGCGAAGGGCTCACCGCCAACCGCATCGAGTGGGTGGCCGGCATCATCAACGGCACCACCAATTTCATCCTCTCCGAGATGCGCTCGAAGGGGCTGGACTTCGCGGTGGTGCTGAAGGAGGCGCAGGCGCTCGGGTATGCCGAGGCCGACCCGACCTTCGACATCGAAGGCATCGACGCGGCGCACAAAGCGACGATCATGAGCGCCATCGCGTTCGGCGTGCCGGTGCAGTTCGACAAGGCACACGTCGAGGGCATCACCGCGCTGCAGGCGGCCGACATCCGCTATGCCGAACAGCTCGGCTACCGCATCAAGCTGCTGGGCATCACACGGCGGCGGCAAAACGGCATCGAGCTGCGCGTGCACCCCACGCTGATCCCGGCGACGCGGCTGATCGCCAACGTCGAGGGCGCGATGAACGCGGTGGTGGTGCAGGGCGACGCAGTGGGCTCCACGCTGTACTACGGCAAAGGCGCGGGCGCCGAGCCGACGGCCAGCGCGGTGATCGCCGACCTGGTGGACATCACCCGGCTGCACACCGCCGACCCAGACCAGCGCGTGCCGCATCTGGCCTTCCAGCCCGGCTCGCTGTACGACACACCCATCCTGCCGATCAGCCAGGTGATCACCGCCTTCTACCTGCGCCTTCAGGTGGCCGACCAGGCCGGCGTGCTGGCGCGCATCACCGGCATCCTGGCCGAGAGCGACATCTCCATCGACGCCGTGCTGCAACGCGAGAGCGCAGAAGGCGAGAAGCAGACCGACCTCGTCATCCTCACGCACGACACGGTCGAGGGCCGCATGACGGCGGCGCTGGCGCAGATGCAGGCGCTCCCCACGGTGCTGGCGCCCATCGTCAAGATCCGCAAGGAAGAGCTGAATTGAAGTACGTCAGCACGCGGGGTGGCACGCGGGGTGGCCCGCGGGTTGGCCCGGGTCGCGGTGCACAGCGCGGCTTCTCCGACATCCTGCTCGAAGGTCTTGCGCCTGACGGTGGGCTGTACCTGCCGGCCGCCTACCCGCAGGTGAGCGCCGCCACGCTGGCCGGCTGGCGCGGCCTGCCGTATGCGGACCTGGCGTTCGAGATCCTGTCGCTGTACATCGACGATGTGCTGCCCGCCGACCTGCACCGCCTGGCCCGGGCCACCTACACCGAGGCGGTGTTCGGCACGGCGGCCATCACGCCATTGCAGCCATTGGGCCAACCGGAAGAAGGCATCTCGTTGCTGGCGCTGTCCAACGGCCCCACGCTGGCCTTCAAGGACATCGCGATGCAGTTGCTCGGCCACCTGTTCGAGCACGAACTGGCGCGCCGCGGCGAGGTGCTCAACATCCTGGGCGCCACCTCCGGCGACACCGGCAGCGCGGCCGAATATGCGATGCGCGGCAAGGCCGGCGTGCGCGTCTTCATGCTCAGCCCGCAAGGCCGCATGAGCCCCTTCCAGCAGGCGCAGATGTTCAGCCTGCAAGACGCCAACATCCACAACATCGCCATCGAAGGCGTGTTCGACGACTGCCAGGACATCGTCAAGGCCGTCAGCGCCGACCTGGCCTTCAAGCGCCGGCACCACATCGGCACCGTCAACTCCATCAACTGGGCGCGGCTGCTGGCGCAGGTGGTGTACTACGTCGCCGGCTACTTGCAGGCCACCCGCGAAGACGGCGCGCCGGTCAGCTTTGCGGTGCCGTCTGGCAACTTCGGCAACATCTGCGCCGGCCACGTCGCCCGCTGCATGGGCCTGCCCATTCATCAGCTCGTGCTGGCCACCAACGAGAACGACGTGCTCGACGAGTTCTTCCGCACCGGCAGCTACCGCGTGCGCAGCAGCGCGCAGACGCTGGAGACGTCCAGCCCGTCGATGGACATCAGCAAGGCGAGCAACTTCGAGCGCTTCGTGTTCGACCTGCTCGGCCGCGACGGCGCCCGCACCAGCGCGCTGTTCGGCGATGCGCTGGGCACGCAAGGCGGCTTCACGCTCACGCCTGCGGAGCTGGCACCCGCCGCGGCGCGCTTCGGCTTCGTCTCTGGCCGCAGCACGCATGCCGACCGGCTGGCGACCATCCGCGACACCTGGCAGCGCCATGGCCGGATCATCGACACCCACACCGCAGACGGGCTGAAGGTGGCGCGCGAGCACCAGCAGCCCGGCGTGCCGATGGTGGTGCTGGAGACGGCGCAGCCGGCCAAGTTTGCCGCCACCGTGCGCGAGGCGCTGGGCCCAGACGTGGCACTGCCAGAACTGCCGCCCGCGCTGCGCGGCCTGGAAGCACTGCCGCGGCGCTGCCGCGTGCTGCCGGCCGACACGGCAGCCGTGAAGCATTACATCGAGGCGCACTGTGCATGAACTACGGCGCTTGAACGACGGCGCATGAAGGACCGCGCATGAAAGACAGCCGCCCGCTGCTCAGTCTGGACGACGCGCTGGCCCGCCTGGTGGCCGGCAGCGCGGCGCATGCCATCACGCAGACCGAGTCGGTCCACACCTTCGACGGCCTGGGCCGTGTGCTGGCCGCCGACGTGTTGTCGATGCTGGACGTGCCGCCCGAGGACAACACCTCGATGGACGGCTATGCGCTGCGCAGCGGCGACGTGCCGCAGCCCGGCACCGTGTTGCCGGTGTCGCAGCGCATCCCCGCCGGGGTGGTGGGCAGCGCGCTGCAGCCGGGCACGGCGGCACGCATCTTCACCGGCGGCCAGGTGCCACCGGGAGCAGACGCCATCGTGATGCAGGAGCAGTGCGACGCGCTGGCAGCCGGGCCGGAGGCGGGTGGCCTGGGTGGCCTGGGCGCGGTGCGCGTCAACACCGTGCCGGCCTTCGGCCAGTGGGTGCGCCGGCGCGGCGAAGACGTGCGCCAGGGCGCCATCGTGCTGCACCGCGGCCAGCGGCTCACGCCGCAGGCGCTGGGGCTGGCAGCCTCTGTCGGTGCGGCAACGCTGGCGGTGCTGCGCCGCCCGCGCGTGGCGCTGTTCTCCACCGGCGACGAACTGATGATGCCCGGCGAGCCGCTGCGGCCCGGCGCCATCTACAACTCCAACCGCTTCACGCACCGGGCGCTGCTGCAGGCGGCCGGTTGCGAGGTCACCGACCTCGGCATCGTCCCGGACAGGCTGGACGCAACCCGCGCCGCGCTGCGCGAAGCCGCCGCCGGCAACGACCTCATCATGACCTGCGGCGGCGTCTCGGCCGGCGAAGAAGACCACATGAAGCCGGCAGCGCAGGCCGAAGGCACGCTGGAGCACTGGCAGATCGCCATCAAGCCCGGCAAGCCGCTGGCCTTCGGCAGCGTGCGCCGGGGCGACGGCACGTCAGCGCTGCTGGTGGGCCTGCCCGGCAACCCGGTGTCGAGCTACGTGACTTACCTGCTGTGCGTGACCACGGTGCTGCGCGCCATCCAGGGCGCGCCCACCGCCTTGCCACGCGCGCTGCCGATGCGCGCCGATTTCGACTGGCCCAGGCCGGACAAGCGGCGCGAGTTCCTGCGCGTGCGCATCAACGGGCAGGGCGGGCTGGAGCTGTACCCGAACCAGAGTTCGGGCGTGCTGACATCGCTCGTCTGGGCCGATGGGCTGGTGGACAACCCGGGCGGACAGGCCATCAAGGCGGGGGATGGCGTCGGGTTTCTGCCGTTGGCGGAGTTGATTGCGCGTTAGGGGACCACAACATGATCACCGTTTTCGGCGAAGGCAGAGGCTTTCGCGTCGTCTGGTTGCTGGAGGAAATGGGCCTGGCCTACAAGCTGCGGCCGGTGGACCTGCTGGTCGGCGTGGAACACGACGCGGAGTTTCTGGCCATCAATCCTGCCGGTTTCATCCCGGCGATGCAGGACGGCGCTGTCACGATGGTCGAGTCGGTCGCGATCATGGAGTACCTGATGGCGCGCTACGGGCCGACGCCGCTTCAGCCAGACCCGCAGGACCCGGCGTTCGCCGCCTACCTGCAGTTCCTGCACCTCGGCGAAGCCGGCCTCGCTGCGTCCATCTATTTCGTCGTCGTCAGCCGCAATCTGGCGCCTGAAGCAGAGCGCGACAACTGGGGCGCCCGCAAGGCGCTCGAGGTGTTCACGAGCCGTCTCGGGCTGGTGACCCGGCAACTGGCGCGCTCGCCTTATCTCGCAAGCGATGCGTTCACGGCGGCCGACATCGTGGTCACCTACGCACTCGAGCTGGCCCAGCGGACCGGCTCCTTCGTCCTGGGCCAGGCAGAGCAGGCCTATGTCGCCCGCACCAGCGCACGCCCAGCCTACCAGCGCGCGATGCAGGCCTGCCATGCCACCCGGGCCTGGGCGGCAGAGGCGGCAGGCCAGGGAAGGCGCGCCTCCGGTGACGCCTGACCGCTCCGAAGCAGAACCCCGCGGGCGCATGTGCAGACGCAGGCTCGGACCGGCTTTCGCCGCGGCCTTGCTGCTGGCCTTTTGCGCCGGCGCATCGGCGCAGGCCTCCAGATTCGACGGCCGCTGGGCGGTGACGATGAACTGTCCTCCCCACGACGACGCCGAAGACGATGCCAAGGGCTACAGCCACCAACTCGTCGGACAGGTGGTCGATGGCCTGCTGACTGCCACGCGCGGCACAGAGGGCGAGCCGGGCTGGCACCGGCTGAAGGGAAAGGTTCAAGCCACCGGTGACGCGACGCTGCGCCTGGAAGGTGTGGTGAGCAATCCGAAGTACGCGATCAAAGATGCCCCCAGGGGCAAGGCGTATGTGTACCGCGTGAAGGCGCACTTCGAAGAGAACGCCGGCACCGGCGAGCGCTTGACAGGGCGGGTCTGCCAGTTCCGGTTCACGCGCGCGGGCTAGTGCAGTGTTCCACGCTGTGCGGCACTTAAGAAAACCGGTGGATTTGGCGTCCTGGCTAGGCGCAAACCACAGCGATGCCCGTAGGCATCGCGAGGATTTGCAACGACGCCAGGGCGGCAAAGACACGGTTTTATGTGCTGCACAGCGTGGAACACTGCACTAGAGAATCACTGGCCCGGGCTGCGCCTGCAGCACCGCGCGAATTACGATGCAGCTTTCGCCATGGGTCCCCACCCGCAAACCTGTCTGCACTGACGATGTCGATCTTGAGACGTATCGCCCACGCGTACGAACTGCCGGCCTGGCCGGCCTGGCCGGCGCGCGTTGCGCAGCGCGCACGATGAAGGTCACCGTCCGCTATTTCGCGTCGCTGCGCGAGGCGCTGGGCGCCTCCGAGACGGCCGAGGTTGCGCCCGGCAGCACGCTGTCCGCACTGCGCGCGCAATTGATGGCGCAGAGCCCGCGCCATGCCGAGCTGCTGGGCCGCCAGCGCGCCGTGCGCTGTGCGCTCAACCAGGTGCTGTGCGGCGAAGACGCCGCTATTACCGCGGCTGCAGATGGCGCCGAGGTGGCCTTCTTCCCGCCCGTCACCGGGGGCTGACGCGATGGCAGGCATGGCACGCGTGCGCATCCAGAGCGCTGACTTCAATCTCTCGCAAGAGGTCGCCGCACTGTGCGACGGCGACGACGGGATCGGCGCCATCGCCACCTTCACCGGCACCGTGCGTGCGCACAGCGGCGGCGCCGCGGTCAGCGCGATGGAACTGGAGCACTACCCCGGCATGACCGAGCGCGCCATCGAGGCGATGATCGACGCCGCCTTGCAACGCTTCGACATCCGCGCTGCGCGCGTGGTGCACCGCGTCGGCCTGCTTCAGGCCGGTGAGCAGATCGTGCTGGTGGCGGTGGCGTCGGCGCACCGCGGTCAGGCCTTCCAGGCTTGCGAGTTTTTGATGGACTACCTGAAGACGCAGGCACCGTTCTGGAAGAAGGAAACCACGGCCGACGGCGCGCGCTGGGTCGATGCGCGGGTGGCCGACGATGCGGCGCTCCAGCGCTGGGGCATCGTGGCCGGCAATGCGGCCACCGACGGCAAGGCGCCCTGATGGACGACGCCGCGCTGCGCAGCGCCCTCGGCCGCTTCACCACCGGCGTCACCATCGTCACCGCGCTCGATGCCGGCGGTGCGCCCGTCGGGCTCACGGCCAACTCGTTCCAGGCGCTGTCGCTGGTGCCGCCGCTGGTGCTGTGGTCCTTGCGGCTGGGCAGCCCCAGCCTGCCGGCCTTCGAGCAGGCTGCGCACTTCGCCGTCAACGTGCTGGCCGAGGCGCAGGTGGATCTGTCGCGCCGCTTCGCCAGCCGGCGCGACGACAAGTTCGACGACGGCGTCTGGGCGCGCGGCGCCAGCGGCGTGCCGGTGCTTGCCGGCTGCGCGGCGGTCTTCGAGTGCGAGACGGTGAACAGCCAGGTGGCAGGCGACCACCGCCTCTTCATCGGCCGCGTGCTGGCCATCAGCCAGCAGCCGGTGCCGCCGCTGCTCTTCCAGGCCGGGCACTACCGCATGCTGGGGGAAATCCTGTGAGGCTGGAAGGCAAGTGGGTCGCGATGTTCGAGCATGTGTTCGGCCTCTGCGGCGTGCGCCCGGGCGACGCCTGCGCGGTGCTGTCAGAGACGCAGACCCGGCCGCTGCTGCCGCAACTGTCCGAGCTGGCCTTGCTGCGCCTGGGCGCGCGGCCGTTCCACCTCACGTTGCCGGGCCAGCCGCTGACGGCGCCGGTGCCCGTGCGCTCCACAGGCGCATCGACGGCCATCGGCCAGTTGGAGCCGGTGGTGCAGGCGCTGGCCGCCAGCGTCTTCATCGCCGATTGCACGGTCGAGGGGCTTCAGCACGCCGTGGAGCTGCCGCGCATCCTGCAAGGCGGCGCGCGCGTGCTGGCCATCAGCCACGAGCACCCCGAAATCCTCGAACGCTGCCTGCCGCAGGCGGCAGACGAAGCGCCTGTGCGCGATGCGATGCGCCGGCTCAAAGGCGCGCGGCAGATGCACGTCAGCTCCGCCGCCGGCACCGATCTGCATGTCGATCTGGCTGGCGCGCGCATCGGCGGCGTCTGGGGCTTCACCAGCAAGCCGGGCAGCCTGTCGCACTGGCCGGGCGGCCTGGTGCTGGCCTTTCCGGCGGCCGGCAGCGTCAACGGCCGGCTGGTGCTGGACAGGGGCGACGTCAACCTCACCTTCAAGCGCTATCTGCAAGACCCGGTGACGCTGCTGATCGAGAACGACCACGCCGTGCAGGTGCAGGGCGACAGCGTCGATGCAGAGCTGATGCGCGGCCACTATGCAGCCTGGGGCGACCCCGCTGCCACGGCGGTGTCGCACCTGGGCTGGGGCCTGAACCGCAGCGCACGCTGGGACGCAATGCAGTTCTACGACAAGGCCGACTTCAACGGCACCGAGCTGCGCGCCTTCGCCGGCAACTTCCTGTATTCCACCGGGGCCAACGAGGTGGCGGGCAGGCACACACAAGGCCACTTCGACCTGCCGCTGCGCGGCTGCAGCGTGGCGCTGGACGGCGCGCTGGTGGTGGACCAAGGGCGCTTGCCGTGACCGCGCTGCCGGCGTTCGTCGTGCGTGGGCAGGGCCCGGTGGCGGTGCTGCTGCTGCACGGCATCGGCGGTGGCAAGTCGATCTGGGCTTCGGCGCTGGCGGACATCGCGGGTGCCGGCTACCGCGCCGTGGCGATGGACTTCCCAGGCTACGGCGGCTCGCCTGGCGTGCCGACGCTGGCCGCGATGGTCGAGGCCACCGCAGCGCTGGTGCGGCAGCTCGACGCAGCGCGCACCGTGCTGGTCGGCCACAGCATGGGCGGCATGGTGGCGCAGGCGCTGGTGGCGGCGCAGCCGCAGGCCGTGCAAGGCCTCGTGCTGGCCTGCACGTCGGCAGCCTTCGGCAAGGCCGACGGCGACTGGCAGGCCCGCTTCGTGGCCGACCGGCTGGCCCCGCTGGATGCGGGCCTGGGCATGGCACGGATGGCGCAGACGCTGGTGCCGGCAATGGTGGCGCCCGGCGCAGACCCGGCCGCCTGCCAGGCCGCCATCGACGTGATGGCGCAGGTACCCGAAGTTAGCTACCGGAGCGCACTGCGCGCCATCGCGGCCTTCGACGGCCGCGCCGCGCTGGGGGCGATCACCATGCCCACGCTGTGCCTGGCCGCCCAGCATGACCGCACTGCGCCGCCAGAGCTGATGCAGCGCATGGCGCAGCGCATCGCCGGTGCCAGCTTCGTCTGCCTGCCCGGTGCCGGCCACATTGCCAACGTCGAGAAGCCGGCGGCCTTCAACGCTGCGTTGCTGGCCTTTTTGCAGCGCCACTTTTCCTGAACGGAGCGCCGCCATGCCCATGCACATCGCCGGAAACGTCAACGCGCTGACGGCGCAGCAGCGCGAGTTGGTCGAGCTGGCCGCCACGCTGGGCCGCGAGAAGTTCGGCCCGCGCGCCGCCCGCCATGACCGCGAGGCCAGCTTCCCGTTCGACAACTACGACGACCTGCGCGCCGCCGGGCTGCTGACGATCTGCGTGCCGCGCGAACAGGGCGGCCTGGGCGCCGACTTCGCCACCTACGTGATGGTGGCCGCGGAGATCGGCCGCCATTGCGGCGCCACGGCACTGTCGTACAACATGCATGTCTGCTCCACGATGTGGGCCGGCTTCATTGCCGATGCGCTGGAGATGACGCCCGCCCAGCGTGCCGACCACGAGGCCAACCGCGCGCTGCACTACGCCAACATCGTCGAGCGCGGCGCGATCTATTCGCAGCCCTTCTCCGAAGGCGGCGCCGCGGCCGCCGGCAAGGCGCCGTTCGGCACGCTGGCCCGGCCGGTGGAGGGCGGCTACCGCATCAGCGGCAAGAAGATCTTCGCGTCGCTGGCCGGCGCCGCCGACTTCTACGGCGTGCTGTGCACGCTGGACCAGCCGGCTGCCACGCAGCGCGACGCGCTGTACCTGGCTGTGCCGGCGGGTGCCAGCGGCGTGCAGGTGGTCGGCGACTGGGACCCGCTGGGCATGCGCGGCACCGTCAGCCGCACGCTGCTGCTGCACGACGTGTTCGTGCCCGCCAGCGCCAGGCTGATGCCCGAGGGCTTGTACTTCCAGGCCGCCAGCCGCTTTCCGCACATGTTCGCCACCTTGTCGCCCACCTACATGGGCATTGCGCAGGCGGCCTACGACTTCACGGCCGCGTACCTGCGGGCGGAGGTGCCGGGCATGCCGCCCGTCAAGCGCCGCATGTACCCCACCAAGCAGATCGCGGTGGCCGAGATGCGCGTGAAGCTGGAGCAGACACGCGCGCTGTTCCTCCAGAACGCGCGCGACGCGGTGGTGGACCCGGACAAGGACACCCGCATGCGGCTCTACGCGGCGCACTACACGATCATGGAGAACGCCAACGACATTGCGCGGCTGGCCATCCGCACCTGCGGCGGCCAGAGCATGCTGAAGAGCCTGCCGCTGGAGCGCCTGTACCGCGACAGCCGCTGCGGCAGCCTGATGCTGCCCTGGACGGCCGAGCTGTGCCTGGACCGGCTCGGACGCGAGTGCCTGTACGAAGCGGGCGAGCGCGACGAAGCCATCGAATAGCCGCAGCGCGGCGATGTTCGACCGCCTGGTTCCAGCCGTGCTGCGCGATGCGGCGTTGCGGCACTTGCAGGCCGAAGGCGTGCAGCGCGGCGCCATCGTCGGCTGGCTGGGCCACAACAGTTGGGACATGCTGGCGACGCTGGCTGCCTGCGAGCGCCTGGGCGCCGTGCTGCTGCCGCTGAACTGGCGCCTGGCCGCCGGCGAACTGGCGCAGATCCTGACGCATGCCGGCGCCGGCCATCTGATGGGCACGCCGGACGCCGAGTCGCTGGCTGTCGAGGTGCTGGCCGGCGCACGCCTCGCACCCGGCCCGGCCGCAGGCGTGCAAGAGGGCGACCTGCTGCTGCTGTCCACCTCGGGCACCAGTGGCCGGCCCAAGGGCGCGATGCACACGCGCGCCGGCTTGGAGGCCAACGCGGTGGCTGCCATCGCTGCACAGGGCCTGGACGCGCGCAGCCGTGTGCTGTCGGTGCTGCCGCTGTTCCATGCCGGCGGCCTGTGCATCCAGACCCTGCCGGCGCTGGCCGCAGGTGGGCAGGTGCTGCTGCACCCGCGCTTCGACGCCGATGCCTGGTTCGACGCGGTCGCCGCATGGCGGCCCACCACGAGCCTGCTGGTGCCCGCCGTGATGCGCGCGCTGGTCGAGCACCCGCGCTGGCCGGCGGCCGACCTGTCGTCGCTGGCCTTCGTGAACTGCGGCTCGCAGGTCGTGCCGCGCGCGCTCATCGACGCCTTCCATGCCCGCGGCGTGCCGGTGGCCCAGGTCTATGGCGCCACCGAAACCGGGCCGGTGTCCATCGCTCTGCAGCCCGCCGAAGCGCTGGCGCATGCCGGCATGGCCGGCAGGCCGGCGGCCGGCGTGCAGGTGCGGCTGGCGGCAGACGGCGAGATCCTGCTGCGCGGCGCCAACCTGATGCGCGGCTACCACCGCGAAGACCAGCCGTCGTTCGACGCCGACGGCTGGTTCCACACCGGCGATCTGGCCCGCCTGCATGAAGGCGGCTTCTACGAAGTGGTGGGCCGCTCGAAGGAGTTGATCATCTCCGGCGGAGAAAACATCCACCCTGCCGAGATCGAGAACCTGCTGGCCGGCCACCCGGCGGTGGCCGAATGCGCCGTGGTGGGCCTGCCCGACGCGCGCTGGGGCGAGGTGCCGGTGCTGGCCGTCGTGCCCCGCCCCGGCATGGCGCTGGACACTGGCGCGCTGCTGGCCAGCCTGCACGGCCGCATCGCGCGCTTCAAGCAGCCCCGGCGCGCGGTGCTGATGAGCGCGCTGCCGAAGACCGCACTCGGCAAGGTGCAGCGCGCCGCACTGGTCGAGCAGTTGAAGGCGGACGGCGTCTGACGCTGCGCAGGCCTCGGGCCGTCGGCCGCCGCCCGCCGTCCCTCAGTCTTGACGCCGGCCGCGGCTGCGGCGCAAGCCCCAGAGCGCGATCAGCCCGGCGGCCGCCAGCGCCGCGCTGGGCGACTCGGGCACCGCGCTCACCGTGCTGATCGACGTCATGCGAAAGCTCTCGCCGCCGCCTGCCACCGCGCCGCCGCTCTGCGTGACGATGTAGATGCCGCTGACGTGCGACAGGTCGGCCGGGCGGCTGGGCACCGCGATGGCGGCGGCGATCGCTGCGAAGCTGAAGTCGATGTTCACCGGCGTGCTGGTGGGCGCGATGTTGATCCCCACCTGGCTGTAGTTGTCGATCTGCCCGTCGTAGTACAGCAGCACGTTGAAGTTCAGGCCGCGCTGCACTTCGGCAAACGCGAAACGCAGACTCTGCTCGTGGCTGAAATCGAGGTCGAGCCGGTGGTCATGGCCGACATAGGTGTCGCCGTAGAACCAGTCGAAGCGGTGCCCCACGCCGAGGTTGGAACGGAACTCGAAGCCGGCCGGCGAGATGTCCACCAGCCCGCCCAGGCCGGAGGCGCCGAACAAGCTCAATTGCCACTGGCGGTGTCCGGCCGCCATGCTGCCGGCCTGTTCGCCGCCCGCCGAACTGCCGCCCGGTGCGGCGGCAAAGACGCCGCTGAACGCGCCGGTGGAGAAATCATCGACCAGCACATCGGCACGCACCGGAAGTGCAAGTGCCAGGGCCGCCATGCAAAGCAGTCGTCTCACTTCGTGCTCCTGAGGGCGGCAACAGCGCCGCGCCGCGCAGACTGGCAGGGCATGTGACCGGCCGCATCCCCAAGACAGAGCATTCCCGGCTGCCCGCCCTTGAAAACACTGGTCTTTGCCCAACGTCTTGCCGCAGTTGGAGGCTTTATCCATGCGACTCGACAAACTCACCACCGCGTTCCAGCAGGCCCTGGGCGATGCCCAGAGCCAGGCCGTGGCGCGCGACAACCCTTACATCGAACCGGCGCATCTGCTGGCCGCCATGCTGGCCCAGCCCGACGGCCCGAAGGCGCTGCTCGACCGGGCCGGCGCCAACACCGCGGCGCTGTCCACCGCGATGGAGACGGCGGTGCGCAACCTGCCGCAGGTGCAGGGCGGCGGCCAGCCGGTGCAGCCTGGCCGCGACCTGCTTCAGTTGCTCCAGGCGGCCGACAAAGAGGCCACGAAGCAGGGCGACCAGTTCATCGCCAGCGAGATGTTCCTGCTGGCGCTGGCCGACGCGAAGAACGACATCGGCGCCATCGTGCGCGGCCACGGCCTGAGCCGCAAGGCGCTGGAGGCGGCCATCGCCGCGGTGCGTGGCGGGCAAAAGGTCGATTCGGCCGAGGCCGAAGGCCAGCGTGAGGCGCTGAAGAAATACACGCTCGACCTCACCGAGCGCGCGCGCCAGGGCAAGCTCGACCCCGTGATCGGCCGCGACGACGAGATCCGCCGTGCCATCCAGGTGCTGCAGCGGCGCAGCAAGAACAACCCGGTGCTGATCGGCGAGCCGGGCGTCGGCAAGACGGCCATCGTCGAAGGCCTGGCGCAGCGCATTGTCAACGGCGAGGTGCCCGAGAGCCTGAAGGACAAGCGCGTGCTGTCGCTCGACATGGCCGGCCTGCTGGCCGGCGCCAAGTACCGCGGCGAGTTCGAAGAGCGGCTCAAGGGCGTGCTGAAGGAAGTGGCTGCCGACGAGGGCCGCATCATCCTGTTCATCGACGAACTGCACACGATGGTGGGCGCCGGCAAGGCAGAAGGCGCGATGGACGCCGGCAACATGCTCAAGCCGGCGCTGGCGCGCGGCGAGCTGCACTGCATCGGCGCCACCACGCTGAACGAATACCGCAAGTACGTCGAGAAAGACGCCGCGCTGGAGCGCCGCTTCCAGAAGGTGCTGGTCGATGAGCCCAGCGTCGAGGCCACGGTCGCCATCCTGCGCGGCCTGCAGGAGAAGTACGAGGTGCACCACGGCGTGGAGATCACCGACCCGGCCATCGTGGCCGCGGCCGAGTTGAGCCACCGCTACATCACCGACCGCTTCCTGCCCGACAAGGCCATCGACCTCATCGACGAGGCAGCGGCAAAGATCAAGATCGAGATCGACTCCAAGCCCGAGGTGATGGACAAGCTCGACCGCCGGCTGATCCAGCTCAAGATCGAGCGCGAAGCGGTGCGCAAGGAGAAGGACGAAGGCTCGGTGCGCCGCTTCGGGCTGATCGAGGAAGAGATCGCGCGGCTGGAGCGCGAGTACGCCGACCTGGAAGAAATCTGGAAGTCCGAGAAGGCCACCGCCCAGGGCTCGGCCCATGTGAAGGAAGAGATCGAGCGCATCAAGACGCAGATCGAAGACCTCAAGCGCAAGGGCGAATTCAACCGCGTGGCCGAGCTGCAGTACGGCAAGTTGCCGGAGCTGGAGAAGACGCTGCACGACGCGCAGACCAAGGAAGCTGGCAAGGCCAAGGGCGCGAAGCAAGGCAAGGGCCCGCAACTGCTGCGCACGATGGTCGGCGCTGAAGAGATCGCCGAGGTGGTGTCGCGCTCCACCGGCATTCCGGTCAGCAAGCTGCTGCAAGGCGAGCGCGACAAGCTGCTTCAGATGGAAGCCAGGCTGCACGAGCGCGTGGTGGGCCAGGACGAAGCCATCGTCGCGGTGGCGGACGCCATCCGCCGCTCGCGCGCTGGGCTGTCAGACCCCAACCGGCCGCTGGGCAGCTTCTTGTTCCTGGGGCCCACCGGCGTCGGCAAGACGGAGTTGTGCAAGGCGCTGGCTGGCTTTCTGTTCGACAGCGACGACCACATGATCCGCGTCGATATGAGCGAGTACATGGAGAAGCACAGCGTCAGCCGCCTGATCGGCGCGCCGCCTGGCTATGTGGGCTACGACGAAGGCGGTGCGCTCACCGAGGCCGTGCGCCGCAAGCCCTACAGCGTGCTGCTGCTCGACGAAGTGGAAAAGGCGCACCCCGATGTCTTCAATGTGCTGCTCCAGGTGCTGGACGATGGCCGGCTGACCGACGGCCAGGGCCGCACCGTCGATTTCAAGAACACCGTGATCGTGATGACCAGCAACCTGGGCTCGCAGATGATCATGCAGATGAGCGGGCAGCCCACTGACAAGATCCGCGACGCCGTCTGGGGCGAGGTGAAGGCGCATTTCCGCCCCGAGTTTTTGAACCGCATCGACGAGACCGTGGTCTTCCATGCGCTGGACCAGAAGAACATCGAGAGCATCGCCGCCATCCAGCTCAAGCTGCTGGCGCAGCGGCTGGACAAGCTGGAGATGACGCTGCAGGTGTCACCGGCCGCGCTGGCCGAGTTGGCCAAGGTGGGCTTCGACCCGGTGTTCGGCGCCCGGCCGCTGAAGCGGGCGATCCAGCAGCGCATCGAAAACCCGGTGAGCAAGCTGATCCTGCAAGGCCGCTTCGGCCCGAAGGATGTGATTCCGGTGGATGTGGACGGCGGCGAGTTCGCGTTCTCGCGCGTGGTGCACTGACGAAGCCGGCCGGCCGGCCGGCCGGCCGCTACTTCGGCACCGCCATCCGCTCCAGTTGCATGCGGGCCAGCGTCAGGTTGCTGGCGTTGGCCTGCAGCACCAGGTGCAGCACGATGCCGGCGTGGCCCGGCACCGGGCGCAGCAGTAGGTGCTGCTGGCCGACGGTGATGGCCGCTTCGGGCGGCGCGTTGCCCAGCCCCAGGCTGCGCGCGGCGTGGCTCACCGCGTCGAGAAGCAGGCCGCCCTGGATGGCCAGGCGCTCTGCCGGCGGCGGGCCGCCGGCCTGCGCCAGCGGCAACTGCGATGACAGGTCGAACACGCAGGCGCTGGTGACGCCTTTGATGGCGGCACAGCGCAAGGCGTAGTCGGCCCAGCGCACGGCGGCCGGCGAGGCGATCTGCGGGTGGCCGGGGTCGGACGCGGTGGCTGCCAGGCGCGGCAGGTCCATCAACTGCGTGGGCGCCTCGGTGGACGGCACTGCGGGCTTGGGCACGGCCAGCGCGAGGTCGGTGTTCAGCGGCACCGTGCCGCCGGGCTGGCCGGTGAGGCGGTTCCAGGCGCCGCTGATGAAGGCCCAGGCATCGTGCGGCCGCGACGCCTGTGGCGTGACGCGCACCGCCACGCCGCTGGCACCCACCAGCCGCGCCGCCTGCGCCGCCAGCGTGGTGGCCGAGCCCAGCGGCAGCAGCAGCATGTCGCGGTTGGGCCAGGGCCCTTGCGCGAGGGCATCGCTCAGCGGCTTGAGCGTGCTGCCCAGCGCATGCGGCGGCAACTCGCCGAGCATCAGCACCGACAGCCGGCTGCGCGCCATCAGCACCAGCGCCATCTGGTGGCGGGTCTGCGTGTCGGCGTTGATGTCGGTGCTGTAGATGCGCACATGGCTGCCGTCCGACAAGGGCACCTCGACGAACTGAAGCACCGCCAGCGCGACCCCATGGCCCTGGCGCCGCACCGACAGCCGCTGCACCCGCGCGCCGGCAGCGCCGGCCAGCGCCCCCAGCAGATGCAAGGAGGCGCTGGTGCCCACGTCGTGCAGCGCGATGTAGTCGGGCGCCAGCCGCTCGAACTGCTGCAGCAAGGCCTGGCCCGGGTCACCGCTGACGAACAGCTCGACCTGGTCGTCCGCGATCCGGCGGCCGACGTCGCGCATGCCCTGGCCCAGATAGTCTTCACGGTCACGCACGAACTGCGTGGCGGGGGCTGCCAGCTCGGCTGCCGCGCGCGCCGGGCGGTGCGGCGGCGGCGGCCAGGGCAGTTCGTCTTTGGCGTCTGAGGAGCGTGGCATGCGGCGGTGTGGTCCGGCTTGAGGCAAAGGCTGCGGGAGTCTGCGGGAGACTGCGGATCATAGGCAGGGCCGTCGGCGCGTCCGATCCTCCCGAAGAGGGCTGGCGCGGTTCGTAGAATGGACCCATTCGGTCCGATCGGACAGCCCCCCAAACCATGAGCCGCACGACCGCCCGAAGGGCGATGTCCGGCGTGCGCAGCACGGAGGTACACCAGTGAGCACTCCATCCCCTGCGCCGGCCCCAGTGGTGGTGATCGGCGCCGGGCTGTCCGGGCTGGTGGTGGCGCTACAACTCGCGGCCCAGCGGCCCGTGGTGGTGCTTGCCAAGCGCGGGCTGCACGAAGGCGCCACCGCCTGGGCGCAGGGCGGCATCGTCGGCGTGCTGGGCAGTGACGACAGCATCGAGTCGCATGTGCGCGACACCCAGGAAGCCGGCGCCGGCATCGTGGACGAACACACCGCGCGCTTCATCGCCGAGCACAGCGCCGCCGCGGTGGAATGGCTGGTCGAAGCCGGCGTGCCGTTCTCGCCCGACCCCGCCGGCCCGCTGGGGCTGCACCTCACGCGCGAAGGCGGCCACGCGGTGCGGCGCATCGCGCATGCGGCAGACGCCACCGGCAAGGCCATCCACGACGCGCTGCTGGCACGCGCCAGCCGCCACCCGAACATCCGGCTGCGCGAGCGCTGGATGGCGGTGGACGTGATCACCTCGCGCCACCTGCGGCGCGACGAGAACCCGCGCTGTTATGGTGTCTATGCGCTGGACATGGACAACCGCCGGGTGGAGACATTGCCGGCCGCGGCCGTGGTGCTGGCCACCGGCGGCGTGGGCAAGGTCTATCGCTACACCAGCAACCCCGACACCGCCACCGGCGACGGCATCGCGATGGCCTGGCGCGCTGGCTGCCGCGTCGGCAACATGGAGTTCATCCAGTTCCACCCGACCTGTCTGTACCACCCGCAGGAGCGCAGCTTTCTGATCACGGAGGCGATGCGCGGCGAGGGCGCGCACCTGACACTGCCCGACGGCACGCGCTTCATGGCGCAGCACGACGAACGCGGCGAACTGGCGCCGCGCGACATCGTCGCCCGCGCCATCGACTTCGAGATGAAGAAGCACGGGCTGGACCATGTCTGGCTCGATGCCCGCCACCTCGGCGAGGCCTTCCTGAAAGAGCACTTCCCCACCATCCACGCGCGCTGCCTTCAGCTCGGCATCGACATCGCGCGCCAGCCCATCCCCGTGGTGCCGGCGGCGCACTACACCTGCGGCGGCGTGGTCACCGATCTGGACGGCCGCAGTGACCTGCCTGGCCTCTACGCGGTGGGCGAGACCACCTACACCGGCCTGCACGGCGCCAACCGGCTGGCCAGCAATTCGCTGCTCGAATGCGTGGTGCTGGGCCGCACCTGCGCCAGCCGCATCCTGGCCTCGGACCCCGGCGCGCTGCCCCTGCTGCCGCCCTGGGATGAAAGCCAGGTGGAGAACGCCGACGAGCAGGTCGTCATCGCGCACAACTGGGACGAGCTGCGCCTGCTGATGTGGAACTACGTCGGCATCGTGCGCACCACCAAGCGGCTGGAGCGCGCGCTGCACCGCATCAAGCTGCTGCGCGACGAGACGCTGGAGTACTACGCCAACTTCCGCGTCACGCGCGACCTGCTGGAGTTGCGCAACCTGGTGGTGTGCGCCGAACTGATCGTGCGCTCTGCACTGCGGCGGCACGAGAGCCGCGGCCTGCACTACAGCAGGGACTTCCCGAATCCGCTGCCGGTGAGCTTTCCGACGGTGCTCACGCGGCCGGCCAAGAGCGGCAGGCAATAGTGCGTTGAAGGGGCGTGCCGCCGACCGCACGCCGCCCGGCGCTTGGTCCGCGCCGCGTCAGCCGCGCGCCCGCATCGCCGTGCGTGCCTGCACGAAGCCGAAGGCGTACTCCACCGCATCGGCCACCTGTGCCTCGCTCTCGGCACGCTCGCGTTCGCTGAGGTAGAACGAGAAGTCCACCTCGTGGCGGATGTAGCGCGGCTGCAGCCGGTTCAGCGCCACGCAGGCCACGTCGGCCAGCAGTTCCTCGTTGCCCGCGATGCCGGGAAAGCCCGGCGCTGCGGCCAGCACCGCCTCATAGACGCTGCGCTCGTTGTTGTTGTGGATCGAGGTGAAATCGACGCTCATTGCGGGCCTCCGGCGGGTCGTCCTCTGCGCTTATCGGCTGCCGCCGCGCCTGGCTTGAGCGGCTTCACAGCCGGCCCAGCACACGCATCGAAAAATCCACCGCCTTCACGTCCTTCGTGAGCCGGCCGACAGAGATGCGGTGCACGCCGGTGGCCGCAATCGCGCGCAACTGCGCAAGCTGCACGCTGCCCGACACTTCGAGCAGGGCACGGCCGTCGTTCAGCGCCACCGCCTGCTGCATGCGCTCCAGGTCGAAGTTGTCCAGCAGCACGCTGGTCGCGCCTGCCGCCAGCGCTTCCTGCAACTGCGCCAGCGTCTCGACCTCGATCTGGATCTCCACCCCGGCGTTCAGCGCGCGCGCGCTGGCCAGCACCTGGCTGATGCCACCGGCCGCGGCGATGTGGTTTTCCTTGATCAGAATGCCATGCCACAAGGCCAGCCGCTGATTCTGCCCGCCGCCCACGCGCACCGCGTACTTCTGCGCCTGGCGCAGCCCCGGAATGGTCTTGCGCGTGTCGAGGATGGCCACGCCTTCGCGCAAGGGCGAGGCACCGGCCACCGCATCGACATGCTCGCGCGTGACCGTGGCCGTGCAGCTCAGCAACTGGATGAAGTTGAGCGCCGGCCGCTCGGCCGCCAGCAGCGCGCGGGCGTCGGCCTCGATGTGGACGATGGCCTCGTCGGCCGCCATCCAGGCACCTTCTTCGACATGCCAGTCGAGCACGGCGGCCGGGTCGAGCGCCTTCACGACACCGTCGAACCAGTCGCGCCCGCACAGCAGCGCGCGCTCGCGGGCCAGCACGCGGGCCTGCACGCGCTGGCCTGCGGGCACGAGCCGGCCGGTCCAGTCGCCGTCGCCGATGTCCTCGGCCAGCGCATCACGGATGTTGCGGTCGCGCGCCGCTTGCAGCGTTTCGTTCATGCCGCACCGACGTTGGCCACGAAGCCCTGCGCCGGCTGCTGAAGCGCCGCCGGGTGTGCCTGCACGAAGGCCAGCATGCGCTCGATGCAGCCCAGCGCCTGGCTGCGCACGGGTTCATCGACCACGATCTCGCCGCTGCCGTGCGCCAGGCAATCGACCACGCCTTGCAACGCGTTCATCGCCATCCACGGGCAGTGCGCGCAGCTCTTGCAGGTGGCGCTGTTGCCGGCGGTGGGCGCCTCGATCAGCAGCTTGCCGGGTGCGAGCTGCCGCATGCGGTGCAGGATGCCGTTGTCGGTGGCCACGATGTAGGCGGGCGCAGTGCCGCCCACCACGGCGTGCAGCAATTGCGAAGTGCTGCCCACCACGTCGGCCTGCTCCACCACGCCTTTCGGCGACTCCGGATGCACCAGCACCAGCGCGCCGGGGTGCTGGCGCTTCAGCAGTTCCAGTTCGAGCCCCTTGAACTCGTCGTGCACGATGCAGGCGCCGTTCCACATCACCATGTCGGCGCCGGTCTGCTCCTGGATGTAGCGGCCCAGGTGGCGGTCTGGCGCCCAGAGGATCTTCTCGCCTTGCGCCTTCAGGTGCTGCACGATGGCCAGCGCGCAGGAACTCGTCACCATCCAGTCGGCGCGCGCCTTCACCGCGGCGCTGGTGTTGGCATAGACGACCACTTTGCGGTCCGGGTGGGCGTCGCAGAAAGCCGCGAAGTCGGCCGGCGGGCAGCCCAGGTCCAGCGAACAGGTGGCGTCCAGGTCGGGCATCAGCACGCGCTTGCCGGGCGACAGGATCTTGGCGCTTTCTCCCATGAAACGCACGCCGGCCACCACCAGCGTCTGCGCCGCATGGTCGCGGCCGAAGCGTGCCATCTCCAGTGAATCGGCGACGATGCCGCCGGTCTCCAGCGCCAGGTCCTGCAAGTCGCCATCGACGTAGTAGTGCGCCACCAGCACGGCGTCGTGCTGCTTCAGCAGCGCGGCGGCGCGTGCCTTGGCGGCCGTGCGCTGCTGGGGCGTCAGCGGCGCCGGCACCTTGGCCCAGGCGTGCGCCGTGCAGCTTGCGCCTTGTGCGTCCTGGCGGGTGTAGTCGAACAAGACTTGCGTGCTCATCAAGTGCAGTCCTCAGTTGGCAGCGGCGAAGAAGCGCCCTGGCGGCGCGCCGACAGAGCGGCGCACCATCGCCGTGAACGCGCTCGCGCTGGCATAGCCCAGGTCGGCCGCGATCACGCCCATCGGCTTGCCTTGCGCGGCCAGCGTCAGCGCACGCGCCAGCAGCACCTGCTGCCGCCACGGGCCGAACGAAGTGCGCAGCTCCTGGCGGAACAGGCGCGCCACGGTGCGCGTGCTGGCGCCCGTGTCGGCCGCCCAGCCTTCCAGCGTGGCATGGCGCGACGGGTCGGCCAGCACCGCTTCGCACAGCGCGCGCAGCCGCTTGTCCTGCGGCAGCTCGATGCCCAGCCGCACCGGCGCAGCGCGGCGCAGTTCGTCCAGCACCAGCTCGCCCAGGCGGCGCTCGCGCGCCAGCATCTCGGCGCCGGGCGCGTCTTTGCCGTCCATGCCGATGTCCATCTGCAGCACCAGCTCGCGCAGCAGCGCAGAGACCTCCAGCACGCGGCAACTGCGCCAGGGTTCGGCCTGGGCCGCCGGCACGCCGGGGCCGACGGCCTGCGGCTGCTGGTGGACATAGACGGTGCGCAGCTCCGCCGCCTCGACCACGGTGACGAGGTGCTCGATGCCGGGCGGAATCCACACCGCGCGCGACGCCGGCACGAGGTAGGTGCTGCTGCCGGCCGTGATGCGGGCGACCCCCGTCACCGAGATGGCCACCTGCGCCCACGGGTGGCTGTGCGGCTCGATCTCGGTGTCGGGCTCCAGCCGTCGCGCCTTGGCACGCACGGGGCGCTCGGGCGTGGGCATGTAGCGGCGCGGGCTCAGCGGCGGGACCAGCGCGCGGGGCGGATGGGCGTGGCTGGTAGAGGCTGGCATGTTCTCGATAGAGATTGACAAACTATCGTAACCCGGCCGCGGAGCCGGCGCCTACGATGGCACATGACCACACTGCCCATCCCCGCCTCCGCGCTGCGCAAGGACGCCACCGTCATCGGCCTCGTCGGCGTGGGGCACGCCGTCAGCCACTTCAGCCAGTTGCTGCTGGCGCCGCTGTTCCCGTGGCTGAAAGACGCGTTTGCCGTCAGCTACGCCCAGCTCGGCTTTCTGCTGACGATCTTCTTCGTGTCGTCCTGCATCGTGCAGGCGCTGTCGGGCTTCTGGGTGGACCGGCGCGGCCCGCGGCCGGTGCTCTTCGCCGGGCTGGCGCTGCTGGGCTGTGCGGCACTGGGCTACGCCGCCAGCACCAGCTACTGGATGCTGGCCGGCTTCTCGGTGCTGGCCGGCATCGGCAACGGCGTCTTCCATCCGGTGGACTACACCTTGATCAACCGCCGGGTCGCGAAAGCGCGCCTGGGCCACGCCTACAGCGTGCACGGCATCACCGGCAGCCTGGGCTGGGCGCTGGCGCCCGCGATGTTGGTGCCCATCACGCTGGCGTCGTCTTGGCGCGTGGCGCTGGTCTGCGCGGCCGGGCTGGCCTTCGCGGTGCTGGCGCTGCTGTGGTTCAAGCGGGACGAGCTGACGGTGGACGGCGCACCGGCAGCGCCTTCAGCCCCCGCCGCTGGTGCCGCTGCTGCCGTGTCCGCGGCAGCAGACCACTCGCTGGCTTTCCTCAAGATCCCCGCCGTCTGGATGTGCTTCGGCTTCTTCTTCTTCTATGCCGGCGCCTTGTCCATCGTGCAGAGCTTCGGGCCGCAGGCAGCGCGCGAGTTGCATGCCGTGCCGGCGCATCTGGCCGCCATCTGCCTGACCGTCTATATGGTGTGCAGCGCCGCCGGCATGGTGCTGGGCGGCTTTCTGGCGGCGGTGCCGGAGCGCTGCGAGCGCATCGTCGGTGCGGCCTTCGGCCTGGCGGCGCTGGTGGCGCTGCTGATCGGCTTCACCGACGTGCCGGCGCTCGCGGTGCCGGTGCTCTTCGGCGCCATGGGCTTCGTCTCCGGCATGGCCGGGCCCTCGCGTGACCTGCTGGTCAAGCGAGCGGCGCCCGACAACGCCACCGGCCGCGTCTATGGCGTGGTGTATGCGGGGCTGGACATCGGCCAGGCGGTGGTGCCGCTGTTCATCGGCACGCTGATGGACCATGGCGCGTTCAGCAGCGTCTGGCTGGTGCTGGCGCTGCTGCAGGCGGTGCTGATCGTCAGCGCCTTCAACGTGCGGCGCGTGCGGCGCACGGTGCTGGCGCCCGCGCCGGCGCGAACGCTGGCCTGACGGTTCTGCCGGTTCTGCCGGTTCAGACCGCGCTGCGGTGGCGCTGGATGCAGGTGTCCAGCACCTCGCCGCCATCGCGCTGCCACCAGTTGCCAGCGGAGAAGATCTCCACCTCGCTGTAGCCCGCGAAGCCCTGGTCCTCGACCCAGCCGCGCACGCGCGGGATGTCGATCACGCCGTCGCCCATCATCCCGCGGTCTTCCAGCAGGTGCGTGGTGGGCGTCAGCCAGTCGCAGACGTGGAAGGCCAGCAGCCGCGCCGCGCCTGCACGCGCGATCTGCTGCGGCAGCAGCGGGTCCCACCAGACGTGGTACAGATCGACAGCCACGCCCAGCGCGCCGCTGTGCCCGGGGTCCAGCGCATCGCAGACGTCCAGCGCCTGCGCCAATGTGTTGATGCAGGCGCGGTCGGCCGCGTACATGGGGTGCAGCGGCTCGATGGCCAGCGGCATGCGGCGCTCGCGCGCATCGTCCAGCAGCGCGGCGATGCCGTCGGTCACCTGCGCGCGTGCCGCTGCAATGTCGCGGTGTGCCGCCTTGCCGGCCAGCGCGCCGGGCAGGCCGCCCACCACCAGCACCAGGCAGGGCGCGCCCAGCGTGCAGGCTTCGTCCAGAGCCCGCCGGTTGTCGTCGCGCGCGGCCTGCCGGCCGGCAGCGTCGGTGTGCGTGAACATGCCGCCGCGGCAGTAGCCCGACAGCGCGATGCCATGCGCGCGCAGCCGCCGATCGACGTTGGCAAGCCCCGCTGCGGCGACCTGGTCACGCCAGGGCGACACGGCACGGATGCCGCGCGCCGCACAGGCGTCCAGGCTGTCAAGCAGCGGCCAGTCCACCCCGCGCTGCCTGCGCACCGTGGCGGTGTTGATCGACAGCCAGCGGTGGTCTTGCGAGAAGTCGCGCATCGGCGGGTTCAGCCCTCGACGCCGTGCAGCGCCAGCAGCGCCTGCATGCGGCGCACGGCCAGCTCGGGCTGCTCGATCAGCCCGGCCGCGTCGGCCAGCCGGAACAGTTCGGCCAGGTGCAGCAGCGAGCGTGCGCTCTGCTGCCCGCCCACCATCGTGAAATGGCTCTGGTGGCCGTTGATCCAGGCCATGAAGACGACGCCGGTCTTGTAGAAGCGCGTCGGCGCCTGGAAGATGTGGCGCGACAGCGGCACCGTGGGCGCCAAGGTGGCGTGAAAGCGCGCCGTGTCGCCGGTGCTCAAGGCCGCCAGCGCCGCGCTCGCAGCCGGCGCGATGGCGTCGAAGATGCCCAGCAGCGCATCGCTGTGGCGCTTGCCGTCGCCGGCGATCAGCTCCGCATAGTTGAAGTCGTCGCCGGTGTACATCCGCACGCCGGCCGGCAGCCGCGCGCGCATCGAGATTTCCTTGTCCTTGTCGAGCAGCGAGATCTTGATGCCATCCACCTTGCCCGGCTGCGCGGCAATGATGCCCAGCGCGGTGTCCATCGCCGCGGTGGTGTCGCTGCTGCCCCAATAGCCTTGCAGCGCCGGGTCGAACATCTCGCCCAGCCAGTGCAGCACCACCGGCTGGCGCGCCTGGCGCAGCACGCGGTCATAGACGCGCTCGTAATCGGCCGGGCCGCGCGCCACGCGGGCCAGCGCGCGGCTGGCCATCACGATCAGCCTGCCGCCGAGCTTCTCTATCGCTTCCATCTGCTCTTCATAGGCGCGGACCACGTCATCGACGGTGCAGCCAGCATCGGCTGCCAGATGGTCGGTGCCGCAGCCGCTGGCCAGCAGCGCGCCGGGCATGTCGCGCGCGGCGTCGATGGAGCGGCCGATCAGTGCCAGCGAGGTGGGCCAGTCCAGCCCCATGCCGCGCTGCGCGGTGTCCATCGCTTCCGCCACGCCCAGGCCCAGCGACCACAGCCGCTGGCGGTAGGCGATGGTGGCCTCCCAATCGATGGCGCAGTGCAGCCAGGGGTCGGCCGCGGCGCGCGGGTCGGCCACCACATGGGCGGCAGAGTAGGCGATGCGGTCGAATGCCCGGCCGGACGTCGCGGGCAGGGCCGGCGTGAAGTTGCCGGGGCCGGCCAGCGTGTGGGCGGCGAGCCGGCCGTCCGCGGTGGGCAGCGTGATCTTCACAGCGTCAGCGCCGGCACGTCGATCCAGCGCCGCTCCTGCCAGGACTGCAGCGCAGCCTCGACGAGCTGCACGCCTTTCGCGCCCTCGGGCAGCGTCCAGCGGTAGGGCGCGTCCTCAGCCAGATCGTCCATGACATGGCGGATGAAGGCTTCCCACTGGATCTTGAAGCCGTTGTCGTAGGCCTGCGCGTCGGGCACCTCCTGCCACTGGTCGAAGAAGTTCATCGTCTGCTTGACGTCCGGGTTCCACACCGGGCGCGGCGTGGTCACGCGGCTCTGCGCGCGGCAGCTCTGCAAGCCCGCCACCGCCGAGCCATGCGTGCCATCGACGTGGAAGGTCACCAGGTCATCACGCCGCACGCGCGTGGCCCAGCTCATCGTCATCTGCGCCACCACCGGCTCGCCGTT
Organism: uncultured Rubrivivax sp.; assembly: GCA_964244245.1. GTDB lineage: Bacteria > Pseudomonadota > Gammaproteobacteria > Burkholderiales > Burkholderiaceae_C > Rubrivivax. The sequence continues at coordinate 78,157 of CAXTHW010000016.1, read as the reverse complement.
GTGGCCGCGCAGTTGCGCCGTGGCGTAGGCCGCGTCGTCGGCGGTGGCTTCGTAGGGCCGGCCGGCTTCGTCCCAGCGCTTGGCGATGTGGGTGGCGCCCAGGCAACTGATGGACTGCACCTCGCCGAACAGGTTGTCCAGCACATAACGCCAGTGGCACATCATGTCCAGGATCATGCCGCCGCCGTCTTCGCGCCGGTAGTTCCAGCTCGGCCGCTGGATGGGCTGCAGGTCGCCTTCGAAGACCCAGTAGCCGAAGTCGATGCGCACGCTGAGCATGCGGCCGAAGAAGCCCGCCTTGCGCAGCATGTCCAGCTTGCGCAGCCCCGGCAGGAAGAGCTTGTCCTGCACGGCGCCATGCTTCAGGCCGGAGGCCTGGGCGAGCCGGCAGACCTCGACCGCTTCGTTCAGGTTGGTCGCGATCGGCTTCTCGCAATAGACATGCTTGCCCGCGCGCAGCGCCTGCGCCAGCAGCGCCGGCCGCATCTGCGTGGTGCCTGCGTCGAAGAAGATGCTGTCGCTGCGGTTGTCCAGCGCGGCATCGAGGTTGGTGCCGAAACGCTGCACGCCGTGGGCACGCGCAAGTGCCTCGATCTTTTCTGCGTTGCGGCCGATCAGCACCGGGTCGGGCAGCACGCGGTCGCCGTTGGCGAGCAGCACGCCGCCCTGGTCACGGATGGCGATGATGGAGCGCACCAGGTGCTGGTTCATCCCCATGCGGCCGGTGACGCCGTTCATGATGATGCCGAGTGTTCTTGTGGCCATGGGCTTCCTTGCGAGGTGATGGTTCAGAGCATCGACGCCGCGGCTTGCAGCGGCTGCATCGACGGCCAGTGGGGGTCGGCACGGTGGGCGAAACCGGGCGCGAACAGCGAGCCGAGTTGCAGCATGCCGTCTGCGATGCGCAGCGCGGGCGGCTCGCCGCCGTAGAGGTCAGGGTGGGCGGCGGCAAAGGCCTGCGCTTCGTCGGCCGGCGCGCTGCCGAAGCCGCTGCCGTAGTGGTGGCCGTTGCGCTCGCAATGCGCCAGGCCCAGCAGCGACGCCAGCGCCAGGTCTTGCTGCACCGACAGCCCCGCCTGGCAGGTGAGGTCTTCTGCCGACATGAAGCTGCGCGCAGGCTGGCCGTCACGCCGCGCGGCGTCGTTCCAGCGCTGGCAGCGCGCGCGGTTGGCGAGCGCCTTGTAGAGGCCTTTGCAGGACTTGCTGGACACGCCGTGCCAGCCGGCGGCGTGGCCGTGGACGAAGGCGTCCAGCGTGCCGTCGGCCTCGTCCATCAGCAGCGGGGCAGGGGCGTCGCGCCAGGGCAGGGCGGTGTGCAGGGAAGCGTCGCGCGCCAGCGGCTGCTCGATGTACAGCAGCGCGCCGGGCACCGTGGCCGCCAGCACCGGCCGCAAGGCGCCGAACAGGTCTTGCAGTGCGGCTGCATCGGCATATTGCTCGTTGCCGTCGAGCGTGAAACGGTGCCCTGGCGCATGCCGGTCCAGCAGCGCCAGCACGGCGGTCAAGCGGTCTGCATCGGCCGCAGCATTGCCGCCGAGCTTGATCTTGAAATGGCGCAGGCCCTGCGCAGCGATCAGGCCCGGCAGCTCGTCCAGCGCGTCGAGCATGCCCACCGTGTGGCGTGCCGCCACGCTGCGCAAAGGCGAGAGCGTGCGCAGCCAGGCGGCCCAGTCGAAGCCGCGCAAGTCGGGCAGCAGCGCGCTGTCTTGCAGGCCCGGCAGGTTGTGCGCGGCGGCGTCGAAGAACGAGATGTTCTGCGCCCTGCACAGCGCGTCGAGCACCGCACGGTCGAGCACGGCCTGGCCGTAGGCTGACGTCAATGCCGTGGCGCCGCCGTCCGCGCCGGCCTGCATCAGGGCCGGGTAGTGGCGCTCGAACAGGCCGAAAGGCGTGGCCGGCGCATCGCCGGTGTAGGCCGCTGCTGCGCGGCCGGCCGATGCCAGCAGGCCGGCCACGTTGTCTGCGTTGCTGAAGCCGGCACGCTTGTCGAACCACTTGGGCACCAGCATCTCGGCCGCGAAGCCGTCACTGACCAGCCGGCCGCTGTCAAGCTGCACCCGCACGAACAACTGCGGGCAGGCCGACAGCGTGATGGCGCCGAAGCGGAATGGCCGCCGCAGCCGCACCGGCCGCACGCCCATCTCCACCGCGCGCACCACGCATGGGTGCTCAGTGGGCATCCAGCGTCCCCTGCGCGTAGAAGTGCGCGCGCAGCGTGCGGGCGTGGGCGCCGAAGCGTTCACCGCCCATTACGTCGAGCGAGCGCGGGCGCGGCAGATCGATGTCATAGACCGCAGCAATGCTGCCCGGCCGCTCGCTCATCACGAAGACGCGGTCGGACAGGAAGATGGCTTCCGGGATGCTGTGGGTGATCAACAGCACGGTCTTGCTCGACTGCATCCAGATGCGCTGAAGCTCCAGGTTCATCCGCTCGCGCGTCATCGCGTCCAGCGCACCGAAAGGCTCGTCCATCAGCAGCACGGGCGGGTCGTGCAGCAGCGCGCGCAGGATGGCCACGCGCTGCTGCATGCCGCCGGAAAGCTGCCACGGGTACTTGTTCTCGAAGCCCTTGAGCCCGGCCATCTCGATGAGCTGCATCGCGCGCTCGCGGGCGGCGGCCATCGGCATGCCGCGGATCTCGGCCTGCAGCAGGATGTTGTCCAGCACACGCCGCCACGGCAGCAGCAGCGCGTTCTGGAACACGATGCCGACGTTGGTCTGCGGCCCCTTCACCGGCTGGCACGACAGCAGCAGCTCGCCGCCCGAGATGGGCAGCAAACCCGCCACCAGCTTCATCAGCGTGCTCTTGCCGCAGCCGGACGGGCCGACCACGGACACGAACTCACCGGCGCGGATGGCGAAGTCCAGCGGCTTCAGCGTCTCGACCTCGCCGTCTTGCGTGCGGTAGGTCTTGCGCACGCCGCGCGCCTCGATCAGCACCGGCGCGCTGCTGCGTTGGGCGGCCGGCGGCGGGCGGTGCAGGGGTTGGATGACGGCACTCATGCTGCTGCTGCGCTGCCTGGCTTCAAGGCAGGTAGTCGTTGGTCACCCAGTCTTCTGCCTTGCCGCGCAGCGCCGGGTCCAGCCCGCCGTACTGCACCAGCAGGTCGAGCGACTCGTTGACGTTCTTCATCGAGACGCGAAACGGCCGCTGGCTCTTGGTGTCGTCGCTGTGGTACAGCGGCGTGGTGAGCTTCAGGCCGATCAGCAAGGTGTCGCGCTGGCCGGCCTTGGCATTGGCCTTCAGCATCGCATCGACAGCGGCCTCGGGGTTCTTCTCGGCTTCCTCGAACGCCTTGGTGCTGGCGCGCATGAAGCGCTTGACCAGGTCGGACTTGTTGGCCAGCGTGTCCTTGCTGGCGATGATGCCGGAGCTGATGAGGTTGACGCCGTAGTCGGCGAAGCGGATCACCTGCACCGGCTTCTTGGTGGCGTCCTGCACCTTGATGTTCTGGTCCATCAGATAGCCCAGCAGCACGTCGGCCTGGCCGTTGATCACCGCGTTCAGCTTGGTCTGGCCGTCGCCCGACACCACCTTGTACTGGCCTTCCTGGAGGCCGGTCTTCTTCATGAACAGCGGCCAGATCTGGCTCATCGAATCGCCCGGCGTCATGGCCACCGTCTTGCCGACGATGTCCTTCGGCGTCTTGATGTTCTTCTCGGCCAGCCCGATGACCGACATCGGGCTGACCTGCAAGGCCACGCCCACAGCCTTGACCGGCGCGCCCTTGGTGGCGGCGCGCACCATCGTCGGCACATCCACGTAGCCGAAGGTGGCCGAGCCGGCCGCCACCGCCTGCACCGAGACACCGGAGCCGCGGCCTTCCTGGATGTCGAGGTCGATGCCCTCGGCCTCGTAGAAGCCCTTGTCCTTGCCGATGAAGAAGGGCGCGTGCTCGCTATAGACATACCAGTTCAGCAGCAGCACGACCTTCTCTTTGGCCTGGGCCTGGGCCGGCGCGGCAAAGCCGGCGGCCAGCGCGGCGGCGGCCAGGGTCTGCATCAGCACACGTCTTTTCATGCTTGTCTCCGTCATGGTTTGTGGGAATCGTTCAGACACCGAATTGCACGTCCTGCCGCTGTGAGGTGTGCCAGGGCATCAGTGCGCGCTCGATCATTTCGAGCGCCAGGAAGAGCAGCACGCCGACCATCGAGAGGATGACGAGGCCGGCGAACATCAGCGGCAGGTCGAAGGTGCCGTTGGCCTTTTGCAGCACGTAGCCGATGCCGGAATTCGAGCCGACGAATTCGCCCACCACGGCACCCACCACCGCCAGCGTGACCGAGACCTTCAGGCCGCTGAAGATTGACGGCAGCGCGGTCGGCAGCCGGAACTTGAGGAACACCTTCAGCGGGCTGGCACCCATCGAGCGCGCGAGGTCGATCACGTCGCCCTCCACCGACTTGAAGCCCTGCACCGTGGCCACCACCACCGGGAAGAAGCCCAGAAGAAAGGCGGCGATGATCTTGGGCACGATGCCGAAGCCGAACCACACCACGAACAGCGGCGCGATGGCAACCTTGGGGATGGACTGCGAGAACACCAGCAGCGGATAGACGAAGCTTTCGACCACCCGCGAATACGAGATCCACATCGCGATCGGCACGCCGACGATGGCCGACGCAATGAAGCCGCCCAGCGTTGCGTACAGCGTCGGCAGTGTCTCGCGCCACAGCATCGGCCACTCGTTGACCAGTTGGCCGGCCACCGCCCACGGCGTGGGCACGAGGTAGGGCTTGATATCGAAGATGCGGATCACCAGGTCCCACAGCAGCACCAGCAGCACCAGCATCAGGAACGGCCGCAGGGCCGGCGCAGTGAACCAGCGGCGCAGCTTCATGTGCTGATCCTCAGCTTCAGGCTGTGGTCGTAGGGCAGTGCAGGCGTCGCGAATTCGACATCGTTGCGCACGAAGTGCAGCGCGCAGGCGCGGCGCCACTGCGTGCTGTGGTTGGGGCCGGAGACATGGAAGGTGTTGCCGTGGTGGAAGCTGACGCCGCCTTTGCGCACCGGGGCCGGCTGCATCGGCTGCTTGTCCAGCACGCTGGCCGGCAACTGAAGGTTGTAGGGCTCGCCCTCGGGCGCGAAGTGGCGGTACACCGGGCCTTTGTTGGTGCCTTCGCCGAAGTAGAGGCAGCCGTTGTCCAGCGTCGAATCGTCCAGCGCGATCCAGGCCGTCACCACGCCTTCGGGGTCGGTCGGGCCGAAGTAGAAGTTGTCCTGGTGCGCCGGCTTCGGGCCGCCGCCTTCCGGCGGCTTGAAGAAGATCTGGCTGAAATAGACAGAGACGCCGCGGCCGACGAAGCGCTCGACCAGATCGACCAGCCGGCGCTCGCGGGCAATCGCCTGCACCACCTTGCGCTGCGCGTGCGGGTTGTCCAGCTTGCGCAGCACCGTGCGCGAGGCCACGCCGCCATCCACGTACCAGGCGCGCTTTTCGGGCGGCAGGTCGGCCAGGAAGCTTTCGCCCCATTGCTCGATGTCGGCCACCACGGCGTCCATCTCGTCGGGGCGGAACACGCCGTTGATGGTCAGGTGGCCCTGGTGGCGGTAGAAGGCCAGGTCGGCTTCTGTCAATGTGATCAATGCCATCATGTTCACCATCCGGGGAATTAAGAGCTGCCGCTCAGTTGCGCAGCGCATAGCCCATCACGACCTCGGTGATGTGCGACAAGCGCTCCGACAAGGCCTTGGGCGACATCAGGTCGCTGCCGAAGATGGCCGACAGCGTGTGGTTGTTGGACAGGTAGAAATAGGCCAGCCCGGCGATGGAGACGTAGAGTTGCAGCGGGTCGATGCCGCCGCGGAAGACGCCCTCGCGGCGCCCGCGCTCCAGCACGTCGCCCAGCGTCTGGATCAGCGGCGAGTTCATCTCGCGGATGCGCTTGCTCTGGCTCAGGTGTCGCGCACGGTGCAGGTTTTCGCTGTTCAGCAGCGTCAAGAACTCAGGGTGCGCCAGGTAATGTTCCCAGGTGAACACCACCAGCTTGCGCAATGCATCGGCCGGGCTGGCGGCCTCGAGGTGCAGCGCGCGCTCTGCCGTGCGGATGTCGGCATAGGTCTGCTCCAGTACCGCGAGGAACAGCGCTTCCTTGCTGCCGAAGTAGTAGTAGATCAGCCGCTTGTTGACGCCGGCGCGCTCTGCGATGCCGTCGATGCGGGCGCCGCCCAGGCCGGCGTCTGAGAACTCGGACATCGCGGCACGCAGGATCTGCTGCTGCGTGCGGTCTGCATCGCGGGTGCGCAGTGCAACGACGTTGGCGCTGGCCGTGGGAGTGGCGGAAGGCATGTCGCCATAATTAACCAATTGGGGAATAAGCGCCTCAGGGCTTACCCGATGCCCGCGCTGCGATGGCTGCCCGCCCGAGCTGCCGGTTGCTTCAAGCTGCGGCACCCATTCGCGGGGGATAGCGGGGAGATTCCAACGAGACGGAGCGCTGCTTGCCCTGCACTGCGGCGCAGCTCTTTCAGGCCTTGGTCACAAGCGTCGGCTGCGCAACGCATTGCTGTACGCAGGCGCAACCCCCAAAGGAACACCATGAGACAAGTGCTTCAAATCTGCCGGGCCAGACCGGTCGTGGCTGCTGCCATGTTGTGCGCGGCTGCGTCTGCCTGCGTCGCATCCAGCCACCGCGAGGCGCCTGCGCTGACGGCGATGCCCAAGGTCGATGCCACCGATCTGTATGCCTTCCGCAGCTACGAAGCCGGGCGCGAGGCCTTCGTCACCATCCTCGCCAACTACCAGCCCTTCCAGGACCCGCAGGGCGGCCCCAACTTCTACATGTTCGACCCCAACGCGCTGTACGAGATCCACATCGACAACAACGGCGATGGCGTCGAAGACATCACCTTCCAGTTCCGCTTCAAGAACACCTCGAAGGCGACCGCGCTGACCGTGGGCGGCAAGGCGGTGAAGATTCCGCTGGTCAACAGCAACACGATCACCGGCGTGAACCCGGCCGCGCTAAACGTGCGCGAGACCTATTCGATCACGATGGTGAAGGGCAACCGGCGCAGCGGCACGCGCAGCGCAGTGACCAACGCGACCGGCGGCGCCACCGACTTCGACAAGCCGGTGGACAACATCGGCGACAAGACCTTCGGTGCCGCGCCGGCCTATGAAACCTATGCCCGCCAGCACATCTACAGCGTCACGCTGCCGGGGTGCAGCACTGCCGGCAAAGTGTTCGTGGGCCAGCGCAAGGAGCCGTTCTACATCGCCGTCGGCAAGATCTTCGACCTGATCAACCTCAACCCCATCGGGCCCGAGGTCGGCGGCAACAACAACGACCTGGAAGCCAAGAACGTCAGCACGCTGGCGCTGGAGCTGCCCATCGCCTGCCTCACCGCCGGCACCGAGCCGGTGCTGGGCTTCCACACCACCGCCAGCCTGCGCCAGGGCCGGCTGCTGGACGGTGCGCCGCCCACCGGGCTGAACAAGGCCGAGCGCGACGGCGGCGCGTGGACGCAGGTGTCGCGGCTGGGCATGCCGCTGGTCAACGAGGTGATCATCGGCCTGGACGACAAAGACCGCTTCAACGCGTCGCGCCCGAAGGACGACCCTACCAAGTTCGCCGACTACGTGACCAACCCGGTGCTGCCTGCGCTGATCGAAACCCTGTACCCCACGGCCAAGGCGCCCACCAACTTTCCCCGCACCGACCTGCTGGAGGTGTTCCTGAAAGGCATCTCCGGCGTCAACCAGCCGGCCAACGTGGTGTCTGCCGAGATGCTGCGGCTGAACACGTCCATCGCTCCCGCGGCCGCGTCGGCGCAGAACGCGCTGGGCGTGGCCGGCGGAGACAACGCCGGCTTCCCCAACGGCCGCCGTCCGGCCGACGACGTGGTGGACTTGTCGCTGCGGGTGGCGATGGGCGCGCTGTGCGTGCTGACCGGCGCCACCGACACGCTCAAGGTGGGCTGCAAGCCGGCCGACGCACCGGCCGGCGGCCTGGCGCTGACCGACGGCGTGCGCAAGAACGCCAGCAACTTCGGCGTCACCTTCCCGTACCTCACGGCGCCCATCAGCGGCAACTTCAACCCCGTGCCCGCTGTCGGCGTGGCCTATCCGTGAACGGGAGCACAGCGATGACCACCACCCGAAAGATCGCCTGGGCGGCTGCGCTGGCAGCCGTGCTGGCCACCAGCGGTTGCTTCCTCGACAGCGACGACGACGGCCCGGCAGCAGACGCCGGCCCGCCGGCCAGCGGTGAGCCGGTGCCCGAGAGCGCCGCAGCGTCATCGGAAGCGTTTACCGCTTTCGTGCAGTCTTTGCGTATCGATGACGAGACCTCCGAGCCCAACACGCTGAGCACCACGTTCGCCGTGCCGGACGACGACACCTCGGAGCCCAAGACGCTGGGGAGCTAGCCGGCTGCGGCCGGCATGGCAAGGCCGGCGGGCGGCTACAGTGGCGGGATGACCAGCACCGCACTGCATGCCGTCCGACCGGCCGGCCACGCCCTCGTCGAAGCGCTGATCGCACAGGGCATCACCACCTGCTTCGGCGTGCCCGGTGAAAGCTATCTGGCGGTGCTGGACGGCTTTCACGAGCACCGCGGCGCCATCCGTTTCATCGGCTGCCGGCAGGAAGGCGGTGCCGCCTTCATGGCCGAGGCGCAGGGCAAGCTGACCGGCCGGCCAGGCATCTGCTTCGTCACGCGCGGGCCGGGCGCCACCAACGCCAGCATCGGCGTGCACACCGCCTGGCAGGACTCGACGCCGATGTTGCTCTTCGTCGGCCAGGTCGCCAGCGAACAACGCGACCGCGAAGCCTTCCAGGAATTGGACTACCGGCAGATGTTCGGCCCCGGCACGCTGGGCATGGCCAAGTGGGTGGGCGAGGTGCACAGCGCAGACCGGCTGCCCGAGTACGTGGCGCGCGCCTTCCACACCGCCATGCAGGGCCGCCCGGGGCCGGTGGTGCTGGTGCTGCCGGAAGACATGCTCACCACGCCCACCGCCGCGCCGGTGTTGCCGCGCGTGCTGCCGGCGCATGCCTGGCCTGCACCGGGCGCCCTGCGCGACCTGCGTGCCATGCTGGTGGCCGCCGAGCGGCCCTTGCTCATTGCAGGCGGTAGCGGCTGGGACGCCGAAGCCTGCGCGGCGCTGCAACGCTTTGCCGAGAACTGGCAGTTGCCGGTGGCCAACGGCTTCCGCTTCCAGGACACCTTCGACAACCGCCACCCGCTGTACGCGGGCGACGTGGGCATCGGCATCAACCCGAAGCTGGCAGCGCGCGTGCGCGACGCCGATCTCGTCATCGCGCTGGGCATCCGGCTCGGCGAGATGACGACCGGCGGCTACACCTTGCTGACGCCGCCGCGGCCGGCGCAGACGCTGGTGCACATCCATGCCGGGCCGGAAGAACTGGGCCGCGTCTATGCGGCCGACCTGCTGCTCCAGTCGTCGATGGCCGCCGCCGCCAAGGCGCTGGAAGCGCTGGCCGCGCCGGTGGAGCTGCGCTGGGCAGAGCAGGCGCAGGCCGCGCAGGCCGACTACCAGGCCAACCTCCAGGCGCCGCCGGTGGCGCCGCTGGACATGGCGGTGGTGGTGAAGACCGTGCAGCGCCTTGTCGGGCCGGACGCCATCTACACCAACGGCGCAGGCAACTTCAGCGGCTGGCTGCACCGCTATGTGCAGTACCCGGGGCTGCAGCACCATGGCCGCACGCAACTGGCGCCCACCTCGGGCGCGATGGGCTACGGCGTGCCGGCAGCGGTGGCCGCGGCGCTGCTGCAGCCGCAGCGCTGGGTGATCAACATCGCAGGCGACGGCGACTTCCTGATGACGGGCCACGAACTGGCCACGGCCACCGGCCATGGGGCGAAGAAGCTGATCAGCATCGTGGTGGACAACGGCACCTACGGCACCATCCGCATGCACCAGGAGCGCGAGTACCCGGGCCGCGTGAGCGGCAGCGACCTCTTCAACCCCGACTTCGCGGCACTGGCGCGCGCCTACGGCTGGGCCGCCGAGACGGTGGACCACACCGCCGCCTTCGAGCCCGCCTTCCAGCGCGCGCTGGATGCAGGCCGGCCGACGCTGCTGCACCTGAAGCTGGATGCCGACGTCAGCACCACGCGGGCGACGCTGACGGCCATCCGTCAAGCCGCGTTGCGCGTCTAGCGCCTGCCCGCCAGCAACAGCAGCACGCCGCTGGCGACGATGCCCGCAGCCAGCACCTCCTGGCTGCTGACCACTTCACCGCCCAGCGTGACGCCCAGCACCAGGCCGATGACCGGGTTGACGAAGGTGTAGCTGGACGCCAGCCCCGCGCTGGTGTGCTCCAGCAGCAGCATGTAGGCGCTGAAGGTCAGCACCGATCCAGCCAGCACCAGATAGACCCAGCAGGCCAGCGCCAGCGCAGTCGGCGGCAGCGCGGGCTGCTCGCCGGCCAGCCTGGACAGCAGCAGCAGCAACAGCCCGCCAGCCAGCATCTGGCTGGCGTAGCCGGCCGCGCCTGGCGCCAGCATGATGCGCCGGCGCCCCGGCAGGCCGTGCCTGGCCCACACGGTGCCCAGCGACCAGGTGCCGCAGGCCAGCACGATGGCCAGCAGGCTGGGCAGCGATGCGCCGAAGCCCTGGCCGCGCGTCAGCAGCGCCACGCCCAGCAGGCCGAGTGCGATGCCGGCCACTTCGAGCGCGGAAGGCCGCACGCCGTACGGCCATTGCAGCAGCGCCACCAGCGCCGGCACCACCGCGATGAAGGCCACCACCAGCCCCGAGCCGACGCCCACTTCGGCATAGGCCGTCGCGCCATAGCCGCCGCCCAGCATCAGCGCCCCCAGCACGACGGCACCGCCCCACTCGTGCCGCGTCGGCCAGCGTGCGCCGCGCCAGCGCGCAAACGCGCCCAGCAGCAGGCCGGCGGCCAGGAAGCGCGTGCCCATCTGGAAGAAAGGCGGAAAGCTCGCCAGTGCCCATTTGATGGCGAGGTAGGTGGAGCCCCACACCAGCCAGGTGGTGGCCAGGCAGCCGACGAGAAGCGGCGACAGGCGTTGGCGGTCGGGCAGCAGCAGCGCAGACATGGGGGGATGATAGAAAGGCAGCCGATCGCCAAAGACCCATGGCGGCCGGCCAGGCGGGTCGGGCGCCGGAGTCGCCACCCCCGCGTCGCCCATCTCGGCGCCGTGGTTTCCGGCACCGCCTGTTGGCCGCAACCCGGAGATCGATCATCCTCAAGACATGGCGCGAGCCGCTGGCGACCTTGCCGCCACGAAAGGAACCTTCGAGATGAGAGACGCCGCTGGCGCCTGGACCGTGGTGCCGTCCACTGCATCCGACATCGACGCCGTGGCGCGCCGCTGCCGCCGCCTGGTGACGCAGCGTGCGCTGTTCGCCGCCGGTGTGGCGATGGTGCCCATTCCCGGGCTGGACTGGCTCACCGACGTGGGCGTGCTGGTCAAGCTGCTGCCCGAGATCAACGCGCAATTCGGCCTCTCGCCGGAGCAGGTGGAGCGGCTGGCGCCTGACCGGCGGATGGCGGTCTTCAAGGCCGTCAGCGTGGGCGGCGGCATGGTGGTGGGCCGCGTGATCACGCGCGAACTGGTGATGACGCTGCTGCGCGTGGTGGGCGTGCGCCTGACGGCGCAGCAGGCTGCGAAGTACGTGCCGGTGGCGGGCCAGGCGGTGTCGGCGGCGCTCACCTTTTCGGCGCTGAAGCTGGTCTGCGAGCAGCACATCCAGCAGTGCATGGCCGTGGCACGCCAGCTTCAGTTGCCCGCGCCCACCGTCGTCGAAAGCTGAGCAGCGCGCCGCTACAATGCGCAGGTTCGGGGTGTAGCGCAGCCTGGTAGCGCAACTGGTTTGGGACCAGTGGGTCGAAGGTTCGAATCCTTTCACCCCGACCATTGATTCGCCGCGGTTGTTGCGTCCTTCACATCAGCGCACTGAGCGCTGCAACGCCGTTGCTGATGGCCGGTACTGCACGGGCCACATGCAGCGTGTCATCTGCCCGCAACGCGGTGGCCGGCTCTCACGCCAACCCCAGGAAGACCGCCATCGCGCGGTTCACTGCCAGCATCGTCTCGTCGTCCACCCGGCCGAACGCCGGGCCGACCCGCTGGCGTTGCACCGTTTGCGGCTTATCGACCATCACCTGAGAAAGACGCTGCAATCCGTTGCTTTCGGTGGGTAGCAGGGTCAGACGGATCAGCGGCGCATCGACCCGTTCGCTGGTGACCGGCAGCACCGTGATGGATGGGTGCTGATCGAACAGGTTGGACTGCACCACCAGCGCTGGGCGTGGCTTGCCCAGGTCGCCTTGCAGCGCCACGGTCACCAGGTCACCGCGTCGCATCGGTGCCGCTGAACGCCACGCTCACCGCCAGCCGTCGGTATCGGCAACCTGCTCAAGCCATTGCTGGTCGGCGCTTTCCAGGAGCGTCCGAGCCACCACGCGGGACTGGCGGCGGCATTCAGCAGCAAAGCCGGGGTGCCGGGTGTCGGGTACCCATATTTGCAAGGGCCGCAAACCTGCTGCGCGAAGGGCATCGCGGTGCTTTTTGACGCGATCTGCGGTCGAGGCTGTCATGGCAGTCGGTGGAAAAGTTACATGCAACAGTGTAGTGCAACACCGAACGGCCTGCGAACGGCCTGCGACGACGGCCTGCGACGACAAACGGACTGCAGCCGTTGAAGCGACCACCCGGCAATCGCCGACGAACGCCGGCCGGGCACTCGCCTTGCCGCGCGTTCACGATGAACACCAGCCCACCCGTCCAGCCCGTTGACGCGGCTGCGCAGCCGCTGAAGCCGGGCGATGACGCCGCTCCCGGCACACCGGGCACAGGCGAGGCCCTCTGTACCGAGTGCGGCGGCAGCGGCCGCCTGGGCGATGTTGCCTGCCCGCATTGCGAAGGCACCGGCAAGGTCACGCGCGGCATCGGCGGCGCCTGACGGCGCCGCGCCGCTCAACTGCGCGCGGCACGCCGGCTCTTGGCTGCCGCCTGCGCAACGCAGCCGGGGTGCTGCGCCAGCAGTTCCGCCACCCCCATGTGCAGCGGCGCTGCCTGGGCGAAGTGCGCCAGCAGCGCATCCACCACCACGCGCACGCGGGGCGCCAGGTACTGGCGATGCGGGTAGTGCACGACGATCTCGCGCTTGCCGGCGTCGTGCACGTCCGGCAGCAGCAGTTTCAGTGAGCCGTCGCGCAAATGGGGCAGCGCGTGGTGCAGGCCGGCCTGCACGATGCCGGCGCCTTCGAGCGCCAGATCGACCAGCGTCTCGGGGTCGTTGGTGGTTAGCGCGGCCTGCGGCGTGATGTCGGTGCGCCGGCCGCCGGGCCGCAGGAAGCGCCAGGGCGCCACCGGGCCGACCGCCGGGCGCGCCACGGCGCAGCGGTGGCTGGCCAGATCGTCCGGCGTGCCGGGCACGCCCGCAGTGCGCAGGTAGGCGGGGCTCGCCAGCAGCACCACCGGCAGCGCGCAGACACGGCGCGCGATCAGGCTGGAATCCTCGATCAGCCCGCCGCGCACGCCGATGTCGTAGCCCTCGGCCACCAGGTCGGCGGGGCGGTTGTCCAGGTCCACGTCGATGGCCAGTTGCGGGTGTTGCTGCGTGATGGCGGGCAGCGCCGGCAGCAGCCAGCGCCTGCCGAAGGCCATGCCCACCGAGATGCGCACCCGGCCGGCAGGCGCCTGGGCCGATTGGGAAACACCGGCCACCGCCTGGTCCAGCAGGCGCAGTGCGGCGCGCGCTTCGTCCAGGAAGCGCTGCCCTTCCTGAGTGATGGACAGCCGGCGCGTGCTGCGGTTGAGCAGACGCACACCGAGCTGCTGCTCCAGCTTGGCCAGGCTCTTGCTGACGGCGGCCGGTGAAATGTCCAACCGGGCCGCCGCCGCGGTGAGGCTGCCGCTGGCCGCGGTTTCGACGAAGGCGAGCAGGCCTTGCAGGTTCTTCATCGCCGCATTGTCAACTTCTGCTCAAGGATCAATCAACCGCTGCATTCTTTCATTCAAGCACGCCGCTGCCTACAGTGGTGCCCCAACCCACCACCGAAGGAAGAACACCATGGATCGCATCCTCGTCACCGGCGCCAGCGGCTCCATCGGCAGCCGGCTGCTGCAGCAGTTGCAGGAGCGCGGCGCGCACAACGTGGCCGCCATGGGCAGCAAGCCCGGTGCGGCCGTGCAGGGCGACTTTCACGACCCCGCCTCGCTGCGCCGCGCCTTCGACGGCGTGCACACCCTGTTCCTGCTGTTGCCGCTGGTGCCCGACAAACTTCAGCTCGCCGACAACGCGGTGGCCGCCGCGCGCGCCGTCGGCGTGCAGCACATCGTGCGCTCGTCCGGCGCCGGGGCGGATGCCCGGAGCCCCGTGGCGCTGGCGCGGCTGCAAGGCCGGATCGACCAGATCGTGGCAGACAGCGGCATCGCCCACACGTTTCTGCGGCCCGCGGCCTTCATGCAGAACTGGGTGACTTACTCGGCGGCGCAGATCAAGGCCGGCACCGTGCATGCGCCGCATGGCAATGGCGCGCAGAGCGTCATCGACGTGCGCGACATCGCCGATGCCGCCGCTGCCGTGCTGTTGAACCCCGCCCTCCATGCCGGCCAGGCCTACACACTGACCGGCGCCGAGGCGCTGACCGACGCCCAGATGCTGGCCGCCATCTCGCAGGCGCTGGGCCGCGATGTGCGCTATGTCGATGTGCCCGAGGCCGCGGCCCAGGCGGCACTGCAGCAGATGGGCATGCCGCCGGTGATGGTGGAGTGGTTGATGAGCCTGAACCATGTCGTCAAGCAGGGCTGGGCCGCGGGCATCACCGACGACGTGCAGCGCCTCACCGGCCACGCGCCGCGCCGCTTCGCCGACTTCGTGCGCGAGAACGTGCAGGCCTGGCGCTGAGCGGCTACACCGCGAGCGTGAACACGCTGGCCTGGCGCCGCTCTTCGGCGCTGTGGCCGGCCAGCGCCGCGTCCCACTCGGGCCCGTCGGCGCCTGGCGTGGGCAGCAGGCTGCCCGTCATGCTGCCCACCTCTTCGGAGGCGCCATCGAATTCGGCCACCGGCTGGCGCGACGCAAGGAAGAGCTTGGCCACCGAGGCACCGGCAGCCTGGATCAGCACCAGATAGCGCGCTGGCTCCTGGTGCGGCGCGTGGCTCGGGTGGCAGGGTGCTGGAATGCCGAAAGCCTGGCTCACGCTGCGCGTCCTCGGCCCGGTGCGACGGGCCTCGGCAGAAGGGCGGCAATCGGCGTGCCGTCGGCGGCTCAGGCCGCGCCGCGCGTCGGGCCCACCGCCTGCGCCACGCGGCGGATCAACTGCGCCTCGTGCGCGTCGATGACTGTCTCGGCGCCCGGGCGCTTGAGGTGGCTGGCGCCGTCGTCGATCTCGGCGGCCAGCTTTTCTGCCAGGCCGCGCGCGCAGGCGATGAGCCAGGAGCCGGTGTCGCGGTCTTCATGGCTTTCCTGGTCGAGGAAATGGTCGGCAGCACGCGCTGCGGCGTGCAACTGGTGCGAGCGCACGCGCAACGCCTGCACCGCCTGCGCCAGCGCCGCATCCACCGGCGTTTCTTTCAGGCCGCGGGCGATGCCGTCGATGTCGGCCGCCACGTCGGCCGCCATGCTGACGGCGCTGGACATCAGCCAGGAGCCGGTGTCGCGGTCTTCCTGCGTTGCGAGCGCCATGTAGTGGTCGGCCGCGCGGGTGGCAGCACGCACCTGGTAGGCGCGCGAGCCCAGCTCGCGAAGCGCCGTGTAGCGGCCGTCGGCGCCTGCCTCGGCGGCCAGTTGGCGGGCGATCGGGGCGGCTTGTGTGGCCGATGCGGCAGGGCGGGCTTCTGGCATGGAACCTCCGGTGCGGTGACCGCGCATTTTGCCAACGTTCCCCGTGCAGCGCGGGGCCACCCCCGCGTGCGGGTGGGCGCCGCCTGCCTTCGTTGCGCGGCCGGCTCTATCGCCAGTGGCCGCGCAGCGCAGCGCCGACGTCGATGGTGGCCGGCCCTTGCCCGTCGCAGGCGGCTTCGGCGGTCTGGGCGGCGGCAGGCGCCACTGCCTCGAAGGCCGGCAGCAGTTGCGCCGGAATGAAGCGCGACACGGTGGCGTAGAGGTGGCGGTCGCCGAAGGCGCGCTGCTGCGTGACGTAGAAGCGCTGCGGCACCAGCAGATTGAGGCTGTCGCGTGCCCGCGTCATGCCGACGTAGAGCAGGCGCCGCTCTTCCTCGATCTCGGCCGCGCTCCCGGTGGCGATGTCGGCCGGCATGCAGCCATCGACCACGTTGAGGATGCTCACCGCGTTCCACTCCTGGCCCTTGGCGGAGTGGATGGTGGACAGGATCAGGTAGTCCTCGTCGCGCAGTGGCGGGCCCGATTCATCACTGCTGGCGGCAGGCGGGTCGAGCGCCAGCTCGGTGAGAAAGCGCTCGCGCGTGGCGTGGCCGTGGGCGATGCGGCAGAGCTGGTCGAGGTCGGCCCGGCGCACGCGGGCGTCTGCATGCAGGCGCTCCAGGTGCGGCTGGTACCAGGCGATGCAGCGTTGCAGATCGTCCGGCCAGCGCGCCTGCGTGGGGTCGCGCAGTGCCGTCCAGGTGGCGTGCAGCGCCGCCCAGCCGCAGGCTGCAGCGGGCGCGGGCCTGAAGGCCGCCAGCGCTGCCGCCGGCCCGGCCGGGCCGGCGGCAGCGGCCATCGCATCGAGCAGGCGCGTGACGCCGACCATCCCCAGCCCGGGCACCAGCCGCGCGGCGCGCAGGCCCGCCAGCCGGCAGGCCGGGTTGTCGGCCCAGCGCAGCAGCGCCAGCACGTCTTTCACGTGCGCCGACTCGAAGAAGCGCAGGCCGCCGAACTTGACGAAGGGGATGCGTCTGCGCGTCAGCTCCAGCTCCAGCGCGGCGCTGTGGTGCCCGGTGCGGAACAGCACCGCCTGGCGCTTGAGCAGCAGCCCCTCCTCGCGCTGGCGCAGCACTTCGTCGGCCACCCAGCGGGCCTGCGCGGCCTCGTCTTCCACCGTCACCAGCCGCGGCGCTGCGGACGATGGGCGGTCGCTCCACAGCGTCTTGCTGAAGCGCTCTGCCGACAATGCGATGACGGCGTTGGACGCGGCCAGGATGGGCTGGGTGGAGCGGTAGTTGCGCGACAGCGTCAGCACCCTTGCCGGCGGGCTGAAGTGCTGCGGGAAGTCGAGGATGTTGCGCACCTCGGCAGCACGGAAGGCGTAAATGGCCTGTGCGTCGTCGCCCACCACGGTGAGGCCGTGGCCCTGGGGCTGGAGCGCCAGCAAGATCTCAGCCTGCAGGCGGTTGGTGTCCTGGTATTCGTCCACCAGCACATGGTCGAAGCGCGCTGCCAGCTCGGACGCCAGCGCCGGGCTTTGCATCACATGCCACCAGACGAGAAGCAGATCGTCGTAGTCCATCACCTGCTGCTGCTGCTTGTCGCCCGCATAGGCAGCAAACAGCGCTTTCAGCCCGGGTTCGCAGGCCGCCACCCAGGGGTAGTGGTCGTGCAGCAACTGCGCCAGCGGCTGTCGGCTGTTGACGCTGCGCGAGTGGATGGCCAGACAGGTGGGCGCCAGCGGAAAGCGCTGCTTGTCGGCGCCGTGGCCCAGCGCGTGGCGCGCCATCGCCATCAGGTCCTGCGCGTCCGCGCGGTCCAGCACGCTGAAGCTGGGCGACAGCCCGATGCGCGGCGCCAGTTCGCGCAGCAGCCGCGCGCCGATGCCGTGGAAGGTGCCGCACCAGGGCAGCACCGGCGGCTGCGTGGTGGCCGGCAGTTGCAGCGCTTCGTGCAGCAGGCGGCCGACGCGGCGGCCCATCTCGGCCGCGGCGCGGCGAGAGAAGGTCATCAACAGCAAACGCTGCGGGTCGGCGCCGTCCAGCACGAGCTGCGCGACGCGGGCCGCCAGCGTCAGCGTCTTGCCGGAGCCAGCGCCGGCAATCACCAGCAGCGGCCCGCCGCGGTGCGCTGCGGCTTCTCGTTGCTCGGGGTTCAGATCGGTGAGGGTGGACAATCTGCGCGGTTCTCGAAGTCTCTGGCGCTACTGTATAGATATCCATGCAATCCACCGCCCCGCAAGACGCTTACGTGCTCCACGGCCCGGCATCGCCGGCCGTGCCGCTGGTGCTGGACTCGCCGCACTCCGGCCATCTGTTCCCCGCGGACTTCGGCGCCATCGTCAGTGATGAAGACCTGCGCGACGGCGAAGACTGCTTCATCGACAGCCTGTACCAGCCGGCCGCAGAACGCGGCATTCCGCTGCTGGCGGCGCTGTTTCCGCGCACCTATCTCGACCCCAACCGCCATGCAGGCGACATCGACCTCGCGCTGATCGAAGGCGGCGCGTGGCCCGGCGACCTGGTGCAAAGCGGCAAGGCGCGCATCGGCAAGTCGCTGATCTGGCGCACGCTGGACGACGGCCGGCCCATCTACGGCCGCAAGCTCACTGTGGCAGAAGTGCAGGGGCGCATCGCCCGCTGCCACGCGCCTTATCACGCGGCGCTGCGCGGGCTGCTGGACGCGGCGCACGCGCGCTTCGGCCAGGTGGTGCACATCAACTGCCACTCGATGAACGCGGTGAGCGGCGCGATGGGCGAGGGCGGCGCCGGTGTGCCGCGCGCGGACATCGTGCTCGGCGACCGCGACGGCAGCAGTTGCAGCCGCGAGATCACGCACTTCGTGCGCGACGCGCTTGTCGCGCGCGGCTACGGCGTGAAGCTGAACGATCCCTTCAAGGGCGTGGAACTGGTGCGCGCCTATTCGAACCCTGCGGCCGGCCGCCACAGCCTGCAGATCGAGGTCAACAAGCGGCTCTACATGGACGCCGGGCCGCTGCGAACGAACGGCGGCTTCGCGCCCTTGCAGCACGACCTGATGGCGCTGCTGGACGCGGTGGCCGCCGAAGCTCAGGCCGGCCGCTGGAAGACGTAGCGGTTGCGGTTGCTGCTCTTGCCGGCGGCGTCGATCTCGTCCTTCTTCATCGTGAACGACGAGGGGCTGAACTCGAAGGTGTAGCGCGTGAGTTCGCGGTCTTTCGTGCTGTCCACCACGTAACGCTTCAAGTTGGCCTCTGTCGCGGCCGAGACGATGCGGCCGACCAGCGCCGTGCGCTCCACCGCGCCGCTGATCCAGACCAGCGTCTCGCTGGCGAACTGGAAGCGCAGCCGTTCGTAGCCATAGACCGTCTTGCCCGGCCCGTCGTCATAGACGAAGTGCATCGCCATTTCATCGGGGCCGACCAACGAGACGAAGAGCCGGGTCGGCAGCGTGACGGTCCTGTCGGGCTGGCTGTAGTCACGGTAGGTCAATGCGCCGCGCCACTCGCCCAGCAGCGACGACAGCACCGCCTCGGGCTGGGGGTCGCCCGCGGCCAGCGCGAGCGCGGGCAGGGCGTTTGCCGTGGCGGCGACGAGCAGGCCGAATGCGTGGCGGCGGTTCATGGCAACTCCGGATGCATGGTGGTGGCCGGGCCGATGATGCCCTGGCGCCGCCGGCCGGCCACTGGGGCAACACCGCTTGCAATGCCGGCCTTCATGCCGCCCGTGTCTCGCGCGCCGCACGCCGCGGGCGGGTCTTTTCGACCTTGGCAGGCGGCGGCACCATCGCAAGGGTCGCAAGCGTCACGGAGGCCGGGCTGCGCGGCTTGCGGCGCTTGGTTGCGGGGGCCGGGATGACCGGCGCGGCCGGCGCGTCCCGTTGCGCCATCACCTCCGGCACGGGCAGCGGCAGCTTCTTCAGCGACTCGAAAGCACGCTGAAGATGGACGCCGATCTCGCGCAGATCCGGCACCGCCCGGCGGCAGGCGATGAGGCCGAAGCAGAGCTGCCCCATGTAGCTCTGCACCGTGATGTTCAGCGCCACGCCGTGGCCGACGATGGACACGGGGTAGTAGTCCAGCATGCGGGCGCCGGCCAGGTACACCGGCACCGGCGAGCCGGGCACGTTGGAGATGGCCACGTTGGCCACGCGCAGCCGGTCGGCCAGCCGCGAGCGGCCGTACAGCGAGGCCAGGCCGCTCAGCACCAGCGGCGCGCCGAGTGAAGGAAAGTCGGTGGGGATGAGGCTGCCGAAAGAGCCCATGCCGCGCTTCATCGACGCCGTGCCGGCGCGGATGGCGGCCAGCCGCTGCAGCGGGTCGGCCACCTGGGTGGCGAGGTCCACCAGGCTCATCGTCACCTGGTTGTTGAAGCTGGTGTCGCCCTCGGCACGCAGCGAGACCGGCACGCCCGCCACCAGAGACGCAGCGGGCAGCGCGTCGCTGTCTTTCATGTAGCCGCGCAGCGCCGTGCTGCACAGCCACAGCACCATGTCGTTGATCGACGCGCCGAAAGCCTTGCCGATGCCTTTGACGTCGGCCAGCGGCAGCGAGACGCCGGCGAACACACGCTGGTTGGTGATGGAGGCGTTGAACGGCGTGGCCGGCGCCAGCTTCCACAGCGAGCCCCTGGCCTTGCGGGCGGCGGCGTCGGCGCCGGTTTCGGCCCGGCGCGTGGCCCAGGCGTCTCGCGCGGCGCCCAGCAGCGCGCCGCCCAGCTTGGGCGCCAGCCTGGCCAGCGCCAGCACCTGTTGCAACTGGTTGGACAGCGACGCCGCCATCAGCTCTGCCACGCCCAACTGGTAGCGGTGGCCGCGCCTGGCGCGCGGCGGCTTGACGGGGCGCGGCTCGGCGGTGATGTCGAACATGCTGCGGCCCAGCGTGACGCCGGCCTGGCCGTCGATGGCGGCATGGTGCACCTTGCCGTAGAAGCCCACGGTGCCGTCGGCCAGCCCTTCGATGACGTAGAACTCCCACAGCGGGCGGCTGCGGTCCAGCAGGCTGGAGTGCAGCCGCGCGGCCAGCGCCTCCAGTTGCGCCTGGGTGCCGGGCTTGGGCAGCACGGTGTGGCGGATGTGGTAGTCCAGATCGACATCGTCGTCGTCGATCCACACCGGGTTGGCCAGGTCGAAGGGCATCAGCGCCAGCTTCTGCGTGAAGACGGGTGCCAGGTGCATGCGCAGCGCCACATGGGCCTTGACGTCCTCGTACCAGCTCCCGGCGTAGCCGTCCGGCGGCTGGAAGCGGTGCAGGCTGCCCACATGCATGGGCATCTCCGCGCTTTCCAGGTGCAGGAAGGCGGCGTCCAGAGCACTGAGGTGCTTCATCTTGTCCATGCGTTGTCTCCGAAGCGAGGCGCGATGATCCGCCATTCCGCGATTCTTCAGCGGGCAGACGCAGGCTGCGCCGCGCGCAAGCCCAGCACATGCTCGGCCATGCTGTCGGCCAGCGCCTGCTCGCCGACGAAGGCGCGCGCCACCTGCTCGCCCTCCAGCAAGGCGGCTTCCTCGGCGTTGTGCGTGCGCACGACGATCTCGATCTCCGGGTTCAGCAGGCGCGCCGCGTGGGCCATCCGGCGCACGTCGAAGGTGTCCGGCGTGGCCACCACCAGCATGCTGGCGCGCGCAACATGCGCCTGCACCAGCACGGCGGGGTCGGACGCATCGCCCCACACGGCGGGCTGCTTGCGCTGGCGCAGGCCCTCGATGCGCTCGCGGTTCTGCTCCACCACGATGTAGGGCCGGCGGGCGGCATCCAGCCGCTCGGCGATGCGCAGGCCGACGCGGCCATGCCCCACCAGCACCACCAGCCCGGCCAGTGCGCCGGGGTCCACCTCGGGGGGCAACACCGACAGCGGGTCGTCGCGCGGCTCGAACAGGCGCTGCTTGCGCAGCCAGCCCAGCAGCGGGCCGATGGCGGTGAAGAGCAGCGAGTTGGCTGCGATGGAGATCAGCGCGCCGGCCAGGATCAGGCTCTGGCCCTGGGCCGTCAGCAGCCCGAGCGAAAGGCCCAGCCCCGCCAGGATGAAAGAGAACTCGCCGATCTGCGCCAGGCTGGCCCCCACCGTCAGCGCGCTGGCCAGCGGGTAGCGGAAGGCCAGCACCAGTGCGATGGCCACCAGCGTCTTGCCCAGCATGATGATGGCCACCACCGCCAGCACGCGCAGCGGCTCGTCCAGCAGCACGCGCGGGTCGAACAGCATGCCCACCGAGACGAAGAACAGCACCGAGAAGGCGTCGCGCAGCGGCAGTGACTCGTCTGCCGCGCGGTGGGCGAATTCCGACTCGCGCATCATCATGCCGGCGAAGAAGGCGCCGAGCGCGAACGACACGTCGAAGAGCCTGGCCGAGCCGTAGGCCACGCCCACTGCCGCCGCCACCACGCACAGCGTGAACAGCTCGCGCGAGCCGGTACGCGCCACCAGCCAGAGCAGACGCGGAAACAGCCGCTTGCCCACCACCAGCATCAGCACGATGAAGCAGACCACCTTGCCGATGGTCAGCGCCAGCGTGGCGCCCAGGCCGGCGCCGGCCACGGCCGGGCCCTTGCCGCCCAGCACACCGGCGAGCGGAGGCAGCAGCACCAGCACCAGCACCATCACCAGGTCTTCGACGACCAGCCAGCCGACGGCAATGCGGCCGTTGACGCTGTCGAGTTCACTGCGCGCCTCCAGCGCCCGCAGCAGCACCACGGTGCTGGCCACCGACAGCGACAGGCCGAACACCAGCGCGCTGCCCGGCGGCCAGCCCCATAGCAGGGCGGTCAGCATCCCCAGCGCGGTGGCCGCGGCGATCTGCGCGATGGCCCCCGGCACGGCGATGCGCCGCACCGCCAGCAGATCGGCCAGCGAAAAGTGCAGCCCCACGCCCAGCATCAGCAGCATGACGCCGATCTCGGCCAGTTGCCCGGCCAGCGCGACGTCGGCCACGAAGCCGGGCGTGGCCGGGCCGATGGCCACGCCGGCCAGCAGGTAGCCCACCAGCGGCGGCATCTTCAGCCGCGTGGCGCCATAGCCCAGCAGCAGCGCCAGCCCGAAGCCGGCTGCGATGGTGGTGATCAGGCTCAGTTCATGGGGCACTGGGGCAGTCTATCGGCCGCACGCGCCACCGCTGCGCCGCCCCAGGCGTGGCATGGAAACTGCTGACCGCCAGCCTGGTATACAAGCCAGTGCACCAATGTTGACGCGGCCCGCATCCACGCTCACCGAAGATGGCTTCCAAGCCACCAGCGTGGCGGCGTGGCTGGGCCTGGTGTCCGCCGGCGGTGACCCGCTGCCTGCGCTGCAAGCCGCGCGTGAGCGGGCGCTGGCGGCCGAGGGGCTGTCGTTGTGGATCCATCTCTGCCCGGCCGACGCCTGGGCCGCGCAACTGGCGCTGGTGGCGCAACGCCTGGCCGAGCCCGGGCCGCGCGACGCATTGCTGCGCCGCTATCCGCTGCTGGGTGTGCCCTTCGCCGCCAAGGACAACATCGACATCGCCGGCCAGCCCACCACGGCGGCCTGCCCCATGTTCAAGCGGCAGGCCGTGGCCAGCGCCACGGTGGTGCACAAGCTGCTGGACGCGGGCGCCGTGTGGGTGGGCAAGACCAACCTCGACCAGTTCGCCACCGGGCTGGTGGGCACGCGCTCGCCCTATGGCAGGCCGGCCAGCGTGGCCGATGCCCAGCGCGTCAGCGGTGGCTCCAGTTCCGGCTCTGCCGTGGCGGTGGCCCGCGGCATCGTTGCCTTCGCGCTGGGCACCGACACGGCGGGCTCGGGCCGCGTGCCTGCCGGCTTCAACGGCATCGTGGGCCTCAAGCCGACGCCCGGGCGCGTCAGCACCGCAGGCGTGCTGCCGGCCTGCGCCACGCTGGACTGCGTGTCCATCTTCAGCCACCGGGTGGACGACGCGGCGCATGTGCTGGCCGTCATCGAAGGGCCGGACGCTGCCGACCCCTTCAGCGCCTTCGTGCCCGGCCCGCGGGCCTTGCCGGCCAGGCTGCGCCTGGGTGTGCCCAAGGCGCCGCAGTTCTTCGGCGATGCCGGCTATGCAGCAGCCTGGGAGCAGGCCTTGCAGGCCGCCGTTGCCGCCGGCCACACGCTGGTCGAGACCGATTTCGCACCGCTGCACGAGGTGGCTGCGCTGCTCTACGACGGCCCCTGGGTCGCAGAGCGCCATGCCGTCGTGCGCCGGCTGCTGCAAAGCCAGCCGGAGGCCTTCGACCCCACGGTGCGCGCGGTGATCGAGCGCGCGCAGTCCTTCAGCGCCACCGATGCCTTCGACGGCCAGTACCGGCTGCGCGCGTTGCAGGCCTCGCAGGCCGCGCTGTGGCACAAGGTGGATGCGCTGCTGGTGCCCACCGCGCCCGGCCACCCGCGCTTTGCCGAGGTCGATGCCGACCCGCTGGGCGTCAACGCGCGGCTGGGCACCTACACCAACTTCGTCAACCTGCTGGGCTGGTGTGCGCTGGCGCTGCCGGCCGGGCGCACGGCCGCGGGGCTGCCCTTCGGCATCACCTTGATCGCCGCTGCTGGGCTGGACGCCGCGCTGGCGCAGGCCGGCCAGCGCTGGCCGCAGGAGTCGAACTCAAACTCGAACTCGGAGCCGGGGTTGGAGCCGCAGCCCACCGCGCCGCTGCGCACCCCGCAGACCGAGGCCATGCTGCCCATCGCGGTGGTCGGCGCCCACCTGTCCGGCCTGCCGTTGAACAGCCAGTTGCTCGAACGCGGCGCCGTGCTGTTGCAGGCCACCGCCACCGCGCCGAACTACAGGTTTTATGCCCTGCCGGGCACCAGGCCGCCCAAGCCGGGGCTGCGCCGCTGCGCCGAGGGCGAGGCAGGCGCGGCCATCGCGCTCGAGGTCTGGGCGATGCCGTCTGCCGCTGTCGGCTCCTTTCTCGCGCTGATCCCGTCGCCGTTGGGCCTGGGCAGCATCGAGCTGGCCGACGGCAGCCAGGTGCACGGTTTCCTCTGCGAGCCTTTTGCGCTGCAAGGTGCGCGCGACATCACCGCCTTCGGCGGCTGGCGCGCCTATCTGGCTTCGCTGACATCCTGACTGCTGAACGGAGCACTGCCCCATGGACCGTCGAGAATTCGTTGCCAGCGGTGCCGCCGCCGCCACGCTGGCCTTGCCCCGCACGGCCGCTGCGCAGGCCCGCCCGAAAGACGTGCTGGTGGTGGCCAACGAGTTCGGCCCCAACTCGCTGGACATCCACACCGTGGGCGCCAACCGCGCCAGCTACGGCGTCTCCTGGCTGTGCTACGACAGGCTGATGACCTACGGCCGCAAGAGCCTGCCCGACGGCCGCGTGATGTACGACATCGACAAGCTCGAACCCGAACTGGCCGAGAGCTGGAAGGTGGCGCCCGATGGCAACTCGGTGCTCTTCAAGCTGCGCAAGGACGCCAGGTTCCATGACGGCACGCCGGTCACCGCCAAAGACGTGAAGTGGAGCTTCGACCGCGCGGTGACGGTGGGCGGCTTTCCCACCTTCCAGATGGCTGCTGGCTCGCTGGAGAAGCCGGAGCAGTTCGAGGTGGTGGACGACCTGACGTTCCGCGTCAAGTTCCTGCGCCGCGACAAGCTGACGATGAACGACCTGGCCGTGCCGGTGCCCTGCATCTTCAACAGCGAACTGGTGAAGAAGAACGCCAGCGCGCAAGACCCCTGGGGCCTGGCCTGGACGCGCAACAACACGGCCGGCGGCGGTGCCTTCAAGATCGAGGCCTACCGGCCGGGCCAGGAGATCGTCTATCTCCGCTTCGACGACTGGAAGAGCGGCCCGGCACCCAAGCTGCGCCGCATCATCCAGCGCGACGTGCCCAACGCCGGCAACCGGCGCGCGCTGCTGCTGAAAGGCGACATCGACATCACCTTCGACCTGCCGCCGAAAGACTTTTCCGAGCTGGCGAAGGAGGGCGGGGCGGTCAAGGTCAGCAGCACGCCGATCGAAAACGCGATGTACTACCTGGGCATGAACACCACCAAGCCGCCCTTCGACAACCCCAAGCTGCGCCAGGCGGTGGCCTATGCGCTGCCCTACGAGCAGATGAACAACAACGCGCTGTACGGGCGCAGCATCAAGCTCTACGGCGCGGCCGCGCCGCAGGTCAAGACGACGGCCTGGCCACAGGCCACCGCGTACAAGACCGACATCGCCAGGGCCAAGGCGCTGATGGCCGAAGCAGGGCTTTCCGGCGGCATCGAGACCACGCTGTCCTTCGATCTGGGCGGCGCCACGGTGGGCGAGCCGATGGCGGTGCTGATCCAGGAGTCGCTGGCCTCCATCGGCATCAAGACCACGATCAACAAGATCCCCGGCGCCACCTGGCGCGCGGCGCTGCTGAAGAAGGACATGCCGCTGCTCATCAACCGCTTCGGCGGCTGGCTCAACTACCCGGAGTACTTCTTCTTCTGGTGCTACCACGGCCAGAACGCGGTGTTCAACACGATGGGCTACCAGAACGCCAAGCTCGACAAGGTGATCACCAACGCCCGCTTCGCCGAGAGCAAGCCGCTGTACGACTCCTTCGTGAAAGACATGATCCAGATCGCCTACGACGAGGTGCCGCGCGTGCCGCTGTTCCAGCCGACGATGGACGTGGCGATGCAGAAGGACGTGCAGGGCTACCAGTACTGGTTCCACCTGCAGCCCGACTACCGGCAGCTCTACAAGGCTTGAAAGGGCAGATGCGATGAACCCGGACGACATCGAGCGCCATGTGGACGCCACCGCCGCACTCATCGGCCTGCCCATCGGGGCCGAGTACCGCATCGGCGTGCTGCGCTACTTCGGTATCGCGGCCAGCCTGGCATCGCTGGTGATGCAGCAGCCGCTGGGCGTGGACGACGAGCCGGCGCCGGTGTTCCTGCCGGTGTCGCCGCCATGACCGGCGGCATGGGGGGCATGGGCGGCAACGACTTGCTTTTCGGCACCGCGGCCGCGATGGCCGCCGCGGTGCGCCAGCGGCGCGTCAGCGCGCTGGCGCTGGCCGAGGCCGCGCTCGAGCGCATGGCCGCCACCGAAGACCGCATCAACGCCTTCACCGAGCGCACGGCACAGCGCGCCCGGGCCGATGCCGCGGCAGTCGATGCGCGCGTTGCCGCCGGCGAGGCGCTGCCACTGGCCGGCGTGCCCTATGCGGTGAAGAACCTGTTCGACGTGCAGGGGCTCACCACGCTGTCGGGCTCCATCGTCGAGCGCGGCAAGCCCGCAGCCACCGCCGATGCGGTGCTGGTGCAGCGCATGCAGGCCGCTGGCGCCGTGCTGGTGGGCGCGCTGAACATGGACGAATACGCCTACGGCTTCACCACCGAGAACAGCCACTACGGCGCCACCCACAACCCGCACGACCTGGGCCGCATCGCCGGTGGCTCGTCTGGCGGTTCTGCCGCTGCGGTGGCGGCGGGGCAGGTGCCGCTGACGCTGGGCTCCGACACCAACGGGTCGATCCGCGTGCCCTCGTCGCTGTGCGGCGTGTTCGGCCTCAAGCCCACCTATGGCCGGCTGCCGCGCACCGGCAGCTACCCCTTCGTCGCCAGCCTGGACCATCTCGGCCCGTTCGCACGCAGCACGCTCGACCTGGCCCTCGCCTACGACGCGATGCAAGGCCCCGATGCAGACGATCCCGCGCAGGCCCGGCGGCCGGTGGAGCCCACGGTGGCCCTGTTGCCGCAGGGCCGCAGCGGCCTGCGCGTGGCGGTGCTGGGCGGCTGGTTCCAGCAGATGGTGACGGCTGAGGCGCGCCTGGCGGTCGAGACCGTGGCCCGCGCGCTGGACGCCACGCACGACGTCGAATGGCCCGGCGTGGCAAGTGCGCGCGCCGCCGCCTTCCTGATCACCAACGCCGAAGGCGCGGCGCTGCACCTGGCCGACCTGAAGACCCGCATCGGCGATTTCGAGCCCTTGTCGCGTGAGCGCTTCCTGGCGGGCGCCTTGCTGCCCGCCGCCTGGCTGGTGCAGGCGCAGCGCGTGCGTCGCTGGTTTGCGCGCCAGGTGGCGGCCTCGTTCGCCGATGTCGATGTGCTGATCGCGCCGGCCACGCCTTGCGTCGCGCCAGCCATCGGCACCGAATGGCTGGAGATCGCCGGCCAACGCCTGCCTGCCCGCGCCAGCATGGGGCTGCTGACGCAGCCGGTGTCCTGCATCGGGCTGCCGGTCTGCACCGTGCCCGTGTGGGGCGCACACGACCATCTGCCCATCGGCGTGCAGCTCATCGCCGCGCCCTGGCGCGAAGACCTGGTGCTGCGTGTGGCACACGCGCTGGAGTCGGCCGGCGTCGTGCGGGCCCCGGTGGCGCAACTGGCATGACGCCGATGGAGATCAACCACCCCGACGTGCTGGCCGAAGTGACGGCGGTGTTCGCCCGCTACGAGGCCGCGCTGGTCGGCAACGACACCGCGGTGCTCGACGAACTGTTCTGGGACAGCGGGCTCACCGTGCGCTACGGCGTGGCCGAGAACCTGCGCGGCATCGAGGCCATCCGTGCCTTCCGCAACGCGCGGCCGGCCAGCGGGCTGGCGCGCACGCTGCACAACACCGTCATCACCACCTTCGGGCGCGACCTGGCCACCGCGATGACCGAGTTCCAGCGCGACGGCGCCAGCCGCAGCGGGCGCCAGAGCCAGACCTGGGTGCGCCTGCCCGCGGGTTGGCGCGTGGTGGCCGCCCACGTCAGCCTGCTGGGGCCTTGACCGGTGCGCGCCACGCTGTCGGTCATCGCCCGCCGCCTGCTCGGCGCCTTGCCCAATCTGGCCGGCGTGGTGGTGATCACCTTCCTGCTCACACGCGCCTTGCCGGGCGACCCGGCCGCCTACTTCGCCGGCGCCGCGGCCACCCAGGAAGCGGTGGAGCAGGTGCGCAAGACGCTGGGGCTGGACAAGTCGCTGCCGGAGCAGTTCCTGCGCTACCTGGGCGGGCTGGCGCACGGCGACTTCGGCACCTCGCTCACCACCGGCCAGCCGGTGTTGCAGGAGCTGGTGTCGCGGCTGCCGGCGTCCATCGAGATGGTGCTGCTGGCCTCGCTGACGGCCTGCGCCGTCGCGCTGCCGCTGGGCGTGATGGCCGCCACCAGGCCGGGCTCGTGGATCGACCAGCTCTGCCGCATCGTCACCACGGCAGGCGTCTCTTTGCCGACCTTCTTCACCGGCCTGGTGCTGGCCTATGTCTTCTACTTTCTTCTCGGCTGGGCGCCGGCGCCGCTGGGCCGGCTGGACCCGGTGTTCTCACCGCCGCCGCAGCGCACGGGGCTCTACCTCATCGACGCGCTGCTGGCCGGCGACCCCGCGCTCTGGTGGGCCAGCTTCAAGCAGCTCATCCTGCCGACACTGACGATGGCGCTCTTCGTGCTGGCACCCATCGCCCGCATGACACGCGCGTCGATGCTTCAGGTGTTGTCGGCCGACTTCATCCGCACCGCACGCGCCAGCGGCTTGAGCCACACCACCGTGCGCGTGCGCTATGCGTTGCGCAACGCCTTGCTGCCGGTCGTCACCACGCTGGGCATGGTGTCCGGCTTCATGCTGGGCAGCAGCGTCATCATCGAAAAGGTCTTTGGCTGGCCCGGCGTCGGCAGCTACGCCATCGACGCACTCACCGCCAGCGACTACGCCCCGGTGCAAGGCTTCGTCCTCGCGATGGGCGTGCTCTTCGTGCTGCTCAACCTGCTGGTGGATGTGCTGTACACGCTCATCGACCCGCGCATCAGCCTGGAGCGATAGGGATGGCGGCTTGCGGCCCGTTGCGGTCTGTCGCGCTTGATCTCCTGCGCGTGCCAAGGCCGTCGGGTGGATGGCTCCGCTCATGTCCCCCGAGCCAGGCTTCGCCTGTCTCTCCTCCTTTACTTCGCTGCGCCACCCACCCAACGCCCGCAACGGGCCGCAAGCCGTCACATCGCAAGCCACGGCGGAAGGCCCGGACATGAACGCCACGCTCGGCCACATCCGCCATGTGCTGAACGAGAACCCGGTGACCAAGGTCGCCGCGCTGCTGTTCCTGCTGTTCGTCGTGCTGGCCTTCGTCGGGCCATGGATCGTGCCTTTCGACCCCTTGGCCAGCAACACCACGGCGGCATTGCAGCCTCCGTCAGCGTCGCACTGGTTCGGCACCGATGCGCTGGGCCGCGACATTCTGTCGCGCACGCTGGTTGCCACGCGGCTGGACCTGGGCATCGCGGTGTCGGCAGTGGTGTTGTCGTTCGCCATCGGCATCTCGCTCGGCCTGGCCGCAGGCTACTTCGGCGGCGGCTGGGACATGGCGGTGACGCGGGTGTCGGACACCATCATGGCCTTCCCGCTCTTCGTGCTGGCGATGGGTATCGTGGCGGCGCTGGGCAACACGCTGGGGAACATCGTGCTGGCCACGGCCATCATCAACCTGCCCTTCTACGTGCGCGTGGCGCGGGCCGAGACCAACGTGCGGCGCAGCGCCGGCTTCATCCAGGCGGCACGGCTGTCGGGCAACGGCGACCTGCGCATCCTCGCCTTCCATCTGTTCCCCAACATTCTGCCGCCGGCCATGGTGCAGGTGAGCCTGAACATGGGCTGGGCCATCCTCAACGCCGCGGGCCTGAGCTTCATCGGCCTGGGCGTGCGGCCACCCACGCCGGAGTGGGGCATCCTGGTCGCCGAAGGGGCGCAGTTCATCGTCTCGGGCGAATGGTGGGTGAGCTTCTTTCCGGGCGCGGTGCTGATGCTGGCGGTGTTCTCGTTCAACCTGCTGGGCGACGCGCTGCGCGACATTTTCGACCCGAGGAAAAGGACATGAGCGCTCCCGTTCCGCTGCTCGACGTGCGCGACTTCAGCCTCGAGTTCCGCACGCGCAGCGGCACCGTGCGCGCCATCGAGCGCGTCAACCTGCGGCTGGCCAAGGGCGAGATCGTCGGGCTGGTGGGTGAAAGCGGCTCTGGCAAGTCGGTGCTGTCGTATGCGGTGCTGGGCATCTCGGACGCCGCGGCCAAGGTCACCGGCGGCACGGCGGTGTTCGGCGGCAGCGACCTGCTGCGCGCCAGCGAATCCGAGCTGTCCAACCTGCGCGGCCGCGAGATCAGCATGATTTTCCAGAGCCCGCGCACCGCGCTGAACCCGATCCGCCCGGTGGGCCAGCAGATCGAGGACGTGCTGCGCCGCCATGCCGTGGCAACGCGTGGCCGCACCGGGCCAGAGCAGGGCCTGGGCCTGCGCGAACGCGCGGTGCAGGCGCTGCGCGAAGTCGCCATCGCCGACCCCGAGCGCCGCTGGTCTGCCTACCCCTTCGAGCTGTCGGGCGGCATGTGCCAGCGGGTGATGATCGCCATCGCGCTGGCCTGCCGGCCGCAACTGCTGATCGCCGACGAGCCCACCACGGGGCTGGACGTCACCACACAGGCGGCGGTGATGGACCTCATCACCGGCCTGTCGCGCGAGCGCCAGATGGCCACGCTGTTCATCACGCACGACCTAGGGTTGGCGGACGAGTATTGCGACCGGATCGTCGTGATGCATGCCGGGCACGCGGTCGAGGCAGCGCCGACGAAGACGCTGTTCGCCGCGCCGCGCCATCCGTACACCGCGCGGCTGATGTCGTCCACGCCGGGGCCCACCAGCGCGCTGTCAGACCTGGTGGCGGTTCCGGGCCAGTTGCCCGACCTGCGCCGCAGTGATCTCCCGAACTGCCGCTTCAGCGAGCGCTGCGAGCGCGCCAGCGCGCAGTGCCATGAAGCTCTGCCGCTGCTGGACGCGGCGGCCACGCACGCGGTGGCCTGCTGGCACCCGCTGGAGGCGGCGCATGCCTGAGACAACGCTGCAACCGCTGCAACCGCTGCAACCGCTGCTTCAGGTGGAGCGCCTGAGCAAGCGCTTTCCGGTGGGCGGCAAGCGGGGTGCGATGCTGCACGCGGTGGACGACGTGTCGTTCTCGCTAGCGCCCGGTGAAAGCCTGGGTCTGGTGGGCGAGTCAGGCTGCGGCAAATCGACGCTGGTGCGTTTGTTGGCGCGCCTGCACGACCCCAGCGAAGGCCGCATCGTCTTCGACGGGCAGGACTTGGCGCTGCTGCCCTCCAGGCGCTTTGCGCGGCTGCCCCAGCGGGCAGCCATCCAGCTCGTGTTCCAGGACCCGACCGACAGCCTGAACCCGCGCTACACCGCACGCGACACCATCGCCGAGCCCTGCCGGCTGCTGTGCGACATGGACGATGCCGCGGCGCAGGCGCGGGTGGACGAAGTGGCAGCGCAGGTGGGCCTGCCGGCGGCGCTGTTGTCGCGCTACCCGCACCAGTTGTCGGGCGGGCAGAAGGCGCGGGTCGGCATCGCGCGTGCGCTGGCGCCGCGGCCGCGGCTGCTGATCCTGGACGAGCCGACGGCCGCGCTGGACGTGTCGGTGCAGGCCGTCGTGCTGCAGCTTCTGGACGGCCTGCGGCGCGAGCTGGGCCTGGCCACGCTCTTCGTTTCACACGACCTGAACGTGGTGCGCCTGCTGACAGACCGCGTGGCCGTGATGTACCTCGGTAAGATGGTGGAAATGGGACCGTCCAATGCCGTCTTCGACCAGCCAGCGCACCCCTACACGCAGGCGCTGGTGTCCGCCGTGCCTGGCCACGGGCGCCAGCGCATCCGCCTGAGCGGCGAAGTGCAAAGCCCCATCGACCCGCCGCGGCTGTGCCGCTTTCGCAGCCGCTGTGCCGCCGTGCAAGACCGCTGCCAGCGCGAGGCGCCTGCGCTGCGCGCCCGTACCGGCACCGGCGGCAGCGCGCAGCAGTTGGCGGCCTGCCACTTCATCTGACCGGCGCCGTGCGGGCCATCAGCAAGGGCGGCGAGCCGGTCGTCGCACCGCAGCGCGCCAACCTGGCCGAGCAGGTCTATTCAGAGCTGAAGGCACAGCTCTACGACTTCAAGCTGGTGCCGGGCGACCGCTTTTCCGAAGCCGAGATCGGCGCCCGCCTCGGGGTGAGCCGCACGCCGGTGCGCGAAGCGCTGTTCAGGCTGCGCAACGAAGGCGTGCTGGATGTCGAAAGCAAGAGCGGCTGGTTCGTGCGGCCCATCGACTTCGGCAAGCTCGAGCAGCTCTACGACTTGCGCGTGGTGCTGGAATCGGCGTCCGTGGCGCGGCTGTGCAGCAGCGCTGCGCCTGCGCCGGGCCTGGACGCGCTGAAGGCGGTGTGGCTGGTGCCGGCGGCCGAACGGCTGACGTCCGGGAACGAAGTCGGTGCGCTGGACGAGCAGTTCCACGCCACGCTGGTGCGGGCCGCCGGCAACGACGAGATCGCGCGCGTGCACTGGGACGTGACCGAGCGCATCCGCATCATCCGGCGGCTCGACTTCACGCGCGGCGACCGCATCGAGGCCACATACGCAGAGCACGCCAAGATCTTGCGCAACGTGATCCAGCGCAAAGCCGATCAGGCGCAGCTTCTGCTGCGCAGCCACATCGAGCAGAGCAAGGCCGAAGTGCGCAAGATCACGCTGGCCACGCTGCACGGCTTGCGGCACGCCGCCGACGCCTGAAAGCGCAGCGGCCAGCAGCGCGGCGCAAACCGCACTGCTGGCCGCCTTGCGGCTCTGCCAGCTCTTCAGCTCTGGCGGCGGCGCAGCATCAGGCCGATGGCGCCCAGCCCGCCGAGCATCATCGCGGCGGTTTCCGCCTCGGGGACGGGGGTGATGTAAGAGCCCAGCGCGAAGGCGCCGCCGTTGCTGCCGCTGGCGGCGACGGTGTAGTAGTAGTCGCCAGCCGCCAGCGCGCCGAAGGCGCCGCTGCCCACCGAGAACGCATACGAGCCGACGAGGGTGTCGATCACTGCGTCCTTGTAGAGCGACACGGTGCCGCTGATCGGCGGACGGCCGACGAAGGTGACATCGGACTCCAGGCCGGTGATGTTGCTGGCCAGCGAGAAGGTGAACTTGTCGAAGATCGACGTCACCGGCGCCTGGAAGGAATCGGACGCGTACTCGGCGGACTCGTGCACGCCGCCGTTGTTGACGAAGGTGGACGTTTGCGCCATTGCGAGCGGAGCAGCGAGCACCGCCGTGGCGGCCAAAGCGAGCAGTCTGAATGCCATGTATTCACCTCTGATTGAAAAAACGCTGACCGTGAAGGATGTCGCGGCCCCATACCCTGAAGCTTGCTGGCAGGCCGCTTTTGGCGGTACCCCTTGTTCTGGGGGTTAACCCCCGTTTTTCCGGTATCCGCGGTAACGGCATGCAACCGCAGGCCCAACCAAGCCGCAACGCGACGCTGCCTTTCCGGCATGCCTCTTGCTGTATGCCGGTTGGTATACCAGTTGGGCGCAGGCCCACGCACCAAGCCGACGCGCCGGCCAACCACCATTACAGAAAGCCGCCCATGCAAAGAGAACCCGCCGCGCTGACCAGCCGCCGCCAAGCCATCGTCCGCCTGTCCCGCCTGTCTGCTGCGGCGGCCACGGCCAGCCTGCTGCCGGGCGCGTGGGCGCAGAAGCCGCTGTCCATCGGCTACATCTACGTCGGCCCGAAGGACGACTTCGGCTACAACCAGGCGCACGCCGAGTCGGTGGCCGAGGTCAAGAAGATGGCCGGCATCAAGGTCGTCGAAGAAGAAAACGTGCCCGAGACGCAGGCGGTGCAGAAGACCATGCAGGGCATGATCTCGCAAGACGGCGCCACGCTGCTGTTTCCCACCTCGTTCGGCTACTTCGACCCGCACATGCTGGCCATCGCGGCCAAGAACCCGGCGGTGCGCTTCTCGCATTGCGGCGGCATGTGGACCAAGGGCAAGCACCCCGACAACACCGGCAGCTTCTTCGGCTACATCGACGAGGCGCAGTATCTCAACGGTGTCGTCGCCGGCCACATGAGCAAGAGCAAGAAGCTCGGCTTCGTGGCGGCCAAGCCCATTCCGCAGGTGCTGCGCAACATCAACGCATTCACGCTCGGCGCGCGCTCGGTGGACCCGAAGATCACCACCGCCGTGATCTTCACCGGCGACTGGTCGATGGCGGTGAAGGAAGCCGAGGCCACCAACGGCCTGGCCGACCAGGGCGCCGACGTGTTCACGATGCACGTCGATGGCCCCAAGGTCATCGTCGAGACGGCGGCCAAGCGCGGCAAGATGGTCTGCGGCTACCACGCCAGCCAGGCCAAGCTCGCACCGCAGGCCTACCTGACGGGCGCCGAGTGGAACTGGATCACCGCCTACAACCAGATCATCGACGCGGCGCGCACCGGCAAGCCGCACCCCAACTTCGTGCGCGGCGGGCTGAAGGAAGGCTTCGTGAAGACCTCGGCCTACGGCCCGATGGTCAGTGAGGCTGCGCGCAAAAACGCAGACGCAGTCAAGGCCAAGATGATGGCCGGCAGCTTCGACATCTTCGGCGGCGAGCTGAAAGACAACACCGGCAAGGTCGTGATTCCCAAGGGCAAGGTCTTCAAGCAGACCGACCTCGAACTGGAAGGCATGAACTACCTCGTCGAAGGCGTGGTCGGCAAGCTCTGAGCAACGGCGATGCAGCGGCAGCCCTGGCACGACCTGGCAGAAGCGTTCGCGCTGCCGATCCTGGCGATGGCCGGGGCGCTGCTGCTCTTCGGCGTGTTCGTCTGGTTCGGCGGGCATGACCCGCTGGAGGTCTGGACGCTGCTCTTCGTCGGCGCCTTCGGTGATGCCTTTTCCTGGCAGAACACCTTGCAGCGTTCCGCCCCACTGATGCTGACGGCACTCACCGTCGCGCTGCCGGCGCGTGCCGGGCTGGTGATCATCGGCGGCGAAGGCGCGCTGGTGCTGGGTGGCCTGGCCTGCGCCGGGCTGCCGTATCTGCTGCCGCTGCCCGGCGGCGTGGCTGGCACGGCGCTGCTGCTGCTGGCGGCGGGGATTGCCGGCGCCGCGTGGATCTCTCTGGCCGGCGCGCTGCGCCAGTTCCGCGGCGTGAACGAAACGATCAGCAGCCTGCTGCTGAGCTACATCGCGATCGCGTTGTTCAAGCACTGGGTCGAAGGCGCGATGCGTGACCCGGCCAGCCTGAACAAGCCATCGACACTGCCCATCGCCGAGAGCCTGCGCATCGGCGGCATGTTCGGCTACGACGTGCACTGGGGACTGGCCTTCGGCGCCGTGCTGTGCGTGCTGGCGGCGGTGTGGCTGGCCTACACCACGCACGGTTTCGCCACCCGCGTGGTGGGCGGCAACTCCCGGGCGGCGCGGCTGGTGGGCTTGCCGACCAACCGCCTCATCATCACCGCCTGCGCGCTGGGCGGCGGCGCGGCAGGGCTGGCAGGTGGCATCGAGGTGGCGGCGGTGCACGCATCGGCCAACGCATCGCTGATTGCCGGGCTGGGCTATGCGGGCATTCTGGTCAGCTTCGTCGCGCGGCACCACCCGCTGGCCATCGTGCCGGTGGCCATCCTGTTCGGTGGCTTCGGTGCGGCAGGCAGCCTGTTGCAACGGCGCATGGGCCTGCCCGATGCATCGGTGCAGGTGCTGCTGGGTTTTGCCTTCGTGCTGATCCTGGCCAGCGAAGCGCTGCGCGGGCGGCTGCTGCCGTTCAGCTTCTTGCCGCAGCGCGCGCCGCTGCCGACGGTGAAGACCGCATGAGCGCAACTGTCGATGTCGTCATCGCGGTGCTGGGCGGGGCCATCCGCGTCGGCACGCCGTTTCTCTTCGTCAGCCTGGGCGAGTGCCTGACCGAAAAATCCGGCCGCATCAACCTTGGGCTGGAAGGCGTGCTGGTGTTCTCTGCGATGGCCGGCTTCGGCGGCGCCTACCTCACCGGCTCACCCTGGGCGGGCGTGCTGCTGGCCGGCTGCAGCGGCGCGCTGCTTGCCATGCTGCACGGGCTGGTGTGCTCGCTGCCGCGCGTGAACGACATCGCGATGGGCATTGCGCTGATGCTGCTCGGCGCCGGGCTGGCCTTCTACCTCGGCAAGCCGCTGATCCAGCCGCAGGCACCGCAGATTCCGTCCATCGCGCTGGGCGGCTGGAGTGATTCGCAGTCGGTGCAGGCGGCACTCAAGATCAATGCGCTGTTTCCCATCGGCGTGCTGCTGGCATTGGCGATGGGCTGGGCCTTCATGAACACGCGCTGGGGCTTGCTGGTGCGCATGGTGGGTGACTCTTCCGACGCCGCGCGCGCGCTGGGCACCTCGGTCAACGGTGTGCGCATCGCAGCCACCACGGCGGGTGGCTTCATCGCCGGGCTGGGCGGCGCCAGCCTGAGCCTGTACTACCCGGGGAGCTGGAACGAAGGGCTGTCCAGCGGCCAGGGCCTGATTGCCGTGGCGCTGGTGATCTTCGCGCGCTGGAGCCCCGTGCGCTGCCTGGGCGCGGCGCTGCTGTTCGGCGGTGCCGGCGCGCTGGGGCCGGCGCTGCAATCGGTGGGCGTCAGCGGCTACTACTACCTCTTCAATGCCGTGCCCTACGTGCTGACGCTGGCCATCCTGGTGTGGACCTGCTCGCCCAAGCGCAGCCTGAAGGGCGCGCCGCTGGAGCTGGGCGTGTCGCGTTAGAGATCGGGACCAAATGAGCGGACTGGGTGGATTGAACAAGTCGCCGCAAGGCGTCGTCGTCGGTCTGGTGCAACTGCAACTGCCCGTGGTGGAGACGTCGGCGCAACTGAAGGCGCAGGCCGAGCGCATCTGCTGGATGGTGGGCAAGGCAAGGCGCAACCTGGGCACGATGGACCTGGTGGTGTTCCCCGAGTACGCGCTGCATGGCCTGAGCATGTGCACCGCGCCGGAGTTGATGGTCAGCCTGGACGGCCCGGAGGTGGCGTCCTTCAAGGCCGCCTGCATCGCGCACCGCATCTGGGGCTGCTTCTCCATCATGGAGGCCAACCCGCAGGGCAACCCGTACAACACCGGCCTGATCATCGACGACACTGGCGCCATCCGGCTGTACTACCGCAAGCTCCACCCCTGGGTGCCGGTGGAGCCCTGGGAGCCGGGCAACATGGGTGTGCCGGTGTGCGACGGGCCGAACGGCAGCCGCATCGCACTCATCATCTGCCACGACGGCATGTTTCCCGAGATGGCGCGCGAGGCCGCCTACAAAGGCGCCGAGATCATCCTGCGCACCGCCGGCTACACGGCACCCATCCGCCATGCCTGGCAGATCACCAACCAGGCCAACGCCTTCCAGAACCTGGCGGCCACCGCCAGCGTCTGCCTCTGCGGCAGCGACGGCAGTTTCGACTCGATGGGCGAGGCGATGTTTTGCAGCTTCGACGGCAGCATCATCGCGCAAGGCGGCGCCAGGCCCGACGAGATCGTCAGCGCCGAACTGCGGCCCGACCTGGTTCGCGAAGCGCGTGCCAGTTGGGGCGTCGAGAACAACCCCTACCAGCTCTACCACCGCGGCTACGTGGCGGTGCAGGGCGGGGCGCAGGACTGCCCCTACACCTTCATGCATGACATGGTGGCAGGCCGCTACAAGCTGCCCTGGGACGCCGCCATCCAGGTGCGCGACGGCACATCCTGCGGCTTCGAGCCGCCCACACGCGCCTACCGCGGCCCCGAGCCCAACCCCTTCGAGGGCGACGGCTGATGGCCCACATCACGTCCACGCCGTACCCCTGGCCTTTCGACGGCGACCTGCGCCCGGCCAACACCGCGCTGATCGTCATCGACATGCAGACCGACTTCTGCGGTGTCGGCGGCTACGTGGACAAAATGGGCTACGACCTGGCGCTGACCCGCGCGCCCATCGGCCCCATCACCGCCGTGCTGGCTGCAATGCGCGCACTGGGCTTCATGGTCATCCACACGCGCGAAGGCCACCGCAGCGACCTGTCGGACCTGCCGGCCAACAAGCGCTGGCGCTCGCGCCAGATCGGCAGCGACGGCATCGGCATCGGCGACGCCGGCCCCTGCGGGCGCATTCTGGTGCGTGGCGAGCCCGGCTGGGAGATCATCCCCGAGCTGGTGCCGTGGCCCGGCGAGGTGGTGATCGACAAGCCCGGCAAAGGCTCGTTCTGCGCCACCGACCTCGAACTGATCCTGCGCACGCGCGGCATCCGCAACCTGGTGCTCACCGGCATCACCACCGACGTCTGCGTGCACACCACGATGCGGGAAGCCAACGACCGCGGCTTCGAATGCGTGCTGCTCTCCGACGCCACTGCCGCCACCGACCCGGCCAACCACGCCGCGGCACTGCAGATGATCGGCATGCAAGGCGGCGTCTTCGGCGCCGTGTCGGACTCGGCAGCGCTGATCGACGGCTTGCAGGCGCTGTGACTGCGAGCGCGCGGCCATGACTGCATTCGGCCCGTTGCGGACGTTCGCGATTGATCCACTGTGGCGGAGGCCAAGGCCGTCGGGTGGGTGGCTCCGCTCATGCCTGGGGCCAAGGCCCCAGGCGTGCGCCAGGCACAAACAGTCCCCCGGACTGTTTGTGTCCGGGCGCACTCCCCCGGACAGGGCTTCGCCCTGTCCTCCTCCTTTACTTCGCTACGCCACCCACCCAACGCCCTTGGCCTGCACCAGCGGTGGCACGCCTCGATTGAACAGCCGCGGTGCCTGTGGATCAGGACGGTGGGGTGCTCTGCGTAGCGAAGTAAAGGAGGAGGGTCGGGCGCAGCCCGGCCCGGGGGACATGAGCGGAGCAGAGCACCCCAGCGGCCTGATCCCGCCACCGTCCGCAACGGGCCGAAACCCGGCCCTCGATGAACAACGAACCGGTCGGCGCGCGTGCGGCCGGCACTGGTGGAGCCACTGATGCATGCCTTGTCGCTAGACACTTTCGAGCTGACCAAGCGCTTCGGCGCCTTCACTGCGATGGACACCGTCTCGCTGAAGGTGCGGCCCGGCACCGTGCATGCGCTGCTGGGCGAGAACGGCGCGGGCAAGAGCACGCTGGTCAAGTGTGTGGTGGGCTACTACAGGCCGGATGGTGGCGCGGTGCTGGTCGATGGGCGCGAGCAGGACATCCATTCGCCGACGGTGGCGCGCACGCTGGGCATCGGCATGGTCTATCAGCATTTCACCGTCGTGCCCGGCATGACGGTGGCCGAGAACCTGTTGCTGGCGCGCGGCCGGCTGCCGGCTGTCATCGACTGGAAGCAGGTGCGCGCCGAGTTGCAGGCCTTCCTCAAGACCACGCCCTTCAAGCTGGACCTGGACGCCACGCCGCAAGACCTGTCGGCCGGTGAAAAGCAAAAGCTCGAGATCCTGAAGCAGCTCTATCTGAAGCCGCGCCTGCTGATTTTGGACGAGCCCACATCGGTGCTCACGCCGCAAGAGGCCGACGAGGTGCTGGGCCTGCTGAAAGAGCGTGCCCATGCGGGCGACTGCACCGTGCTGATGATCACCCACAAGTTCCGTGAGGTGGCCGAGCATGCAGACGACGTGAGCGTGCTGCGCCGGGGCAAGCTGGTGGCCAGCCACGCGGTGGCGGACGTGTCGTCGGCACAGCTCGCCGCTGCAATGGTGGGCGATGGTGGCAAGGCGCTGGTGGCGTCGCTGGTGCGCGATGCGCGGCAGACCGGCGCCAGCACCTTGCAGGTGAAAAACCTGATGGTGGCGGGCGACCGCGGCGAACTGTCGGTGCAGGGGCTGAGCCTGG
Organism: uncultured Rubrivivax sp.; assembly: GCA_964244245.1. Classification (GTDB taxonomy): domain Bacteria; phylum Pseudomonadota; class Gammaproteobacteria; order Burkholderiales; family Burkholderiaceae_C; genus Rubrivivax. Next base: position 37,931 of record CAXTHW010000016.1, on the reverse strand, counting down.
AGGTGCGGGCCGGCGAGATCGTCGGCGTGGCGGGGGTGTCGGGCAACGGCCAGCGCGAGCTGATGGAGGCGCTGGTGGGCCAGCGCGCCATCGACAGCGGCGACGTGCACGTGGCCGGCGAGCGCTTCCACGCCACGCGCGCGCAGAACCGCCGGCTGAAGGTGCGCAGCCTGCCCGAAGAGCCGCTGCGCAACGCCTGCGTCGGCGAGTTGAGCGTGGGCCACAACATGGGCTTGCGCGTGTTCGACGCTGCACCTGCGGCGCGCGGCGGTTGGCTCAACTGGCGCGTGGTGCGCCAGCGGGCGCGTGCGCTGATTGCTGAATACGGCGTGAAGACGCAAGGTGAGGGCGCGCCGATCCGCTCGCTGTCGGGCGGCAACGTGCAGCGCGCGGTGCTGGCGCGCGAGCTGTCCGGCGATGCCGAACTGCTGCTGGTGTCCAACCCGGTGTTCGGGCTGGACTTCGCGGCGGTGGCCGAAATCCACAGCCGCCTGTTGGCCGCGCGCAACCGCGGTGCCGCGGTGCTGCTGGTCAGCGAAGACCTGGACGAATTGCTCCAGTTGTCCGACAGGCTGGTGGTGATGAGCGAAGGCCGCATCGTCTATGAATGCAAGGCAGAAGGCGCAGACCGCCACACCTTGGGTGCCCACATGGGCGGTCATGGCGGCCATGTGGGCGATCGCGGCCACACCGACAAGGCGGCGGCATGACGACGACGGTGGCCGCGCAACCCTTCGACTACACGCTGGCACCGGGCAAGACGGCGCTGGTCGTGATCGACATGCAGCGTGACTTCGTCGAGCCCGGCGGCTTCGGTGCGTCGCTCGGCAACGACGTCAGCCTGCTGCACGGTGCCATCGGCCCCATCGCAGCGCTGCTGGCCGCCTGGCGCGCGCGCGGCTGGCCGGTGCTGCACACCCGCGAGTGCCACCGGCCCGACCTGTCCGACTGCCCGCCTGCCAAGCGCGAGCGCGGCGCGCCGAGCTTGCGCATCGGCGATGCCGGCCCGATGGGGCGCGTGCTGATCGCCGGCGAACCGGGCGCCGACATCATCCCCGCGCTCGCCCCGGCGGCTGGCGAATGGGTGATCGACAAGCCGGGCAAGGGCATGTTCTGGGCCACCGGGCTGCACGAGCGGCTTCAGGCAGCCGGCATCACGCACCTGCTGTTCACCGGCGTCACGACCGAAGTGTGCGTGCAGACGTCGATGCGCGAAGCCAACGACCGCGGCTACACCTGTCTCATCGTCGAGGATGCCACCGAGAGCTACTTTCCGGAGTTCAAGGCTGCGGCACTCGCGATGATCTCGGCGCAGGGCGCCATCATCGGCTGGCGGGCCGGTTCGCAGCAGGTGCTTGCCGCGCTGCGATAGGCCGGCGCCGGCGGCCATGCGACAGAATCTGCGCGATGAACAACACCGGCGCGCTGGCAGAACCTCCAGGCTTTCCACATCTGCCGTCCGACCGGGCGGCGCTCGACGCCGTGACGCTGGCGCAGTGGCAGATGCTGCTGCGCGGTGAGGCCACCACGGCCGCGGCCTGGATGCGGGCCGCCGCGCGGCTGGGCAATGCCGAGGCACAGGCGGTGCTCGGCCAGTGGCTGCTGGACGGCCACGGCCTCGCGCATGATGCCGTCCAGGCGCTGCACTGGTTTCTCTGCGCGGCGCAACAAGGCCATGCGATGGCGATGAACATGGCCGGGCGTTGCCATGAGCAGGGCTGGGGCACGGTGCCCGACGCAGAGAAGGCGGCCCATTGGTACCGCAGCGCGGCTGAAACCGGCCTGCCTCAAGCGCGCTACAACCTGGCCAATCTGCTGGCTGCGGGGCAGGGCGTGGCGCAAGACCACGCAACCGCTTTCGCGCTGTACCGTCAGGCGGCGGAGCAGGGCTACGCGAAGGCCTTCGCCAAGCTCGGCCGCTACCACGAAGACGGCCTCACGGTGCCGCAAGACAAGACGCTGGCCGCGCAGTGCTACCAGCGCGGCGCCGAAGGCGGCGACTTCCGTGCGCAGTTCTGCCATGCCGGCATGCTGTCTGCCGCGGGCCGCCATGCAGAGGCGCTGTTATGGTTGCGCAAGGTGCCCGACACCGCCACACCGCGCTATCTGCGCCAGGCCGGCGCGCTGTTGCTCGAAGCGGCCGACGCCGAGGTGCAGGCACTCGGGCGCGCCATGCTCGAGCGGGCCGGCAATGCGCTGGCGGCAACGGCCTGACTGGCCTGCCCGGCAGGACTCGAACCTGCGACCCCCAGCTTAGAAGGCTGGTGCTCTATCCAGTTGAGCTACGGGCAGTGAAGGGCGCCGATTCTACGAGGCGCGGCGGGGCTATCGCGCCTGGTACTGCGTCTTGCCGAACAGCACCTCGCGCTCCTTGTCGCCGGTGATCGGCTTGCGCTGTGCTGCCAGCACCTCCACGCCGCGCAGCACCGCCGGGCGCGCTGCGATCTCGTCGAACCAGCCTTTGAGGTGCGGGAAATCGGTCCAGTCGATGCCCTGGTTCTTCCAGCTCCGCAGCCAGGGGAAGATCGCGATGTCGGCGATGCTGTACTCCGGCCCGGCGATGTACTTGTGCCTGGCGAGCTGCTTGTTCATCACGCCGTACAGCCGCCGTGCCTCGTTGGTGTAGCGCTCCACCGCGTAGTCGATCTTCTGCGGCGCGTAGATGCGGAAGTGGTGCGCCTGGCCGAGCATCGGCCCGACGCCGCCCATCTGGAACATCAGCCACTCCAGCACCTTGTATTTGGCGGTGGTGTCGGCGGGCAAAAAGCGGCCGGTCTTGCCGGCCAGGTACAGCAGGATCGCGCCCGATTCGAAGAGCGTGAGCGGCTTGCCGTCGGGGCCGTCGGCATCGACGATGGCGGGGATCTTGTTGTTCGGGCTGATCGCCAGGAAGTCGGGTTTGAACTGGTCGCCGGCGCCGATATCCACCGCCGTCACCTTGTAAGCCAGGCCACATTCCTCCAACATGATGTGGACCTTGTGGCCGTTGGGTGTGGCCCACGAATACACTTGGATCATCGTCACCCCTTCACCTGCGGCCGCCTTGCAGCCGCGTTGCGACCGACTCTAAACCATGCTCGACGGCATCAAGCGCTGGTTCTCCGGCGGCCCGGCTCCGGCCAAAGGATGGGATGCGCTGGCGCCCTGGGCCGAGGCGCGGCAGTACGTGTTCAGGGGTGTGCGCGAGAGCGATGGCTTCGTGCTCGACGGCCGGCTGGGCGCCGTGCCCTGGCGGCTGGAGTGGGGCCCGTCACAGCGCAGCTACGTCGAGGGCAGCGAACTCCGCCTGCGCGCCGAGCTGGCATTGCAGTCCGACCTGCAGGTGGTGGTGCTCAACCGCATGCTGCAAGAGCAGATGGAGAAAACGGTCTTCGAGCAGTACGTCGAAGGCGTGCAGACCCGCATCGACAACCAGACGCCGCCCGAGATGCGCTGGCTGGTGATGTTTCCCAAGCTGGGCAGTGCCGAGATGGGCAAGCTGCGTGAGCGCTTCGTGGCGCTGTCCAGCATCAAGGCCTGGCTGGTGCAGTGGCTGGCGGGGCCGCTGGCGTCGGCGCTGGCGGCCACGCAGTTGCCGCCGGCAACGCCCTTCGTGCTGATGATCGGCCGCGGCAGGCTCACCTTGCGCAGCGGCATGGCCACGCCCGACCCGGCCGAGCTGGAAGCCTGGATCCGCCTGTTCGAAACCGCCATGCGCGAGGCGCGCCGCGTGGCCGACCAGCACCAGGACAAGGGCGCGCCGAGCACGCAGCCCAGCCTGTGGTCGGCCAGCGCCTTGCCGCCCGACGACAGCCGCAAATAGCCTCTGCTGGCTGGGCTGGGCTGGGCTGTAGGGCTGCGGCGCCGCGTCAGACCTTCGCGGGTGCCAGCTTGCCCAGTTCGATCTTCGCGATGGCGTTGCGGTGCACTTCGTCGGGGCCGTCTGCAAAGCGCAGCGTGCGTGCATTGGTGTAGTAGTAGGCCAGCGGAAAGTCCTCGCTCATGCCGGCGCCGCCATGCACCTGCATCGCCCAGTCGATCACCTGGCAGGCCATGTTGGGCGCCACCACCTTGATCATCGCGATCTCGGCCTTGGCGCTCTTGTTGCCGGCCACGTCCATCATCCAGGCTGCCTTCAGCGTCAGCAGCCGGGCCTGTTCGATCATGCAGCGCGCTTCGGCAATGCGCTCCTGCGTCACCGTCTGCTGGGCGATGGTCTTGCCGAAGGCGGTGCGGCTGACGGCGCGCTGGCACATCAGCGACAGCGAGCGTTCTGCCAGCCCCACCAGCCGCATGCAATGGTGGATGCGCCCCGGCCCGAGCCGGCCCTGCGCGATCTCGAAGCCGCGGCCTTCGCCGAGCAGGATGTTGGACACCGGCACGCGCACGTTGTTGAAATCGACTTCCATGTGGCCGTGCGGCGCGTCGTCGTAGCCGAAGACGGTGAGCGCGCGCATCGCGGTGACGCCCGGCGTGTCGAAAGGCACCAGCACCATCGACTGCTGCGAATGCCGCGGCGCGCCGGGGTCGGTCTTGCCCATGAAGATCATGATCTTGCAGCGCGGGTCGCCGGCACCGCTGGTCCACCACTTGCGGCCGTTGATGACGTACTGGTCGCCGCCGTCGGCCTGGACACGCTCGATGCTGGCCTCGATGTTGGTGGCATCGGACGAGGCCACCGCAGGCTCGGTCATCGCGAAGGCGCTGCGGATCTCGCCGCGCAGCAGCGGCTGCAGCCACTCTTGCTTGTGCTCGGGCGCACCGTAGCGCACCAGCACCTCCATGTTGCCGGTGTCCGGGGCCGAGCAGTTGAAGACCTCGCTGGCCCAGGGCACGGCGCCCATGATCTCGGCCAGCGGCGCGTACTCCTGGTTCTTCAGCCCGGCGCCCAGTTCGCTTTCGGGCAGGAACAGGTTCCACAGCCCCGCGGCGCGCGCCTTCGGCTTCAGGTCTTCGATCACCTGAAGCGGCGTCCAGCGCTTGCCGGCCTCGGTGTTGGCCTTGATCTCCGCCATGTAGCGGCCTTCGGCCGGATAGACGTGTTCGTCCATGAAGGCCGCCACGCGCTCGCGCAGGGCCTGGGTCTTGGAGGAATAGCTGAAGTCCATGGGTGTCTCCTTTGAGAGGTCGTGTCAGCCCGCGGCCTGGGCGAAGGTCCAGGCCATCTGGGCGAGCGGGCGGGTGGCCGAGCCGGTGGCCCGGGCCTGGGCGCTGGAGGCCGTGCCATCGACCACGCGCTTGGCGATGCCCTGCGTGATCGACGCCAGCCGGAACAGGTTGTAGGCGAGGTAGAAGTTCCAGTCGGCCATCAGCGCCGCGGGGTCGGGGCGGCCGGTGCGTTCGCAGTAGCTGCGCACGTAGTCGGCCTGCGACGGAATGCCCAGCGCCGCGTGGTCCAGCCCGCCGATGCCGCGAAAGGTGCCGGGCGGGATGTGCCAGGCCATGCAGTGGTAGCTGAAGTCGGCCAGCGGGTGGCCGATGGTGGACAGCTCCCAGTCGAGCACCGCGATCACGCGCGGCGCGGCGCGGTCGAACACCAGGTTGTCCATGCGGTAGTCGCCATGCACGATGGAGACCTGCGTGTCGTCGCGCGCGCTGGCCGGCAGGTGGGCCGGCAGCCAGGCGATGAGCTGGTCCATCTCGGCGATGGGCTCGGTGGCGGAGGCCAGGTATTGCTTGCTCCAGCGGCCGATCTGGCGCTCGAAGTAGTTGCCCGGCCTGCCGTAGTCGGCCAGGCCGGCGGCGGCCACATCCACGTTGTGCAGCGCTGCGATCACGCGGTTCATCTCGTCGTAGATGACACCGCGCTGCGGCCGCGGCAGCGCGGGCAGCGACTGCTCCCAGAGCACCCGCCCGTCCATGAACTCCATGATGTAGAAGGCGCGGCCGATGACGCTCTCGTCCTCGCACAGCAGCAGCATCTGCGCCACCGGCACATCGCTGCCGGCCAGCGCCTTCATCACCCGGAACTCGCGCTCGATGGCGTGGGCCGACTGCAGCAGCTTGGACGCCGGGCCGGGCTTGCTGCGCATCACGTAGGCGCGCTGCGGCGTCAACAGCTTGTAGGTGGGGTTGGACTGCCCGCCCTTGAACTGCTCCACCGTCAGCGGGCCTTCGAATCCGGGCAGCGTGGCTCGCAAATGGGCTTGCAACGCGGCCACATCGAAGGCGTGGCTGGCCGCGACGTCGCGTGTGCCTGTGAACTCTTCCATGGCTTGGTTCTCTGTTATCGGTCGGCGATCATCAGCAGCTTGTCGCGCGACAACACCACCAGCCGCGTCGGCTCGACGCGCACGGCGCCTTCGCGCTCGAAGCCCTTGAGTTCCTGGTTGACGCGCTGGCGCGAGGCGCCCAGCAGTTGTGCCAGGTCTTCCTGCGCCAGTTGCAGGCCGATGCGGATTTCTTCGCCCTGCGTGATGCCGTAGCTCTTGGCCAGCAGCAGCAACTGCTTGGCCAGGCGCGCCTGCAAGGGCCGCGTGTTGAGGTCCTCGAACTGGTTGAACATCAAGCGCAGCCGGCGGCAGTTCAGGCGCAGCAGCGCCTCGTACAACTCGACATGCGTTGCCAGCAGTTCCTTGAAGTCCGGCCGGCGCACCACCAGCAGCGTGGTGTCGCCATGGGCGTCGGCATCGTGGGTGCGCGGCAGGCCGTCGAACAGAGCGATGTCGCCGAACCAGACGCCGGGCTCTGCATAGGTCAGCGTGACCTGCTTGCCCGACAGGCTGACCGAGCTGACGCGCACCGCGCCGCGTGCCACGCCGCACCATTCTTCGGCCTGCCCGCCGCGTGACGCCAGCGGGCTGCCATCGGCATGGCGGCGGACGAAGGCGCGCGAGAGAATGTTGGCGCGCAGGGCTGCAGATAACTTGGCGAACCACGCGCCTGACTCGATGTTGTGTCGCTCGTCGATTGTAAGAACCGGGGTAATCATCTCTTGTCTCTGACGCGACAAGCGCGCGACCATTGCATTGTCCATCCTCGCTCCAGGAGAGTACCAACATGCCAGCACTCAGCATCCCGAGCCGCCGTGAGCAGACCAGCGCCGAAGAATGGAAGCTCCGCGTGGACCTGGCGGCCGCCTACCGTCTGGTCGCGATGTTCCATTGGGACGACCTGGTCTTCACCCACATCAGCGCCCGCGTGCCCGGCCCCGAGCACCACTTCCTGATCAACCCCTACGGACTCATGTTCGAGGAGATCACGGCGTCCAGCCTGATCAAGGTCGATGCGCTGGGCAACAAGGTGGACGACTCGCCGTTCAGCGTCAACCCGGCCGGCTTCGTGATCCACAGCGCCGTGCATGCGGCGCGGCACGACGTGGGTTGCGTGCTGCACACCCACACGCTGAACGGCGTTGCCGTCTCGGCGCAACAGGGCGGCGTGCTGCCGATCTCGCAGCAGTCGATCTTCGTGCTGTCCAGCCTGGGCTACCACGCTTACGAAGGGGTGGCGCTGCGTGACGACGAGAAGCCGCGCCTGGTGGCCGACCTGGGCCGCAAGACCTACCTGATGCTGCGCAACCACGGCCTGCTGACGGTGGGCGAGACGGTGGCCGATGCATTCCAGGCGATGTATCTCTTCGAGACGGTGTGCAACATCCAGGTGCGCGCGCAGGCCGGCGGCGGCGAATTGGTACAGGTGCACCCAGAGATCATCGCCACCGCACGCCAGCAGGCCGCCGAGGCCACGCGCGGGCTGGGCTCCACGCTGATCTGGCCGGGGCTGCTGCGCCGGCTGGACCGCGTCTTCCCCGGCTACGACGGCTGATCGCCAAGGCCGCTGCGCAGGTATTGCGCGAGCAGCTTCTCCATCGTCGTCAGCGTCTCGTCCTGTTGCAGCCACTGCGTGGGCGTCAGATTGACGGCGCGCAGCACCATGCCGTCGCTGCCGCCGGCGGCGGCCACGTCGATGATGTTGATGCAGCCCGGCCCCTGCTCCGCGCGCCCCAGGAAGCCGCGCGGCCCGCTGGCCGCCGCGCCCAGCAGCACCCGGTTGACGCCGCCGTGCAGCACCAGCAGCAGGCAGCGCCAGTCGGCGCGCGCCAGCAGCGCGTCGAAGGCCGGCTGCACGCGGTCGAGCAGTTCGCCGATGGTTTCGCCGCCCATGAAGCGCTGCGCCTCCAGTGCATCCGGCCGGGCGTGGAAGACGCCGGTGAAAGCCGCTTCCAGGTCTGCTGCCGGGATGTCCGACACGGTGCCCGAGCGGATCTCCTGCAGCCGTTCGTCCAGTGCCAGCGGCAGCGTCTGCCCGGCGGCTGCCAGCACGCGCTGCGCCGTCTCCACCGTGCGCGGCAGGCCGCTGGCAAGCGCCAGGTCGAAGCGCACGCCGCAGTCGGCGAACAGGCGGCCGGCGGCATCGGCCTGCGCCCGGCCGGCGGCGCTCAAGGGCACGGCCAGCGGTGACGCTGCGCTGCCGCCTTCGGGGAAGTAGTCCACCGCGCCGTGGCGCATCAGGTAAATCCGGCGGCGCTGCGGTGCTGGGGGCATGGCGGGTGGCGGGGCTGTGATTTATCAACGATGTCGGGCGCGCATTCTGTCACCGCGTGGCGGCGCGGCACGCTGGAAGACGGTGCTTGTAACCCTTCGTGATAGAGTGACTTTGCGAGTCGCCCAGCCACCTTTTCTTGCATGCAGCAGCAGCGGCATCTGTCATCTTTTGTCCTCGGTCTGGCCCTCATGGTGGCGGCCCACGGTGTGTCAGCAATCGGTTGGGCGCGGGCCCAGCAAGGCGCCGTTCTCGGCCAGCAACTCGACTTCAGCGCGGCGCTCCGGCTCGACCCCGGCGACAGCATCGCGCCCGAATGCGTGACGGCCGAAGTGATGGTCGGCGACCAGCGCCTGCCGCCTGGCGCGGTGCGCGTGCTGGTCGATGGCAGCAGCCCGGAGACCCTGGCGATGCGCGTGCTCAGCGCCACCGCTGTCGATGAGCCGGTGGTCGCCATCACGCTGTCCATCGGCTGCCCGGCCCGCATGTCGCGCCGCTTCGTGCTGCTGGCCGACCCACCGGCACTGTCGCCCACCGCCAGCATGGCGCTCGCGCCGCAGATGTCGCAGATGTCGCAGATGTCGCAGACAGCACAGGCGCTGCTGCTGGCGCAGGCCGACCGGTCCGGCGCCAGGCCTGCCCTTGATCCGCCTGATGCGCCCGCCGCAGCGGTGGCGCAGGCGCCGCGCGCTGGCCGCAGCACGCAGCCGGACGCCCGGCCACCGCGGCCTGCGGCAAGCACGCGCAAGCCGGCCCGGCCTGCCGTTGCACCGCCGGCTGTCGCGCCCGTGGCGCGGCTGCGGCTGGACGCTGCAGACCCCATCGCCCGCCCCGGGCCGGCCGCCGCAAACGCCGCTGCGGCCAGCGCGCCCGGCGTGGTGGAAGAGGCGATCCAGGCCGTGGCGCTGGCGGCCAGCGCGACCCGCGCTGCGGCCTCTGCCGCGTCGGCCGCCGACAGCCGCATCGCGCTGCTGGAGCGCAGCATCGGCGACTTGCGCATCGAGGCGCGGGCCAACCGCGACCTGGTGGCGCAGATGCGCGAACGGCTGGCTGCGGCCGAAGGCGGCAGCCGCTGGACCCTGCCGCTGCTGCTGGCTGCGCTGGCGCTGGCTGGGCTGGTGCTCTGGCTGGCATGGCGGCTGCGCGTGCTGCAACGCGAGCAGCAGGCGGCCTGGCGCCGCGCGGCGGCGGCCGAAGCCGCGCCGCAGCGCGGGCCGGTGGCCACGTCGCAGTTGCCGCTGGTCACGTCCGAACTGCATCTGCCCACGCTGCCTGCCGCCGGGGCGGCGCAGACGGCCGCTGCGCGCGGCGCGCCCTGGCCGACAGTGGTGCCGCCGGTGCCGCAAGTGCCGCTGGTGCCGCTGGTGCCGCGGACGTCCGGGGCCAACAGCCGCAGTCTCAGCCCGGCCACGATGCCGCAGACGACCCAGCCACAACAGCCGCGCCCGCGCCCCCAGCCGGCCGCGCCGCCGCGGCCGGCGGTCTTGCCCGCGGTCGCGGTCGCGCCAGCGGTTGCGCCACCCACCGCCGTCGCCGCGAACGAGCGCACCCAGGTGCTGCCGCCCCAGGCGCTGCCCGACGACGGCTCGCCGCGCGACGTCTCCATCGAGGAACTGCTGGACCTGGAGCAACAGGCCGAATTCTTCGTCGTGCTGGGCCAGGACGATGCAGCCATCGACCTGCTGGTGGACCATTTGCGCAACACCGGCGGGGGCAGCCCGCTGCCCTACTTGAAGCTGCTGGAGTTGTACCGCCGGCGCAACGAGCGCGAGGCCTACGAGCGCACCCGCACGCGCTTCAACCACCGCTTCAACGCCTACGCCCCGGAGTGGAACGCCGACCTGCAGCAAGGCCGGGCGCTGGAAGACTATGTCGGCGTGCTGCCGCGGCTGCAACAGGTGTGGCCCCGCCCGCTGGACGCGATGGCCGAACTCGAAGCCTTGCTGTTCCGCAAGTCGCGCGGTGAGCTGTTCGAATTGCCGGCCTACCGCGAGGTGCTCTTCCTGTACTCGCTGGCGCGCGATCTGCTGGACCGCGAGGCCGCCGACACCGGCAACGTCGATCTGCTGCTGCCGCTGGCCGATGGCGGCGAATTCAGCGCCACCGCGCCGCACCCGTATTTCGGCATGGAGCGCGACTCGGTGTTCGATGCGCAGCACGAAGACCGGCCCACCGCGCCTGTCGATCTGGACCTCACGCAGCCCGATGCAGACCCGGTGATCCTCCACCCGCGCACGCCGGTGCGCTGACCGCTACAGCCGGGCCAGCCGGTCCAGCGCGGCCTGCAGCGTCTCTTCCTTTTTCGCGAAGCACAGCCGGGCGATGCCCTGCTCGAAGCCGCCTTCGTAGAAGGCCGACAGCGGAATGGCCGCCACACCGATCTCGCGCGTCAGCCAGAGGCAGAAATCGGCCTCGGGCAGCGCGCTCACCGCGCTGTAGTCCACCGTCTGGAAATAGCTGCCTTCGCTGGCCAGCGGGCGCAGCTTGGTCTTCAGCAGGCCATCGCGGAAGAGGTCGCGCTTGCGCTGGTAGAAGGCCGGCAGGTCGAGGTAGGGCCGCGGGTCGGCCATGTAGCGCGCCAGCGCATGCTGCACCGGCGTGTTGACGGTGAAGACGTTGAACTGGTGCACCTTGCGGAACTCGGCAGTCAGCGCGGCGGGCGCCGCCACGGTGCCCACTTTCCAGCCGGTGACGTGGTAGGTCTTGCCGAAGCTGCTGACCACGAAGCTGCGCGCCGCCAACTGCGGCACCGACGCCGCGCTGACATGCGGCACGCCGTCGAACACCATGTGCTCATAGACCTCGTCGCTGATCAGCAGCACCTCGGTGGGCGCCAGCAGGTCGGCCAGTTGCTGCATCTCGCCGCGCGTCCAGACCGTGGCGCTGGGGTTGTGCGGCGAGTTGACGATGATGGCGCGCGTCTTCGCGCCCAGCGCCGCGGCGATCCTGGAAAAGTCGGGCCGGAAGCTGCGCGGCGTGAGCGGCACGCGCACCACGGTGCCGCCGGCCAGCTCGATGTTCGGTGCATAGCTGTCGTAGCAGGGCTCGAGCACGATGACTTCGTCGCCCGGGTGCACGCAGCACAGGATGGCGGTGAGGATGGCCTGCGTCGCGCCGGCGGTGATGGTGATCTCGGTGTCGGCGTTGTAGCTGTGGCCGTAGAGCGCGCTGATCTTGGCCGCCATGGCCTGCCGCAGCGCCGGCACGCCGGCCATCGGCGGGTACTGGTTCAGGCCCTCGCGCATCGCGTCGTTTACGCGGTCCAGCAGCGCCGGGTCACAGCCGAAATCGGGGAAGCCCTGGCCCAGGTTGACGGCGCCATGCTCGGCCGCCATCGCCGACATCACGGTGAAGATGGTGGTGCCGACGTGCGGCAGGCGGCTTTGCAGGGCAGGGGTGTGGATGCTGGTGTCGGCCATGGTCACAGACTGTAGTCGGAGCCCGGGGCGCCCGTCATCGCGCGCTGGATCAGCGCCGGGCTCAGGCGGTCGGAGAGTTGTTCGGCAAAGGCATAGACGAAGTGCCGCAGGTAGGCGCCGCGCTTGAAGGCGACGCGCGTCACGTTGGTGCCGAACAAATGCCCCAGCGGGCGCGACACCAGCTCGGCGCCGGGCCCGTCGTCGCGCACCGCCGTCTCTGCGACGATGCCCACGCCCATGCCCAGCTTCACGTAGGTCTTGATGACGTCGGAGTCGATGGCCTCCAGCGCTACGTTGAGCTTGAGCCGGGCGCGCGCAAAGGCCTGGTCGATGCGCGTGCGCCCGGTCACGGTGGAGTGGTAGAGCACCAGCGGCTCGGCCGCCAGTTGTTCCAGCGTGGGCCGCTCCACGGCGGCCAGCGGGTGGCCAGGCGGCACCACCATCACGTGCTGCCAGTCGTAGCAGGGCAGGGTGACGAGTTCGTCGTAGCCGGCAAGCGCCTCGGTGGCCAGGCCGATCTCGGCCACGTCGTCCAGCAGCATGCGCGCCACCTGCTCCGGCATGCCCTGGTGCAGCACCACCTGCACCTTGGGGAACTTCTTGCGCAGCGCGGCCACCGGGCCGGGCAGGAAGTAGCGCGCCTGCGTGTGCGTGGTGGCAATGCTCAGTGTGCCGGCGTCCTGCTTGGAGAACTGCTCGCCGATGCGCTTGAGGTTGGCGACCTCGCGCATGATGATCTCGATGGCTTTGAGCACCTCCTGCCCTGGCTCGGTGACGCGGCGCAGCCGCTTGCCGTGGCGGGCGAAGATGTCCACGCCCAGCTCTTCCTCCAGCTCCAGGATGGCCTTGCTGATGCCGGGCTGCGAGGTGAACAGCGCCTTCGCCGTCTCGGTGAGGTTGAGGTTGCGGCGCACCGCCTCCTGCACGAAGCGGAACTGGTGCAGGTTCATTGCAGCGTGGCCGCCGCGGCGTTGGCCATGGCGTCGATGACCGATGGCGTCTCGCCGATGGCGGCATGCAGCGTGAAGGCCACGCCAGGGTGCCGCGCGCGCAGCGTGTCCATCAGCGCCGGCAGATCCTTGCGCACATGGCCGCCGCTGCCCAGGAAGAGCGGCACCACTTCCACCGCCCCGCAGCCCAGCGCCACCAGTTCGGCAGCGGCGTCTGCCAGGCCAGGCTGCATCAGCTCCAGGAAGGCCAGGCGCACCGGCGATGCCGGCTGTGCAGCGCGCACGCGCCCGGCCACGGCCTCGAAGGGGATCGCCCAGCGGGGGTCGCGCGCACCATGCGCAAAGAGGATCAGGCCTTTCACAGCCTGCTCACCGGTAGCGCACCAGCCAGGTGAAGGCGGCGAGCGACATCAGCAGGTAGATGAGGCTGGGCGTGGCGGCCACGACCCAGGGCGTCCAGTCGCGCAGCAGGCCGATGTGGCCTGACAGGTTGTTCAGCAGCATGAAGCTGATGCCCAGCATGATGCCGCCGAAGACCTTGAGGCTGACGCCGCCCGCGCGTGCGTGCAGGTAGGCGAAAGGCAGTGCCAGTGCCACCATCACCAGGCAGGCCAGCGGGTAGAGCGCCTTTTTCCAGAAGCGGATCTCGGTGGCCTGCGCCGCCTGCGACTGGCCGCTCAGGTGCTGGCCGTATTGCCACAGCTCGGCGGCCGTCATCGTGGCCACTGGCAGCACCGCGGCGGCCACCACCGGCGGCTTCAGCGTGCTGGCCCACTGAAGACTGGGCGAGCGCTCTTCCAGCACCGGCGCGTCGCCCGGCTGGCTGGCACGCGGCCAGCGCGTCACGTCGGCGTCGGTCAGCGTCCAGGTGCCGTCTGCGGCCACCCGCGCTTCGCTGGCGCTGATGCGTGTGACCAGGCGCCCGTCGGCGTCGAACTCGAAGATGCGGATGCCCTCGAAAGCGCCTTGCGCGCCGGTGCCGGCGAGGTTGATCGAGAAGCTGTGTTCGCCATCCGGCATGCTGCGCCTTTCTTTCAGCCAGGCACCGGCGCCGCCCACTTTCAGGCCGCCTGCAAAGCGTGCCCGCAGCTCCACGCCCAGCCGCTCGCTGGCCGGCGCGATGTAGTCGCCGACGACGAAGGTCAGCGCGCCGAAGGCCACGCCCAGCACCGCCAGCAGCGACAGCGCCCGCCCCGGCCCGAGCCCGCCGGTGCGCAGGATGGTGAACTCCGACGACTGCGCCATGCGCGCCAGCGAGTAGATGGTGCCGATCAGCAGCGCAATCGGCGCCAGCTCGTAGAAGTGGCCGGGCAGCTCCAGGCCGGCGGCCAGCACCGCGTGCCACAGCGTGCGGCCGCGGCGGCCCACGCTGTCCAGCTCATCGACGAAGTCGATGAAATAGAACAGCGACAAAAAGGCCAGCCCGACGAACAGCACCGACGCGACGATGTCGCGGTACAGCAGCCTGCGCACCGTCCTCATGCGGCAGCCCTGCGTGGCCACAAGGCCACCACCGCGCCATGGTCGCGCCACCACAGCAGCACCAGCGCCAGCACGAAGGCGCCGCCATGCAGGCCACCGAGCGCGCCGCCCAGGCCCACGCGGCCGCCGGCCACCCAGACCTGCGACAGGTTGATCATGTTGTAGTACACGACGAAGCCGAGCAGCGCGAACAGCAGATTCCAGTTGCTGGCGCGCCGCGGGTTGGACGCCGACAGGCCGATGCCCAGCAGCAGCAGATTGGCCGCGCCGAAGACCAGCCCGAAGCGCCAGACCAGCTCACCCTGGTTCTTGACCGTCGGCTGGCGCACCAGCTCGATGGTGCGCAGCGCCTTCGGCGGCCGCGTCTCGACATCGCGCATGCGGCGCTCGTCGGCCAGCACGCGGTAGCTCTCGAAGCTGGACAGCGTCTTCTCGTTGCTCATCGAGTCCACGTCGTTGCGCTGGCCGCGCTCCAGCACCAGGAAGCGGTCATCGCCCACGTTTTCGAGCCGGCCGCTGCGCGCCGAAGTCACCGATTCGGCGTGCTCCAGTTGCGAGAGGATGAAGACGTTGCGCGCGTTGATGCCATCGGCGCTTTCGCGCTCGACGAAGAAGACGCGGCTGCCGTCGCTGGACACCTGGAAGACGCCCGGCGCCACGCGCGACAGGTCCGAGCGCTGCTGGTAGCGCTCGCGCAGCTCCAGGCTGTTGCGGTTGCCCCAGGGCCAGGCAAAGAACATCAGCAGCGCCACCACCAGCAGCACCGGCCAGCTCGTGCGCAGCACCGGCCGCACGAAGCGCGACAGGCTCACGCCGCTGGCGAACCAGATCGCCATTTCACTGTCGCGGTACATGCGGCCCAGCGTCACGACGATGGAGATGAAGAGCGACAACGCCAGGATCATGGGCAGGTAGCCCAGCGACACGTAGCTCAGCAGCAGCACCACGTCCTGCGGCGCCACCACGCCGCTGGCTGCCTGCCCGATGGTGCGGATGAACATCATCGTCAGCACGATGGTGAGGATGACGACCAGCGTCGCGCCGAAGCCCCGCGCGAGTTCGCGGCGCACAGTTGAATCGAATAACATCCTGCGCTTTCTTGACTGGGCGGAATTATGGACTTCAAGACGCAAGTGGCCGGCGCGGCAGGCCTGGTGGGCTTGGGTGCAGACGCCCTGCTGGTGGTGGTGGCCGGCAGCAGCGTGCCGGCAAGCCTGGACAAGGCCCTGGCCGGGCCGCTGGCCGCAGCGGCCGAGAACGGCGACTTCAGCTTCAAGGCCGGGCAGGTGCTGTATGCCCACCAGGTGGCCGGCGTGAAGGCCGCGCGGGTGATGTTCGCGGCAGCGGGCGATGGCTCGGTGAAGGGCTTTCGCAAAGCGGTCGCGGCCGGCATTGCAGGCCTGAAGGGTGGCGGCGCAGGCAACGTCACCGTGGCGCTGTGTGGTGGTGACGAAGCCGGCGCGGCGCAGGCCGAGGCGCTGGTGGCCGCTGCCACCGACGCGCTCTACGTCTATCGCCAGACCAAGCCCAGCGCACCGGCGGCGTCCAAGCTCACCGGCGTGACCCTCGTCTGCACGAAGGCGCAATTGCCGGCCGTCACCGCCGGCCTGCGCAAGGGCGAGGCCATTGCGTCGGGCGTGGCGCTGGCGCGCGAATGCGCCAACCTGCCGGCCAACGTCTGCACGCCCACCTATCTGGCCGAAGAGGCCAAGCGCCAGGGCAAGGAACTCGGCTTCAAGGTCGAGGTGCTGGACCGCAAAGACTGCGAGAAGCTCGGCATGGGCTCGTTTCTCGGTGTCTCCCAGGGCTCGGCGCAGCCGCCCAAGTTCATCGTGATGCGCTACCAGGGTGCGCTGAAGACCGCAGCGCCCACCGTGCTGGTGGGCAAGGGCATCACCTTCGACACCGGCGGCATCTCCATCAAGCCGTCTGGCGAGATGGACGAGATGAAGTTCGACATGGGCGGCGCGGCCAGCGTGCTGGGCACCCTGCGTGCCGTGGCGCTCAGCAAGGCCAAGGTCAACCTGGTGGGCCTGATCCCCGCCTGCGAAAACATGCCCAGCAGCACGGCCGTGAAGCCGGGCGACGTGCTCACCAGCCTGTCGGGCCAGACCATCGAGGTGCTGAACACCGATGCCGAAGGCCGGCTGATCCTGTGCGACGCGCTGACCTACGCAGAGCGCTTCAACGCGGCAGCGGTGGTCGATATCGCAACCCTCACTGGCGCCTGCGTCATTGCGCTGGGCAACCACCGCTCCGGCCTGTTCAGCCCCGACGACGCACTGGCCGCAGAGCTGCTGGCGGCCGGCGAGGCCGCGTCCGACCCGGCCTGGCGCATGCCGCTGGACGAGGAATACGACGAGGCGCTGAAGAGCAATTTCGCCGACATGGGCAACGTGGGCGGCCGGGCCGGCGGCGCGATCACCGCCGCCAAGTTCCTCCAGCGCTTCACCGGCAAGCTGCGCTGGGCGCACATCGACATCGCGGGCACCGCGTGGAAATCGGGCACCGCCAAGGGCGGCACCGGCCGGCCCGTGCCGCTGCTCACCCACTACGTGTTGTCGCAAGCCGGCTGAGGCGGGCTCGCGGTGGCCGCGGAGGTCGAGTTCCACACCGGTGTGGCCGACAAGCTGGGCTTTGCCTGCCGCCTGCTGCGCAAGGCCTACCGCCGCGGCGCGCGGGTGCTGGTCACAGGCCCGGCGCCGCTGCTGGACGCGCTGGACAAGGCGCTCTGGAGCTTCGAGCCGCTGGAGTTCGTGCCGCACCTGCGGCTGGGCGCCGGCAACGCCGAACTGGCGCGGCGCACGCCCGTCTGGCTGGCCGATGCGGCCCCGCCGCCAGGTGCGCCGGATGTCCTGGTCCACCTGGGAGGCGACCCGCCGCAAGACCTGTCGCCCTACCGCCGCGTGATCGAAATCCTCTCCACCGAGCCCGACGACGAAGAGCAGGGCCGCGCCCGCTGGCGCCACTACAAGGCCGGCGGGCTGGCCGTGACGCACCACCGTGCAGCAGCTTCGACCTGAGACAAACCCTGACGCCCGGCTTGCCTCTTGCTTCGTTGTGTGGGTGTGCGCGCCAGCCGCCAAGCGCGGAGTTCCCCGCTAGGGAGGCTTGTGCTTTTGGGGTATCGTCGCGCGCTTCTTTCCATTCCCGTTTTCCCATTCCCGTTTGTCACCAAGACAACATACCCGGAGGTTTACAGCATGCAACTCAAGCTCAACGTGATCGTTGGTGCAGCCGCCTTCCTGTTGGCCGCTACGGCCTACGCGCAGGAAGTGGTCAAGATCGGCCACGTGGGCCCGACCAGCGGCCAGATCGCCCACCTGGGCAAGGACAACGAAAATGGCGCCAAGATGGCCATTGACGAACTCAACGCCAAGGGCGTGACGATCGGCGGCAAGAAGGTCAAGTTCGAATTGCTGGCCGAAGACGACGCAGGGGACCCGAAGCAAGGCACCGCTGCCGCGCAGAAGCTGGTCGATGCCAAGGTGATGGGCGTCATCGGCCACCTGAATTCCGGCACCTCGATTCCCGCGTCCAAGATCTACAGCGACGCCGGCATCCCGCAGATCAGCCCGTCGGCCACCAACCCCAAGTACACCCGCCAGGGCTACAAGACCACCTTCCGCGTGGTGGCCGATGACGTGCACCTCGGCGGCACGCTCGGCAAGTACGCCGTCACGCAGTTGAAGGGCAAGAGCATCGCCGTCATCGACGACCGCACGGCCTACGGCCAGGGCGTCGCCGACGAGTTCGAGAAGGGCGTCAAGGCCGCTGGCGGAAGCACTGTCGGCCGTGAGTTCACCACCGACAAGGCCACCGACTTCACCGCCATCCTGACCACGCTGAAGGGCAAGAAGCCCGACGTCGTGTTCTTCGGCGGCATGGACGCCGTGGCCGGCCCGATGCTGCGCCAGATGAAGCAACTGGGCATCGACGCCAAGTTCATGGGCGGCGACGGCATCTGCTCGGGCGAGCTGCCCAAGCTGGCCGCCGGCACCATGGGCGACGGCCAGGTGGTGTGCGCAGAAGCCGGTGGCGTGGAAGGCGAAGCCAAGAAGTCGATGGACGACTTCAAGGTGGCCTTCAAGAAGAAGTTCGGCGCCGACGTGCAGATCTACGCGCCCTACGTCTATGACTCGGTCAACGTGATGGTCGCGGCAATGGTCAAGGCCGGCTCCGCCGACCCGGCCAAGTACCTGCCGGTGCTGGCCAAGACCGCCGGCTACAAGGGCGTCACGGGCACCATCAGCTTCGACGAAAAGGGCGATGTGAAGAACGGCGCGCTGACCTTGTTCACCTACAAGGGCGGCAACCGCGAGCAGCTCGCCGTCGTGCGCTGAGCAGGTTTCGTCGTTCCAGCAAGAAGGCGCCCTCGTGGCGCCTTTTTTTGTGGCTTGCCGTCAGGCCGGCGCGTCGCCCGGCTGGCGGATGGCCACTGTTCCGCGGCCCACCACACAGACGCGCCTGCCGACGCAGGCCTGGCCGTCGAGGTTGCCGATGTAGCCGCCACGGGTGGCGCTGGCCACGGCGTCGCGCACGCGCCAGTGGATGTGGACGTCCTGCTCGGCGAAGATCGGCCGGCGGAAGGCGAAGTTGAAGTTGAGGCACAGCACCTCGCGCGCGATGCCGTCGTCGCCGTCGGCGAAATGCGTGGCCACCGCGCCCATCATCCTTGCGGCGGTCTGCTGGTCTGTCGCGAAGATTTCACCGAAGGTGGCACGCTGCGCGACCAGGCGCGCGGGCTGCGAGGCGCTCGCGTCGCCGCACAGTTCGGCGAAGCGCATGATTTCCTCGCGCCGGTAGCGCACCGTCGCGGAGAACGTTTCGTGAACCCGGATCACCGGGCCCTTGACCTTCCAGCGCGGCGGCTCGAAGGGGGAAATGCTGACGGGCTGCATGCGGTTCCTCTGCCTTGCAGGCGCTGTTGCAAGCCACGTGCCCGTCGGCCGGCCGACCGCCGCCAGGGCCGGAAAAACGGCGCGACGGACGGTTTTGGTTACGCACCGATACAACACATCCGAAGCACATTTTCGAAGCAGTGAAGCACCAGAAGTAAGCAAAAGAAACTGCACACTGCATTGCGTCCAGCATCAAGCGGCGCGTTACCTGGCAAGCTGCCGCCTCTAATGCAATGGCCCGGAATCTGCTAATTGCAGTTGGCCATCGCCGATGCAACGCCCAACGGCATTGGCGCGAACGGGCAGGTTCTTTTGCCAGATTGCCGATGCGTTTGGCTGTCACTGCATCGCTCGATTGCGCAGCACCAACAGGCTGCTGCTGGCGCTGCAACAGCCATTGCGTCAAGGATGGGAGTGACCGTGAGACGACAACTGCCAGCATGCTGCATTGCAAATTCACTGCAATCGCAACGCGTCAGAGCAGGAGACGGTGTGCTGTCAACGCCAACGCGGGTCAATAGAAGCCGGTTCTGTGTCTGGTGGAACGACGGCCGAGTGAGGTTTCATTGTGTATCAGGATTTGCGTCTCTGCGGGCGAGGCTGCGCGGCGCGGCGCGGCGGCAGGCAAGGCATGGCCGGGTGATCGCACTCCGCTCGCTTGGGCTGCTAGCAGCGGGCCGGGCGTGGTGAAGGCGTGAAGGCACTGCGATGAGCCGTCCGCAAAGCACCGTGGATTTTTCGCGCAACGTCGTCTGCCTGCTCGGCCTGCCGTTCGATGCAGTCAGCGCAGAGCGTGCGGTGTGGCGCGTGCGCGAGGCGGCGCAGTTGGGGCAGCGCCTGATGCTGTCCACGGTGAACGTCAATTTCGTCGTCGCTGCACAGCATGACCGGGCGTTCCGTGATTCGATCATCCACAGCCAGATGTCGCTGGCCGATGGCATGCCCATCGTCTGGGTGTCGCGCCTGCTGGGCTTGCCGATCCAGGAGCGCGTGGCCGGCGCAGGCCTCTTCGAGCGCTTGTGCGACAGCGGCGCGCAGCCTCCCGTCCGGGTGTACCTGTTCGGCGCCTCCGACGGCGTGGCGCATGCCGCCAGCGAGCGCATCAACCAGCGGCGGGGCGGGGTGCTGTGCGTCGGCTTCCAGTCGCCCGGCTTCGAGCCGGTGGAGGCCTTGAGCGCGGCGCCTTACGTCGAGCGCATCAACCAGTCGGAGCCTGATTTCATCGTCGTTGCGCTGGGCGCCCAGAAGGGCCAGGCCTGGATCGAGCGCAACATCCAGGCGTTGAATGCGCCTGTGATCAGCCATCTGGGCGCGGTGGTCAATTTCACCGCCGGGTCGCTGCGGCGCGCCCCGCATGCGCTGCAGATGATGGGCCTGGAGTGGCTGTGGCGCGTCAAGGAGGAGCCCAAGCTGTGGCGCCGCTATGCGCGCGATGCGCTGGCTTTCGGCCGCATCGTGGTGGCCTGCGTGCTGCCGCTGTGGTGGCAGCGCTTCTGGCTGGTGGCCAGGCCGCCCTCGTCTGCCACCGTTGAAGGCGGCCACGCCGCCGGTGGCTGGTACGAGGTGCGGCTGGGGCGGGTGTGCGGACGCCAGCAACTGCCTGCGCTGCAGTCGGTGCTTTCGGAAGCAGCGGACGCCCGTTGCCCGGTGGTGGTGGACCTGAAAGCCACGGAGCACGTCGATGCCTGGGCGCTGGGCCGGCTGCTGCTGCTGTACGGTCACCAGTGCGACATCGGCCAGCCGCTGCATTTCGAAGGCGCCGATGCCGAAGTGTCGCGCCAGTTCCGGCGCCATCGCGTCGAGTTTCTGCTTCAGGGCGATGCGCCCGACCAGCAGACGCCAGCCCACCCACAGCACGCCGACGCCGCATGATGCGCGCTGCCCTCCCGGCAAATGGCACAGGCTTTGCATACCGCCGTGCAGCCCGCTGCGGCCGCGTCGCGGCCGCTGGCGCGCGCACGACTCCAGGGCGCCACCGATGTCCATGTCCCAGTACCTGAGATGGGTCTGGCTGCGCAAGCGGCTGGCGCTCGCCATCTTCGTGCTCGTCGGCCTCGGCGGCAGCCTCTACGCGCTGCAGCAGCCGCGCCAGTTCAGCGCAGACGCCTTGCTGATGCTGGACGTGCGCCCCGACCCCTTGCTCGGCGCTTTGGGCTCGGCCGCCAGCATGGCCACCCAGATCGAGGTGCTCAAGACCGAGAAGGTCGCCGCGCGCGCCGCGCAGTTGCTGGGCCTGGACAAGGACGCCGCGTCCATCGCCCGCTGGCAAAAGGCCACCGGCGGCAAGGTTCCCATCGAGCGCTTCCTGGCCGGCCGGCTGCAGCTCGGCTTGACCGTGGACAGCGTGCGCGGCAGCAACCTCATCGGCATCGGCTACGCCTCCGACGACAAGGATTTCGCGATGGCCGCTGCGAACGCCTTCGCCCGCGCAGGCGCGGCGATCGCCATCGAGATGCGTGTCGAGCCGGCGCGCGAGTCGGCCGAGTGGTTCGGCGTGCAGACCCGCGCGCTGCGTGCCAACCTCGAGCAGGCGCAGGCCAAGCTGTCGTCGTTCCAGCAGCAAAAGGGCATCGTTTCGTCCGATGAGAAGGTGGGCCTCGAACTCGCGCGCCTGACTGCGCTGGAGGCGCAGTTCGGCCTGGCGCAGGCCGAGTTCATCGAATCGGAAGGCCGTGTGCGCAGCGGCGGCAGCGCTGCCTCGCCGGACGTGCAGAAGAGCGCGTTGGCGCAGAACCTGTTCGGCCAGTTGTCGGCACTCGAGTCCAAGCTGGCCGACGTCAGTGCGTCGCTGGGCAGCAGCCACCCGCAGCGCGAGCGCCTGGAGCTCGAGATCGCCGGGCTGCGCCAGCAACTGGCCGCCGAGTACGGGCGCGTCGGCGAAGGCAGCACGCTGACCCGCCGCGTCAGCGCGCAGAAGGTGGAGGCGCTGCGCGGACTGGTCGAGGCGCAGAAGCGCCAGGTGCTGTCGCTGCGCTCGCAGCGCGACGAAATGGCTGTGCTGCTGCACGACGTCGAAAACGCGCAGCGGGCCTACGAGGCGGCCAGCCAGCGGGCTGGCCAGTTGACGCTGGAAAGCCAGAACAACCAGGCCGGCGTGCGGCTGCTGAGCCCGGCGGTCGAATCTGTCGATGTGTCTGGCCGCAAGCTGCTGGCGCGCATCGTGGCGTCGCTCGCGGCCGGGCTAGGGCTGGGCGCCGGCGCCGCGATCCTGCTCGAACACCTCGACCGCCGGGTGCGCAGCCCCGGCGATCTGATCGGCGTGGCCGGGGTGCCGCTGCTCGGCGTGCTGCGGCAGGCCGGCGCCAGCGCGCCCGTCTTCCGCCGCCTGCCGGTGGACGGCCGCCTGCCAAGGCGGGTGATCCTGCCGATGTCCGGGCCGCAGCCATGAGGATGTCGTCTTCCGAACTGCCCGAGATGGAGCGCCGCCATCTGTCGCTCGGCTCCATCCTCATCCAGCATGGGCTGCTGACCGACGCCGACGCCAGGCGCGTGCTTCAGGTGCAAAAGCAACGCAGGCTGCGTTTCGGCGAGGCGGCAGTGCAGCTCGGGCTGTTGAGCGACGAGGATCTGCGTTACGCCCTGTCCCGCCAGTTCGACTACCCGTATCTGCGCGACGGCAGCGCCCGCCAGTCGGTCGATGCAGACCTGATTGCAGCGCACGAGCCCTTCAGCCGCCGGGTGGAGGCGCTGCGCTCCATCCGCAGCCAACTGTTGCTGCGCTGGTTCGACAAGGCCGGCGCGCACAACGCGCTGGCCGTGGTGAGCCAGGAGCCAGGCGCCGGGCGCAGCTATCTGGCCGCCAACCTGGCCGTGGTGTTCTCGCAGGCCGGCGAGAACACCTTGCTCATCGACGCCAATCTGCGCACACCGCGCCAGCAAACCATCTTCGGCCTGGACAACGAAGTGGGGCTGTCCGGCTTTCTGGCCGGGCACACGCGCAACGAGCCCATCGTCCGCATCGCCGACATTCCCGGCCTCTTCGTGCTGCCGGCCGGCCCCTTGCCGCCCAACCCGCTGGAGCTGCTGTCGCGGCCGGGCTGGGGCGCGGTGCTGGCGCAGGCGCAATCCACCTTCGACCTCGTGATCATCGACACGCCCGCGCTGGCCCACGGCGAAGACGCGGTGCTGACTGCCGCGCGCGCCGGCGCTGCGCTGGTGGTGGCGCGCAGCCATTGCACGCGGATGCGCCACCTGACCGACCTGGTCCGCGGGCTCGACAACGCCGGGGTCACGGTGGTGGGGTCGGTGTTGAACGATGTGCGACTGCCAAGGCGGGTTGCCTGATGGCCGGGCAGCGGCCCGACGCAAAGCCCGCCGGCGATGGCTTGGCCGGCTGGGGACGGGCCCCGTCGGCGCCGGTGTTGCCCATCGAACTGGGGCAGACCCTGAGCCTGGATGCCAAGCTGGCGCGGCAGATCGGCGAAAGCCTGGCTGGCGACTATTGTTTCGCCGAGCCGTTCCCGCATGCCGTGCTCGACAACTTCCTGCCCGAGGCTCTGGCGCGCCGGGCCTTGCAGGAGTTTCCGACGCAACGGCTGGCCAACGACGTTGTCTTCGACATCGGCTATGCCGGCCACCACAAGCGCCAGATCCTGCCCGACGACTGCAGCGCGGCGGCCCGCGCGCTCTTTCACTTCTTCAATTCCGCATCCTTCCTTCAGTTTCTGGAAGGCATATCAGCCATCCAGGGTCTGATCGCCGACCCGTACTTCCACGGCGGCGGCTACCACGAGACCGGCCGCGGCGGCTACCTGGGCGTCCACGCCGACTTTCGTCTGCACGAGCAACTGCACGTTCACCGGCGCATGAACGTCATCATCTATCTCAACGACGTGTGGAAAGAATCCTACGGCGGGCAACTCGAACTCTGGGACCGCGAGATGAAGACCTGCCGCACCTCGGTGCTGCCGGTCTTCAACCGCTGCGTGATCTTCAACACCGACGCCGACTCGTTTCACGGCCACCCCGACCCGCTGACCTGCCCCGATGGCACGCTGCGGCGCTCGATCGCGCTGTACTACTACACCGCGTCGAAGTCGATCTACGACGAGGTGCCAGCCGTCTCGACCATCTACCACGCCAGGCCGGGCGATGGTGCCGCCGCACACCGCGAGGCGCGCCATCTGCGGCTGGACCAGCATCTGCGGCAGTGGGTGCCGCCCGCTTTGCAACGCTATGCCTTCGCGCTCAAGAGGAGATGGCTCGTCAAATGAAGGCCACCCGCGTCGGTTCGTCAGGGCCCCGGTCATGCCGCAGAACGTCAAGGAATTGATCGTGGTTCTCGGCCTGACGCTCCCGCTGTGGGGCCTGCTGCGCCGCTTCTTCGAGCCCATGGCGCCGGCGGGAGCGTTTGCATTGCGACGCAACACCTGGCTGTGCCTCACCGTGTTCGGCCTGCTGTCACCGAACATCTGGATCTACGCCTTGCTTGCCGGCCCCGTGATCTACCGAGCCGCTCGGCGCGATGCCAACCCCGCTGCACTGTGCGTTCTGCTGTTTTTCGCGGTGCCGAACGCGGCGGTGGACGTCCCCGCCGTGTTTGTCAACGAGCTGTTCGCCATCAGCCATCAGCGCCTTCTCGCACTGGCATTGATCCTGCCGCTGGCACTGGCGCTGCGGTCCAGACCGGCCGGCTTCCAGTCCAGGTCTGCCGACGCGATGGATCTCGCATTGATTGCGTTCATGCTGCTGGGGCTGGCCGTCAACGTGCCGCTGGACAGCGCCACGCACACGCTGCGCCGCCTGTTCCTCTTCTTGCTCGACACCGGCCTGCTGTTCTTTTTGTTCAGTCGCCTGCGGCCCGACATGCAGACGCTGCGCGATGTGATGGCGGCCTGGGTGCTGGCGGGGCTGCTGCTCAGCGCGGTGGCGGTGTTCGAGTCGCTGCGCGGCTGGCTGCTGTATGCGCCCATCGCAGAGCGCTGGGGCGATGTCAACCGCTTTGCCTTCCTGCTGCGATCCGGCACGCTGCGCGCGCAGGCGGCCGCAGGGCACTCGCTGACGCTGGGCATCTGGCTGGTCACAGCGTGGGCCTTCTTTCTCTTCGTTCAGCGCGGGTGGGCCAGGCCCTGGGCCCGCACCTTCGTGGCCCTGCTGCTGCTGGGCGGCTTGTGGGCAACGCTGGCGCGCGGTGCCTGGCTGGCCGCCTTGCTGTCCACCGCCGTGTACCTGGCACTGGATCCACGCGGCTCGACCAAGGGCTTGCAGGCTCTGCTCGGGTTGGGTGCCGCGCTGCTGGTGTTGATGGTGTCGCCGCTGGGCTCCGCTGTCATCGACTACCTTCCGTTTGTCGGCACGGTGGATGCCGGCAACGTGGAGTACAGGCAGCGCCTGTTCGACACCTCGCTCGCGCTCATACAGGCCCGCCCGTGGTTCGGCAACCCGCTTGCGCTGGCCGACCTGGAGTCGCTTCGACAAGGGCAAGGAATCATCGACCTGGTCAATGGCTATGTCCGCATCGCGCTGTTTTACGGGCTGGCCGGCCTGGGCCTGTTTGCTGCGTTGGTCCTGCCAGGGGTGCATCACTCGCTTCGCGTCTGGCGCTGGTTCAAGCAGCGTGATCCTGCACGGGCGGCCCAAGGCGCGGGGCTGGTCGCGGCCATGCTCGGCACGCTCTTCTTCATTGCAACCGCCGGGGTCGATCCGATGACCTACATGCTGGCCGGCATGCTGGGCAGCTATGGATGGGTGTGGCATTCCAGCCGGCAAGAGGCCGCCCGCAAGGCAGCTCAGCCGCAATTCGCAGCGGCCAGCAGGGGCGGCGTGTGACCCGGCCTGCACTGTCGCCTTCCGCGCCGGGCCGGCTGCCCGGCACGCCCGCACGACGCCTGACCTCGGGCCTTGCGATCTCGGCCGCAAAGGTCGAGCTGCTGGCCCATGTGGCCGGCCAGGCCTTGCGTTTCGGTTCGGGCCTGGTGCTGAGCCGCCTGCTGTTCCCGGAGGCGTTCGGCCTGTCTGTGGTCGTGGGCATCGTGTCGCAGGGCCTGCTGATGCTCTCCAATGTCGGCGCTGGCCAGAGCGTCGTGCAAAGCCCCAACGGAGACGATCCCAGGTTTCTCAACACCGCCTGGACCGTGCTTGCGCTCCGCGGTGTGCTGCTCTGGATCGCAGCCTGCCTGGCGGCCTACCCGTTGGCAGTGCTGCTGCGGGAGCCGCAACTGGCACTGCTGGTTCCTGCGGGCAGTCTTGCCGTTGTGGTGTCCGGCTGCGCCAGCACCAGCCTGCTCACGATGCGCCGCCACCTGCAGGTGCGCCCGCTCGTGATGCTGGAGTTGGCGGCGCAGGTGCTGACCTTGGCGGCCAACGTGGTGCTGGCGTCGGTCTTCAAGTCGGTCTGGGCGCTGATCGTCGGCAGCCTGATCGGCACGCTGTTCACCACGCTCGCCAGCCATCTGCTGAACAAGGGAGAACGCAACCGGGTGCTGTGGGACCGCAGCGCCTGGCTCGAAATCTATGGCTATGGCCGCTGGATCCAGGCGTCCTCTGCGCTGTCGTTCATCAGCAGCCAGGCAGACCGCTTCCTGATCGGCCACTACATCACCATGTCGGTGCTGGGCATCTACAACTTTGCCGCGCTGCTGGCCGAGGCCGTGTCGTCGGCGGTGTTGCGCATCACGCACGGCGTGCTCTTTCCGCTGTTCAGCCAGATCCACCGCGACACACCGACCGCGCTGCCCGCCACCTACTACCGCATCCGCCAGCGCATCGACCTGCTCGCCCTGCTGCCCATGGGCGTCATTGCGGCGGCCAGCCAGGCCATCGTGGACCTGCTCTTCGACGCACGCTATGCATCGGCCGGCTGGATGCTGCAGGCGCTGTGTGTGCGCTCTGCGATGAGCTGCATGCTGACGCCCGCAGAAACCTTGCTCTTCGCCGCCGGCCACACCCGTTACGGCTTCTACCGTGACCTGGCGCGCAGCCTGTGGGTCTTGCCGGGCATTCCTCTGGGCTGGGCCTGGGCGGGGCTGCCAGGCGTGGTGTGGGTGGTCGCGCTGTCGGAGTGTCCGGTGTTGCTCGTTCTCTGGACCGGGCTGCACCGCACCGTCGGGCTGCGCCCGCTGCGCGAGGCCGTCGGGCCGGCAGCCTTTGCCACCGGAGCCTGCGGCGCAGCCTGGGCGCTGCACGCCTGGGCAGCGCTGCGGCCATGACCGCAGACCCTGCCGCTGTCGCCGCAGCTCTGCCAGCCTTTGCCCAAGCGCGCCGCTGAATCCATGCACATCGCTCTCATTTCCCCGGCTTGGCCGCTCGGCTTTCCCAACGGCGTGGTGACCTACGTGCATCACCTGCGAGCCGGACTTCAGGCGCTCGGACACCGCGTGTCGGTGCTGGCCTTTCTCGGTGCCGAAGGCAGCAGCGACGATGGCACCTACCCGCTGCTGCTGGATTGGCGCACGCGGCTGGGCCATGCCATTGCGCGCGTGTCACGCAGGCCGGTGGACGCATCGGCCCGCACGGCGCAGATCGTCATCGACAGCGTGATGCGGCTGCACCAGCGCGATCCGATCGACGTCGTCGAGATGGAAGAAAGCTATGGCTGGTTCGACAGCATCCAGCAGCGATTGTCGATGCCGGTGGTCGTCAAGCTGCACGGGCCGGCGTTCCTCAGTCTCGTGGAAGAGGAACTTGCGATGTTCGGCAGCGACATCAAGATGGCAGCCGAGCGGCACGCGCTACAGCGCGCGCGCTTCGTCACCGCTCCCTCGCGTGACACGCTCGACCGCACCCGTGACGATTGCGGGCAGCCGCCCGACTGGGGCCGCGTGATCCCCAACCCCATCGTGGTGGCCGCCGACACACCGCTGTGGTCGCGCAAGAGAGCCGACCCGGACACCTTGCTGTTCGTCGGCCGCTTCGACAAGCGCAAGGGCGGGGACATTGCAATCCGCGCCTTCGGTCGTCTGCTGGAGCAGCGGCCCAAGCTCAAGCTGGTCTTCGTCGGCCCGGACATCGGCATCTTGTCGCCCAGCGGCCAGCGTGTCCGCCTGGAGGAGTTCATCAGAGCCGAGTTGCCCGCCTGGCATCGCACCCGCATCGAGGTGACCGGCAGTCTCGGCCCCGCCGAGATCGGCCGCTTGCGCTGCCAGGCGGCCATCACGCTGGTGTGCTCGCGCTGGGAGAGCTTCGGCTACGTTGTCGCCGAGTCGATGATGCAAGGCTGCCCGGTGGCGGCCATCGATGCCGGGGCTGTCTCCGAGGTGATCACGCACGGCGTTTCCGGGCTGCTCGCTCCGCGCGGCGACACCGACGCGTTTTGCCGACAGATCCTGTGGCTGCTCGACCATCCGGAGGCCGGTGAAGCCTTCGGAGCCGCAGCCCACCGGCGCGCACGCGAGGTGTACGACATGCGGGCCGTTGCAGCCGACACCGCCGCCTACTACGCGCACATCGTGGGCGAGCACCAGCGGTCGGCCGGCAGCCACTGATGCTGAACGCCCCGCTGCACCATGCTGCCGGCCGCGTGCCGCCGGTGGCGCCGTTTTCACCCGTCGAAGGCGACCGTGCCGCCCGTGCCGCGGACAGCCTTGCCGTCGTCCGCCCGGCTGCGCCGGCAGGCGACAGATTGCATGTCGCCTACTTGATGAACCAGTATCCCAAGGTCAGCCACAGCTTCATCCGCCGCGAGATCGCCGCGCTTGAGCAGCTTGGCGTTGCCGTCGAGCGCATCGCTTTGCGCGGCTGGGATGCGCAGGTCCTGGACAAGGATGACGTTGCCGAGCGCGCGCAAACCCGCTACGTGCTGAAGGCTGGGGCCGGCGCGTTGCTCGCAGCGCTGGCGTACTGGGCCGTCGTGGCCCCACGGCGCCTTTTGGCGGCGCTCACGCTGGTCAGGCGCATGGGCGGCCAGGGCGCGAGCCGGCCGAACTGGGTGCACTGGATCTACCTCCTGGAGGCCTGCCGCGTGGCGCGCTGGCTGCAGCGCTCACCGGCCATGCACCTGCACGCGCACTTCGGCACCAATGCAGCCGAAGTGGCCATGCTCGCAGCGCGGCTGCAACAGGTTCCCTACAGCTTCACGGTGCATGGCCCGGAAGAGTTCGACCAGCCGCTCGGGCTGCGCATCGGTGAGAAATCGCGCCATGCGGCCTTCGTCGTCGCGATCAGTTCCTTCGGGCGCAGCCAGCTCTACCGCTGGCTCGACCCCGCGCTGTGGCCCAAGGTGCAGGTCGTGCATTGCGGCGTCGATGCCGGGTTCTTTGCAGCACCCGTGCCGCCGCCTGCCCACCTGCCGCAACTCGTCTGCGTCGGCCGCCTTTGCGAGCAAAAGGGCCAGTTGCTGCTGCTGCGGGCGGTGCGCTGCGTGATCGATGCAGGCCGTGAGGTGCAACTGGTGTTGGCCGGCGACGGGGAGATGCGTCCGCAGATCGAAGCACTCGTGCAGCATCTGTCGCTGCAACGCCATGTGCGCATCACCGGCTGGCTGACGCAGGCGCAGGTGTGCGACGAGATTCTGCAGGCCAGGGCACTGGTCCTGCCCAGTTTCGCTGAAGGCCTGCCGGTGGTGCTGATGGAGGCCATGGCACTGGGCAGGCCGGTGCTTGCCAGCCACATTGCCGGCATCCCTGAACTGGTGCTCGACCAGGAGTGCGGCTGGTTGTTTCCCGCTGGCGACGTGGACCGCCTTGCACAGGCGATCCAGGCCTGTCTGGACGCTGACGACGCGACCCTGGCTGCCATGGGCGAAGCCGCCAGGCGGCGCTGTGCCGCACGGCACGCGGTGCTGCCACAGGCCGGCCTGCTGGCGGCGCTGATGCATCCGGCAAACCGGGTCGGTCCATGAGCGGCCTGGTCTTGTGGCTATCCTCCGCTTTGCTGGCGTTGACGGCGCTGGCAGCCCTGCCGGCGCTGACGCTTGCGTTGCAGGTGCTGGCAGCCCGGTTGCCCGTGCGGCCAGCCGCCAGGCCGTCCGGGCTCCGGCCCCGCCTGGCCGTGCTGGTGCCTGCGCATGACGAAGAGCAAGGCATCGCTGCCACGCTGGCGCAGTTGCGCCTGCAACTGGAGACGGGTGACCGTCTGCTGGTGGTGGCCGACAACTGCGGCGACGACACTGCCGGCGTCGCGGCCCGCGCCGGGGCCGAGGTTGCCGTCCGCCACGAGCCCGGGCGGCGGGGCAAGGGGTACGCGCTCGACCACGGCATGAAGGCCCTGGCCGCAGCGCCGCCCGAGGTGGTGGTGGTGATCGACGCCGACTGCAGCGTCATGCCGGGTTGCCTGCGCGCGCTGGGTGCCGAATGCATGGCCTCCGGGCAACCCGTGCAGGCGCTGTACTTGATGCGCGCCCCGCAAGCGGCAGGGCTGCGGGCGAGGATCGGCGCGTTCGCCTGGCTGTTGCGCAACCAGGTGCGCCCGTCCGGCATGCACCGCCTGGGCCTGCCTTGCCAGTTGATGGGGTCGGGCATGGCATTTCCATTTGAGCTGCTGTCGAGCATGCCTCTGGCGTCGGGCCACATCGTCGAAGACTTGAAGCTGGGTCTGGACCTGGCTGTCGCCGGCAGTCCGCCGCGGTTCTGCCCGGAAGCCGTGGTGACGAGCATGTTGCCCCTCGCGGCCGACGCGCAGCAGCGGCAGCGTGCGCGCTGGGAGCAGGGGCACTTGAGCCTGCTGACCCGGAGCGCCCCGCGGCTGCTCGCGTTGGGCCTCGCGCGACGCCAGGCTGCGCTGGTGGCGCTGGCACTGGACCTTGGCGTTCCGCCGCTGGGGGCGCTGGTCGTCGTGCTGTCGTCGCTGCTGGCTGCCGGCCTGGCGCTCGGTGCAGCCGGCGGCGCGTGGCAGCCGGCGGCGTTGGCGGCGGCGTCGCTCTTGGTCTGCGCAACCAGCACCCTGCTGGCTTGGGCGCAGCATGGGCGAGCTCTGGTGTCCTTGTCGGGGCTGCTGATGGTGCCGGTGTACGTCGCCGCCAAGCTGCCCATTTACGCCTCCTGGCTCGCCGGAAGGTCGGTCTCCTGGGTGCGCACGCGGCGCGACGCAGAAGCCTCCACGGAAGAGCCCGCAGATGACGCAGCAGCGCTGAAGGAATTGCAGTCATGACGACCAAGGACCAGCGTTTCGGCGTTCTGACGCTGGCGACGCCGAGCGACTACCTCAAGGCCATCGGTCTGGCGCTGTCGCTGCGCGCCAGCAACCCGGGCGTGCCCACCGCAGTGGCTTGCTCGAAGGCGCTGATGCCGCGCCTGCGGCCGTACTTCGACCATGTGGTGGAGGAAATGCAGGGCATCCGCGGCTTCGAGCACAAGGTGTACCTCGACCACTACTCGCCTTTCGAATCGACCTTTTTTCTCGATTCCGATGTCCTCGTTTTCAAGCCGCTGGAACCGTATGTCGCGCTATGGGGCCACCCCGCCTACGCCGCCGTCGGTGGCTACCGCAACGGCGGCACCAGCATCTTCGGCCTGGACCGCGCCGACGTGCTGAAGAGGATCGGGCACGAGCGGCTTGTGGTGATCGACGGTGCCGGCCACGCCTGCTTCAAAAAGCCCGCGTGCGCTGCGGTGTTCGAGATGGCACGCGATGTCACGCGCCACTACGCCCGCTACACCGGAGCCCGCTACGCCGACGAGGACGTGCTGTCGATCGTGATGACGCAACTCGGCTTGCCGCCCGCCCCGTATGGCGACTTCTTTTCGCGCTACATCAGCGCCGTCCCCGGGACCATGCAGATGGACGCCAGCAAGGCCCGATGCCGCTTCATCTGGGCTGACACCGGGCTGCCGTTCGAGCCTTGCATGCTTCATTTTGCGGCCAACGAGGCGCCGGTCCCGTACACCCGGCAACTGCTGCGGCTGTTCAGGGCCCATGGCGTACCCACCGGTGGGCTGATCTCGATGTGCCTGAACGATCTCTGGGAAACCCGCATCAAGTGGCGCCTGTCGCCCCGGGTCAAGGCGGTCAGGCAACTCCTGTCACCGGGTTGAGCAATGAAGCTGGAAGCGTATTTCGATCGGATAGCGATCATCCACCTGCCCGAACGGCATGACCGGTTCGTGGCGCTGGAGCAAGAACTCGCCAGCCTGGGCATCGACATGCGGAGCGCGAAAGTGTGCATCCCGCATGCACCCCGGCCCACCGCGGCGGGGGGCTTTCCATCGCGGGGCGTGCGGGGCAATTTCCTCAGCCATCTGGGCATCCTGAAGTCAGCACGGGACGATGGTTTGGCCAACGTTCTGGTGCTGGAAGACGATGCCATCTTCAGCCGCCGCATGGTGAAGAACCAGGAGAAGCTGGTTGCCAGGCTTCAGAACAGCCATTGGGACCTTTGCTTCTTCGGCCATTCGCTGACCCGCGAGCTGCGCGGGCGTGGCAGGGGCCTGGTGCCGCACGATGCAGGCTTCATCTGGGCCCACTGCTATGCCGTCAATGCCAGCGTGCTGGGCCGGCTGATCGACTACCTGGAGATGACCATGGAACTGGAGCCGGGCGATCCGCGCGGCGCCCGCATGTACATCGACGGCGCCTTCACGATGTTCAGGCAGCGCAACCCCGACGTGGTGACGCTCATCAGCAACCCCGTGTTGTCTGTGCAGCGCGGCAGCCCCAGCAGCATTGCCGACACCGGCTGGTACCGTTCGCTGCGCCCGTTGTCGCCACTGATTCGGCTGGCCCGTGAGGCGCGCGACGGATGGTGGCGTTTCACGGCATGACGGCATGACGCCATGACGTCTGACTGCTTCTTCGTCGGCGATGGCGGAACAAGGTCAGAGCAGGCGCTCCAGCAACAGGCGGCGGCGCTGATGCATGCTTACATGCGTGTGGCGACGGGCCTCCTCGACGCAGGCGCGCGCTTGCGCCAGCCAACGCGCCTGGTCGCCCAGCGCCACGGCGATGCTGCCTGCAAGGCTGACTGCGCTGCCGTTGTCGAACAACAGCCCCGTGACCCCCGGCCGCACGCATTGGCGGTGGCCGGACGTGTCGCTTGCGATCACCGGAACGCCCTGCGAGAAGGCGTCATAAACGATGCGCGGCTGTTCGTCGGTGCAAGTCGGCACCAGCACCGCGGCATAGGTGCGCAGCCGCTCCAGCATGGGCGTTCCGTAGGGCAGGGTGCCGCAAAGCCTGATGCGGCTGTCAGCGCTGCGCGCGGCCAGCAGCCGCAGTTCTGCAAGCAGCGGACCTTCGCCGTAAATGTCGAGTTCGACTTCAGCGCCGGAGCGCTCCAGTTGCAGGCATGCGGCCACGGCATCGAGCACGCCTTTCTCGCGCGTCAGGCGGCCGAAGAACGCGAGCCGCATGCGCTTGCAAGCCAGTTTGTCCGCGACGCCGGCTTCGACAGCAGCCGTGTCGATGACCCAGGCATCGTCGAGCCAGGACGCCTCGATGACATGTCCCTGCGCGGGGCGGCTCAGCAAGCTCTGGCGGTAACCATCGTGCGTGAAGATCGCCAGGTCGGCGCGGTCCAGGCACCAGCGCGCAGCGCGCTCCTGCAGGCGGCTCCAGCAGCGGCGGACAAAGCTGGCGCCTGCATCCTGCAAAGGCCCGCGCCAGAACGCAGACTCGACGACGATGACGTGACGCCGCCTTCTCCAGCGCGCGATCGGCGTCACGAACCACGCCTCTGGAATGGGCCAGGCGGCGACACTGCTGTGGACGATGCGGCAACGCCCGACTTCGCCCCACAGACGCAGTGCAGTGGCGGGCGCACGCCACAGCGCGTGGATCAGCCCCGCAGGCCTGGCGAAGGAGACCGTGCGCAGCCCCAGGAATGCCGGGCTGTCCTCCAGGCAGACCAGATCGGCGCCTTCGCCGGGCCAGGTGCCGGCGTACGAGCACAGAGTGAGATCACTGAGGTAGGCGAGATGGCGCTCCAGATCCTTTGCCCACAGCCGCTCGACATGCCGCCGACCCAGAGAATCCACGTACAGAGGGACGCTGAACAAGACCAGCAGATAAGGCGACCGCAGCGGTTCTGCCGCGCCGGCAGCCCCAGCGGCAGTGCTTCTCGGCGCGGGTGTCGGGTGCTGCATCACGCTGAGTTCATGGCTGCTGGTGTGTCGGCAATGTGCAAGAAGCATGCGCAGGCGCCATGCGCGTGAGCCAGCCGCCAGCCGCCAGCAGCGCCCCTGTGTCCGCGGTCGAGCCGGACTGGTCGCGCGAAAGAAAGCGCTTCGTCGAGTGGCATCCTGGCCGGTCGCTGCTGGCCAGCTTGCGCTCGTATGAGCGCTGGCAGCGCGGTGGTGCTGCGTGGGCCTTGCCGATGCGCTGGCAAGCGGTGTTGCGGCATCGGTTCTGGTCCGCCGTCAGTGGCGCCGACATTCCGCTGGGCAGCCGCATCGGGGGCGGCCTGCTGCTGCCCCATCCGAATGGGGTCGTCATCCATGCAGGCGCGGAAATCGGCCCCAATTGCCTGATCTTTCAACAGGTCACGATCGGTGCTGCTGCGGGCGGAATTCCGCGACTCGGCGGGCATGTGGACATCGGTGCCGGTGCCAAGGTGCTGGGCCCCATCTGCATCGGCTCCGACGTTCTGATCGGGGCCAATGCCGTGGTCTTGTGCGACGTGCCCTCGGGAGCTTCGGCTGTCGGTGTGCCGGCCCGCGTCCTGGAGCGCCGCCGCTAGATGGCGGCGGGCGGTGCTGCGTGCGGTTCGCGGGCGCGGGCGTCATGACGCAGGAACTCAGGGTGGTGATCGTGGCGGAGCACGCTTCGGCCCGGTTCGGCGGCGAAGCGGCGCTGCCTCTGCACTACTTCCGATTGCTGCGCGCTCGCGGCATGGCGGTCTGGCTGGTCGTCCATGCGCGCACACGCGCGGAATTGCAGGCTGCGTTTCCGGGCGAACTGCGAATCCAGTATGTCGAAGACCAGTGGTTCCATGTGCTGATGTGGCGCCTGAGCCATTGGCTGCCCGGCCGCGTCGAGAGTTTCACCACCGGCTTTGCCATGCGGCTTGCAACGCAATGGGCGCAGCGCCGCATGGTCAGACGCCTCGTCGCCGAGCACGGGGTGAACATCGTCCACCAGCCGATGCCGGTATCGCCGAAGGAGCCGTCCATGCTCTTCGGCTTCGGAGTCCCGGTGGTCATCGGGCCGATGAACGGCGGTATCGACTTCCCGCCCGCCTTCCGGCAACTGCAGGGCCGGATCACCAGCATGCTGTTGGCGGCAGGCCGCGGCAGCGCGCAGGCGATGAACCGGCTGCTGCCCGGCAAACTGCGCGCCGATGTGCTGCTGGTGGCCAACCAGCGCACGCGCGATGCGCTGCCCAGGGGCACGTCGGGTGAGGTCATCGAACTCGTCGAGAACGGCGTCGATCTGTCGCTCTGGCAGCCGGCTGCTGTGGCGTCGCCTGAACCCTTCGGCAGCGTGCCGACCTTTTTGTTCATGGGCCGCCTGGTGGGCTGGAAGGCCGTCGATCTTCTGCTGTCGGCGTTCAGGACGGTGGCGCAGCACACCACGGCCAGCCTGACGGTCCTCGGCGACGGCCCGGAGCGCCGGCCTCTTGAGGCGCTGTGCGGACAATGGCAACTGCTGGCCACGCAGGAAGGCCAGGCCGGCAAGGTCTTCTTTGCGGGCTGGCGGCCGCAGAAGGAATGCGCAGAGCATCTTCAGCGCAGCTGTGCGCTGGTCTTGCCCAGCTTGATGGAGTGCGGCGGCGCTGTGGTGCTGGAGGCCATGGCGGCCGGCAGGGCCGTTGTAGCAACCGAATGGGGTGGCCCGGCAGACTACCTCGACGCATCCTGCGGCATCCTCATCCAGCCCAGCTCTGCTTCGGCGATGGTTGATCAATTGGCGGATGCGATGCTCAGCTTGGCGCAGTCACCCGCGCTCTGCTCGCGGCTGGGCAAGGCCGGTCGCCAGCGTGTGCTGGACCATTTCGACTGGGAGGCGAAGCTCGACACCGTGATCGCCCTGTATCGGCGCATCGTGTTTCGCACCGGCCCGTGACAGGGCAGCCAGTCGTTGCGCGTGCGCCTGCTTCAGGTTGGCAGAAACAGCGAGGCGCGCGGCACCAGATAGCGCATGCCGTGCGGTGCCGTCCATTCCAGGCGCACGCCTTGCGGCGATGCGCGCAGGCCATGGGCTTCGAGCAGCACCGGGTAGAACCGGCCGGCCGCCAGCGCGATCAATCCGCCCCCGGCCGAACGCCCGTCGAATGCTTGATGCGCCAGCACGATCCTGGCTTCGCGGTGATTCGCATGAAATCCGTACAAGCCGGGCAGTGGTGGCTTGATCCAGCCACGCCAGCGGGCCGAGCGCGCGCCGCGCGCCTCGACGTCGGAAGCCGGATCGAATTCCACCGGCCCTTCGACGCGCACCAGGCGTGCAATGCCCTGGCAGTGGTCCTTGTCGAAGTACTCCGCCTGCAACCCCACACCACGCGCATTGGCCGCCGTACAGGTCTGCATGCGCTGCTCTGCCAGCGCCCGCTCTCTGGAGTCGGCGCCGCTGCCGGCTGTGGCGGCCGAGGCGCAGCGCCAGGCAGCGCCGATGCCGCCTGCCAACGCTGCGGCGCATGCCTCTCGCCGGTTCATGACAGCGATGCCGACGGCCATGGCCGAACCGGGCTGTCAATAGCCATAGAACTCACGGCCGTCGCCCAACAGGTGCGAATGGCAGTCACGCGCCGCCACCACGCAGTTCTTGACCCAGGCATTCATGATGTCGGGCTTCCAGCCATTCATCCAGTCGGCGTGCGCCGAATAGCCGCCTGGCGCGCTGGCGCTGTAGGCATCGGAAGCCAGGCGCCAGCGCAGCGGGGCGTTGGCTTCCTTGACTGCATAAACCACGTGGTACGAGATCTCCGGCAACGGCACCGGGTGGGTGCTGGGACACTTGTTGCTCACGGTGAACGACATGTGGCTCTTGTGGTCCGGGCTGTCGAGATTGACGCCGTCCCAGCACTGCGGAAACGCGATGTTCATCCGCAGCTCCGAGCCGAGCGGGCAGTTGATGATGCCTGGCCCAGGCGCTGGCGCCGCGGTGCTTGCGTTCTCGCAACTGTAGGTGCCGGCCGCGGCGTCCGCGGTGCTTCCCTTCGAGTTGCCCGCCAGCATCCGCAAACCCGCAGGAAAAGGCCTGATGTCGCTCGGCTTGATGCCGTTGTATCCGCTCTTGTAATAGAAGGTGCCGTACAGCGGGGCGAGCGGCGTGCCATCCAATGTGTCGATCATTGCCGGCACCCAATAGGCACTGCGGTTGATCGTTCCGCCATTGCAACTGGACAAGCCGGTGGAAGCGAGTGTGGAAACCGTGCTGTAGGCATTGGTGCCGGTATTGCCGAAGAACATGTGCAGATGCGAAGCGCCGGGTTGTCCGGGCGCGACGAGAGGGTCGTCGAATGCGAGATGGCTGAAGTTGCAGCCATCCCGGAACGACCCGGTCCCGTCGCTTCCCAGCGGCGCAATCTCTGCCGTGGGCCGGACCCGGTCATCGCTGAAGCCGGGGTTGGCCAGCGGGAACTTGGCCAGATCGATCGCCGGGCCGCCGCCTGGCATTGCCGCGGGGCTGGTGGCCACCGAAGGCACGAACACCTGGCACTCCGTGATGGGCGTCGGCCCCCAGTAGTTGAAGTAGGCGTTGCTGCATTGGCCCTTTCCAGAATCCTGCATGAACAACCAACCGCTGCCATTGCCGTAGCGGACCATCCTGGTGCCGCTGAGGGTGTAGCCACCATTTGCCGACGCTATTTTTTGCCATGTTCCCTGCGGGGCAGGGGCAGGAGCTGGGGCTGGGGCTGGGGCTGGGGCTGGGGCTGGGGCTGGGGCCGGGGCCGGAGCCGGAGCCGGAGC